>CAWJSN010000008.1:0-16239 GCA_963845575.1 uncultured Solirubrobacterales bacterium | reverse complement strand
GGTCGTCACCGCCGGTGCGTTCGAGGTCGAGCTCGAACGCGATCAAGGCGGTTGGTGGCGTCGCCCAGCATCGGTACGGGTCGATGCCGGGCTTCTGGTTCTCAGACACACCGGTAGCGCTCGATGCCTTCCAGCCCCCATCACCTGCGCTTGTCGACTTCAGCCGATTCGAGCTTCGTGCAAACGCTCGTCGTGCAGCGCCCGTACAACTTCGAGCCGGATCGTCACACTACCCGCGCCCGCACGATGTTCCTCGACGCTCCCGGGCGGCACGAGCGCTCCGTCCTGGAGGATCGGCCGGCCTTCGCTATGGCGCTGCGAGACCACTTTGGCGTCGATCCGAGTGCCCTCGGCAAGGAGCGCTTCGCGCGCCTGTGGGCCAAGGCCACCCAGCAGCATGATGCCCAGCAGGCCTCCCGTCTCCGGGTGACGAGGCGGCTCAACCGCCGGCGAGCAGATCGCCAACAGTCGAGATTCCACGCTTGATCGCGGCTTCGCTCAGCGCGCCGAACCCGAGGGCGAGCCGCGGGGGCGGGGGCGCCGTTCCGCTCGATAGCGCTCATCGGATACAGGCCGACGGACCGCTCACGCGCCGCCGCGACGACGGCGAGCTCGTCGGCCGTATCAGGAAGCGGGCGACGAGGTGGATGCCGGCCGCCAGCCCTCCGGAGGCTCGACCGCGGGGCGTGCGCGGCAAATGCGTCGATGACGGCCCGGCGCCGGCCGGCGTAGATGCCGCGCATCCGCCGCAGGTGCTGATCGAATCGGCCTGATTCGATCATCGTCGCCAGCGCCAGCTGTTCCAGGGCCGGGCATCCGCGGTCGTCTCGCTCTTTCTCCTCGGTGACAGCGTCGAGCAGCCCGGTCGGGCAGAGGATCCAGCCCAGGCGAAGAGCCGGAGAGAGCGACTTGCTCACCGTGCCGATCAGCGCGACGCGATCTGGCGCGAGGCCCTGGAGAGCGCCGACCGGGTCGCGGTCGTAGCGAAACTCGGAGTCGTAATCGTCCTCGATGATCGTCGCGTCGCCGGCCGCAGCCCACTCGACCAGGGCCTGGCGCCGCTCGGAGCGAGTACGACGCCGGTGGGAGACTGATGTGCCGGTGTCAGGACGGCCGCGCGGGCACTCGTCGCGCCGACTGCGCGACGTCGATCCCGAGCTCGTCGACCGTGACGGGGATCGCGTTCAGTCCCAGTACCGGCGGTCGCGTGATCCTCGGGGTGGCCGGGGTCCTCGAAGGCGACGGTCGCCTAATCCCGGCGCGCGCGAGGGCTCGGAACCAAGTTGAGTCCCTGCGCGAAACCGGCGCAGATAACGATCCGATCCGGATCGCAACCGCGCCGCGAACGCGCCGCAGATAGCTCGCCAGCACCTCTCGCAGGCGCTGGCTTCCGCGCGGATCGCCATATCCGAACGTGTGAGACGGTGCGGTGCGGCTGACCTCACGCATCGCCCACATCCAGTCCTGACGCGGGAAGCTGTCCGATCCGGGCGACCGAGCCGGAAGTCGATTTTGGGGTGCATGGGCAAAGCGGGCCGGGCGACGGATTTCGGTGCCTCGTGGGCGGCGCCGGCGGCCACCCGTGTCCCCGAGCCGCTGCGGGCGCTCAGGAACCCTTCGGCGAGCAGCTGCGCGTAGCACTCTGAACCAGCCCCCGGACACACCCAGTTCGCGGGCCAGCTCCCGTGAGGAAGGCAGGCGCTCGCCCGCCCCGAGCCGTTCAGAGCGGATCGCGGCTCGCAACTCGCGCTCGAGCTGTGATCCCAACGGCTCGGCCAGACCGCGATCTAGCCGCAGAAGCAGCTCCGGGCCCAAACCGGCCCACTCGATGGACACCGAGCCGGAACTACCACCGGGCCGGGCCCCGGACAGACCTCCCGGCGGCACCGGTTCGCCTCAGGCGCGCACCCAAAGCGGCTCACTAAGCGAGCACGGAATTGGCCCTTATCAGAGGACCATCCGAGACGTAGATTCACCGCATGACCACTACACGCAGAGGCTTCTCCAGCATCTCGGCGCCCGGAACGTCGGCGCTCTTCGCCAGTTCGATTCTGGCCCGTCTGCCGCTCGCCATGTTCAGCATCGGGCTACTGGTGCATGCTCAGCGGCTGACCGGCTCTTTCGCCGTGGCCGGCCTCGTCACCGGGGCTTACGCCCTCTTCGGTGCGGTTTCCTCACCGATTCTGGGCCGGCTTGTCGATCGCTGCGGTCAGACGACGGTCCTCGTCTCGGGCGCGACGGTAACGGCCCTCCTGCTGGTCACCATCGGGCTTCTACCCGCCACCACGTCTCCGTCGATCCTGGTCGCACTCTCGGCCGCGTGCGGCGCCGCGACGCCGCCACTGGCGGCGTGCCTGCGAACCATGTTGCCCGGGCTGGTGCTTGACCCCAAAGGACTGCCGGCGCTGTACGCGCTGGAGTCGACGGTGCTCGAACTGACGTTCATTTTCGGGCCGCCGCTCGCGCTGGGACTCGGCGTGCTGTGGTCGCCCGGCGGCGCGCTCGCCGTCAGTGGTCTGGTCATGCTCGCCGCCACCCTGGCCTTTGCCGCCCAACCCGGATCGCGACGCTGGCGAGCTGACCCAACCGCGCTGCGCCCCCGCGGCGGCTCGCTGCGCTCGCCGGCGATCAGGACGCTGGTGCTGACCCTGCTCGGCGCCGGCATGGCGTTCGGTGCGGTCGAAGTTGGCGTCACCGCCGCGGCCAAGGCGCTCGGCAGCACCGCCGCGGCCGGGCCGCTGCTCGGCCTGTGGGGCGTCGGGTCAATGCTGGGCGGAATCGCCGCTACCCGTTTGGGGGCGCCCGGCGCGCCCGAGGCCTGACCGTGCTTCTCGTCGCCCTCTCACTGGCACACGGATTCCTGATCGTGGCGACCGGCAGCACGCTGGCGTTGAGCGCGGTGATCGTACTCGCCGGGGCCACGATCGCCCCGACCTTGGCGGCGATCTACACAATGGTCGACACAGCCGCCCCCGCCGGCACCCACACCGAGGCGTTCGCATGGCTCACCACCGCATCCGCTACCGGCGGCTCGGCCGGTGCGATCGCCGCCGGGGCACTGATTCAGAGCGCCGGAGCGCAAGCGGCGTTCGTGCTCGCCGGCGTCGCTGGAGCCTTCGCCGTGCTCGTCGTGATGATCGGCGCCCGCCACCTCGACGATGCCCTCTCGGAGCCGACCCCCAGTGTGGCGGAGGCGGTGGCGGTTTGTTAGCGGATCGCCGCCTCGCGCTAAGCCGGCGGTATGTCCCGCCGACCGCGCGCCAGACCAGCTTCGCGGTGCGCTCGGGCCAGCCGCGAGGGGGGCGCTGCCCGGCCAGCTCCCGGGCGTACCAGGAGCCGGTGGGGAGCGTGACCGCGACATCGAGGTCCGCGGCCGCATCGATCAGGCCGAGTTCTTGCGCGCGCTCGAGGATCGCCCGGATTCGTTCCCTTCTCGGCGCGATCACCCGCGCCTGGTAGCGAGCTCGGAGGTCGGCGTCGGTGCTGTCCTGCAACATCGTGCCGACCAACGAGAGTCGGCCCGGTCGGGAGACGCCGCGCTGGAAGTCGGCCAACTCGGCCGCGAGGTCGCGCAGGGGATCTGGGGAGGACACCTCGGGTCCCGCGTCCTCGGCCGCCTTCAGGGCCGCGCTGGCCAGGCTTGCTTTGCTGGTCCAGCGGCGGTAGAGAGCTTGACGGGTGGTCTGAGCCTCCTCGGCGATGGCGGCGAGGGACATGGCCTGGTAGCCGACGGTCGAGAGGTGTTGCTGCGCGACGGCGAGGATCCGGGCATCGATGGCTGGATCTCGCACGCGTCCGCGCCGCCCAACCGGACGCACACCGGCTTCGGCGCCTGTTTCGTTCGTCTCAGAATCCGATCTGGTGGTACTCATAGCAATCCGGTACAGTATCGTATTGTTGACGGACGGTGATCAGAGTACGAGGTGAGAGACCATGCCGCCCAGGTCTGAGCGGACGCCAGTGATCGACTTGTCGCACCTGGTCCGGCAGGCGCGAGCGCTGGTGGCGACGCTTGAGCGCCGGCCAGACGACCGCGCACAGATGATCTGCGCGCGACTCAAGGACAGCGTGTTGCGACCGCTGGGGTTGGTGGTCGGCAGCACCGAGGAGGCCGAGGAATCCCGACCGGGCCCCGATGCGGAGCCAGCCCGGGAGGTTGGCGACAGGATCTGGGATCTGGCCAAGCGGGCGACCACGGCGCGGGCGCGCTCGGCGAACAGTGCCGAGCTGACCGAGGCCGTTGCCGCGCTGCAAGACCTCGCCATCAAGCTCGCCGACGATGAGGCCCAAGCGGCGGACCGCACCGCCGAGCTCAAGGCACTGCTCGCCGGGCTGGCCCCGCGAATCCAGTGTGCGCACAATGGCCCCTACCTGGTGACGAATGTGTCGCGCGTGGTTGATTGGCTCGGCCAGCCGATGCCCGAGCGTCCTCAATTGGCGCTGTGCCGGTGCGGTGCCTCCGCGATCAAGCCGCTGTGCGACGGCAGCCACACGCGGACCGGGTTCATCGACGCCAAGGACCCCGAGCGGGTTTCCGATCGCCGCGACAGCTACGTGGGCCAGCAGGTGACCGTTCTGGATAACCGCGGGACCTGCCAGCACTCGGGCTTCTGCACCGACCGGCTGGCAACGGTGTTCCGGTTGGGTCAGGAGCCGTTCGTGGCGCCTAGCGGTGGCCGGATGGATGAGATCATCCGAGCCGTCCGAGATTGTCCGTCGGGCGCACTCAGCTACGCGGTCGACGGTGTGGAGGCGCGGGCAGAGGTCGACTGGCACGACACGCGCGAGCCAGAGATCGAGGTGTCCAAGGACGGCCCGCTTCGGGTCACGGGCCGGATTGACCTCGTAGACCAGGACGGCACGGCGACTCCCGGCAACGCCGGGGCGTCAAGCGAGCATTACGCGCTGTGCCGCTGCGGGCATTCGCAGAACAAGCCGTTCTGCAGCGGTATGCACTGGTACGTCGAATTCCGCGATCCCGTGCCTGACCCGGAGAGCACACCGACGATGTTCGAATGGGCCGGTGGCCTGCCGGCGCTGACCCGAATGACCAGGCTGTTCTACGAGAAGCATGTGCCTCAGGATCCGTTGCTCGCCCCGCTGTTCGCGCACATGTCAGCCGACCATCCCCAGCGGGTGGCGAAATGGCTCGGAGAGGTCTTCGGCGGCCCCCACGACTACAGCCAGGAGTTCGGCGGCTACTCGCGGATGCTCTCCCAGCATCTCGGCAAGTGTCTGACCGAGGAACAGCGATCCCGCTGGGTGACGCTGCTGCTGCGATCCGCCCACGAGGCCGGCCTACCGAACGATCCCGAGTTCCGCTCGGCGTTTCAGTCCTACATCGAGTGGGGCTCTCGGCTGGCGGTGGAAAACTCACAAACCGAGGCGCAGCCTCCTGAGCACATGCCCATGCCCCGGTGGGACTGGCACACCGCCGCCGGACCTCCAGGCGGACGCGTCTCTGCGCTCGCGCCGCCCCCGACGGAGCCTCAGGCACCGGTGGTGCTGCCGGGCCCGGACGAGCCGCTCGGCTTCGAGCAGCACATCAAGCCGATGTTTCGCCAGCGCGACCGCCAGTCAATGCAGTTCGCATTCGATCTGTGGTCACACGACGACGTCCGTCAGCACGCTGCGGCAATCCTCGAGCGCCTGCGCGACGGCACCATGCCCTGCGACGGTGGCTGGCCGCAAGAGCAGATCGATGTATTCGCGCGCTGGGTCGACAGCGGACTGTCGCAATAGCCAGGCCCGTGGACCTCCAAATCGATCTCTCAGAGGACGCGCCGCGCGGGCAGGAGCTCGAGCGGGCTTTGCGAGCGGCGATCCGCTCCGGCCGCCTCGCGCCCGGGTCTACGCTCCCGCCGAGTCGGTTACTCGCGCAGGAACTTGGCGTCTCGCGGGGCGTTGTCGTGGACAGCTATTCCCAGCTGATCGCCGAGGGCTATCTCGCCGCCAAACGGGGGTCGGGCACTCGCGTCGCCGCCCGGACCGTGCCTGAGCCGGCCCCAACCCGGCTTGACGAGCGCCTGCGGCGAGGATTTCGCCATGACCTGAGACCGGGCCAGCCGGACTTTCATGCGTTTCCCCGGCGCCGCTGGCAGGCCGCCCTGATCGACGCCGTCCAAAGCCTGCCCGATGCCCGGTTGACCTACAGCGATTATCGCGGTGCGCCAGAGCTTCGGGCCGCCGTGGCGGCGTATCTCGCCCGGGCGCGCGCCGTCGCCGCCGACCCCGAGCGTGTGGTCATTTGCTGCGGAGCGGCTCACGGGACCGCCGCCCTGTGCCACGCGCTGCGGGCTCGCGGTGCCCGGCGGGTGGCGATCGAGGATCCCGGCTGGCGGTTGCAGCGTTTAACTGTCGAGCGCGCCGGTCTGGAGCCCGTCCCGGTGGGTGTCGATGCTGAGGGACTGATCGTGTCCGAGCTGGCTCAGGCCGATGTCGACGCGGTGATGGTGACTCCCGCACATCAATATCCGACCGGTGTCGTGCTGTCCCGCGAACGCCGCACGGCCTTAGTCGAATGGGCGCAAGGTCGAGATGCGCTGATCATCGAAGATGACTACGACGCCGAATATCGGTTTGACCGGGATCCAACCGCCTCCCTCCAGGCTCTCGCTCCGGATCGGGTCGCCTTCGTCGGCACCACGAGCAAAACCCTGGCGCCGGCCATGCGCATCGGCTGGGTCGTGGCCCCGTCCTACCTGCTGGCCGGCGTTCAGGACGAGCTTCGGATCACCGACGCCAGGCCGCCGACGGTGGATCAGATCGCCATGGCTTCATTCATCGAGGATGCGGCCCTAGACCGTCACCTGCGGGCGATGAGACGGCGCTACGCGGTGAAACGTGAGCTGCTGATCAACGCGCTCGCCCGCCATACACCAGAGATACGCCTGGGCGGCGCCGCCGCCGGCCTGCACCTCGTGGCCTGGCTTCCCCACTACTGCGACGAACGGGACACCGCCAGACGGCTGCGCGCCGCCGGTGTGGGCGTCCACGAACTTCATCGTCACTGCACGACGTACGCACCCGTCGGGCCGGCGTTGTTGCTCGGATACGCACTACCGACGGGGGCGCAGATCGAGGCCGCCGTCCCGCTGCTGGCGACTGCCATCAACGGCGAGCGGCAGGCGGCCTAGGCTGACGATGCGGATGGCGCAGACCCAGTCAGAACAAAGGATCGCCGCATGACCAACACTGCACAGGCAAGCCGCATCAACCAGGTCGGCACCGTGTTCGCCCCGGTTGCCGACCAGGAGCGAGCGCTGGCCTTCTACCTCGACAAGCTCGGGTTCGAGAAGCGCGCCGACTTCGCCTACGGCGCTGGTGGCCGCTGGATCGAGGTGGCCCCGCCAGGCGCGGCCAACACCATCGCGCTGGTTCCGCCCAGCGAGGGCGAATCCGCCGGCAGCGACGAGACCCTGTGCGCGTTTCAGACCGCGGACATCGAAGCTGACCACGCCAGCCTCCGGGCCGCGGGCGTTGACGTGGACCCAGAGATCGCGGGCCAGGGCAAGCACCGGGCGGGGCTCGTCTCGCTCGAGGTCACCATCAAGGATCCAGTGCCGCCTCAGTTCTTCTTTCGCGACAGCGAAGGCAACCGCTTCCTGATCGTCGAGCCGCCCCCGGGAGCAGCGCAATGAACCAGTTCGTCCTCAAGTCGATCGGGGAGATGCAGACCGTCAACGACGGCACCACAAGGCTCGCCAACCCGTCGCGCTAGCGAGACTCGGCCGCCACCCGAAGCCCGAGGCCGATCAGCACACCGCCGGTGACACCTTCGATTGTCCGCCGGATGCGGGGCCGGGTGAGGACCTCCCGGGCCTCGCTGACCGCGAGCGTCTAGGCCACGAGCCGCTCGATCCGGACGCCCTCCGAGCCAGTAGCGGCCGTCGCGGCGCCGGGGGGTGAAACGCTCGGCCCCTGCGCTCTAACCAGTAATGGGATCTCCGCGGCGTGATGAGCACGTTGTCCGGTTCGTGCTCGGGCTGCTCGGCACCGGCTCGATGTTGAGCGAGCTGGTGGCGGACCTGACGGCGGCGTTGCCGCCCGACGCCTATCCGGGCGAGGAGCCTCGGGCGGTCGTGCTCGACATGCTCTGCGGCACGGTCAGCACGGTGTTGACGCCGAGCGACATCGCCGATGTCGAACGGGCGACGAAGCTAATTGGTCTCGCCCGTGAGCGATCTCTTGAGCACCTGCAGCTTGCATGTGACCTGTCGCGCCGGATGCACGGTGAAGGCGGCGCCGGTCGAAACTATGGCTAGGGCCGCCATGCGCCCCTCGAGTACGCCCCGCGCTCGCCGATCGTGTTCACGGATGCCTTCCGGCGCTGGTCAAACAGCTTGGACGCCGAGCGCCGGGCGATCGTCAGAGGCGCGATTGGCCGGGTCGTCGCCGAGGGCCCGACCCTCGGGCTTCACGACCCGGAAGGTCGCCGGTCCGACCCGAGGCTCGCCGCAGGGCCTACACCGGTGGCGCCGGGTCGTACTGGATGCTCTTGCGGACCTCTCGCGCTCGCTCAGGACCAGCTAGGCGCGCGACGAGATGAAGGGCCATATCGATCCCGGCTGAGACGCCGGCGGAAGTGATCACGTCGCCGTCGTCGACAAATCGAGCGTCGGGATCGACGGTGATCGTGGGGTCCAGATCGGCGAGTTGCGCCAGGGCGCTCCAGTACGTGGTCGCGCGACGACCTGAGAGGAGGCCCGCCGCCGCGTACACCAGCGAGCCGGTGCAAACGCTGGTCAGGAGAGGCACGTCCGCGCGGTAGCGCCGAATCCGGTCCAGGTGAGTTGGGTCACGCATGAGTGGCCGCGTCCCGCGGCCGCCGGGGTGCAGGAGCACATCGAGCGGTGGAGCACTGTCGAAGCTGTGATGGGCACCCAACTCCAGACCCTTTGCCGCGGTCACGCTGGCTCCGTCGCGGGACAGGCACGAGACCGCCCAGCCGTCGTGGGGGTGCTCCTGGGTCCAGTTCGCGAGGACCTCCCATGGACCGACGGCGTCAAGCTCCTCGACCCCATCGAACAGCAGGATCCCGATCTGCCGGGGCTCTGACCCATCACCTATGGCGTTTTCCGTGGCGCTCATAATCGCCGGCTCCGCGGTCGCAGTAACAAGGGAGTCGACGAAGATAACTGCTCGAGCGGCTAAGCAGATGTGGAGGCATCGGGGCGGATCGGACGACCGATCAGGTTCGAGGCCGATGGCGCATCGAGCCATGAGGTCAGATCGCGGGATCCCCAGACGGGCTGATCCAAGACCTGGCTGGCGGCCACCACCCGCGGGTCGGCCAGCCGCCAGCGCTCTCCATCCCACTGCGCCTCAAGCACCAGATCTGCGTACACGGACCCGGCGATCCCGCTCGGTCGGTAACCAGGCCCCATAACTCGCTCGGGGCCCACGGCCGCGTTCCAGCGCGCGTGTGCATCTAGTGCGCCCGACAGATCGAGACGGTCAAGCTCGCCTCGGTGCTCGGCCAACGCCGTCTGCGCTCGAGCCATCACCACCTCGTCGAGCCAAATGACTGTTGTGGGCAGCGGCAAATCGCCCCACCAGCCCCACATGACCCAGCGTGACCCGGCGGCGCCGGCCTCGAGCGCGTCACGGACCCCATCGCCGACGGCCTCGTGGGCGTAGTGGCCATCGTGCGGGCTGGGGGAAAGGACCAGCGCAGGCGAGAGCTCGTCCACAGCCGCGGCCACTTCCGCGCTGACCAGCGCTCGTGCGGACTCCGGTTCGCTCAGCGCGCTAACCGACAGGAGCGGCTCGCCCGCTAGCCGCAGCTCGATCCCCATAACCGCCGTGGCTTGGGTGACCTCGGCCAACCTCCGCTGGCGATCTCCAGGACCGAGGAAGCAGAGCAGATTGACAACCCGCCAGCCGCTGTCTCGGGCGGCGAACACCACCGATGGCGCGCCCAGAACCTCGTCATCGGCATGCGGCGAGAGCATCAACAAACACGGGTCGTCCGGCACGGTCTGAGCATAACCAGGTGAGCCAAAACTGCATACCAGGTAATACAGGTCTTGACCTGTATAGACCAGCGGTATAGGCTCGCCGCCGATGACCGGAATCGGGAGCGAGGAGCCCGTACACGGGGGCAGCGACCCCCCCGGTCACGGGAGCAGCGAGAGCAGCGAGCCCTCCGTACACGGAGGCAGCGAGCCGCTCTACCAACAGGTCGCGCAGAAGATCGCTGCCCGGATCGCGTCGGACGACCTCCCCCGCCGGGGCCGCCTCCCGTCCGAGCGCGAGCTGTGCGCCACCTACTCGGTCAGCCGGGTGACCCTGCGCCAAGCCCTCTCCCGGCTCGCCGACCAGGGCCTGATCACAGCCGCGGCCGGACGGGGATGGTTTGTCTCCGACGCATTGAGCGAGCCTCCGGGCGCGCTTCTCAGCTTTACCGAAATGGCCACCAGCCGAGGCCTAGCGGTCGGGTCGCTGATCCTCGGACGCGAAGTCAGGGGGGCGACCATCGACGAAGCTGAGGCCTTGGGCATCACGCCGGGGGCCAAGCTCTTCGAGCTGGTCCGCCTTCGTCTGGTGGAAGGCGTCGCGACGGCCATCGATGAGAGTCGCCTGCCGCTGGCCCTCATGGAGGGGATTGAGGCCGTCGACTTCACCGAAGAGTCCCTCCACGCGACGCTGATCGCGGCCTACGAGATCGTGCCCTCAAGGGCGGACTACAGCGTCGAGGCCCGAGCGGCGACCGAGTGGCAGGCCCAGCACCTCGAGGTGCCTGTCGGATCGCCTGTACTCCACACCCGGCAGACCACCATCGATCAACACGATCGCCGAGTCGAGTTGAACGAGATGACCTACCGCGGTGACCGCTACCGCATGCGGGCGACGCTGGCCGCGCCCTCCCGCGGCCAGTCGCCCTTCGTGCACGCCCTTGTGCCCCACGGGGACGGAGGTCCGCCGTGGACGTAGTGACCGAGAGCAGGCTGGAGCCGCCGGCTATCGATCCACCAGGCCATCATCGTGAGCACCGCCGGAGTGTCCGGCTGTTCTCGATCGCCCTGCGCAACCTGCGCAGACGTCCCGAGCACACCCTGCTGGCGGTACTCGGAATCGGGCTGACGATCACAGTCGCGATCGTCGTCGAATCGATCTCCACGGGCTACCAGGTGCGCGGCGCGGCGGCTTACGACCGGGCCGACGCCGGAGCTCCGATCTGGATCCTCCCGGCCGGAGGCTTCACCTACTCACCACGCTACGACACGCTGCTGCCCAACGGAGTGCTGCCCCAACCTGCCCAGCTTGGCAGTGGCTGGAAGGTGCGGCAGACCCTTGGCGCTGTTACCAAGGTCAACGGTCGGCCGGTCCCCGTGCTGGGTTCGACCGGTAATCCGCTCGGGGTGGCAACCGTCTCAGTCCCCGCGGCGAGACTCCTTCATCTCAAGCCCGGATCAACAGTCACCGTCGACGGATCCTCACTTCGAGTCCGGTCCGGCGGCACCCAGGGCGCATACGTCGAAGTCCCTCTGGCCACCGCCCGGGCCCTCACCGGAGGCCGCGGGTGGCTCACCGCCGTTCCTCCGGCGGCCGACCTGAACGTGCGGAGTCAGCTGGCCGCCAGCACCCATTCACCTGTGACCACCGATCCGACGCAGGCCGCGACCCACCAGCACGGGATCGTCTACATCACCCAGGGCGGTGGTGGCGTCTTCACGTTCCGGGACCGGTTTTCCGCCCTGCTGGGTGGGCGGGTCCAGGGGTCCGTGCTCGGGCTGGTGGCCAAGCTCGCTCTGTTCCTCGGCTTCGTTATCTCGGTCACGTCGTTCCTCGCCGCCGTGCAGGAGCGTCGGCGGGAGTTCGGGGTGCTCGCCAGTATCGGCCTGACCGACGAGGTGCTGTATTTCTTCCTGGCCGAGGCGGGACTCATCTTCGCCAGCGCATACGTTTTCGGCCTGGGACTTGCGGTCGTCTTACTGGCCGGCGCGTCCCCCGGGCAGCTGTCTGCTAGCGATGTCCTGCAGGCCGCGGCGCTGGTCCTCACCTATCTGCCGGCGCTGGGAATCTTCGCCGCGCTGATCCCAGCCCACCGGATCACGCAGCAGCGGCCAGTCGATCTTCTTCGGGAGGCCAGCTCGTGAGAGCGCTCAGGTACGGCCTTCGGGCCCTCGCGCGACGCCGTCGTGAGGCAATCCTGCCCGTGCTCACGACCGCGGGCGGCGCGGCCCTCCTCACCGCCGTACTGGGGAGTTTCCCGGCCATCCGACATCAGGCCGCCAGCTTCGGCGATCCTGGCGCGCTCGCTCGAACCACGGTCGAGGTTTCAGTCCTGGTCGTCCTCGTCGGTGCGGTCGAGGTGGCGATCTGCGCCATGCGTAGCGTCAACCAGCGACGGGGAGAGATCGGCGTACTGACGGCCAATGGGGTGGCGCCCCGAAGCGTTCTCATCTCACTGGCCATCGAGCCGAGCGTGAGCGCCATCGTCGGCGGTGCCATCGGAGCGGTGATCGGTGGCGTCGTGGTGGCCGCGTTGCGGGCCGGCGGCTCCCTGGCATCGGCGGCCCCGTGGCTCGTCGTGCGCTCCGGGCTCATCGCCCTGCTTCTCTGCGCCGTCGCATCGATGCTGGCCAGCGTGCTGCCGATCCTGCGCGCCGTTCGAAAACCACCGCTTGTGTCCCTCAACGCCCGGTCCTGAGCCCGAGGAGCCTGATGACTTCAGCAACGACCGATCCCATCGTCCGGATTGCCGACGTATGGAAGCTCTACCGGCTCGGCGACGAGGTGGTGCAAGCGGTTCGGGGCGCCAGCTTTGAGGTCCGGCGCGGCGAGTTCGTATGCCTCATGGGTCCCAGCGGAAGCGGAAAATCGACGCTTCTCCACCTACTTGGAGGGCTTGATCGACCGACCCGCGGAAGCATCGAGATCGAGGGACGGCCGACCAAAGACCTGACCGAGAGCCAGTTCGCCGAATTGCGCCACTCGAAGGTCGGGTTCGTTTTCCAGTCCTTCAACCTCATCCCGTTCTTGTCGGCGGTGGAGAACGTCGAGCTGCCGCTGATCTTCGAGCCGATCGAGCGCAGTTCGCTGCGCCACCGCGCGCTCGGCCTGCTTGAGATGGTCGGCCTCAGCCACCGGGTCGACCACACGCCCGCTCGCCTGTCCGGCGGCGAGCAACAGCGCGTTGCCGTGGCCCGTGCCCTGATCTCGCAGCCCAGTGTGATCTTCGCCGACGAGCCCACCGCGAATCTTGATCGCCGGTCAGGGTCAGAAGTCCTTCAGATCCTGACCGACCTGTGCGCCAGCTCCCAGCTGGCGGTTATCGCCTCAACCCACGATCCAATTGTTGCCCAGGAGGCCACCCGGGTTTTCACGATGGAAGACGGTCAGTTGACCAGTGCCAACGGGTCTTAGGCAAGCGACACACCGACGTGCCAACCAATCCACGAAGGAGCAGTGATGGCAACCACCGCATCTGAGACGACCCCGCTCACAGAGCGCCGTCTCGTCGCCGAGCTAGTCCCCGAACAGGTGCTGCCCAAGGTCCTCGGGACCTTCGACGGCATCGGGCTTTACGTCTACATCATCTTCTTCATCAACGCCTCGGCGATCGTTGCGCTGGGCGGGTGGCCGACCACGCAGCTGTGGATCCTCGGTGTGATCGTATTCCTGCTCCCCGCGGCCATGGCTGTGGCCGAGCTTGGAAACGTCTGGCCGGCCCAGGGCGGCGTCTACGTTTGGACGGCGAAGACGATGCCCGGTTGGGTGGCCTTCTTCGCCGGCTTCTTGAGCTGGGTTCCGATCGTGCTGGTGGGCGCCACCCATCCCGCGGTCGAGGTCGCGTTGCTGCAACTGGCGTTCCACTTCTCGCCCAGTACGACGGTGAGCATCCTGCTGCAGCTGATCTTGCTCTGGATTCCCATCTCGCTGGCGTTGATGCGCCTGCGACCGTCGCGCAACCTCGCCAACGGCGTGTTCCTGTTCTACATGCTGCTCGTGGCGCTCGTCGTGGTGGCGGGCGTGGCCATTGCTCTCCGTGACGGTCATTCGGCCAATCCGGTCCACTCCGGAGACTTCACCAAGCTGAACTTCTCGCTCTACGGCTCCTACTTCGGGCTGATCCTTTTGAACTTCACCGGCGTGGAAGCGCCGTTCAACATGGGGGCGGAGGTCATCGCCTCCCGCCGCACCCTGGTTCGGATGGTGCTCTGGGGGACGGTCATCGTGGTTCTCGGCTACATCCTGACTTCGACAAGCATCCTGCTGGCGACACCGATCAAGAACATCAACGCGGCGACCGGCGCGGTGCAGGTCCTCTCGGGCCTCCACGCCTCGGGCCTGGTGCCGGTGGTCGCCATCTTCCTGGTCGTGGCCTTCATCGCCGCTGATCTGACCTACCAGCAGACCTATGCCCGGCTCGTGTTCGTCTCCGGGCTGGAGCGGCACCTGCCGCGGATCTTCACGCACCTGAACCCGCGGACCAAGAACCCGGTCACGGCCCTGCTGTTCACCGGCGCCCTGATCTCCGTGATCATCGTGATCTTCTACTCGCAGCAGAGCCTCAACAACGCCTTCCTGACCCTTGAGGGGGCGATGACCATCATGTGGCTGCTGGCCGGGATCTTCTTCTTCGTCCCGGTGTTGCTCGCCCGGCGCAGGTATGCCGAACGCTACAAGGACTCGTTCTGGCGGATTCCGGGCGGAATGACGGGCGCCGCCATCACCGTGCTGGTCGGTCTCGCCGGTACCTGCTTGGGCATCTACTACACCTACATCGAGCCGTTCAGCTCGTCAATCAAGAAGTCCACCTGGACAATCACAGTGACGGTCGTCTGTGGTGGCCTGCTGCTGATGGCGGCAATCATCTACAGGTTCGGCCGCCGAGCCGGAGGGCGTCAGTCTGAGGAGGAACTCCTGGCTTCGATGATCGATCAGCCGCCGGCCAATGAGCGGAGCGGCGCGTGAGCGCTACCGGGGTAAGCACCCACCCGCTCGATCCGCTTGACGGCGATGAAGTACGGCTGGCCGCCTCGACGCTGAAATCGGACTCGCGCTACGCGGAGATAGCCCATCCCCGCTTCATAAGCATTGAGCTCGAAGAGCCTGCGAAGGGCGAGGGGGCCGCAGCCCCGGCGCGGAGGGTGCGCATCGTGCTGCTCGACCGCGCCGTCGGCTCGACGATTGAGGCGATCGTCTCGATCACTGACCGAGTCGTGGAACGGTGGGACCCTGTCCCGGAGGCTCAGGGGGCCATCATGGTCAGTGAGCTGGGCGAGGCAGCGGAGGCCGTGCGAGCGGATCCGCGCTTCGTTGAGGCGGTGCGGAGGCGAGGCATTGATGATCTGAACAAGGTTCAGATCGATGCTTGGCCGCCGGGCAACTTCGGCTACCCGGAGGAGCAGGGACTGAGGCTCGCTCGGGCGATCGCTTTCCAGCGAGAGCATCTGTACGACAACGGATACGCCCATCCGCTCGAAGGGATCATCGCCCTCGTCGACCTCAACGCGATGGAGGTTCTGGAGGTCCAGGACCATGAGGTGGTGCCTGTGCCGCCCCGGTCAGGTGAGTTCGATCCGGACTCTGTGGGCGCTCTTCGGGAGGAGGCGTTGGAGCCCGGGAAGGGCGTGAACCGGCGCGCGGCTTCCGCACAGCACTCCGCCGGGTCGATGCGTGTCGGGCCACGTCCACCAGCCCGGCCAGTTCGCCGGGCGAGTCCGCCAGCCAGCCGGTCCGGCCCTGCGTCACCAACTCGGGCAGGCAGCCGCGGGCCAGGCCCACCACTGGCGTGCCCAGGGCCAGTGACTCCCGCCACCGCGGTGCCGCCGGGCTCCTCCCACTGCAGCGGGAACAGCGAGAACCGCGCGGCCGCGACCAGCTGGTCCCGCTCCCGGCTGGCCAGGGTGCCGATCCAGCGCACCCGCACGCCGTCGACCAGCGGGCGCACCTGCTCGGCCCAGTAGCTGACGTCCGGGTTCGTGGCCGCGGCCTCCCCCGCGGCGGCCAGCTGGGCGGGCTGCCGTAGGGACCGACCGGCCCAGCCACGATGAGATCGAAGCCGTGCTCGTGGGCCAGCTGGGCCGCCAGGTGCTGCCCCTTGCCAGGAGTGATCCGGCCGAGCACCACGGCGTAGCCGCCCTTGTCCGGGCGCGGCCGGTGCTGCGCGCCGTCGGCCAGCGGGGTGGCCAGATGGACATGGCCGACCGCATGCTGGCGCAGGGCAGGCGGCGCGCGCCGCAGCTGCGCCATGGACACCCCGTTGACCCGAACCCGCAAGGCGTCCAC
>CAWJSN010000007.1:0-5248 GCA_963845575.1 uncultured Solirubrobacterales bacterium | reverse complement strand
GGCGCACCGGACCCACACCGTCCTGGGAGGAGAGGACCGAGTTCGAGTTGTGGTTGTCCCACGGCACGTAGAACAGGTAGCTCTGGCCGCGAGCCGGCTTGTAGGCCAGTTCGTTGACGATGTTGTTGAGCTCCTTGGCCAGCGTCGCCAGCCCGGGCGTGGCGCGGGCGAATCGGTGGGTGGCCGGTGCCAGCAGGCGGGCTGTGGGCTGTGCCTCGACCGAGAATGGGCGCAAATCGCTGCGGATCACCGGCGTCGTACCCCTGAAGAACGTCCGCAGGTCGACGGCGGTGGTCCCAAAGCCACGGGCGCTCTGATCGAGCTGCCCGAAGGCCGACTGCATTGCCCGTCCGAGCGCCGTCGCCTTGACGAACGCGGTGTTGGTCGACTTGAGCGCCGGCGGGAGCAGCGCAATCGTCTGGCGGAGATTCTATCCTGCTGAGCGAAGGCCCGCCAAACCCCCTCATTGCCCACCACCCACTCGGTGAGCGCCGACTCGTTGCCGCCCAGCTCCGTGGCGACCGAAGCCAGGTTGCCCATCAGGCGTTTCAGCTCGATGCTCCGCAGGGCTACCAGGCGGCTCGCCCGCTCGACGTCGCGTGAGAGCGGGTCGAAGTCGCGAAACACATTTCCGAGTTCCTGGCCGCCCCGGCCCGAGACCGCCTCGCCCCCGTTGTCGACGAGCTGCATCAGTTCGCCGCGGGTGTCGGCGTCGAGCTGGCTCAGGATCTCATCGAAGTTGACCGTCGGGAGCGTGTCGGCGGGCGGCAGCGTGGCCCCGCTGTGCAGGCGGTGGCCGCCCCCGCGGTTCCCCGGGTCGAGCTCGGCCACCATGTCGTTGAGCCCCGTCTTCGGGCGCAGGAGCACGGTGGCGTTGGAGTAGATCCGATTCGCGTATTGGGGGTCGATCTGCATCGAGACGACGGGCAGCCCGTGCTGGAGCGCCACTCCGGAGATCTGGCCCACCGTGACCCCGGATACGGTGACCGCCTGGCCCTGGCCCGGGAGGACCCCGGAGACCGCCGTTACGTCGGCCTTGAGCGTGAACTCGTGCTGGCCGATGACCGGCAGCCAGCTCGGCCACACGATCCGCTCGTGAACCACGAGGTAGCCCGCCACGGCGAGCCCGAACACGGCCAGTGTGGCCAGGAGCACGAGGGTGCTCAGCTGAGCCCGGGCGCGGCCAGCCGGCGGTCATTGCCCCCTCCCCGCCGCGGCTGGGACCTTGAGAGCCGGGTCGTTGGGTACCGGGGGCGGAGCGCCGTTGGGGTCTGACCCGTCGGCCGGGCCGATCGACGCCGGGCCGTTGACGTCGGGGATCGGCTGCGTGTAGCAGGGGGCATCCCGGCGAAGCGGCGGCACCAAGTTGGGGTACGCGGGCCGTGTGCGAAGCGGCGGGAAAGGCGCCATGGCGAATCCCGTGTCCGCGTTTCCGTAGTAGTTGGTCTGCCCCGACTCGACCTGGGCCGCGCCCCCGGGGGTGGCCACGCGGAGCAGGTTGCCGTTGCCGTCTGACGTCTGCCCCTCGGCCGACTGGCCCACCATCGTGTACCAGAACTCCTGGTAGTTGGGCACCCCGCTCGACAGCGACCCGTCGTTGACCACGACGTTCCCGGTGGGCAGGAACACTTTGGTCATGCACCGGTCGAACTCGTCGATCTGGGGCAGGAACTGGAGCTGGGCGTGGGTCAGCTTGGCCAGGTCGTCGCTCGCCGGAGCCAGCTGCTCGAGCAGGCCGCGGAGCTCGGCGGTCGAGAACAGCGGCCCCGCCTGATCGAGCCATGGGTAGGCGGCGGTGATCGTCGCCGGGAGTTCGGGCAGCCCCCGGGCCAGATCGTTCGCGAACCGTGCCGCGCCCGGCAGAGCCTGATCGAGAGCCGAGAAGGCGGTGTTGGCGCTCTGCGCCGTGGGGCCGCTCGGCCACCGTCTGGCGCAGCGGCGCTGCCTCCGCGGCGGTGGCCTGCATCGTCTGGTCGAACTCCGAGACGACGGCCGCCAGCTTGCCGTCCGCCGCTGCCAGCCCCGCGCTGGCGTGGGCGAAGCCTGAGATCACCTGGGCCAGTTGGTGGCGGCTCGGCCCGGTGAGAGCGTCGGAGTCGAGCGCCGAGTCGCGCAGCGAGGCCGCGCTCGTATCGAACGTCTTGTTGATCGCCTGCCCTCCGTCAGCCCCCGCACCGCTGGGTCGAGCTGGGCGTCCTGCGCCGCCGTCGGCGTCGTGTCGAGCGCCACCCCGAGGCCTTGCAGGGCCCTCTGGAGCTCGTGGCGGGTGTTGGCCGGGAAAGCGTCGAGCAGCTGGTCGAGCTGGACGGGGTTCGCGGTCTGCGAGAGCGGGATCGTCCCCCCGTCCCGGAGCGTGGGCGTGCTGGGGCTGCCCGGCGATAGGTCGACGTAGAAGTTGCCCTCCAGGAACAGCCGGGGGCGGATCTTGAGGGTGGCGTCGGTCCCTATCGGCCGGCCGCTCCGGTCGATCTGCATGGTCAGCTCGCCCAGGTTCGAGTCTCGATAGCGCCCGATCCCGGTCACCTTGCCTGCGTCCACTCCGCCGATCCGCACCGGCGAGCCCGGGGCGATCAGATTCGAGCTTCGAACGACGGCGTGGACCGTGTAATGGTGGCGGAACGGCATCGCCTTGGTGAAGATGAAGTACGAAGCCACGATCAAGACCACGAGCCCGATCAGGCTTGCCTTGACTGGCGAGAGCCCGTGCTCGGCGAACCTCACGGCAGCACCCGCTTTGTCTGCTCGGTCCCCTTTTGGTTGATCGGTGCCTGGCCGAGCATCACCCGCTGGGGGAGATAGAGCTCGTCGCCCGCCTCACACCCCGCAGGCTGGCCCGGAGCGTCGGTGTTCGGGTAGGGATCGGAGTGCAGGTAGCTGTCGTCCTCGAGCGTGCGCTGGATCGAGTTGCCGCTGGCCGGGGGCTCGTCGGCCGGCGCTGACGCCGGGCCCGCCTCGCTGTCGGGAAGCTGGGGCAGCGGCAGCGCTGTCACCCGCAGCATCGACCCCACCGAGTCCGATTCCGACAGCGCCGACTCGAGGTTGCGGAAGAACAGGACCAGGTAGTTACAGCTCGTCTGGGCCGGGGCGGCGAAGGCGATCGTCGGCTGGATCAGGCTCGCCGTCTCGGTCAGGCCCTCGAGCCCGGGCAGCGTGGCCGAGCTCCGGCGAAGCGCTGGATCGCCTCCAGCGTGGCCGAGAGCCGCCCGTTCAGCGCCGGGGTCCGGGCCAGGGCCCGGATCCCCACCCGGACCGCGGGCGCGAACTGCACCGAGGCGTTCGACAGGCTGACGAACGCGGGGCGGAAGCGCTGGAGAGCTCAGCCGTGTCATCGATGAATTGGTCCTCTTCGGGAACTGCTGGTTCGCCGTCTGCAGGCCCGGTGGCCCCCCGGCGATCGCTGCCTGGAGTTGGGGTGTGGCTTCTGAGAGGGCGTGAAGCGATGACTCAGCGCGCTGAACAGGTCGGCTTGCTGTTGGGCCACGGGGGCCACCTCGTGAGCGGCCTGCTCGAGGCTCGGGAAGAGTTCCGCCCACCTGGTCCGGGGGTCGAGCAGATTGCTCATCGCCGGCCCCAGGTATCGACCAGCGGCTTGATTTCGGCGAAGAAGCTATTCAGATCCCCGCCCCGCCCGGCAAAGCCATCGCCGTATACGTTCAGGTTGGCCCGGGAGGCGGCCCGCGTCGGCGGGTTGAACGTGTTGAAGAAGTCGTCGATCTCCACCGGCAGGTGGGTGTGCGAGGCGGAGATCGTCCCCCCCGCGGCACCGTCCGCGGGGAGTGGCCGAGGGTGATCTCGAGATACTTGAGCCCGAGCGGTGACACGGGGCGGACGAGATCGCTCGAGTCGACGGGATCCGTGGCCCCGCCTGGTTCAGCCGCAGGTGAAGCACGGCCACGCTCCGCCCCCCCGGTTGCCGGGCCGCCGTGATCTGGCCGATGTATCCGATCCGGCTGCCCCCGACCAGCACCGAGTCGGTCGCGGTCAGCCCCGCCGCATCGGGGAGCCGACGTTGACGTTATAGGTGGGGACGAAGGGCAGACCGCTGTTGGCGTTGTAGGCCAAGAACACGGCCACGATCGCCACCAGCACCGTGATCGCTCCGATCAGGATCCGGTTTGTGAACGGGTTGTGGGACCGTCGGGTCATGGCGAGAGCAGGTAGCCGATCAACGCTTTGGCGCTCTGATCGACGGGTTGACTGGTTGGCCCGCCGAGCCGTCGCAGCGCTGCCAGGGGAGGGCGAGTGGTCGACGCGTCGCGCGCTCGCTGGTTTTGGTTGCAGTGTGCCCGCCGCGGTGTCGGCGCTGACCGCGTTTGGCTCCCACACGCCGCCGAGCCGGTCGTGCAGGCGAAGTTGGCGCTGGCGCTGGCCGTGAGCGTCGAGCTGCGCTGGAGCTGATTGATCTGACCAGCGAGCGGATGTAGCGGCCGACGGCATCCTCGCCGTTGATCGACCCCCCGTAGTAGTAGATGAACCGCATTAGGTCCTCGATCCCGCCCCCGTTATCGAAGCTCTGGGCCAGCGACGCGATCTGGGTGGCCAGCGGGAGCAGCGGGACCGACAGGGCGTCGAGCTGCTCGGCCACCCGGTGCACCTTGGGGAAGGCGCTCTCCCGCACCGCGAAATGGCCGAGGCTCTGCACGGCGGGGACCGACGCCTTGGCCAGCGACCCGAGTCCGTCGAGCGTCTGGTTGATTGTCGGCGCCCGGGCCGCCAGCGCTTGCAGTGCCGGGGTCATCTCGTCGGCCAGATTGCTCAGCCGCTGCGTGTAGGGGGTGAGCTGACGCAGGAAGGGCGGGAAGTCCTTGAAGTTCTCCTCGATGGCCTGCCCCTCCTGGGCCGAGGCCTCGGCCACTTTTCCTGTGTGTACGAAGAACCTGCCGAAGCCGGCGCGCTGGGCGGCCAGCGGCGCCAGCACCTTGGCCGAGTCGTCGGTCAGCTGGGCGAGCGTTTGGTCCTGGCGGGCCAGCACGGCGATCACCCGGTCGGTTTCCTGAAGCGCCGGATCGGCGCGCAGCAGCGCCTGGTTCAGCGCTTGGCCGTTCCCGGCCAGCCCGGCCCCGAGCCCCGAGATGATCAGGCGGAAGCGTTCGGCCTGGGGCAGGCGCTGAATGTTGTTGATGAGGTCGAGCCCCACGGGCGTGGTCGTGTTCTGCATGCCCAGCACGTCTGGCCTTGTTCGGCCCTGAGGTTATCGGGGGTAGCGCCGGCGCCGGCGGCTCGCCGGCGGCGTGGGGCTGGGTCGGCG
>CAWJSN010000006.1:0-125799 GCA_963845575.1 uncultured Solirubrobacterales bacterium | reverse complement strand
CATCTGCGTGTGTCTGAGGGTCACGCCACCACCGAGGCGCTGGCGGCGGTCGACCTGGATGGTCTGCGCCCCTACCGACCGGGCACGCCGGCCAGTCGGATTCACTGGCCGGCGCTGGCCCGGGGCGCCGGGCTGATCGAGAAGCGCCTGCGTCCCGATGGCGACACCCGCCCCCTGATCGTGCTCGATGCCCGGCCCGCGGACGTGCCGGACAGCGACGAGTTGCTTGACGCAGCCGTGCGGGCGGCCGCCTCGCTGACGCTCGAGTTGGCTCGAGCGGGGGGGTGTGGCCTGCTCCTCCCCGGCGAGCGGCGACCGACCACCATTGACCCCGAGCTGACGACATGGCCGGCGGCCTACGCCCGACTGGCGGTCGTGCAGGCCGCGGGGACCAGGGCCCCCGCGCTGGGCCCGGGTGCCGGACGCATCGGCCCGATGGTCTATGTGGCCGTCCGGGCGCCCGAGCGTCTGACCGCGGCCAACGCCGAGGGCGAGAAGCGGACCATCGTCCTGGTCGTCCCCAGCGCGACACTGACCGGCGGCCGACCGCCGGGGGTCCGCGGACCGGTGCGGGCCGCGCTTGAGGTGTCGGGTTGCCGGGGCTTCGTGCTCGGCTCCCGCCGCGCCCCCGAGCGCCACCGGTCTCAGCCCAAGGCCAGGGCGTCGTGAGCGCCGGCCGGCTCACCATCACCGTGGCTCCGCAGTTTCGGCGCGCGGACGCGGCGCAAACGCCGGCCTCGCCCCTGATCCTCGGTCTGATCCGCGTGGGCAGCTTCGCTGCGCTCGGCCTCTACGCCATGGTCCGCTGGGCCACGCTGCTCACCCCGGCGCCGCTGGGCCGCCTGCTCGGACTGCTCGGTCTGGCCATCGCCTTGGTGACCATCGTTCCGCTTCTGCGCCGCATCGGGCCGCCGCCGGCCGTAGCCGGCGCCTGCCTGCTGTGCCTCCTGGCCCTGCCTATCGCCGGCCTCAACTGGCATGACTTCCTGCATCTGAGGATCGCCGCGAGCGCCCAGGCGATCGGCGACGGATTGTCCGGGTTGCCCGGGTCGTTCGTGCCCTACGCCGGGGCCAGCCCGGCGATTCGGATGGTCGTCGTCCTGGGTGCGGCGGTGCTCCTGCTCGATGGTGCGGTCGTACTGGCCTTCGCCGCACGGGGGCTCGGCGAGCTGCGCCGGGCCGGGGCCGCGCTGCCGCTCGTCGCGCTGGCCATCGTGCCCTCGACCCTGCTGCGCCCCGAGTTCCCGTATCTACAGGGGCTGATCCTGTTCGTCCTTCTGGTCGCCTTCGTCTGGGGCGAGCGGGCCCAGGCCGAGGGCCGGAGTGCGGCGATCGCCATGCTCGCGGTGGCCGGCATAGCCGGTGCGGTGCTGGCCCCGCGTCTGGACCGGCACCGAGCGTTGCTGAACTACCGCGCTTGGACCGGCAGCCTCGTGCGTCCGCGTCTGGATGTGTTCGCCTGGAACCAGCGCTACGGACCCCTGCACTGGCCCCGGGCCGGACATGTCGTGCTCACCGTGCAGGCCGCGCGCGGGGATTACTGGAAGGCCGAGGACCTCGATGTGTTCAACGGCTACGGGTGGGTGGCGGGGGCAGTCAGCGCAGCGACGCTACCGGCGCCGGCACCGTCGGCCCTGGTCCGCTGGTCACAGCCCATACGCGTGTCGGTGAGCGGGATGCGCAGCTCCAATGTCATCGGCTCCGGCTACTCGGCCCTGCCCAGTTCAATCCCGGGCGGCGTCACCCCCGGACCGGGCGCGGGCACGTGGGTGAGCTACCGGCCCCTGACTCCAGGCGACACCTACGAGGTCGCGACCTACTCGCCGCATCCGACCGCCTTCCAGCTCCAGCATGCCGGGACGCGGTATCCGACTGCTGCGTTGCGCCCCTATCTGACTCTGACCGTGCCCGTCGGCCCTCGCCTGGCCGGGGGAACGAGCCAGGTCGAGTTCCCGCGCTTCGGCTCCCGAGCCGGGGCGCAGGGCTCGGCGATGATCGCCAAGACGGTTGACAGCGCGGTCTATGCCCCGGTCTATGGGCTGGCTCGGAGCCTGGCCGCTAGAGCATCATCGCCGTATGACTACGTGATGGCCGTGGAGCGCTTCCTGGGCAACGGGTACGGCTACAACGAGAATCCACCGGCGCGGCCGTATCCACTGGTCAGTTTCCTGTTCCGGGACAAGGTCGGCTACTGCCAGCAGTTCTCCGGCGCCATGGCTCTGTTGCTCCGGATGGGGGGCGTTCCCGCCCGCGTCGCCGCCGGCTTCACATCCGGTGCCCAGGGTTCCCACCACCGGTGGGTCGTCACCGACATCGACGCCCACGCCTGGGTGGAGGCTTGGTTCCCGCACTACGGGTGGGTGCGGTTTGACCCCACGCCCGGCAACGCCCCGGCCCGAGGCGGCAGCGCACTGTTCCCGATCGTGAAGAGCCTGCCGGGACAGAGCAACGTGGCGCGCGCCGCCCCGCACCGCCAGTCGCAGGCGGCTCCGGTGAGCGCCCGCGGCGCTCACCGGACCACGGGCGGGGTGCCCTCGGTCTGGCTGCTGCTACCCGGGGTCGCGGTGGTGATCCTGGTCGGGCTGCTCGCCGCCTCGGCCTTGGCCCCCGATCCCACCCTCGAACAGCGGCTGCGCGAGCTCGAACGCGCATTGGCCAGAACCGGGCGCCCACTTGGCCCGGACGTGACGCTGGCCGTGCTCGAGCGGCGCTTTCGGGATTCACCCGGCGCAGCGGCCTACGTCCGGGGGCTGCGTCTCGGTCGCTACGCCGGGGTCGAGAAAGCTCCCGGGCAGCAGGAAGGCCGGAGTGCTCTGCGTGAGCAGCTGCGCGAGGGGCTCGGCGTGACCGGCCGATTGCGCGCCCTGTGGGCCCTTCCGCCCCGTCCTGGATCGTGGCGCAGACGGCGTGATCGGCGCCGCGGGCTGCGGTTCGGCCGCCCCCCGGGACACTAAACTTGTCATCCATGGAAGAGCTCTACGACCTGTTCCGCCGGGGGATGGAGCTGCTGGAGGCCGGTCATCATCACCAGGCGGCAATCCCGCTTTCCCGGGCCCGGGACCTGGCTCCGGAGCAGACCTCGATCCGCGAGGCGCTGGGCCGGGCCCTGTTTCACACCCAGCGCTATGAGCAGGCCGCCGAGGAGTTCCAAGCGGTCATCGACCGGGCGCCGACCAACGACTATGCCCTGTTCTGCCTGGGCCGCTCGCTCCAGCTGCTCGGCCGTCACGGCGAGGCGCGCCAGCCTCTGGCTCTGGCCGCCTGCCTGCAGCCCGGTCGCCGTGACTACCGGGTCTACCGCGACCGCGCGCGGGCGCGAGCAGCCGACTAGTGGCTCCGGGCGAGACCCACTAGCACCCCGCCGCCCGCAGGCGGTCCAGGGGCCAGGTTTGGGCACCCGCACGCAGCGGGTGCGGTGCTACCCTCAGATCACAGCTTTCGTGCCGGGGACTGGCCCGGCGGTAGTTTTTTGAAAGTGGGCGCTCGCCCGCTTTTTTTATGAGATTTATGACGGAGGAGCCCGTGAATGCACTACAGACCGAGATCGAAGCCCGCCTCAGCGGCGTCGAGCCTGAGGTCGAGGTGCTGCTGGCCGAACTCGTCTCCGGCTCGACCTTGCGCCTGTTCATCGACCACCCCGATGGCGTGACTCTGGCTCTGTGCGAGCGGGTCACCGGGCACCTGAACGACTACCGCGATCGCTACTCGCTGGAGGTGTCCTCACCGGGTCAGGACCGACCGCTGACCAAGCCCCAGCATTACACCCGTTTTCTCGGCCGCCGCGCCCGCGTCAGGTTGCGCGAGGCGTTGGAGGGCCACAAGCAGTCAGCACCGGCTGTCGTGCAGCCGGCACCGCCGAAGGTGGTGGTGGGTGAGCTGGTCGGCGCGTCAGAGCGCGACGTGACCATCGCCGCCCATGACGGCGTCGTGACGATCCCCTATGACCAGATCGTCCGCTCCAACCTCGTACCCGGAGACTGAGACCATGTCCAAGGAGATCGTTGAGGCCGTGCGGGGCCTCGCCGCAGAAAAGAACATTTCGTCCGAGAAGCTGATGGAGGCGCTGGAGGATGCGCTGCTCTCGGCCTACAAGAAGACCCCAGGGTCAGCTCCGTACGCCAAGGTGGAAATGGACCGCGACAGCGGTGACTTCATCGTCTGGGAGCTGAAAATCCCGCCGGAGCTCGAGGAGCAGCTGCTGATCGAGGCGACCACCGACCAGGAGCCCACCGTAGACCCCGAAACGGGGGAGATGCGTGAACCGGCCGAGCCCGAGATCGACCTCGAGAAGCTCAAGGAGTATGAGGATGAGATCGAGACCGAGGACGTCACGCCGCACGACTTTGGTCGGATCGCCGCCCAGACGGCCAAGCAGGTCATCCTGCAGCGAATCCGCGAGGCGGAGCGCGACATGATGTTCGAGGAGTATCGCGACCGGGTGGGCGAGCTGATCACCGGCATCGTCCAGCAGTCCGACTCCCGCTACACGCTGGTCCAGCTGCGCGAGCGCGTGGAGGCCCTGCTGCCCAAGTCCGAGCAGGTCGAGGGCGAGCGCTACGACCACAGCCAGCGCATCAAGGCCGTGATCAAGGACGTGTCCAACTCGACCAAGGGGCCGAGCATCATCGTCTCGCGTCGTGACCCCGAGTTGATCAAGTCGCTGTTCGAGCTCGAGGTACCCGAGATCGCCGACGGACTCGTCGAGATCACCGGCGTGGCCCGGGAGCCCGGTTATCGCTCGAAGATCGCCGTCGTCTCGCACGTCGACGGGGTGGATCCGGTTGGCGCCTGCGTGGGCCCGCGCGGCTCGCGTGTGCGCATGGTCGTCTCCGAGTTGCGCGGCGAGAAGATCGACATCATCCCCTACAACGACGAGCCCGCCCGATTCGTGGCCAAGGCTCTGTCGCCCGCGCGGGTGCGCGAGGTGCTGGTGGACGACGCCGGTAAGCAGGCCACGGTCATCGTGCCCGACGACCAGCTCTCGCTGGCCATCGGCCGTGAGGGACAGAACGCCCGCCTGGCCGCCCGACTCACCGGCTGGCGCATCGACATCCGCTCGGAGACCGAGTTCGCCGCCGAGGAGGCTCAGCACGGCTACGAGGAGGACGACGTCGCCCAGGGACGCTGTGCGGCGATCTTGACCAACGGCCGCCGTTGCCCGAACGCCGCTCTCCCCGGCTCGCGCTACTGCGGCATCGAGGCCCACCAGGCCCTGGCCAACACGGACACCGATCGCGTGGACGGCAAGCCCATGGACACGGCCCCTCCGGCCCCCGACGGCGTTCCCACTCAGACAGACGCTGTGGCCCCCGACGGCGTTCCCAGTGAGACAGCCGCTCCGGCCCCCGACGGCGCTCCCACTGAGGCGACGTAGACTCAAAGGCAGAGATGAACAAGCGCGTACACGAAATAGCCAAGGAGCGCGGCCTGGCGGCCAAGGACGTCCTCGCACAGCTAAAGGCGGCGGGAATTCCGGTCAAGGCATCGTCCTCGTCGGTGGACGAGGACGTGGCCAAGCGCGTGCTCATCAGCACGACGGCTAAGTCGAGTCCGACGCCGGTTCGCGGTGGCACCGCTCCGCGCACGCCGCCCACGCCACGGCGCGATCCGCGCACGATCGGCGCCGGCGTCAAGGGTCCGCCCCGCACGATTCCCAAGACCACACCGAAGCCGGTCGAGCCTGAGCCGGAGCCCGCGGCCGCCGAGCCCGCTGCCGCCGAGTCCACGCGACCCACGCGCGATGAACCGACCCCCGCCGACGCCGGGGGCAACGGTGCCCACAAGCGACCCACGCGTGATTCGCTGCAGGGCGAGCGGGCCCCGGGCAATGCCGGTGGCCGGCGCCGCGTGGTCATCGACAGCCAAGCCTCTCGCCGCGCCCAGGGCGGTGGCCCACCGCAGTCCAACCAGCCTCCCCGCCGCCAGCGCCGGGGTCGGCGACGCCGTGGTGTGTACGACGAAGAGGCCGAATCGCGTCCGTCCCAGACGGCGGTGGCCGAGCCGACGGCGATTCAGATCAACTCTGGTTCCACGGTCAAGGATGTGGCCGAGTATCTGAACGTTCCCGTGCCCGAGGTGATGAAGAAGCTGATGGCCCTGGGGGAGATGAAGACTCTCACCCAGACGCTGTCGGACGAGTCGATCCAGGTCCTGGCCTCCGAGCTTGAGAAGGAAGTGGAGATCGTCCACTCCGAGGACGAGGAGGTTGCCGACCCGGTTTTCAACGATGCCGACGAGGATCTGGTCGAGCGCGCCCCGGTGGTCACCATCATGGGTCACGTCGACCACGGCAAGACCTCTCTGCTGGACGCCATCCGCGAGACCCAGGTGGCCGCGGGGGAGGCGGGCGGCATCACGCAGCACATCGGCGCCTATCAGGTTGACCACGACGGCAAGAAGATCACCTTCCTGGACACGCCGGGCCATGAGGCGTTCACGGCAATGCGTGCCCGCGGCGCCAAGGCCACGGATATAGCCGTGATCGTGGTCGCCGCCGATGACGGGGTCAAGCCCCAGACCCAGGAGGCCGTCGACCACGCCAAGGATGCCGGCGTGCCGATGCTGATCGCGGTCAACAAGGTGGACAAGGAGGGCGCGCAGCCCGACCGAGTCCGTACCGAGATGACCCAGCTCGGACTGCAGCCAGTCGAGTGGGGCGGCGACACCGAGTTCGTCAACGTCTCGGCCAAGACCCGAGAGGGTCTGGATGACCTGCTGGAGACGATCACCGTGATGGCCGAGGTCGAGGAGCTCAAGGCCAACCCGCACGCCGCCGCGTCCGGCACCGTGATCGAGTCCAAGCTCGATCCCGGCCGCGGTCCCGTGGTCACCATCCTGGTCATCCGCGGCACGCTCGAGGTCGGCGACGCCCTGGTGGCCGGCGCCCAGTGGGGTCGCGTGCGCGCCATGCACGACTACCTGGGCAACCGCATCGGGCAGGCGCTGCCCGGCGAGCCGGTCGAGGTCCTGGGCTTCAACGGCGTGCCCGAGGCCGGTGAGCATGTCCGCGCTGTCGAGCACGAGCGGCGCGCCCGCCAGCTGGCCGGCGAGCGCGAGACCCGCCTGAAGGCCGAGACTTTGGCCCGCGTAGGCAGCGGTAAGCGCGTCTCGTTGGAGAACATCTTCGGCTCTGACCTACAGGAACTTGGCCTGGTCTTGAAGGCCGACGTGGCCGGCAGCCTCGAGGCCATCGAGGACGAGATCGCCAAGCTTCCTCAGGACGAGGTGTCGGTCAACGTGATCCGCCGGGCGGTGGGTGCGGTGACCGAATCCGACGTCATGCTCGCCGCCGCCTCGGACGCAGTCATCATGGCCTTCAACGTGCGGCCGGTCGGCGATGCGCGGTCGGTGGCCGAACGCGAGGGCGTCGAGATCCGCCACTACTCGGTCATCTACCGCGCGATCGACGAACTGCGCAGCGCCATGCAGGGCATGCTCGCCCCCGAAGAGGTGGAGGAGGCGCTCGGTTCGGCCGAGGTACGCCAGATCTTCCGAGCCTCGCGTGTGGGCACGATCGCCGGCTCCCACGTCACCGAGGGCAAGATCACCCGTGGGGCCAAGGTCCGCCTGGTCCGCGACGGCACGGTCATCTACGAAGGTGAGATCGCCAGCCTGCGGCGCTTCAACGAAGACGCTCGCGAGGTGGCGGCCGGCTTTGACTGCGGCGTCGTGCTCCGTGACTACGCCGACGTCAAGGAGGGCGACGTGCTCGAGACCTACGCCACGCGTCAGGTCGAGCGCGAGCTCAGCTGAGCCCCGAGCCGTAATGGCTCACGGCGGTTTCGTGGAGGTGTTCGTGATCGAACTGCACTTCGCCGACGTCCACGATCTCAAGGGCAAGCGCAAAGAACTCTCATCGATCAAGGCGCAGCTGCGCACCCGCCTGGGGGCGGCCGTGGCCGAGACCGATCATCAGGATCTCTGGCAGCGGGCCACGCTAACCGCGGCGCTGACCGGCGGGAACCTCCATCGGCTGCACACCGCGGGTGACCAGCTCGAGCGCTGGGTGCTGGGCCGCTGCCCAGACGGTGCGACGGTCAGCCGCCTAACGGCGTCCGTGGCGGAGCTGGCGGAATGAGCGGGAAACCCGAACCACGATGCGGGAAGGGCTAGGATGCGCGGTGGCCGAATGCGGCGGGTGGACGAGGCGATGAAAGCCGTCCTCAGCGACGCGATAGCCAGCGATCTCAAAGATCCACGCGTGGGATTCGTGACCGTTACCGGAGTCAAGACCAGCCCTGATCTGCGCCACGCTCGCGTCTACGTGAGCGTGCTCGGCGATGACTCGACGCGGGCCGAGACTCTAACCGGGCTCCGTTCCGCCCACGGCTATCTGCAGCGGCGGTTGGCTTCCGAGCTGAACCTCAAGCACACTCCGGCGCTGAGTTTCGAATACGACGGGTCGGTGGACCACGGGATGCGCATCACCGAGCTGCTCGACAACGTGTCCGAGCCGGGGGGCGACGATGACCAGTAACGGTCACCGGTCCGATCGCGAGCTGGCCCTGGCCGAGCTGCGCGGCGCGCAGAAGCTGATCGTGATCACGCACGAGAATCCCGACGGCGACGCCATCGGCTCGCTGGTGGGCATGCAGGGCATTCTCGCTGCGCTGGGCAAGGACTGCCTCATGTTCATCGCCCGCAGCGACCTGCCCCTGCCCGAGGAGTACCGCTTCTTCCCCCTGGAGGGGTTGGTTTCCGATCCGCCCGCCGATCTGGACGAGCGCACGGTCGTCTTCCTGGATTGCGGCAACCTCGATCGCAACCCGGCCGAGGCCTTCCGCCGGCCTGGGACCCACATCCTGGACATCGATCACCACCATGACAACACTCGCTTCGGGACCGTCAACCTGGTGGCCCCCGAGGCCTCGTGCACAGCCGAAATCCTTTGGGATCTGATGGGCGCGCTGGGCGTAGAGCCCAGCCTGACGGTGGCCGAAGCGCTGTACGTGGGCCTGATCACCGACACCGGTCGCTTCATGTATGAGAACACCGGCCGCCAGGCGCATCTCATGGCCGCCGATCTGATCGACGCCGGCGTGGATGTGCAGGACCTGTACCGCCGCATCTATGAGGATGTCCCCTACGGCAAGCTGGCCCTCCTGGCCCGCGGGCTCTCCAACGTCGAGCGCTACGACAACGGTCGGCTGACCATCACCGCGCTCAGCGCCAGCGACTTCCGTGATTCCGGCGCCGAGGAGAGCTACTCGGAGGGGGTCGTCGACCACCTGCGCGCCGTCGAGGGCACCGCCATGGCAGCCCTGATCCGTGACCGCATGGGAGACGGCCAGGGCGGGTCGCGCAAGGTCTCCCTGCGGGCCGGCGACGATCGCATCGACGTCTCGGCCATCGCTCGCGCTCAGGGTGGCGGCGGACACCGTCAGGCTGCCGGGTTCACCACCGGGCTCTCCGACGCCGAGCTCGTGCGGTTCCTGCGCGAGCAGCTGGCCGCGCAGCTTTAGTGTCGCGAGTCGGAAATTCGCACGAATTTGTGAATCGTGGCACTAGTGTCCTCGGACTACGTCCTGCTCTGCGACAAGCCGGCCGGAATCACCTCGCACGATGTGGTGGCCCAGGTCCGCCGGACGCTGCCCCGCAAGACCAAGGTAGGCCACGCCGGAACTCTGGATCCCTTCGCCACCGGGCTGCTGCTCGTCCTGGTCGGACGAGCCACCCGGGTGCAGCGCTTCCTCATGGCTCTGCCCAAGACCTATGAGGCCGTGGGGCACTTTGGCGCGACCTCCAGCACCGGGGACCCGGAGGGTGAGATCACGGCGACCGGCCAGGTCCCCGACGGACCGCTGGTCCTGCCGACGGGACGGATCCGCCAGCGCCCGCCGGCCTACTCAGCGGTCAAGGTCGACGGGCAGCGGGCCTACCGTCTGGCCCGGGCCGGGATCGAGGTCGAGCTGGCCGAACGGGAGGTGGAGGTCTACCGCTTCGAGCAGCGCTGGCACCAGGACGAGCGCCGCGGATTTCTCATCGAGTGCTCATCGGGCACCTACGTGCGCAGTCTGATCGCTGACCTTGGGGACGCCTACTGCGAGGAGCTGCGCCGGACTCGGATCGGGAACTTCGACGTGGCCAGCGCCGGCCCGGAGCTGCAGGTGCCCCTCCTCGACGCCCTGGACTTCCTGCCCGTCGTGCGCTTGGACGCCGAGCGCCGCCCGGCGGGCCGGATACGGAGCGGCGGTCGAGGTCCCGGACGATCATCCGGTCCCCACCGGCGTCGTCCGGCTGATCGACGGCGACGGACTCATCGCCCTGGCCCGGCCTGGAGCCGAGCCGGGCACACTCAAGCCGTTCGTCGGGCTGCGCTGAGCCCTTATCGCGGCCGACTGCCTGCCAGGACCGACCACTAGGCTTCCGGCGCATGCAGATCACCAGCCTGGCCGACGTCGAGCCCCGTCCCCGCCGGGTGGCTGTGGGTGAGTTCGACGGCGTGCATCTCGGCCACCGGAAGGTGATCGCCGGCAGCGACACCGTTCTCACCTTCGACCCCCATCCGCTGGCCGTGATCCGCCCCGAGGCGGCCCCCAAGCTCCTTACCAGCCTGGAGGTCAAGGCGGAGCTGGTCGGGCGGCTCGGCGTGCAGGAGCTGGTGGTCGATGCCCTTCGATGCCGAGTTCGCGGCCCAGAGCGCGCAGGCGTTCATCGACGAGGTCCTGGTTAGCCGCCTGCGGGCCGAGCGCGTCTCGGTGGGGGAGAACTTCCGCTTCGGGCATCGGGCCGGGGGGGACCCGAGCATGCTGGCCGCCGATCCACGCTTTGCCACCCGGGTGGTGGAGATGGTCGAGGTGGATGGCGAAATCGTCTCCTCGAGTCACATCCGAGCCCTGATCCTGGCCGGTGACGTCGGCCATGCCACCCGTTTCCTCGGGACTCCGTTTGCCCTTCGGGGCGAGGTTGTGGCCGGTGATCGGCGTGGGCGCACGCTCGGCTTTCCGACCGCCAACCTGATCCCCGACGAGGCGCTGGTCTGCCCTGGCCACGGTGTCTACGCGGCCCGGGCCGACGGCGCCCTGCGCGGCGGTTAACGTTGGCGTTCGGCCGACCTTTGGCACTGGCCGTTCGGTGCTGGTCGAGGCCTATCTGCTCGACCAGGACGTCGACCTCTACGGGCGGCAGCTGACGGTCGAGTTCCTCGAGCGTCTGCGCGGGGAGCGCCGCTTCGAGTCCGCGGAGGCGCTGGTCGCGCAGATGCACGACGACGTCAAGCGCACCCGGGCGTTCTGTGGCTGAGCAGCCACCAAGCTCTGCTAGCCTCACCGGCCGCATGACCATGACCCAGGAACGTAAAGCTGAGCTGGTCACCAAGTTCGGCGACAGCCCCACCGACACCGGCAAAACCGAGGTCCAGGTCGCGCTGCTCACCGAGCGGATCAATGAGCTCACCGAGCACCTGCGCGCGCACAGCAAGGACCACCACTCGCGCCGTGGGCTGCTCATGCTGGTCGGACGCCGCCGTCGCTTCCTGAAGTACCTGCAGAGCAGCGATCTCGAGCGCTACCGCTCGCTGATCCGCGAGCTCGGCCTGCGGCGGTGATCGAGGCCGGGCAGCCGGCCCCCGAGTTCACCCTCAAGCGCGGCGACGGCAGCGACTTCACCCGCGTCTGACCTGGTTGGACAGACCACAGTCCTCGTCTTTTATCCGTTCGCCTTCAGCCCGGTCTGCACCGATCAGCTGAACCTCTACGAGGAGGTTCTGGGCGAGCTCAGCGAGCGCGGAGCCGTGATGTACGGGGTGTCCTGCGACGCGACCTATTCCCAGACCGCCTTCCGCGAGCAGCTCGGCGTCAGCATCGAGCAGCTGTCGGACTTCGAGCCCAAGGGTGCCGCCTGCCGGGCCTTCGGGGTCCTGCATCCAGGCGGCTTCCCGCAGCGGGCGCTGATCATCACCGGACCCGACGGCGTCCGTGCGCTGGAGTTATCAGGCCCCGTCGCCGGGTGAACTGCCCGGCGCCAACCTGATCTTCGACGCCCTCGCGCTATAGCCTGTGGACCGAGCCGCTGCGCTCGGCTCCGGTCCCCGCGCCCGGGCCCGATGACCACCTCCGTGGAGCGCAGGACGCGCCGCTTGGTCATCGAGTACGCGGATTACGAGTGCCCGTTCTGCGCCGCGCTGCATGAGCGTCTGAGCTCGCTCGCGGTACGGCTCCTGTTCCGCCACTTCCCGGTTCGCTCCAGCCATCCCGCGGGCGTGGGCGGCGGCCGGGGCGGCCGAGGCGGCGGGTGCCCAGGGTCGCTTCTGGGAGATGCATGATGCCCTACTCGGCCGATCAGGCCCGGCTCGAGGATCCCCACCTGTGGCAGCGCGCGCAAGAGCTGGGCCTGGATCTCGAGCGCTTTGACGCCGACCGCCGCAGTCCGGATGGTAGCCGAGCGGGTCAAGCGCGACTTCCGCTCCGGCGTGCGCGCCGGGGTGGTGACGACGCCGACGCTGTTCCTGTTCCTGGAGGGCCGCGCAGAACTGCTCGACCCCGCAGAGCTCGAGCGCCGGCTCAGGCCGTGAGCGGTTGCGCGGCGTCGGGCTCGCCCACCGGGGCCGGGTCGCTCGGGGATGGTGGTGGGGCGTCGGTAGCGGGTCGTCGCTCCAGCGCCTCGACTGGCGGCGGCTGACCGCGGAGAGGACGCTGGGCGCCGGGGGAGGCGATCGCCGCCCAAACCAGGTCAAGCTGGCGGGCAGCCATGCTGGGATCAACGTGCTGGAACGAGCGGCTGGCCTCGCAGACGCCCTTGGCCATCATCAGAACGTCGACCGCGCCCACGTCGGGGCGGACCGCCCCGGCGGCCTGGGCGCGGCACACCAGCTGGTCGAGCACGCCCAGCAGTTCGGTATGGGCGGCACGGATCTCGTCGTTGGTCAGCCACTCGTCGTCGAGGGCGTCGAACAGAGCGTGGTCGGTCTGGCTGCGGCCGACTGACTGATCGATCAGGCTGAACAGGGCCTCGCCGGGGTCCGGCGCGTCAAGCAGCGCCCGGCCGCGGGCGACTGACTCGCGCATCCGTTCCACGACGACGGCGGCGATCAGGTCCTCCTTGGAGGGGAAGTTCCGAAACAGCGTTCCGCGGCCGACGCCGGCCCGCTCGGCGATCTCGCCGACGCCCACCTCGAGCCCGCGCTCGCAGAAGATGGCCGTGGCCGAGTCGATCAGCCGCCGACGATTGCGCTCGGCATCGGCCCGCAGCGGTCTGCGCTCTGCCTCCATCGCGTCGAGATTGTCCTCCATGCTGGCAAAGACCCTGCGCCGGTGCCGGCCTAAGCCGGCACCGGGACGACCTCGCCGGCGGCCAGCTCGCGCTCGATCTCCCGCGTGTGGGCCTTGCGCAGCGCGAAGGTCATCAGGACGGCGCCGGCGGCGAGCATGATCGCGGCGGCCAGGAAGGCCACGTGGTAGCCCGACACGCGCGCGGCCAGCTGGCCGGCGGCGCCGGCGCCGTGCAGCAGGCTGCTGGTCCGGCTGGCGGCCAGCGAGGCCAGGATGGCCAGCCCCAGCGATCCGCCGACCTGCTGCGCGGTGTTGAACAGCCCCGAGGCCAGGCCGGAGTCCTCGCGCTGACCCCACTGGTGCCCAGCAGGGTGATGGGCACGAAGGTCAGCCCCATGCCGATGCTCATCGGCAGCAGCCCGACGAGCAGGTCGCCGGCGTAGCTGCCGTGGACCGGGAGCTGGGTGAGGACGAGCATCCCCGCCGTGGCCAGGCTGATCCCGGCGATCGAGACCCGGCGCACGCCGAGGCGCTTGATCGAGCTGCTGGGCCAGCCCGGCGCCGACGATGATCCCGGCGCTGACCGGCAGGAAGGCCAGTCCGGCCCGCAGCGGGCTGTAGCCGAGGATCTCCTGGACGTACAGGGAGGCGAAGAAGAACATCCCGAACATGGCCGAGGCGACCAGCAGAGCGCGGTGTCGGCCACCGCCAGCGTCCGGATCCGGAAGATGCTCAGCCGCATCAGCGGCGCCTGCTGCGGCTCTCGATGACCACGAAGGCGCCCAGCAGGGCGAGGGCAGCGGCGCCCAGGCCCAGCGTCTGGGTCGAGCCCCAGCCGTAGGCCTGGGCCTTGACGATCGCGTAGACCAGCACCACCAGCCCGGCGGTCACGGTGAACGCCCCGGCGACGTCGTAGGAGCGATGCTCGACGTCGGCCCGCGACTCGGCCACGTAGCGCAGCGCCAGGGCCACGGTGGCGATGCCCACCGGAACGTTGACGAAGAACACCCAGCGCCAGGAGGCGATGTCGGTGAGGACGCCGCCGACCAGCAGGCCGACGGCCGCGCCGCCGGCGGCGATCGCGCTCCACACGCCCAGCGCCTTGGTGCGCTGCTCGCCGTCGCTGAACGTCGTGGTCACGATCGACAGGGCGGCGGGGGAGACCAGCGCGCCGCCGAGACCCTGCAGGCCTCGGCCGACGATCAGCATGCCCGAGGACTGGGCGACGCCGTTGAGCAGCGACGCCGCTGAGAACAGGATCACGCCGGCCACGAACAGCCGCTTGCGCCCCAGCAGGTCCGCCGCGCGGCCGCCCAGCAAGCAGGAAGCCGCCGAAGATCAGCGTGTAGCCGTTGACCACCCACTGGAGGTTGGCGGCTGAGAAGTGCAGTCCGCGCTGGACCGAGGGCAGCGCGATGTTGACCACGGTGGCGTCGAGCACGACCATGAACTGGGCCAGGCAGGCGATGACCAGGACCAACCAGGGATTGACGCTGCGCGGCGCTCTGTCGGCGGGCTCGGTGATCGCGGTTGCGCTCATGCGGACTCCTGGGGCGGAGAGGTAAACTGGACCAGACGGTCCGCTTACGGTAGCACAACCGGACCGACCGGTCCGTTTCCATTTTGTGACCGATGATTCGGACCGGCGTCGCAGGCCGGCGGGCGACACGGTACGGCCGCGCACCCGCTAGCATCAGCCCCGGGTTCGGAACGAAAAGAGAAACGAAGCGCTCCGCCGACCGAAGGGCGGAGGAAGAAGGGAATTGAATATATGTCTGACGCCGTCAAGCGCGTCTCCGTCGAGATCGAAGGCAAAGAGATCTCGTTCGAGACCGGCAAGCTGGCCAAGCAGGCCTCCGGCGCCGTCGTCGTCCGCTCGGGCGACACGATGGTCCTCTGTACCGCGACGCGCGGAAACCTCCGCGAGGTCGACTTCCTGCCCCTCACCGTTGATGTCGAGGAGCGGATGTACGCCGCCGGGAAGATCCCCGGCTCGTTCTTCAAGCGCGAGGGCCGCGCGGGGGAGAAGGCCACCCTCACCGCCCGTCTGATCGACCGGCCGATCCGGCCGCTGTTCCCCAAGGGCTGGCGCTACGAGACCCAGCTGGTCGCGCTGCCGATGTCGGTTGACCACGTCCACCCCTACGACATGCTGGCCATGAACGGCGCCTCGGCGGCGCTGATGGTCTCCGACGTGCCGTTCCCGACCCCCGTGGGCGCGGTGCGGATCGGCAAGATCGACGGCAACTTCGTCGTCAATCCCGAGCGAGGAGGCCCTGTTCGAGGGCGCCGACCTCGATCTGATCGTGGCCGGCACCGAGGAGGCCATCCTGATGGTCGAGGCGGGCGCCAACGAGATCCCCGAGGCCGAGATCCTCGACGCGCTCGACATCGCGCACGAGAACATCAAGAAGCTGTGCGCCGCGCAGCGCGAGCTGGCCGAGCAGGCCGGCAAGGCCAAGGTCGAGGTCGAGATCCCAGTGTCCACGACGAGCTCTACGAGCAGATCAAGGCCTCGCACGGCTCGGCCGCTCTGGAGCCGCCACCCAGGTCGATGGACAAGCTCGAGCGCCAGGAGGCCACCGAGGCGGTCGAGGAGCAGATCCTCGAGCAGTACTCGGGCGATCCCGAGGCCGAGACCTACGCCGAGTACCGCTCCAACGCCCAGCGGGCGTTCGACAAGCTCGAGAAGACGATGATCCGCGAGCGGATCGCCGTCCAGAAGAAGCGCCCCGACGGTCGTAGCTCGGAGGAGATCCGGCCGATCTCGATCGAGGTCGACGTGGCTCCCCGCACCCACGGCTCGGCGCTCTTCACCCGCGGTCAGACGCAGGCCTTCAGCGTCGCCGCCCTCGGCACGACGCGCGAGGAGATGCGCCTGGACACGCTGGGTCTGGAGACGACCAAGCGCTACTTCCACCACTACAACTTCCCGCCCTTCTCGGTCGGGGAGGCGGGCTTCATGCGCGGCCCCAAGCGCCGTGACATCGGCCACGGTGCGCTCGCCGAGCGGGCCCTGGTGCCGATGATCCCCTCGCAGGAGGACTTCCCGTACACGATTCGCGTCGTGTCCGACATCCTCGAGTCCAACGGCTCGTCGTCGATGGCCTCGGTGTGCGGCTCGACGCTGTCGCTGATGGATGCCGGCGTGCCGATCAAGCGCGCCGGTCGCCGGTATCGCCATGGGCCTGATCAAGGAGGGGGATGACTACATCATCCTCACCGACATCGCCGGCGTCGAGGACCACCTCGGTGACATGGACTTCAAGGTCGCCGGGACCGCGGACGGGATCACCGCGCTGCAGATGGACATCAAGATCACCGGCGTGACCTTCGAGATCATGCGCGACGCCCTCGCCCAGGCCAAGGTCGCCCGCGAGTTCATCCTCGGCGAGATGACCAAGGTGATCGACGCGCCCGCGCGGCGAGCTGTCCCGCTACGCGCCCGGGATCTCCTCGATCAAGATCGACCCCGAGAAGATCGGGCTGCTGATCGGCAAGGGCGGCGAGACGATCCGCGCCCTGCAGGAGGAGTTCGAGTCCCAGATCGACGTCAACGACGAGGGTCAGGTGCTCGTCTACGCGTCCAACCGCGAGCTCGGTGACGCGCTCGTGGACCGGATCCGCACGATGACCAAGGAGGTCGAGGTCGGTGACGAGTTCACCGGCAAGGTCGTCAAGACGACCACGTTCGGCGCCTTCGTCGAGCTGGCCAAGGGCACCGACGGCCTGCTGCACATCTCCAACGTCGCCCCCGGGCGCCGCATCGACACCGTCGAGGAGGTGCTCAACAAGGGTGACGAGATCGCCGTCAAGGTGGTCGAGGTCGACCGCGAGCGCGGCCGGATCGGTCTGCGCCTGGCCGAGGACCCGGAGATCCAGGGCAAGAACGCCGAGGAGCTCGCAGGCCATCGCCGCGGCCGAGAACGGCGGCACAGCGCCGTGACCGCCCGCCGCGCGACCGCGACGGTGACCGCGGCGGCGGCCGCGATCGTGACCGCGGCGGCGGACCGCGGGTGACCGTGGTCGTGACCGCGGTTCGCGACCGCGACCCCGATCGCCCCGCTCGCAGCTGAGCACCGCCGCCAGTGCGCGAAGAGCACCGCCTGACGACCCTCGAGTCGGGCGTCCGGATCGTGACGGAGGCCATGCCCTCCGTCCGGTCCGTGTCGCTCGGCTTCTGGGTCGGCACGGGCTCGCGCCACGAGTCCGACCAGCAGGCCGGGCTCTCGCACCTGCTCGAGCATCTGCTGTTCAAGGGCACGCCGAAGTACGGCTCGCTGCAGATCGATCAGATCTTCGACGCCATGGGCGCCGAGCTGAACGCCGGCACCGGCAAGGAGACCACCTCGGTCTTCGCGCGGGTGATCGACGACCACCTCCCCGAGGCCTTCGACGTGATGGCCGACATGGTCTTCCGGCCCACGCTGACCGACATCGACTCCGAGCGCGAGGTGATCCTCGAGGAGATCGCCATGTACGAGGACGACCCGCAGGAGAAGGTCTTCGACCTGCTCGGCGAGGCGACCTTCGGCTCCGACCCGCTGGGCCGCGCGATCATCGGCTCCGCCGAGGTCGTCTCGGGGACCCCGGCCGCCGACGATCGCGCGCCTTCCACGCCGCGCGCTACACGCCCGGCCAACGTGGTCATCGCCGCCGCCGGCGCGGTCGACCACGACGCGCTCGTCGCGCTGGCCGCCGAGCGGGTTGCCGCCGCCGGGCTCGGCCGCTCGCGGTCCCTCGACGCTCAGCGAGCCGCTGCGCCTGCCCGGCGTCGCCGCGGACGGCGCTTTGAGCGCAAGGACACCGAGCAGTTCCACGTCTGCCTGGGCGGCGTCGGGCTCTCGCGCCACGACGACCGCCGCTTCGCCCTGCGCGTGCTCGACACGATCTTCGGGGGCACCTCGTCCTCGCGCCTCTTCCAGGAGGTCCGCGAGCGCCGCGGCCTGGCCTACGCGGTGTACTCGTTCACCAGCGCCTACCACGACACCGGCCAGGTCGGCCTCTACGTCGGCACCCGGGCCGAGAACCTGGTCGCGGCCATGTCGGTGGTCGGCACCGAGCTGGCCCGCTGCGTCAAGGACCCGGCCACGGCCGAGGAGCTGGCACGGGCCAAGGAGAACCTCAAGGGCCGCGTCGTGCTGGCCCTCGAGTCGACCGGGGCGCGGATGAACCGGCTCGGCTCCGAGGTCCTGGCCGGCGCGCCGCTGATGCCGATCGACGAGGTGGTCGCCCGGATCGACGCCGTCTCGCCACCAGGATCTGGTCGACCTGGCCGAGGAGCTGTGGGCGCCCGAGCGGCTCTCGGCGGCCGGGATCGGCCCCGACGAGGAGCGCTTCGAGGAGGCGATGGCCGGCCTGGCCCCGGCCCTGGCCAGAGCGCCTGATGATCCGGGTGGCCGTGGCCGGTGCGGCCGGGCCGCATGGGCCAGACCGTGTGCGGCGCGGTCTCCGGCGCCGAGGACATGGAGCTGGTCGCCCGGGCCGACCCGGCGCTCGAGCACGACCGTCGCGCAGGCGCTCGAAGCCGAGCCCGAGGTGCTGGTCGACTTCACGGTCCCCGACACGGCGCTCGACGAACGCCCGCCAGGCCGTCGCCGCCGGGGTGCACGTGGTGATCGGGACGACCGGCTTTGACGCCGCCGCGCTCGAGGAGCTGCGCGACGCGCCGGGCAACGTGTTCGTGGCCCCGAACTTCGCCATCGGCGCGGTGCTGATGATGCAGTTCGCCGCCCAGGCCGCCCGCCACATGCGCGCGGCCGAGATCATCGAGCTGCACCACGATCGGAAGCTCGACAAGCCGAGCGGCACGGCCGCTCGCACCGCCGAGCTGATGGCGGCCGGCTCGCGGGGAGGACGGCTACCAGGTGCCGATCCACTCGGTCCGCCTGCCCGGGCTGGTCGCCCACCAGGAGGTCATCCTCGGCGACGTCGGCCAGACGCTCGACGCATCCGCCACGACTCGATCGACCGCGAGTCGTTCATGCCCGGCGTCCTGCTGGCCGTGCGCCGGGTCGGCGAGCTGACGCGAGTCCCCGGTGGTCGGGCTCGAGCACCTGCTCTGACTGGGCGCCGGGTGCGCAGCGGGCGGGGCGTGGGACCACGGAACCCGGTCGATCTGGCTGATCAGGCCCGGCGGTCGCCAGTCCGATGGCGCCTGCGCGACGCGGCACGTACACCACAGCTGAGGAAGGCGTCCGGGCCATCCGAGGCGTGTCCAGGCGATCCCGGCGATCCGGGCGAGCAATTGGCCCACGGCTCGTCGGATTCGCGGGGCGATGGAGAAATTGCTCATATGCGCACGTCTTCGTCGCACGCCCTTCTGCAGATGGCCGCCTTGGTTCCCAATTGCTCGCCCGACCCAGGTGCCGCAGCGCACGCAAGCCCCGGGACCGCCCCGCTGGCCACGGCGCCCGCTCGGCGCTAGGGCGGACCCCGATCGGGTGGCCGCGTGGCCGCCGTGATCGCCGCCCGGGCCAGGCCCACGTACCAGTCGGCGATCTCGTCGCGGGCCACGTCGGGTTGCTTCAGCCACCAGTTGGCCAGGGCCTCACCGGCGCCGACGATCGCCTCGGCCACGCCCTCGGAGGCCGGGCGGCGCAAGCCCGGCGCTGGACGCGGCGCCGATCGCCCTCGAGCATCCGCCGCACCTCGGTCGACGATCTGCGCACGCAGCTGGGCCACGCGCTCGACCAGCGGCCGGCTGGCGTTGAGCTCGCGGAAGAGGACCGTCCAGCCGTCGCGGTGCTCCTCGACGAAGGCCAGGAACTCGCCGATCACGCCGCGCAGCCGGGCCAGCGCCGGCAGCGCGGGCGATCGGCCCCGATCAGCCGCTGCACGAGCTCGCCGCCGGTGCGCTCGATGTAGGCCAAGTACAGGCCCTCCTTGGAGCCGAAGTAGGCGTACAGCATCGGCTTGGAGACACCGGCCAGCTCGGCGATGCGGTCCATCGAGGCCCGCTCGTAGCCGTCGTCGGCGAACACCTGGCCGGCGACGGCCAGAATCAGTGGCTCGCGGACCGAGCGGGGGACCCCTCGCGTGCCCGCCCGGCGAGCAGGGCGACGAGGAACCGTCGTCGTAGGCTTGAGGCCTTGCGCGAGGGCAAATCGTGTAGAAATCTAGCTGAGCGGATATTACTTCTCAGTAGAGAGTCTAGAGATGCCGGAGCGAGGAGCCACACCCAACGTTCATCCGATCCAGCGGCGCGTTCTGCGCGCGCTGGCGGCGTTGAGCTCGCCGCTGCTGCTCGACGACTACCTGGAGCTGGTCAATCCGCTGTGGTCCACCCGCGAGCTGCGCGGCCGGATCGAGCGCATCGAGCCCGAGACTCCCGACGCGGCCACGGTGCTGATCAAGCCCGGCTACCGCTGGGGCGGGCACGAGCCGGGCCAGTACCTGCGCATCGGGCTCGACATCGAGGGCGTCCGCCACTGGCGGGCCTACTCGCTGACCTCGGACCCCCAGCGCGCCCGACGGCCTGATCAGCATCACGGTCAAGAACGTCGACGAGGGCAAGGTGTCGCCCTACCTGGTGCGGCGCGGGCGCCCGGGCACGATCGTCTCGCTGGGCGGGGTGGAGGGCGAGTTCCTGCTTCCCGACGAGCTTCCGCCCAAGCTGCTGTTCATCAGCGCGGGCAGCGGCATCACCCCGATCATGAGCATGCTGCGCCACCTGGACCAGATCCGGCGAGCTCGACGACGCCGTCCTGCTGCACTCGGCGCGCCGGTCCGAGGAGGTCATCTTCGGCGATGAGCTGCGCGATCTGGCCACAGCGCCACGAGCGCTTCGTCCTGCACGAGCAGATCACCGGCGAGAACGGGCGCATGGGCCCCGAGGACCTGGAGAAGCTGTGCCCGGACTGGAAGGAGCGCGCTGGCCTACATCTCCGGGCCGACCGACATGCTCGACGCCTTCACCGAGCACTACGAGCAGGCCGGCCTCGAGGACAAGCTCAACCTGGAGCGCTTCCAGCCCCGGCTCGGCCTGGGCGAGGGCGAGGAGGGCGAGGGCGGCACGATCAAGTTCCTGGCCTCCGACGCCGAGGCCGAGTCCGACGGCAGCAAGCCGATCCTCGTCGCCGGCGAGGACGCCGGCCTGGACCTGCCCTACGGCTGCCGCGAGGGCATCTGCCACACCTGCGTGGGCGAGCTGCGCTCCGGTCAGGTGCGCGACCTGCGCAACGGCAAGGTGTCACGGCCAGGAGGGCGAGATGATCCGCACCTGCATCCACGCTCCCGAGGGACCGATCGAGATCGAACTATGAACCTTTGGACCGTCCCGAACTACCGTCGCAACCCGAGGAGGACGCATGACGCACCGCCGTCCAGAATGGCCACGGCCCGACGCCGCGGTCCCTGAGCAACCGCTCCGACAACCCGCTGCACCGGCTCACCGACGAGCAGATCGAGGCCATCGGCAAGGAGTTCGAGGAGCTGCACGAGCAGGTCAAGAGCCGACCTCGGCGACCGCGACGCGACGCTACATCCGCTCGATGATCGCCTTCCAGCGCCGGCTGGCCCTGATCGGCCGCGCCGAGCTGATCTCCTCGCGCTGGCGCGCGCCGTGGCTGCTCGGCGCCGCCACCCTGGGCCTGGCCAAGATCCTCGAGAACATGGAGATCGGCCACAACGTCATGCACGGGCAGTGGGACTGGATGAACGATCCGGTCATCAACTCCCGGGCCTGGGACTGGGACACCGCCTCGACCGCCGAGGCCTGGCGCCACTCCCACAACTTCATCCACCACACCTACACCAACATCATCGGCAAGGACCGCGATCTCGGCTACGAGATCATGCGGATCGACCCGGCGCAGAAGTGGTATCCGTTCTATCTGCTGCAGCCGATCTACAACCTGATCCTGGCCACGCTGTTCGAGTGGGGCGTGGCCATGCACGACCTGGACTTCGACGCCATCCGCAAGGGCGAGAAGTCCCAGAAGCAGGTCCGCAAGGAGCTCAAGGGGATCGCCGGCAAGGCCGCGCACGCAGATCACCAAGGACTACATCGCCTGGCCGCTGATCAGCGGCCTGGTCATGACGGCGATCGAGGCCGGTGTCCTGGCCGCCAAGGCCCGGGACGAGACGCAGCACCAGGGTCTGGGCCGCAAGGCCCGGCGCGCTGATCCGCAAGGCCGCGCGCAAGACGGGCCGGGAGAGCGTGCTCTCCCAGCTGATCGACCGGCGGTCCTTCCGCGAGCCGTTCAAGCGCACCCTGACCGCCAACGTCGCGGCCAACCTGATCCGCAACGTCTGGTCCTACGCGATCATCTTCTGCGGTCACTTCCCCGATCAGACCTACACGTTCACCCAGGAGGAGACCGAGAACGAGACCAAGGGCGGCTGGTATGTCCGCCAGCTGCTGGGGGCGGCCAACATCGACGGCGGCCCGATGTTCCACGTGATCAGCGGCAACCTCGGCTACCAGGTCGAGCACCACCTCTATCCCGGACATGCCCAGCACGCGCTACGGCGAGATCGCCCCCAAGGTGCGCGAGATCTGCGAGCGCTATGACCTGCCCTACAACTCGGGCCCGTTCCACCAGCAGCTCGGCATGGTTCAGCGCACGATCCTCCGCCTGGCCTTCCCGGGCGGCAAGCAGCGGGAGAAGCCCGGTCCCTACCACGGGCCGCGCTACCGCGGCTCCGGCGAGCATCAAGCGCCGGACCTCGAGGCGGCCTGAAAGCAACCGTCGTGGCTTGGTGGCGGCCCGTTCTTGGGCCGCCACCGGCTCGGCGCAGGGGCGAGCTGGGCGCGGTCCAGGTACGGTTCCCAGCCGATGCCGATCGAAGTCAGCGCCGCCCGGGGGCTCGGCGACCTACGCCGGTTCGTAGAGCTCCCCTTCCGCCTGCACGCCGGGACCCCGTGGATCCCGCCGCTGAAGCTCGAGCGCTACCAGTTCCTGACCCGTAAGCTGAACGCCTTCTTCCGCCACGGCGAGGCCGAGTACTTCCTGGCTCGGCGCGACGGACGGGTGGTGGGCCGCATCAGCGCCCAGATCGACGCGGCCTATAACGAGTTCCACCAGGAGCGGACGGGCATGTTCGGCTTCCTCGAGTTCGAGAACGACGCGGAGATCCTCAGTGCGCTGATCGTCGCCGCCGAAGGATGGCTACGAGCACGGGGATGCGACCAGATGCTCGGCCCGATGAGCTTTCAGATGAACGACGAGGCCGGCGTCATGATCGAGGGCTTCGAGCGCGAGCCGCTGATTCGCGAACCCTGGAACCCGCCCTACTACGCGGAGCGCTGCGAGGAGATTGGCTTGACCAAGGCCATGGACCTCTACGGCTGGGCGGTGGAGATCGGCGATCGCGAGCGGATGAACCCGCTGCTGCCCAAGCTCTCCGAGCGGGCCCGGACCAAGTACGGGATCACCATCCGGCGGATGTCCCGGCGACATCTGCGACGGGAGATGGACGAGTTCGCCAAGGTCTACAACGCGGCCTGGTCGCAGAACTGGGGCTTCGTGCCCTATTCGAAGACCGATCTCGACGCCTATGCGCTGGATCTTCAGCTGGTCTACGACCGGGATTGGTTCATGATCGCCGAGCAGGAAGGCCAAACCATCGCCATGGCGATCACCATCCCCGACATCCACCAGGTCTACAAGAAGATGCAGGGCCGGCTGCTGCCCCTGGGCTGGTGGTACTACCTGATGCGAGGGCGGATCATCGACCGCGTGCGCATCGGCTTCCTCGGCGTTCTGCCCGAGTACCAGCACACGGGCGTGGCGGCGGCCATCTATCTGGAGCACTTCGACACCGCAGAGCGCCGGCGCCAGAAGGCCGGCGAGGCGAGCTTCATCCTCGAGGTCAACACCTCGATGAACCGGGGCCTGGAGGCCATGGGCGCCCGGCTGGTCAAGCGCTGGCGGGTCTACGAACGGCGCCTCGATTAGCCCTCGCATCGTCGGCCCACCCTGCGATAATGCCGCCAATGGCTGACTCCCTGGGGACGATCCTCACCGCAATGGTCACGCCCTTCCGCGCCGATGGGAGGGTGGACGAGGAGGCTGCGGTCACGCTCATGCACCACCTCGTCGACCACGGATCAGACGGGCTGGTTGTCTGCGGAACCACCGGTGAGGCGGCCACCCTCAGCGACGAGGAGCAGCTGGCCGTGATCGCCCTGGCCGTCGAGGAGATCGGGGACCGGTGCACGATCGTGGCCGGGGTGGGGTCAAATGACACCCGCCACGCCGTCTCGCTGACCGAGCGGGCCACGGAGCTCCGGCCCGATGCCCTGCTGTCGGTCAACCCGTACTACAACCGCCCCAGTCGCCGCGGGATCGTGGCCCACTACCAACACGTCAACGCCGCCACCGACCTGCCCATCCTGCTCTACAACATCCCGCAGCGCACCGGCTCGGACATGCCCAACGACCTGATCGCCGAGCTTGGGCAGCTCGAGCACATCTGCGGCGTCAAGCAGGCCAATCCCGACAACCTGGCCAAGATCGACGGGATGATGATCTACGCCGGCAACGACGACATGCTGGCCGATGTGCTCGATCTGGGCGAGCCGGGCGGGGTGCTGACCGGCAGCCACCTGTTCGGCGAGGAGATGCGCCGGATGGTTGATGAGCCCGAGCGCCGGCGCGAGATCGACGCCGGCTTACAGGATGTCTACCGGGATCTTGTCGTGGCCCCGCTGGCCTGCACCATCAAGGCTGCGCTGGCCATGATCGGGATCCCGGTCGGCGGACCACGGCTTCCCAATGTCGAGCTCGACCCGGGCGAGCAGGCAGTCATCCGGGCCATGCTCGAGCGTCACGGCCTGCTTTCCGTGGCCGCCGGATGAACCGGCCGACCGAGTGAGCGAGCGACTGCGGGTCCTGCCCCTCGGAGGGCTGGGAGAAATCGGGAAGAACATGACGGTGGTCGAGTACGGCGACCGGATCGTGGTCGTCGACACGGGGCTGCGCTTCCCCACCACCGACATGCTGGGCATCGATCTCGTCCTGCCCGACTTCGCCTATCTGCGTGAGCGGGTGCAGGACATCGAGGCGATCGTCATCACCCACGGTCACGAGGATCATCTCGGTGCCCTCCCGTGGGTTCTGCGTGAGCTTGGAGCCGACCGCGCCCCCACGGTCTACGGCGCTCCGCTGACGGTGGCCATGGCCCGCTCCAAGCTCGACGAGCACAACCTGCGCGACGTCCAGCTCGAGGACCTGGACACGGGAGACGAGGTCGACCTGGGCCCGTTCGGGCTCGAGCTGGTGCACATGACCCATTCGATCCCCGACGCCTGCGCCGTTGCCCTGCGCACCGAGCTCGGCACGGTTCTGATCACCGGGGACTACAAGTTCGACCAGACCCCAGTCGACGGGACCCCGGCCGACGTGGCCCGCCTGGCCGAACTGGGCAGCGAGGGGGTGCTGCTGCTCTGCGGGGATTCCACCAATGCCGATCGTCCGGGCTTCTCGCCCTCCGAGCGGGAGGTCGGTCCGCACCTCGAGGAGGTGTTCGCGCGCGCCCAGGGCCGAATCATCGTGACCAGCTTCGCCTCGAACATCCATCGCGTCCAGCAGGTCGTCGATGCGGCCGCGGCGCTGGGCCGTAAGGTGGCCTTGGTCGGCCGCTCGATGCGCAAGAACGTGAACATCGGCCGCTCGCTGGGCCACATCGAGGTTCCCGAGGGCATGCTCATCCAACCCCACGAGGTCGAGAACTGGCCCGACCACAAGATGGTGGTCATCTCCACTGGCTCACAGGGCGAGCCGCTGTCGGCGCTGCGGCGCATGGCCTACAACGATCATCGTCAGATCACTCTGCGGGACGGGGACACGGTGGTCTTCTCGGCCACCCCGATCCCCGGTAACGAGCGGGCTGTCAACGAGACCGTGGACCGGCTGTTCCACATCGGCTGCGACGTCATCACCCCGCGCGAGGCGCCCATCCACGCCTCCGGGCACGGCTACGTCGAGGAGCTCAAGCTGATGCTCAACCTCGTCCGGCCCCGCTACGTCCTGCCCGTCCACGGTGACCACAAGCGTATCCGGCTGCATTCCCAGCTCGCCGAGGCGGTGGGAATCGCTCCCGAGGCGATCTTCCAGGGCGAGAACGGCCTGCCCCTGGACTTCGATCGCCACGGCGCCCGGTTCGGCCCGCCCGAGGAGGCGGGGATGATCTTCGTCGACGGCGTGGATATTGGCGATCCCGCTGATGTGGCCCTGCGAGACCGGCGGATGTTGTCCGCCGACGGGATCTTCATCGTCGTGGCCACCGTCTCTGAGCAGAGCGGGGAGTCGGTCGCGCCGCCCGAGGTGATCTTCCGCGGCGTCCCGTTCATCGAGCAGGCCGATGGCCTGGTGGCCGACATCCGGGCCGAGGTGGAGCGCTCACTGGCCGAGGCCGCGGCCGACGGCGCGCGCGAGATCGACATGCTTCAGCAGGCCCTCCACGATGATCTGGCCGCGTTCGTTTACGACCGGTTGCGCCGTCGCCCAATGGTCCTGCCCGTGGTAGTCGAGGTCTGATCCGAGCTCGGTGCGGGCTCCGGCTGGTGGCCTGAGGCCAGCGGGATACGGATAACGAAGTCCGTGCCGGTGCCCTCGGCGGCGGGCCGCATGGCCACCGAACCGCCGTGCAAAAGCGTCACCGCCCGCACGATGGCCAACCCCAGACCGGACCCCCGGCCCCCGTCGCGCCCGCCCCGGACGAAGCGCTCGAAAACCCGTTGCTCCAGCTCGGGGGGGATGCCCGGCCCGGCGTCCTGCACGCTGAGGACAGCCTGGCCGTCCCGTACCTCGGTGGTGGCCGTGATCGGCGTGCCCGGGGGGTATGGCGGATGGCGTTCTCGAGCAGATTCAGGACCAACCGGTGCAGATCGTCTCTAACTCCGTCAACCACCGCGGGGGTGGCGGCGATCGAGAGCTCGTGGTGCTCAGACATTGGTCCGAGCTCCACGGCGGCGTCGACGAGAACCTCGGCCAGGTCGGTGGGCCGTCGCGGCTGCACGCGGCGGGCGTCGGCGCGGGCCAGCAGCAGCAGATCGCCAACCAGCCGCCGCATCCGCCGCGTGGAGCGCAGCGCGGCCTCGGCGGTGTCGGCCTGCTCGCCTGAGAGCTCTTCGGCCAGAAGCTCGAGATTGGCCAGGACGCTGGTCAGCGGCGTGCGCAGCTCGTGTGAGGCGTCAGCGACGAACTCGCGCTGCCGGTCGAGCATCGTCTGGGTGTGACTACGGGCGGCGTCCAGTGCCCCGAGCATGCCCTCGAGCGTGCGGGCCAGTTCGGCGATCTCGTCCTCGGCCTCCGGGTGGGGGATCTGGCCGCTGGCGTCGCGGGTGCGCTCGATTTCCCGCGCTGCGTCGGTCAGCTCGACGATCGGCCGCATGGCCCGGGCGGAGACGAACAGCCCAGCGATCAGGGCGGCCACGGTGCCGCCCAGGACCCCGAGCAGCAGGAAGACCTGGACCTCGGCCGCCGTGTGGTCGACGTCGGAGAGGGGGAGCGCGTAGAGCAGAGTCGCCGTGCCCGCCGGCTTGATGCTGAGCTGGCGCAACGCCACCCGGTAGCCGGCGGCGTTGAAGGTCCCGGAGGCCCGGTCCGGAGCGCTGCGGAACAGCAGCGAGGCACCCGGGTTGTGAGCGCCGCGGATCTTGATCTGCGGGCAGAGCAGGTAGCCGTCGGCGGTATCGAAGATGCGGATCTGCGCGTGCTCGGCGCTCGCGTAGTCGCCCAGGGAGACCTTGGCCCGGGCGCAGTCCACCGAGGTGCCCCGGGTGAAGCGCAGCTTGCCGTTCAGCTCGCCGTAGAGCTTGTCCACAGCGAAGGTCTGTTGGTCGGCGAACTGGGTGCGCACCTGCCGGTTGATCAGCGTGCCCACGATCGCGGCAAAGGTGGCCAGGATCACGAAGGTCAGTGCCGCCGATCCGCCGGCCAGACGCCAGCGGATCGGGACCGACCTATACGCGGAGTACGTAGCCCGCGCCACGGATCGTATGAAGGAGGCGAGACTCCCCACCCGATTCCAGCTTTCGACGGAGGTTGGAGACGAACACCTCGATGGTGTTCGTCATCGAGAACGGGTCATAGCCCCAAACCTCATCCAGGAGGCGCTGGCGTGAGACAACGATGCGCTCATTGCGCATCAGGTACTCCAACAGCTCAAACTCGCGTTGGGTCAGCTCCACCGGGCGCTCGCCGCGCGCGACCTCGTGTGTGTCGGGGTTCAGGGTCAGGTCTCCGACGCTGAGATTGGCCTGGCCGCGGGGAGGGCGGCGACGCAGCAGCGCCCGCAACCGAGCCAGCAGCTCCTGCCTCTCAAACGGTTTGACCAGGTAGTCATCGGCTCCGGCGTCGAGGCCCTCGACACGCGACTCCACGGCGTCACGGGCGGTGAGTACCAGGATCGGGACGTCACCGTCATCGTGACGAAGGCGCTTGGCCACCTCAATTCCGTCCAGCCCCGGCAGGCCGAGGTCGAGCACGACCAGGTCCGGCAGGAAGCCGTGGGCCTGCTCGAGGGCCAGCTCACCGTCCTCGGCGACTCGGACCTCATAGCCCTCCATGCGCAGGCTGCGCTGGAGAACCTGGGCGATGGCGTCGTCGTCCTCGACGACCAGCACACGGGGTGGGCGCTCATATTCGGCCATGGCTGGAGCAGATGGTACGGACCGGCCGGGCGGCGGTGCACAGCCTTCAACGATTCTTCACGCTGGCCACCCAGGCAGGAGGCCGCGACTGGCCGTCGAAGCCTCCAGATCGGACATGCCCACCGCACAGAAGCGCAAGTCGGCGCCCCAGAAGGCCCGAAAGCCACCGGCCCGGCGCAAGCCACCCCCTAAGCGGGCACAGCGCTCGCTGCTGGCCAGTCGACCGTCGCTCCGGCGGCCGGTGCTCGAGGCTCATCACGTCGACATCATGGCCTTGGCCCTGATCGCCATCGGGATCTTCCTGGGCGGCGTGGCCTACGCGCACTGGGCGGGCGGCACGCTCGGAAATGGTGCCGTCCGCGCCACCCACTTCGTGTTCGGCGTGCTCGGCTACGCCGTCCCCGCCAGCTCTGGTGGTTACCGGGGCGCTGGTCCTGGGCCGGGAGCTGCGCCCACCCGTTCGTCCGATCCGTACGGGCGTCATCTGCCTGCTCCTCGCGCTGACCCTGGCCCTGGCCGCGGGCACGCTGGGTCTCGGCCCCGGGGCGCTGCCCACCCGCAATTTCTGGCACGCCGCCGGCTTCGAGACCCGAGGCGGGGTGATCGGCCAGGGTGAGCTGTGGGTGACCTCCCACCTGATCTCCAACCTGGGCGCCAGCATCCTGGCCGTGTTCCTGTTCGTCGCCGGCCTGATCCTGATCAGCGGCGCCACGCTGGCCGGCGTCCTGCGCCTCACCGGAACCGGCGTGGTCGAGACCACCAGGGCGCTGCGTCGCTCTACAGAGGATCTGCGGGAAACCGTGGCCCGCCGACCGGCGACCGCAGCCGCTCAGGCCTCCATGGTCCCGCCGACAGCTTTCACCGACGAGGCGCTGTTCCCCCCCGAGCCGGACACCAGCGAACTGGTCATCCGGGCCACGCACGTTGAGGCGCCTCCGATCGGGGAGGATTTCGCCACTCATCAAAGCGACGAGGCCGAGGACCTGCCCGGCGCCGAGGAGGCCGAGGAGATCGTGGCCATTCCTGAGGGTGAAACCGCGTCGGCGGTGCCCGGCCGCCCGGTAGGGGCCGACGATCACCTGACCCCCCAGGGCCGCTACCGCGCGGTGATCACTGAGGATCCCGAGTTTGAGTGGCGCGTGCCCGGCTCGCGCTTCTTGACCCGCGCCACCGGAGAGGCCGCGCGGCCCGACACCGCTGGACAGGAGCAGGTGGCCCGCACACTGGTCGAGACGCTCGGGCATTTCGGCATCTCGGCCTCGGTCATCGGCCGCGTCACCGGGCCGCACATCACCCGCTACGAGATCCGCCTGGCCCCGGGCATCAAGGTGGCCAAGGTGGCGCAGCTCAAGGATGACCTGGCCTACGCGCTGGCCGCCACCGACATCCGCATCCTGGCCCCGATCCCCGGCAAGCAGGCCGTCGGCGTCGAGGTCCCCAACGCCCGGCGACGCATCGTGCATCTGGGCGACGTATTCCAGGACGCCCCGCCCGACTGGTCGCCGCTCACGGTGTGGCTGGGTAAGGACATCGCCGGCCGGGCGATCGGCGCCGATCTGGCCAAGATGCCTCACCTCCTGGTGGCCGGTACCACCGGAGCCGGTAAGTCGGCCTGCGTGAACACGATGCTCTCGAGCATCCTCCTGCGGGCCACTCCGCACGAGGTGCGCCTGGTGCTGGTCGACCCCAAGCAGGTCGAGCTCAACCACTACGACTCGATCCCGCATCTGCTTACCCCGGTCATCACCAGCCCCCGGATGGCGGCCAACGCGCTGCAGAACCTGGTCAAGGAGATGGAGCAGCGTTACTCGATCATGTCCCTGGCCCGGACCCGGAGCCTGCCCGAGCTCAATCGCGCCCGGGAGAAGCGCGGGGAGCCGCCGCTGCCCTACATCCTGTGCGTGATCGACGAGTTGGCCGACCTGATGATGGTCGCTCCCGCCGACGTCGAGGACTCGATCATCCGATTGGCCCAGAAGGCGCGTGCGGTCGGGATCCACCTGGTCCTGGCCACCCAGTCCCCGCGGGTGGATGTCATCACCGGCATGATCAAGGCCAACGTCCCCTCGCGGATCGCCTTCGCGGTGTCCAGCCAGACCGACTCGCGGGTCATCCTCGATGCCGGTGGCGCCGAGTCGCTGCTCGGACAGGGCGACATGCTCTTCTCGCCGGTCGGTTCATCCCGGCTCCAGCGGATCCAGGGCGCCTATATCGACGAGCCGCAGATCCTCGATCTCACCGACGCGTGGCGTAAGCAGGGTGAGCCCGACTTCCAGGAGGAACTGCTCGACGAGGTGGTCTCAGAACACGAGGGTGCTGAGGAGGAGGACGCGCTTTCGGCCGACGAGGACCCGCTGCTCGAGGAGGCGATCTCGCTGGTCGCCCAGATGGGCACCGCCTCCACCTCAATGCTCCAGCGTCGCCTGCGCCTCGGCTATACCCGGGCCGGGCGACTGATCGACATGCTCGAGCGCCGGGGGATCATCTCCGGCTACGAGGGCTCCAAACCCCGTCAGGTCCTGATCAGCGAGGCCGACGTGCCCCGCATCCTCTCCCATCTGGCTGAGGCGGACGCATCGGGGCCTTCCCGGGCGGGCAGCGGAGCGCCGGCGTTTGCGCCTGGTGCGGAGGGTCCGAGCATGACCCCGGGGGCGCGTCCGGGCCAGGCACCGGATGATGCCCGGGCCACCCCCGTAGCGGATCCCGAGCAGAGCGACCAGTTCTGAGGCGGCCGCCGGGTAGGCGGGGCGCCCGGCGCGAGCTTCCCGCGCCTCGTCAGGTGAGCGGGCGCCGGTAGCCTTCCCTCGCGATGGCAGACATAGGTGCCCGGATTCGGGAGGCGCGCATGCGCGCCAAGATCGACATCAACGAGGTCGAGGTGCGGACCAAGATCCGCGCCAAGTACCTGCGGGCGATCGAGAACGAGGAGTGGGATCTCCTCCCGGGCGAGGTCTACGTCAAGAGCTTCCTGCGCACCTACGGGGCGTTTCTGGGCCTGGACACCCGCCAGCTCCTGGATGACTTCAAGCGCCAGTACGAGGCGCCCAGCGACCACGAGCTGCGACCGATCGCCCCGCTGGCCCGTGACCGCGACCGGCGGCCGCGCATGCCGCGCATCCCGCCCTGGGTGGCCATCGCCGTCGTCCTGATCGGCGTCGTCGCCGTCCTCTACTTGGTCGGTCGCAACACGGGCAACAAGACGAGCACGACTCAGAGCACTCACGCTGCGACCGGCGCTAAGCACCGCCGCCGTCCGCCGCATCGTGTCGCGCCCCGGAAGCCGACTCGCGTGAGGCTGCAACTGACACCCACGGGCCAGGTCTACGTCTGTCTGGTCGATGGCCGTGGCAAGCGGCTCATCCCCGGCCTGATCTACGCGCCGGGGCAGACGATCCCAGTGAAGACCAGCTCCAAGCTCTTGCTCACCCTGGGCAATAGCTCGGTGCAGATGAAGGTCAACGGCACTCGGGTGCCGGTGAGCCCGTCCCCGGGCTCGATCGGCTACGAGTTCCAGCCTGGATCCCGCCGGATCCTCCCGACCGCGCAGCAGCCCCGCTGCGCATGAGCCCGGGTTCGCTGGCGGACGCCCCGCCGCGTGCGGGAATCCTGGTCACCGGGACCGAGGTCCTCACCGGGATTATCTCGGACCGTAACGGGCCGTGGCTGTCCGAGCGCCTCCTCGAGGTCGGGGTCGACTCCGCCATGATCCAGATCGTGGGCGACCGGCCGGAGGACCTGCTGGCCGCACTGGGCTACATGCGCGACGCGGGTATGGCTCTGATCGTCACCAGCGGCGGACTCGGTCCCACCGCGGATGACCTCACGGCTGAGATCGTGGGGAAATTCTCGGGGCGTGAAATGGTGCTCGACGAGCGCCTCGAAGCGCGGATCGCCGAAATTCTCGAGCCGATGATGAAGCGCTGGCCCGGCCTGGACCAGGAGGCCATCCGCGAGTCCAACCGCAAGCAGGCGGTGATCCCGGAAGGGTCCACAGTGCTCGACCCGGTGGGCACCGCGCCGGGTCTGGTCGTGGCACCGGCAGATGGGGAGGGGCCGACCGTCGTGGTCCTGCCCGGCCCTCCGCGCGAGCTTCAGCCGATGTGGCACACCGCGACCGCAACAGCCGCTTTCGCGCAGGCGACCGCGGGAGCGAGGACCTACCGGCGCGAGATCGTTCGTCTGTTCGGGATCCCCGAGTCTGAGATCGCCAGCACGCTCCGGGCGGCCGAGTCGGCCGGACTGAACCTCACCCCGTTGGAGATCACGACCTGTCTGCGCCGGGGCGAGATCGAGGTCGCCACCCGCTTTGAGCCGGGCGCCCAAGCCAACTACGACGCGCTGCTGAGCTTCGTGCGCGAGCGCCACGCCGACACCTTGTTCTCTGAGGACGGCAGCACCATCGACGAGCAGGTCGCCAGGCTCCTGCTGGATGGCGGTCATTCCGTTGCGGTGGCGGAATCCTGCACCGGCGGCGGGCTCTCGACGCGATTGACCGATCGAGCCGGCGCCTCGGCGTACTTCGTGGGTGGGGCAGTGGTCTACTCGAACGAGGCCAAGGTCGACCTGGCCTACGTGGACCCGGCGGTGATCGAGCGGGTGGGAGCGGTGTCGGTGGAGGTGGCTGAGGCCCTCGCCGACGGAGCGCTGCGCCGCTTCGGTGCGGAAATCGGCATCGGCATCACTGGGATCGCTGGGCCGGACGGCGGGACCGAGGAGAAGCCCGTGGGCACGGTGTGCATCTCGGTGGTCAACCGTGACAGCGGTCGCCTGACGCGAAGCGTCCGGCTGCCCGGCAATCGCGACGACATTCGTGACCGCTCGGTCACCGTGGCGATGCACCTGCTGCGGAGACGGCTGCTCGGCGCGGCGGACCGGCCTGGGGGTCGGTCGGCTGATGACTAACGAACGAGCGCGCCTGTTCACCGCGCTGGAGCTCTCCGAGGACGCGCTCGCGGCGCTTGTCCACTGGGGAGATGAGCGCCTGCCAGGGGTGGGAGGGCGGTCCTTGGCGGTGCGCGCTTCGCGAGAGGGCCAGGGCTCCGGCTCGGGGAGGGCCGGGGTTCCGGGGAGGGCCGGGGCTTGGCGGACCATGGGCTGCGGCGCCTTGAGCCGACCGCGCTGCACGTGACGCTGTGCTTCCTGGGCCCCCAGCGTGTGCAGGACATCGACGCGATCGCCGCAGCCTGCCGGTCGGTACAGGACGCGGGGGGTCGTCGATCTGCAGCTGGGTGAGCCCCTCTGGCTCCCGGACCGGCGCCCCCGGGTCGTGGCCGTGGCGCTCCGGGACCGCTCCGGCGCATCTGGCCGCCCTCCAGGCGGCGCTGGCCGACACGCTCGAGCGGGGCGGCTGGTATGAGCCCGAGCACCGACCCTTCCTGGCCCACGTAACCGTGGGCCGCTTCGGCCGTTCCGGTGGCCATCCCCAGGAGCTCGAGCCCCCGGATCCGGTGCGCTTCAGCGCCACCACGGTGACCCTGCAGCGCTCCCGGACGGGACCCGGTGGGTCTCGCTTCGAGCGGCTGGTGGCGGTTCCGCTGGCTCCTGACGCTGCTAAGCGGCGGGACGCGGGACGCCGGCTCCCGGGCTCCTGGCGGGCGGCCACACCCGCGCGTGGCCTCGGGCTCCTGCGAGCGCCCACACCCGCGCGTGGCCTCGGGCTCCTGCGAGCTGCCGCGCCCGCGCACCGGCACGGGCTCCGTCCGCGCCTCGTTGCATGATTGACACGCTTCCGGCCCGCATCTGTGACGGCTAGGTCTTGTTTCGTTTCAGCGCCCGGGCCTAGCGTGCCTTTCCGTCCGCCAGCCGTCCTACCGTGACGGGTTCAACGCGCAGGAGACAAGGAGCCGGAGCGAGCATGAGCGAAAACGAAAAGGGCGCAAACAAAGCGACTGACCGCAAGGCCGATGCCAAGCGGCAGGCGGCTCTGCAGGGGTGCTCTGACCCAGATCGAGCGTCAGTTCGGAAAGGGATCCGTGATGCGGATGGGTGATCCCGGCGCGCGCGTGGCCGTGGACGCGATTCCCACCGGCGCGCTGTCACTCGACATCGCGCTGGGGATCGGCGGGGTGCCGCGCGGCCGGATCGTCGAGGTGTTCGGCCCGGAGTCCTCGGGCAAGACGACGCTCGTCTACCACATCATTGCCGAGGCCCAGAAGCTGGGCGGCGTGTGCGCGTTCGTGGACGCCGAGCACGCCATGGATCCGCTCTACGCGCAGAGGATCGGCGTGGACATCGACGAGCTGCTCGTCTCCCAGCCTGACTACGGTGAGCAGGCGCTGGAGATCGTGGACATGCTGATCCGCTCGGGAGCCGTGGACATGGTCGCCGTGGACTCGGTCGCCGCCCTGACGCCACGGGCCGAGCTGGAGGGTCAGATGGGCGATCAGACGGTGGGTGTTCAAGCCCGGATGATGTCTCAGGCCATGCGCAAGCTGGCCGGCAACCTGAACCGCGCTCAGACGCTCTGCCTGTTCACCAACCAGATCCGCGAGAAGGTTGGCGTGATGTTCGGCTCGCCCGAGACTCAGCCGGGTGGGCGGGCACTGAAGTTCTATTCCTCCCAGCGGCTGGACATCCGCCGCATCGAGACCCTCAAGGACGGGACCGAGGCGGTGGGCAACCGGGTTCGGGTCAAGGTGGTCAAGAACAAGGTGGCAGCGCCGTTCAAGCAGGCCGAATTCGACATCGAGTTCGGCCGGGGGATCTCCACCTCGGGTTGCCTGCTCGACTACGGCATTGAGCACAACATCGTCACCAAGTCGGGCTCGTTCTTCTCCTATGGGGATGAGCGCCTGGGTCAGGGCCGTGGCAACGCCAAGGCCTTCCTGGACGAGCATCCGGAGATGTCTGCCGAGATTGAGAAGAAGGTGTATGACGCGCTGGGTCTGAGCCGTGACCTGGTCAAGCCCATCGAGCACGAAGAGCCGCCGCTGGCCGCCGTGGACGACACCCACACCCAGGCGGCGTGAGGAACGCCGGCCTGGGGCACCTGAGCGAATTCGATCCGGCCGGATCAGACCCGGCCGGCGCGGGCACACCCGGACCTGAGCCGGACGACAGTGGCCTGGGGCGCCCTCACACCGGCGACAGCGCACTCACGGCCGAGGAACGCCTCCAGAAGGCGCTCTCTCTGGCCTTCGCCTACCTGAACCCCCGCGAGCGGACCGTGGGCGAGGTCGAGCGTCATCTGGAGCGCAAGGGAATCGGTGGGGCGGCCCGGGAAGACTCCGTCCGCGTCCTGGTCGAGGCCGGCTACCTCGACGATGGGCGCTATGCCCTCATGTTCGTTCACGACAAGCGTGCGCTCGACGGCTGGGGCAGCGAGCGCATCCGCCGAGCCCTGCACGCCCGGGGGATCGAGCGGGACCTGATCGACGACGCCCTGGCCCGTGACGAGCTCGAGCGGGGCGCCGGGGAGACCGAACTCGACCGGGCGTTGGCCATCCTGCGCCGCCGGTTTCCCTCTCCGCCACAAGAGCGTCGTGAACGCGAGCGCGCCCTGGGCATGCTGCTTCGCAGAGGCTTTGACAGCGAGCTGGCCCTGGACGCACTGAGCGCCCACGCCCGCGCCGCCTGAGCGCTCGGCCATCCGGTACGGCCTCTCGGGCCAGGCGATCGGACCCGGCGAGGCGGTCTCTCCGTGTCCAGCCATGGGCGCCCCCAGTCCCGGTTTGCGCCGACACTGGCCCGGTACTACGATTCACAACAGCGAACGAACGGTCCTCGGACCGCAAAAGACCAGCAAATCTTCAGGTATCGAGCTACAGAACCCAGTGTTGAGACAAAACGGCAACGGGCCCAGATTCGGGTCCAGAACGGTGATTTACCGAATCTGTTAGGGCCGGGAAACCGGTAAAGGCTCGGTCTGAGGTGGCGCTATCGGCGATTCTCGCCGGGCCGCTCGGTCGCTCCCCATAGGCAATTAGAAATCGGACCCGGCACGGCGTTGTCGGCCCGGTCCGGCGAGAGGAACGACCATGCAGATCATAGGAGCCGCAGCGCTGATCGCGCTCGGAATCGTGATCGCCGCCCTTCTTTACGGTCGCTCGCACGGCGGGACCTCCGACCCGGCGGCTGTCGATCGCGAGGCCACGACGGCCCTGAACACGGCACTCACCGAGCGCAGTGCGGGACTGGACCGGCGGGAGGAGTCGCTGATCCGCCGCGAGGAAACGCTCGTGACCCGGGAGGCTGATCTCGACCAACAGCGCGACGCCCTGATCGAGAACCGAGCGGAGCTGCAGCGCCGCATGGAGGGGCTGGCCGGGCTGTCCAGCGCCCGGGCCAAGCAGCTCCTGCTCGAGGAGATCGAGGATGGGGCCAGACACCAGGCGGCTCGGCGCATCCGCCAGATCGAAGAGGAGACAAAGCGCGAGGCGGAGCGCCGGGTGCGGAACATCCTTTCGGTGTGCATGCAGCGCCTGGCTGCCGGCCACGCTGCCGAGACGACTGTCTCGGTCGTCCAGCTGGCTGCCGACGATATGAAGGGCCGGATCATCGGCCGCGAGGGTCGCAACATCCGGGCTCTCGAGAACCTGACCGGTGTGGACTTCATCATCGATGACACCCCGGGAGCCGTGGTCCTGTCGGGCTTTGACGGTGTTCGCCGTGAGATCGCCCGGCTGACGCTGGAGAAGCTGCTCTCCGACGGACGCATCCACCCGGCCCGGATCGAGGAGACCTACTACCAGACCAAGTCCGAGCTCGACGGCCGGATCATCGAGCTGGGCGAGCAGGGAGCCTTTGACGCTGGCGTCCAGGGCGTGCACCCTGAGCTGGTGAAGCTGCTCGGCCGCCTGCGCTTCCGGACCAGCTACGGCCAGAACGTGCTCGCGCACTCGATCGAGGTGGCCCAGCTGGCGGCGATGATGGCCCAGGAGCTCGGCGCCAGCGCCAAGACGGCCCGGCGGGCGGCACTGCTGCACGACATCGGCAAGTCAGTGACCCATGAGATCGAAGGCCCGCACGCTCTGGTCGGCGGGGATATGGCCCGCAAGTACGGAGAGTCGGCGGCCGTGGCGCATGCCATGGAAGCCCATCACAACGAGGTCGAGCCGCAGACGATCGAAGCGGTCATCGTCCAGGCCGCCGATGCTCTGTCCGGCGCCCGTCCCGGGGCCCGAGGCGAGTCCCTGGAGCAGTACGTCAAGCGGCTGCGCGATCTCGAACAGATCGCCACGCGCCATACCGGTGTCGACAAGGTGTACGCCATGCAGGCCGGAAGGGAAATCCGAGTGATGGTGGTGCCGGGCGCGGTCGATGACGACGCGGCGACGGTACTCTCCTACGAAATCGCACGCGAGATCGAAAAGGAACTCGAGTACCCGGGCCAGATCAAGGTCACCGTCATCCGGGAATCCCGCGCCGTCGAGTACGCCCGCTGAGCTGCCTACGCCAATGCCCGGTCGCATACTGGTGATTGAAGACGAGCCCGGCATCGTCGATTTCCTCGAGCGGGGCTTGCGCTCCTACGGGTTCGACGTCGACTCCGCCGCCGACGGCGTAGCGGGCGCCGAGCGCGCCCTCGCCGAGCCCTACGATCTGATCGTCTTGGACCTCATGCTGCCCCTGCGTGGTGGGCTCGAGGTTCTCGAGGAGGTCCGTCAGGCCAAGCCGAGCCTGCCCGTGGTCGTGCTCACCGCTCGTGGTGAGGTCGAGGACCGAGTCGTCGGCCTCGACGCCGGCGCGATCGATTACCTGACCAAGCCGTTCTCGCTCACCGAGCTGGCCGCGCGGATCCGCGCCCAGCTGCGTTCAGTCGCCCAGAGTCCGACCACGACTCTGTCCCAGGGGGACGTGGAGATCGACCTGATCACGCGCGAGGTGCGCCGGGCCGGAGTCCCGGTGAGGCTCTCCACGACCGAATTCGAGCTTCTCACCTACCTGCTGCGCAACACCGGCCGCGTCCTGTCGCGTGAGCAGATTCTCCGTGCGGTGTGGGGCTACGAGTACGACCCGGGGACCAACGTGGTCGACGTTTACGTCGGATACCTGCGCCGCAAGCTCCGGACCGGGGGCGAGCGGGATCCGATTGTGACCGTGAGGTCCGTCGGCTACCGGTTCGATGGGCCAGGCTAAGCGCGCGATGGCCGCCCAGCTGCCCGGGGGGCTGCGCTGGCGCCTGACTGCCTGGGTGGCGACGGTAATGATGTTCTCGGTGGCGGTCATCTTCCTCGTCGTCTACAACGACACCGGGACCGAGGTCCGCGCGCAGATCGATCAGGACGTCGTCGGCGACACCAACCAGCTGGCGCAAGCCTTGGGATCGAGGACGGGGCTGAGCGCGGGGCAGCTTTCCAACGTAGCCCGGCGCTACGTGCAGGGCCAACCCTACGGTGCGACTTCAACCTTGCTGTTCGTGCTCATCCCCGGGGCCGGCGCGGCCTTCAACCATCCCGAGATCGTGGGACAGGGCAACGTTGGGAACAACGACTCGGCGGCCGAACGCGGGCACGAGCAGCAGCTGGCGGCCGACCTGCTCCGGCCCGCGCTGGGCTACACGGTGCAGAAGGTGCCCGACATCGGTCCGACCCGGATCCTCGAGCGATCGGTAGCCATCGGCTCTCGGACCGTGGTCATCGGAGCGGGCGAGCCCCTGGCCATCGTCTCGCGGGCCCAGGACGGCGTGGCGCGAACCTTCGTGTTGGCCGGAGCGATCACCTTCGCCCTTGCCCTGCTGGCCTCCTATCTGGCCGGGGTCCGAGTCTCCGCGCCGCTGCGGCGCATGGCCGCTGTGGCCGCGCGCGTGGATGCCGGCGAGCTCGAGCCCCGGATGGAGCCCGGAAGCGGCAGCGGAGAGGTCAGAGTGCTGGCCGACGCGTTCAACCACATGCTCGATCGCCTGACCGGTGAGCTGAAGGGACAGCGGGAGTTCATCGCCGACGCGTCCCACGAACTGCGCACACCGATAACCGTGATTCGTGGTCAACTCGAGGTTCTGGCCGCGCAGGAAAATCCTTCGGCGGCCGATGTCCGGAGCGCCGAGGAGCACGTCCATCGGGAGATCACCCGCATCAGCAGGCTGGTTGACGACCTGCTCCTCCTGGCTCAGGCGGAGCACAACAACTTCCTGCGGCCCGCCCCGATCGACCTGGGTCCGTTCGTGGTCCAGCTCTGGGACGGGATCAGCCTCACCGCCGACCGTCACTTCGAGTTGGGGCCGGTTCCCTCCGGGGTGCTTCTCGCCGACTCCGACCGCCTGGCCCAGGCGCTGCGTAACCTGGCCGGTAACGCCATCCGGCACACCGTCGAGGGCAGCGGTCTGGTGCGCCTCGAGGTTGACGTCGTCGGGGGAGATCAGGTCCGTTTCGCTGTCGTCGACGACGGTCCGGGGATCGGGCCGTCCGAGCGCGAGCGGGTCTTCGAGCGCTTCCATCGCACCGATCCGGCTCGCAGCCGGGCGGACGGCGGAGCTGGGCTGGGACTGGCCATCGTCCGGGCCATCGCCGAAGCCCACGGCGGCGAGGTCACCGCCGTCGAGCCACGGCCGGGGGAGAAGGGGGCCCGGGTCGAGTTGCGCCTACCCGGCTTCCGAGCCTCACCCGCGACCCGGCGTGCCGCACGCGCGCCGGTAGTCTGAGGTCGGTCATGAAGCGCTACCACCTGACCACGTTCGGCTGTCAGATGAACGAGCACGATTCCGAGCGCATCAAGGGCATGCTGGAGTCGCTGGGCTACGGAGAGGCCGACGGTCAGGAACATGCCGATCTGATCCTGTTCAACACCTGCTCGATCCGTGAAGCGGCTGACAGCCGTTTCACGGCTCACCTGGGTCATGCCAAGCGCCTCAAGCGCGAGGACCCCGACCGGGTGATTGGTGTGGGCGGCTGTTGGGCCCAATCGGTCAAAGACGAGGTCTTCGCCCAGTTCCCGTTTGTCGACGTTGCCTTCGGCCCCGGACAGGTGCACAAGCTGGCCGAGTTCCTGACCAGCGACAGTCTGACCGCCCAGGGGTTCTTCGAGTTCGAGGGCTTCACCGGGCACCTGCCGGCCAAGCGCGGCCGCGAGTTCCAGGGCTGGGTGCAGATCTCGGTGGGCTGCAACTCCGTCTGCTCGTACTGCATCGTTCCCTCGACCCGCGGGCGCGAGGTCAGCCGCCCGGCATCCGAGCTCGTAGGAGAGGTCCACCGGTTGGCCGAGGATGGCGTGTGCGAGGTGACGTTGCTCGGTCAGAACGTCAATTCCTACGGGCGCGATCTGCCCAAGGGCCACAAGGTGACCTTCGCCGAGCTGTTGACCGAGGTCGACGCCGTCCCCGGTATCGAGCGGATCCGCTACACGAGCCCGCACCCCAAGGACATGCATGAGGATGTCATCCGCGCCCACGCCGAGCTTCCGTCCCTCTGCGAGCACATCCACCTACCCCTGCAGTCCGGCTCGTCCCCGATTCTCAAGCGGATGCGGCGCACCTACTCCCGCGAGCGCTATCTGGACCGGGTAGCCCTGATCCGCGAACACGTGCCCGACTGTGCCCTGACCACCGACGTAATCGTCGGCTTCCCGGGGGAGACCGAGGCTGACTTCGAGCAGACCCTCGAGGTGGCCGAGACGGTCGGCTACGACGGTGCCTTCACCTTCATCTACTCACCGCGCCGAGGCACTGAGGCCGCTGCGCTCCCCGATCAGCTGCCCCATGAGGTCAAGGTGGAGCGACTCGAGCGGCTGGTCGCGGTCGTCCAGCGCCGGGCACAGGAGCGCGCCCAACGCTTCATCGGCCGGACGCTCGAGGTACTCGTCGAGGGCCCCTCGCGCACCGACCCGAGCCGCCTGCGCGGCCGGTCGCGACACAACAAGGTGGTCAACTTCGACGGTCTCGGCAGTCCCGGAGACCTTGTGCCCGTACTCATCACCGGCGCCACCAGCCAGACCCTGAGCGGCGAAGCCTCGCTGCTCGCGCGCGCTACCAGCTGACCCGTCCGCGGCCCGTCCGCACGGTATGCGAACATACGTTCGTGCGCTGGGATCAGCAGAGCATCGAGAGCGAAGACAAGACCCGTCTACCCGGGTACCGCGACGAGGCGGTCGTGCGCCACTTCGACGCGCCGGAGGCGATCTCGACCAACTTCTACGAGGTCCGGGCCAAATCGATCCTCAATCGCGTGCCCGAGGCCTCGCGGATGCCGTTTCGCTGGACCATCAACCCGTACCGAGGCTGCACGCACGCCTGCGTTTTCTGTTTCGCTCGTCCGACCCACAAGTACCTGGACTTCAACGCCGGCCGGGATTTCGAGCGTGAGATCGTGGTCAAGGTCAACGCGCCCGAGCGACTGCGGGTCGAGCTGGCCCGGCCGTCCTGGAGGGGGGAGCACATCGCGCTGGGCACCAACACTGACCCCTATCAGTGGGTCGAGGGGCGCTACAAGCTCATGCGGGGGATCTGGCGAGCGATGATCGACGCTCGCAACCCCGGGTCGGTGCTGACCAAGTCGCCGTTGCTACTCCGCGATCTGGACCTGTTCCAGGAGCTGGCCGCCCGGGCGGACTTCAGCGCCGCGCTGTCGATCCCGACGCTGGACGAGAAGGCCTGGCGGGCCACGGAGCCGCATACCCCCAACCCCCGGGCGCGCCTGGAAGCACTGGCCGAGCTGAACCGGGCCGGCATCCGCACCGGTGTCCTGATTGCCCCGTTGATGCCCGGGATCAACGATTCACCGGAACAGGTGGCAGAGATCCTCCAGCTGGCCACCGAGGCGGGAGCCGACTTCATAACCGGTATCGCCCTGCATCTGCGCGGAGACGTGCGCCAGCTGTTCATGGACTGGTTGGCCGAGCATCGTTCTGACCTACTGGATCGCTACGGTGATCTGTACCGGCGTGGCGCCTACGCGCCGGCCGCGGAACGCCGCCGTCTGGCGCGCTTGGTCGAGGGCCCCGACGTGGGACCTCGGGAGCGGCCCCGATGGACAGGGTCAGCGCCAACTCCGGCGACTTTGCCCGCCCCGTCAGCCGATCAGCAAGCATTGTTCGAGATGGGTTAGCGGTGAAACCCGCGGCCGTCGCCGGTGGTAGGTAAGACAAGCGACGACAATCGCGAGGTACCGGAAGAACCAATATGCCCAGACGCTTCAAACCACCCAAGCGAGACCTCTACCTCGATCGGATGTTCGAGACGCGCAGCGATGCCTGGGAGCGCGCCGGTCTCTCCGTTGGCGAGTCCAGCATGCGGGCCGTCAAGCGCGCCCAGAGGGAAGTTGCGCTCCTCATTCCCCTGCTCGTGGGGGTGCTGGTCGCCTACGGCCAGCGCCACCAGATCCTGAGTGAGCATTACCGAGTACACCGACACGCCTGGACGACCTCCCCGTGGGACACGCCCGTGCAGCTCGCTACGGCGATCGCCCTGGTCGGCATCGGCTGGGCGCTGGCCCGGGACGTGGGCCGGGCCGCCGGCCCGGTGTTCATGCGCCGCATGGACCCGGCGACCGCCGGCACGGTCGGCTTCCTGGTTCGGCTGGTGACAATCGCCATCGCCGTCCTGGTGGCCCTCTCGATCGCGGGCCTGTCGCCGCAGTCCCTGGCCGTCGGCGGCGCATTCACCGCTGTCATCTTCGGCCTCGCCGCCCAGCAGACACTGGGCAACCTGATCGCCGGGATGGTGTTGCTCAGCGCTCGGCCCTTCCGCGTCGGGGAGCGCATCCGGCTGCAGGCCGGCGCCGTGGGCGGCTCGGTGGAGGGCATCGTCAGCTCCCTGGGGCTCCTCTACACCACGTTGAGCGCTGGCTATGACCGGGTGTTGATTCCCAACAACGTGGTTCTCGCTGCCGCCGTCGTACCGCTACGCGAGCCTGACTCAGTTGACGTCAAGGTCCGGCTGAGCTCCGGCGTGCGCCCGAGCCAGGTTCAGGCCATCCTCGACAATGAGATCAGCATCCCCACCATTCACAAGCCCTCTGTGCTGCTCGAGGAGCTGGAGGGTGATGAGCTGGTGGTCCGCGTGCAGGCCACGCCTGAGGTGGCCGATGACGGAGCCAAACTGGCCGACGAGATCATCGTCGCGCTGGCCTCGGTAACCGGCGAGCACGTCGCCCAGCCCGACTGAGAGCCGGGCCTGCCCCCGGCCCTGGCTCAGCGCAGGTGGCGCTGGCGCTCGGTGACCGAGGTGGCGATGTCATGCGACCCGAGCCGACGGCTTACAGAGGCCGCCAGCGAGGGGGCCAATCCGGCCGCGGCTGCGCCGACGCGCAGCGCGAGCGGGGCCACGTCCAGCTCGGCCCGGTCCTCATCGATGACCCGCACCACGGCGTCGGCGACGTCCTGCGGCGAGCGCGTGCCCACACCGGGAGGAAGGCTCACTCCGCTGTCGGCAAACATGCCCGCGTCGCGGATAAAGCCCGGGAACACGGTGGAGACACCGATGCCGTGACCGCGCAGGTCCTCGCGCATGCCCAGCGCGAAGCCGCGCAGGCCGAATTTGCTGGCCAGGTACAGCGGAGCGGCCGGCGTACTGGCCTTGCCCTGCAGGGAGGAGATGAAGACCAGGTGCCCGGCTCCGCGAGCGATCATCCCGGAAATCAGGCTCCGGGCCAGGGCCACCGGCGCCCTTAGGTTGACCTCGAGCATCCGGTCGATCTGCTCCTGGGTGAGGTCATCGAGCGTTCCGCTGGCCGGGAGGGCGGCGTTGGCGATGAGAATCCCCGTGCCCGCGGCTGCGGCCGTCTCGCCCAGCTGGTCCACCTCAGGGCGTGAGGACAGATCGCAACTCAACGCCCGCCCGCCCACGTCCGCGGCCAGCTTATCCAGCAACTCGGCCCGGCGCCCCGTGAGCAAGAGGTTTGCCCCCCTGCCCGCCAGGGTGCGGGCGATCGCCTGGCCGATCCCGCCGCTGGCGCCGGTGAGAAGCACGGTCGATTGCCGCAGTGCAATTCGCGGCCCTCGGCGCATCGCTCCACGATACTGCGTGACGTGCCGCCGGCCGTTGTCATCGCTCTGTTCGGACCGACGGGAGTGGGCAAGACCGAGGTGGCCATCGCCCTGGCCCAGCGGTTGCGCGCCCATCGGCAGAACCCAGTCGCGGTCTCCGCCGACGCCCTGCAGGTCTACGCCGGGCTGGAGATCATCACCGGCGCCGCCAGTCCCAGCCAGCGGGCTCAGCTCGAGCACCGGCTGATCTCGTTTCTCCCCGTCGATGCCACCTTCAGCGTGGGGCAGTACGCAGAGCTTGCTCACGCCGAGATCGATGACCTTTTGGCTGCCGGGCGGCTGCCCATCGTCGTCGGCGGGACCGGTCTCTACCTGCGCGCCGCCCTCACCGAGCTCAGCCTGCGCCCGGCGCCCCCAGACGGCGTCCGCGCCCGCTGGCTGACCGAGCTCGAGCGCCGTGGGCCCGAGGCGTTGCACGCCATCCTCAACCGCCGCGCCCCGTGGGCAGCGGCCGAGATCGAGCCCGCGGACCGCCAGCGGGTGGTGCGAGCCCTCGAGCTGCTCGAGGCCGGTGAGCTCGAGCCCCCACCCGAGCGCTCAGAGCTGTGGAGCGCCTCCACTCGCCATCCGACGATGCTCGTCGGACTCACCATGGACAGGCAGCACCTGTACGAACGGATCGACGCCCGGGTCCTGGAGATGGTCGCCGCCGGGGCCGAGGTGGAGGTCCGGCAGGCCAGTGCCGCCGGCGCCTCGGCCACGGCGCGCAAGGCGCTCGGCTTCGAGGAGCTCCTGGCCGGTGATATCGAGGCCACCCAGCGCCGGAGCCGTAACTACGCCCGCCGTCAGCTGACCTGGATGCGCAAGCTCGCCGGGGTGCAGATCCTCGACGCCACCGAGGGCTCCGCGCAGGAGCTGGCGGCCGAGATCGAGAGGCGGTGGCTCGCCCCGGGCGATTGATGCCCTCCGCCCAGGCCCGGCCCAGCCCCCGGCCTAGCCCTCGGCCCAGCCCGGCTCAGAACACGGGCACGAACGGGTACAGCAGCACGACAGCGACGACCACGCTCAGCGACCACAACGCCGCCAACCCGGTGGACCAGCGTCGTCGCCGGCGCCAGAGCCGTGAGGCCAGCCAGGCGCCGGTCATGTACAGCCCGGGCATGACCACGACCATGTAGTACAGGTAGCTCGTTCGTTGATCCACCAGGCTGAGCACGGCAAACGGGACCCAGGTCCCGAGAAACCAGCTCAGGCCGACGGCGGCCAGCTCTGTATCTGCAGCTACGGCCGCCCGGATGCCGGCCGGTCCAACGCCAGCCACCCCGACACCAGCTGGCCGGACACCGGCCGGGGATCGCTGGATCAACCGCACGAGCGCGAACGGGAGCGCGATCACGCCCATGGCCAGGATCGGGGGGCTGACGAAGCCCAGGAACTTCGCCACCGGGTGGATGGCGAACAGGCCATTCCCCGGCAGGGAGGGATTGATCCGCAAGTAGGTGATGGGCTTGAGGTCGACCAGCCAGTCCCACGGGTAGGACGCGATCCCCTGGGGCCCGTGCGGACTGATGAGGGTGCTGGCGTAGGACACCATGTGCGCGAAATGGTCAAACGCGCCGCCGGTGATGAGCTGCGCGGCGGCGTCGTTGTAGGGCGTGGCGATCTGGTCCATGACGGCCAGGATGGCCATGAACACGCCGGCGGCGGTGAACCCGCAGATGGCCAGCCGGCGCAGGGCGGCCCCCGGGCGCCAGTCGTCCCCTCGGCGCCAGCTGCCCCCCAAGGTGGAGTCGCGCGCGGCGAGCACCAGTCGGGCCAGTTCCAGGAAGGCCAGGACAGCCAGCACATAGGGCGCCACGAGCTTGCACGCCGACCCGACGGCCAGCACCAGTCCCGCGGCCAGGGGCTGACCTCGCAGATACAGAGCGACACACCAGATCATCGCCGCCACCGCGTATATGTCCAGTGTCCCGATGCGACCGTGGACGAGCAGCAGGTTGTCGCAGGCCATCAGCGTGCTAGCGCCCAGCGCGATCCACCGCCCCCCGCCGGCCGCGCGAACCAGCGCGAACATCCCCAGGATGGCGATCGAGCCCATGAACAGACTGCCGATCCGCCAGGCCAGGGGCCCGTCGCCGAACAGCTCGATCGCCCCGGCCATGACCAGCTTGACCAGCTGGGGGTGCTCGGCGTTCGGATCGGTGCCCAGCGGCGCGTCGGCGTAATGGGAGCCACTGGGGGGCCGGATCCCTGCGATCACCTCCGCCGCGGGGACGTAGTAGGCCTCATCGAAGATCAGCGTGTGCTGCCTGGCCTTCGTGCAGGGGGACTGGCAGGGCTCGCCGATAAGCGCCGTCCGGGCTCCGAAGGAGAGGACCGAGATGACGGCGAGCAGGATCAGCGGCAGCGTCGCCTTGTCGCGCAGCTGGGGGATCATCGCCGGGGCGACGGTACACATAGACTCGCCGCGTGGACTTCGAGAAGTGGCAGGCGCTCGGCAACGACTACGTGATCCTGGAGGCGGCGGCGCTCCCGTTCACGCTCACCCCGGCCCGGGCGCGCAAGCTCTGCGCCGGTCATACCGGCCTGTTCGCCGATGGGGTGCTGCTGCTTTCCGCACCCGACGAGCCGGGGTTCGTGGCCCGCCTGCAGATCTTCAACCCCGACGGCTCAGAGGCCGAGCTGTCGGGCAACGGGGCCCGCGAAGCGGTGCTCTACCTTCGCCGCTCCGGCTGGACGGACAGCGACGAGTTCTCCATCCAGACCGCCGCCGGGGAGATCCGGCCCACCATCACCTCGCCCACCACCTGCCGCCTTGACCTCGGCCGTGCGCGCCTGAGGAGCGCCGACTACCCCGAGGGTGCGATGGACGGGATCGGAGAGCTGGGCGCCGATACCCGGAGATGGCGCTTTCAGCACGTCCAGGTCGGTAATCCCCAATGCGCCATCCGGCTGAGCGATCTTGACGAACTGAACCGGCTCGACCTGGCCGCCGTCGGGCCGGGCATTGAGAACCACGCCAGCTTTCCGCAGCGCACCAACGTCTCCTGGTACGTACCCGTCGAACCGGGGCGCATCCGGGCTCGAATCTTCGAGCGCGGGGTGGGGGAGACCTCGGCCAGTGGCACCGGGGCCACGGGCGCCGCGGTCGCGCACGTGCTCGCCGGGGGTGACTCGCCGGTCACGGTCGAGCTTGACGGCGGCGAGCTCGAAGTCGAGGTCGGGGAGGATCTTCACGTATACCTCTCGGGCTGGGCGGTCCCCGTATTCCGGGGCTCGCTGGCCGAGGAATTCGTCAAGGAGTTGCATGAGACCGAGTAAGCGGCTGGACCAGATCCCCCCATACATGTTTGCCCAGCTCGAGCGGAAGGTCGCCGCCAAGAAGGCGGCGGGCGTCGACGTGATCAGCCTGGGCATCGGTGATCCCGACACTCCGACCTACGCGCCGATCGTCGCCGCCGCCCAGGGCGCCGTGGGTGATCCGACGACCCACAGCTACCCCACCAACCGCGGCCTGGCTGTCTTCCGCGAGGCCGTGGCCGCCTTCTATGACCGCCGCTTCGGAGTGACGCTGGATCCCGAGCGGGAGGTGATGCCCGCCATCGGGGCTAAGGAGTGCATCTTCAACCTCAACCTGGCCTTCCTGGATCCCGGCGACGTGGCGCTGGCCTCCGATCCCGGCTATCCGGTCTACACCGGCGGCCCGCTGCTGGCCGGCGCTGAGCCCTATCTGATGGCTCTCCAGCCCGAGCGCGGCTTTGCCCCCGACTTCGCCGGGATACCCGCGGATGCGCTCGAGCGCGCGCGGCTGATGTTCATCAACTACCCGAACAACCCGACTGGGGCCGTCCTGCCTGACGGGGTCTTTGAGCAGGCGATCGCGCTGGCCCAGCGCGCCGACTTCCTCGTCGTTCACGACAACGCCTACAGCGAGACCACCTTCGACGGCTATGTCGCCCCGTCTTTTCTGGCCACGCCCGGCGCCAAGGAGGTCGGAGTCGAGGTCTTCTCGCTCTCCAAGGGCTACAACATGACCGGCTGGCGCTGCGCGGCTATCGTCGGCAACGCCGAGGCGATCGCCGAATACTGGCGGCTGAAGTCGAATATCGATTCGGGTCTGTTCGAGGCCATCCAGCTCGCCGGCGCCGCGGCTCTGGCTCCGGAGGTGGACGCCGAGGTCAAGGCGATGAACCTGGTGTACCAGCGCCGGCGCGACCTGGTCTGCGCGGCGCTGGCCGAGACGGGGGTCGATGTCACTCCGCCCAAGGGCACCATCTACATCTGGGCACCGGTTCCCCAAGGCTTCAGCACCGCGGCCGACTACTGCGAGCACGTCCTCGAGGCTGCCGGGGTGATCATTTCGCCCGGCGGCGCGTACGGCCCCAACGGCGAGGGCTTCTTCCGCATTTCACTGACCACGCCCGACGACCGCCTGCTGGAGGCGGTCAAGCGCCTCTCTGCACTCTGATCATGGGCCGGCGCCCCAACCTCCCCCGGCTACCATGACCCCTGGTGAAAGAAGCTCAACGGCAGCCGGGCTCGCGCTCGAATAGCGGTGCCGACGGCCGCCCACGAGGGCGGGCTCGTCAGCGTGCCGTGATGATCGCCGCCGTCCCGGCGGGTGAGGAGGAGCACCTTCCCGAGCTCGAGGAGCTTCTCCGCACGGCCGGCGTGGCTGCGGTTGGGGAGATGGTCCAGCGCCGCGAGACTCCCCATCCGAACTCCTACCTCGGGCCGGGCAAGATCGACGAGCTGAAGGCCGAGATCACCGCCGCGGATGCGAACCTGGTCGCCTCCGACGATGAGCTCTCCCCGCGCCAGGAGCGGAATCTGGAGACCGCACTTGGCGTCCCGGTCATCGATCGGACGGCGGTCATTCTCGACATCTTTGCCGCCCACGCCCACAGCGCCGAGGGAAAGCTGCAGGTCGAATTGGCCCAGCTGGAGTACAACCTGGCCCGGATGCGCGGTCTGTGGTCCCATCTGGAGCGCCTGGGTGGTGGGATCGGCACCCGAGGCCCCGGTGAGACCCAGATCGAGACCGACCGCCGCCTGGCCCGCGATCGGATCGCCGCGCTGCGCCGCCGTCTGTCCCACGTGCGCTCCACCCGGTCAGTCATGCGTGCCGAGCGCGAGCGCGCAGCCCTGCCCCAGGTGGCCCTGGCCGGCTACACCAACGCCGGAAAGTCGACCTTGCTCAACGCGCTGACCGGCGCCGACGTCCCGGTGCGTGACCGGCTGTTCCACACCCTTGATCCAACCACCCGGGTGCTGCGGGCCGGTGGCCGGGACTACCTGGTGACCGACACGGTCGGATTCATCCGCAAGCTCCCCCACCAGCTGGTGGATGCGTTCGGCGCCACGCTCGAGGAGACCCGTCGGGCCGATCTCATCCTTCATGTCGTGGATGCCTCAGCTGACGAGGACGAGCTGGTGGAGATGACCCGGGCGGTGGAGGATGTTCTGAGCGAAATCGCAGCCGAGGAGGCACCGCGCGTTCTCGTCCTGGCCAAGGCCGACCTGATCGATGACGAGCGCCGGGCGGCATTGGCCCGTCGCCATCCCGAGGCGGTTCTGGTCTCGGCCAGCACGCGGGAGGGGATTCCGGAACTGATTGCCCGGATCGAGGCCGAGTTCGAGCGCCGGCTCTCCGAAGTGGAGCTGCTGGTGCCCTACGACGAGGGCGGCCGGTTGGCAGAACTCCACGAGCTGGCCGGCGACCTTGAACGTGAGGACACACCGGACGGAGTGCGCGTCCTGGTCCGCCTGCCGCCTGGAATCGCGGCTCGCTATCAGCCTTTCGCGCTCCCAGGCAAGAGTCCCGGCCCGGTATGAGTCTGCGCGTCGTGCGGCTCGATCCGCGCGCCGTGATGCCCTCCCGGGCCCATCCCGGTGATGCCGGTCTGGACCTGTGCGCGCTCGAGGGCGTGGTGGTCGAGCCCGGTGACCGGGCCTCCGTCGGCACCGGCCTGGCGATCGAATTCCCCGACGGTCAGGCTGGTCTGATCCTTCCCCGCTCGGGCCTGGCGGCGCGGCACGGCATCGCCCTGGTGAACGCCCCCGGTTTGATCGACTCGGGCTACCGAGGCGAGCTCCGGGTGCTGCTCCTGAACACCGATCGCGACCGGCCCTTCGCCATCGCTCCCGGTGACCGGATCGCCCAGCTCGTGCTGGTCAAGGTCGAGACCCCCGAGCCGGAAGAGGTTGTCAAGCTCGAAGTCAGCGAGCGGGGGGCGGGCGGCTTTGGCTCGAGCGGCGGATTCGGAGCCTGAGCGGTCAGGAGCTCGGCGGGATCAGTCCGTGCGTCTCCAAGAACTGCTTGGCGACCACAGCCGGATCCTGCCCGGCGACGTCGACGGCCTGGTTGAGCTCCCGCATGACCCTCGTGGTCAGCAGGGCGCTGATTCGGTTGATCGTGTTCACGAACGCCGGCCCCTCACGGGTCAGCGCACGTGTGGCCAGGACCGGCACCACGTTGCCCCAACCGAGCACGGCGTCGGGATCGCTCAGTACGCGATAGTTGCTGGTGGCCAGCTGGCCGTCGGTGGTATTGACGTCGGCGGCCTGAACCTGGCCGGCGTTTAGCGCCGTGTACTGGTCGCCGAAGGCCAGGTCCTTGAACGCAGCCGGGGTGAACCCGTAAATGCGCTCCAGGTCGCTCAGGCCCGGGCGGGTCTGCTCGAACTGGGGCGGGCCGCCAAGCGTCAGGGAGGGTGCGACCTTGACCAGATCCCGCAGCGAGCGCAGGTGGTTAGCCTGGGCATATCCGACGGTGACGCCGATCCCAGCGGTATCGCTGAATGGCGTTGGAACCAGGAGCTGCATGTTGTGGGCCCGGGCGTAGCGCTGGGCGGCGCGGTAGGCATCGCTCTGGCTGCGGAAGCCGTGCGTCACCTGCGCCACTGAGGTGTCGAATGTGTTCAGGTACTCGGGGTACATGTCCAGCGATCCGGAATTCATCGCCTGGAGGGTCACCGAGGTGGGGCCGATGTTCTGGTTGAGCTCCACGCTGTAGCCCTGGGCTTGCAGGGCCTCCCGGTAGAGATCACCGAGCAGAAATTGCTCGGTGTAGTTCTTGTCGCCGATAGTCACGGTTGGCTTACCGGTACCAGGCAGCGCGCTGGTGCTGGTCCCCGATGTGGTTCCGGTGGCCGTGGTGGGAAGCCTGGTCGTACTGGCCGCCGACGCTTCTCCGGCGCTCCGCGTCGGCGAAGCCGAGGAGCAGCCCACGACAGCGACGGCGAGGACGATCGTCAGGGCACAGAGCAGCGCCCTGCTCAGGCGGTGGGAAACTCGGTCTTTCACAGCTGGAGGCCCAGCCATCCTAGAGCCCTGGGGACCTCAGACCCCGGCTGCCCGTCGCGCCTCCGCATGGGCCGCTGCCTCGAGCTCGTCGTCCAGCGGGGAGAGAGCGCCCTCGATCCCAAGCGCCGCGGTGATCAGCCAGTCGGCTAGCCAGGCGTTCTTGGGCAGCAACGGACCATGCAGGTAGGTGCCGATGACATTGCCCCGGCGCACGCCCTCAAGGCCGCTGCGCCCGTCGTTTCCGTGGCCGTTCAAAACCCGGCCCAGCGGCTGGGCGTCGGGACCGAGCGTAGTCCGGCCGCCATGGTTCTCGAACCCGGCCAGGACGCGGCGAGAACCGCGCTCGAGCTCGACCTCAATGGCCACGTTGCCGATCAATCGGGGCCCGTCGGAGCGGACCGTGACCAGGTCGACCAGGCCAACCCCGGGAAGCACCTCCTCACCGAGCTCGTAGGAATGGCCGAGCAGCTGGTAGCCACCGCAGACGGCGAGGATCACCGCTCCCCGGTCAGCGGCAGCATGTAGGGCCTCCCGCTTGTTCTCGGCCAGATCGAACGCACACAGTCGCTGGTCACGATCCTGCCCACCTCCGATGTAGAACAAATCGGCACCATCAGGATCGAGTGGATCGCCGATCCCGGCGGCGTTCAGCTCAAAGTCAAGGCCGCGCCAGCGACAGCGCTGCTCGAGCAGCCGCAAATTGCCCCGGTCCGCATAGATGTTCATGAGATCGGGGTACAGGGCGCAGACCCTGAGGCCATCAGGCATCGAGCATCACCACCACGCTACCCACGTAGTCGTCGGTCGGGGCGATCTGCCCGCGCCCCGCGGGCCTGAGCCCCGCGGACACGCCCTCGCGCTCCAGCACGTCGGGTGCCAGGCTGTCGATGTGGATTCGGTCCTGCTCCGTGCTCAGTTCGCCGGCGGGTGTGACCACCTCGCGGCGACGCTCCAGCACGTAGCCGCTGCCATCGGCGCGGACCGCGGTGGGAGAGCTTGAATAGACAACGCCGTCGAGCTCGCAGACGTCAGGCAATGGCCCGCCACCGCCGGGCTTGACCTCGAACTCCTCCAGTTCATCGGCCAGCGCGACAGCCAGTCGGCCCCCGGGCACCAGATGCGCTCGGGCCCGCTCGAGAAACGCCTGACGTCCTTCCGGACCGCCGAGCAGCTGGACGGTCTGCATCGGCACCACGCAGAGTCCAAAGTGCGCGCCGAGCTCGAAGCCACGCGCATCGGCCACGACCGTGGTGACATCGAGATCCTGGGTTCGTCTGCGCAACTCCTCGAGCAGCACCGGGTCACTGTCCAGAGCCGTGACTGCGTGTCCGGCCCGGGCCAGCTCGAGGGTCACTCGGCCCGTCCCGGCGCCGATATCCAGGATGGGACCTCGATATCGACGGGCCAGCGCCCGCCAGAAAGGCAGATCGGCCTCGTAACGGCCGCACTCGAGGTCGTGCCAGATGACGCTCACGCCGGGGTGACCTGGCGGGTTGCCCAGTAGGGGTCGACATGTCCACGCCGGGAGAGCTCCTCGCGCAACTCGAGCAGTGCGGTGTACGTGGGCAGCGCGTAGAGGGTCTGCTCCCCGGCCGCGGCCAGCGCCGAATCAAGGGCCGCCGGCAGGTCGGGGACGACCTTGAGCCGATCCGCCGGGACGCCGGAGTACTTAAGCCGCAGGGCAAGCTCAGCCGCGCGAGTGCCCGCGCACGTGAAGCGTGCGACGTGACCGACCAGTAGCTCGAAATCGGCGTCCCACACCCAGGAGATGTCCCGGCCGTCGGCGATCCCGTCATTGAGGATCCCGAGAAGATCCAGCTCACCGGACTCGAGAGCCAGAGTGCGGATGATCTCGTTGGCGCCGGCCGGGTTCTTGATCAACAGGATGGACAGCTCGTGCGCGCCCAGGGCGATCCGCTCCGCTCGGCCGAAGGCGGCGCTGACCGCGCCCAGCCCGGCGGCGACCTGCTCCAGGGAGACCCCGAGCGCCAGGCACAGAGTCGCCGCGCCCAATGCGTTGTAGACGTTGTACAGGCCCGGAAGGGGCAGGGTCACCGGGAGCACCCCGCCCGGTGCGTGGAGCTTGAAGCGGGCGCCGCGGGTTGCCTGAAGCTCGATGTCGGTGGCCGCCACTGTCGGCACCGGTCGCTGCTGGCCGCAGTTGGGACAGTGGTAGCGACCCAGGTGGCCGAGATAGATCGCCTCATAGACGTAGGCCGCGCCGCAGCGGCGGCAGTGCTTGGAGTCCGAGGCGTGCTGCATCTCATCCATGGCCATGGCTGGGTCCTCGACCCCGAAGTAGCTGACCCCGGGGCGTTCGCGGCCCAAATCGGCGATCAGCGGATCATCGGCGTTGAGGGCCAGCTCGGTCTGCGGCATCGTGGCCACCAGCGCCGCCCAGCGGTCGGCGATGATGTCGAGCTCTCCGTAGCGGTCGAGCTGATCGCGGAACAGGTTGCCGAGCAGCATCACCCGGGGTCGCAGCTGGGGTACGACCCGATCCAGCCAGAATTCATCGACCTCGAACAGGCCGAGCTCGCCGGAGATCGTCTCGCGCCGCCCGGCCGCGCCCAGCAGCGTCGAGGCAATACCACCGGCCATGTTCGCGCCGGCGCGGTTTGAGACCAGGGTCCAGCCGGCGTGCTCGAGGATGGTGGCGGCCATTGCCGTGGTCGTGGTCTTGCCATTGGTGGCCGAAACCACGGCGTCCCCCCGAGGCAGACGCCCGGCCAATCGGGCGATGGCCTGGTCGTCCAGGCGCATGAGCACCTTGCCCGGGAGGCTCGTGCCGCCGCCGCGTCCGACCCGGCGGGCGAGGTCGCCGACGGCTCGAGCAGCCACGATCTTCAGGTCCAGAACAGCCATGCTGCCTTAAGGAATTAGCACTCGGATCGCCGCGCGCTTGACGCTGACGGTGGCCGGAAGCTCGGCGATCGGGTCGCCGTCGGCGTAGACCGTGAACGGACGTGACGCGCTGATTCGCACGCTCTGGGCGCGGAGGACTTCGATATTGGGCTGGCGCACGTGACTGCCGCGAAAGACCGTCGGCGCGAGGCTGAGGTAGCGCAGGCGGGAAACCTCCTTGATGAGCACGATCTCGAGCTTGCCGTCGGTCAGTGAGGCGTCGGGAGCGATCATCATGCCGCCCCCAAAGAAGCGAGAGTTTGCCGCCGCCACCGAATATCCGCGGAAGGTCCGCGCCGGACCGCCGTCGAGCTCCAGGGCAAAGCTGGCCGGCCTCCAGCCGGCCAGCGCGCGAACCATCCCGTAGGCGTAGACCAGGTGGCCGCGGATCAGACGGGTTTGGTTGGCGATCCGGTTGGCGTCCGAATCGAACCCACAGCTGGCGATGCCGATGAACGGACGCGAGTCGGCAAAGCCGAGATCGAGCGCGGCCTCGGATCCATCCTTCAGCACGGTGCAGGCCGGAACGGGTTTCAGTGGGATGCCGAGCATGCGCGCGAAGTCGTTTCCGCGTCCACCCGGGAGGACGCCGAGCAGACCGCCGGACTCGCTGAGCGCACCGGCCACGGCGCCGATCAGGCCGTCGCCGCCAAAGGCCACCGCCGTCTGTCCCTCCGCAGATGCCTCGCGGGCCAGATCCCGAGCGTGTGCCAGGTCGCGGGTCAGCTCGACGCGGTGCTCGATTCCGAGCCCCTTGAGTGTGGCCGAGACCTTGGGCAGCGCGCGGCCAGCTCGGCCCCCGCCGGCAGACGGGTTGACGATCAGCATCACCTCAACACCAGCGAGCGGAGATCCTCGGCGATGGCCACCGGAGCCGGGTCCTTGGCCGCTTCGGCTTCGGCACGCGTGCTCACGCCGGTGAGAACGATTGCTGCGTCGATGCCCGCCGCGGCGGCGCCGGCCAAGTCGGACTCGACGCGATCGCCGATCATCAGCGCCCGTCCCGGACCGAGCCGATCCAGCGCCGTCGAGAAGATGAGCGGATCGGGTTTACCGACCACCCGGGCCGAGCGCCCGCTGGCGTATTCGACAGCGGCCAGAATGGCTCCGGTGCCCGGCCATTCGCCTTCCGGCCCGGGAAAGGTGCGGTCCCGGCCAGCGGCCATGATCTCGGCGCCGTTGAGGGCGGCCTGCGTGGCCCCGCGCAGCTCGTCGTAGTTGAAGGCATCGTGGCCGGCGATGACCACGACGTCGGCCTCGGCGCTCTGGTCAGTCCCGTTGACGATTCGGTGGCCGGACTCGGCCACGTGGCGAAACACCGCCGGTGAGCCGATGACGTAGGCGGTGGAGCCGGGTAGCCGGCCGGCGAGCGCGTACTGGATCGCTGCCCCCACGGTGACGACTTCCTCCAGGGACGCGCGCAGGCCGAGCGACCAGAGCTTGCGGACGTACTCCTCCGGAGAGCGGCGGGCATCGTTGGTGACAAAGGCGAGCGCCTTGCCGGCCCCGCGGATTGCCACGAGCGCGTCCGCCGACCCCGGAATGGCTTGATCCCCGATCCAAATGCACCCGTCCAGGTCGAGCAGCACCTGGTCGTAGGCTTGTAGGAGAGGGGAGAGGGGCATGGTCGGTGTTCGCCGCCGGGCCTGCGGCGCACCGCCGATGCCCACTGCGAGTATGCGCTACGGACGGCGGATTCGCCCATTGCAGCAAATCGCCGGCCGGTCGCCCGGTTCTGGGTTGCCATCCGCCGCCGGACCTGAAAGATTTATCTCAGCCGCAGGGGAGTGGCGGGCGACGCCGTGGATCCTCGCAAACGCCCGCCCCGTAGCGCATTTCCGACCGCCGCGCGTGCGCCGCTTCGTCAATGCGCAGGTTTCTTGTCAGAAAAATGGCAGGAAACGTGGCGCCAGGTATAAAGTCCTGGCGCCACGCTGCCGATAACGAACTGTTTAGCGTCGCCGACCTTGGGTTGAAAGGAGGGTCGACTATGGGTTCTCGCTGCCCGTAAGCCATAGGGGGGTCCGCTGTTCCAGAGCGGGCCCCTTTACTTTTCTCCCGGGCTTTGCGGACTTATCATCGGCGGCTGGCGGAACTTCTTTAGCCCTGTCCATTAAAAACTGGACGATAGTTGAGGAACTGGCGTTTGCGGCCGATTAAGGCCGACGGTGGAACCTCAGCCCAAAACGGATCCCAGCGTCGGGCCGCCACGCGGGCTTCGCGTCACGGTTGCTGTCTCGGTGCTTGCGCTAGCCGCAGGGGTGGTATTGGCTGTGGTCACCGCCGGCTCCGCACACTGGTCGCTGGCGCCGCTACTGATCATCACAGCGTTCGCCGCCGCGAGCGACATAGCCACCGTCGAGGTCAAGTCGGCAACCATCCTCATCTCGGGAAGCTTTCTCGGGATCATCATCGCGGCCGTCATGCTCGGCGGCGGACCCGCTGCCGCCGTCGGAGCGATCACGATCGTTGCCTCATGGCCGCGGTCGAGCAGGTCGCTTTACGCCCTCCTGTTCAACCTGGTCAACTTCGTGACCTTTCCGCTCGTGGCCGGCCTGTTCTTCCACGCTACGGTCCGCGCGGCCGGGCTCGGTATCAATGATGTCGCGTACTACTTGCTCGTCTTTGCCACCGCGTCCGTGGCGCTGACGATCAACTTCGGGATTACTTCTCTCTCTTCCTGGCGGCTCTACGGCGGTGCGCTGAGGCAGAGGTTCGTCGAGGGTCTTTTCCCGATGCTCGCCCCCGAGTTGTTCTCAGCCCTGTTGATCATGGCGGCCGTCTACATCGCCGTCCGGCTGGGGACGTTCAGCCTCGCCTTGCTCGGCCTGGTCATCGTGGTTTTCCAGTACCTGACTGGTGAGCTGCTGAAGTCCCGGCACCGCAGCAAGGAGCTCCAGCGGATCGCCACCACCGACGAGCTGACCGGCCTGGCGAACCGCGAGCGCTTCAGCGAGGCGATCCAGGAACGCGCCGCCGTGGCTCAAGAAGCCATCGGCGGGCACTTTGCGGTCATGCTCATGGACCTCGATCGCTTCAAGGAGATCAACGACACCCTGGGCCATCACTACGGCGACGTTCTCCTGCGGGACCTGGGGCCCCGCTTGGTCGAGACGGTCGGACCGGCCGGCTTGGTCGCTCGCCTCGGCGGCGACGAGTTCGGGATCCTGCTGGCACCGGAAGTTCAGGCCTTGGCCGCTGTCGAGCACGAAGTGGCCCGGCTGACCGCGGTGGTTAGCCTGCCCTTCTCAGTGGATGAGCTGTCACTGGAGGTGGGAGCCAGCATCGGCATCGCCCGTTACCCGCAGGACGGCGAGGACTCGCACGCCCTGCTGCGTTGTGCGGACATCGCCATGTACGCCGCCAAAGAGGCTCAGTCCGACTACAAGGTCTACGCCGCTGAACAGAACCAGCACTCGGTGCGCCGGCTCAGCGTGCTCAGCGATATCCGCAACGCGCTGGCCTCTGATCAGATCGTCGTCCACTACCAACCGATCGTCGACCTCGATGATCTCAGTGTCACCGGCGCTGAGGGCCTGGTTCGCTGGGAGCACCCTGAGATGGGGCTGATCCCACCCGGCGCATTCGTGCAGACGGTTGAGCAGACCGGCCTCATCGGGCCACTCACCCGGCACGTCCTGGAGCGCGCCATCGCCGAGTGCGCGGCCTGGCGCAAGGGCGGCCGGGACCTCTCGGTGGCCGTAAACCTCTCGGTGCGCAACCTCCTGGACCGCGATCTCCCCCGGGAGATCGAGCGGTTGCTGAACACCTACTCTTTGCCCGCCAGCGCACTCCAGCTCGAGATCACCGAGAGCATGATCATGTCCGACCCGGACCGCGCCGTGGCCACGGTGACCCGGCTCAGCAACCTGGGCGTGCGCATGTCGGTGGACGACTTCGGCACGGGCTACTCCTCGCTGGCCAACCTCCGGCGCCTACCGATCGACGAGCTGAAGATCGACCGCTCGTTCGTCTCGCCGATGCTGAGTGACGAAAGCGACCTCATCATCGTGCGCTCGACCATCAACCTCGGCCACGACCTGGGTCTGAAGATCATCGCCGAGGGCGTGGAGGACGCCGACACACTTCGGAGGTTGGCCGTGCTGGGCTGCGACCTCGCCCAGGGCTACCACCTGAGCCGTCCGCTGCCCCCCGCTGCCTTCGACGCGTGGCTGCACGAGGCCGCTCCTGTGCTGCCGGCCGGTGCGGTGGTACTGCCCCGCGCCGTCCCGAAGATCGGCGAGCCGCCGGTCATCGTGGCCTCCGGCGGCTGAGGTTCAAAACAGGGCGGTCTGCGGATCCTCGGCCGGCGGTGCCAGACATTCTGGGCCGTCGTAGCGAGCGTCGTTGACCGCCAGCCCGACCCGGGTCAGCGACGTGCGCGCGGCGGGCAGGCCGGTCAGGATCTGATCCCGTCGCTCAGCTGAGATGGAGGTGTCGAGCCATTCCCGCTCGTCGCCCGGAGCGAGAATGACCGGCATGCGGTCGTGCAGGTCGGCCAGCGCGGAGTTGGCCGCGCGGGTGATGATCGTGCAGGTCCGCAGTTTGCTGCCGTCTGGGCGGTGCCAGATCGACCACAGACCCGCGAACGCGAACAGGGCGCGGTCCTCACGGGTTATGTGGAACGGTTGCTTGGGTCCGGTTGGCGCCCGCTGCCACTCGTAGAAGCCGTCGGCCAGGATCAGGCAGCGGAAGCGCTCAAACGGGCCCCGGAAGGCCGGCCGCTCCGCCACGGTCTCGAGCCGAGCGTTGATCATCTTCAGTCCGGTGTCGGGACTCTTGGCCCAGGTGGGTACCAGACCCCAACGCAGAAGCTCGCCCCGCGCTGCCCCCTCGCGGTCCGTGGTTACCGCGAGCACCTCATCCCCGGGCGCCACGTTGAAGCGCTGGCGCACCTCGACCGTTTCGCCGATGGGGAACCGATCCCGGATGGCGGCGGGGTCAGGAGTGGCCAGGGTGTAGCGGCCGCACACGGCGCGCGGTGCTCAGCGTGAGCGAGCGGCCGACTGTTCGGCGCGCTGGGCGAGCGCCCGCTTCTGGCGCCGCCGGCCGAAAACCGCCAGCACGGCGATGGCGATGACCACCAGTACGAAGCCGTAGAAGATGCTCAGATCCAGCGAGATTCCACCGAAGGGCAGGGCGATCAGGTTGACGATCCCGAAGCCGATGAGCAGGATCAGGAGGACCAGGGCGACGATGATCAGAACCCCTCGGGCCCGGGCCAGTCCGCCGGCGCTGGACGGAGGAGCCACCAGGCCCATGAAGCGCAGGCCGAGAAGCTGGCGGTTGCTCGGACTCTCAACGCCCAGGCGCTCGGTGGCCTTCTTGAGGTCGTCGGGCCGGCGCTCGGCCAGGGCCAGCGACGCGTCGGCCATGCGGCGCAGCTGCAGACGCTCCTGCGGACGCGCGGCGGCGATGGCCCGCTGGAAGTGGGTCCTCGCCGACTTGGCGTCATACCGCTCGGCGGCGCGGGCGCCCAGGATGGCCTGCGCGGCGGCCTTGAACTTGGTCTCGGCCTCGAGCTCCTCGTCGGAGCGATGTTCGAGCTGCTGCATGGCAGCCAGCTGGCTGCGCTGCTCGATCCGCATCATCCTCTGCTGCTTGGGCATCGCGGTCTGCAGTCTAGTGGGCGGACCCGGGTCCCCGGCCGCTCAGCGACGCTCAGCGACGCGGGCGGGAGCGCGGGCGGATCACATAGATGCGCTGGCTGAGCAGAAAGCGCCCTGGGTCACTGGCGCTGGCCGGGGGAGTGCGGTAGACGTCGATGTGCCGTCCACTGACCGCGCCGCCGGTGTCCTGGGCGATGAACCAGCCGCCATGCCCGTCATGGCGGTAGGCGGGCACGTAGATGCGGCTGCCCAGCGGAATCACTGTGGGATCCACGGCGATCGATTGGTAGGCCCGCAGTGGGAGTGACGCGCCGGGCGCGAAGCTCACCCCCGGCAGGGGGACATAACGCTGACCGCGACCGGCGGACCAGCCTCCGGCGGCCAGCGGGAAGGTGACGGCGTTATGCCGGTTGCGCCAATATCCGCCCGCCCGCCAGAACGGTGACCCGGTTGCCCAGCCGTGCGCCGGCGTCGTCGTGTGACCGGTCGCCGTTACCCAGCCTCCGGATCCGAGTGAGGCGATGTGGTACATGCGCCCGTCCAGTCCGATTCCCTGCCCCTGCATGGACACGCCGGCGGCCGAATAGAGCCAATCGATCCGGTGCAGGCCCGTGAGCCCCGGGGCCTTGACCAGCCGGCCAACGAACCATGCCTCGGGCGCGGCCCAGTACTCGGTGACCGTCACGCTGCGCAGCCAACGGCCTGGACTATGTCGGCTGGGCGGTGGCGGGATCTTCCCAGGGCCCCCGGGCTTGGGCACCAGGCCTCCGGAGACGATCGGGGCGCCGCCGTCATGCGCGCCGCCGCTGGCCCCGGCTCCGGCGCTGCTGACCGACCCGGCGGCGAGCGCGACCAGACAGGCGATGAGGGCAGTACGGGGCTTCGGTGCCAAGCGCAGGCGAGGTAAGGAGAACGGCAACGCTCTCCCGGGGACACGAAAGAGCGCACGTAGCCTACAGCCGCCCCCGGTGCCCACCCGTGAGCGGCGGTTTCGGCTGCAGTGGGGACTGGCTACATAACCCGAGGAGGGGAGAGCGCATCGGCGAGTCGGCTTTGCACCTGCGGCTACCGGTCCCTTACAGCGAATTGGCTTTGCACCTGCGGCTACCCGCCCCTTACCGGCAGCCCGTGGTCGCGTTTATGCCATATGCACACAATCGCGACCGCACCCCCAGACTCGGTCCGCGGCACGCACGCTCCTAAGCCGGTTTGACCTGCGCTAACCCGACGACCCGAGGCAGCTGACCAGCATCTCGAGCAGGCGGTGGGTGGTGCTCCCATCCTCGGATCCGTGGTGGGGGTTGAACTCGGTGACGGTGAGCGCGCGTACACGTGCGTCGTTGAGCAGCTCGCTGAGCATCTCTCCGCATGCGGTCAGCGATGGGGCGATGCTGCGATCCGTGTTCTCGGCCAGCGGTGCGTCGAGAAAGTCGACCAGGTCGACGTCGAAGTGCACGGCCAAACCGTCGCAGGCCGAAAGCGGGGAGAGCGCCGCCCGCGCACCGCGCAGCGGATCAGATGCGGCCATCTGCACGTCGACGACGGGCAGCCTACGACCGGAAATCACCTCGGCCTCAAAGTCCGTATGCGGCCCCAGACCAAGGAAGCTGATCTGCCCGGAGCCGAGCATGGGTCGGTGCCCGGCGAGCGCCGCGAGTCCGTCGACGGCGCCGTCTATGTCGAGCATGTGCGCCACTCCCATCCAGTCCAAGGCGCCGTCGACCGTGCTGTCGGGCACGTTGAGGTCCGCGTGCCGGTCCACATAGACGACACCCAGCCGCTCGACACGATCCTGAAGGCCGGCCACCGTGCCGACACCGACGGTGCAGTCGCCTCCGAGGACCAGAATCATGTCCTCGGCCGGAGCGGACCGGACCAACGCGGCGACCTGGCCGGCACGGTCGATTACCGCCCCGGCGTTCGCTGCCCTGGGGTTCTCGGAATCTGGGCGCCACCGGAAGGGGGTCACCTGCTCGCCGCTGCGCACCGTCAGGCCAGCCGCCTGCAGCCGCTCGACCATGCCGGCGTCGAGCAGCGCGCTGGGACCGTCCTCCTGACCAGGCGCATAGCCACCGGCGCTCGTCGGGGCCGCTATGACCGTGACCGCTCGCATCGGCACATCAAATCAGTCCCCATACCGCCGTTACGGCGGCGAGCACAGCCTTGCCGGCAGCTCTCCGTCGAGGCAAGTTCCGAGCCGCTCAGGCGCCGAAGCGGGCCAGTCCGCGGGTTCCTTGGGCCTCAGAACCCCTTTTCTGCCCGCATTTTCGTTTAGAGGTCTACATAAGCCTGATTATCGAGCATTAAAGGTGAGCAATTGTCGTCCGAGCGGTTAGGATCACCCAGGCAATGACGGCGCTTGGATTCCACCGCCGGACCGTCGCGATCATTGCGGTTGTGCTTGCCGCGATCGGTGCTGTAGCGGTCATCGCCGGTGCCTTTTCATCGGGCGATTGGATCGTGGTCGCCGCGCTGGTGGTCGTGGCAGTTGTCAACTGGAGCGAGCGCGCCAGGGCCCCCGAGACGCCTGCGATCCGCCGAGACAGTAGGCGCAGCCCTTAAGCGCAGCGCCTCGTCAGGACTGCAGTCCACCCGGACTCGCTTGATTGCCTTGTAGGCGGTTTCACGGCTCATCCCCGCGGCAAGCGCGAGCGCCCCAACCGGGACGCCCTCGGTGTCGTGGCGGTAGAACAGCGCCCTGTCTAGCTCGTAGCGGAGTTGTTGGACGCGGATTTCGGCGTCCTGAAGGTGGCGTGCGCGCGTCCGGAGGTCCCGCCGCAGCTCGTGCTCGTCGAAGTTTGTCATGCTGTCAAGGGTACTGACAAGATGTCGAAGCTGTCAAGGGGGCTGACAGCGAGAGCAGCTCCCCGGCCGTTCCCGTCTGCCGACGGAGCCCTGAACGGCCGCCTGGAGTGTCCCTGCCGCCAGCCGGTTGATGTTCCGCGCGTCGGACTTGATCTGCAAGAGGAACTTTCCATCCCTGCGCGCGGTCCCGCGTAACTCATCGAGCGCAGCGAGATCGTTCCCGCGCCCTCCCTTCAACGCCTGCAGTTAGCCGCCATTTAGTGGCGGCTGCCTTGACTCACCGCTTCCGTCCGATACACCCGACACCGCCTAGCCCAAGGGAGAAGGAGCTTCGGCCCCCTCTGCGCCAGGGCGCCGGCATCGACGCCTGAGCGCAGGCCTAGTGTTCGGTCCAGGAGTCGGGAAGACGGGCGAAGACGGCCATGATCAGAAGCACAACCGGTACCCCGACTAGTGCGGCGGCGAGCCACCAGTGGCTGCCCAGGATTCCGGTGACCACGCATACGGCGAGCGCAATCCAGGCGGCTGCCACCGCGACGAGCGTCTGTCGGACGCGGTGCCAGGTTTGCGCGGTCCAGCCCTGGCTCTCGTCCGCCACCAACTTGAACGGTGCGTGTCCGCCTCCCAGTCCATTGAGGTGAGGTGCGGCCAAGGCGATGGCACCGATCACAACACCCGCCGCTGCCAGAGGATCGCCGAACACCAACGCCAACAAGGCCGACACGCAGGATGCGACGATCGCCGCCTTCACCAATGCGTCCCACGCACTCACGCGGCGAGATTACTGTCGGTCCGACGGGGACACAAGCGAACCAGCCTTGGTATGGGGTGAGGGAGTTTCGTGGCCCCTTCCTCCGTGCCCGTGTTCGGGTGCTGCGACTCCGCGTCGGGATTAGGATGATCGGGACATGGCTGATAACGCGCAGCGCCTTGCCAGCAGAGCGCGCGAGATCACGGTCGCTGAAGGGACTGCGCGGATACGGATTGCCTCCTTTGAGGCCGGAGCTGGCATCGGATCCATTCCCGAGCTCGAGTTCGTTGGTGTCGCGGATCTTGTCTCTCGTCGGGTGACGCTTGAGTCGCGACCGAGCGAGAAGGTCCTACAGCTCATGAGAGACCTCGCTGCCCGCTCGAACCAAGAGCAGGATCTCAACGAGGACGAACTCGGAGAGGTTGAGATCTTCATCGGCGATGACCACTACACGCGAGCGCTGGCGAGGGAAGATTGGTTTCTAGAGGAGGTGGAGTGGTGGCGGCGCCCGCTCTGGGCGCTGGACATACTCAGCGCCGCAGGCGGCGGCTGGGCGGAACAGGGCCCCTCGGAGGTCCGCGGGAAATCCGCCATAACCTATGCGGGCGCCGTCGAACCAGGGCTGCTCAAACAGGTCGACCCCGACTGGCGCAAGCTTGTCGGACGGCGCGCTAAGCGAGAGCTGTGAACACGCCTGTCGCTGGACTCGAAAGGCCGTGCCCTTCAGGTCGCGTTGGGCCCTGGACGCCAATCGCCGGCCCGACGACGCTGAGTGGAACGTCACCGAGCTTTGGGACTTCGGGCTCCCCGTCGACATCGCGGCTCCGCCCGAGCACCTGATTCGACCGCCGGGAAGGTTCGGCGGGACAATGAGCGAGGTGCGCGCGACGAGAAAAACCGCCGGCTCCTAATGCAGGGCTGGTTCGACAGGTAGAGCTTTCCGCGCAGGGCCGCCGAAGGCGGTCATCCACAGCCGGATCCTTGCTTTTAGGGCGAAGCCCCTCCTCGCCAGCTGCAGTTTGCACCAACCCGCCTGCATTGCGGCAGGAGTCCGACCGCGGCTGGAAACCATCGGTCCTGACCGTACCTCCGTCTCATATGTGCGATATGTGGGAGTTTGGGACGGAGGTCCAGTGCTGACGGTGCAGTTTTGGGAAACATGCGCGCCCGCGCCGAGATTTCCCAAAAACCCACCCAGGACGCGCTGTTTTGGGAAATTACGCCGATGCCGATCGAGTTTTCCCGGAATGCCTCGCCATAACCCCGGCGCTCGAGAACGAGTGCATCGGCACCCACCGCTAGCCCGGTAGGTTGGACGCAATGCAGTTCCGCGAGCTTCAGATCGGTGATCGCACCGTCGGCGTGTATGACGAGGGAGACCCGGACGGCCCGGCGATCCTCTATCACCACGGCACTCCAGCGGCGGGCATCCCGTACCCCAGCTGGCTGGAGGATGCCCGCGAGCGAGGGGTCCGGTTCATCGCCTATGACCGGCCCGGGTACGGCGTTTCCACGCCGCACCACGGTCGGAGCGTTGCCGATGCCGCGGCCGACAGCGCAGCCATCATGGACGCGCTGGGAATCGAACGGTTCCTCACCTGGGGCATCTCTGGCGGCGGACCTCACGCGCTCGCTTGTGCCGCGCTCCTCCCCGACCGTGTTATTGCCGCCGCCAACCTGGCCGGTGTCGCGCCTTTTGACTCCCCGGGTCTCAACTACTTCCGCGGCATGGGCGAGGACAACTTGATCGAGTTCGGGCTGACCATGGCCGGGCCCGAACACCTGGTGCCCTTTCTGAAGGCCGCCGCGGAGGAGATGCTGGCGGCCACGGCGCTGGGAATGGTTGAAGGGTTCGCCACGTTGCTCAGCCCGCCCGATCGAGTGGCCATCGAGGCGGGCGTGGCCGAATACTGGGCCGAGATTCTGCCCAACACGTTCGCCGGCGGCGTCCGCGGTTGGCTGGATGATGATTTCGCCTTCCTGAGACCGTTCGGCTTTGCCCTCGACCAGATATCCGTGCCCACCCTGGTCGTGCACGGTCACCTGGACCGGTTCGTACCCGTCGACCACGGAGACTGGCTGGCTCGGGTGATCCCCGGCGCCCAGGCCTGGATCTCCGCCGACGAAGGCCACCTCTCCCTGATGACCGGGCGGATCCCCGACGTCCACTCCTGGCTGCTCGAACGGGTCTAATCCACCCCGGTAGTCCACCGGCAGCCCTGCACCGGCAGCCCTGCACCGGCAAGCCCCACCAGCGGTCTAAGCCACGCTCCGGTAGTGCAGCAGCACCACCCCCGAGCGAAACGGCCGCGACTGCACCAGCTCCAGCTCGGGCATGTCTTCGGCCTCGGCGAACAGGCGTTCGCCCTCCCCCCACACCACTGGATACACGAACAGCCTGTACTCGTCGACCAGGCGGGCGGCAATCAGGCTGCGGGCCAGGCGGATGCTTCCGGTGCAGACGATGTCGCCTCCGCGCTCAGTCTTGAGCAGCTCCACATCGAGTAGGTCATGCAGGACGGTGGTCGGCTCCCACCCCGGATCGGTGAGGCTGTTCGAGACGACGTACTTGGCCACCCCGTTCAGATACTCGGCAATGCCGGTGGTGTCATCGGTCTGGGCAGTCCAGTAGCCGCGCATCGCCTCGAAGGTGACCCGGCCGGTCAGAAAGGCGTCGGCGCCGGAACGCTGCCGGGCTATCTCGGCCTCGATATCGGACACATCGGTGGCGCCCGAAGCAGGATCGAACCAGCCTCCGGAAGCGTCGATCACTCCATCGACTGTGATGTTCTCCGTGAGGATCAGCCTGCGCATCGGATCTCCCTAGGTGGCGTTACCCGGGCACCGTATTGGTGAGGGCCCATCACGTCACTCCGGAGTGGTTACGTAGCGCCGCACCGCGATCACGGCCCAGATCGCCTCCACGACTCCGAAGGGCCAGGTCCCGGCCAGGAAGCCGTAGGCGCTCGAGAGCGCACAGCCGAGGCCAAAGGCCAGGATGAACTTCCGTCCCCGCCGCTCGAGCGCGTACATCAGCATCATGAAGGTGACCGCACAGGCTCCGAAGACGGTCAGCATCTCGAGACGTGGCTCAGGTGTTCAGGCCGGCGGCCCGACCAACATCAGCGATGCCTCACACCCGCCGAGGCTCCCGGGGCCAGGGTCGGCTCGGTGACCGCCACGGAGCCGAGTGCCTCGTCGATCGCGGTCAGGATGTCCTCACTGAGGCTGATCCCTGACGCCTCGGCATTGGCGTGGACCTGCTCGGGCCGAGAGGCCCCGATGATCACCGAGGCGACGTTGCTCTGCCGCAGCGCCCAGGCCAGCGCCAGCTGGACCATGGTCAGGCCGGCCTGCTCGGCGATCGGGCTCAGGCGCTGCACCGCCTCAAGCGTGTCGTCGTCCATCAGCCGGTCGATGAAGCCGCCCATCGCATCGCTGGCCGCGCGGGAGTCAGGGGGAGGCTGCTCCCCCGGCAGGTACTTACCGCTCAGCACCCCCTGGGCCAGCGGCGACCAGCAGACCTGGGAGATGCCGTTGGCCGCGCAGAGCGGGATCAGCTCCGCCTCGGGCGCGCGCCAGAGCATCGAATACTGGGGCTGAGAGGACACGAACTTCACCGTTCCGGGCACAGCCAGGCCGGCCTCGATCTGCTCCGGGGTCCACTCGCTGAAGCCGATCTGACGGGCCTTGCCCGAACGCACCGCGTCGCTCAGGGCATCCATGGTCTCCTCGATCGGTGTCTCCACGTCGAAGCGATGGCACTGGTACAGGTCGACGTAGTCGGTCTGCAACCGCGCCAGGGACGCGTCGAGTTGCTTGTTGATCTGTGCCGCCGAGAGACCGCTATCGGTATCGGACATCGGGAAGAAGACCTTTGTGGCCAGGACATAGGAGTCACGCTGGTAGTCGGAGAGGATCTCCCCCCAGGCCGATTCGGCCGCCCCCCGTCCATAAGCGTTGGCGGTGTCGAAGAAGTTGATCCCGGCCTCAAAGGCGGCTCGGGTACAGGCCTCGGTCTGCTCGCGCTCGATACCGCCGGCATAGGTCAGCCAGGCGCCGAGAGAGATCTCCGAGACCTCAAGTTCACTGTCTCCGAGCTGTCGCAAATTCATCCTGGGTTCCCCTTCTGTTTGTGGGGCGTCGCTTTCAGCGGCGCGGTAGGCGGCGGCGATCACAGGCCGGTGGCTACCCGCGGCCCGCCGACGGTCAACCCGGTCGACCCGATCATCGGCGTCAGCGGGTCGGTCGGGTCATGCGGAAGCTCTCGCGGACAACGGCATAGTCCGCTGGACCCCCCAGGCGGGCCACCGGGGCCAACGCCGCCGTGTCAACGATGTCGTCCTGGATCGCCGCCTCGTCGAGATGGACACCGACCACCTGGCCGACGACCAGGAATTGATTGGCCCGCTGGCCGTTCACGTCACGGAGCTCGACCTGATGCACGACGCGACACTCCATTGAGCAGCGCGCGTCTGCCACTCGTGGAGGAGCCACCAGTCGGGACGGAGCCATCTCCAGACCGGCGCGCTCGAACTCGCTCTGGCCGCGCGGCAACGGTGCCGAGGTCTCGTTCATGGCCTCCCGGAGCTCCCAGGTGACGAGGTTCCACACGAACTCCGCTCCCTCGATGGCGAACGTGGCCGAGTCCTTCGCACCGCTGCTTGAGAAGGCCAGCATGGGCGGCCCCTCGCCGATCGCGTTAAGAAGCTATAGGGGGCCAGGTTGACCGAACCGTCCGCCGCCAGTGTGGAGATCCAGCCGATCGGACGGGGCGCGACCAGCGCCTTGAACGGGTCGTGAGGCAGGATCGAGGTGTCGCGCTGGTCGGGTTCGTAGAAGATCATTGCCGCTGAAACGTAGCGGCCGCAACTTCGGTGCCGATTCAGGTATCACACCGATAGTCGATCTGGGAGGAGTCACACATGAGACGGATTGCTGGTTTTCTGCTTGCCCCCGCTGGGCTGCTGGCGTTTACGGCAGGGGTGGCCATCGCCGCCTCCTCGCCTACGGTCAGCACTGGCGGGGCCAAAAGCGTCTCGAACACTGCTGAGGGGCTGTCGGGCACGGTCAATCCCAACGGCAATCAGACCGGTTATGTCTTCCAGTACGGGATCACCAACGCCTACGGCCTGGACAGTGCCAGTCACTCCGCCGGTGGTGGAACCAAGCCGGTCAAGGCTGCCGCGGTGATTGGCAATCTCACCCCGGGAACCGTCTACCACTACCGGCTGGCCGCGCTCAACAAGGCCGGGGGCGCCAACGGCGCCGACCGGACGTTCAAGACCTCGGGCGCTCCGCCCGCGGGAGCAGCCACGGGCTCGGCCGTCAACATCGGCAAGGAACAGGCCACCCCGACCGGCAGCATCACTCCCAATGGCGCCAACACAATCTGGGCCGTTCAGTACGGGCTGACTACCGCGTACGGGGTTCAGACCTTCCCCCAGTCGATAGGCGCGGGGAAGACGCCGGTGCCGGTTTCGATCACGCTCCAGGGCCTGGCTCCGGCCACCCTGTTCCACTACCGCGTCGTCGCCTTCCACGGCGGCATCGCCAGCGCGGGGGCGGATGCCACGTTCTTCACCGAGCCCATCACCCGGCCCAAGCCCCGGCTGAGCGCGCGCACCAGGCCATCGGTGGCCCGGAAGGCGCCCTACGTGTTCACCACCACCGGAGCGCTCCACGGCGCCAGCTTCATGCCGGCGTCGTCGCGCTGCACCGGCAGCATCACCCTGCGCTATTACAAGGGCCGCCGCCAGGTCGGGGTGGTGGTCGCCCCGGTGGGCTCAAACTGCCAGTTCACGGCCCAGGACAGTTTCCGCCCCCACCACATCGGGCGCGGAGTGGTGCCACTGCGGATCAAGATCCACTTCAGCGGCAACGGCTATCTGGCTCCGGCCAATCAGACCAACCACGTAACCGCCGGCTGATCGCGTTCTAGCGTCCCCGGCCTCGGTGGTCGGGGACGCGCCTCGCGGCCAGCCGCCACCTCCCCGACCGCGCTCGCGCGCCAGGGATCGAGGCGACCATTAGGCTCCCGGCCATGGGCAACAGTGGGCCGCGAGTCTCGGCACCCGGGCTCGCGCTGCTGTTCGTGCTGGTCGCCTGGGCGGCATTTCCGCTCGTCCTGTTGTTGGTCCATGCCGGGCAGCTTCATGCCACCTATACCGGGGCCGACGGCCTCATCGGGGCGGACGGCGTTCTGGGCGCCGATCAGCTCCAGTACCTGGCCTGGGCGCGTGACGCCGGCTCGCACGTGTTGGCCTCGGACCTGTTCACCTTCCAGCCCAGCGGCCACGTCTACCTCGAGCCGCTGTTCACGGTCAGCGGGCTGCTGTGGAAGCTCGGGCTCTCCCTGCCCCTGGCCTATGAAGTCTGGAAGCCGGTTGCGGCGGTGCTCATGGTCCTGGCCGCGGTGGCGTGGGCCCGGCGTGCCTTTCCCGACCAATTCGGCCCCCGGGCCGCCACCGCCGTCCTCACGCTGTTTCTCTACCCGCCGCTCGTCGCCCTCTACAGCTGGACGGCTACGGGCAGCAAACCCCTGCGCTTTCAGCTCTATCTGCTCGGCGACGAGCTCCTCGGGGCGGGCAAGCTGTGGGGTTATGTGCCCAGTGCCATTGGCCTGGCTCTCGTTCCCGCTGCCCTGCTGGGCGCTGAGCGTGCCCTGGACCCTTACCGTGGTGCCCAGCCCGGCCACCGCGTCCTACGTCGCCACCTGGACCGTCGGGCTCTGATCGCTTGCACCCTGGCGGCGGCGGGGGCCGCCTGGCTTCACCCCTGGCAGGGCATCACGCTGATCCTGATCTTCGCCGGCCTGGGCACATGGCAGCGCGAACATGGCGGGATCGGCCTGATCGTCCCTGCGCTGGGCGCCGCCGTCCCCCTCGCCTACTACTACCTACTGGGCCACAGCGACCCCGCCTGGCAGCTGGCCGCGCAGTACGAGATGATCGCGCGGTTCGGGCCGCTCGCCCTATTGCTCGGATTCGGTCCTCTGATTCTGCTCGCTGCTTTCGGGCTGCGCGACCCGCGCGGCAGCGTGTTCGAGCAGACCCTGGTGCTGTGGATCGTGGCCGCGTTTGCGACCTACTTCGCCAATGATGCCTTCGCCCCCCACGCCCTACAGGGGTTGAGCTTCCCGCTGGTCGTTCTGGCCGTCCGTGGCTGGCAGCGGCTGCGTCTCCCGGCGGTCCTGGCTGTCCTGGCCATACTCGTCTGCACTGTTCCCGGACTGGCCTACGATGCGCGAAAGTTCGTCCGGGCAGCCCGCAGCCACGCCATTCAGTACTACCTGCCCGCCGGTGACGAGCGCGCGCTGCACTGGATCGCCACCCGGGCCTCGCGCGGTGGGGTGCTCGCCCCCCTCCCGTTCGCGATCACGGTCCCCTCGCAGACGGGCCGCAACGTGTGGGTCGGCCACGGCTACTGGAGCCGGAACTACTTCACACGCAAGGCGCAGGTGAACGCTCTGTTCCGGGGCCATGAGCGTCCGGTCGCGGCCCAGAGCTTCGTATCCGCCACCGGGGCTCGGCTGTTGCTGGCCGATTGCCGCAACCGCCGCGACCTGACCCGCGAGCTAGGCCCGCTGCTGAGAGCGAAACATCGCTTCGGCTGCGCCCGGGTCTATGTCGTCACGCCCGGTCGATCAACCAAGCGGTAGACGAAGCGCAGCCCAGACCAGGTCTGATCGATCGCGCACACCTTGTTGTCCACCAACCCGGCAGCCAGGCCAAGCTCCCGGACCGGCCCGTCGCCCAGGTCGGTCAAGACGCCCGATGAGCGCTTCGGCCAGGCCAACCAAAGCCCGCCAGCGGGAGCCAGGGCCGCCTTGAGACGGGGAAGTTCATGCTCGAGTTCGGCCCGTCGGGTGACGAAGGCGAGGATCACATCGGTCTGAGCATCGCTCAGCCGGCGTCGCACGGTGACCCCTGGCGGCAGCTCACCGAGATCGATATCCCGCGGCGCCCGCACCAGCAGCACCCGCGCATCGAGCTTGATGCCGAGCTTGCGCGCCAGCGGGCTGCCGGGGTCGCTCATCCCGTGGTCTGCGCCGTCACCTCGGCAATGACCCGGGAGAGCTGGCTGCCCTGCCAGGCCACCGGTGAGCTGCCCGGGCGGTCGGTGATCAGCCGCGCGCCGGGGATCGTGCGGGCGTAGGCCTCTCCGATGGCCTGCGGGTGGCCGGGGTCGGCTTCGTCGTTGGAGGCCACGATCGCGGTCGGGACACGGATCGCCGCCAGTTCACCCAGCGCGTCGAACGGCCGGGAGCGAGGCACGGCCTGCAATGCATCCGCCACGGCATCGAGATGCTCGTGCTGGGCCAGTCGCTGGCGGATCACCTTGATCACCGTCTCGCGCCATTGCTCGGGCACGGCCGGCTCACCGTAGGCGCGTACGAACCCATCGATTCCGCCGGTGCGCAGGCCGTCAGCCAGCGCGTCCCAGCGCTCGAGCCGGTCCGGATCCTCGATCTCCCCCGCTCCGTAGGCCGGCGTTATGACCACCAGACCCCCCACCCTCTCGGGGTGGTTCAGAGCCAGCCACAGCAGCGTATGGGCGCCCATCGAAGCGCCGGCCAGCACGGCCCGCTCCACGCCGGCGCCGTCCAGTACCGCGATCAGGTCACGGCCCAGCTCGTCGTAGCCGTATTGCTCCGGCGACGGCGCCGGAGACGAGGCGCCATGACCACGGGCGTCGTAGGCGATCACCCGGTGGCCTGAGCGCTCCAGCGCCGTCGAGCCCATGACCACATAGCGCCGGGTGGCGGTGAGGCCGTGGAGCAGGACCACGGTGGCACCCTCTCCCCCGTCCTGCCCAGCCAGGCGGACGCCATCGCGCTCAACACTCCAATCGTTCACAGCTCTCTGTCTAGCGGATCGCGGCCGGCCGTGGCTACCATGAGAAGCGGACATGGACGTAACCGAGACTGACTTTCAGACCGCGGTCCTCGACCGCTCGCACACCGTGCCCGTCGTGGTCGACTTTTGGGCCGAATGGTGCGCGCCCTGCCGCCAGCTCGGCCCCGTGATCGAGCGCGCGGTGGCCGCGCGTCAGGGCCAGGTCGAACTGGCCAAGGTCGACATCGACGCCAACCCAAATACTCGCCCGCGAGTACGGAATCCAGAGCATTCCCGCCGTCAAGGCGTTCAAGGACGGGCGGGTGGCCGCGGAGTTCGTGGGCGCCCAGCCTCCGGCCGCCGTGGATCAGTTCCTGGACTCGCTGCTGCCCTCCGAGGCCGACAGTCTGGTGGCTGCCGGTGACGAGGACTCCCTGCGCCGCGCCGTCGAGCTCGAGCCCTCTCGGGCCGATGCGGTGGTCCCGCTGGCGCGCATCCTGCTTAGCCGGGGCGACGACGCGGACGCGCTGGCTCTGCTGGGCGAGGTGCCGGGCAGCTTTGCCGCCGACGGCCTGGCCGCCCGGATTCGCCTTCAGGGCGCCGATCGGCCCGATCTGCGCGAGGCGTTCACGGAGTTGGACCAGGGTCATCCCGACCGCGCACTCGATCTTCTGATTGGCGCGCTGGCCGATGCCAATGGCGCACGCGACGACATCCGCCGCGCCGTGGTGGGCATCCTGGACGAGCTCGGTGTCGAGAACCCCCTGGCCCGGGAGTCTCGCCGGCGCCTGGCCGCCGCCCTGTACTAGAGCCCCGACACTAGAGCGAGAGCACGAGCTGCTCCTCGGTCGCCGCCGAGCTGCTCTCCAGGCCGGCCACGCGAACTCCGAGCAATCGCACCGGACGCGCCGGCGCGAAGCGACGGAGCAGGTCCCGCGCCACCGGGCCAACCCGTTCGGCCGAGCTCACCGCCTCGGTCAACGTTCGTGCCCGGGTATGGGTCGAGAAGTCATCGTGCCGGACCTTGATCCCGATCGTCCGCCCACGGCGCTCCTGACGTTCCAGCGCCTCACACAGCTTGCCCACCAGCTCGGCCAGGATCGGCTCCAGCGCGCTCAGTCCCGTGACGTCGTAGTCGAAGGTCGTCTCTCGCGACTCGGAGATCACCTTGCGCTCCTGGGTCACCCGCGCATCGTCCTCGAACCGCGCCCGGCGTTGGAGCTCAGCGGCCATGCGGGTGCCGAAGCGCTCGGCCACCTCGTTGGGCGGGGCGGCGGCCAGCCGCCCCAGAGTGGTCAGCCCGCAGGCCCGCAGGCGCTCTGCGGTCTTCGGGCCGATGCCGGGAATCAGCCCACACGGGGACTCCGCGAAGCGGGCTCGGGCTTGCTCTGCGCTGAGGATCACGAAACCACGCGGCTTCTCGGCGTCCGAGGCCACCTTGGCGACGAGCTTGTTCGGTCCCATGCCGATCGAGGCATGCAGGCTGGTGCGCAGTTCGATGTCCCGGACCAGACGCCGCATCTCGGCCCGCGGCGCCGGCATTCCCGTGAGCTCCAGGTAGGCCTCATCAAGCCCCACGATCTCCACGGAATCGGCACACCGGCGAACCAGAGCCATCACCTCCTCCGAGGCCTCCCGGTAGTACGGGAAGTCGGGGCGCAGGTAGATCCCGTCGGGGCAGAGCCGTCGGGCCCGGGCGGCGGGCATGGCCGAGCCCACGCCGAAGCGCCGGGCCTCATAGGAGGCGGTGGTGACGACCGCTCGGGGGCCCGAGCCGGCCACGATCACCGGCCTGCCCCGCAGCTCCGGCCGCCGTCGTAGCTCGACCGAGACATAGAACGCGTCCATGTCGAGGTGAGCTACGCAGCGAGCCGACATGCTGCGGAGGCTAGGCCGGGATCCAGACGGCTAGGGGCGCCACCCGACGGCTAGTGCGCCACCCAGACGGTGCCGACGCCGCCGAAGCCGAGCGCCGCGGCCAGGTTCTGGTTCAGATCCCAGTTGCGCCCGCCGACGAACGGACCGCGGTCGTCGACCGTGGCCGTGACGGTGCGGCCGCCGTGGTAGAAGCGGACCTTGGTGCCGCAGGGCAGCGTCCGGTTGGCGACGCCGAGACCGGCGTGGTAGCCACAGGCTGTGTTGCCGGCGTCGTTGTACCAGGACGCCACCTCAGCGGTGAACACGGTCATCCGACCCGCGGGCTGCACCGACGCGGCATTGGCGCGATCGCCGGCGAACAGCACCCGCAGGCGCCGGTGCTGGCCGCCGTTCGCGGCGGCCCGGATCCGGAAACCGCCGGCGTGGCTGGTGCGACCGGAGCCCAGCGTGCGCCAACTGTGGCCGTAACGGCCCTGCAGACGAACATGACGGCCCGCCAGCGCCGGCATCAGATGGCCGCTAACGACCATCGGGCCGCCGCCCAGGACGTTGACCGTCCGCTGCCGCAGGCGGAAATGCGCGTGCACGACCACCGGCACGGCCGAGCTGGCCGGCGTACCGGGAGGTGCCGTCGCGGCGTCCCGGGAGACACTGGCCGCACTGGCCAGCACCTGCTGGCTGGCGAAGACCCGGATATAGCCCGAGTGACGCAGCCTGGTACGCACGTGGAAGCGACCCGATGGTTCGATCTGGGTGCTGGCCAAAGTGCGCCAGGAGCCACTCGGGCTGAGCGCCGTCTGAACCACTGCGCGGTGCCCGGCGGTTGATGACGGAGCAGTTCCGCTCACGGTGACGATGTGGTTGACAGATAGCCGCCGGGGGCTCACCTGCGCCTGAAGAGCAGGAGACTGAGCGGCCTGGGTATCAGCGACCGTTCCGCTCAGGGCCAGAGCCGTGGCGGGGACGGACAGCATTATCGTGACAATTGCTACATGGACTAAGCGCGTCTTGCGCGACAACGATTTAGGCCTCATACCGAGGACCTCCTGGATATGACCGACCGGGCGCCTACGGGGTTAGCTGACGGGCTCGCAGGTCCCCGAACGCCCGCCTCCGGCGGTCCATTCGGTTCGCGCTACGGTCGCTGGAGGCTGTGCGCCTTGCGTCCGATTCGCCCCGGCCGGGAGCGAAGTTTTGCTCCCCGGCATTGGGTTCCCCGCTCGCCTCCGCACCGAGCAGAGGCGATTCGGCAGGTCGATTTTCTGACCCGCGCAGGGTGGCAGGTCCCACCTGGGCCTTATGTGAACTTCATCACACCGCCCGAAGCCTGCAAGAATCCCTCCAGTGGCCAGCGCTGACCGCCTGACTGGGCTCGACACCTCGTTCCTTCACCTGGAGCGGGACTCCGCGCACATGCACGTGGCCGGCTGCATGGTCTTTCAGGGACGGACGCCGGACTACGACGAACTGGTGGCGCAGATCGTCTCCCGGCTACACCTCGTGCCGCGCTACCGCCAGCGCCTGGCCTTCGTACCCCTGAACCAGGGGCGCCCGGTGTGGGTCGACGACCCGCACTTCAACCCCAATTTCCACGTTCGCCACACGGCGCTGCCCAGCCCGGGAGGCGAACAGCAGCTCAAGCGCCTGGCGGGACGCGTCTTCTCCCAGGCGCTGGACCGCTCGCGTCCCCTGTGGGAGCTGTGGCTGGTTGAGGGTTTGAGCGACGATCGCTTCGCCATGCTCTCCAAGACCCACCATGCTCTCGTCGACGGCGTCTCGGGCGTGGACATCGCCACCGTCCTGTTCGACGCGTCTGCCGACCCGATGCCGGTGGCCGCTCCAGATCATGAGTGGGTCCCGCGCCCCCTGCCCTCAGGCGCCCAGCTGCTGGCTGACGCGCTGCTGGAGCGGGCCACCGTCCCGGCCGAGATCGTTCGTGGTGTACGGGCCACGTTGCGCGGCCCTCGGCACGTCGCCGCCCGTCTCGGGCACGCGATGGGCGGTGTTAGCGCAATCGCCCGGGCGGGGCTGAAAGTGGCACCGTCGAGCGCGCTCAATGTGCACATTGGCCCACACCGCCGCTTCACCTGGGTGCGCGGTGACCTGGCTCAGTTCAAGGCGGTCAAGAACGCTTTGGGCGGGACCGTTAACGATGTCGTGCTCGCCTCGGTCGCCGGCGCCCTCGGGCGCTACCTGCGGCTGCGTGGCGAGGACACCGATGATCTCGTCCTCCGGGCCATGGTTCCGGTCTCTATCCGGGCCGACGTCGAGCGCGGTGCACTCGGCAACCGGGTGGCGGCCATGTGGGCCCCCCTGCCCGTCGGCCTGAGCGACCCCGTTCAGCGCCTGCTGACCATCAGCCGCGACATGGAAGGTGTGAAGGACTCCGGTCAGGCCGTCGGCGCGCAGGTGCTGACCGAGCTGACTGGCTTCGCCCCGCCCACAATCATGGCCCAGGCCGCTCGCCTGCAGGCCCGCCAGCGCCTGTTCAACCTCGTCGTCACCAATGTCCCCGGCCCGCAGTTCCCGCTCTACATGCTGGGACGCCAGCTCGAGGCGATGTACCCGATGGTGCCCCTGGCCGAGAACCAGGCCCTGGGGATCGCCATCATGAGCTACAACGGACAGCTCAACTTCGGCCTGAACGCCGACTACGACGCCCTGCCCGATCTCGAGGCGCTGGCCGACGAGCTGCGGGCTTCCATCGAGGAGCTGGTCGCCGCCGCCGGCGAGGATTCCCGCGGCGAGACTGTCGGGCAGCGCCCGGCGGCCGCCTCGCAGTGATCGCGTCGCGGTCGGGAGACATCCTCCGGCCACGGCCGAGCGGCCAAGCATGAAGCTGCTCGAGCGGCTGGCCATCGTGATCGTCTCGCTCCTCATCGCGGTCGGGATAGTGGCGCTCCTCTCCGGCGGGCTGCTCATCGGTCATGACAACCCGGGGCTCTACGGACCTGGTGGCCAGCTCGGGGTCCAGTTCCGCGATCTCGGTGACACGGCTCTGGCACCGGGAGCTCCGACGCCCCACTATGACTCGGTGCCTCCTACCAGCGGCCCGCATCGCCCCGAGGCGATCCGTCGCGATGGCACGATCCTCAATGACAACCAGGTTCTGACCGCGCTGGGCGCTGGGGACGTCGTGCTCATGTACGGGACCGATCGTCCGCCGCCGCGACTGCGGGCGCTGGCCAGCTCGATCGCCGCGCCCTTCACTCCCGCGCTCGCCGCCTCGGGCCAGGCGGTGATCTTGGCTCGCCGTCCGGCCATTCCCGGGGTCCTGGCGCTGGCCTGGACGCGGATCCTCCATGTCCGCACGGCCAACGATCCCCAGCTGCGCGGCTTCACCCTGTTCTGGCTCGGCCAGGGAACCAAGGCGCCACCAGGCGTAGCCCCAGCGCGCTAGCCCGAGCGCGTTAGCCCGAGGTCGGCAGGTCGCGCACGGCCACGGTCACCCGAGAAACCACGCACAGGCGACCCGAGTCATCGTTGCACTCGACCTCCCAGACCCATGTGGTGCGCCCGCGGTGTTGGGCCTTGGCCCGAGCGTGGATCCGGCCCGCGGTGATGGGACGGAGGAAGCTGGTTAGGTTGGAGAGGCCCATGGCCACCTTGCCTTCGGCCTTGACCTCCCTCCAGGTGCCCATGCTGGCCAGGCTCTCGGCGATAGACGCGTAGACCCCGCCGTGGACCAGCCCGGCGGGTTGCTTGAGCTCATCGCGAACCGTCACCTGGCCGGCCATCTCGCCCTCCCCGATCTGGGTAATCTCGAGGCCGTACAGGCGGTCGAAGCCGGATTTCACCGGTTGCGGGTTCTCCAGCGCCATGCCCGGACCTTATTGACCGAGCTCTCGGTGAGGCTTTCCGGGGGGTTGGTCATCTAACGTACGGTCTGAGATGGCCACACTCGAGAACCTTCCCGCCGACCAACGCGCCGTGCTGCAACTGGTGCTCCAGCGGGGGCGCGGCTACGACGAGATCGCCCGCCTGCTCTCGATGGATCGAGCGGCCGTACGCGAGCGAGCGCTGAACGCCTTCGACGCCTTGGGCCCTCAGACCGGCGTGGGCGACCAGCGTCGCGCCCTGATCACTGATTACCTGCTCGGGCAGCTGCCACCCCGGGTCGCCGCCGACGTACGCGATCACCTGGCTGAGACGCCCAGCGAGCGGGCCTGGGCCCGGGTGCTGGCCTCCGAGCTGACGCCTCTTTCTCGCCAGGCTCTGCCGGAGATCCCCACCAGCAGCGCTCAGCTCCCGGACGCGCCCCCCACCGCGGCCGCGGAGCCCGCGGGACAGGCCAAGCGCCAACGGGAGAGCATCCTGCTGCGCCGCCGGCGCAAGAATGCCGCGGAGAAGACCGCTGCCCCGGTGGCGAAACCCGCCGAAGAGCCTTCGGAGAAGGCCAAGGGACAACGGGAGAGCATCCTGCTGCGCCGCCGGCGCAAGAAGCAAGCCCAGAAAGCGGGCAAGGACTCTCCCCCGCCCAAGCCAATGCAGGCCGCCTTCGTCGAGGACGAGAGGGGCTCACCCCGGCGCAGTTCGCGTCTCGGTGGGGCGATTCTGCTCGCCATTGCCGTGGTCGCCATCGCGGTGGGGGCCGTCCTGCTCCTGAACAAGTCCAGCAACAAACTCCCCGCGGCGGCCGCGGCCAGCACCACGACATCCAGCACGGCTGCTGCCTCCGGCACAACCCCCACCACCTCGAGTGCGGCGAAGGTGGTGGCTTCGGTCAGCCTGAAGCCGACCAGCAAGACGAGCAAGGCCGCCGGCATCGCCGAGGTGCTCAAGGAGGGCGCCGCGGACGGGATTGCCATCGTCGCTCAGAATGTCCCCCCCAATTCGACCAAGCCCCCCAATGCGTATGCCGTCTGGCTCTACAACTCGATCAACGATGCCCACTTCCTCGGCTTCGTCAATCCCGGGGTGGGGACCAATGGGCGGCTCTCCACCGCCGGCGGCCTGCCCACCAACGCCGCGCACTACAAGCAGCTGATCGTCACCGTCGAGACGATCGCCCACCCCAAGACCCCGGGGTCGATCATCTTGGCCGGCCCGCTCACCGGGCTCTAGTTCGCCCGATCTAACGCGGCGTGCAGATTCGCTCGAGGCCGTCCAGGGCCTCCGACAGGCGCGCGCGGGTGGCCCGGCGAAGCAGAAAGCCCCCGGTGCGCGAGTAGCCGCGGAGCTTCTGCTGCTGGATGATGGTGACCTCGGTTCCATCCTCGACGGGGACCAGCTGGATCTCGATGATTAGCTGGTTCAGCACCCGTTCGAACGGAGTCCCCTCGATCTCCTGCTCCCAGGCCCGGGTCGATGGGGCCTCGGAGACCAGGACGCGGAAGTCGAGCCGTACCGGCCGGCCGCGCTTAGTTTTGAACACCTGCGTGAAGCGGTCATCGCCCACCGCCTCCATGCGGATCACCCCCGGCCACCATCGTGGCATGTGATGGGGGTCGGCGATCAACTCCCAGAGCTCCTGCTGGCCGGCGTTCAGCCGGCGGCTGTGCTGGGCGAGTGCCACCGCGCTACTCCTCGAAGATGATCAGCGAATGAACCGGGTGAGGCTCAATGCGCGCGCGGCCGCCCAGGAAGGCGAGTTCGATCAGGAAGGCACAGCCCACGATCTGACCGCCGAGAGCCACCACGAGGTCGCAGAGGGCGCCCGCGGTGCCTCCCGTGGCCAGGAGGTCATCATGGACCAGGACCTTGGCGCCGCCCGCCAGCGCGTCCGCGTGGACCTCCAGCGCGTCCAGTCCGTACTCGAGCGCATACTCAGCGCTGACCGTCTCTCCTGGCAGCTTGCCCGGCTTGCGAGCTGGGACAAAGCCCGCATGAAGCTCCCTGGCCAGGGCGGCGCCGAGGATGAATCCCCGGGCCTCGGCGGCGACCACGAAGTCGACCTGCGAGGGCGACAGCAGGCCGCCCAACCGGGACACCGCGACATCGAGTGCGGCCGGGTCCAATAGGAGCGGCGTGATGTCCTTGAACATGATTCCCGGCGTTGGGAAATCGGGGATGTCCCGGATGTAGGCGCGCAGGTCGTGCGCGTCCCGCCGCTGCTGGCCGCTCATGCCCCCCCATTGTCGCCGACCCGACGGATCACGGGCGCGCCGTTTCCCGCTCTGGCCGCGGTTTGGGGGCCGCCGGGAGCCGGTTCAACGCAGACAGCGGGTCGCCGTCGAGCCCTTGGCCCGGCAGCTCTCCAGGGCCAGGGACCCGCGCCGGAAGGCGTTCAGGGCGGGCTTGGCCTTGACCTGCCCCTTCTTGTTCTCGCTTATCAAGCCGGCAAAGGAGAACGCCGGCGCGCCCTTGAACTCCAGACCCATCCACGTGTAGTAGTAGAAGCCGGTCAGGACCAGGCGGGTGCGCCACACCCCGAGCAGGGGCAGCAGCTGGGCGATATCGCGGGCCTGTCCGTTCCGGGTCGTGTTGAACGCGAAGTGTTGGGGGCTCTGGCCCCGGGCCGAGGGCCAGCTGAGCTCGCTGGCGATCATTGGCTTGGTCGCGTCCCCGAAGCGGTCCATCGCGTGGCGCATGAAACGTAGATACAGGATCACGTTGGCCGGCTGACCGGAGAACCCGTTGACCGATACGGCGTCGAACAGGCGCCGGGCGCCCCGGATCCTGTAGATCGAGCCGATCGAGCGCCAGGCCAGGTTGGTCAGGCCGCCCAACACCACCTTGGCGCCCCGATCTGCCTGCTTGATCGCATTGTGGGCGATGCGGAGCAGGGCAACGTAACTGCGGGCGAAGGGCTGTGGCCAATAGCTGGCGAGGTTGGGCTCGTTCCAGATCTGCCACATGCGGATTGGCACCTTGTGGATCTGCCGGTTCTGGCTCCAGAAACTGCCGTGAGGCCCGTACCGCCTGACCATCGCACCGGCGAACTCGGCATAGGGAGCGTTGCGCTTGGGGGTGGCGAAGTAGCCGTGGCGATTGACCCGCGCATCCCAGCCCGGGGCGTAGAGCAGCGTGGGCATGACGGTGATTCCGTGCTTGGCGGCATCGCCAACGATCGCATCTGTGGCCTGGAAGCTGATCGGGCGTCCCTGGGGCCCGTTCACGAATTGGGATCGCTGGGTGCTTGGAACCTGGGACCAGCTGGCGTACGGTTGCGCCGCAATCCAGTTGAAGGCCACCCGGACGCTCTCGACACCATTGCCGACCATGGTCCCCATCTGGCGGTTGAGGTCCAGCGGCCGGGTGGTGTCGAACAGCGGTCCGTCGATGTCAACTCCCACGAAGCCGGCCGGGACGCCGGCGGACCGCCCCCGAGCATGGGCCGGGACCGCGCTGGACAGCGCCAGTGCCGCAGCCGCGGCGACCAGTAGCAGGGCGATGACCGCGGCGCGCAGGCGCCGGGAGGCCAGGGTCATGGGGACAGGCATCAGCATCAAAGAACAGCTCCAGGATCAGAAGGTTGCGCGAGTCCGCAGCTAGGTGGCGATCTTGCGCAGGTCCCTGATCAGTAGCAGGTGCTTCAGGTGAGTGGTTACCGAGGCGAGGTTCTCAAGGGCCTCGATGGCCTCCTTGCGGCGGTCCGGGTTGCGCGACCGAAGCGCGGGGGCCAGGATGCTCTGCAGCAGCTGGGCCTCGCGGTCGGCGGAGCTGCGGAACACCCTCAGGTTGCGCCCGCCGACGCCGTAACGAGCCAGCTCGGAGACCGCACGAACGATCTCTCGCTCCGTCTCGTCGTAGTAGCGCGTGCCGCCGCGCGTCTCGCCCTTGATCACGCCGAAGTCGACCAACTCGCGGACCAGGCCGGGCGTGGCCCCGGTCTCATCGACGACGTCATCTAGGGAGTAGAGCGACCCGGGGTCACTGCTGACCATGGCTCGCCGGGGTCCGCGTCGCTCCGCGCCGGGCGGGGCTACATCGCTTTCCGAGCGCCCTCCGGCCAGCTCCTGGCGGATCACACGCAGGGGCAGGAACTCATCCCGCTGGAGGCGCAGGATGGTTCGCAGGCGCTGGATGTCGTTCTGGCTGTAGAGCCGGTAGCCGCCCTGCGTGCGCCGCGGGGCGAGCAGTTTCTGATCCTCGAGGTAGCGGATCTTGGAGATCGAGATGTCCGGGAACTCCTGTACCAGTGCCTTGCAGACGGCCCCGATGGTCACGGCCTTCTGGCGCGGCCGCGCGCCATCGGACCCGGGGGGCTCGGGCAGCTCGAGATCAGGCTTGGTGGTGTCCGTGCTTGCCATCAGCGGCTGAGAAAGGCCAGCTTGTATTTGCCGATCTGGAGCTCGTCCCCGTCGGCCAGCCGGTGGGAGTCGATCCGGCGGCGGTTGACGTAGGTGCCATTGAGCGAGCCGCAGTCATCGAGGTAGTAGTCGCTGCCTCGCCGGACGATCAGTGCGTGATCACGCGACACGGTCACGTCATCCAGGAAGACATCGCTGTCGGGACGCCGGCCGACCGAGACCCGGTCGCCCTCGACCGGAAAGCTCTCGCCGGCGCGTCCGCCACCGGCCCGGATGACCAGGGCCGCACCGGCGGCCACGACGTCGCTGAGGTCCACCGACTCGAGCTCGCCCGTTTCGCCGAGCTTGTAGGTAGCGGTGGTGGCTCCGGGTGGCGGCTCGGATTGAGCCAGGAATGCTCCACACCGCTGGCAGTAGCTCGCACCATCATCATTGGCGAAGCCGCACTCTGGGCAGTGCTGGGCCATTGTCCCCGGTGGACTACTCGGGGTCCGCGGCGGGCACGCGCCCGGTCAGGATGTCGGTCAGCTGCTGAACATCGGCACCCGAGATGACCAGCTCGCCGCCCTCGTCCTTCTTGCGCAGGCGATTGACCAGTTCCGCGCGGAGGATGTCGATCTTGCCGTGCAAGATCCGTCGACGATAGGAAAGCTCCATCTCCTCTTCCGTCAGCTGCTTGATGAGGTCCTTCAGTTCCTGATCCGTCAGCGAACCGAGGTCCGGAAAAGTGTCCATGCCGTGATCCCCCACTGCTATTTAGATGATTTCCGAGCCGCCGAGTCTACTGCCCGCCACCTCACAGGGTCAAGCTGAGCTTTAGAGTCGATCGGCTGACGGCCCGTTCTCGGGCTCTGGCGGCGGCTCCGGCGTGTGCTCCTCCCCTGCCCCGGCGGCGAGTCGCTGCGGCTGGGCTCGGGTCTCCAGCAGCCCGCGGCGCACGTACAGCGCGCTGGCCGTCAGCGACAGGACCAAGCCGCTGTAGAGCATGATCAGCGCCAGCCAGTGAACGCCGGTCAGGGCGAAGAACGGTGCCGCCATGGTTGGAGCGACTCCGAGCCGACCGGGCCAGTTGATCTGGAGTTCCACTCCTCTCTTGAGGCCGTATCGGCTCAACCCGAGCATGAACACCTCCCTGGCCACGGCCAGAATCAGCGCCCACCGCGGCAGCAGCGAGAAGTCGAAGGCCACGACCATGCCCGAGACGATGAGCAGCCGGTCGACGACGGGATCCAACAGGGCGCCGAAGCGGCTGTACTGCCCGGTCAGCCGGGCGGCGAAGCCGTCCAGGTAGTCGGCACAGGCGATGACCGCCAAGAGGATCGCGGCGACGGTCGACTGTCCGTTTCGGCTCGACAGCGCCAGAACCAGGAACGCCGGGATCCCGGCCAGTCGCAGGTAGCCGATCGCGTTGGGGATCGTCCATGGGCGCAGGGGTTGATCCGAGCGGGTGGCGAGAGGCGGCGGACCCGAGCGATCCAGCCCGAATAGCCGCCGTTTGCTGATCGGTGGGCTCATGGCCGTTCCCCGGACGGTGGACGCGCCAGCCCTGCCTCCTCAGGGCAGCCCGCGCCAGAGCTCGGCCACGGTCTGTGCGGCCCCGGAGACGGGAACCGAGCGGCTCTCGCGACCGCGACGGATCTGGACCTCGATCTCCTCCGCGGCCAGCGTGCGCCGTCCCACGGTCAACCGCAGCGGACAACCGAGCAGCTCAGCGTCGGTGAACTTCTCACCTGGCCCGGCATCGCGGTCGTCGTAAAGGGTGTGCAGGCCAGCTTCAGAGAGCTCGGCGTAGAGCCCGTCGGCGAGTTCGCGCTCCGGCGATCCGGGCTTTCCGAGGACGACCAGCTCGACGTCGAACGGGGCTATGGCCCGCGGCCAGGAGATGCCCTGCTCGTCGGCCTGCTGCTCGACCGCGGCGGCCGCCGCCCGAGCCGGCCCGAACCCGTAGGAGCCCATCCACACGAATTGGCTGCGCCCCGCCTCATCGAGATATGTCGCCCCCAGCGGCTCGCTGTAGCGGGCGCCGAGCTTGAAGATGTTCCCCACCTCGATCGCCGGCTCGATGCGGACGGTCGCCCCGGCCACGGTGTCGCCGGCCACGACGGTGCGTACGTCGACCCGCTCGAAGCGGAAGTCCCGGCCCGGCTCGACCCCGCGCAGGTGGGTGTCGGAGCGGTTGGCGCCGGTGACGTACGCCCCGGGGGCCACGGCGCCATCGAGCAGAATGGGCAGATCGGTGTCCACCGGGCCGATAAACCCGGCGGGGCCCAGCTTCTCGGCGATCTCCTCCGGCCGCGCCGCCCGAAATGGCGCGCCGAGCGTGTTGCGCAGCTTGATCTCGTTGACACGATGGTCGCCGCGGACCATGACCAGCTTCATCTCGCCGGTCTCCAGGACGATCGGGAAGGCCTTGAGGAGTGCACCCTCTGGGACCGCCAGCTCGCGGGCCACCGCCTCCACCGTCGTCATCCCGGGAGTGGCGACGCTCGCGGGCGCTTCGGATCCGTTGGGGAGCTGGACGGGCTGGGGGTCGGCGCTGGCCACCTCAATGTTGGCGGCGTAGGCTCCGCCCACCACGACGTCGTTCTCCCCCGCCGGGCAGGGAGCCATGTACTCGTCGGAGCCGTGCCCGCCCATCACGCCCACGTCGGCTTGCACCCGGTACCACTCGAGGCCGCAGCGGTCGCACATCCGCGCGTACGCCGCAGCGTGCCGTTCGTAGGCCACGTTCAACCCCTCGGCGTCGCGGTCGAACGTGTATGCGTCCTTCATTATGAACTCGCGCGTCCGCAGCACGCCGGCGCGGGGGCGAGCCTCATCCCGTTCTTTGACCTGAAAGTGGTACAGGACCATGGGCAGCTGCCGGTAGGACTGGATCGCCGCGGCCACATGGCTGGTGACGATCTCTTCGTGGGTCATGGCCAGGACCAGGTCGGCGCCGCGGCGGTCCTTGAGCTTGAACAGCTCATCGATTCCGTAGCGCCCGGTGCGGCGCCACAGCTCAGCCGGTTGCAGGACCGGCATCAGCATCTCCTGGCCGCCGATGGCGTTCATTTCCTCCCGCACGATTTCGGCGACGCGCTGGTGAACGCGCCAACCCGCCGGAAGCCATGACCACAGGCCGGCTCCGACCTGGCGCACCAGTCCGGCCCTGACCATGAGCCTGTGGGAGATCGCCTCGGCGTCGGCCGGGGGCTCGCGCTCGGTGGGCAGGAAGTAAGAGGAGAGCCGCGTCACGAAGCTGGAAGCGTAGCCGCGGGTGCGGCCGGGGACACCCCCGGTTCCGGGGTATCGTCTGTCCTAGAAGCACAACAAGCAGCCAGCAAAAGGAGCAAGCGATGTCCTATAGCGTGCCCCCCCTCCCCTACGACTACAACGCCCTTGAGCCGCACATCGACGAGGCCACGATGCGAGTCCACCACGACAAGCATCACCAAGCCTACGTCGACAAGGCCAACGCCGCGCTCGAGGGCACCGAGTGGGCTGAGCAGCCGGTCGAGGAGCTGATCAAGAATCTCGGCTCTCTGCCCGCCGACAAGCAGGGCCCGCTGCGCAACAACGGCGGGGGTCACTACAACCACTCGCTGTTCTGGGAATGGATGGCTCCCGGCGGCGGTGGCGCTCCGGACGGGGCACTGGCCCAGGCGATCGATTCGGCGTTCGGATCCTTTGAGGACTTCAAGGCCAAGATGAAGGACGCCGGCGTCAACCAGTTCGGGTCCGGCTGGGCCTGGCTGGTCCATGACGGCTCCGGGCTGGCCGTCGTCTCGACCCCGAACCAGAACAACCCGCTCACCGATGGCAAGACGCCCCTGCTCGGCGTCGATGTCTGGGAGCACTCCTACTACCTGAAGTACCAGAACCGCCGCCCCGATTACATCGATGCGTGGTGGAACGTGGTCAACTGGCCGGCGGTTGCCGCTGGGTTTGACAGCGCGGCCGGCTGAGCCGTCCTGGGCTGAGCCTCAAGGGTCAGCGGCGGAGCGCTCCGGCGCCTGTCGCGGCCCTTCCGGCCGTCCAGCCGGGGTAAGACTCAGGCGCGGGTGAACCGACGCCCGAGCACGGGCGACTGCGTCTCATCCAGGCGTCGGGGAGCCCCGGCCACCGTCTCGACCAGGCGCTCGTCGGCCTCACCCTGGTCGGCGGCCTCGGCCTCGAGGGCGGCCATGCGCTCAGGGGTCATGGCCGTGGCGTCCTCGTTCTCGGCCAGCCAGGCGCGTGCCTCGGCGGCACTGGCCTCGTCGCGCACCACGCGCTTGCCCGCCTCGTAGTAGCGGTCGATCTCCGCGAACAACTCGTCGACCAGGCGCTCGGTCGGGACCTTCTTCAGCGGCTCGCCGCGGGAATAGATCATTCCCATGTCCTTGGCGCCGGTGATCCCGAAGTCGGCGTGGCGAGCCTCGCCAATACCGTTCACCGCACAGCCCAGCACCGAGACCTCGATCGGATCCGCGTAGGCCTCGAGGCGCTGCTCGATCTCGCTGACCACCGTGTCCATGTCGAACTGCAGGCGGCCGCAGGTCGGACAGGCGATCAGCACCGGACCCCGCTCACGCAGCTTCAGCGCCTTGAGGATCTCCCAGGCGACCTTGACCTCCTCCTCGGCGTGGAAGGTGGAGAGCGAGATGCGGATCGTGTCGCCGATGCCATCGGCGAGCAGGGTGCCCAGGCCGACGGCTGACTTGAGTGAGCCTGACCACTTGGTCCCGGCTTCGGTGACGCCCAGATGCAGCGGATACGGGATCCGCTCCGAGAGCAGACGGTTCGAGGCGATCGTGTTGGGGACACTGGTCGACTTCATCGAAACCTTGAAGTTGGTGAACTCGAGGCTCTCCATCAGGGCCACGAATTCCACCGCCGCGGTGACCAGAGCCTCAACCGGATTTGTGAACTCGAGCTCGCGCAGGTGGGCGGGGAGCGATCCAGAGTTGACGCCGATCCGCAGTGGCGTGCCGAGTTCCTTGGCCCGAGCAGCCACGAGGGCCACCTTCTCGGGGCCGCCGATGTTGCCCGGGTTCAGTCGCACGCAGTGCGCTCCGGCATCGAGCGCCTTCAGGGCCAGCGTGTAGTTGAAGTGGATGTCGGCGATGATCGGGATCGGCGCCTCGCGCACGATCGTGCTCAGAGCCTCGACGTCCTTCTCGCGGGGAACGGCGACGCGGACGATGTCGGCGCCCGCCTCGGCCACCCGGCGGATCTGGCTCATCGTGGCCCCGAGGTCGGCCGTCTCGGTCTTGGTCATGGTCTGCACGGCCACCGGCGCGCCGCCGCCGATGGGCACGCCTCCAACCTGAATCTGGCGTTCAGAGGGCATGCCTGGAGTCTAGAAGGGGTTCAGGCCTCGGACCCGAGGCGAAAGCAGGCTCACGCTGCTGGCGGCGGCCCCGGGGGCGCCGGCGGCCCGGACCCGCCCGCCCGGCGGCGTCGGACGGCCACGGCCCCGACGCTGACCGCGACCAGGATCAGCACGATGAGAACGATCAGGACCGGGGTGGGCAGGAACGAGCCGCCTCCGCCTCCGCCTCCGCCGGGGAGCTTCCCCAGGGCGGCCAGACGGGCCCGGTTGATCACGTCGGGGCAGCTGGTGTACTCCTTGGTTTCCGTCGGCATCACCTGCAGCGCCCGGTTCAGCTGGGCCACCGTGTAATGACCGGTCAGGCCGCCCGGATGTTGGAGGCAGTCCTGAATGACCGGATTGCTCGAGGACACGCCCAGCGCGGACCCGGCCAGCGGTCCAGCGCAGAGCAGTGCGAGCGCCCCGAGCAGGGTGGTCAGCTGGCGGCGGGCGCGCATGGCGCGCAGAAGCTTACGAGACCGCGCCGATTGGGGACGCACGCTGAATCAACACCACCGGGAGCGGCAACCCTGGCCCGAGCAGGGTGCTGGCCTGGGCGGCGATCGCGCCTCGACTCAGGGTCCAGGCCGGCCGCAGCGCGAAGCGGTCCACCCGGTACCCGTCCACGATGCGGTGCGAGATCGGCCGCAGGCCGGCGGGCAGCCGGGCCAGGGTGTCATAGACACTGGCCACCACGTCCAGCTCGCTCACCCGGACCGGCGTCTGGCTGGTCTGCGGAGTCTGGCCCGAGCCGGTCCAGGGGACCCCGGGAAGGTAAAGCGCCAGTGGTGCGGCGGCGAACAGCCCGTCGAAGGTGGCCACGGCCCGGGTCTGGTGCGGGGCGGCCAGAGTCGCGGCCACTGCCCGCCAATTGGATTTCTGGTACTGAGCACTGTCGCGGATGAGGACTCCGGTGTAGATGAAGGCGGCGGCCAGGATCGTGGCCAGGCCCACACCCGCCACGCGGGTACCGGCCGCGGCACAGGCCGCGCCGATGACCAGCGCCAGCGGCGTCCAGCCCGGGATTAGCGCCCGGGCCTCGTAATAGTCGATCCCCAGCACCGCCAACACGATCGGGACGGCAATCACCGCAGCGGCCAGTGCCAGAGCCAATCCCACCCGGTGCAGCCGCTCGCGGTTGTCCTCGCCCACGATGAGCAGAACGATGAGCACGGCGGCCAGGGCCGCCGCTCCGATGAGCCCATAGGAGATCGCCGGCCCGAGGTACAGCGTGCTGATCGCGAAGTCGACCGGGACCTGCTCAATACGAGTGCTCAGGGGATAGGAGCCGATCCACCCGGCCGGGTGTGCTACGTGGCCGGTCAGGTGTGGCATCAGCGCCGCCTCGACGACTACGAGGCCGCCCAGCGCGACGAGCGTCGATCGGCTGCGAGCTCGCCACAGGAGCAGCGCAGCCTCGGCTCCGATCAGGAACCCGGCGAAATACTGGGTCAGCAGAGCCAGGCCGGCGACCAGCGCCCACCAGGCCAGACGCCGGCCGGTGGGCTCGCGCCAGGCCCGGGCGAACAGAACCACCGAGGCGGTGGCCAGCACGCAGAGCAACATGTACTCGCGTGCCTCCTGCGAGTACCAGATGAGGAATGGGTTGACGGCGGCCAGGGCGGCGGCGAACAGGCCTGCCCGGCGCGAAATCAACTCTTTCCCGCTGAGGTAGACAAGCGGGATGAGCCCAATCCCGAGGACGGCGGAGAGCGCGCGCAGGCCGCCCTCCCCGGTCCCGAAGATCCGGGCCCACGGCCAGGCGATGAGGAAGTACAGCGGGGGGTTTGGCTCCCCCGCGCTCCAGGCGCTGAGCATCCCCGCGAAGGAGAGATGGACCTCGTGCGCTGCCTGGGCCTCGTCGAACCAATAGGACTGGCTGGTCAGATCGACGACACGCAGAACGGCTGCGACGATGGTCAGGCCGGTGACGATGAGCAGCGGCGCCGGAACCCGCCGACCGCCTCTGGTAGAACCTCCACGGGGCGCCAGGACCGCGCCGGTGGGGCTGGAATCGGTAAGCACGGGAGGGCAGCAACGATATCCGACCGCAGCCCCGCGTTATTGTCGTGCGCTTGCTCGGACCGACCCAATCCACACGACCAACCTCCCGTTGCGCAGCAGCGCTTGCGGCGCTGTTCGCCGCCGTGCCCCTCGCCGCGTGTGGGAGCAGCACCCCGGGGGCGCCGCCACCCCGGACATCACAGCCGGTCGGCCCCGAGGCCATCTTCACGCCCGGCCCCCCGCTGAAGACAAACCCGGCGGGCACGCTCGATGAGATGCGTCGGCTCGGGGTGACCCGGGTCCGGCTGTTCGTGGGCTGGAGCGCGGTGGCGCCGGACGCCACCTCAACCGCACGGCCGGCGGGCTTCAAAGCTGCTGACCCCGCCGCCTACCCGGCCACCGGCTGGTCGGTGTTCGACGACATCATTCGGGCCGCCCGGGCGCGCGGCATCGGGATTGACCTCACGCTCGGTCCTCCCCCGCCTCGCTGGGCCGAAGGTCGGGGCGCCCCGCAGCCCGCCGTGCACACCTACTGGAAGCCCTCGGCGTCGGACTTCGCCGGCTTTGTCCGCGCCGTCGGTACTCGCTACAGCGGTCACTACACACCCGCCGGGGCCTCGACCGCACTGCCGCGGATCAGCTTCTGGTCGATCTGGAATGAGCCCAACCTCGGAGTTTCGCTGGCTCCGCAGGCCACCCGCTCGCAGCTTGAGATCTCCCCGGCCATCTACCGCGGCCTGGTGGACGCGGCCTGGACGGGCCTGCACCAAACCGGCCACGGAAGCGACACGATTCTGATTGGCGAAGTGGCTCCGGCCGGCGCCACCTTTGCCGGTGCGCCGGGCAACTTCTCGGCGATGGCCCCGCTGCGCTTCCTGCGAGCCCTGTACTGCGTCGGTGCCAAATATTCCCCGCTGCGCGGGGCCGCCGCCTCTGAGCGGTTGTGCCCGACCACCGCCTCCGGTAGCTCCGCCTTCGCCGCCGCGCATCCTGGCCTCTTTCACGCCACCGCCTTTGCCGATCATCCCTATCCCCAGGGCCTGCCGCCCGACCAGGCCACCCCGGGCGAGCCGGATTACGCCGAGCTGGCCGAGGTGCCGAGGCTTGAGAAGACCCTGGACCGTCTCCAGCGGGTCTATGGGTCCACGACCAAGTTCCCCATCTACTCGACCGAGTTCGGCTACCAGACGACCCCGCCGGACGTTGAGGGTGGCACGGTGAGCCCGACGACGGCCGCGGCCTACCTGAACTGGTCGGAGTACCTGACCTGGCGCGATCCGCGGATGCGCTCCTACGACCAGTATCTGATCCAGGACACGACCGCCGGAAATTTCGCCACCGGCCTGGAGTTCGCCAACGGCACCCCGAAGCCAGGCTTCGAGGCCTACCGGATGCCGATCTTTTTGCCCGTGAGCAGGACTGGCAAGGGCCAGGCCCTCGAGGTGTGGGGCTGCGTACGTCCCGCCCACAACGTCGCGGTGTCCACCCACACGCCGGCAGCAGGTCAGGATCCAGTTCAAACCCGCTGCCGGCGGGGCCTGGAGCACGGTCCTCACCGAGCCCATCACCAACCCGCACGGCTACATCGACGTCCTGCACAAGTTCCCAGCCAGTGGAGCCGTGCGCTTGGCCTGGCGTTATCCACACGGGCCTCAGATCTTCAGCCGCACGGTGCCGATCGAAATCCATTAGCGCGCTGCCTCCCGACCGTCGGGGACCTTCGCTAGCCTGGCTGCGCGGTCCCGAAAGCGGCCAGCGCCAGCCCCTCCGATCGCCCGGCGGCCCGCAACTATCAGCCCCTGGAGCTGTTACCCCAACCATGCCCAAACTCCTCAGGCCCCGACGCAATTCCCGTGCCGCCCTTGCTCTTCTCGCCGCACTCGCCGGCGGCGGCGCCGCCGCAGTCCTGCCTGCGGCCGCCAGCGCCAACTCAAAGCAGCTGTCGATCATCCAGGACAGCTCCGACCTCGCCAACCCGGCTGTGCTCTACCAGTTCCGGCAGCTGGGCGCGAATACAGTTCGGGTCGTCGTTCCCTGGGCCGCCGTTGCCCCCAACGGGGAGGGCAAGAAGCCGACGGGGTTTAATGCCACCGACCCGAACGCGTATCCGAGCTCCCACTGGGCGCCGTACGACAACATCGTTCGCGCAGCAGCTGCGAACGGGCTGAGGGTGGACTTCACGATCTCCGGAGGCGCCCCGCTGTGGGCGGAGGGCAAGGGCGTGCCGCATCAGGGCAAGAACTTCGGCTTTGCCTGGAAGCCTGATCCGGCGGCCTTCGGGCAGTTTGTGCAAGCGATCGGTTTGCGCTACGACGGGAGCTTTACCCCCGGGGCGAGGGCGCGCCGCTGCCGGCGGTGAAGTTCTGGGCCATCTACAACGAGCCAAACTTCGGCCAGGATCTCGGCCCCCAGACCATCAACGGGTCTCGCACCCTGATCGCGCCGATGATGTTCCGCAACCTGCTGAGCGCCGGCTGGAAAGCGCTCCAGCAGCACCACAGGCACCAGACCATCATCTGGGGTGAGTTTGCCGCCCGGGGCAACAATTTCGTCCTGCCCCGCCGGGGCGCACCCCAGGGCCTGCCCGGTAACTACGGCCAGACCAAGCCGCTGATCTTCATCCGCACCTTGTTCTGCCTGGGCTCCAACTACCGCGAGCTGCGCGGCGGCGCGGCCCGGTCGGTCGGCTGCCCGACCACGGCGGGCGCCTCACGTCGCTTCCGGGCCAACAACCCGGCTCTGTTCAGCGCCAGCGGCGTCTCGGACCATCCCTACCCGGACAACCTCTCCCCCGTCCGTGACGGGCTGACCGACCCGAATTTCGCCGCCTTTGGCGCGCTGGGCAAGTTCGGCCGTGTGCTCGACCGGGTCACGGGCACCTACGGGGCCCATCCGCACTATGGGATCTACAACACCGAGTACGGCTACATCACGCACCCGCCCGCCCGCCGCCACTACGTGTCCCCCGACACAGCGGCGTACTACATCAACTGGGCCGAGTACCTGAGCTACAAGAACCCGCGGCTCAAGTCCTACATGCAGTACCTTCTGTTCGATCCGCCCCCCACTGCCGGTCCGTACGTCGGCTTCTCCAGCGGTCTGAAGACCTACAGTGGGCGACCCAAGGCGCCGTTCTACGCCTACCGGATGCCGCTCTACATGCCCCACACCTCGCTCTCGCACAAGCGCAGCGCCGAGGTTTGGGGGGCCGTGCGCCCGGCGCCGTTTGCCCTCGGTGCTCAGAGCGCCCGGCTTGGAGCTCAAGGCCGCTCACTCCGGCTGGAAGACGATCAACACGTTCAAGGTGAACCGGACCGGCGGTTACTTCGACCTGCACGTGAAGTTCCCCAAGAGCGGCCAGGTTCGCGTGCAGTGGACCTACCCCAAGAGCGGCGGACTCGCTCGCCGGCGGCTTGGCCGGCTTCACGGCCAGCAGCCGGACGTTCGCCATCAAGGTTCACTAGCTCGTTTTAGAGCGGTTTCCCGCAGGCGGGTAATCGGGAATACTGGACGTCATGGCGTCCAGCGCGACCGACCTGATACGGCGCTTGCAGGAGATTTGCGGTCGCGAGCATGTGCTCACCCACGAGCATGAGCTCGCGACCTACCGCTCCGACGGCCTACTCCACTACCGCCAGTCTCCCCTGGCCGCGGTCCTGCCGGGCAGCGGCGAGGAGGTCGCGGCGGTCGTCGCGCGCCTGCTTCGAGGCCCAGCGTGCCCTGGGTGGCCCGCGGCTCCGGCACCGGACTCTCGGGCGGCGCGCTGCCTCATCGCCGAGGGCGTGCTGATCGTCCTCGCCCGGCTGCGCCGCATCCTTGAGGTCCAGCTCGACGACGGTCTCGTGGTGGTCGAGCCGGGCGTCACCAACCTGGCCGTTTCGAGGCGCGGTGGGGCCGACCCACTTCTATCCGCCCGATCCCTCCAGCCAGATCGTCTGCTCGATCGGCGGCAACGTGGCCGAGAACTCGGGCGGCGCGCACTGCTTCAAGTACGGCTTCACGACCAACTACGTGGTCGGCCTCGAGGTCGTGCTCAGCGACGGCGTCGGTCGTGCAGCTGCACCGTGACGACCCCGGCTATGACCTGCTGGGCGCGTTCGTGGGCTCGGAGGGCACGCTCGGGGTGGCCACCAAGATCTGGCTGCGGGTCATCCCGGCGCCCGAGAGCATCGCGGACCCTGGCTGGCCTTCTTCGAGGACACCAGCCAGGCCGGCGAGGCCGTCTCGGCGATCGTCGAAGCCGGCCTCGTGCCCGGGGCGATCGAGATGATGGACCGGCTCTCGATCGAGGCCGCCGAGCAGGCCACCGGCGCCGGCTACCGCCAGGACGCCGGCGCGGCGCTGCTGGTCGAGCTCGACGGCGCGCGAGAGGAGTGCTTCTCCGGCCTCGAGCAGATCATGGAGCCTGTGCGTCCAGCGCCGGCGCGCTCGACATTCGCGTGGCCCAGGACGAGCGCGAGCGCGAGCTGATCTGGCAGGACCCGCAAGGCGGCGTTTGCCGCCATGGGCCGGATCGCGCCGGCCTACTACGTGCAGGACGGCGTGATCCCACGCACCCGGCTGTCCGAGGTCCTGCGGGAGATCGACCGCCTGGCTGCGGAGCACGACCTCCGAGTGGCCAACGTCTTCCACGCCGGCGACGGCAACCTGCACCCGCTGGTCTGCTACGACTCCGGCGCGCGAGGGCGAGGCCCAGCGGGCCGAGGAGCTGTCGGGCCTGATCGTCAAGGCCTGCGTGGACGCCGGAGGCTCGATCACCGGCGAGCACGGCGTCGGCGTGGACAAGAAGGCCTACATGCCCTCGATGTTCTCCGAGCCCGACCTCGACGCCTTCCAGCGGCTGCGCTGCGCTTTCGATCCTCACGGACTGGCCAATCCCGGGCAAGGTGATGCCCACGCCGCGGCTGTGCGGCGAGGTCCCGGGGCCCTACCGCGAGCACCCGCTGGAGCGAGCGGGCATCGCCGAGCGATTCTAATGGCCCACCGCTCAACCAGACGAGCCCCGGAAACCTTCGCGCAGGCGGCGGCCGAGGCCCTGGCCGCCGCGTCGGCCGACGGCCGCTCGGTGCGCTTCGCGGGGGCGGCACCAAGCTCGGCTGGGGCTGCCCCACGGAGCCGGCCGCGATCGAGCTCTCCACGGCGGCACTGGACCGGATCCTCGAGCACAACGCGGGCGATCACACCGCGGTCCTCGAGGCCGGCGTGCCGCTGGCCGCGCGCCCAGCGAGCCGTTCGCCGCAGGCCGGGCAGCTGCTGGCCCTCGACCCGCCGCTGGGCGAGCAGGACGTACGGCCACGATCGGCGGCATCCTGGCCACCGGCGATTCGCGGTCCGCTGCGCCACCGCTTCGGCGCCCCCCGCGACCTGGTGCTCGGCGTCACCGTCGCGCTCAGCGACGGCAGCGATCGCCCGCTCGGGCAGCAAGGTGATCAAGAACGTGGCCGGCTACGACCTGGCCAAGCTGTTCGCCGGCGCGTTCGGGACGCTGGGGCTGATCCTCTCGGTCAGCGTGCGCCTGCACCCGCTGCCCCACGGCCAGCACGACCGCGCTCGGCGCCACCGACGACCCCGACCGGCTGGCCGCGGCGGCCGTGGCGCTGGCGGCCGCGCCGCTCGAGTTCGAAGCGCTCGACGTGGCCTGGCGCGCGGGCCGCGGCGGACTTCTGGCCCGCTGCGCCGGGCCGTGAGCACGCCCGCCGCGCGCCGGCGGGCGGCGCGGCTGCTCGACGAGCTCGGGCTCGTCGGTGTCGACATGCACCGAAGACGACGAGGCCCTGTGGGAGCGCCAGCGCGCCGGGCAGCGCTCCGCGGACGGGCGCCGTCGGTGCGGATCGCCGCACCGCCCCGACGGCCTGGCCGGCGGTGCTCCGCGCCGACGAGGCCGCGCGAGGGCACCCTGGTCGGGCGGGCCGCGCTGGGGACCAGCTACGTCGAGCTCGCCCCGCAGCGCGTGGCCGAGCTGCGCGCGCGCTCGTCGCCCCGGCGCGAACGACGGTGCTCGATGCCCCCGCGGACGCTGCGAGCCCAGCACGACCCCTGGGGCGCGCCCCAGGCGCCGGCGCTGAGCCTGATGCGCAGCGTCAAGGACCGCTTTGACCCGACCGGGACCTGCAACCCCGGCCTGTTCGTCGGCGGAATCTGAGTCTCGGCAGCGACTTGCCGGCCTTTGACGCCCACCGACCCGCCCGAGCCGGACCGTGATCGACGACTGCGTGCACTGCGGCTTCTGCCTGGACACGTGCCCCACCTACGCCCTGTGGGGCGCCGAGGCCGATTCCCCGCGGGGCCGGATCGTGCTCATGAGCGAAGGGCTCTGGAGCCGAGGCTCGAGCTGTCGGACGAGATGGTCACCCACTTCGACCGCTGCCTGGGCTGCATGGCCTGCGTCACCGCCTGCCCCTCCGGCGTGCAGTACGACCGCCTGATCGAGCGGGTCCGCCCCAGTCGAGCGCCACCACGAGCGCCCGCGGGCGGAGCGCTTCGCTCCGCCGGCTGCTGTACGAGACCCTCCCCCACCCCCGGCGGCTGCGCGCACTGGTCCCCATGCTGGCCGCTGTCGCGCCGGCTCGGCGCCGACCCGGCTGCCCGAACCGCTTCTCCGTCTGGCCAGGGTGGCGCCGCAGGGCTCCGCTCAGCGCCGCCCGTGCCGACGGGCTCGCCCGAGCACACGCCGGCGGTCGGGCGAGCCGCGCGGGCCGGGTGGGGCTGCTGCTGGGCTGCGTGCAGCGGGTCTTCTATCCCGATGTCCACCGAGCGACGATCGCCGTCCTGGCCGCGGAGGGCTTCGAGGTCATCGCCCCGCGTCAACCCGATTGCTGCGGCGCGCTCGAGCTGCACGGCGGGCGCCGAGCCAGGCGCGGTCAAGCGGGCCCGGGCGACGATCGCGGCCTTCGCCGCAGGCCGGCGGGCAGGCGGGCTTCGACCACATCGTCGTCAATGCCGCCGGCTGCGGCTCGGCCATGAAGGACTACGGCGAGCTGCTCGGACACCGACGAGGCCGCGCGCTTTCTCGGCCCGGGTCAAGGACGTGACCGAGCTGCTCGGCGAGGTCGAGCCTCGCGCCCCGCGCGGTCCGGTGCCGCTGCGGGTCGTCTATCACGACGCCTGTCACCTGGCCCACGCCCAGGGGATCCGCAGCCAGCCCCGCGATCTGCTGGCCGCGATCCCGGAGCTCGAACTGGTGGAGGTCGGCGGCGGAGAAGGATCTGTGCTGCGGCTCGGCCGGCGATCTACAACCTGGTCCAGCCCGAGGCCGCCGCCGCAGCTCGGGCGCCGCAAGGCCGAGCACCTGCTGCGCGACCGGCGCCCAGGCCATCGCCGCCGGCAACCCCGGCTGCGCCGCCCAGCTCGACCTGCACCTGCGCGAACTCGACCCGCCGCTGCCCATCCACCATCCGGTGGAGCTGCTCTGGCGCTCGCTCCAGGCCGCCGAGCGGGGGCCTTATCGCCCCGGCACCCGGCGTCCCTAGCCGTACATCGCCTCGATCTCGCCGCTCGTACTTCTCCGCGATGGGCTTGCGCTTGAGCTTGATCGTCGGCGTCAGCTCGTCGCCGCCCGGCACCCAGTCGCCGGGGATGATCGTGAACTTCTTGATCTGCTCGACCCGGGCCAGTTTCGTTGGCCCGGTCGACCCCCTCCTGAACTGCGTCGCGATCACGGCCGGCTCTGCGGCCAGCTCCTCGAACGAGCGGTCCTGGAGACCGTGCTGGGCGGCCCACTGGGGCGCGAAGTCGGCGTCGAGCACTATCAGCGCCGTGTTGTAGGACCGGCCGTCGCCGATGCAGCAGGCCTGGCCGATCAACGGGCTGCCCGACTTGATCGCGGCCTCGATGTTGGCCGGCGACATGTTCTTGCCCGCGGCGTTGATGATCAGCTCCTTCTTGCGATCGACGATCTTGAGGTAGCCGTCCTCGTCGAGCGTGCCGATGTCGCCGGTGTGCAGCCAGCCGTCGGCGTCGATCGCCTCGGCCGTCCTCTCGGGCTGGTTGCGGTAGCCGGTCATGATGAATTCCCCCCGGCAGAGCACCTCCCCGTCGTCGGCGAGCCTGATCTCCACCCCCGGGGAGGCCGGCCCCACCGTCCCGATTCGCACCGCGCCGGGCCGGTTGACGGCGCCGGTGCCGCACGTCTCCGACATGCCCCAGAGCTCGGCGAGCTCGATGCCCAGAGCGTGGAAGAACTCGAGCACGGCCACCGGTGTGGGGGCCGCGCCGACGTTGACGGCCAGCGCCTGGTCGAGGCCCGAGCATCTCCCGGATCCTCGAGAACAGGTTCGCGTCGGCCTCGGCCACCTGGGCCTCGAGCTCCTCGGGACCGGCTCGCCCTGCTGGCGCAGGCGCACGCGCTCGATCGAGGCCTCGATCGCCGCCTGCACCGGCGCCCGCTGTTCCTCCGGCTGGGCGGCCTGCATGGCCTCCAGGCCGGCCTTGAGCTTCTCCCAGATCCGGGGCACGGCGAAGAACCAGTTGGGCCGGACCTGGGGCAGGTAGGAAAGAACCTCGCGGGGGTTGGGGGCACAGGTGACGGTCCCGGCGATACACGATCGGGATGTAGTGGTGGGCGTTGCGCTCGGCGATGTGGGCCGAGGGCAGCCAGGAGATGACCCGTGCGCCGGGCGGGAAGGCGGATTACCTCCTCAACCGTGCGTGCGGTGAACATCACCGCACGGTGGGTCAGCTGCACTCCCTTGGGGTGGCCAGTGGTCCCTGAGGTGTAGATCAGGGTGAGCACGTCGTCGGGCTGCGATCTCCGCACCGGCCGCCGCGGCGTCGAAGTCCGGCGGGCAGGAGGACTCGACCTCGGCCAGGGTCAGGTTCCCACCGGCGGTCACCGTCGACGACGATCACCTGCTCAAGCGCCGTGCCGCTCTCGGGCGGCCAGCATCGGCTCGAGGTATGCCTGCTCGACGATCGCCACCCGGGCCCCGGAGTCCTCGAGCAGATAGCGGATCTCCCCGGCCGGGTAGGTGATGTAGACCGAGAACGGGGTCGCTCCGAGAATCGCCGCAGCCAGGTCGACGAGGTGGAACTCGGGCCGGTTACCGAGCATGATGGCCACGCTGTCGCCGCGTTTTACGCCCAGCTCGGCAAGGCCCCCGGCGATCGTCTCGCTCGCTCGAGCACCTCGGCCCAGGTCAGCGAAACGCTGTCGTCGGGCGTGCGCACGGCGACGATCTCCGGATGGTTGGCCGCGGTTCGCCGCAGCGCCTCGGGCAGCGTCGGCGCGTCTACGGCGCCCCTGGCGCCGAGCGTCGTGCTGCCTTCCATGCTCTCCTCGCGCCGCTCGGCCTGCCGGCCAGAACGCTACCGCAGGTCGCTTCGCCCTCGCGCTCAGCGTACGCCGAAGCCGGGTCCGGTCAGCGTCGAGATGTCGTTGGAGAACCCGATCACGAACACGCATCAGGATCAGCGCGAAGCCGACCACCCCGGCGCGCTCCATGACGGCGAAGGGAATCCGCCGTCCGCGCACCTTCTCGGCCAGGGCCCAGAACACATGTCCGCCGTCCAGGGGTAGGAACGGGAACAGGTTGACCACGGCCAGGGATAGCGAGATCAGGGCCAGAACCTCGAGCGCCAGCGTGGTGTCCTTGGCGAAGTACTGCTGGTGACCGTGTAGCCGCCGACCACCCCGTGGAGCTGACGGCGGTCCTGGGGTTTGAAGATCTGGACGATTCGGCGCACGGTCTGCTTGGTCACCCGCCACATGTAGCTGACGCTCTGCCCGGAGGCCGTGGCCACCCCGACGGGTTGGGTCAGCGGCGGGAAGGCGAAGCCCAGGCGTACCCGCTTGGCCACCGCGTCGTAGCGCGGGTAGATCGTGAAGGGCAGCAGGCTCTGGCCGCGGCGGACCAGTAGATGCACCGGGGTCGTGGTCCGGCAGCCGCTCACGGTGGTCCCGGCGCAGTGGTGCTGATTGATCTGGTCGGTGATCTGGGGCACGGTCAGGTTGCGCTCGCCCGTCGACGGCGACGATCTGATCTCCGCTGCGCAAGTACTGCGAGGCCGGCGGCTGCAAAGCTGAACGCGATGCGAGAAGACCGGCTGCCCGCCCCGGACCACGATCTGACCCTGGGAGAGGGCGAGTGCCAAGATGATCCCGAAGGCGATGACCAGGTTCACCGCCGGGCCGGCCAGGATGACCACCACCCGCTTCCAGACCTTCTGGTTGTAGTAGGCCCGCGGGCGTGCCTCGGGCGGAATGTCCTCGTTCGGGTTCATCCCGGTGATCTTCACGTAGCCCCCGAGCGGGATCGGCCCGATCCCGTACTCGGTCTCTCCACGGCGGAACTTGACCAGCATCGGCCCGAAGAACAGCGAGAAGCGCTCGACCCGCATGCCCACCGCCTTGGCGGCGGCGAAGTGACCGGCTTCGTGCAGGATGATCAGGGCGGCGAAGCCCAGGAAGGCCAGGACGTAGGACATGTGCTCTCTCAGTGTGCCAAGTCGGCCGCGCGGCCTGCTCAGGCGCCGGTGCGGGTGCCGATCAGCCCGCCCGCCACCCGCCGAGCCTCGCTGTCGGCGCGGGCCAGGGCGTCGAAGGAGTGGATTTGCCCCGCCGGCAGCTGCTCGAGTGTCTCCTCGATCACGCGGGCGATGTCCAGGAAGCGCAGCTCCCCGGCCAGGAAGGCGTGTACGGCGACCTCATTGGCCGCGTTCAGCGTGCACGGGGCTGTGCCGCCGGCCACGGCGGCCTCACGGGCCAGGCGTAGACAGGCGAAAGTCTCGGTGTCGGCCGGCTCGAAGGTCAGTGCCCCGAGCTCGGCCAGGTCCAGCGGGCGGATGGGCACGTCGACCCGCTCCGGGTAATGGAGCCCGTAGGAGATCGGAACCCGCATGTCCGGGTAGCCGAGGTGGGCCAGCGTGGCCCCGTCGCAGAGCTGGATCAGGCTGTGGATGATCGACTGCGGGTGAACGATGACGTCGATCTGCTCGTACGGCGTCCCGAACAGGTGGTGAGCCTCGATGAGCTCGAGCCCCTTGTTCATCAGCGTGGCCGAGTCGATGGTGATCTTGCCCCCCATCGCCCAGGTCGGATGGGCCAGCGCCTGCTCGACGCTCACATCCTGAAGGGCGGAGCGCTCCTGGCCCCGAAAGGGGCCGCCCGAGGCGGTGAGAATCAACCGATCAACCGTCCCCGGGCGCTCGGCGGCCAGCAGCTGATGCAGAGCCGAATGCTCGGAGTCGACCGGGATGATGGTCGCCCCGGTGGCCTCGGCCAGCTGGGTCACCAGCTCACCCCCCACGACCAGCGACTCCTTGTTGGCCAGGGCCAGATCGATGCCCTCACCCAACGCGGCCACCGTCGGCACCAGCCCGGCCGAGCCGACGATCCCGTTCAGGACCAGATCGCACTCGGCCTCGGTGATCAGGCGGACCAGGCCATCGGGACCGGCCAGGGTCTCCCCGGTCCAGTTCTCGCTCGCCCGTGCGGCCGCGTCGGGATCGGCCAGGGCCACCCGACGTACGCCGTGCGCCTGAGCCTGCTCGAGCAGGGACTCCCAGTCGCGATCAGCGCTCAGCCCAATCACCTGGAGCGCACCCTGCGAGCGCGCGACCACATCCAGGGCCTGCACCCCGATGGAGCCTGTGGAACCGAGGATGATCAGCCGGCGGGGCACCGGCCCGATTCTAGGCAGGCGAAGGTGGACTGCCCCCAGCCCGGGGCACTAGGGCATCACGGCGAGCCAAACGTAATACCCGGCCACAATCGTGAAGATGACCGCATCCAGGCGGTCCAGGGCGCCTCCGTGCGCACCGAACACCTCGCCGGTGTCCTTGGTGCCAGCGTCGCGCTTGACCACCGACTCGAACAGGTCGCCGATCGGACCCAGAACGGCCACGGCCAGGCCGAGCAGCAGCGCGCCACTCTGACTCAGCCAGGGCTGGAAGGTGCCGGCCACGAAGACCGAGACCATGGCGATGAGCATCCCGCAGGCCAGGCCCTCGACGGTCTTATTGGGCGAGATCACCGGGGCCAGAGGCCGGCGCCCGAACAGACGCCCGCCGAAGTAGGCCGCGGAGTCGGCCAGGAAGGTGCCCACGAGGATGTCGATGATGATGCCCTTGCCGTTGGTCACCTCGCGCAACAGCTCGGCATGGGCAAAGGCAAAGCCGATCCAGTAGACCCCGAGCAACGTCCCGGCGACCGACACCGTGCTGGCCCGCGGCTGACCGCGAGCGATGACGACCAGGAAAGCGACTGGAAGCGCAGCCACGGCGATCTCGAGCACGTCGCGTTCGGTCCCGTAGCGAGCCGCGATGACCATTGCCGCCAGGGCGGCAAAACCGACGGCTGGGGCCGGACGCCAGCGGGCCAGCAGCTTGTAGAGCTCGTGCATGCAGACCGCGCCCACGGCGATCAGGAACAGGGCGAAAGCCAGACCGCCGAGGTCGACAAAGACGATGGCGATGATCGCCGCCGGGACGGCAACGAGGATACGCGCGCCGAGATCGGAGCCCGGCCCGCTCGGCCCAGCGTTCTCATCCGAGCGACGCGAGCGCGACGGCCGGCGCTCGCGCTGGCGCGCGGCGCTGCCGGCCCGAGCATCTCGTCCACCCGAGCGCGGAGGTCCCGTGGGCCGGGTGGGGCGGCTTGGGCGGTCTCCAGATCCGGAGCGGCGGGCGGAGGGCATCGGGTCAGCGCCCCCCGTAACGGCGTCGTCGGTCCGAGAATTCGTCCAGCGTCTCAGCGAAGGCGGCTCGCGAAAAGTCCGGCCACAGCTCGTCCCGGAAGGCGAGTTCGGCATACGCGGCCTGCCACAACAGGTAGTTGGATGTGCGTTGCTCGCCGCTGGTGCGAATGATCAAATCAGGGTCGTGCATCTCGGGGGCATACAGGTGGGCGCGGAACTCTTCCTCGGTCCCTCCGGTAAAGGTTCGCGCCGCATCGACGATTTCCGCCCGGCCGCCGTAATTGAAGGCCACAAACAGCGTGATTCGCTGGTTGGCGGCAGTGAGCTCCTCAGCCCAGGCCATCCGCTCGATCAACGCGGGAGCCAGGGGCGCGCTGCGGCGGCCAATGAAGCGCATCCGCACGCCCTCGTCGTTGAGCTCCGGGGTCTCGACCTCCAGGCGGCGCCCGAACATCGCCATGAGTGCGGAGACCTCCTCATCAGATCGCGACCAGTTCTCGGTCGAGAAGGAGTAGACAGTCAGCTCCTTGATGCCAAATTCGGCCGCGTCACGCAGCCTCGCCTTGACGGTGTCCGCCCCGGCCTCGTGACCGGCCACAACCGGCAGCCCACGGGCCTGGGCCCAGCGGCCGTTGCCGTCGGTGATGATCGCGACATAGCGCGGGCGCCCGCCGCGGTCTGCGGACTCAGCGGCCACCCCTTCGGTTCCGGGGGCCACCGAACCTAAACCTCCAGAATCTCTTCTTCCTTGACCCTCAGCAGCTCGTCGAGCTCGGCTACGCGGGAGTCAGTGACTTTCTGCAGCTCCACCTCGGCTCGATGCTCGTCGTCCTCGCCGGCCTCCCCTTCGTTCTTGAGCTCGCGCAGATCGTGCATGACGTCGCGGCGGACGTTGCGAATCGCCACTCGCCCGTCCTCGGCGATGTGCCGGACGACCTTGACCAGCTCCCGGCGACGCTCCTCGGTCAGCTCGGGAATACCCAGGCGGATCAGGTTGCCGTCGTTATTGGGAGTGAGCCCGACGTCGGACTCGAGGATCGAGCGCTCGATGGCCTTGATCGAACTCTTGTCGTACGGCTGAACGGTGAGCATGCGCGCCTCGGGCGCACTGATCGTGGCCAGCTGTCTGAGCGGCGTGGCCGTGCCGTAGTAGTCGACCACGATGCGGTCGAGCAATGCCGGGCTCGCCCGCCCGGTGCGCACGGAGCCGAACTGGTCTCGCGTGGACTCCACAGACTTGTGCATCCGGTCGCGGGCGTCGGCCAGCAGGTCATCGATCAGATCAGTACTCATGTCCTCACCAGCGTCCCCACTCGTTCCCCGGACACTATCTTGTCGATGTTGCGGTCGTCGGCCATGTTGAACACGACGATCGGCAGGTTGTTGTCCATGCAGAGCGCGAACGCGGTCGAGTCCATAACCTGCAGGCCCCGGGTGAGCGCGTCCCTGTGACTGATCTCCGGAATGAAGGCAGCATCCGGATGCGTGGCCGGATCGGCCGAGTAGACGCCCTCGATGTTGTTCTTGGCCATCAGGATGATTTCCGCGTGCAGCTCCGCCGCCCGCAGAGCGGCCGCCGTATCGGTGGTGAAGAACGGGTTACCGGTCCCGGCGGCGAAGATGACCACGCGGCCCTTCTCCAGGTGCCGGATGGCGCGCCGGCGGATATACGGCTCAGCCACCTCGGAGATGGTGATCGCGGACTGGACCCGCGTGGCCACGTCCTCCTTCTCCAGCGCGTCCTGGAGGGCCAGCGCATTGAGCACCGTGGCCAGCATGCCCATGTAGTCGCCTGTGGCGCGGTCCATCCCCCGAGCGGCGGCCTTCAGACCGCGGTAGATGTTGCCGCCGCCCACGACGATGGCGATCTCGATCCCCCGGCTATGGACCGCAGCCACCTCACGGGCGATCCCCTGAACCCGCTCGGGGTCGGTGCCGTACTCCAGCTCGCCCATCAGCGCCTCCCCGGAGAGCTTCAGGAGCACGCGCTTGTACGCGTTCCCGTTTGGGCTCCCGGTCTCAGCCACGGCTCAGCCGCCGACCGCGAAGCGACTGAAGCGGCGAATGACCACGTTCTCACGGGTCTCCGCCGACAGCGCCGCACGCAGCTCCTCGATCGTCTTGCCGCCGTGCTTCTCCTCGTTGACGTGCTTCTGGCGCAGCAGAACAACCTCATCGAGCCACTTGTCCAGCTTGCCGGTGACGATGCGCTCACGCACGTTCTCGGGCCGGTCAGCGGCCTGCTCGGTGGCGATCCGCGTCTCCCGCTCGCGGTCCTCGGCCGGGATGTCCTCCTCGGTCAAGGCCAGCGGGGCGGCCGCCGCGATGTGCAGCGCCAGATCCTTGGCGAACTCGACGAACTTCTCGTTACGAGCCACGAAGTCCGTCTGGCAATCGACCTCGACCAGTACGCCGATCTTGTTGCCAGCGTGGATGTAGGCCTGGACGACGCCCTCGCGGGCCTCCTCGCCGGACCGCTTGGCTGCCTGGGCCTCGCCACGGGTTCGCAGCAGCTCGCTCGCCTTCTCGAGATCCCCGTCGGCTTCGGCCAGAGCGTCCCGGCAGGCCAGCATGCCCGCGCCGGTGATGTCACGCAGGGCCTTGACGTCCTTGGCGGTGACGGCGCTCATGACTGCTCCTCACTGGGAGCCTCGGCCGGGGGGGCCTCGGCCGGGGGCGTCTCAGCCGCCGGCGTCTCGGCCGGCGTCTCTGCCCCGGGCGCCGGGGCCTCAGCGGCGGGCTCAGCCGGGGCCTCGGGGGCTTGGGCCGGCTCGGGCTCAGCCTGGGGCGGTTGCGGAGCTGCCGGGGTCGGGGTTTCCGCCTCGGGAGCCGGGGTCTCCGCCGCGGGCGCTGGAGTCTCCGCCGCGGGGGCCGGAGTCTCCGCTGCGGGGGCCGGAGCCCCAGCTGCGGGGGCGGGGGCCTCGGCCGCGGGGGCTGGAGCCTCCCCTGCGGGGGCCGGGGACTCGGCCTGTGCCGGCGCCGGAGCTGCCGCCTCGGCCTCGCGCTGGCGCGCCTCTTCCTCCTCGCGCGCTTTCTGCTCAGCGGCTTCACGCTGGCGCGCCTCTTCCTCCTCGCGCGCCTTCTGCTCGGCTTCGCGTCGCGCCTGGGCCTCGGCCTCCTGGCGCTCGCGCTCAAGCCGCGCAGCCTCCTCCTGGGCCCGGAACACGCCGTGGCCCTCGGCGACAACATCGCCGATTGCGCCGGTGATCGCTGCGCACGAGCGAATCGCGTCGTCGTTGCCGGGGATCACGTAGTCGATCCCCTCCGGGTCGCAGTTGGTGTCGACCAGTCCGATGATCGGGATGCGCAGGCGCTGCGCCTCGCGCACCGCGATGGCCTCGGTCTTGAGGTCGATCACGAACACGGCATCCGGCACCCGCTGCATGTTCTTCACTCCGCCGAGGTTGGCCCGGAGCTTGGCCAGGTCGGCCTGGGCGGCCATGCGCTCGCGCGTGGGCAGCAGCTGCAGCTGGCCCTCGGTCTCGTAGCGCTCGAGATCGTGCAGACGCTTGATCCGCTGGTTGATGGTCTGGAAGTTGGTCAGCAGACCGCCGAGCCAGCGATGGTTGACGTAGGGCATCTCGGCCGATTCGGCGACGTCCTTAATCGCGTCACGGGCCTGCTTCTTGGTGCCCACGAACAGGACGGTTCCGCCTCGTCGCGAGATGTCGGCGGCGAACTCCCGAGCGTGATCGAGAAGCGCCTCGGTCTGGAGAAGATCGATGATGTAGATGCCGTCCCGCTCTCCGAAGATAAAGCGGCGCATCTTGGGGTTCCAGCGGCGCGTCTGGTGGCCGAAATGCACACCGGCCTCCAGCAGCTCCCTGATTCCGACTTGAGCCACGGTTGCTACTCCCTTGATGGTTGTCACTGCCACCCGCGTCCACTGGCTGAATCTCGCGAATCCCGAGTGATCGGGCAGGGTCGCGACCGCGGACACGGGGTCGATAGATGGATTACCACTGAGTCTACGCAAGTTTTTCGGACCGGCAGCGTTGTAGGCCGTGCGGGTCGTCCTCTTTCCCTACCACCGACGGCGGCTCGCAGCGCGGACCGAACCCCTTCCCCTACCTCCGGTGGTCGGTTCGCAGCAGTACGGCGGGGCGGCTTTGGACGGGCCGCCCCGCCTTTTTTTGTTCCCGGAGCGTTTTCGCCAGCGCGGGTGCCCGAAGACCGGCTAGGCACCGCGCACCCCCGCCCGCGACCGTCCGACCCGCCCGCCCGCCCGGCTCAGCCTGGCTGCTCTGCCCGCGCCAGCGCCGCGACCAGGTCCGCGGGCAACGGCGAGCTGACATCGACAGACTCCCCCGTCACGGGATGGACAAAGGCCAGCCGCACGGCATGCAGGAACTGGCGCTCCAAGCCGTACTCGCCGGCCGTGCCGTACTGGGGGTCGCCGCACACCGGGTGGCCGATGGCGGCCAGGTGGACTCGGATCTGGTGGGTGCGGCCGGTCTCCAGGACGACGCGGAGCAGCGCGCTGGCCGGGAGCAGGCGCTCGAGCTCGAAGTGCGTTCGGGCCTCACGTGGCTCATCGGTATCGATCGACATCAGGACTCGATCCCGCCGATCCCGTCCGATCGGGGCGTCGATCGTGCCCGTGCGTGCCTCGGGATGGCCCGCGATCAGAGCCAGGTATTCACGGCGCAGCTTGCGCTCGGCCAGCAGTGCCTTCAAGGCCCGGTGCACCGGGTCGGATTTGGCCACCACCAGCAGCCCCGAGGTGTCCCGGTCCAGGCGATGAACAATGCCCGCCCGCCAGTCCTCCTCACCGCCGGCCCCCCGCCCGGCCAGCGCCTGGGCCAACGTCCCGGTGCGGTGCCCGCGCGCGGGATGGACCACCACCCCGGCCGGCTTGTCGACAATCAGCAGGTGGTCGTCCTCATAGGCCACGCTGAACGGCGCTGGCGCCCGCTCGGCCGGTGCTACCCCGGCTTCGCCCTCGGCCACCGTGACCTGCTCGCCGGCCACCACGGCATGACTCTTCGGGCGTGCTCGGCCGTCGACCAGCACCTCACCGGCATCGATCAGGCTCTGCGCACGGGCCCGCGACCCGAGGGGCTCGGCCAGGAAGCGGTCAAGCCGGGTGCCGGCCGCCTCGGGCGGCACGACCAGCTCGATCGGGTCCGTGCTCACCGCTCCGACTGCGCCATCCGTGCCCCCGCTCGCCCGTCAGCGGAGGGATCGTCGGCCTCCTCCGCCGCGTGGCTCGGACCCTCGAGCACGTAGAGCAGCGCCAGGACGCCCAGGGTGATTGCCGTGTCAGCCAGGTTGAACGCCGGCCAGAGCGGCAGCTTGATGAAGTCGGTCACCGAGCCGCTGGAGACCCGGTCAATCAGGTTTCCCACCGCCCCGCCGACAACCAGCCCGGTGGGCAGCCAGAGCAGCGGCCGGCGCGGACGGACCACGAAAAATGTCACCAGGGCGCCCAGCGCGACCAGAGTCAGGACCAGGACCAGCGCGCCGCCACCGGAGAAGAAGCCGAAAGCCACCCCCGAGTTACGCACATGGACCAGGTTGATGGCCGGGAGGAACTTGTGCACGTCCCCGACGGCGATCCCGGTCACCACCAGGTGCTTGGTGATGCGGTCCAGGACCAGCACCGCAACCGTGACCATCAGAGCCCGCAGGAACGCCCGCCGGCGGCCGCTGCCTGTGCTCGCCGACCGCTCCTCAGCCAGCGATGGCATTGACCACGATCGTCCGCACGAAGTACAGGACGATCAGGGCGAGCATCGGCGTGAAGTCGAAGCCGCCGACGACGGGAATCAGCCGCCGGAACAGCCGCAGGTAGGGCTCGCAGACGTCGCGCAGGAAGTTCATGACCGCATCGCTCCAGCGCGAGTAGGGCACCCGCATTCCCACCGAGAGAAGCAGGTTGAGCAGGATGTAGACAAAGATCATCACGATGTACACGGTGAACAGCGCGCTGACGTAGTTGGCGACATCAACCCGGGTAACGGCCAGGAGGATCACTTTGGCTCTCCCTCGACCGCGTCGATGGCATCGGAGAAGGCGCTGCGCAGGCCGGCGCGTTCCAGGGCCGCCAGTCCGCGCGCGGTCGAGCCTCCGGGTGAGGTGACCTCCCGCCGCACCGTCAGCGTGTCGTAATCCCGCGCCTCGAGCAGGGCGGCGCTGCCCGACATCGTCTCGGTCACCAAGCGGCCGGCCAGGTCCGGGGTCAACCCGTGACGCACGGCCGCGTCGACCTGGGCCTCGGCCAACAGGGCCTGATAGGCGGGGCCGACCCCCATGATCGCCGTCGCCGGGCCGAGAAGCCGCTCGGGCATCGTGATCAGCGAGCCGAGACGGCCGAACAGCTCGATCACCTGCGCCTCCACGTCTTCGTCGACTTCATTCATCGGGGAGTAGCAGACCACACCACGGCGGATCTCGACCGGAGTGTTGGGCATGACCCGGAACACCGGCGCCGGCGCATAGGCCTTCCCCAACTGCCCGACGGTGATCGAGCCCAGCACCGAGGCCACCGCCTTGACATGCGGGGCGATTTCCCGCGCCACCTCGTCGAACTGGTAGGGCTTGTGGCACAGGACGACCAGGTCGGACTCCTGCGCGACCTCGACATTTGAGGCCGCTCGTCCGCCCAGCTCAGCAGCGAGCACCGCCGCGCGGCCCGAGCCGCCGTCGGAGCAGAGCACGGGTTCGCCCCAGCCGCGGGCCATCGCCCGCGCCATGTTGCCTGCACCGATCAGGCCCACGCGCATGGACTGAAATCTACCTGGGCGACGCCGCTTGGCCTGCGAGGGTCGTCCGGGCGAGGTCAGGACTGGTTGAAGAAGCCCTTCTCGACCAGTCGGGCTCGCTCCTCGGCGGAGACCTCGACGTTGCGAGGGGTGAGCAGGAAGACCTTGTCAGCGATCCGCTGCATCCCGCCGTCCAGGGCGTAGGTGAGCCCGCTGGAGAAGTCGATCAGACGCTTTGACAAGTCCGTGTCGGTGCTCTGGAGGTTGAGGATGACCGGAATCGTGTCCTTGAACTTGTCGGCCACGTCCTGAACGTCGTTGAAGTTCTTGGGCGCGACAAAGTGAACCCGGACATCGCCACCCCCACGGCCATTCCCCCCCCGCCCACCTACCGGGCGCAGCGAGGTAGTGCGGCGATCGGCGGGCGAGTCATCGGCGAAGATGTCGTCGATCTCGTCCCGGCGGCGGCGCGCGCCGCTCAGCTTGCGGACGTTGGGACGCTCGCGATAAGAGTCCTGGATCTCGGCCTCGGGCTCGTGATAGGGGTCGAGCTCCTCGTCCTCGTACATATGGTCCTCGGCCAGGCCGAAGTAGACGAGCGTGCGGTGCCATGTATCTCTTAAGGCCATTTGCGTGCAGGGTTTCGCGCCACCGGGCGGTTTCCCTGCCCCTGATTATGGCGAGTTGCGGTACAGAATTGTCCCCAGCCGCACGATTGTTGCTCCCTCCTGCACGGCGACCGTGTAGTCCTGGCTGGTGCCCATCGACAGCTCGGAGAGCCCGTGGGCTTCGGCCAGCTCGCGCAGGGCGGCAAAGTGGCGGCGGCTTTCCTCGGGCTCGGTGGCCAGCGGCGGCATGGTCATCAGGCCGATGACAGTCACCGGACAGCGCTCCAGGAAGCCGGGAAGCTCCTTCGGCGCGATCCCGCTCTTGCCCGCTTCACCGGCCACATTGACCTCGATCAGAACGCGTGTGCGCTCGTCCCCGTGGCGGCCCAGCTGGGTCAGGACCGAGTCGCTGGCCACCGAGTGGATGTAGCGCACCAGCGGCAGCACCTCACGGACCTTGCGGCTCTGAAGGTGCCCGATGAAATCCCAGCTCAGCTCGCCGGGGCCGGCGGGAGCCTTCCGGGCCAGTTCCTGAGCCCGGTTCTCCCCGGCCACCTTGATCCCGCCCGCAGCCAGCGCGCCCAGCTCCTCGGCGGGGAGGTACTTGACCGCGGCCAGTATCTCGACCCGGTCGGGATTGACCCCCGCGGAGGCGATGCGCTCACGGACGTGGTTGACGTTGGCCCGCACCTGCTCGGCGCGCAGCCCGTGGATCAGGTCAACCACGCCAGGCCTGCCTGCCGTCCGGTGACGCCGTGGTCGCGGCGGTGCGAGAACAGCAGTTGGTCACCGGAGCAGATCGTGCACAGCCCGATGTCGTGCACCTGATCGACGCCGGCACGGCCGAGGTCCTCGCGGGCGATGGCCGGGAGATCCAGGTTCGAACCTCGGTGGACCTCGGCGGGATATCCCGAGAATGCCTTGTGCACGTGTTCACCGGTCTCATAGCAGCACGGACCGGCGCCGGGGCCAATCGCCGCGACGAGCGGCCCCGTCACCCCCACGGTTCGCAGGGCCTGAACTCCCTGGGCCAGGATGCCGCCGGCCAGTCCCCGCCAGCCGGCGTGGAGCATGGCCACCCCACCCTGACCCGCGACCGCCACCGGAAGGCAGTCGGCGGTCAGGGCCGCCAGGGCGTGCCCGGGCTCCCGGGTGACCTGCCCATCGGCCTCAGGAAGCTCGCTCGGGTCCGCCCCCGGGGGCGCAGCTGGGCGGCGGTGACCATTCGCAACTTCACCCCGTGCACCTGTCGCACGAAGCTGAGCGGTCTCCCCACGGCATCCTGCAAGCCGGCGCGATTGCGCTCCACCGCCTCAGGCTCGTCGTCGGTCAGCCAGCCCAGGTTGAGGCTCTCATAGGGCCCGTTCGAGACTCCGCCACGGCGGGTGGTGAACAGCGCCCGTGACCCGGGGAGATCAATTGCGAAATGCTCACCGTGAGCAAAGAATGGCTCGGGAAGCTGCGGCGCGCCCATGCGATTCACCCTAGTTGGCCGTCCCGCGGGGTTCCCTGGCGCCCTGGAGGGCCACCGCCAGCTGCGCCTCAGCCGTCTCGGCCTCGCCGTCGAGCCGGGCGGCCAGGGCGGCGGCCAGGCCGCGGCCGACGGCTGGCCCCGGCCCGATGCCGGCGGCCAGCAGGTCGGTCCCGGAAATCTGAAGCCCCACTCCGCGCAGCTCCTGCAGCCAGAGCCGGGCGGCATCCTCGGCCCCCAGGGCGCCGGCCAGAGCCACCGCCTCGGGCCCGCGGGTGCCCACGGCAGCGGCGATCTCCGATGGTTTTCTCGCCCTGCTGAGCCGGTGGGAGAGCTCGGGCGCGGTCGACAGCCTCGAGGATTCGGTCGCGCTCGTCGGCTCCGAACGCCAGCGCATTCAGCAGCGTGGCCCGCTCGGCGGCGTGGAGACGCGAGCATCGCCGCTCCCAGGACCAGCGCCGGGCGACTCCCGTCCCCGGGGAGGAGGCCGAGCCCACGGTGACGCGGCCCGGGTCAGACACCCCGAAGCCGGGCGCCAGCGCCTGGTCGAGCCCCAGCCGGGCGAGGCTTGCGAACCCGGCCACCGGATCTGCCTCAGCGGCCAGCAGCCGGAGCTCGGCGCCGACCCGCCCGCCACTGACCTGATCGAGGACTCGCTCGGCCAGTGCCGCCTGCGCCAGCTCCAGCGTGTGGTCCTCGATCGAGAAGCCGAGCCGGGCCGCGTAGCGCGCCAGGCGCAGGAGCCGCGTGGGGTCATCCTCGAAGCTCCGCTCGTGCAGGACCCGAAGCAGTCCCTGGTCCAGATCGGCCAGGGCCGGGCCGAAGGCGATCAGGCGACCCCGGCTGGGGCCGAGCACCCCCAGCGCGATCGCGTTGACCGTGAAGTCCCGGCGGGCCAGGTCGGCCTCAACATCGCTGGGGCCGACGTCGGGCAGAGCCCCGGGATGGGCGTAGGTCTCCGTCCGCGACTGGGCCAGGTCATAGCGGTGGCCATCCAGCTCGCCGGCCGCCGTTCCGAAACGACCGTGGCTGACCAGTCCCGCACCCAACCGCTCGACGATGGTGTCGACAGGACCCGGCACCATCAGATCGAGGTCCACGGGCTGTGCGCCGCGAGATGAGATCGCGGACCGCTCCGCCGACCAGGTAGACGTCCCCGGTCCATCCCTTCAGCCGCCGCAACAGGGGCTGCGCCGCGGGCAGCGCCGCGAAGCGCTCAAGGAGTCGGGCGGGATCGTCGTGCAGCACGGGGCAATCATCGCGCCCCCGCCGGGCGCTAGCCGCAACGGAGCGCCAGACGCTTGGCCCGCGTACCATGCCCGCCATGCCGAGCCCGTCCTCACGGCGGCGGCTGCTGTGGCGCGGGCTGATCGCGCTGGCGGTCGTCCTGGTTATCGCGGGTGCAGTTCTCGCTTACGTCCTGCTCCACAAGCCAGGCAATGTCTCGCACCCGAACCTCCAGTTCACGCAGCCGACGACGACGGCCGCGCCCAAGCCCCACCGCAAGTCAACTGGTCGACAATTTCCAGTGGCCCTGGTACGGCTTCGATGCCGGCCGGACCCGCTCCTTCGCCGCCACGCCGAAGCTGAGGCCACCCTTGCATGTCGGCTGGCGCTTCAACGACGGGGCCCTGCTCGAGTTCCCGCCCGTCATCTACCACACGAGCCTGTTCGTGATGGACGACAACGGCAGCGCCCGGGCGCTCAACACTATCAACGGCCACGTGCGCTGGGTTCGCAAGGTCGGCACGCTGGCGGCAGGTTCCCCCGCGGTCGCGGCCAAGGACCAGATCGTGGTCATGCCCGTCCTCTCGGTCCACGGCCACTCCCCGGGGGGTGGAAGTTTCCTCGCCCTATCGATGAAGACCGGGCACATCGTCTGGTCGCATCCCGATCCCCGCCGGAACCGAGTCCTCGCCGATCGTCCATGGCCATACCGCGTACTTTGGCGACCAGAGCGGGACGCTCTGGCGATTCGACGTCCGCAACGGGCACGTGGACTGGACCTACCACGCCAGCGGGGCGATCAAGGGCGGCCCGGCCCTGGTCGGCGACATCCTCTACTTCGGCGACTACGCCGGCCGGGCCTACGCCGTTCGGCGCGGCCAACGGCCATCAGATCTGGGCGGTGGGGACCAACGGCGCCCACTTCGGCTTCGGCTCGGGAACTTCTACGCCACGCCGGCGGTCGCCTTCGGCCGCGTCTACATGGGCAACACCGACGGCCGCGTCTACTCGTTCGGAGCCCGCAACGGCGCCCTGGCCTGGGCCACGGGCACCGGCGCCTACGTATATGCGTCGGCCTCGGTGGCCGACCCGCCCGGGCTCGGCCCGACGCTCTACGTTGGCTCCTACGACGGCAACTTCTATGCCTTCAATGCCCGTTCCGGAGCCGTGCGCTGGCGCCATCATGCCGGCGGCCGCATCTCTGGATCCTCGACCATCATCGGCAACGTCGTCTACTACTCAGACCTGGGCTCGAAGACCTCGACGGGGCTTGACGCGACCACTGGGCGTACGGTGTTCTCGTTCCCGGACGGAGCGTTCACGCCGGTGATCGCGGATTACCATGCGATCTATCTGGACGGCTACGGAGCCATGTACCAACTGCTCCCCGGGGCCGCACCCCACCGCAAGCACAGGGGCAAGGCCGCCCGTCACACCAAGCGCCGCAAGCAAGCGCCCATCGACTGCCGGCCTCCGGGCCGGTTGCTATCCTTAGAAGTCTATGCGTTGTCGTAGTGGAAGTCATTGTCAGCGTCCGGCCGAGAAGGGCCGTCGATTCTGTGCGGAGCACGCCGCAGAGCTTGATCGCATGCGCGAGGAGCTCAAGGATGCCGCTGCTGCTCGAATCGGCCGTGGTCGACCGAAGCGGTCCTCCACGTGCTGCCGCCCCGGTTGCTACGAGCCCCGAGTGCCGCCCGCCGCGTATTGCGATACGTGCTCTGCGGCCGGGTACGTAGAAGAGGCCGCCTAGCGCGGCCCTGTCGTACGCGACTCCAACATAACTGCATTCTCTGCGGGTTAAGCGCGGCCTAAAGGCCCGTCTGTTGCCGTGCGTCCCGGCTAGACCGCTCGGACCGCGAGACCATCGCGTGTCAGCTGCGCCTTGGCCTCGGCCACCGTGTGCTGGCCGTAGTGGAAGATCGAGGCGCACAGAACCGCATCGGCCCCTGAGCGCAGCGCTTGGCTGAGATGTTCCAGGCGGCCGGCCCCACCCGAGGCGATGACCGGCACGCGGACCACTGTCGCAACGGCCTCGGTCAAAGCGAGGTCATAGCCCGCGTTGGTTCCGTCACGATCCATGCTGGTGAGCAGGACTTCCCCAGCCCCCCGCTCGGTTCCCTCACGAGCCCAGGCCACCGCATCTCGGCCGGTGGCGGTCCGGCCCCCGGCCAGGTACGCCTCCCAGCGCTGATCACCAGATTGCTTGGCGTCGATGGCCAGCACCACGCATTGAGCACCGAAGTTGGCCGCCAGCTCATCAATCAGCTCGGGTCTCGACAGGGCAGCCGAGTTGACCGAGATCTTGTCCGCCCCAGCGTCAAGGACGGCCTGAGCATCACTGATCGAGCGGATCCCGCCGCCGATCGTGAATGGGATGAAGACCTCGTCGGCCGCTCGGCGCGCGAGCTGAACGACGGTCTCGCGCTTCTCCGAGGTGGCGGTGATATCGAGCAGCACGAGCTCATCCGCGCCCGAGGCGTCATAGCGCGCGGCCAGCTCCACGGGGTCCCCGGCGTCGCGCAGATCGAGAAAGCCCACACCCTTGACCACCCGGCCGGCGTCGACGTCGAGGCAGGGGATGACCCGCTTGTAGTGCATCAACCGTCTAGCGCAGCCTGGCCATCGCTGACGGCCAGACGCCCTTCATAGAGGGCCTTGCCGACGATCACGCCGCCCAGATTCACCAGCCGCAGACCGGCCAGAGCGCGCAGATGCTCCACGGTGCTGACGCCACCCGAGTAGGTGAAGCTTCCCCGAACGGCGCTCGCCACGCTGCGCACCTCGTCGAGGTCAGGACCGCTCAACATGCCGTCACGGTCAATGCTTGAGTAGACGAACCGGCGTACACCCCGTCGACCCATGGTCTCGAACACGGCCAACACTGGAATCTCGGTCTGCTCGGTCCACCCGGAGGCGGCCAGCTTGCCGCCCCGCCCGTCCACAGAGACCACCACCTGGTCGCGGTGGGCAGCCAGAGCGCTATCCAGAAAGTCCACGTCCCGATAAGCCGCAGTGCCCAGCACCACACGGCTCGCCCCCGCTCCCAGGACGGCCTCGAGCGCCTGCAGAGTGCGTAGACCGCCCCCGACCTGAACGGGAACGCTGACCGCCGCGGTGATACGACGGATGTGTTCTAGGTTGCCCGGCTCGCCGCTGCGGGCACCGTCCAGGTCGACAACGTGTAGCCAGCGAGCCCCAGCCGCCACCCAGCGGCGGGCGGCGTCCACCGGGTCGGTGTCGTATTCGGTGCGGTGCTCGAAATCCCCCTGAAGCAGGCGAACCGCCTTGCCGTCGAGGATGTCGATGGCGGGAAGCAGAATCATGTCCCCGGACGACCCGAGCCCGGCCCGACGGGCGAGGCCGGAGACCCGGGCCAGAGGCTCGAGGCCGCCGCGCTCGGACCGGCGGGCTCGGGCGCCAGGCCCAGGGACAGACCGGCGAAATTGGCCAGCATGCGCAGGCCCAGGGCCGATGACTTCTCGGGATGGAACTGCACCCCGAGCACCGCGCCGTGGCCCACGATGGTGGCGAAGCGCTCCCCGTACTCGGTCGTGGCGATCACGTCCTCGCCGCGCTGCGGGCGGGCGGCCAGCGAGTGCACGTGGTAGAAGGCCTCGCCCTCCGGCCTGAGCCCGGCGGTCAGGGCGGAGCGGCGTTCGAGGCGGACCTCGTTCCAGCCGATATGCGGGATGCGCAGGTTGCCGGCCCGCAGCGGTGTGACCGTCCCGGGTATGAGTCCGAGTCCCACCGTGGCCTCGAATTCCTCCGAGCGGTCAAACAGCAGCTGCATGCCCAGGCAGATTCCCAGCAGCGGCTTCTGGGCGGCCGCGGCCTCTCGCAGCGGCTCCTGGAGGCCAAGCTGGCGCAAATTCTCCATCGCTCGCGGGAAGGCCCCCACGCCGGGCAGGACGATTCCGTCCGCGGCAGCGATTCGCTCCGGATCGCGGGTGATCTCCGCCGTCGCGCCCGTGTGTTCGAGGGCCTTTTGCACGGAGCGGCGGTTACCCATCCCGTAGTCGATCACCGCGATTCGGGGCGAGGCGATCAGGACAGCGTCCCCTTGGTCGAGGGCACCCCGGACTCCGTGGGATCGATGCTCACCGCCACGCGCAGGGCCCGGGCCACCGCCTTGAACGCGGCCTCGATGACGTGATGGGCATTGCTGCCCGCCTCGATGGTGACGTGGAGCGTCAACCGGGCGTTGGTGGCCAGGGCGCGCAGGAACTCCTCGGTCAGCTCATGGTCGAAGTTGCCGATCGCCCCGGCGGGGAGTTCGGCCTCGAAGGCGCACAGGCCGCGTCCGGAGATATCGATGGCACAGGACGCCCGGGCCTCATCCATGGGCACCGTGGCCTGCCCGTAGCGGGTGATTCCGGCGCGCTCGCCGAGCGCCCGGTCCAGCGCCTGGCCCAGGCAGATACCGACGTCCTCGACCGTGTGATGGGCGCCAGTCTGGAGGTCGCCACGAGCACTGAGGACCAGATTCATGCGCCCGTGCCGGGCGAGCAGATCGAGCATGTGGTCGAAGAACCCCACTCCCGTGGAGCGCTCCCCCTGGCCATCGCCGTCCAGTTCCAGCTCGAGGTGGATCCGGGTCTCGGCGGTCTCGCGATCAATCGAGGCGGTGCGTGGCATCACACGCCATTGTCGCGAATGCGTGCCTCCAGGGACCGGGCGTGAAGCTCGAAGCCCTCGGCGCGGGCGATCGGCGCCGCCGCGCGGGCCAGCTGGGCGGCATCCTCGCCGATCCTCACCTCGGCGAACCGGCGACGGAAGTGGGCCGGGGAGAGCGAGGACGCGAACCGCGCCGCGCCCCCGGTGGGCAGCACGTGGTTGGAGCCGGCGATGTAGTCCCCGAAGGCGGTACCACTGGCCGGCCCGATGAGGACGCAGCCGGCGTTGGTGACCCGCGGGGCCAGAGCCTCAGCGCCAGGTCCGCAGAGCTGCAGATGCTCGGGGGCAAAGCGCTCGGAGATGGTCAGAGCGTGCTCGAGCTCCCCGACCTGGATCAGCCTGGCCACGGTCTCGGTGTCGGGTCCATCCGCGAGCGCTGCGGCCAGGGCGTCGATCAGCGCCCCGGAGGTCGAAATCGCGACCACCATCGACCCGAGGCCGTGCTCGGCCTGAGCCAGCAGATCGAGGGCTAGAACCTCGGCGTCGCACTCACCGTCGGCGATCAGGAGCAGATCGCTGGGACCCGCGAAGCCGTCGATCCCGACCTGGCCGAAGACCTGACGCTTGGCCTCCTGGACGTACAGGTTGCCGGGACCGACGATCACATCGACTGGCCTGACCGTATCGGTCCCGTAGGCCAGGGCAGCAACGGCCTGGGCGCCCCCCATCCGGTAGACGACTGAGGCGCCAGCCAGCCGGCAGGCGCCCAGGACTACCGAATTGACTTCCCCATCAGCTCCGGGCGGCGCGCATACAGCGATCTCACTGACCCCGGCCACCTGGGCGCAAACGGTGCCCATGATGACCGTGCTCGGATAGGGGGCACGGCCCCCGGGCACATAGACGGCCGCGCGGCGCACGGGCGCCTCGCGGAGCCGAACCTGGTGCCCGTCGAAGGTCACCGTGCGGTCCTCGGCCAGTCCGGCCTCGCAGACTAGGGTCACGTTCTCGGTGGCCAGGATCAAGCCGGCGCGAACGTCATCGGGCAAACGCTCGAATGCCGTGTCCAGCTCGGCGTCGGGGACCTGAAGCGCCGACGGCGTCGAGCCGCCAGTGTCGAACTGGCGCGTGTAGTAGCGCAGCGCGTCGTCGCCGCTGGCCCGGACCCGGGCGATGATTTCGGCGACCTGGTCGGCGACCGACTCGCCGGCCGGAATCAGCTCGCGCAGTTCCTCGGCCAGCGCCGTCGGGTCCCCGGACAGGGTCAGGCGCTCAAACTTCATTCAGGCGCCCCAGCAGGCCGTCGATGGTCGCGGCCCGGAGCTTGTGAGCGACCGGATTGGCGATCAGACGGGCGGTGCAGACCGCGATCTCCTCCCGTACCACCAGCCCGTTCTCGCGCAGCGTCGTCCCGGTGGCGGTCAGGTCAACGATCGCCTCGACCATCCCGGTCAGCGGAGCCAGCTCGACCGATCCCTTGACTTCGACGATCTCCGCCTGGCGTCCTGTCTCCAGGAAGTGGCGGGCGGCGATCCGCGGGTACTTGGTGGCGACGCGAACGACGCCCAGCCGGCGCAGCGCCTCGGCGGCCCGGTCCTCGCCCTCGACCCCGGCCAGCACCATCTGGCAGCGACCGTAGCCCAGGTCCATCAGCTCGTAGACTTCGCGCTCGGCCTGCTCCATCAGCACGTCCTTGCCGGTAATGCCCAGGTCGGCGGCACCGGCCTCCACATAGGTCGGAACGTCCGACGGTCGCATGGTCACGATTCCGCTGTCCTCGAACAGCAGCTTGCGATCGTTCTCGCGCACCTCACGCGTGTCGATCCCCAGCCGATCGAGGAGGTCAAGGGTATCGGTGAACAGCGCCCCACGCGGGACGGCGATCCGCAGGCCGTTCACCGCCTCCCCCCCATTGAGCGGCCGCGCTCCTCCCCGGTCAAGGCGATGTGCAGGCGCTCCACGTTCAGGGCGAAGCCGACCGCAGGCAAGGGGCGCCCGAAGGTGCCGAGCAGCTCGTCGTAGCGGCCGCCGCTGCCCAGCGGGACCCCGTAGGCGGGGTCGTAGACCTGGAACACCGCGCCGGTGTAATAGCCGATGTTCCGGACCAGTCCGAGGTCGAAGATGATGCGCTCGGCCACCCTGGGGGTCAGCCGGGCCAGGACGTCGCGCATCCCGGTCAACGCATCGTGGAGCACGCCCTCCAGATCGGCGAACACCTCGGGGCCACCCCGGGTCTGGGGCACGCGGAGCAGCAGCGCGGCGGCATCCTCGTCGAGCTCCAGCTCGCGCACCTGGCGCTCAACGTCGACGAAGTCGCCCTCAGCCAGAGCGGACAGGATCTGCTCGCGGCGCTCGGGCGCAGTGCCCAGGGCCTCGAGCAGGGACGGGTAGAGCGAGGCGTCACCCAAGCCGATCCGGTACGTCTCCAGGCCAGCCGCATCGAGCGCGGCGCAGAGCACGCTGAGCACCTCGGCCACGCCCTCGGCCCCGGCGAGCCCGATCAGTTCCACCCCGGCCTGCAGAAATTCCCGCGACTGGCCCCGCTGGGGCCGGACCCCGCGGTAGGCATGGGCGAAGTAGGCGAAGCGCAGAGGCGGCTCGGCCCCGGCGTAACGGGTGGCCACCACCCGGGCGATGGGCACCGTCATGTCGGCCCGGAGGACGAGCACGTTGCCCTCCTCGTCGAACACCCGGTACGCCGGCCGCGTCCCGGCGGTATCGGCCCGGCTGAATGCAGACTCGTATTCCAGCGCCGGCGTGGCCACCTCGCCGTAACCCGCCTGCTCGAAGACGGCGCGGATCCTGTCGGTCATCTCCCGCAGCTCGCGCATCTCATCGGGCAGCACGTCACGCGTGCCGCTGGGAATGCGCTCGATCATGGCCGAGCCAGATTGTGGCGTGACGCCCGCCAGAGCGCGTTCAGACCGCTCGTCGCGGCCGCCGCGGACCGCGGTTCACACCGGCTCTCAGGCCGCGACGGGAGCGTCTTCCAGACGGGTGATACGGGCTCCGAGCTGACGTAGACGCTCGTCAATGCGCTCGTAACCGCGGTCGATCTGGCGCACGTTGCCGATCACCGTGGTCCCATCGGCGCACAGGGCGGCGATGAGCATGGCCATACCAGCACGAATATCGGGCGACTCCACCCGGGAACCCCGGAGCGGCCGAGGGCCGACGACGATCGCCCGGTGCGGGTCACAGATCGTGATCGCCGCCCCCATGTTCACCAGCTTGTCGGTGAAGAACAGGCGATTCTCGAACATCTTCTCGTGGATGATCACCGAGCCCTCGGACTGGGTGGCGAGGGCCAGGGCGATACTGGTCAGGTCGGCGGGAAAGGCCGGCCAGGGGCCGTCTTCCACCTTGGGCATGTGGCCGCCGGAATCATTGCGGATGACCAGCTGCTGGTTGCCGGGCACGATCACGTCGGCCCCGTGCACCTCACTGCGCAGGCCAAGGCGCTCGAACACCAGGCGGATCATCCTCAGGTCGGCCGGAACAGTGTCCCTGACCACCAGTTCGCCACCGGTCACTCCGGCCAGGGCCATGAATGAGCCGATCTCGATGTGGTCGGGAGCGATCGAGTGGTTACAGCCGCGAAGGCTGGCCTGCCCGTGGACGGTCATCACGTTGGAGCCGATCCCGTCGATGGCCGCACCCATGGCCACCAGCATCCGGGCCAGATCCTGGACGTGGGGCTCGGAGGCGGCATTGCGGATCACCGTCGGGCCGCGGGTCAGGGCGGCGGCCATCAGGGCGTTCTCGGTGGCCATCACTGACGGCTCGTCCATGAGGAAATCGCAGGGCGAGAGACCGAGCGGCGGAGCGGTGAGCAGGATCGCGGCATGGCGGTCATCGACCAGGGCGCCGAGGGCGCGGAAGGCATCCAGATGTGGATCGAGGCGGCGGCGACCGATCACGTCCCCACCGGGCGGGGGCATACACGCCCGGCCGAACCGGGCCAGCAGCGGGCCGGCGAGCAGGAACGAGGCCCGAATCTGCTCGGCCAGCTCGGCATCGACGTCGGTGCTCTCGACGGTTGAGGTATCGACCACAACCTCACTGGGGCCCTGCCACTCCACCCGTGCACCCAGGGAGCGCAACAGGCCGACCATGGCCTCGACGTCGCTGATCCGCGGCACATTGCGCAGCGTGACCTCGTCGTCGGTGAGCAGACAGGCGGCCAGGATCGGCAGCGCGCCATTCTTGTTCCCGGCGGGGGTGATGGTGCCCGACAGCGGCACCCCGCCTTCGATCACGAACTTCTCCAGGGGGATCGACCTCGCTTGGGTTGGTTCGGCTTCCGCAGCGTGATGCGGCGAGCCCTGCAGGCTACCTGGTGCGCTTCCCGAAGGAGGGCCAGCGGGTCCCGAGCGCTGAGCTAGGGTAACGGCCATGCCAGCTGATGATTCGCGCGCGGCGGCCTGGACCCTTCTTTGCTCGTGGACCGAATCCGACAGCCTCCGCCGGCACATGTTGGCGGTGGAAACGGCCATGCGCGCCTACGCTCCCCGGTTTGACGGAGACCCCGACATGTGGGGGCTGACCGGGCTGCTCCATGACCTCGACTACGAGCGTTATCCGGACCTCGAGACCGGACATCCGCGCTACGCGCTCCGGGAACTCGAAGACCGCGGCTATCCGCCCGAATTGATCCGCGCGGTGGCCTCTCACGCCGATTTCATGGGTGTTCCCCGCCAGACACCGATGGAGAAGGCCCTGTTCGCCGTGGACGAGCTCTCAGGTTTCATCCTCGCCTGTGCCTACGTGAGGCCTGAGGGGCTGGTGGGCATGACCCCAAAGTCGGTCAAGAAGAAGATGAAGTCCCCCAGCTTTGCCGCCGCGGTCAGCCGCGATGATCTGCGGGTCGGCGCCGAGGAGCTCGGCATCGACTTCGACGAACACCTGACCACGGTCATCGCCGCCCTGACCCAGCGCCGGGCTGAGCTGATGCCGGCGGCGGCCTGATCAGGAGGGCTGCGGGAGTGGCTGCACCGATCACCATCGTCGTCCTCGAGGGAGACGAGACCGGGCAGGAGCTACTTGAGGAGTCACTGCGGGTGCTGGACGGGGAGTTGCTGGGACTTGAGCTCGAGCTCAAGCGCTTTGACCTGTCACTGGAGAATCGCCGGGCCACGGGCAATGACGTGGTCAGCGCCGCTGCGCAGGCCATGCGAGAGGCGGGACTGGGCCTGAAGGCCGCCACCATCACCCCCGAGGGCGCCGACGACGTCGGCTCGCCCAACCGGATCCTGCGCGAGCAGGTCGACGGCAAGGTGATCGTCCGCACCGGGCGCCGGCTCCCGGGCGTGAACCCGATCGCCGGCGTGCACCACCCGATCTCCGTGGTCCGGATGGCCGTGGATGACGCCTACGGCGCCGAGGAACGACGTCAAGGCGAGGCTGGGGCGGCCGACGAGCTGGCCTTTCGCACCGAGCACATCACCCGCTCCACCTGCCACGCCGTGGCCGAGTACGCCTTCCGCACCGCGGCCAAGGTGGGCGCGCGCGTGTACGGCGGCCCCAAGTGGACCGTCTCACCGGTCTACGAGGGAATGCTCAAGGAGGAGATGGACGCGGCCGCGGCACGGCACGGCGAAATCGATTATCAGCCGGTGCTGATCGACGCCACCTATGCCGGTCTGCTGTCCGGCGCTGCCGACGTGCCCCTGGTCATCCCGGCGCTGAATCGCGACGGCGATTGCCTGTCTGACCTGGTGCTTCCGATGTTTGGCTCGATCGCCGGAGCGGAATCGGTGCTGCTGGCCTTCGGCGAGGACTACGACACCACCCTGGCCATGGCCGAGGCCCCCCACGGCACGGCGCCCGCGCTGCTCGGCAAGGACGTGGCCAACCCGCTGGCCATGATCCTGGCCTGCGGCGCCCTTCTCCGGCACGGTGCCGACCTGCACGGCCCGGCCTGCGAACGGGCCTCGCGCGCGATCTACGAGGGCACCCTGGAGACAATCGGCTCCGGAATCCGGACCTCCGATCTCGGTGGCCACGCCGGAACGACCGAGTTCACCTCGGCGGTCATCGACCGGGTCCGGACCAAGCTCGACGTGTGGTCCTCGCTGGGGTCGTGACCGGCCACCCGGCCCCCGCTCGAGTCGTGATCGGCCACCGCGTTTTGCAAGATCCGTTGCGCAGAGAACCGCGGCCTGGAGCGGTCTCTCCGGCCGCAGAACCCGTGCATTTCCAGGGTCTATGGCTTTTCTGAGCCGCGGTCCGGGGACACTGCGCCGTGGCCCCCGGCCGGCTCGCTGCCCCCGGCGAAAGTTCCGTCCGGGAACCTACATAGCCTGGCGAACATATGTTCCACTCTTCCGCTAAACGACTGCGCGCTCTGCTGAGCCTCGCCGACGACATCCTTGGCGATCCCCCGGCCTCCGAGACGCCGCATCCGCACAGGCGACCGGTCCGGATTGCGCTCGAGCGCCGGCGGGGCGCAGTGCCCCCTCCCCCCGCTCATTGCCTGTCACCGGTTCGCCCCGCAGCCGGGTCCGCCCGGCGCGAGCGGGTCGGCTAAGTCCGGTCTGCTCGCGGCTGTTCCGGCCGCCCCTCGGTCTGCTCCGGGAGCCTCCGTCGATCATTGGCCAAGCGAGGCCGCGCTGTTCGGTATCTGCGGCCGACGCTGCACCTCGAAGGCTTGCCAGACGGCCATGTAAATGAGGTGAGCTGAGATGAAGTCATTTAGCTCTTCGGCGTCGAGCGCGCCGTAGCCGTGCAGAAAGTCCGCGACGAAAGCCTCGCCTCCCCCAGAGGCGCGGCGCGCCCGGCAGAGCCCGCAACGCATCGTGCTCGACAAACTCCCGAAACGTCATCCATAGGCCGTCATACCGGTGAGGCCCCGGTGGAAGGACATCACTAGGCGCAACGGCCAAACCGCGTTCTCCCAGAAAAGCCCCGACCGCGAGCTCACGAGCAAGCCATCTCTCGACGTCACCGTGCAGCACCGCCGGGCCGGTCATCACTCGGGCAACAACCGGTGCGGGTTTGAGATGCACCAGCACATTGCTCCTGGCAGCCAACACAACGGCGTCCTCGCAGGCGACCGAATTGGCCAGTGCGACCGCTCGGGCTGCCGCCAGGGCACGCGCGGTCCCCGGTTTTCAGTCATGTCGCACAATCAGAGCAGGTTCAGCACCACGCCCGAGGAGTACCCGTCGGTCGTCGTTGAACCTGAGCTGGCCACCCCGAAGAGCACGGCGATGAACGTGCCCAGGCCGAGGACGACGCAGATGATGAGCAGGATCAGCACCTGCGGATTGGCTTTGAAGAAGGCGGCCAGGGGGCGCACGTTCAGCTGATGGTGCCACGCCTGAGCCGGCCCCGCCCGCCTGGGCTCTAGGCCTTCTCCTCGGGACCCCTCCCCCGGGTCTGCGCCACCCGGACAAGCGTGCCAACATGGAGTGATGAGCACTCATGGAAATGATGGAGAGCCCATCACCGAGCATGGCCTGACCGCTCTCAAGGCCGAGCTGGGGCAGCTCGAGACCGTCGCCCGGCGCGAGATCGCAGCGCGGATTCTCACCGCCCGCGGCCACGGGGACCTCAAGGAGAACGGCGAATACCACGCCGCCAAGGAGGACCAGGCCATGCTTGAGACGCGCATCGGTCGGCTGCGCCAGCGGCTGCGCAGCGCCGTCGTCGTGGAGACCGAGACCGAGGGACAGGTGTTCTCATTCAATCGCTCGGCCGAGATCCGCGACGAGGAGACCGGCGAGACCCACATCTGGAGTGTCGTCGGCGCCACCGAGGCCGATCGGGCTCAGGGCAAGCTGTCAGCGGAGTCGCCCATCGCCAGGGCGCTGCTCGACCATGCTGTCGGTGACACGGTCGAGGTGTCGACCCCCAAGGGCGTTCGCCGGCTCAAGATCCTCCGGCTCGTCTGAGGCACCGCTGTACGCCCGTTAGTGCTCGGCGGTCCGACCCAGCCGCGGCGGACTGCGTGTCAGCCGGCTGCGGTCATCAGACGCCGACGGAGCGAGCGGGGGCCGGGGCGGCCGTCACGCGATAGCTCGTGGCCGCCGATGCCCTAGAGCGGTCACACACCCAAGCACGGCTATCCGCGTGACCGGCGCGCCGCGGTCACCGCTCGCCACCGCCAGCGACACACAGCGGGCCCGCCGCGGCCACCGCTCGCCACCGCAAGCGCCACACAGCGGGCCAGTCCGCGGTCACCACTCGCAACCGCGAGCGCCACACCGGCAAAAAAAAGACCCCGCCTGCAGTGCAAGACGGGGTCAAGTAAAAACC
>CAWJSN010000005.1:0-163284 GCA_963845575.1 uncultured Solirubrobacterales bacterium | reverse complement strand
GGGTGGATTCATCCGGTCGACGCAACACGATCGTGTTTTCGTGTTGAGAGATCGGAGATCGGATGGCTAAGAGACGGGGTGTGCGTCGGTCGTATCGGTTGTTGATGGCGGGGAGCGGGCGGAGGTCGTGGAGCGGTTTCGTGCCGGGGCTCGCGCGAGGGAGGTGATGGTCGAGTTCGGTTTGCCGAGCTCGACGGCGTATCTGATCCGCGATCAGGCGGCGCTGATGCGCCGGCGGGTGGAGCACTCGCCGCATCGGCTGTCGTTTGAGGAGCGTGAGCGGATCTTTGATTGGGATCCATGGAGGCGAGAGCGACAGCGAGATCGCCCGGGCGTTGGGGCGTCATCGCTCGACGGTCGGGCGGGAGTCGGTCGATGTGGTGGCGGAGCGCTGGCGTTATCGGCCGCTGTCGGGCGAGCGGACGGCGCAGCGATTGGCGCGGCGGGCGAAGGCGACAAAGCTCTCGCGCTCTGCGGGACTGGTCCGAGCGGTGCAGGCAGGGTCTTGAGCGGTGCTGGTCGCCTGAGCAGATCTCGGCCAGACTGAAGCTCGATCATCCCGATGATGAGGGGATTCGGATCAGCCACGAGACGATCTATCAGTCGCTGTACGTCCAGTCGCGCGGCGAGCTGCGCCGACAGCTGACTGCCCAGCTGCGGACCGGTCGCAGCACCCGGCGCTCACGAAATCGTGCCGATGGCGCGTGGCCGGATCACGGGGATGGTCCCGATCGCCGAGCGTCCGCCGGAGGTCGATGACCGCCGCGTTCCGGGCCACTGGGAGGGCGATCTGATGATGGGCGCCGGGGGCAAGTCAGCGATCGCGACGCTAGTGGAGCGCCAGACCCGCTACGTGCTGCTCGCCTCACCTGGGCTATGACCGCACCACGCCGCAAGTGATCCAGGCGCTCGAGCAGCGCATCAGCGAACTGCCCGGGCATCTGGGCAAGTCGCTGACCTGGGATCAGGGTCGCGAGCTGGCCGCCCATCAACGCTTCACCAGCCAGACCGGGATCCAGGTGTATTTCTGCGACCCCCACAGCCCGTGGCAGCGCGGATCCAACGAGAACACCAATGGGCTCCTGCGCCAATACCTGCCGCGCAAGCTCGACCTAGCTGCTCGCAGCCAGGTCGAGCTCGACCAGATCGCCGCCGAACTCAACGGCCGCCCCCGACAAACCCTCAACTGGCGTACCCCAGCTGAGAAGATGGAGGAACTGTTGCGCTGACCGCTTGAGCCGAAGGCGGTTTTCTTCCGAACCCATCGGAGTTAAGCGCCTCGGAGGCTCGGTATCCACCCCCGTGCCGCAGACCGTTCTGGCTCGGACTCCACCCCCCGGCCCGCAGACCGGCCTGTGAGACCGAAGGAATCGGTAGGCTTTGCAAAGACCAACCGGTCCGGTTCCCTTGTCTAAATCAAACACTGCCCCACAAGAGGGGTCGTCGTCGTTCCCGCAAGCCGCCTCGCTTGAGCTTCGCGGGGTGACAAAGCGGTATCCCAACCAACGGGAACCGGCGATCGCCGACCTCAGCCTGAATATTCCCGCCGGCGAGGTATGCGTGCTGGTGGGTCCGTCGGGGTCCGGCAAGACCACGGCCATGCGGCTGATCAACCGCATGATCCCGCTTACCGACGGGGAAATCCTGCTCGGGGGTCAGAGTGTGCTCAAGCGCGATCCGACCAAGCTGCGCAGAGAGATCGGCTACGTGATCCAGCAGATCGGCCTGTTCCCGCACCAGACCGTGGCCGAGAACATCGCCACGGTCCCGCGGCTGCTGGGCTGGGAGCGTGATCGCATCGATGAGCGGGTCAACGAGCTCCTGTCGCTGATCGGGATGGACCCGGACGACATCGGCCCACGCTACCCGGCACAACTCTCTGGCGGCCAGCGTCAGCGGATCGGAGTGGCGCGCGCGCTGGCCTCCGACCCGCCCTTGATGCTGATGGATGAGCCATTCGGCGCCATCGACCCCATCACGCGCTCGCACCTGCAGGATGAGTTCCTGGGTCTCCAGAGTCGGGTGCGCAAGACGGTGGTCTTCGTGACCCACGACATCGACGAGGCGATCAAGATGGGGGACAAGATCGCCATCCTGCGCCAGGGTGGGAAGCTGGCCCAGTACGGGAGTCCGGAAGAGATCCTCACCCGTCCGGCCGACGAATTCGTCGCCGAGTTCGTGGGGGCCGACCGGGCGCTGAAGCGTCTGGGGCTCTCCACGCTGTCAGACGTCAAGCTGATTGCCCCCAACGGGTTACGCCCCGGACCCAACCGCGTGGCGCTCACGGCGACGGTTCGCGATGCGCTGTCCCAGCTGCTGGCGGCCGGGGGGGAACAGCTGACCGTGGTCGACGAGCACGGTGAGGTGGTGGGCCTGGCCACCCTCGAGCTGCTTGGTGGGGTCCTCCGTGACGGCGGGCTCGCGGGCGCCAAACCGGACCCAGAGGGTGTGCGCTGACGCTCTTATTCGCCAGCGGCGGCCCGATTATTCCGAACTTCGGCGGCGGGTCGTCCGGGTTTGCCTGCGAGCGAGCCAACCGGTTCTTTTGCACGCACTGGCTCTCGCAGAACTGGAGTTCGGTGCTCTGGCCGGCGCTGCGCCAACACATCGTGCTGACGGTGATCGCTGTCTCCATCGGCTTTGTGATTTCCACCACCCTCGCCCTGATCGCCTATCGCCGTCGATGGCTCGAACGGCCGGTGCTGATCGTCACCTCGATCCTCTACACGATTCCTTCACTGGCGCTGTTCGAGCTCCTCCAAGGGGTCCCGGGCTTTGGTCTCAGCGCGACCACGGCCGAGGTGGCGCTCGTCTCCTACACGCTGCTGATCATGTTTCGCAACACGCTCACCGGGCTACGTGAGGTGCCGGATGAGGTGCGTGATGCTGCTGCCGGCATGGGGCTGGGCGCCAACCAGACGCTGCTCCGAGTCGAGCTGCCGCTGGCTCTCCCGGCCATCATCGCTGGCATACGGATCGCCACGGTGACGGTGATCTCGCTGGCCACCGTGGCCTCGCTGGTCGATGACGAAGGGCTTGGAGTGCCGATCCTCAGCGCCATATCGAACAATGTGTTCAAGACCGAGCTGGTCTCGGCCGGGGCTCTGGCGGTGCTGCTGGCGTTGGTGACCGACGGCTTGCTGGTGATGTTGCAGCGGCGGCTGACCCCGTGGCAGAGGGCGTAGATGAACAACTTCACCCAAGCCATCCAGTTCATCGGCCGCAACGGCTCGATCCCGGGCTATCAGGGGCTGCCCACCCTTACCCATCTGGCTTTCGAGACGCTGAAGATCTCGGCCATCGGCATGGCGATCTCCCTGCTGATAGCGATCCCGCTGGGGGTCTGGCTCGGTCATATCCACCGTGGCTCGTTCGTGGCCATCAATCTCGGCAACGTGTGGCGCTCGCTTCCCAGTCTCGCGGTGCTGGCTATCGGCGTGGCCTTTCTCGGTGTCGGGCTGCGCAACGTCGAGGTGGCGCTGATCGTGCTGGCCGTGCCGCCGATGGTCACCAACGCCTACGTGGCCGTGGACGGGGTCGACCGGGAGGTCGTCGACGCGGCCCGGGGGATCGGCATGACGGGCTGGCAGATCCTGCGCCGGGTGGAGCTGCCAATGGGCATCCCGCTTATCTTCGCCGGCATACGCACGGCGGCATTGTTCGTGGTTTCCACGACCACGATCGCCTCGCTGGCCGGCTACAGCGGCACGCTCGGCGACATCATCAACAACGAGGCGAGCTACCACCTCTATGGGGTGATCGGTGCCGCGATCTGCATCGCCGGGCTGGCTCTGATCATCGAGGTCGCCCTGGCCGGCGTTCAGCGTGCGCTCACACCGAAGGGGTTGATCCTGGCCGGCGAGGCCCAGAAGAGCTCGTTTGAACTCGACCCTGCCGTCGCCTGAACCTCCCGCTCACTCTTTTCGCGCAAACCAAACAGGAGGAACCTAATGCAGAGGAGTTACGTCGCGCGCGCCCTGGGGGCGCTGACGGTCATCGTGATGGCCCTGGTGGTGGCTGCCTGTGGCAGTTCATCCAGCAGCTCGTCCAAGAGCTCCGGAGGGTCGAGTCCGACCTCGTCCTCGAGCCAGAGCGCGGCCCCGACCAAGTCCGGTCCGGGTAGTGGCAAGCCGCCGATCGTCATGGGAGACAAGAACTTCGCCGAGGAGTACGTCCTCGGCGATCTCTACCAGCAGGCGCTGGCAGCCAAGGGCTACAGCGTCACCCTGAAGGCCAACATCGGCAGCACCGAGATCATCTACAAAGCAGCAACCAGCGGCCAGATCCAGGTGTACCCGGAGTACACGGGCACGCTGCTGTCAGCGATCGCCGGCGACAACAAGCCGCCCACGAGCGCCCAGCAGACCCTGGCGCTGGCCGGCGCATTCGTCAAGAAGCACGGTTTCGTGCTTCTGAACCAGACGCCGTTCTTCGATGCCGATGCGCTGGCCGTGACCAAGGCCTACGCCCAATCCCACGGCCTCAAGACGATCGCGGACCTCAAGAAGCTGGGCGCGGTCAGCTACGGCGCTCCGGCGGAGAACCGGACTCGGTACTTCGGACTGGTCGGTCTGCACCAGCTGTATGGGCTGAACAAGCTTCAGTTCGTGCCTCTGGCCGAGGGGCTCAACTACAAGGCGCTCGATTCCGGGCAGGTCAAGATCGCCACAGTGTTCACCACCGACCCGCAGCTCCAAAGCGGCAAGTACGTGGTGCTCGCCGACACCAAGAAGCTTTTCGGCTTCCAGAATGTCGCTCCGGTGGTCAAGCAGAGCCTGATCTCAAGTGAGGGTCCGGCGTTCACGCAGACGCTGAATAAGGTCAGCGCGCTGCTGACGCTGCCGGCGATCATCAAGATGAACGCTGCCGTGCAGCTCGATCGGCAGTCTCCGGCCGCCGTGGCGCACGCCTTTTTGGCCGCCAACGGACTGGCCTAGGCCCGGGCGGATTCGGTACCGGCCGGGCGGGAGCCCCCCGGCCGGCCGGTATCGGATCAGATGGGCGGCGCCGCTAGGACCCGAGCGCCGCCGCTAACACACGAGCGGCAGCCAGGATCTCGGACATATCGGCTCCCTCCTCGGGGGTGTGGCTCTCCCCGCCGTGGAGGGGGACAAAGAGCAGGAGGGTGGGAAGCAGCGCTGCCAGGTGCTGAGCGTCATGGCCGGCGCCCGACCACGTCTCGGTCGCGGGAATGCCCAGTTCCCTTGCGGCGGCGAGCGCCCGTCGGGCCAGCCCCGGATCGAGGGACACCGGGTCCCCACCGCGCAGGAGGGATACCTCGGCCTCGATTCCCCGGGCGGCGGCGATCGCCTCCACGACGGCGCGAATTTCACCTTCCGCCCGGTCCAGGGAGTTCTTGGCCACTCCGCGGACGTCGAGCAGCATCTCCACTCGCTCGGGGATCACACTGATCGCTCCCGGGGAAACCGACAGAAGACCCACCGTGGCCACCGTCTCCGGGGGTTCGGCTCGGGCGGCGGACTCGACGGCCAGCACCACCTCGGCCGCCGCGGCGAGGGCATCGCGGCGCTCCTCCATCGAGACCTCCCCCGAATGGCCGGCGCGTCCGGTGAGCACGACTTCGAGGCGGCGAGGCGAGGCGACCCGGGTGACCACGCCGAGCTCACGGAGGGCGCGGCGCTGGGCCACGTGGATCTCGCCATGGGCCGCGCACCCGCTCCAGCGCCGGCTCGACACGGGGGAGATCGGAAAGGGAGTCGAGGTGGCCCCTCAGGGCATCGGCGGCGCTGACCCCGCCGGCATCCCTCATCCCGGCCAGATCCGGAAGGCGAAGCGCGCCGGTCAGCAGGCGTGATCCAAGGGTCCCGGCGCCGAACCGGGGCGCCTCCTCGGCGGCGCAGATGAGGATCCCGGCATCCTCGCGCTCGAGCGCCAGCTCCAGACCGAGAACGGTACCCAGCGCCCCGTCGTAGCGACCTCCGTCCGGGACGGTGTCGACGTGTGAGCCGGCGGTGAAGGCCAGCTCGACGCCCGCCGGCAGCGCCCACAGGTTGCCGAAGGCATCGATCCCCGGTTCGAGGCCCGCATCCCGTGCCCACCCGGCTACGAGCTTTATGGCGGCCGCCTCGGCGCAGGAGTAGGCCGGCCGGTCAGCTCCGCCCCTCGGTCCCCGCGCCAGTTCCCACAGGTCCTGCAGGCGCGCTGCGATCCGCTGGCCGTCGGGCATCGGCGCACGCTATCGCTCCGGCGGCGCCGTGGACATGTCAGAGTTGGCTCAGAGTGAGCTCTCCGAGTCCGGCTTCCGGAGGCCCGACGCAGGCGCGCCCGCGTCAGCGACTTCGTGGTATGCGGTCAATACCTCCACGCCGCGTAGGCAAGCATTCCCACGGCGGGCACGAGCTCGGTATCGCTGGTGGCCTGGCCGCCCTGAGCCTGGACGCGCTTTCGAGCGTCGCCTACGGGCCCGAGGCGATGATGGTCGTGCTCGTCCTCGGCGGGGCCGGAGCGCTGCAGTTCACCCTGCCCCTCACGGGCGTGATCACCGCGATGCTCATCGTGCTGGTCATCTCCTATACCCAGGTGATCATCGCCCATCCCGACGGGGGCGGGGCGTATGCGGTCTCCAAGCAGAACCTGGGCCGCTGGCCGGCGTTGCTGGCCGCAGCCTCGTTGTTCGTGGACTACGTCCTCACCGTGGCCGTCAGCCTGGCCGCCGGCGCGGCCAGCCTGGCCAGCGTGTTCCCGGCTCTGAACAACCACCTGCTCCTCGTGACCCTCATTGGGCTGCTCGTCCTCACGACGGTGAACATGTTCGGAATCAGCGAGTCGGCCAAACTGCTCCTGCTCCCGGCATTCCTGTTCATCTTCAGCATCCTGGCCGTGATCGCCGTCGGGCTTGTGCATCCTCACCTGGAGGCGGTCATCGGCAAGCGGCTGGCTCCGTTCAAGGTCACCGAGGCGCTGGGGGTGATCCTGGTCCTCAAAGCATTCGCGAACGGCTGCTCGGCGGTGACCGGGATCGAGGCCATCGCCAACAGCGTCCCCGCCTTTCGTGAGCCCCGCGCGCGCACCGCAGCACGGACAGAGGTGGTACTTGGCGTGCTCCTGGGGGTGATGCTGCTCGGCCTGGCCGTGCTCGTCCAGATCCACCACATCGAGCCCCGGGGCGGGGTGACCGTGCTGTCCCAGCTGACCGCGGGCTCATTCGGGACGGGCCTCCCGTTCTACGTCACCAACCTGGCCGTGGTTGCCGTTCTCGGCTTGGCCGCCAACACCAGCTTTGGTGGTCTGCCGGTGCTGATGAGCCTGCTGGCCCAGGACCATCGGCTGCCCCACGTCTTCTACCTCCGAGCCGAGCGCCCGGTCTATCGGGCCGGCGTTCTCGCTCTCGCGGTGACGGCCACCCTCCTGCTGGTGGCCGTCAGCGCCCAGACCCAGCAGCTCATCCCGCTGTATTCGATCGGGGTCTTCGTTGGCTTCACCCTGAGCCAGGTCGGCCTGGTTCGCCACTGGCGGGCCGAGCGCCTGCGCCGGTGGCAAGTGCGGGCCGGGATCAACGGGGCCGGGGCGCTGGTGACCGGGGTGGTCGTCCTGGTGTTGCTGGGCACCAAGTTCACCGCCGGCGCCTGGGTGGTCGTGGTGGCGATCCCGATCATGATTGTGCTGTTTGCCCGGACCGAGTCCTATTACGCGGCGGTAGGCCAGGAACTGCAACTGGGGCGCACGCCACCGCTACCGGTCAAGCGCGAGACAATCGTCATCGTCCCCACCTCGACGGTCAACCTGCTCACCGAGCGCGCGGTGAGCGCGGCCATCTCGATGGGCGACACGGTGGTGGCGGTCGCAGTGGCGGCCGACGAGCAGGAGCGTGACCAGATCATCCGGAGCTGGAGTGAGTGGAGTTGCGGGCCGACCATCGAGGTGGTGGTGGACCCCCACCGCTCCCTGGTCCGGAGCGTCGTCCGCTATGTCGACTCGATCGAGAAATCCGACGTCTGGGTCATCGTGCTGATCCCGGACATCGTGCCCCGCAAGCGCCGCCACGAGATCCTCCACAACCAGCGCGGTCGGGTCCTGGCCGCAGTCCTGAAATCCCGGGGCGACGTGATCGTGGCCACGCTTCCGTTCAAGCTCCACGACTGAGCGTCAGCGGGCGAGGCTGGGCCATCTTGCGGGGGCGGACGCGGCGCCGGGCGTCGGGGACCCGGATGATCGGGTCCTCGGTACCGGGGCGCAGGACGATGATCTCCCCGGGGGCATGCTCGAGCAGCCAGGCGATGTCCTCAGGTCCAAAGCCATGGCCGCCCTGAGCTGCGGCGGCCATCACGATGCGGTCAAAGTGCTCGTCGGCCAGCGTCTGGCGCAGGGCGTGCCGGCTGGTGCGACCGCGCTGAATCCGGGAGTCGACGGCCACGTTGAAGGCGGCCGCGCGCTGCTCGATGGCTTCCTGCAGCGGCAAGGCGATGCCGGCCTGCCGGGGCAATGGGGCGTCCAGGGGGAGGTGCAGGGGCACGCGGGCCAGAAACACCGGGACCAGGGTTGCCTCCTCAGCGCGGGCTAGACGCAGCGCCGCGTCGAGGGCCCGGCTGGAGAGGCCGCTGGCCACGAACGGGAACAGGATCCGCCCAGTCCCCAGCTCGGCGGCCGGCGGGCGCCGGGGAAGGCGGCGGGCCCAGACGGCGACCAGGGCTATGGCCAGGATGACCACTGCGATGAGCAGAACCGCCGTCATGGGGTCGTCTTCCGGGTCCGGTCGGCCACGATCCGCAGATCGACGCCGGGCAGGAGGTCGAGCAGCCGGGTGGGGAGGGCGGGGAGGACAGGCGGCGCAGAGCGCCCCGCGGCGCCGGAGTCCCCATGAGCACATAGGTGGTACCGCGATCGCGGGCAACCTGCTGCACCGTGGTGGCGACGTCCTCTCCGGGCTCGACCAACAGGTGGGCCCCGAGGACGCTGGTCAGGCGCCGCAGCGCGTCGAGCTGCGCTTCTTCCTCCGGGCCGGCGGGGTGATCGAAGACCCACAGCACGTCGAGCTCGGCCCCGAGCCGCTGGGCCGAGCGCCAGGCTCGGCGGACCACTCGCTGGGAGCTCGGGTGCGGGGTGATCAGGGCCAGCAGCCGTTCCCCGACCGCCTGAGGTGCCGCGGTGTCGAGCAGACGCTCCTCGCGCCCGGGGGTCGGTCCGGGGGCGGGGATCCGCTTGGACTCGATGTCCTGGGCGACCTGGCGGAGGGAGACCTCTCGTAGGGCGGAGAGGTTCTCCATCTTGAAGAAATTGGACAGCGCGCTCTGAATCCGTTCCGGTGGATAGATCTTGCCCGCCTGGAGGCGTTCGAGCAGGGAGGCGGGAGTGATGTCGATGACCACGACGTCATCGGCCTGGGCGAGTACCGAGTCGGGCACTGTCTCCCGCACGCGGGTCCCGGTCAGCTCGGCGACCTGGTCGTTGAGACTCTCGACGTGCTGGACGTTGACCGTCGAGTACACGTCGATTCCGGCATTGAGCACATCGGCGATGTCCTGGAAGCGCTTTTCGTGCTCGACACCCGGCGCGTTGGTGTGGGCGAGTTCGTCGATCAGGGACAGCTCGGGCCGGCGACGCAGGACGGCGGGGAGATCCATCTCCTCAAGCCGGGTGTCCCGGTATGTCACGGCGCGGCGCGGAACCGTCTCGAGGCCTGCGGCCTGGGTCATCGTCTCGAGACGCCCGTGCGGCTCCAGGTAGCCGATCACTACGTCGCGGCCGGCCTCGGCTTCGGCCTGTCCCTCCTGGAGCATGCGGTAGGTCTTGCCCACCCCCGCGGCCATGCCCAGGAAGATCTTGAGGCGCCCGCGGCCCGGAGCAACGGCCAAGGCCTGCTCACCGGACCGGGGGCTGGCCGAGGTCATCGCTCATGCTCCGAAGAGGTTGTGGACTATGAGGTCGATCAGCTTGATCCCGATGAAGGGGGCGATCAGGCCGCCCAGCCCATAGATCCACAGGTTGCGGCGCAGGAGTGCGCTGGCCCCGATCGGCCGGTAGTTCACCCCCCGCAGTGAGATCGGGATCAGCAGGGGGATGACGATCGCGTTGAAGACGATGGCCGAGATGACCGCCGAGCGCGGGCTGCCGAGGCTCATGATGTTGAGCACGTGCAGCGGCCCCTGTCCGCCTTTGGTGGCGGCGTAGGTGGAGAGGAAGATGGCCGGCAGGATGGCAAAGTACTTGGCCACGTCGTTGGCGATCGAGAACGTGGTCAGCGCGCCGCGGGTGATGAGCAACTGCTTGCCGACTTCGACGATCTCGATCAGCTTCGTCGGGTTGGAGTCGAGGTCGACCATGTTTCCGGCCTCGCGGGCTGCCTGTGTGCCGGTGTTCATGGCCACCCCAACGTCGGCCTGGGCCAGGGCGGGCGCGTCGTTGGTGCCATCGCCGGTCATGGCCACCAGTCGTCCCGACGCCTGCTGCTCGCGGATCAGCTCAAGCTTGGCTTCCGGGGTGGCCTCGGCCAGGAAGTCGTCCACGCCGGCCTCCTCGGCGATCTTGGCCGCTGTCAGCCGGTTATCGCCGGTGATCATGATCGTGCGGATGCCCATCGCCCGCAGTTGGTCAAAGCGCTGGCGCATGCCCTCTTTGATGGTGTCCTTGAGGTAGATGACTCCCATCACCTGGGCGTCACGGGCCACGGCCAGCGGGGTGCCCCCCTCACGGGAGATGCGTTCCAGGACAGCGTGGAGCTCCTGGGGCGGACGGCCGCCTTGCTCGGCCACGAAGTCGATCACCGCGTCGCCGGCACCCTTGCGCAGCTGACGGCCATCGAAGTCCACGCCGCTCATGCGCGTCTGGGCGCTGAAGGGCACGAATTCGGCCCGGGAGCCGGCGAGATCGTGCTCGCGCAGACCGTATTGCTTGGCCAGCACGACGATCGAGCGTCCTTCCGGCGTCTCATCGGCCAGCGAGGAGAGCTGGGCCACCTCGGCCAGCTCTGCCTCCTTCACGCCGGGCATGGGAATGAATTCCGAGGCCAGCCGGTTGCCGATCGTGATCGTGCCCGTCTTATCTAGTAGGAGGACGTCCACGTCACCCGAGGCCTCAACCGCTCGGCCCGAGAGCGCGAGCACGTTGCGGCGTACCAGGCGGTCCATGCCGGCGATTCCGATGGCCGAAAGCAGCGCGCCGATCGTGGTGGGGATCAGCGCCACCAGCAGGGAGATCAACGTGGTGTCGGAGATCGGCGTGTGGGAGAAGAGGCCAAACGGCCGCAGCGTGGCCACCACGATCATGAAGATCAGCGTCAGCCCGGCCAGAAGGATCCCGAGGGCGATCTCGTTCGGCGTCTTTCGCCGGGCCGCGCCTTCGACCAAGGCGATCATCCGGTCCAGGAAGGACTGACCCGGCTCCTGGGTGATCTCGACCACGATCTCGTCGGACAGCACCCGCGTGCCTCCGGTCACCGCGCTACGGTCTCCGCCCGATTCCCGGATCACCGGGGCCGACTCGCCGGTGATGGCCGATTCATCCACCGAGGCGATCCCCTCGGTAACAGTTCCGTCGCCGGGGATCAGCTCACCGGCACGGACTACGACCACGTCGCCGCGGACCAGTTCGGAGGCCGGCTTTCCCCCTCCGTCACGCAGGGTGGCCACCGTCTCCTGGCGCGTCGCCCGCAGCGTGTCGGCCTGGGCTCGGCCCCGACCCTCGGCGAAGGCTTCGGCCAGGTTGGCGAAGATGACGGTCAGCCACAGCCAGATCGAGATCGTCAGCGTGTACCACGACGGCTCGTGCCCGCCGCCCAAGGGTGAACCTCCGAACAGCTGGATCAGCCAGCTGAGGGTGGTCACGGTGGCCCCGATCTCGACCACGAACATGACCGGGTTGCGGATCTGAACGCGAGGGTCAAGCTTGATCAGGCTGTCGATCAGGGCCCGGCGGACGAGGTCACGCTGGAATATCGAAACGGCCTGTCGGCCGCCGCCGGGGGCGCGGGGAGCCGGGATGGGCGGCGTGGCGACGGACATCAATGACCTCCCTGAAGGTGGTTGAGGGCCAGATTGAGCTCGAGCACGTTCACGCCCGGCTCACCGGAGAAGCCCAGTCCGCGACCGTGGGTGTATCGGCGCACCAGGGTCATCACCTGCGAAAGCGGCAGGTGACGTACCGCGGAGATACGGTGGGCCTGGATGTCAGCGTTGGCGGAAGAGATGTCGGGGTCGATGCCTGAGGCCGAGGTGTCGACGGCGTCAACTGGCACCTTGGCGGCGGTCAGGCCGGGGACATACGGTTTTTCCAGCTGCAGGTAGGCAGCCAGGTTGGCGGCCAGGGCCTGCTCAGTGGCGATGCTGTTGGGGCCCAGGTTGGAGAATGCTGAGCCGGCGGCATTGTCGGCCGCGAGCGTGGCCGATGGGCGGCTCTGGAAGTACCGCAGATCAGGAGTGGTGACGGGGTTACCGTTCTTGTCGAGGACCGTTTTTCCGTGCTTGAGGACTGGGTCGGCAAACGACTGCCCGATGATCTTTGAGCCCACCAGCGCTCCGTGGGCGTGGATCTGCTGGCCGTTGGCGTTGCCGGGGAAGGCGACCTGGCTGATGCCGGTGATCGCGAGCGGGTAGAGGATCCCCAGGAGCAGGGTGAGGGTCAGGATGCCGATGGCTGAGGTGGTGAGGTCGCGTCGCATTTTCAGTAGAGGTGTCCGGTCAGGCCCTGGACGATTGGTCCGAGCAGCAGGGCGGGGAAGAAGGTCAAGGCGCCAACGAGGACGATCACGCCGATCAGCAGGACCACGAAAGTCGGGTTATCGGTGCGCATCGTCCCCAGGCCGGCCGGACTGACTCGCTTACCGGCCAGCGAGCCGGCGACGGCCAGGACGAACAGGATCGGCGCGTAGCGCGCGAACAGCATCGTGAAACCCCCGACCAGGTCGGCGAAGGTCACGCCATGTGAGCCCACGTTGCCGGCCGTGGGCTGGATGAAGCCGGTGTAGCCGGCGAAGGCCGAGCCGTTGTTGTTGGCCTGGCTGAGGTAGGCGTAGAAGGTCTCCGAGAACCCCTGGGGGCCGGTTGCCGCCGTCGAGATCGAGGCCCGGCCGGCCCGGCTGGCCGTGGCCAGGGCAGTGGCGAAAAGGGCCGCGAGGGGGGTGATGAGGATGCCCAGCGAGACCAGCTTGATTTCCCGCGCCTCGATCTTCTTGCCCAGATACTCGGGGGTGCGGCCGACCATCAGCCCGCCCAAGAAGACGGCCAAGAGGACGTAGAGCAGGATCGAGTAGAGGCCCGTACCCACCCCACCGAAGATGGTTTCGCTCGCGCTCAAATTCGCGAACGGGACCGCTCCACCGATCCCGGTGAAGGACTCGATCGAGCTGTTCACCGCTCCACACGAGGTGACGGTGGTGATGACGTCGAACAGCGCCGAACCGGCGATCCCGAAGCGCTGCTCCTTGCCCTCCAGGTTTCCCCCGGTGGAGCCGGGGATGACGCCGGTGTGCAGGCCGGCAGCGTGCTGGGCCGGAGAGCCATGGGCCTCGGCGATGTAGGCCACGACCACCGCGCCCAGGAACATGACCATCATCGCCGAGTAGATCGCGTAGCCCTGACGACGATTTCCGGCCATCCGGCCGTACATGAACACCAGCGCGGCGGGGATGCTCAGCACCGCGAGCATCTCGATGAAGTTCGTGAATCCGGTGGGGTTCTCGAACGGGTGCGCCGAGTTGACGTTGAAGAATCCGCCGCCGTTGGTGCCCAGCAGCTTGATTGCCTCCTGCGAGCCGACCGGGCCCATGCCGATCGCCTGCGGCAGGCCCGTGATGCCGTGCACCGTCAGATAGGAGGCGAAATTCTGGATTGAGCCCTGGAAGACCAGGACCAGGGCGAGCACAACCGACATCGGGGCCAGGACGTACAGAACCGTGCGGATCAGGTCCTGGTAGAAGTTGCCCAGGCTCTTGCCGCTGCGCGAGACGATCCCGCGGATCAGCGCCACAGCGACCACGATTCCGACTCCGGCGGAGAGGAAGTTCTGGACGGTCAGCCCGGCCATCTGGCTGAAGTAGCTCATCGTCGTCTCGCCGCCGTAGAACTGCCAGTTGGTGTTGGTCAGGAACGACGAAGTCGTGTTGAAGGTCACGTTCCACGGTGCGGAATGAAAGTGCTGCGGGTTCAACCCGGTGAAATCCCACCGCAGCTGCGTGCGCAGGATCAGGTAGAGCAGCAGCCACCCGGCCAGCGAGAAGATGATCAGGCTCTTGGCATAAGCCTTCCAGTCCTGCTCCTCAGAGACATCGACCCGAAGCACGCGATAGAGAAGCCGCTCGGGACCTCGCAGCACCGGATCAAGAAGCGTCCGCCCCCCCGAGTAAACCGCGGCCATGTAGCGCCCCAGGGGCATGGCCAGTGCGGTCAATACGAGGACAAAGGCGACGATGGTGACCCAGCCCAGGACGGTCATCTAGAAGCGCTCCCCACGCAGCAGGGCGTAGAGCAGGTAGGCGCAGACCAGGACGGAAAGCACCAGCCCGAATACATCAGCGCCACTCATATCCGCTCAATCCCGAAGATCAGGGCATAGAGCAGCGCGAAGGCCACTAAGGCCAGAAGTACGGCGATGAAGTCCATGCGACAAGCATCGCTGCGGTCATGTGAAGACCGCGTACAGGACGCGAGTCAGCTCATACAGAAACTGTGAAGGCGTCCCGAGCCGGCTCCGGGACGGACACCGCCGCCGTGGGCAGCATCCGCTCGAGCAGGCCGAACACCGAGTTCTGCAGCGCCTGGACCGTGGGCTCCAGGGCCGCTCGTGCCTCGTCCTTGGCCGCGGCGCGCCCCTCGGCGGGCGGCATGGCGCTCAGGGTCCGTTGGGCGGCAATCGCGGCCGCGTCCGCAGCCAGGACCCGGGTGGCGGCCCGAGCTCGGTCGCCAGCCATATCGCCCACGGCCAACCTGGCTCCCGCCCAGGCCGCGGCGCCGGCGCAGGACCAAGCGAGCTCACGTGCCACCGATCGTGCGGCCGACCAGGGACCGGAGCCACGAGCCAGACGGGCGGCTCCACGAGCCCTCTCGAGCTCGGGTAGTGCCGTGCGCAGGGAGTCCTCGTCGAGCACCGGGGCGAGCTCGCGCAGGGCGATGGCCAGAGCTGGGAGTCGCGCGGCGTCCAGCCAGCAGGGGGCGTACTCGCGGATCAGCCAGTCGAGGGCCATCCAGGCGCGCGCTGGGTCAAGCCCGTCCTCGGAGGTGCCAATCGTGCGGGCCAGGTAGGGCCGCAGGGTCTGGCGAGGTCCGTCCTCAAGCCCATCGTTGAGCGCGATGCACACCGCGCGCAGCACCGGGCTGACACAGCGGGGCTGATCGGAGTGGGTCTCACCGGCCAGGTGACTGACCCACTCCATCGCGCAGCGGCCCTCCTCGGGCGTGGGGTGGGTGCCGTAGGCGAGGGTGTAATCGCTGAACATCGGGCCTCCTGGACTGGGGCAATCGCGCGTCCGATGATTGTCGCGAACCGGACCGCAAACGTCCAGAGCCGGCGGGGCTACATGCAGACCTGGGATCCGGTGATCACAGTCCGGTCACTGGGCAGACCGAAGTGCTCCACGGGACTATTTGCATTGCGGGCCATGGCAATGAACAGCCGCTTGCGCCAGCGGGCCATGCCCGGGTGAAGGGTGGGCACGATGGTCATCCTGGAGACGAAGTAGGACGCGTGCTCGATGTCGAGGTTGCGGTCCAGCAAACCGCGCTTGCGGGCCAGGACGAGGCCGTCGGCCACCCCCAGGCGATCGCGGTAGCCGACTCGGATGGTCAAGTGGACGACCTTGAACAAGCCCTTGCCGAGGCGCTCAGTGGAGAACCGGTCTTGCTCGGATACGTGGGGGATGGGGACCTGATCCAGCGAGACGATGACCACCTTCTCGTGGAAGGCGTGGTTGTGCTCGACCTGGGCGCGCAGGGCGAGCGGAGTGGTGGCCTTACCGGGGTTCAGAAAAATGGCCGTGCCCGGCAGCCGGACGATCGGAGGTTCGGCGTCGCAGAGTCCCTCCAGGAACTCGTCGAGTGGGCCCTCCTCCTCGGTCCGGTTGCGAGTCACGATGTCACGACCGCGGCGCCAGGTGATCATGACGCTGGCCAGGAGGAGCCCGACAGCCAGCGGCAGGTAGGCGCCGTTGGCGATCTTGGCCAGATTGGAGGTAAAGAACGCGGTCTCCACGGTCAGGAAGAGCACGCCCAAGAGCACCAGGCGCCACTTGGGCGTGTGCCAGATCCCGCGGGAGACGGCCAAAAAGAGAATCGTGTTGAGCATGAATGTTCCGGTTACGGCCACGCCGTAGATGTCGCCCAACCGGTTGGCGCTCTGGAAGACCAGCACGAGCGCGGCCACGCCAAGGCAGAGGGCCCAGTTGATCAGCGGCACGTAGATCTGGCCCTCCATCTCGGAGGTGTGAACGATCTTCAGGCGCGGGAGGAAGCCGAGCTGGACGGCCTGCTTGGCCACCGAGAAGGAGCCCGTCACCGCAGCCTGGGAGGCGATGATGGTCGCTGCCGTGGCCAGGATCACCATGGGAACCAGGAGGCTGTGGGGCACGAGCTGGAAGAACGGATTGAACGAGGGGCGGTTGACGCTGCTGGGGTGGGCCAGGATCAGGGCGGCCTGGCCCAGGTAGGAGAGCAGCACCGCGGGAAACACGATGCCGAACCAGGTCCGGCGGATGGGCAGGGCGCCGAAGTGCCCGCGATCGGCGTACAGCGCCTCCGCCCCGGTGCAGCACAGGACGACTCCGCCCAGGGCCAGCCAGGCGTCGACACCGTGATCGAGCATGAAGCGCGCGCCCCACACGGGTGAGAGGCCTTGGAGCACCCCGGGGTGCATGACGACCTGGCGCAGACCGAATCCCCCGATGACCACGAAGAAGGTCAGAATCACCGGGCCGAACAGCCACCCCACCGCGCCGGTGCCGAAGCGCTGCACGGCGAACAGGAGGACAAGGATGGCTAGTGAGAGCGGGACCACCAGGTGGGTCAGGCTCGGGCTGACCACGCCCAGGCCGCCGATCGCCGAGGTGACCGAGATGGCCGGGGTGATCATGCCGTCTCCGAAGAACAGCGCCGCGCCGAAGATGCCCAGGGTGGCGAGCACCATGGTCCGGCCGATCCGCTTGCGCAGGATGAGGGCGGTCAGGGCCATGATCCCGCCGTCGCCGCGGTTGTGGGCGCGCATGATGAAGCCGGCGTACTTGATCGAGACGACGATCATCAGCGTCCAGAAGATCAGGGAGACGATCCCGTAGACCCCGGCCACGTTGGCGTGGGCGGCATTGCGATGAGCGGTGAAGATGAACTGCTCGGTGTAGAGCGGGCTGGTGCCGATGTCGCCGTAGACGATGCCCAGGGCGCCGAGGGCCAGCACCATCCTGCCCGCGTGAGCAACGACATCGCGCTGATCGTCCTGGGCCGCTCGCAGCTCCTCCGAGGGCCCGGCCTGCTCGCGCTTCGGAGCCATGCGCCGGTCGCCGAGCTTGTGCGCTGCTTCGTTGAAGCTTCGCTTCGCCGGCGTGGACTTTCCCTCAGCGGATTCGTCGTCGGGCAGCGTCCGGGGCGGAGGGGTCACCTCGGGCACTGCGCACGCACCTCGAACAGGTTCATGACCTCAGCGTCGACGGCCCATCGTCAAGGTGGCGTGCAGAACCACCCTTCCGGCATAAAGATGTTGTGAAGACGGCCTGTCGGCCGACTTCGGGGCCAGGTCTAGAGGGCGACCTGCGAGCCGGTCATCACCGTGCGCTCGCTGGGGAGGCCGAAATGGTCGATCGGGCTCGACGCGTTACGGGCCATGCCGATGAACAGCCGCTTGCGCCAGCGTGCCAGTCCGGGAGCGTCAGAGGGGATGATGGTCATGCGGGATATGAAGTACGAGGCGTGCTCGAGGTCGAGGTTGCGTTCCAGGAACCCACGCTTGCGCGCCTCGGCCAACGCCTCGGGGATGCGCGAGCGGTCGCGATAGCCGACTCGTATGGTCACGTGGACGATCTTGAACAGGCCCTTGCCAAGGCGCTCGGAGGCGAAGCGATCGGACTCCTCAACGTGCGGGATGGCCACCTGATCGAGGGAGACGATGACCACCTTCTCGTGGAAGGCGTGGTTGTGCTCGACCTGGGCGCGCAGGGCGAGGGGGGTGGTGGCCTTACCGGGGTTCAGGAAGATCGCCGTGCCGGGCAGGCGCACAATCGGCAACTTGGCGTCGCAGAGCCCGTTCAGGAAATCGTCCAGCGGACCCTCCTCCTCGGTCCGGTTGCGGGTCACCACGTCGCGGCCCCGACGCCAGGTGACCATGACCGTGGCCACGACCAGACCGATCAGCAGCGGCAGCCACGCGCCATGCGTGACCTTGGTCAGGTTGGAGGTGAAGAAGGCCAGCTCGACGGTCACGAACAGGGCGCCGAGCAGGATCAGCTTCCAGCGGGCGGTGCGCCATTGTGTACGGGCCACGGCGATGAACAGGGTGGTGTCGAGGATGAACGTTCCGGTCACCGCCACTCCGTAGATGTCGGCCAGGTGGTTGGAGTTCTGGAAGACCAGCACGAGGGCGGCCACGCCGAGGCAGAGGGCCCAGTTGATCAGGGGCACATAGATCTGGCCCTCGAGCTCGGAGGTGTGGACGATGCGCAGCCGGGGCAGGAAGCCGAGCTGAACGGCCTGCTTGGCCACCGAAAACGATCCGGTCAGCGCAGCCTGGGAGGCGATGATGGTGGCTGCGGTGGCCAGAAAGACCATCGGCAGCCGCCCGGCGCTGGGGACCAGCAGATAGAACGGGTTGTCGATGGTGTGGGGATGGGAGAGGATCAGCGCGCCCTGGCCGAGATAGGAGAGGAGCACGCAGGGCAATACGATCGCGAACCAGGTCATTCGGATGGGCAGCGCGCCGAAGTGTCCCCGGTCGGCATACAACGCCTCGGCCCCGGTCACACAGAGGACAACCCCGCCCAGGGCCAGCCAGGCCGCCACCCCGTGGTCGACCATGAACCGCACACCCCAGGTGGGGGAAAGGGCCTGGAGCACGCCGGGGTGCATGAGCACCTCGCGGGCGCCGAGGATTCCGATGATCGCGAACCACACCAACATCACCGGGCCGAAAAGCCACCCCACGGCCCCGGTGCCAAAGCGCTGAACCGCGAACAGGCCGATGAGGATGGCCAACGCGATCGGGACCACGAGATGGGCAAGCCCGGGCGTGGCCACCTTCAGCCCCTCGACGGCCGAGGTCACCGAGATGGCCGGGGTGATCATCCCGTCACCAAAAAACAGGCCGGCACCGAGGAGGCCGAGCGTAACCAGGGCCGCACCCCGGGTGACCTTGCGCCTCTGGATCAGCGCCGTGAGGGCCATGATCCCGCCGTCGCCGCGGTTGTGGGCGCGCATGATGAAGCCGGCGTACTTGATCGAAACGATGATCATCATGGACCAGAAGATCAATGAGGAGACACCGTAGACGCCGGCCACGGTGGCGTGCGCGGCCTTGCGGTGGGCGTTGAAGATGACCTGCTCGGTGTACAGAGGGCTGGTGCCGAGGTCGCCGAAGACGATTCCCAGGGCACCCAGGGCCAGGACCGCCCGTCCGGCATTGGCGACGACATCGCGCTGGTCGTCGGCGGCGGCCTGAATGGCCGCTGAGGGGCCCTTGGCCTCGCGTGGCTCGGTCGGCCCCACCGGCCAATGGCCGAGTTTGTGGGCGGCCTCGTTGAAGCTCTTGCGGACCCCCGGGGAGGTGGCGCCATCCTGAGGGGGAACGGTGGCGGCCTCAGCCTTCGCGGAGGGGTCCGCGCGCCGCTTGTGGGCGGCTTCGAACAGGGGTCTCTTGGAAGGCGTCATGGGATCAGCTGCTCAGGCTTCTCGGCGGCGCGGTCGTCCATCCCCGACGGCTTGGTCGCACGTGTCTGATCCACGATAGCGGCGCAAATATGCGGGTGACGGTACCCGGGACGGGGGGATCCGTATCAGTCGACATTTCGCGCTCAGGCGGCAAATCGATAGCCCACGCCGGGGTCGGTGCGGATGTAGCGGCGATCCTGCGCAGAGCCGGGTGGCTCGATTTTGCGCCGCAGGTTGGCGATGTGAGCGCGGAGGACCTGCGTGTCCTCCGCATAGCCCCCTCCCCAGACACCGAGCAGGAGATCGCGGTGGGTCATCAGGCGGCCGCGGTTGCGGGCCAGGAGGGCCAGCAGATTGAACTCGATGGGCGTGAGATGGACCTCCTGGCCAGACAGGCGAACGGTATGCGACGCCAGGTCGAGCTCGAGTTCACCGGTGATGATCCGCGTCTCCTCCCGCTCGGGTTCGATCCGCCGGAGGTTGGCCTGCAGGCGGGCGATCAGCTCCCGCGGGCCGAACGGCTTGGTTACGTAGTCATCGGCGCCGGCGGCCAGGGCCCGCACCTTGGCCTCCTCGTCGCCGATCGCGGAGAGGACGATGAGCGGCATCTCGGTCCATTCCCGCAGCCGCCGGCAGACCTCGATCCCGTCCATGTCGGGCAGGACCAGATCGATGATGCCGGCGTCGGGCAGGTGGACCGCGGCCTGGTCGAGCGCCTCCTCGCCGGTGCTGGCCGGGACCGCTTCGTAGCCGGCATCGCGGAGAATGACGCGCAGGGCGCGCAGGATCTGGTGCTCGTCATCGCAGACCAGCACTCGCGGACGGTTGCCGGAGCTCATCCGCTCACCTCTAGGGCCGGCTGACCGTTGATGGGCAGCGAAATGACGAAGCTGGTCCCCTGGCCGGGCAGCGAGTCCACCGTGATCGTGCCCCCGTTGGCCTCGATGAAGCCCTTGGCGATGGCCAGCCCGAGGCCAGAGCCGGTCCAGGAACGGGCCGTCGAGCTGCGGCCCCGGTAGAACGGCTCGAAGATCCGCTCGAGCTCGGCGGGCGCGATCCCCGGACCCTGGTCCACCACGCTCACCGACACCCGCTCGCCGGTCCGCCGAGCGTGCAACGAGACAGGCAGTTCGCCCGCGTAGCGGCGGGCGTTCTCAAGCAGATTGGCCAGGGCCCGTTCGAGTTGAGCGGCGTCGGCCCGGATCTCCGGCACGTCAGGATCAATATTCACGCGCAGGGGGGGGCCGGGGTAGCGCAGGCCTTCACCGGCCGCGGCGACCAGGTCCTCGATCGAGACCCAGTCGGTCCGCGGGGCGGCTCCGCCGGCCTGGAGCCTTGACAGGTCCAGAAGCTTGTCCACCAGCTCGGCCAATCGGGTTCCTTCCTCAACCACCACCGCGCTCAGCTCCAAGCGCTCGGCTTCGCTCAGGGAGCTGGTTCCCAGCGCGTGGCCGGCCATCACCACCGAGGTCAGAGGCGTGCGGAGGTCGTGGGAGACGGCGCGCAGCACGGCGGTCTTGATGTCATCACTGCGGCGCAGGAGCGCCGTCTCCACCGCCTCGGCCTGCAAGGCATCGCGTCGCTGGGCGATGGCCACCAGGGCCTCAAGGGTCGGAGCGACCCGGGCCCGCAGGCGCTCCTCGGTCTCACGGGGGAGGTCGCGGGAGACAAGGAGGGTGGCGATCTGCGCCCCGGCGGCGTCGCGCAGCGGCAACGCCAGGCGCCGCGGGTCGGGGTCAGCCACTCCGGGCTCGATCGCGGCGGCGCGCAGTCCCAGTCCTTCGGCAACCCGGTGAGCGGTGGTGGACAGCGCCCGCTCGGTGTCCTCGCCACGCAGGAGCTCGCGAGCCAGGGCGGCGGCCAGATCGGCCTCGGCGCGGCGCCCCTCGGCCTCGAGTGCGCGGGAGCGGGCCAGCTCGGCGATCGTGCCCGCGGCCAGGGCGACGATCACCAATGCGACCAGGGCGGCCCAGTCGCCCCGACGTGCGATGTCCAGCTCTCCGGTCGGGGGGAGGTGGAAGAAGTTGAAGGCCACCGCACTGAGCAAAGCGGTGAGCACGCCGGGACCCAGGCCCCAGTAGGTGGCCACCACGAGCACGGCGGGTAGGTAGACGACCCCGAGTGAGACGACTGGGGCGAGGTGGCCGAGCGGATAGATGGCCACCGTGGCCACCGCCACGGCCACCAGGGCCACAGCCAGTCCGGCACCGAGGCTGGGCCGGCTGCCGCGCAGCGCCCCCGCCCCTGCGGGACCCCGCGCCGGGGCGCCGATGCGATCGCCGAGCCGGTGCCACGCCCGGCCGCGGGGCGCTGTCATTTCGCCTCAGGCTCCCCCGTAGGAGGGGGGCGGTGAGCCAGCCGAGCGGTAGATGGCGATCTGGGTGAGCAGGCTGCTGGGGCTGGTGCCGCCCAGGACGCGGAGCCGGGGGAGGCGGTAGCTGTCGGTGGCCGGGCCGGCCCAGCCGGGCACGACCGTGGTCGAGCCGACGAAGCCGGCCGCGCGGACGGCGCCGACCACAGTGGCGTTGTAGTGGCCGGACGGGTAGCAGAACCAGTTGACCGGGACGCCGAAGCGACGGCGGATGATCTGCCGAGCGGTGTCCACCTGGTAGTGCAGACCGGCGCTGTCCAGGGCGATCAGATCGGCATGGCTGATGCCCTGGGTGTCGAGCTCCCAGCCCGCTCTGACCATGCCGCGAATCTGAGCATCGGTGAGGCCGCCCTGCGAGGGGGGCAGGCCGCTGAGCTGGATGTTCTCGTTGCCCACCCAGCCCATGCGGCGCAGCACGGGCAGGGCGGCGGTGTACTGGGAGCGGTAACCGTTGTCGAAGGTGATGACGATCGGTTTGCCCGCCGGTAGGCGGGCACCGCGCTGCCAATAGGCCCGTAGCTGATCCTGGGTGACTGCATGCCAGCCGGCCGCCTTCAGGGCCGCCATCTGGGCCGCGAACTCGCTCGCCGGGACGTAGAGCCCCGGGAACGGGGCACCGGCCGGGGGCGCCGCGATCACGTGATACATGAGGATCGGCACCGAGGCGGTGCCCGGGTGGCCGGTGGCCGGGCCCAGGCCGGCAGCCGTCCCGGCCCGGGCCGTGCCGTGGCCGTGGCGGCGGACATGGCCGGTGGAGCTCAGCTTCGGCCGCTTGAGATTCCCGGATCGCCCGTGGCCGCCGCCTGACGAAGCCACCGCGACCGCGGCCAGGATCACCACCAGGGCCAGGGCTCCGCCGGCGGCCAGCCGTCGCCGTGTCTGCCTGCGTCGCCGCTCCAGCGAGCGCTCGGCTCGGCGCCGGTGAAATTGCTCTGAGTCCATCTCAGATCCGAGCGTATAGATTGCCACGGCGTTGTCTGACGGTGCCGATCAACGGAGCATCACCCGGGACGGCGTGCGTCTGGCCATCGTCTCTGCCGGGGACGTGTCGGCCCCGACGATCGTCCTGGTCCACGGCTACCCGGACACCAAGGAAGTGTGGCGGCCGGTGATCGAGCGGTTGGCCTCCGACTTCCATGTGGTCGCCTACGACGTGCGCGGCGCGGGCGGCTCGAGCGCTCCTCGCGGTCCGGCCGCCTACGGCTTCGCCGAGCTGCGGGCTGACTTCGAGGCGGTGTGCGACGCGGTGGCGCCGGGACGGCGCGTTCATCTGGTCGGCCACGATTGGGGCGGAATTGCCGGCTGGGAGTTCGCCACCACGGCGGCCTTGGATGGGAGGCTGGCCTCGTTCACGAGCGTGGCCGGACCCGCCCTCGGGCACGTCGTCGCCGCCACCCGCGGGCCGTTGCGCCGCGGACGCATCCTCCAGGTACTCGATCGTCTCAGGCGCTCCTGGTACATCGTCACTCTGCTGCTCCCCGGTGGTCCGACACTGGTCTGGGGTGGCGTCTTGAGTCGCGAGCGGTGGGCCAGGACACTGGAGCTGGCCGAGCGCGTTCCCGTGGATGAGGACTTCCCGGCCGCCACTCTGCGCGCCGACGGCCGCCATGGTGCCAACCTCTACCGGCGCAACATCCCGCCGCGGGTGTTGCGCCCTGCGCGCCTAGCTCACGCGCGCGTGCCCGTCCAGCTCATCGTGCCCAGTGGCGATCGCTTCATCTCCGAGTCCTATTACGAGGCGGCCGAGCTGGTCGCCCCGGGCCTACGTCGCCGCACGGTCGCGGGCTCACATTGGGCGCAGCGAGCGCGGCCCGCCCTGGTGGCCCACTGGATCAACGAGTTTGCCCGTGAGGTCGAGGCGGGCAGCGTCCGGCCGGGACGGCCCTGGCGCCGAGGTGGCGGCCTCGCCCAGCTCGACGGTCGCCTGGCCCTGGTCACCGGAGCGGGCAGCGGGATTGGTCGCGCGACGGCGGCCGCGCTGGCCGCGCGCGGTGCCCGGGTGCTCCTCGTCGACCGCGATGAAGCGTTGCTGGGTCGCGCGGCGCAGACGATCAGCGGATCGCGCTCGCTGGTCTGTGACGTGAGCGACGCGGAGGCCATGGAGCGCCTGGCCAGCGACGTGCTTGAGTCCGAGGGCGTCCCCGACGTGGTCCTCAATAACGCCGGAATTGGCGTGGCCGGAGGCTTCCTCTACACCGAGGCCGAGGACTGGCGGCGGATCGTCGACGTCAACCTGCTCGGCGTGGCCACCGGCTGTCGGTTGTTTGGTCGCGCGATGGCGCTGCGGGGAGAGGGCGGCCACATCGTCAACATGGCCTCCGCCGCGGCCTTCATGCCCAGCCGCTCGCTGCCCGTCTACTCCGCCACCAAGGCGGCAGTGCTGATCCTGACCGAGAGCCTCAGGGCTGAGCTGGTGCCATTCGGGATCGGCGTCACGGCGGTCTGCCCCGGAGTCATCGCCACCAACATCACTCGGACCACGCGCTACGTCGGGCGCTCTGAGTCCGACCAGCGGCGACTGGCCGACTACGTGTCCCGGCTCTACGAGCGGCGGAACTTCACCCCGGAGCGGGTTGCCGCCGAGATCCTCAAGGCGATCGGCGAGGATCGGCCGGTGGCGGTGATCACTCCCGAGGCCAAGCTCATGCGCGCCGTGTCTCGGCTGTCACCCCGGTTGGCCCGGCGTCTGGCGGCAATGGACGCGTTGCCCGTCTAGCGGTCCTTGGTGAAGGAGTCGGCCGCAGGGTGGCGAACGCAGCAGCATGCTCCTAAAGCGCCGCCCGCCGGCCATCTCCACCGAGGTTCCCGAACTGCTCGCCGGATTTGAGCATCTCGAGCCGAGCGCCATCGCCGTCCTGCGGTGGCTGAACGCCAACAAGATCGACTACGTGCTCGTCGGACCCGTGGCTCGCGCGATCCGCGGGGAGGCGGGCACGACCGGGCCGGTGGGCATCGTTCCCGCTCCATACGGGCGCAATTGGGAACGACTGTGCACAGCGCTGGTCGCTGGGCGGGCCGGACTACGCGGCGAGCAAACGGTCCCCGGCTCGGGTTCCACGCCGGTCGCCACCCCGGTCAAGCTGACCGCCGACAAACTGGCTCGGGGCCGTCGCTGGCTGCTGCGCTGCGGCGGCCACGACCTCGACATCGAAGGTCTGCCGCTGCCCGAGGGGCAGCCGGCTGACGAGCCCGCGCCCGGCTATCAGGAGCTGCTCTACGAGGCGGGACGGTTCGAGGTCGCCGAGGGAGTGAGCATCGAAGTGGCCGCCCCCGAGGACCTCGAGCACTACTCCCATGTGCGCCGGACCGGGACCGCCCCGGAGTTCCGCGTCATGCGGATCAGTCCGGCTGAGCAGCACACCGCCTGATCGCCTGCCGCCCGGAGCTCAACGGCAAATAAGAATCGCCGGGCCGCTCCCGGTCGGCCGATAGCCTCTTCAGGGCAATGTCGCCCCGTCCCCGTACCGCGCTAGGCGGCGCCGCGGCCGGCGTCGTCCTTCTGATCCTGACCTGGTTTGCCGCGTTTCACATCGGCTTCTTCGAGCGGCTTGACCACACCATCCTGATCGGCTTTGCCGGTCTGCACCGTGGGCGTGTGGACCGGCTGGCCCACTTCATCGCCGAGCTCTGCAACCCCAATCCGTACGTGTTCCTGGTGGCGGTCCCGATTCTGGTCGCGCTGATCCGGGGTCGCCCGCGCGTCGCGGTGATGGTCGGGGGGGTCGTGCTGGGGGCCAACCTGACCTCGCAACTGCTGAAGCCGCTGCTTGCCGCGCCGCGGAGCCTTGGCCTGAGCGGCCCGTTCCTGAACCCCGCCTCGTGGCCCAGCGGGCATGCCACGGCCGTCATGACCCTGGTCCTGTGTGCGGTGATCGTGGCCCCGGCTCGCTGGCGCCCGGTGGTGGGTGCGCTGATGTCCGGATTCGCGATCGCCGTCTGTTACTCGTTCCTGACCCTGGCCTGGCACCTACCCAGCGATGTGCTCGGCGGCTTCGAGGTGGCTGCCGTCTGGGTGCTCCTGGGTGTCGCTGCTCTCCAGTGGCTGGAAGCCCGCCATCCGGCCCGGCGACCCATGGCTGGGCAAAGCCGTCGCCCCGTGGTTTCGGTAGCCGAGGCGCTCGCGCCAATGGCCCTCCTGGTTCTGATCGCGCTGGTCGCCGCGGCGGTGGTGATCCTGGCCCGCCCCGCGCTCGTGGTGCAGTACGCCAGCGCCCACAAGGCGTTCATCGTCGGCGCGGCGGCGATCGCCGGTCTCGGACTGGCGCTGACCGCCGCCGCCACGCTGGCCCTGCGGCAGAACTAGCGTCCCGTACCCGCCGCGCCCTGAGCGGTGAGTTTGGCCGGCTGATCAGGTGGGTATCCGCGAGCCCGGACCGGAGTGCGTTGGAGGAGGAGAGATGGCAGATCGGGTTGTCCGGGCGGTCGCACAGACCCCCAAGCGCCGCTGTGGCTTCGGCGGTGGGCTGGCGGTCGTTATCGCCGTCGTGGCGATTCTGATCACCGGTGTGTTCGCCGCCGCTCCGTCGGCACGGACCCTGCCGAGGACCAAAACCTCGCACCAGCCGTCGATTGCCGTCAAGGTCAATCGCCTCATCGCTCGGATGACCCTGGCCGAGAAGTTCGGCCAGCTCGAGCAGTCCGGACCGCAGGGGCCGAACGGAACGCCGGGCACGGTGTTGTTGAACGAGGTGCGGGCGGGCACGGTTGGCTCCGTCCTCGACCTGGTCGGGGTCCAGAACATCAACCAGCTCCAGCACGCAGCGCTGCAGTCGCGGCTGCACATCCCGATCATCGCCTCGCTGGACGTCATCCACGGCTATAAGACGCTGTTCCCGGTCCCGCTGGCCGAGGCCAGCTCGTGGAATCCGTCTCTGGTCCAGCACGACGAATCCGTGTCGGCCGCCGAGGCGACCGCGGACGGGATCAAGTGGACCTTCAACCCGATGGTCGACATCTCCCGGGATGCCCGCTGGGGGCGGGTGGTCGAGGGGGGCGGGGAGGACCCGTTCCTCGGTTCGGCGATCGCTGCGGCCAAGGTGCGCGGTTACCAGGGCAACAACTTCGCGGCCCTGGACAAGATGGCGGCCACGGTCAAGCACTTCGCCGCGTACGGGGCTCCGGTGGCCGGGCGGGAATACAACGCGGTCGACATGTCAACCCAGCAGCTCTACAACGACTACCTGCCGCCCTATAAGGCGGCCGTCGATGCCGGGGCGGCCACGGTGATGAGCTCTTTCAACTCGCTCAACGGCGTGCCCAACACCGCCAACCCATACACGCTGCAGACCATCCTCCGCCAGGAGTGGGGATTCAGCGGCACGGTCATCAGCGACTACCAGGCCATTCAGGAGTTGGAGATGTTCGGCTACGCCGCCAACCAGGCCCAGGCGGCGCGTCTGGCTCTGACCGCAGGCGTCGACATCGAGATGGCGGTGCAGATCCCGAGCATCTACTCGACCTACGACAACACCGGGCCCCAGCAGGTGCGCTCGGGCCGGATCAGCATGGCCACCCTAAATAACTCGGTGCGCCACGTGCTGACCCTCAAGTACCTGGCCGGCATGTTCGCCCATCCCTACACGGACCCCAACCGGGTCAAGACGGCCGAGCTCACACCGTCCAACCTGTCCGCCGCACGGACGTCGGCTGACCAATCGATGGTTCTCCTGGCCAACCAGAATCACGCCCTGCCGCTGTCCGGCGGACTGCATTCGGTGGCCGTGGTCGGGCCGTTGGCCAACGACGCCAGCGATCAGCTCGGACCCGACGTGCCGATCGGCTATGACCTGACTCAGGGGAAGGTCGTGCCCGTCCTGGACGGGATCACGAAAGCGCTCCCTGCCTCGGCCACCGTGACCTACAAGCAGGGTTGCGACACGACGTGCACCGACACCAGTGGGTTCGGCGCGGCTCAGGACGCGGCCCGGAACGCGCAGGAGACGATCGTCGTGGTCGGGGAGCCTGCCTCGGACTCCGGCGAGGCGTCCTCGCGCACGTCGCTTGACCTTCCCGGGCAGCAGCTGGCCCTGGTTCAGGCCATCGCCGCGAGCACCCAGCACTACGTGGTCGTCCTGATGAATGGGCGCCCCCTGACCATCCCGTGGCTGGCTAACAACGCCCCGGCCCTGCTCGAGGCCTGGTACCCGGGTACCGAGGGCGGCAACGCCGTGGCCGACGTGCTGTTCGGCAAGGTCAACCCCGGCGGCAAGCTGCCCATGTCGTTCCCGGTCAACGTTGGGCAGGTGCCGATCTCCTACAACGAGCTCCCCACCGGCCGGCCATACGATCCGACCAACAAGTACACCTCGCGGTACCTGGACGTGCCCAACGCGCCGCAATATCCGTTCGGTTACGGGCTCTCCTACACGACGTTCTCGCTGTCGAACCTGCACCGCTCCCCAACCGCGTCTCGGAACGGGCCGGAGACGGTCAGCGCCCGGATTACCAATACCGGGTCCGTGGCCGGCAGCGATGTGGTGCAGCTCTATCTACACGAGAACTACACCACCATCCTGCAGCCGGTGCGCAAGCTGGAGGGGTTCCGGAAGGTGACGCTGAACCCCGGTCAGTCACGGACGGTGGTGTTCTCACTCGGCCGCCAGAACCTCGGCTACTACGACCAGAGCGGCCGGTTCGTCACGCAACCGGGCCCGTTCGACGTGTGGGTGGGTGACAGCTCCGTAGGCGGTCTGCACGCGACGTTCACGACCCACTAGGGAGGCCAGAGATGCGCAACCGGAGCCAGAGGAATTCTCTGCCCCGGCGGGCGCTCGCCGTGTGCGCGGCCGGAGTCCTGGCCGGCGGCGCACTGGCCGGGACCGCGGTGGGGGCCGGTCTCGGAACGGGGCCCAGTCCGAAAGCGGGGCCGGTCGGTCCGCAGGTCGCCTCCGCGGCTCGGGCGGGGTCCCGGTCGGACGCCGGCGGCTTTCGGAGCGGGGCACTGACCGCCCATCAGCGGGCCGTGCTCTACGGAATCGCCCGGGACACCTGGCGCTTCTACGGTTCGGACGTCGACCCCGGCACGCATCTGCCGCTGGACAACCTGGGTCCGGGAGCGGTGCGGGGTGCCTACACGTCGGCCGCCAATATCGGGGTCTATCTGTGGGCGGTGGTCGCGGCCCGCGACCTGGGTCTGATCACTCGCCCACGGGCGGAGTCCCTGGCTCGAGCAACGCTGCGCGAGGTGAGCACGCTCAAGCGTTATGACGGCTTCCTCTACCAGTGGTACGACACGGCCAACGGCAACGTCCTGCTGAATCCGGGCCAGGGAGACTGTTCCGAGCCCAAGCCCACCCAGGACAACTGCTGGTTCGTTTCCGCCGTAGACAACGGGTGGTATGCCACCGGCCTGATCGAGGTCCGCCAGGCGCTGCCCGGGGTGGCGGGGCTGGCCAACCGACTCCTGCGGCCGATGAACTTCGCGATCTTCTATGACAACCGGCCCCAGACCGGCTGCAACGTCAACTCGTCACTGGCCGGTTCTCCGCCCACCGGCCAGCAGTACGGCGGCTACTATGTGGACCAGGGGCCGGCCGGCTATCACAACGGGGCGCTGTACTCCGATCCCCGGATCTCGGTGTACGTCGGCATGGGTCGCCATCAGATGCCGGGCGACGTGTGGTGGCGGACGTGGCGCACGCTTCCCCCCCAGCAGTGTCCTACCGACCCCGATTTCTCCTGGCAGGGGCAGTGGCCCACGGCGGGCTACTGGCGCACGATCACCGACCCCCAGTCGGGCCGGAAGTTCAAGGTCTGGGAGGGGCACTACAACTACCCCGGCAGCTCGCTGACCTTCGTGCCGACGTTTGCCGGCGGGATGTTCGAAGGCCTGATGGCCAATCTGGTCGTCCCGGAGACGAGCTGGGGCCCGCACAGCTTTGGCCTCGACGACAAGCGCTGGACCCAGGTCCAGATCCGATACACGACCCGGGTGCTGCACTACCCGGTGTGGGGTATGTCACCGTCGAGCACGGCCGATGACACCGGCAACTACGGCGGCTTCGGGGTTGAGGGCCTGATGCTGCCCGCCAAACAACAGCTGGCCCAGTGCACGACCTGCGCGAGCGAGGACACGGTGAGCCCCCACGCCTCGGCGATCGCCCTGCCGGTCCTGCCCGGGCCGGCCTACGACAACCTGCAGCGGCTGCGCGCCCGCTACCCGGGCCTGTACACGCGGGACGGAGGCTTCTTCGACGCGGTCGATCCCAAGACCGGATCGGTTGGCCACCGGCGCCTGGTCCTCGACCAGTCGATGATCATGGCGGCCCTGGACGATGCCCTGAGGGGCGGTGGTCTCCAGCGCCACTTTGCCCATGATCCAGAATCCTGGGCGGCCAAGCTGTACCTCGGCTGGGAGCACATGTCGATCCACTAGCTTCGGCGGGTGGCTTCGGAAGAAAACCGCCTGTCTGGCGGGAAACGTCCAATCGCTCAGGTCGACCGGGCGCTCAGCGGTGCCGAGCCCTCGCTCAGCGGTGCCGAGGCCTCGCGCTAAGCGGTGCCGAGGCCTCGCGCTAGGCGGTGCCGAGCCCGCGGCCTCAGCGGTAGCGGCCCGGCTCCCAGAGCGGCTCGGAGCCGCGGTTGGCCCCGCGGCTGAGAATGAAGAGAAGGTCCGAGAGACGATTCAGGTAGCGGATCACCTCGGGGCTGATCTGCTCGCCGCAGGCGATGGCCAGCCGCTCGGCCCGCCGGCACACGGTGCGGCAGACATGAAGGTGGGCGGCGGCCGACGCTGCCCCCCGGCAGGACGAAGGACTTCAGCGGCGGCAGGGCGGCGTTGACCTGATCACAGCGCTCCTCAAGCCATGTGGTCTGCTCGGGGATCACCCGTAGGCGTTCCTTCTCGGTGTCCAGTGGAGCGGCGATATCGGCCCCGACGTCAAACAGGTCGTTCTGGATCCGTTGCAGCCAGGCGCGGTACTCATCGCTCAGCTCCTTGACGGTCAGCGTGAGGCCGAGCTGGGCGTTGAGCTCGTCGACCGTGCCGTAGGCCTCGATGCGCGGATCGGTCTTCGGCACCCGGCTCATGTCGCCGAGATGGGTCTCGCCGTCGTCGCCGAGGCGCGTATAGATGCGCGTGAGGTTGACGGTCACTGGATTGATGTTACGGGCGGCGCGGTAGGATGGCCGCGTCAAGGTCGGTGGTAATGGGAAGCCGGTGGCAATCCGGCGCGGTCCCGCCACTGTGATCGGGGACGTCAGCCGCATCCAACAGCCACTGGCCGGTTCCGCCGGCCGGGAAGGCGCGGTTGATAGGCCCGTAAGCCAGGAGACCAGCCTCCGACCCCCAAGCCGAATAACCCTCGCGGAAAGGGGTGGCCCTCATGTTGAACACACGTACCCTCGCCATCGGCAGTGCGACCGTCGCGCTGCTGATCGCTCCCGCCGCCGCACTGGCGGCCGGCACCACCGTCACCGTGCGAGTGGAGGGCGCCAAGCGCACTCTGCTCGCTCAAAAGTCAGTACACACGCACGCCGGTTCCATTACCAAGGACGGCGCCCCGAAGGGAAGTTGCCCGGCGGCCGACGCCGTCGGCGCCTTCAATCAAGCCACCCACGGCAACTGGATTGGGACGTATTCGAGCGGCCTGGGCCTCGAGATCACGAAGATCATGGGCGAGCGCCATGTCTTTAGCCGGGATAACTCCTATTGGGGCTTCTGGATCAACAACAAGTTCGCCAGCTTCGGCATCTGCGAGCAGAAGCTGAAGAAGGGCGACCGGCTCCTGTTCGCCCCCGCTCCGGACAAGGGCAGCGTCTTCCCGACGGCCATCAAGGCCCCCCGCACGTCCCGGACCGGCAGCTCATTCAAGGTCCGCGTGATCTATTACAACGCGGCCGGCAAGGCAACGCCGCTGGCCAAGGCTCACGTCCAGACGGGCAAGGCCAGCGCCATCACCAACTCGGCCGGCTATGTGACCGTGCAGTCGCCCAGCGCCGGCCGGTACCGCTTCACCGCCACTGAGAAGGGCTACATCCGCCCGGTACCGGTGACGGTGCGAGTCCACTAGTGAACATCCGCCGGATCTCGGGTCTCGTGGCCGCCGGTGCCGCCATCGCGGCACTTGGCGGCTGCGGCTTGGGCCCGGCCCGGGGACCGGGGGCGTCTCGCTGACCGTGACCCGTGATTTCGGCGGCCACTCGGTGGCCGAGCTGAAGCGGTCGCGGGTGCCGGGCTCGGAGACCGTGATGCGCATGCTGGAGCGCAACTTCCACGTCGGCACTCGGTATGGCGGCGGCTTCGTCGAGTCGATCAACGGCGCCTCCGGCAACAGCAACCGCACGGATTGGTTCTATTACGTGAATGGAATCCAGGCCGGCCAGGGGGCGGCCACCACGGCGGTGCACAAAAGCGACCGCATCTGGTTCGACCTTCACGACTGGCAGGCCACCAATTCGATTCCCGCTGTGGTCGGGTCCTTCCCCGCCCCGTTCATCAACGGGGTGGGGGGGAAGCGCCTGCCGACCACGGTGGAGTGCGCCGCCGAGGTCAGCGCCGCCTGTACCCGCGTGGCCAAGGCGCTCAGCGCCGCCGGAGTGCCCGCGGCCAGTCAGCTGCTGGGAACCGGATCGGGTCCGGACACGCTCGGCGTCGTCGTCGGGCCGTGGCGCGATCTCGAGTCTGAGGTAGCGGCCAGCTACATCGAGCATGGCCCGGGCGCCAGCGGCGTCTACGCTCGCTTCAGCGGCCGGCACGGAAGCTCGCTCCAGCTGCTCGATCCTGCCGGTCACGTGGTCCGCACGCTGGGGGCGGGAGCCGGCCTGGTCGCCGCCACGGCCGATACCACGTCGGTGCCCACCTGGCTGATCACCGGCACGGACGCTGCCGGGGTGAGCGCTGCTGCCCGGGCGCTCAACGCCGGGGCCCTCCACGATCACTTCGCGTTGGCCGTCAGCGGTAACGAGCAAATCCCCCTTCCGGTCCAGAGGTCGGGTTGAGCTACCGGCGCCGTTCCTCGGCGCTGCACAGCGCCGGCCCGGGCGCCGGAGCGGCCTTCTGCGCGGCGCTGGCCCTGGCCGCACTGATGATCTCGAACCCGATCGTGCTGGCGGCGCTCGGCGTGAGCGTGGCCGGCGCGGCGCTGGGCGCGGGTGTAGGCCGCGAGCTGGCCCGGCTGGCCTGCTTCACGGTGCCCTTCGCGATCGCCATCGTCATCCTCAACGCGCTGCTGACCCGCAACGGGCTCACCGTGATCATCCGCCTGGGGGATCTGCCCCTCGTCGGCCACACCGACGTCACGCTGGAGGCGACGGTCTACGGGCTGATCCTCGGCCTGCGGGCCGTGCTGGTGATCGCCTGCGGGGCCCTGTACACGGCCGCCGTGGACCCGGACGAGATGCTCGCCCTGCTGCGCCCGCTGTCGTTTCGCTCCGCGCTGACGGCGACGCTGGCCACGCGGATGGTTCCGGTCCTGCTGCGCGATTCCCGGCGTCTGGCCGAGGCGCAGCGCTGCCGCCCTGGACGGCCGCCCTCGCGGGCCACCCTGATGCGGGCCGCCACCGCGGGCGTGCTCGATCGTGCTCTGGATGTCGCCGCCGTGCTCGAGGTCCGGGGCTACGGGGCCGGGGCGGCCCCGGGTCGCTACCGGCGGGCTTCCAACCGCCATGACCTCGCCTTCACCGTCGCGGCGCTCGCCGTGGTCGGCCTGGCCATCGCCGCCGGACCAGTTGGGCTGGCCGCCTTCTCCGCCTATCCCGTCCTGCACCTGGGCGCCGGCCCCGGAGTGTGGGCGCTGGGGGCGCTTGTGGTGCTGTGCGGATGCCTGCCCTTTGCCGACCGCCGGGGGATCGGACGATGAGCGTGCTCGAGTTCGACTCGGTGACCTACGCCTACCCGGGGGCCAGCGAGCCCGCGCTGCACGAGATCAGCGTGAACGTCGAGCCGGGGGAGCTGGTCGTGGTCGCCGGTTCCTCGGGGGCGGGAAAGTCGACCTTCCTGCGTGCCGCCTGCGGACTGGTGCCGCACTTCCATGGCGGGACCTTCGCCGGCCGGGTCACGGCGGCCGGGCTCGACACGCGTGAACATGGCCCCGGGCGTCTCTCGGCCGCGGTCGGCACGCTATTCCAGGATCCGGAGACCCAGGTCGTGATGGGGACCGTGCGGGCCGAGCTGGCCTTTCCGCTGGAAAACCAGGGTGAACGACCGGCCGCCGTAGCCCGGAACGTGGAGGAGGTTGCCCTGGCGCTGCGCATCGCCCACCTATTGGAGCGCAGCACGAGCGAGCTCTCCGGCGGCGAGCTGCAGCGGGTTGCGCTCGGCGCGGCACTGGCCGGGCGCCCGGCCTTGGTCGTTCTCGACGAGCCGACCTCGCAACTCGACCCGGTGGCCGGCGATGAGTTGCTCGGACTGCTGCGCCGCTGCAACGAGGACTTCGACACGGCGGTCGTGCTCTGTGAGCACCGTCTCGAGCGCTGCCTGGGAGCGGCCGACCGGGTGATCGCCTTCGCCGAGGGGAGGATCGTCTGTGACAGCTCACCCGAGAGGTTCCTCGGCTGGGCCGGGTCGGCGGCCCCGGCATTGCAGACGCCGGGGGCACGGCTGCTGAGTGGGCTCGGGCAGGTTCCGGTGCCCGGCGTCAAACGCGCCCGGGCGACACTGCGCAAGACGGGGCTGCTCCCTGACGCCGGCCCGGCAGAGCCCGGCGCCCGGCCGTCCCGGACCCGCGGCCGACGACCGCCGGGAGCACTTGAGTTCCGGGCGGTCTGGCACGAGTTGCGCTCGGGACCGGCGATTCTGCGTGACCTCTCGTTTCGTGTGGAGCCGGGGGAGCGCGTAGCTCTGATGGGGCGCAACGGGGCGGGCAAGTCCACCCTGCTGCGCCACGCGGCGGGGCTACTGTCGCCCACCCGAGGACGGGTCAGCACCGCGGGGCGGGTGGCTCTCCTGCTTCAGAACCCAAACGACTACCTGGTTCACGAGCGGGTGGCCGATGAGGCTTCTGCGGCGGCGCTGGCCCGGGTCGGTCTCGAGCCGTCGGCTTTCGCCGGTCGCCATCCCCGCGAGCTCTCAGGCGGAGAGCGCCAGCGCCTGGCTCTGGCCGTGGTGCTCGGCGACGGCAGCGAACGGGCCGCCGTGCTGGCCTTGGACGAGCCGACCCGGGGGATGGACCGCGCCGACAAGGCGGCCCTGGCCGGTCTCCTCGGCGGTCTGGACGAGAGCGTGATCGTGGCCACCCACGATCCGGAGTTTGCCGCCGCCTTTGCCGACCGGGTGCTGCTGCTGGCCGACGGAAGGGTGATCGCCGATGGGCCGGTGCGCGAGGTGCTGGCCGGAGGGAGCTACTTCGCCACCGAGACGGCTCGGATCCTGGGGGGCTGGCAGGGCATTCTCCGCCCGGAGGCCGCGCTCGCCGCGCTGGGGCCGGAGGTCGTGCGAGCCAGGACCGAGGCGGTCCGGTGAGCTGGCAGCTCGGTTCCTTTTTGCTCCTCGGGCTGGCCCTGGCCGGAGGGTTCGCCTGGTATGAGCGCATGCGCCCTGATGCTCGGATCATCGCCCTGGTGGCCACGCTGGCCGCGTTCGCCGCCCTGGGCCGGATCGCCTTTGCGGCGGTGCCCAACGTGAAGCCGACCACCGACATCGTGCTCGTTGCCGGCTACGCGCTGGGCGGGGGCCCCGGCTTCGCGGTTGGGGCCCTGGCCGGGTTGGCCTCGAACTTCTTCTTCGGGCAGGGACCCTGGACCCCCTGGCAGATGGCCGCCTGGGGGGCCACCGGGGTGATCGGAGCCGGACTGGCCTGGGTTGGCGCCCGCCGTGAGCCCTCGCGTCCGCCCCGGATCGGACGCCTGCCGCTGGCGGTGATCTGCGGCATGGTCGGTTTTGCCTTCACGGTCGTGCAGGACGTCGGTGATTGGGTGACCTACAGCGACCACAGCACGGCTCAGCTGCTGGCCTACGTTGGCCAGGGACTCGGCTTTGATGCCGTCCATGCCGCCGGGTGCGTAGCGTTCGGCCTGCTTTTGGGTCCGGCTCTGATTCGCTCGATCCAGCGCTTCGCCCGGCGCCTCCAGGTCCATTGGGTCCCGCCAGGCGCGGTCTTTCCGCCGCTGGTCGCCCTGCTGGTCGCGGCCGTGTTGCTGCCCGCGGTCAGCGCACCTTCCGGGGCGCAGGCGGCCGGCAGTCGGAGCGCCGCCATCGCCTATCTGCTCCGGGCCCAGAATCCCGACGGCGGGTTCGGGGCCGCACCCGGTCAGAGCTCGGCTGGGCTCTACTCCGGGTGGGCTGGGCTGGGCCTGGCCTCCGCCGGCTATGACCCGCTGCGGATCTTCCGCGGGCGCAGCGTGATCGCCTACACGCGCGCCACCATCGGCGGGCTGGACACCGGCTCGCTGGAGAGGACGATCCTCCTCGCGCGGGCGGCCGGTCTGTCGGTCACGAGCTTCGCCGGCCACGATCTCCTGGCCGGTTTGGAGAAACACCGCCGGGCTGACGGGTCATTCGGCGGCGTGGTCAACCTGACCGCCTTCGGCGTGCTCGCCCTGCGCAGCGCCGGGATAGCCGCACCCGGAGCCATGATCGGCTGGCTCGTGCGCCAGCAGGACAGCGACGGCGGATACGGATTCGCCGGCCGCGGATCGACGAGCGATATCGATGACACCGGGGCCGTGCTCGAGGCGCTGGCCGGGGTGCCCGCGGCCAGCGCGGCCCGGGCCCGAGCCGTGCGGTACCTGCGGGGACAGCAGGACCGTGACGGTGGGTTCGCCTCGCAACCGGGGATGGGTTCCAACGCCCAGTCGACCGCCTGGGCGGTGCAGGGCCTCCTCGCCGCCGGCGTCGATCCCTGGACGCTGCACCGCCGGGGCGCGCCGGCGCCACTGGCCTACTTGAATTCACTGATCGGCGCTGACGGCAGCATCGCCTACGCCCGCGGGCAATTTGTGACCCCGGTGTGGGTCACCGCCGAGGCGCTGATGGCCCTGGAGGAAAAGCCTCTCCCGCTGGCTCCGCTGGCCCTTCCCAAGGCGCCTGCGCCCCGGCACCCTGCGCGGACCGCCCACCGCTCGGGCCACGCGACCCGACCACAACCCGTTCGTCATCACGCCCACCGCCGGCGCCGGGCGCGCAAGCGGCTGGCGCCCATCGAGCAGCGGCCGGTCCTCGAGCTGGCCCGGGAGGCCGGAATCGCCACCGCGGCCCTGTTGGCGCCCATGGGTCTGGGCTGACGAGGAGCCGCATCGCACCGGCAATCGATACGCTGCGCGCCGCATGAGGATCGGAGTCCCCAAGGAGACCACCGAGGGCGAGCGCCGGGTGGCCATGGTGCCGGAGGTCGTCGGCCGTCTGCTGTCCTCGGTGGAGGGCGTGGAGATTCTGGTTCAGCGCGGCGCCGGCGCCGGAGCCCTGATCCCCGACAGCGCTTATGAGGAGGCCGGAGCGACGCTGGTTGACGACGCTGGAGAGGCGCTGGGCGCCGACGTGGTCATCAAGGTAGCGGCCCCCAACGCCGAGGAAACCGCCCGCCTGGGATCAGACAGCGTCCTCATCGCCTTCCTCGGCCCACTGACCAATGGCGAGGGCGTCAAGGCGATAGCCGCCACCGGTGCCACCAGCTTCGCCCTCGAGGCGGTGCCACGCATCAGCCGGGCCCAGTCAATGGACGCGCTGTCCTCCCAGGCCAACATCGCCGGATATCGCGCCGCGCTGATCGGGGCCCAGGAGCTCGGGCGCTACTACCCAATGCTGATGACCGCGGCGGGCACCATCCGCCCCGCCACCGTGCTGGTCCTGGGCGCTGGGGTGGCCGGCCTACAGGCCATCGCCACCGCCCGGCGGCTGGGAGCCGTAGTCCAGGGCTTCGATGTCCGAGCGGCGGTCAAGGAGCAGGTCGAGTCACTCGGCGCGCATTTTCTCGAGTTCGATCTCGGTGGCGACCTGGAGGGTGAGGGCGGATACGCCAAGGAGCTGACGCCCGAGCAGCAGCAACGCCAGCAGGAGTTGATGGCGGAGGCGATCGGCAAGGTCGACGTTGTCATTACCACCGCGCTGGTCCCAGGGCGCCGGGCCCCGATCCTGGTCACCGAGAAGGCGGTTGAGCTGATGAAGCCCGGATCGGTGGTCGTCGATCTGGCCGGTGAGGCGGGCGGCAACTGCGAGCTCTCCGAGCCCGGCCAGAGCATCATTCGCCATGACGTCAAGATCCTGGCTCCGCTCAACGTCCCCTCGACGATGGCCGAGCATGCCTCGCAGCTCTACGCCCGCAACATTCAGGCCCTCTTGGGCCTGATGATCGACGAGGGAGAGCTCAGGCTCGATTTTGAGGATGAGGTGATCGCCGGCGCCTGCATCACGCGGGGCGGCGAGATAGTCCACGAGGGCGCCAAGGCTGCCGCCGGCGCGGCCGCGTAGGAGGTCGGCACCATGGATCCACTGGTCATTGACATCGCTGTGCTCGTGCTGGCCGGGTTTGTCGGCTTCGCCGTCATTTCGAAGGTCCCCAACACGCTGCACACGCCGCTGATGTCCGGTACCAACGCGATCCATGGGATCGTCGTGCTGGGTGGTCTGCTGCTCATGGCCGAATCGAGCGGCTTTCTCGAGAAGCTCCTGCTGGTCATCGCCGTGGCCTTCGGGACGATCAATGTGATCGGCGGCTTCATGGTCACCGACCGGATGCTGGAGATGTTCAAGACCAAGGATCCCCCTAAGGCCGAGGACACCGACGCGGAGGCCAAGGCCGAGTGAGCGTGGCGGGCACCATCTTCCTGCAGTCCGTGGACTTCATCGACGTCCTCTACATCGTCGCCTTCGGACTGATGATCTACGGCATGAGCGGCCTCACGGGCCCGCGGACGGCGGTCCGGGGAAACCAGATCGCCGCTGTCGGAATGGCCGTCGCGGTGATCGCCACCCTGCTGCGGCACGGGGAATTCAACGGCTCGGGCACCGTCTGGCTGATCCTGCTCGGGTTGGTCATCGGCACGGCGGTCGGCGTACCGGCGGCCCGGAACGTGAGGATGACCGCGATGCCCCAGATGGTGGCGCTGTTCAATGGGGTCGGCGGTGGCGCGGTCGCCCTGATCGCCTGGGTCGAGTACCGCCATCACTTCGGCGGCGACTGGCCGCTTCGCTCGTCGAGCTTTGAGCTGTTCGGGGCGATTGTCGGTTCGATCTCCTTCTGGGGCTCGATGATCGCCTTCGGCAAGCTCCAGGAGATCCTCCCCGGCCGCCCGATCAAGCTGCCCGGGCAGTCGGTGATCAACTTCGTGCTCCTGGTGATCGCGGTGGCTAGCGCCGTCGCACTGGCCGCCGGGACCCACTCGCAGGGGCTGTTCATCCTCGGCATCCTGGTCGCCGCCGCTGCCCTGGGGACGATGGTCGTGCTGCCGATCGGCGGCGCCGACATGCCGGTGGTGATCTCGCTGCTGAACGCGTTCACCGGCCTCTCGGCCGCCGCTACCGGCCTGGCGCTGTCCAACCCGGTGATGATCGTGGCCGGGATGATCGTCGGTGCCTCGGGCACGATCCTCACCGATCAGATGGCCAAGGCCATGAATCGGTCGGTCCCCGCGATCATCGCCGGAGGCTTCGGCGGCGCCGTCGCCGCGCCCGCGGGCCCAGCCGGGGAGACCGGGGGCACCGTTCGCTCCACCAGTGCCCAGGACGTGGCCATCCAGCTTTCCTACGCCCGTCAAGTGGTCATCGCCCCCGGTTACGGGTTGGCCGTGGCTCAGGCCCAGCACGCGGTCCGCGAGCTCGAGCGCGCCCTGGAGGCCAAGGGGGTCACGGTCAAGTACGCCATTCATCCTGTGGCGGGCCGTATGCCGGGTCATATGAACGTGCTCCTGGCCGAGGCCGATGTGCCCTACGACCTCCTGCGCGAGATGGACGACATCAACCCCGAGTTCAGCCGCACCGACGTGACTCTGGTCATCGGGGCCAACGACGTGACCAACCCGGCGGCGAAAAACGAACCGGGCAGCCCGATCTACGGCATGCCCATCCTCGAGGTCGATCGCTCCGGGGCGGTGATCGTCCTCAAGCGCTCGATGGCCTCAGGCTTCGCCGGAATCGACAACCCGCTCTTCTACGATCCCAAGACCACGATGCTGTTCGGGGATGCCAAGGCCTCGGTGAGCGAGGTCACAGCTGAGGTTCAGGCGCTCTAGTGCCCCTGATGCGGAAACCCGAGCGCACCAAAGTTCTGACTACACACTGGCCTGAGCACGGTTAGAGTCGGCCTGTGACCAATCCTGCCAGCGAGGAGCCATGGACCCGAAACGCCTGACCGCGATACCGATCTTCTCCGAGCTCTCGGAGGCGGAGGCCAATCGGCTGGCCGCATTCGCCACCGAGACCAGCGCCGCTGAGGGTCAGATCCTGATGAAGGAGGGCGACTACTCGGTTGAGCTGATCGCCATTGAGGAGGGGACCGCAGACGTGATCCAGCACGGCGAGAAGATCGCCTCGCTGAAAGCCGGCGACCTGATCGGGGAGATGGGCCTGCTCGAGCACCGTCCCCGCAACGCCGACGTCATCGCCACTTCGCCGATGCGCCTGATCAAGCTGACCCACTGGGAGATCCGCCGCATGTCGGAGGAGACCGTGAACCGAATCAAGGCCACCATCCAAGAGCGCCGTGAGCGCGGAGTGGCTGACCCGGCCAGTTCCGGGGACTGACGTCGGCGTGGGCCACCAGGCTCACACAACAAAAACAAACGTCGTCGGTTTCTGATAGTTTGCCGCTCGCCGAATCCCCAGATAGCCGCCCTGGGGAGCGGGGAGCCCAAGTCGTTGGGGCGAGTCCCGTGGTGATCTGCGAGAAGCGCTTTATCGGAGCGCCAGCCCGTCAGCTAACCCCGTAGGCCAATCAGGCAAACCCCCCGGTTCTGCAAGGTCGCTCTCAGCGGCCCACACCTGAGTGTCCAAATCCAGCAGCTTCCCCTACCCGAACGTGTGCAAGCGGGCACAAAATCCGGCCTGCGCGGGCACCCGGGTCGAACCCTAACCCCGATGCGCTCCTTGCGGCGGTTCTCAATCGCGTTCCTGATCAGCCTGCTCGCCCCGGCCGGGATGGCGGCCGCCAACTCCGGTGGCGCTGGTCTGGTCGGACCCGCGACGACTCGCGGAATCGTCAGCGTCAAGGGTGCTCGTTCAGTGTTCAGCCGCACGCTGCGCAAAGGTCAGCGCGGTGTCGACGTCCGCACGCTTCAGACCTGGCTGACCGATGTGGGATACGCCGTTCCCGAGACGGGCTACTTCGGCACCATCACCAAGTCAGCGGTGCGCCACTACCAGATCGCGCGCCGCCTGCTCCCGGCCAGCGGCGCCGTCGGCCGCCGCACGGCCACCAGCCTGCAGGCGGCGGTCAAGCAGGCCGCCAAGGATGTCAGCGTCGCCTCGGGTCAGAATCTGACCCCCACCGGTACCGCCGGCCTGGTCTTCCCGCTCACACCGATCTCCCGCGTCATGGCGCCCAAGAGCTGGTCGCTGGACCAGGGAATCGACATCAGCACCGTGGGCAATGCCTGCGGGCGCCAGGTGGTCGAGGTGGCCATGGCTCCCGGCAAGATCGTCCAGGAGGGCATCAGCGGCTTCGGTTCCGACGCGCCGATCCTGAAGGTCTCGAGTGGGGCCTACGCGGGCCGCTACATCTACTACGGCCATGCGGCGCCCGCGCTGGTGCCGGTCGGCGCAACCGTGGCCGCCGGCCAGCCGATTGCCGAGTTGGGCTGTGGCGACGTTGGTATCTCCAGCGGGCCGCACATCGAGATCGGGATCAACGCCCCCGGCGGACCGCCGTGCTGCCCTGGTTACCAGGAGACGTCCCCCGCCTGGTACGGCGTGATCCTCGGCCTGTATCACCAGGCCGGCGGCAAGTAGCCCGCGCCGTCTCGGCGACCAGCCCACCGGCGAGGTGCCGCGTCATCGTGGCGATGAAGCCGACGCCCGTGCCTGGCGCCGGGACCCGCTGTCGGCGACGGCTATCTTGCCCAGCATGCTGAACCGCAATCAGGCCCTGGAGACGCTGTCCCGGGAGCACTTCGATCTGGTGGTCATCGGCGGGGGGATCACGGGCGCCGGCGTGGCTCTGGACGCGGCCTCGCGAGGCTACAGCGTGTCTCTGGTCGAGCAGGCGGACTTCGCCTCGGGCACCAGCAGCCGGTCCTCCAAGCTGGTTCACGGCGGGCTGCGCTACCTCCAGAACTTCGACCTCGGTCTGGTCCGCGAGGCGCTGCTCGAGCGCCAGCTGATGGTCCGGCTGGCTCCGCATCTGGTCCGGCCGCTGCCGTTGGTCGTTCCCGCGTTCGATGGTGCCCGACCCGACCGTCTGATGGGTATCGGTTTGAACATGTACGACGTGATGGCCGCGCCGTCACTGCGCGCCCGTCGGAAGGGCTCCCAGCCCGGTGAAGCAGACTGGAGCCCGGCTAGGCACCGGGTGATCTCGGGGGAGGAGGTGGCCGACTTCCTGCCCGCTCTGGCCGCTCGGCACCCGAGCGGCGGCTACCTGTTCTACGACTGCCAGACCGACGATGCCCGGCTGGTCCTCACGGTGCTCGGTGAGGCCGAGCGTTTCGGGGCGATCTGCGCCAATCGCCTGGAGGTGACCGAGCTCGGGCCGGCCCGAGACGGCGATACGCCGGGGGGCGTGCGGGTCCTCGACCGCGAGACCGGCGACCGGTTCGCCATCCGAGCGGAGAACGTGATCAACGCCACCGGCGTGTGGGCGGACCGGATCCGCCCCGAGGAGCTGCATTCCGAGGCCGAGGTGCCCCAGATCCGCCCCAGCCGCGGGACCCACATCACCCTGCGAAATGAGGACCTGCCTCTGGTGGCGGGCGCGGTCGTTCCGGCCGGCGGGGGGCGCTCGATCTTCGCCCTGCCCTGGCTGGGCCGCAGCCTGATCGGGACCACTGACGACAACTACGACGGCGACATCAGCCACGTCCAGCCCTCGCCCGGCGACGTCGATTATCTGCTCAGCGCGGTCAACGACTTCTTCGGAAGGTCCTTCGGCCGCGAGGACGTGACCGCGGCCTACGCGGGCGTGCGGCCGCTGATCTCCACCGGCGATAGCAGGAAGTCAGTCGACATCTCCCGGAAGGCGGAGCTGTATGAGACCTCGAGCGGCCTGATCACGATCACCGGGGGCAAGCTCACGACGTGGCGGCGAATGGCCAAGATGGCGGTGGATCGCCTGGTCGAGCGAGACGGTCGCCAGGCCCCGTGCCGCACCCACGAGATACCGCTCGGCGCGCCCGTCGACCCGGATGCCCTGCCGCGCTTGGAGGGCGTGCCCGAGGCGGCTTACCGTCAACTCGCCTCTCGCTACGGCCACGCCGCCGAGCGGGTCCTCGATACCGCCGCCTCGCGCGGGGAACTGGCCCAACCGATCGTGCCCGGGCTCCCGGATCTTCTGGCTGAAGCGCCGTTCTCGGTCCGCTATGAGCAGTCGCGCAGCGTCGGCGATGTGCTCCTGCGCCGTACCCGGCTGGGTCTGCTGGCGGCCCGGGAGCTGAGCGCGCCGGGCGGGGAGACGGCGGCACGCGTGGCCCGCGCCATGGCCCCGGAGCTCGGCTGGGACGAGGCGCGGATTGCCGCCGAAGTGAAGGACTTTCTGGCCGAGGTGCGTTTGGAGGGTTTGGTCGTGGCCGATGGATGAGCTGGACGCACTGTGTATCCGGCTCGCCGGTCCTGACGAGCGCGCCTCGCAGCTGGCGGCGCACGCCCGCGAACTGGGAGCCGAGCGCACCGCGCAGCTGGGCATGGCCGTTCGCGGCTGCCGCGACCTCGAGGGGGCCGGCGAAGCCCTCCGGCCCGCAGGCGAGACGGAGCTGAGCATTGCGGTGGCCAGCGAGCTGGCCCAGGCCTGCGCTCAGCTGGCTCGGAGCCAGCGCGAGGCCTTGGCCCTCAAGGAGCTCATCGGTCTCGATCACGCCGAGCTGGCGGCAGTGCTCGATCTCAGTGCCGCGTCGGTGCCGGTGCTGCTGGCCGATGCCCGGATCGCCCTGCGCGCGGAGCTGCGTGGGATGCCGGTGCGGACCGGCAGTTGTGCCGAGCACGAGCGCACCCTGCGCACAGCCACCCTGCGCCAAGATGGGGAGGAGGTGCGCGACGAGGACGAGGACTGGCTCTACGAGCACCTGGGAGGCTGCGAGGAGTGCGCGCGGGCTCATTCGGCCATGCTCGAGGGTGCGAGCTGCTATCGGGGCTGGCCGAGGTGAGCGCACCGGTGCTGCCCTTTCGCGCCGGGGGGGATGTGCTCGAGCTCGGTCCGGCTCCGTGGTTGATGGGCATCGTCAACGCCACTCCGGACTCATTCTCCGATGCCGGCCTCGCGCAGACGCTCGAGGCTCGGGTAGAGCGCGCTTCCTCGCTCCTGGCTGCGGGAGCCGACCTGATCGACGTCGGCGGCGAGTCGGGCGTGACCAACCGTCCGGCGGTGGAGCCAGAGGAGGAGATTTCGCGCGTGGTGCCGCTGATCGAGCGTCTGGCAGGAGACCTGGGGGCCCGGGTCTCGGTCGACACCTACAAGCCCGCGGTGGCCCGGGCAGCGGTTGCCGCCGGGGCCACGATGGTCAACGACGTGAGCGGGTTGCGCGATCCGGAGCTGGCCGAGGTATGTGCCCAGACCGGCGCGGGCCTGGTCCTCATGCACACCCGGGCGGCGCCGAAGGAGAAGCTGCTCGATGGCGCCTGGGACAGCCGGGTGGTAGCCGATGTGCGCTGGTTCCTGGAACAGCGCATCGAGGTGGCCCTCGAGCGGGGAATGGTGTTTGAGCAGCTGATGCTCGATCCCGGCCCCGACTTTGGCAAGACCCCCTTTCAGACGATCGCCGTTCTTCGCGCCCTCCCGGAATTGGCTGCCTTGGGCCGGCCCATCCTGCTGGCCGCCTCGCGCAAGGACTTCGTCGGCGCCCTCACCGGGCGAGAGCCGCTGGAGCGCGGCGCGGGAACGCTGGCTGCGCTGGCCCACGGTGTCCGCTCCGGGGCCCACGTCCTGCGCGTCCACGACGTCGCGGCCGCGGCGGACTTCCTGGCCGTAGACGCCGCGCTGCAGGGCGCCACCGAGGTCGCTCCGGATCTCCGCCTCGACGATGCCGTGCGCTGGAATCAGGCCTAGACGATGGAGGTTTGGGTCCGACCCGCTAGATTCGATCAGTGATTCGCCGGTCGCTGGCCCAACGCGACCGGAGCCCACCGAACGCAAACCGCAAGGAGTTCCATGTCCGTACTTGATCGCAGCGCGCTCGAGGCCAGTCCTCTGGCCGACCTTCACGCCGTTGCCTCTGAGCTGTCGATCGACGGTTACCGCCGTCTTCGCCGCCCCGAGCTGATCTCAGCCATCCTCGATAAGCAGGGCGGGGCCGCGGCCGGCGCTGCCGGCGCGGAGGACAGCGTCGAAGCCGAGCTCGAGCCGGCCGAAACCGAGCCGAAGGCCCGACCACGTTCGCGCTCGCGCTCCCGCGCGTCGGCCAGGCCCGACGCCGAAGCGGAAGCGGAAGCGGAAGCGGAAGCGGAGTCGCCGAGCGCCGCCGCCGAGGCGGAGAAGCCGGAGGACGAGGATGAGGGAGCGTCCCGTCGCCGCCGCAGCCGCCGCGGCGGACGGGGTCGCCCGCGGGCCGATGACGCGACCTCGGCCAATGGTGACGAGGGCCCGAGTGGCCCCGACCCGGACCACAGCGAGGAACCGGTGGTCGAGGGGATCGTGGAACTGCTGGCCGGCGGGTCAGGCTTCGTCCGCGTTGCTCCGCCCGAGCCTTCCGACCAGGACGTCTACATCTCCTCGGCCCAGGTCAAGCGCTGCGAGTTGGTCTCCGGCGATCGCGTCACCGGCCCCAAGCGGGCTCCGCGCCGTTCTGAGCGCTTCGCATCCCTGATCCGCATTGAGACGATCAACGATCGGCCGGCCTCCGAGCTCGCCGACAGCGTTCGCTTTGATGATCTCCCCGCCGCCTATCCGAGCGAGGTGCTCAAGCTCGGTGCCGACGACCCCACCCTCAAGGCGCTCGAGGGGGTCACCCCGTTCGGGCGCGGTTCGCGGGTCAGCCTCGTCGGCGCCTCCGGCGCCGGGAAGACCGAGACGCTCAAGCGCATCGCCCAGGTCCTGGCCGGGCAGGATGAGCTCTCTGTCCACGTTGTTCTGGCCGGGGCTCGCCCCGAGGAGATCACCGAGTGGAGCGCCGACGGCGCAGTCGTCACCCCGGAGGCGGCGAGCTCCCTGACCGCCCCCGATGAGGTCGTCAACGGCAGCATCGAGACGGTCATCGATCAGGGCCGCCGCCTGGCGGCCCGCGGCGCCAATGCCGTCGTCCTGATCGATTCCCTGGACGCGGCCAGCCGGTCGGTGGCCCGCCGGGCTCTGGGAGCGGCGCGCAACATCGTCGACGGCGGCTCACTGACGGTGATCGCCACCGCGTCCGCCCCTGTGGGTGGGGAGACGACCCTCATCGCGCTCGATCCGGCCCGCACCGCCGCGGCCAAGTTCCCGGCGCTGGACGTCCTGGCCAGCGTCGTGATCCGACCGGAGCTGCTGGTCGGGGACCGCGGGTCCAAGGCGATCGCCCGGGCTCACGCCGACGCGGCCAAGCCGGAGAAGAAGTAGTGGTGAGCGCCGCTCCGGTGGCGCTCAGTACGCCGTACAGCGCGAGCGGTGCCGGGGCGAGGCCTTGTAGAACGGCTCTCCGCCCCGGGTCCACAGCAGCTCGTCCACGTCGACAGCCCGGGTCCCGGGTGTTGCCGCCACGATCAGCTCCACTGCGTGGACGGCGCAGGCCCGGATCTCGATCTCCTCTGGCGAGCCGTGCTCGATCAGCTCCCCGGCGTCTATCCGTCTGATCAGCTCGGCCTCGAAGCCAAGGACGCCGTCGAGGCGCAGCACATGGGGCACCAGGTTGTCGGCAAACATGGTCAGGCGGTCGAGGTCGCGGAATTGCGCCACCCCGGCTCGGGCCAGGTCGGCGGCGGCGATCTGGGCGCGCTTGAGAAACGGAACCTCGAGCTCGTCATAGCGCGAGCGGTCGGCGAAGCTCGCCCAGCCCCCGAGAAGATGGGCCAGCCCCACGGCGGATCCGCCGGCGGCGTCGATCACCGCGCTGAAGGAGCCGCCGTGCTCCTCGGCCACGTGGCGCCCGAGGTCGGCGAGCGAGCGCGCGAAGCGCCCCATCAGTTCGTGGGCGGGATCCTGGGCCAAGGCAGCGGCCATGGCGCCGGCGTCCAGGTTGATGAGCTCCCGCGCACTCCATGGCCCGTGGGCCCGGAATCGATCGCCCAGCCCGGCGGCGATGGTGTGGTAACCGGAGCGGCCGTCGCGTTTGCGCAGGGTGGGGAACCAGCCCGAGCCGAAATTGATCGCGTCCAGGGTGAGCCAGAAGGCGGCCCGCGCCTCGCGAGTGGCTGCCGGTGACGCGTGCGCCGCGGCTCCGGCCGGGGCCCGGTGCAGCGCCAGCCCCGCTGCGTAGGGGGCAACGGCGGCGCTGTTCACCCGGACCGAGCGGGCACGCTGCGCCACCTGAGCGCAGGCACGGCGGAGCTCATCCATCCCCTGAGGATGCCGCGCCAATCGCTAACGTGAATCCAGGCGATGCCCGAGCTCACCTCTGATCTGGAAACCCTGCTCGCGGGGCTGAACGAGCCCCAGCGGGACGCGGTCACCTACGGCGAGGGGCCGCAGCTCATCCTGGCCGGCGCGGGATCGGGCAAGACGCGGGTGCTGACCCATCGCATCGCCTATCTGATCGCCACCGATGCGGCCAAGCCGGAGGAGATCCTGGCCATCACCTTCACCAACAAGGCGGCCGGGGAGATGCGCGAGCGGGCGGGTCTGCTGGTGGGCGGCCGCGTGCGAGCCATGTGGGTGATGACCTTCCACTCGGCCTGTGCCCGCATGCTGCGCGCGGAGGCACAGCGCCTGGGCTACACCCGCCAGTTCACGATCTACGACACGGCCGACTCGCGGCGGCTCATCAAACGCTGCCTGGACGACCTCGGGGTGGACCCCAAGCGCTTCACCCCGGCCTCGGTGGGCGCGCAGATCTCCGACGCCAAGAACAAGCTCCGCGACGCCGATGCCTACGCGCAGATGGTCGGCTCGTTCTTCGAGCAGACCGTCGCCGATGTCTACCGCTCCTATGAGCGTGAGCTGCACCGCATGAACGCGATGGACTTCGACGACCTGCTCGTTCGCGCCGTCAACGTTCTGGAGCTCTTTCCCGAGGTCCGGGAGCGCTACGCCAATGGCTTCCGCCATGTCCTCGTCGATGAGTACCAGGACACCAACCATGTCCAGTACCGCTGGCTGCAGCTGCTGGCCGGCGAGCACCGGAACCTGATGGTGGTCGGCGACGATGCCCAGTCGATCTATGGCTTTCGCGGTGCGGACATCACCAACATTCTCGAGTTCGAGGACGCCTTTCCCGATGCTCACGTGGTCAAGCTGGAGCAGAACTACCGCTCGACGCAGACCATCCTCGACGCCGCCAACGCGGTGATCCGAAACAACCGGGGGCAGAAGCCCAAGTCTCTGTGGAGCGATCTCGGGCAGGGCGACCCGATCAAGATCCGCGAGCTGGATGACGAGCATGCCGAAGCGCGATTTGTCACCGGAGAGATCCAGCGGCTCGTCGACGAGGGAACCTCCCGGGCGGAGATCGCCGTTTTCTACCGGACCAACTCCCAGTCGCGGGTGCTGGAGGACACCCTGGTTCGCGCCGAGATCGGCTATCAGGTGATCGGAGGGACCAAGTTCTACGAGCGGGCGGAGATCAAGGACGCCATCGCCTACCTGACCGTGCTGATCAACCCGCAGGACGTCGGAGCATTCACCCGGATCGTCAATTCGCCCCGGCGGGGTATCGGGAGCACCTCGATCTCCCGCCTGCTCGCCCACGCCAACACCACGGGAGAGACGGTATGGGAGCTGGCCGCCGCTCCCGAGGACGTCCCCGGCCTGGGAGCGGCGGCGATCAAGGCCCTGCGCCGCTTCATGGGTGTCATGGAGGTGCTGCGCGAGCGTGTCGAGGCCGGAGCCTCAGCGGCGGAGGTCCTCAAGGAGACGCTGCAGGAGACCGGCTACCTGGAGGCGCTGGAGGCCGAGCGAACGATCGAGGCCCAGGGGCGGCTGGAAAACCTCGAGGAGCTGGTCAACGTGTCGGTCGAGTACGAGGTCAGCGCCGGCGCTGGCGGCTCCCTGGGAGAGTTCCTGCAACAGATCGCCCTGATCGCCGACGCCGACACACGCAGTGACGACGAAGGCCTGGTCACCCTGATGACTCTGCACAACGCCAAGGGGCTGGAGTACCCGATCGTATTCATGATCGGCTGTGAGGAGGGCATCTTTCCCCACTCCCGAGCCCTCGACGAGGGTGGACTGGAGGAGGAGCGGCGGCTGTGTTACGTGGGCATCACCCGTGCCGAGCGTGATCTCTACCTGACCTCGGCCCGGACCCGAACCGTCTTCGGGGCGCGCAACTTCGGGGCTCCGAGCCGCTTCATCAACGAGATCCCTGCGGAGCTGACCGACCGTGAGAGCCAGGTACCGCGGGGACTGGGCGGCTTCCGGTCACGCCTGACCAGCTGGAGCTCGGCTGAGCAGACGCCGCGGGGGACGCCGCGCGCGACACCGGCCGAGGCGGTTCCGGCCTACCGGTTGGGCGATGACGTCGTCCACGCCGCGTTCGGCGAGGGCGTGGTCACCGGGGTCGAGCCGGGCGGCATCGTGGTCATCCGCTTCCGCAGCGACCATTCTGAGCGCAAGCTGGTCGCCGACCTGGCGCCGATCACGAAGCGCTGAGACGGATATCGTCGCGCTATGAGCTTCCAACCTGCCCGGTTGCGCCTGGGGGAGAAGATCGCTGCACTCGGGGCGCTCGCCCTGGCGATCTGCATGTTCCTGTTGCCCTGGTATGGGCTCTCTGGGCGCTTTGCCCGCGCGCTGAGCGCGTTGGGGTTCTCGAGCAGCGTCAATGGCTGGAACGGGTTGACCATCAACCGATGGCTGATGCTGGTCACGATCCTGGTCGTCCTTGGTCTGGTCCTGGCCCAGGCGTTGACGCCGGCGCCGGCGCTCCCGGTGACACTCAGCCTGATTGCCACCGTGCTGGGGATCCTCACCTCGCTGGTCCTGATCGACCGGGTGCTGATCGACACGCCGTACTCGAGCGATCTCGTCTCGACCAAGGTGGGGGCCTACCTGGGACTGCTGAGTGCCCTGGTTCTGACCTACGGGGCGGGCAAATCGTTGCGGGAGGAGGACCGGCCCGACCCGGCCCGCAACGCGGCCATCCCCACCGTTCGGCTTCCGTCGCAGCGCTGAGCGTGGCGGCTCGGCTCGGCCCCGATTCCTAGAATGGGCCGTCATGCTCGATCGAGATCAGGTCCTCCACGTTGCCCGGTTGGCCCGTCTGGCGCTCAATGACGATGAGGTGGACCGGATGGCCGATGAGCTCTCGAAGGTCCTAGATCATGTCGAGCGGATCCGCGAGCTTGACCTCGACGGTGTTCCCCCGACCTCGCATGTGATCGAGGTCGGCAATGTCCTGCGGGCTGATGAGCCGGTGCCGTGCCTGCCCCGCGAGCTCGTGCTCGAGCAGGCTCCCGAGCCGGTGGACGGCGGTTTTGGCGTCCCCAGCCCAGGTCCGGTGCAGCCATGAGCAGTCCGATCGATTTCACTGCCTGCGAAGCGGTGGCCAAGCTCAGGGCCAAGGAGCTGTCCGCCGCGGAGCTGTTCGAGGTCTACCGCCAGCGGGCCGGAGTCGAGGAGCTGAACGCCTACACCTGGGTGGCTGACGCGGCCCCGCAGGCATCGCCTGACAGCGACGCGCCACTGGGCGGGGTACCGGTTGCGGTCAAGGACCTGTTCTGCACCGCCGGCGTGCCCAGCCAGTCGGGCTCGAAGATCCTCGAGGGATACCGTCCTCCCTACAGCGCGACCGTGGTCGAGAACCTCCGCACGGCCGGCGCGCCGCTGCTCGGCAAGACCAATCAGGACGAGTTCGCCATGGGCTCGTCGAACGAGAACTCGGCTTTCGGGCCGGTTCTGAACCCGTGGGACCCCGCGCGGGTGCCGGGCGGTTCCTCGGGAGGCAGCGCCGCCGCGGTGGCCGCCGGCCTGGCCCCGTGGGCAATCGGCACCGACACCGGCGGCTCGATTCGCCAGCCCGCCGCGCTGTGCGGGATCGTGGGCCTTAAGCCCACCTACGGCGCCTGCTCTCGCTACGGGATGATCGCCTTCGCCTCCTCCCTCGACCAGGCCGGGACGCTGACCCGGGATGTCAAGGACGCGGCGCTGCTGTTCTCTCAGATGATCGGCCGGGACCATCGTGACTCCACCTCGGTCCGGTTCCCCGGGCAAATCGCCGTCCCGTCCGCCGAGGACCTGCGCGGCATCCGTCTCGGCGTGCCCGAGGAGCTCCTGAGTGGCGCGGAGGCCGGCACGGGCATTGAGGCGGGCGTTCGGTCGAGCTTCGAGCAAACGCTCGCCCGAGCCGAGGAGCTGGGAGCTGACGTGGCTCCCTGTCGGTTGCCCCACGCCCCGCATGCTCTGTCGGCCTACTACCTGATCGCGCCGGCGGAGGCCTCGGCCAATTTGGCCCGGTACGACGGGGTGCGCTACGGCCTCCGGGTGAACGGGCAGGCCGACCTGGAGACGATGTACACGCGCACCCGGGCGGCCGGCTTCGGTCCCGAGGTCAAGCGCCGGATCATGCTCGGCACCTACGCCCTGTCCAGCGGCTACTACGACGCGTATTACGGCGCGGCGCAGAAGGTGCGGACCAAGATCTCTGAGGATTTCCGCTCCGTGTTCGAACAGTTTGACTTCGTCGTCACGCCGACCAGCCCATGGGTGGCCTTCGAACTTGGGGCCAAGACCGGCGATCCACTGGCCATGTACCTGAATGACTTCTGCACGGTGCCGATGTCCCTGGCCGGGATCCCGGCCATCTCACTGCCCTCGGGACTCAGTGCCGGATTGCCGGTCGGCTTCCAGCTGGCTGGACCGGCCTTCAGCGAGGATCGTCTGCTGAGTGCGGCTCACGCCCTCGAACGCGCGATCGGCTTCGACGCCGCCGGGGCTCGAGCATGAGCCCGGCAAGCTGGGAGCCGGTCATCGGATTGGAGATCCACGTCCAGCTCAAGACGCACACGAAGATGTTCTGCGGTTGCGAGCTGTCCTTTGGCGACCCACCCAACATCCACACCTGTCCAGTGTGCCTCGGTCTACCCGGCGCGCTTCCCGTGCTCAACGCCAAGGCGGTCGACTTCGGAGTCATGATTGGCCTGGCTCTCGGCTCCGAGATCGCTCCCCGGTCGCTGTTTCACCGCAAGAACTACTTCTATCCCGACTCGCCCAAGGGCTACCAGATCTCCCAGTACGACGTCCCGCTGTGTACCGGCGGCCGGCTCGGAGATGTGCGCATCCACCGCGTGCATCTGGAGGAGGACGCGGCCAAGCTCGTCCACGTGGGCGAGAGCGGGCGTATCCACGGCTCGGATCGCAGCGTGGTCGACTTCAACCGCTGCGGTACGCCACTGGTGGAGATCGTCACCGAACCCGACCTGCACTCACCCGAGCAGGCCCACGAGTGGCTCACGCTGCTGCGGACGACGCTGCGCCAGCTCGAGGTTTCCGACGTGAACATGGAGGAGGGCTCGCTGCGCGCCGACGCGAATGTGTCGATCCGTCCTGCCGGTAGCTCCGAGCTCGGGACCAAGACGGAGCTGAAGAACATGAACTCCTTTCGTTTCCTGGAGCGGGGCGTCAAGGCGGAGATCGAACGCCAGCGCGGCCGCCGTGAGGCGGGCGACGCGGTGGTTCAGGAAACCCTTCACTACGACACAGCCTCGGGCCGGCTGACGGCGCTGCGCTCCAAGGAGGAGGCGCACGACTACCGCTACTTCCCGGAGCCCGACCTGGTTCCGCTGCTGGTCGAGGCGGGCACACTGCACGAGGTCCGGGCCCGGCTTCCCGAGCTGCCGGCGGCCCGGGCCGAGCGCTTCGAGCGCGACCTTGGTCTGCAGCCCGATCGGGCTCGGGAGCTGGCCTTCCGGCGCGAGCTGGCTGACTACTTCGAACAGGCACTGGCGGCGACCGGTGACGGTGTCGCGGGCGCCGTGGCCCTGGCCAACTGGATACCGCAGCTAGTGCAGCGGATCGGCTCCGATGCCGATCCGGCCGAAAGCCGGGTGGCCCCCGAAGCGCTGGCGGCGCTGGCTGGGATGGTGGATAACCGCGAGGTCAGCCGCGACGCGGCCCGCGAGGTGCTCAGCCGCCTGGTCAACGAGGGAGGCGAACCGCGGGAGATCGTAGAGCGTGAGGGCCTGGGGGCGATCACGGATGGCGGTAACGAGCTTCAGGACCTGGTCGATCGTGCGCTGGCCGCGGATCCCGAGGCCGCGGCCAAGGTGCGGGAGGGCAATCTGAAGGCCATTGGCCCGCTCGTCGGGTACGTGATGCGCGAGAGCAAGGGCCGGGCCGACGGGAGCGAGGTCACGCGCCTGATCCGCGCCCGTGTGGGCGCCGGATAACTGACAACCGCTGCCCCTTAACGACGAAGAGCCCCGGGCCGAAGCCACGGGGCTCAACGTAAGGCTCTCGTCGCCTGGATTTAGTCCATGCGACGGGAAAGGACCCGTACCACCGCGCCTGCGCCGAGCAACGTGGCGCCGCCCGCGGCAAGCAGGATGGCGTCCAAGCCCGTGAACGGAAGCGTGCTGGCGGCGGTTGCCGCCGTGTTTCCGTTGTCCTTGTCCTTGTTAGCGTTGACTGAGCACAGCGCTGAAGGGTTGTAGCTCCCGCACGAGGAGCTCCCCGAAGCCAGTGCGGTAGCAGGCGCCATCAAGGCGACTGTGACTACTAGCGCGACGATACGTTTCAAAATGATTTGCCCTCCTGAGTCCTTTCTGACCAAATCGCCAGCTAGTGCGGCAATACCCCGATGCACCATGTTACAACAAGCCAGGCCATTCCTACAAGAGCGTTCAATCGCGGCCCATCGCTGGTGGTCAAATCCCGGGGAACAACACACCGTCGTCCGGTCCGAAGATGGCCTCACTGGGCGATCCGGAACAGCGGAATGGCTTCGGAGTAGGTGAGCGGGTGGCGGGAGAACACCCGTTTCAAGGCCACCTTTATAGGCGGCTGCTGATCGTTGATGGAGTAAGCGATGCGCAGCGCGCGCCGCGCCTGCTGGCGTTGTCCCAGGGCCGAGTCGGCCAGACCTTGGCCGAGCCAGGGCAGCCAGGCCCCAGGCTCACGTGAGATTGACTGGGCGAAGCGCTGTTTGGCGACGGCGTTCAGGCCGGCGGAGAGAGCGATCAGCCCAGCGCGGGTTCCGGCGTCGGCGTTCAGCGGATTGAGTTGGGCGGCGAGCTTGAGGTCGTGAAGAGCGGCGGCCGGATTGCTGAGCGCCTGATCGCTGCCCATGGAGACCTCCCGCACCGCCAGGTAGGGCATGGTCAGGACCAGGACCGCGGCCAGCACCACCAGCGCGGCGGGAACCGCGGCCAGGGCGCGCCAGCGCAGACGCCGGCCGGCCACTGGGACTCGAGGCGACACCTCGGCGGGTACGGGCCGGGCTGACAAGGCTCCGGCCATGCCCAGAAAGCCCACGGCAGGCCCGGTCAGGGCGGGTACCTCCCAGAACCAGTCCACCGAGCCGTGAATCAACCAGGGAATCGCGGGCACGATCGCCATCCCCGCGGCCACCCGTGCGAGGGACGCGCGGCGCCGGGCGGGCAGCGCCGCGGCCCCGGCGGCGGCCAAGAAGACGAGAAACAGACACGCGCCGACCAGACCGGTGTGGGCCAGCAGGCGGAGCTCGAGGCTGTGGGTCCACAGTGGCTCCTCCTGGGTGTGGCGCCGGGTCACGTAGTAGTCCTCGAAGTTGTCCTGGCCGAGGCCTCCGACTGGGTGGGCCTTGAAGGCGTCCAGCGCGACGCGCCAGAAGTCGTAGCGGCCGCTGCCCACGGTGGCGAAGTGAGAGCCTGGAGAAGGGCCGATGACGGGATGGCTGAAGCCGTTCCACTGGCGTTTGGCGAATCCGATCGGATCGTTGTGCGTGGCCTTGATGGCACCCAGCGCCGCGCCGCCGATGACCACCGCGACGAGCACGACGCCGGCTCCGAGCCGCACGGCTCGGGGTACCCGAGCTCGGGGCGAGATCAGCGACTCGCCCCAGGCCAGCAGCGTTCCGAGCACGAGCATGACCACTGTGAGGATCAGCGCCTCTCGCCCGAGCGAACGCGACCCGGCGTTGAGGCTGGCCGCCGTGATGTCGTTGTAGATGGCCACGAGCTTGGGGGCGGCGATCGCGGTAGCCGCGGCCGGCAGCAGCGCGGTGGCCATGAAGCGGAGCCGATCCGGCACGACGGCCACGGTGATCACCAAGACCAGCGGGAGGGTGAAGAGCCAACCGCGGCTCTGGGCCAGGACCGCGATCTGGAGGGAGGCGCAGGCCGACCCGACCAGCAATCCGCGCAACAGCGCGGGCAGCTCCCGGCGGGAGGCCAGGCCGGTGGCCAGCAGCGCGTCGATCGTGAATAGGGCGGCAGTGGAGTTGAAGTAGCCGGTGGGGGCGGCCAGCCGCCCGGCGATGAACAGGCCCTGGATCGAACTAGCGGACTCAAGCCGCAGCAGCAGGACCACCGCGATCACGCCCACTCCGAGGGCGAACACGGTCAGCGCCGCCAGTGCCGTCGGCGCTCGCCACGGGATCACGCTCATGAGGGCGAAGATGATCAGGTAGAGCAGGGCCCGATTGCTGCCCTGGAGCGCCACGCCGGGCGCCTGCGCCCAGGTGATCGACAGATAGGAAAAGACCACATAGCCGGTAAAGGCGATCAGGGCCACGTAGGTGGCGCGGGGGAGGGGTGTGCGGGAGCCGGCCCGCAGAACGCTCACCACGACCAGCGTGGCCAGAGCCACGAGCGCCCCCCAGTACCAGGTGTCGGCGTCGAAGCCGCCGTTGTGAACCGCCCAGATGAGCGCCAGCGCGACCACGACCATTCCGGGCAGCAGCGACGGGAGCGCCGCGCGGACCGTACCGGCCCACGACCGTGCGCCCCGAGCTCGCACGGCGGTGGCTGGGCTCATCGGGGCGCTGTGAGGGGTGTCAGCCGCGGAAGCGGAGGAGTTCGACGACGGTCAGCGCGAGAATCCGGAAATCGAACCGCAATGACCAATTCTGAATGTAGTAATTGTCCCACTCGATCCGGTCGGTCATCGAGGTTTGGCCGCGGAGTCCGCAGACCTGGGCCCAGCCGGTGATCCCGGACTTGACCCGATGGCGGTCGTTGTAGCGGGCCACCAGGCGCTCGAAATCACGCACGTAGGCGACCCGCTCGGGACGGGGTCCGACGAGCGACATGTCTCCGCGGAGAACGTTGATCAGCTGCGGCAGTTCATCCAGCGAGGTAGCCCGGAGCAGCCGTCCGACCTGCGTGATCCGGCTCTCGATGGCGGTCGGATCAGCGGTCTCTCCGGCGCCGGTGACGACGCCCGCGGCCCAGGCCGCGTCGGCCTCGCCGAGGTTCAGCGGAGAGCCGCGCATGCTGCGGAACTTGAGCATCGTGAACTCGTGACCATCGCGTCCGACTCGTGGTTGACGGAAGAGGATCCCCCGGGCGACGAGAGGCGTACCGCGATGGCAATGGCCAACAACATCGGGCTGAGCAGGACCAGGGCCACGCCGGCCACCGTGCGATCGAAGGCGTGCTTGATGGCGAACTGCCAGCCGCGAGGATCGACGTTGCGCAGCGTCAGCAGGGGGAGACCCCCGACGTGGCCCAATGAGGTCCGCTCGTTGATGGCCTCGTAGAGGCGTGGCACGAGCGAAACATCGACGCCGAGCCGCTGACACTCCCGTACCTTGGCCACCAGGACGTGGTCGGGCTCGGAGGAGAAGGCGAGGATCACGTGACGGGCGCCGGTCGACTCGATGACTTCAGTTAGGTCGTCGGGGCCGCCCAGCACCGGAACCGAAGAGCCGAGGCCAACCGGTGAGGGCATCGGATCGGAATCCAGAAAGCCAACAGGACGCAGACCGTAGCCCCGCTCAGCGGCAAGCCGCATGACCAGATGGGCCCCGATCACGCCGGCGCCGACAACCAGCGTCGGAGTGGAAAAGGCATCGGTGCGCATGGCCTGCTGACGCAACGAGAACACGACAGCGCGGGCGATGCCCAGGTAGACGACAGCGAAGAGCCATAGACGCAGGGCCAGGGCCAGTGGGTGTGGAGCGCTGAACACCGACTCGCCGGCGACCGTCAGCATCGCCGCCAGCGAGACGCTGCCCAGCACCTGGGCGATGAGGTCGAGCAGCGACCCTTTGAGGTGATCCTCGATGCTGTGACGGGCGCCCATGATGGCCAGCACCAGCGGCGGAAAGGCCAGTACCAGCCCGCGATCCAGCCAACTGGAGCGAATCGCGGCGTCGGCCACGAGGGCCAGGACGGCCGCCATGTAGAGGACCGTGACGTCGATGCCCACGCGCAACGCGGTGCCGGAATGCGGGTCCACCAGGCGACCGAGAACCGTGCTGGTTGCGGTTGCGAATCTGGTGCGCCCGACGTCGAGATTGGCGGGGGCGACCTGTGAGAGTCCAGGAGTTGGAGTCATCCGTGTGTCCTACGGCTGGAACCGCCGGTCGCCCTCTGTGTCGTTATGTATGTGCTTCGAGAGACGCACCCGCCCGCGCACTCACACGACCCCAAGACGACGACTTGACCGGCAGCGCAATGTGTCTCTCTCTTCGGCGACATGCTATCGCGCTCTAGGCGGTTTTTCGGAGCTTTGCATGGCTTAAGTGGGGGATCGCGGACGGTTATTGGATCGGGAAAGGACGGTCAGACGTGTTTCGGCCGCGGGCGCGCGACTGACGATGGGTACAAGTTCCGACTCTGGATCAGTATTTATCCGTAACGCGGATCCTCAACCAGTGCTGGCGCGGCGTCGAGGACGGTGGCCGCAGTCGCGATACCCGACGGACGGCAGCGGGGGAGGGGAGGGAGTCCGCTGCGTGCGTGCGCAGTCTGGCATGCAGAAACGGGAAAACTCGGGTGGGCCACCGGAGTTTTCCCAAAACGTCGGGCTCAGCCTGCTGTATCGGGAAAATTCGGATCCGAGTGGCGAGTTTTCCCAAAACTGCTGGGTGTCGGGTCCGCGACAGATCCGGCCCTAGGGCTCGGCCCCAGGCTCGGCCCCAGGCTCGGCCCCAGGCTCGGCCCCAGGGCTCGGCCTCAGGCTCGGCCAAGGGCTCGGCCCCAGGCTCGGCCCCAGGCCACCCGGCTCCATCCCGAGCTGGTTTGCGCTCCGGGCGCGGGAGCGGCCCCTCCGTCCCCGGGGCCACCGCCGCACAGCGGATGTTTGGCCCTGGGGCCAACGCGGACACCGCGCCGGTGGCTCACCATGCTGGTCATGATCTCTTCAGCCCAGACCTCACGAGTGTTGCTGCTGGCGACCCCCGGAACCGCGGCCGACGCGGCCTCCGGGCCGGCCCGGATTCGCCGCTACCGGCTGGCCCGGGTGCGCCCCGGCGCCCGCCCGGGGCCCGCGGCCGGCGCTGTCGCCGCCACAGTTGGCAGTAAGCCCGCGAATTAGCGGGGAAAAAAACGGGCCCCGGGAGTCGGCGAGCGCTACGCTTGTAGGTATGCATAGCGAACTCGAGACCCCCCGCAACCGGACGCCGATTCTCAGGAAGGCCGGAGCGGGCCTGGTTCTGGTCGTGGTCGCCGCCCTGGCGATCAAGCTGGTGATAGGCCTGATCACCGCAGTGTTCGTGACGGTGCTCGTGCTGGCGGCGATCGTGGCCGTGCTCTGGGCACTGAAGACCCTGGTCTGGTAAATCCCCGCCGTGCAGGGCATGGGTCTGATCGTGATCCTGTTCTTCTTCGGCTTGGCCGGGGGTGCCGTGGGCAGGATGAAGGGCAGTTCGTTCTTCATCTGGTTTCTGATTTCGGCCTGCGTGCCGTTCATCGGGTTGCTGACCGCAGTGTTCTACCGCTGGGACACCGAGGAGCTGCAGCGCCAGTGCCCGAGCTGCCACAAGGTGATCAAGCTCCACGACGCCGTCTGCACCACCTGTGGCGCGGAGTTGGAATTTCCGCGGGTGGCCATCGCTCCGCAGGCAATCATGCGGCGCCGGAGAGCGTGAAGAACTCCCGTTAGACTGGGATTTCGTGCGGGCTCCCGAGCCGGCACGGCGACCGTCAACCCCAGTAGCAAAGCGAGGGAAGTGCCATGCGTGCAGTCGACGCCCTGATGGAATGCCTCAAGGCTGAGGGCGTGGACGTGGTATTCGGGCTGCCCGGCGGTGCCAACCTTCCCACCTACGACGCCTTCTACGACGCCGGGATCCGCCACATCCTGGTTCGTCACGAAGCCGGTGGCGGGCATGCCGCCGAGGGCTACGCCAAGGCGACGGGCAAGGTCGGTGTGTCACTGGGAACCAGCGGACCAGGGGCGACAAATCTGGTCACGCCGATCTGCGACGCGATGATGGACTCGGTTCCGGTGGTGTTCCTGACCGGCCAGGTCAGGACCGAGCTGCTCGGAACCGACGGCTTCCAGGAGGCGGACATCATCGGCATCACCATGCCGGTCGTGAAGCACAGCTTCATGATCCAGCATCCCCTGGAGCTCCCCCGCTCGATCCACGAGGCGTTCCACATCGCACGCACCGGTCGTCCCGGGCCGGTGGTGGTGGACATCCCGCAGGATCTGAGCCGGGCCGACATTCCGTATGAACCGGTCGACGACGTCCACCTGCCCGGCTATCAGCCCACCACGGAGGGCAACCAGAAGCAGATCCGGATTGCCGCGAAGGCGCTGGCCAGTGCGCGCCGGCCGGTCATCTACGCAGGCGGAGGCGTCGTAGCGGCCAATGCCGCTGCCGAGCTGGCCGAGCTGGCCACGGCTGACCGCTTCCCGGTCACCTGCACGATCATGGGCCTGGGCGGCTTTCCCGCGCCACATGAGCAATGGCTGGGGATGCTCGGCATGCACGGCCTGCGGGCAGCCAACTACGCCATGGACGAGGCTGACCTGATCGTGGCCGTCGGCGCCCGCTTCGATGATCGGATCACCGGCAAGATCTCCGAATTTGCTCCGCGGGCCAAGTTCATCCACATCGACGTGGATCCGGCCGAGATCTCCAAGAACGTGCCCGCGCATATCCCGATCGTCGGTGACGCCAAGAACATCCTCCCGCGGCTGACCGCCGAGTACCGGGCGCAGTCCCCGGACTCCGGACGGCTGGAGGAATGGTGGTCACGGATCCATACCTGGCAGGAGCGCCACCCGCTGCGCTTCGCTGACTCCGAGGACAGCGAGATCAAGCCCCAGCGCATGATCCAGGCGCTCTACGAAGCCACCGGGGGAGACGCGATCGTCACCAGCGACGTCGGCCAGCACCAGATGTGGGCGGCGCAGTACTACAACTTCCCCCGGCCCCGCCGGTGGATCAACTCGGGTGGCCTGGGCACGATGGGCTTCGGCCTGCCGGCGGCCATGGGGGCCAAGGTGGGTTGCCCCGATGACACCGTGGTGTGCATCGCCGGTGACGGCTCGGTGCAGATGAACATGCAGGAGTTGGCCACCTGCGCCCAGGAGGGCATCGATATCAAGGTGTTCATCATGAACAACGGCTACCTGGGCATGGTCCGCCAGTGGCAGGAGCTGTTCTGGGACAAGCGCTACAGCCAGGTGGACATGGGGCAGTGGCCGGACTTCGTCAAGCTGGCCGAGGCCTACGGAGCGACCGGTCTTCGGTTGCAGGACAAGAACACCCTGGTCAAGGACATGCAGGAGGCAATCGCCACCCCGGGACCGGTTCTGGTCGACGTGCGGGTCACCCGTGAAGAGAACACCTACCCGATGATCGCGCCCGGTGCTGCCGCGCGCGACATGGTCGGATGAGGGGAGCCACCGTGGGTGAACCGGGCACCAAGGAAGTTCTCTCGCTGGATCAGCTCGAGGCGGTCTCGGGATTGCGGACCGGCCGCAAACACATCCTGGCCATCCTGGTCGAGAACAAACCCGGCGTGCTCACCCGGATCTCGGGTCTGTTTGCGCGACGGGGCTTCAACATCGACACGCTGGCCGTCGGCCCCACCGACGACGACACGGTCTCCCGGATCACCCTGACTCTGGACGGCGCCGTTCACCCGATCGACCAGGTGACCAAGCAGTTGCACAAGCTGGTCAACGTGCTCAAGATCCGGGATCTCGAGCCGGCCGAGACCTTGGCTCGGGAACTGGCCCTGTTCAAGGTGAGCGCTGACGGCACCGCCCGGGCCGAGGTCATGCAGATCTGCGAGATCTTTCGGGCCAAGGTGGTCGACGTGACCAAGCGCTCGGTCGTCGTCGAGGTGACCGGGACCTGCGACAAGGTGGAGGCCTTCGAGGCCCTGGTACGTCCGTTTGGCCTGATCGAGATGGCCCGCACCGGCGAGATCGCCATCTCCCGCGGACGCGGCGAGACCTGAGCCCGCAGAGGGCGACGAGCCCGAAGCCGACCGAGTCTCCGCCTGGCCGGAGGGTGCGATGCGCGTCCTGATCCCGCTCGACAACCCCGGAGGTGGAGGAATCGCTCGAGTCGGGCGTGACCTGGCGGCGGCACTGTCCCGGGCGCTGCACGACAACGATGAGCTGCTCATCGCCGGCAGCCTGGAGGGCATCGAGTCCCGGAGCAACGTGCGCCAGGCTCGGCGGGTGGGAACGCAGGGCGGCCGCGTGGCGCGTGTGATCAGTGACCAGCTGACGGTGGGGCGCGCGGCGCGCGGTGTCGACCTGGTCCACATGCCTGACGCAAAGGCTCCCCTGCTCAGCCGACGGCCCTTCGTGCTCACCCTGCACGATCTGTTCTTCCTGGACTACCCCGAGTGGTTCCCGCCCGCGGTTGGTAGGTACAAGCGCCGGCTGCTCGCCCTGTCACTGCGGCGAGGCCCGGCGGCGATCGTGTGCGTCTCCGAGCACACGGCGCATCGCCTCGCAGTACATCATCCCGCTGCCGCGGCGCACTACCCGGTGCAGGTGATCCACCCCGGCGTGATCTGGCCCCCGGCCGCGAGCCGACGATACCGAAAAGCGGATCAGGAGCCCTACTTCCTCACCGTCTCGGCCATCGAGCCGCGCAAGAACCACCTCGGGCTGCTGTCGGCCTTCCGCGCCGCGCGTCGCGAGGGACTGGACCTGCGCTGGAAGGTGGTCGGTCGTCCCCAGTACGCCGGGGACCCGATCCTCCAGGAGTTGAGCACTGCCGAAGGCGTCGACGTCCTCGGTCGCGTGGACCAGGACGAACTGGAACGCCTGTATCAGGGCGCGAGGTTCGTGGCCACGCCCTCGTTTGCCGAGGGGTTCGGGTTCCCGCCGCTGGAGGCGATGGCCCGCGGCGTCCCAGTCCTGTGCGCCACCGGCAGCGCGCTGGACGAGACGGTGGGGGAGGCGGCGCTGCGCATCGCCCCCGAGGACGAGATCGGCTGGGCCCGGGCGCTCAGAGAGCTGGCCACGAACGCCGAGCTGCGCCAGCGACTCATCGCCGCCGGCGAGGCCAATGCCCACCGGTTCAACTGGGACGGCGCGGCGACTGCGCACCTGGACCTCTTCTCCCGGGCGTTGGCGGGCGCCACTGCGCAGCGATGAGCACCGCCACGATCTCTCGGGTCCTGCACGTCTGCGAGCCGACGCACTCCGGGGCGGCCCTGGTCAGCTTCCGCCTGGCCGCCGGACTGCGCTCGGACGGGGTGGACCCCGTGGTCCTGACACCGCCAGGGAGGTTGGCCGGCTGGTGTGAGCAGGCGGGAATCCGGACTGTCGAGCTCCCCTTCGGCCGGCGCGCGCCCCTGTCCTACGCCCGCAGCATCGCTCTCATCCGGCGCCTGGTCACGGAGGGTGACTTCAGTGTCATCCATGCCCATAGCTCGTTCTCGGGGCTGCTGGTCCGCGCGGCTCGCCAGGGCGGCTTTCCGCCCATCGTCTTCCAGCCTCATGCCTGGTCGTGGCTGGCGGTTCGGCCGACTCTCCGGGGGCCACTGAAACTGATGGAGCGCGGATTGGCCCGGCGGACCGACCTGCTGCTGTGCGTCTCCGCCGAGGAGTTGGCCATCGGGCAGGCCGCCGGCCTGGCGCCGAGACGGGTTGAGGTGATTCCCAACGGGGTCCCGTTCCCGCGCGAGCCGCGCGTCCGCGAGGAGCCGAGTGTCCCGCCCGTGGGCGGCGCCATCGCCCGCCTGTCGCGCCAGAAGGGGATCGACGTCCTGATCCGGGCTGCGGCCAGCGCCGAATGGCCCGCCGGGCTGAGCATCGAGGTGGTGGGGATGGGCAGCCTCGGCGACGAGCTCGAGGCCCTGACCCGGGAGCTGGGGGTGACCGAGCGGGTGCGCTTTCTGGGTTACAGCGACGAGCCACAGCTCCATCTGGAGCGATGGGACCTGTTCGTGCTGCCATCCCGCTACGAGGGAGCGCCGCTGGCCCTGCTGGAGGCTCTGGCCGCGGGACTGGTGGTCGTGGCCACGCGCGTGGCCGGCGTTCAGGAGTTGATGCCCGGCAGCCGCTTCACCGTACCCATCGGGGATCCGCTCGCTCTGGCCCGGTGCCTGGCCGAGGTGCTCGGAGACTGGTCTCGCGCCACCGAGGAGGTTGCGGTCTACCGTCGGCGCGCGGCCCTGGAGTACTCACTCGAGACTCAGCTCGAGCGAACGCTGGATGCCTACCGGGAGCTGGTTGCCCGCGAGTCATGAACGTCGAGTTCCCGGCCGCGGCGCAGCCCCGTGGCGTAGCCGCGCAGCCAGGCGAAGTAGGTCCGGGCCACGGGGCGGCGGCCGAGGAGGGCAAAGACGATCCCCCGCAGCCCCACACCGGAGGCCATCAGGCCCAGTGTGAGCCGGGCTCGCCATGGAGTCAGGTGGGTGACGATCGTCTGGGCCTCGGCGCGGGCCACCCGCTCGGCTCGCGCGGCCGCACTCCAGCGCTGGTTGGCCGCGGCACCGCCCAGGTGAACAAACTCGGAGTCGGCCACGAACCGGGCCTCCCAGCCGAGCTGGTGCGAGCGGCGGAACAGGTCGAGATCCTCGGCATACATGAAGATCCGCTCGTCAAAGCCGCCGAGCTGTTCCCAGGCCGCGGCCCGGACCAGCAGCACCGGGCCGACCGCGGCCTGGATCCGGCGCGAGGTCGAGTGATCCCAGTGGGTGCTGAGGGCAGGCTGCAAGCGGTTGGGAACCCAGCGCGAGAGCCCCGAGGCTCGGACCAGCTCCGGGAGCGGCGTGGACAGCGGGGCCACGCTCGGCTGCAGAGTCAGGTCCGGGTTGAGCAGCCGGGGGACAGCGATCCCCGTCGCCGGGTCCTCGAGCGCGGCCAGAAGTCGGCTCACCGAGCCTGGCCGGTGCACGAAGGCGTCGCTGTTGAGGACGAGATAGGCGCTGGTGCTGGGCAGGCTGCGGGCACCGGCGTTGTTGGCCCGGGCGAAGCCGACGTTTTCGTCCATGGCCAGCACGATCGAGTCCGGTACGCCCTCGCGAAGCCGTTCGACGCTGCCGTCACCGGAGGCGTTATCGACGATGACGATGCGCTCGGCTGCGACCCCGTCCTTGCGGAGGGCGGCCACGGCCCGGAGCGCATGATCAGCCGTGCGCCAGTTCAGGATCACGGCGGTGAGCGTTGCCACGCTCACCGGAGGGCCTCGGTGTATACGGCCAGGTGCGCCTCGAGCCAGCGGTCCACATCTTCCTCACCGTGCACCTCGGGTACATCGGCGGCCAGGGCCGCGTAGCGCGTCGGATCGGCCAGCTCGGCCGCTGCCGCGATGATCCCGGCCGGTGTGGGTGCGGCGCGCATAACCCCACCCCGGGTCTCGAGCTCGGCCAGCCCCCCGCGCCCGGACTCGATCACCGGGCGACCCGCGGCCAGCCACTCCAGGGCCACGAAGGTGAGCCCCGGCTCCTCCCACACCGACGGCACGATCCCGGCGTCACAGGAACGCAAAAAGGCACGGAGATCGTCGCCTAGCAGAGGTCCGAGATAGTCCACGCCTTCGGCGGCGGCCACCGTCTCGCGCAGCGGTCCATCCCCGGCAATCCGGACACGGATCCCCTGACTGCGCAGTTCGGGTACGGCCTTGAGCAGCGCCGGCACCCCCTTCTCGAGACGCAGGGCGCCGAGGAAGCCCAGCGTGGATAGCGCCCGGACGGTCGTGTCCGGCGTCGGGTTGCCGAATGGGGCCAGAGGGGGGTGGATCACGTGGCGGTTGGTGTCGGCGGCGAAGAAGTCCTCGTGCCGCTGCAGGACGTGGGCCGAGACTCCGATGGCAGCGCGTACCCCCGGTGACCATCGGGCCAGCCGCTGCGTGCGCAGGCCGCAGAGCAGGGGGCTGGGCCGGCAGGGGGTACCGTCGCGGCGCAGGAGGCTGGTCCGGGGGCAGAGCAGGCCGTAGTCGTGCAGCGTGTGAACCACCGGTAGATCGAGCCGCCGCGCCCGCTCCCAGAGTCCGGTGCCGATGCCGAGCAGGTTGCTGGTGTGAACGAGGTCGGGCGCGGCCTCGCGCAGCAGCCGCTCGAAGGAGGCCGGCGCTGACGCCAGCCAGCTCTCGGCGTGGTTGCGATAGCGCCGCACCCGGCTCTCACGCCAGTCGACGCGGTGCAGGACGCGACGTTCCGGGGAGCTATCGGACACGGTGGGGAACGCGCTCAGAACCGTGACCTGGTGGCCACGGTTCTCGAGCCCGACCCGGAGGTCGTGGACGTAGCGCTCGGCGCCGCCGTAGGCGAGATCGGCACCGTGGCCGTTGACGAGCAGGATCCGCATGAGACCGACTCCGGCGCGCGGGCCGTGCCGAGAGGCCCTTACAGGCTCGGGAGGGGGAGCGGAGGACTCGCGCCGCCGACCGGTGCGCCGGGGGTCACTGGAGCGCGCTTGCCCTGCTGGGCGCGCTGGCGCTGCACATCCGCCGCGGCGGCCAGGGCCACACCGGTGATCAGCATGCCCGCAAACGCGGTCGGGAAGCCGTCGAAGGACGCGCGGGTGAGGGCGTCGATCAGCATGGCGACCAGGAGCGAGAGTGCGATCCAGCCGGCGGTGATCTGCTCTCGCGCCGCGCGGATCCCGAGCGCGACCAGGCGCCAGAGCAGGGCCAGCTGGATCACCAGTCCGATCAGCCCGACGTCGGCCACGGTGGCGAAGTAGCCGGAATCCACGGCCCGGGCGTTGGCGGACGATGTCGCGCTGGTGGTGCCCGGCGAAGCCGTCGGTATCAGCCCCTGAGTGGCCCGTTGCGCGGCCGTGCCCACCTGCCCAACTCCGCGCCCGAAGGCCCAGTTCAGAGGATTCGAGCCGACGGCAGCCTGCCAGGCCGAGGTCCGGCCATTGAGGGAGAGGGTGCCCTGCGCCGGCACGGGGCTGTTGACCACGGTCGAGCCGCCGTTGGCGAAGTGCACCGTGACCGCCTGGGTATGGGTTCCACTGGCCCCGAGCAGGGTGCCCGCTGCGATTACGACCGTCGCGGCGGCGAACGCTAGGGCGGGGATCACATGGCCGCGGCGGATGAGGCCCATGGCCATGAAGGCGATCAGGACAGGCGCAGCCGTGCGGACGAGCGACGCGGCGAGACCGAGAAGAAAGAGCAATCCGAGTATGTAGGCGATTGGGCCGCGCTTGAGCCAAAAAACCATCGCGCCGAAGGCGAAATAGAGGACCGCGGCGTAGGCAAATGGGTCATCGAGAGTGCCGAAGCTGCGCAGGCGCCCGCCGATAAGACGGACCTGGCCGGTGAACGAGTAGCCGAGGGAGACCAACCTCGCGGGTCCAAGCACCTGTTGCAAGAGGCCGTACAGGGCGACGATCAGTCCCACCGCAATCAGGGCTCCAACCGCCCACTTGAGCGTCCGCTGTGGGTTGGGCAGGATCAGCCCGGCAATCAGGAGCAGCGTCGGCTCGCCCGTCAGCCGCACACCCTGGGCCCAGGCAACATCGTGGACATGCGTCGGGTTGATGACGTACAGCGCCAGGAACAAGGTGGTGAGCACGGCGATCCGGGGGTCCACGCGCCGGCGCTGAAAGATGATCAGGATCGCCGCCGCCGTTATCGCCGCCAGTCCGACGAGATCCTTGACACCGCCGAGGCTCGGGCTGATGAACACCTTCAGAGTAGGCAGGAACACGAACAGGGCGATGGTTGCGGCCACGGCCAGATGCGGGGCCCTCAGGTAGGCCAGCACGACGACCACGAACAGGAGCAGGACCCCGATGGCGCCCACACTGATGGTGGCACTTGAGTTGGCGGCCACAAAGGCAGCCGCAATGATGGCCACCGCCCCGACCAGCGGGAAGGCCAGGTCCGACAGACGGAGCCGCAACCAGCCGGCCGTCACGGGCTACTTCGCTCCGTAGTAGCTGCCGTAGCCGGGCGCGACGCGCACATCGGTGAGAACGGCGCCGGCCACGTCGGTCGGCCAAGACGCTGCATGGCGGGCCAGCGAACGTAGGCTGCGCCGCGAGACGTAGCCCTGGCGTACGACGACGATGGCCAGGTCGATCAGCTCCGCGAGCTCGGTCATCTCAGAGGTCAACAGGGCGGGCGGGGTATCGATCACGACCATCTTGGCCTCAGACCGCAGAGCACGCAGGAGAGGTGCCAAAACCGGCCGCTCGCTGGCTCGGCGGGCCGAGAGCTCGCCCCCGGTCGAGAGCAAGCGAAGGCGTCCCCCGGGGCCGTGGCCGTTGGCCTCGGGGAACAGTTCTCCGGGCTCCACGCCGTCGTTGGACGGCCGATGACCGTTGCGGGAAACGACCGGCTCGGGACCGTCGAGTTTGACCTCCCAGAGCACCTCGTCCAGCTCGACGCCGCCATCCAGGACCTGGAGGGCACCGAGCGCGGTGTTCGGCACGCCGAACAGACTGGAGAGCTCGGACTTGCGGAAGTCAAAATCGGCCACGATCACGTCCAGTCCACGGCGGGCGGCGGTCACGGCCAGGTTGGCCGCCGTCGTGGTCTTACCCTCGCGGGACAGAGCGCTGGTCACGGCCAGAACCTTGGTCGCCTTGGCGCCCTTTGCCGGTGCCAGCTGGGCGGCGAGCAGCGAATAGGTATCTGAGAACAGGGCCTCGTGCCGGCCGTAGGTGACCATCCGGGTACGCCGCGGAAGCGGTCGCACGGTGGCCAAAACGGGCTTGGAGAGCACATCCTCGACGTCGCCCTCGGAACGCACGGTGGAATCAACGGCCTCGCGAAGAGCAATCACCAAGAGGCCGATGACGAGGCCGATGGCCAGCCCGATGAGGGAGTCTTTGCTCGGCGCAGGGCTGGTCTTGTCGGCACTGACCGCCCGCTGAACCAGCGTGGCATCGTTGGAGGTGGCCCCCTGAAGGAGCTGGGCCCGGTTCAGCTCGCCGGCCACCTGATCACGCTGCGGTCCTGGAGACAGGGTGCTCAACGTGCCCTGCAGCTTGGCGACGGTCTGCGAGATGGCGGCCGAGTGCAGCTGGCCCCGGAACGCGATGTAGGCGCTGGCCACCGCATTGGCGATCCGCACCGCCTTGCGGGCATCGGGGCTCGTGGCCGTGAAGGACAGGATGTCTGTGTCGGGCACCGGGGCGACGGTGACGGCGTTCTTCAGCGTTCCGGCTGTGCCGAGCGTACCCCCCGTTTGCCGCTGAGCGAGGGCGTAGACCTGGGGCGAGTTGGCCAGCGCAACGGCGGTGTCCTGGGACATCTGCGGGTCCACGAAGGACGGCTGGGTGTTGGTGATGATCGCCGACAGCGGCGTGGTCGAGACCTCCACCTGGGCGCCCGCTGAATAACTCGGTCCCTTGAGCTGCTCGACGACGTTGGAGGCCAGCAGGCCGATGAGGATCAGTCCGACCAGAATCGGCAGCGAGCGACGTATTGCCGCTTTGAGCGTTTCGTCTGCGTTTGATCTCATTGGCACGGCCGCCCGGGACGGCGAGAGGCCGAACTAGGAGCCCTCCCTAGATCGGCAGGGGGAGTGTAGAGCCTGAGTGGAGCTGGGAAGTGCGCTTGCACGGATTTAGTCAAGCCCGGTCGGACTAGAACAAACGTCCAGACGCTGTTCAAGGCTAAAGCCTGATGGCAATAGGACCGATAGTCGTCTCGGACGTTCCACGATCGAACTGGTCGGGCGCTCCAGAGAAAGGCACAGCCGTTGTGAGACGGCGTCGCAAAGCCAGGGGTCTCCAACCGGAGATGGCCCAGCCACCTAGGGAGGACCGTGTTCGAGAAAGCAAGCGTCGCCGCGCCGTTTCGTCTGCGGGCGACGCTCATTGGAGTCCCGACCGTCCTGGCCGTGCTGGCCATCGCCTTCGCCTCTGTGGCCAGCGCCCGCTCATTGACCCACAAGCGGACGGCGGCTTCGCGCACGTGTCCGATCGCTGTGGCCGCAAGCCGCCGCTCCCACGCGGCAGCACGCTGCACCGTCCGCCGTCACGGTCGAAAGATCGCTCTGCGCAACGCCTTCGGACAGGGGCTGTTCGGAATCGCCACGGGCTCGACACTTCAAAACGAGGCTCCGACGCCAGCGCTGTTAGGGCGTGATCTGCGCAACGACCGGTCGGCCGGGGCCCGGTGGATCCGCTTGGACATCAATTGGGCTCAGATCCAGATGCACGGGCCCACCACCTACCTGTGGACCTACATCGATGCCGCCGTGCGCCGTGCCGAAGCCGATGGCATGCGCGTGCTGGGCACGATCACCTACACCCCCACCTGGGCCCGTCCGGCCTCAGCCAATGCCACCTGGGCACCCGACCCGGCGCTGTACGCGCGCTTCGCCGCCGCCGCCGTGGCCCATTACTCCCGTCTCGGGGTGCAGGACTACGAGATCTGGAACGAGCCCAATTCGCAGGCCTTCTGGACCCCTCGGCCGTCTGCGTCGGCCTACACCACACTGCTGAGGTCCGCCTACGTGGCTATCAAGAGCGTGGATCCCGCGGCCACGGTGATGACCGGCGGCACCGCACCGGCGGCCACCGACGGAACCGACTACAACCCGGTCTCCTTCCTGGCCCAGATCTATGCCGACGGTGGACATGGTTTCTTTGATGCCGTGGCCAATCACCCCTATTGCTGGCCCGCCTATCCGGGGGCCAAGAAGTCTTGGAGCGCCTGGTATCAGATGTACGGGACCAAGCGGAGCCTCCGCAGCCTGATGATTTCGCACGGTGATGGGGCCAAGAAGATCTGGGCGACCGAGTTCGGCGCCCCCACCAACGGGCCGACTGGGACCTACGTGTCCAAGGCCACGCAGGCCAAGATGGTCACCCGGGCCTACCGCCTGTTCGCCAGCTACCGCTGGGCGGGACCGCTGTTCTTCTATTCGAGTCGCGACATGGGTTCCTCCACGCAGACCCAGGAGAACTTTTTCGGCTTCCTGACGCAGGGCTTCGCCCGCAAGCCCTCCTTCACCGCCTATCGGCGGGTGTCTCTGTCGGTGGGCGCGCTCGTACGCTCGACCAGGGCCCGATAGACCGCCTCATAGTCGGCTCGGCGTGGGCTCCAGGTCAGGTTCTCAAGCGCCCAGCGCCGCGCACGCCGCCCCATCTCTGCCCGGGCCTCGTCGTCGGCCACCAGCGCCACGATCGCGGCGCTGAACTCCTCGTCGCTGTCGGCAATACACAGGATCTGGTGGCCATCGGTGTCAAGCCCGGCCGCCGCAACCGGCGACGCCACCACGGCCTTGCCGGCCGCCAGGGCCTCGAGCAACTTGACCCGCATGCCGCCGCCGAGGCGGATGGGGAGGGCCACGACCGCCGCCCGGTCAAGGTAAGGCGCGACGGCGGGCACCCGACCGGTGACCTCATCGTGCGCTCCGGCGCTGGCCCGCATCCTCTCGGGAGGGTTGTCGCCGACGATGAGGAGTTGCACGCCGGGAACGCGGGCGCGAACCCGCGGCATGATGGAGTTCATGAGCCGCATCGCGGCGTCGATGTTCGGGGTGTGGTTATACCCGCCTATGAAGACGACGCTCGACTCGCCCGCGCCGGCCGCGTCGAGCGGCTGCGCGGGGATGTCGATGCCCAGCGGGATCTCCACCGGAGTTGTGGCCGGGACGCGCGCGCTTATCGCCTGCGCGTCTCGGTGGGTCAGCGTTACCACCTCATCACAGCGAGGCAGCAGGCGCTCCCAGTAGCGTGTCCAGGCCGCCGCGTCGAGTCGATGACCGAGGCGCTGCCGTCCGCTTGTCGAGCCCGCAAGCTCCTCAGCCGCGGGGAGTCCCGGGTCGTGGATGACCACCATCTTGGCTGCCCGGCAACCCTCCAGGAAGCTCAGACAGTAGGCGAGCACGTCACTTTCGATGTGGACGATGTCCGGCTGCCATTCGTCGACCACGGTGCGGACCAGGCGAGCCAGGGGGCGGCTGTACAAGGCGCCGACCGCAGCTGGCCGACCGGTCAGCAGGCTCGCGAGCACGTTCGCGCGGTAGCGCCAACGGGGACCCAGAGAGGGCCGGGTGTGAAAGGGAACCGGATGGACGAAGGCGCAGCGGGCAGCCAGGGTGGGGTCCATCGGCCCGTCTTCGGCGTGGTCCAGGTGCACCACCCCAACCTCGTGTCGGTCAACGAGGTGCTCGAGCAGCTGGGCGACCACCCGGCCGCCATGCCGGTTGTCGTGGCGCGGCCCGAAGGACACGACCACCAGGAGCCGCAGCCGTCGAGACGGATCCACCCGCGCCTGCTGGTCTGCACTCTCAGAAGACAGGCGCGGGCGGCTCACGCCGTACATTCTGCTTCAGCCGAAGCTTTGCGCCGAGGCTCGTAACACGTGAGCAACTTGAAACCCCACCCAGCCCTCGGCTGAGCGCAACCCCCGCCGCCCCTACATCGCTGACGGTGGGACGTGAACTCGGCACAACCGCCCAAGACGCCCAGTCTGCGGCAGCTGACCATCCGAGGAGTCGGTTGGATGATGGGCTCGAATTTCGCCACTCAGCTCTTTGGGTTCGCGACTTCGATCGTCATCGCCCGGCTTCTGTCCCCTCGACAGGTCGGGCTAGCGGCCGAGGCCGGCGTGTTCGGCGCCCTCGCCATGGTCATCACCGACTTCGGTATAGCAGCGGCGATCGTGCAGCGACCGGAGCTCAGCGAAGTGGACAAGTCGACCGCATTCTGGGCGTCGCTGATCCTCGGAGTGGGCTTGACGGGACTCGGGGTGGGCCTGTCGTGGCCGATCGCACTGATCTACGGACAACCGCAAGTCCAGGGGTTGTTCGTCCTGCTCTCATTTTCATTCCTGTTGACCGCTCCGGGCATCGTCCAGGGAGCGCTGTTGACTCGAGAGCTGCGCTTCCGCCAGCTCGAGGCGCGCACGATCATCGCCACGGCGGCGGGCTGTGCGACCTCGATAGTCCTCGCCGCGCTGGGTTTTGGTCCGTGGGCGATCGTGGCGCAGTGGCTGGCCACGGCCGGTGTCTCGACCGTGCTGCTGTGGCGCAGCTCGACGTGGCGGCCGCGCTGGATCTTCTCCGGGACGAGTTTGCGCGGGATGGCCGGATTTGCCGGCCACACATTCGGCGCCCGTTCCCTGACCTGGGGGGTGCAGAACGTGGACAACCTGCTCGTGGGCCGGTTTTTGGGTGCCGCCCCGCTCGGGGCCTATTCGCTGGCCTGGTCGGTCGCTCTCGCTCCGTTGAAGCGGGTCGCGGTGCCGATCACCCAGGTGTTCTTTCCGGCCTTCTCGCGCATGCGGGACAGCAGCCAGATCGGCGCCACCTGGCTCGGCGCGCTTCGTATGGTCGCTCTCGTCGTCGTGCCGGCGATGCTGGGGATGATCGTCGTGGCCCGTGAGTTCGTCCAAGTGGCTTTTGGCCCGCGCTGGGCGGCCGCCGCCCCGGTGCTCCAGCTGCTGGCCCCGATCGGGCTGATGCAGTCCTTGACCGCGCTCAACACTGGGATTCTGCAGTCGACGGGGCGCGCGCAGACGCTGTTCCGCGCCACCATCATGGTCTCCGTGGTCAGCATCTTGGCCTTCGCGGCAGGTCTACCGTGGGGGATCCGCGGGGTGGCCCTCGCCTACCTGGTCGCCAGCTGCGTGGTCCAGCCCGTGTTCACAGCCATAACCGCCCGCACGCTCGGGTTGACGCTGGGCGACTGCCTGGCCAGCATCCTGGGGGTCCTTGAGGCCGGGGCGGGCATGCTTCTCCTGGTGCTCGGCGCCCGGGCGCTGCTCCTGGCGGCTGGAGTGACGCCTCTCCTCCGACTCATGGTGCTCGTCGTCTGGGGGGGCGCGTGCTACCTCGTCCTCATCGCGTGGCGCGCACCGGAAGTACGAGGCGATCTCGCGCAGGTGCGCGGGCGCAGGGCGGCGCCCGCACCAACCGCTGGTGTGGCCGCGGAGGGTGGCGGAGCAGCGCCTTGATGGGGCCCGGCCCCTGAGGTGGCCGGGGGACCGGATTGACCGGCGCCTGACTCGGCCGGGGGAGTGAATTGACTAGCGCCTGAGTCGGCCGGGCGCCTGAGGTGACCGAGCCGGTCGGCCCATGTTCGGGCGGAGCGTCGGACGTACGTCGATTCTCGTGCCGGTTGCGCGAGGCGGCGTCGGTTGCAGCCGATCACAAGGCAGACCGACAGAACAGACCTCGGGCGCGGTACTGACGCGCTTCAGACAAAGGCACACCCGCCGCGAGGCGGGGTCGCAAAGCCAGGGGCCTCGGAAACGAGGCGGCCCAGCTGCCCAAAGGAGACCCGGTACCGATGAAACGCATTCTTGCTCGACATCCCGTGCTTGCCATCACGCTGCTAGCGGTTTTGGCAGCGGCGGTGAGCTCGGTGGCACCGTCCGGTGCGGCCCTTGCCCGCAGCGTGACGCACCGCGCGGCCGTCCATCACACGCGACCCCATGTCCGCTGCACGCGGGTCCATGGCCGACTCAAGGGAACCAAGGCTCGGACGCACGCCCGCTGCGTCAGTCGCCACCAGCGCAGGGTCACCCGCAAGCATCACACGGCCGCGAAGACCACCCGGGCAAGCACCGCAAGCTACGTGCCTGCGCCCAGCGTAACGCTGACCTCAAAGCCGGCTGACCCCACCACCGCGACGACGGCCAGGTTCACGTGGAGCACCGGCGGAACGGTGACTCGCACGGTGTGCAGCGAGGACGGCTCGAGGTGGGCCACCTGCTCTTCAGGAGTCAGCTACGCCCACGCCAGAGCCGGGCTGAACCAGTTCTCGGTCAAGGTCTCCAACGCCAGCGGGGCCAAGCTGGCCTACGCAGATTGGCATGTCGGTGATGCGACGCCGCCGCCGCCGCCACCCCCGCCGGCGCCGCCACCCCCGCCGCCGCCGCCACCCCCGCCGCCGCCGCCACCCCCGCCGCCGCCACCCCCGACTGGCATCGCCAACCCATTTGGTAGCGCGATGTTCGGCATCGCCGCCGGGTCAACGCTGCAGAACGAATCCACAAATCCTTCCCTCATGGCCCAGGACGTGGCCAACGATACGAGTGCCGGCGCCCGCTGGATTCGGATCGACATCAACTGGGCGCAGATCCAGTACGCCGGCCAGGGAACCTATTACTGGACGTCGATCGACGCGGCGGTTCAGCACGCCGAGGCCGCCGGGCTCAAGGTGCTGGGCACAATCGCCTACACGCCGACCTGGGCCCGTCCCGCGGGCCAGTCGAGCATGTACAACCCGGATCCGACCCAGTATGCGAGCTTCGCCTCGGCCGCGGTCGCTCACTACTCGGCCATGGGCGTCCACACCTATGAGATCTGGAACGAGGAGAACATCTCCGGGTTCTGGCACCCGGCGCCCAATCCAGCGACCTACACCACGCTCCTGAAGGCCGCCTATCCGGCAGTCAAGGCTGCTGACCCGACCGCAACGGTCGTGCTGGGTGGCATGTCGCCCTCCGCCACCGACGGGAGCGGTTACTCCCCGCCGGACTTTCTCGCTGCGATCTACGCTGATGGGGGCCACGGCTACTTCGATGCCGTCGGCATCCATCCCTACTGCATCCCGGCCTACCCGGGCGACCCGCAGAGCTGGAGCCCCTGGTACCAGATGTACGGGACTCCCACCAACCTGCGGAGCCTGATGGTGGCCAACGGCGACGGCGGCAAGCTGATCTGGGGCACCGAGTTCGGCGCGCCGACCAACGGGCCGGCGGGTTCGACGTTTGTCAGCCCGGCGACCCAGGCGGCCATGATCACCAGGGCCTATCAGCTGTGGTCAACCTACAGCTGGGCCGGCCCGCTGTTCGTCTACGACGGACGTGACCTGGGCACCAGCACCTCCTCGTCCCAGAATTTCTTCGGACTGAGCAACTATGACTTCAGCCCGAAGCCTTCCTACGGCGCCTACCGAACCGCGGCAGCCACGTATTGAGCCACGGGTTGGATGCGCTCGACGCCGCCAGACGATCTCAAGTGCCGCCGGCGACCAGCCGGGCCATGGTCAGGGCCAGCCGTGCGGCCGAGGTGCAGGCGTCTGCGCGCGGAGTAAGCAACGGATCGGTAGCTGGCCGGACCAGGTCGACGCCCACGGTGTAGCCGCACTGGAATCCGGTCCGGGCCGCGGCGGCAGCGACGCGCAGGTCGGCCGCTCCGTACGGGTAGGCGATCCGGGTAAGGGGTGCGCCAATGAGCTCGCTCAACCGAGTGCGCCCTTCGGTCATGGCTCTGGCTAGACCGTGATCATCGAGCGATTGCAGCTGATAATGCCCATGGGTGTGAAAACCGATCTCGAATCCCGCGGCCCGGAGCTCGCAAACCGCTGCCGCATCGAGGCCCGGGTCGGTGGGCAGCTCCGCGGCGATGACGCGCAGCCGGTTGACCACGTGGTCGCGCACGTCCGCGGGTGCGGCTTCGATGGTCGCCGCTGCGACCCCTAAGCTCAGCTGAACTCTGGGTTCGCCCCACTGGGAGGCAAACTCGCGGCTCACAGCGGCCCATCCCTCGCCCCCTCGCTGATAGAGCTGCTGCAGATCGTGCCACCAGAAGCTCGACGGTCCGTCAAGCGTCGCGCCGGTGAGGAAAAAGGTAGCCGGGCATGCGCGCTCGCTGAGGAGGGGAGCGACGATCCGATGATGACTCGAGAGGTCGTCGTCGAAGGTGAGCGCCACCGGAAAGCGACCGCCGCTGGGCTTTGAGCCGCCAACGATCGACTGGAGCTCGGCCAAGGAGACCACCTGGTAACGCCTGAGCAAATGGCGAAGTTGCTCCCGCAGCACATCAACACTGAGAGCCGGGGAGAGCGAGCGCCGCGGGTCGTCCCCGGCCCCGGATACTTCATGATGCAGCAGGATGAGCCCAGCTGGTTGAGGTGATCTGCGGCCACGGCGCGCAGTTACGGCGGCCAAGGCGTACCGGGCCGTATCGCCTCTCAAGGTCGCGGATCGGGCTGCGATCTGCGGAGAGTATCCATCTGTGTAGCCGTCGCCTGCGCGTCTATGATCCGTCAGCGTTGGAAGGCCGACGCAGGAGTTACGGAAGCTGATCGTGCAATCCACAGGCAAGCGCCGGCCCCGTCTTCTGCTGTATTGCGACGGGCACGAGATCGGCGGGGCCGAAGTCCATTTGGGTCACCTGCTCGAGCTGCTTCCGGAGCGGTTTGACGTGACGGTAGTGGCCACTCACCCCCGAGTCCTGGCCTATCTGTCCGCGCGCCGGCCCGGAGCACGGGTGCAACGACTGCCTCGGATCCGCAGCCGGGCTGACCTGCCCGGGGTCATCGCTCACCTCAGGTTCCTTATCGGTTTCCGTCCCGATGTTCTCCAGATCAGCCTGAACCGTCCCTGGGGCAGCCCATGGGCCATGGTGGGTGGAGTGCTCATGCCCGGAGTACACGTGGTCGCTGTCGATCACGCCCCCCGCCCACCCGCCAGCCTCCGTCATCGGCTCTACCTTCGGGTCGTGCCCCGCTTCGTCTCGGCTCACGTCGCAACCGGGGAGACCTCGGCTGCCACGGTGGCGCGGCTTGTCGGCACACGCTCCCGCCTCGAGGTCATTCCCCCAGGGGTGATGGACCTGAAGCTGAACCCAGCCCCGCACGCGTCACCGGGACCGGTGATCGGCACATTGGCCCGGCTTGATGCCGAAAAGCGGATCGACCTGTTGATGTCCGTTCTGCACGACCTCCCTTATCTGAGGGCGGTAATCGTCGGAGACGGCGACGAGCGTGAGGCGCTTGCGCACCTCGCGTCTGGGTTAGGGGTTTCAGACCGAGTTGAGTTCACCGGCTGGAGCGACGAAGCTCGGCAGCAGCTCCGACGGTTTGACCTGTTCGTACTGCCGTCTCGTCTCGAGGCTGTTCCGCTGAGCATCATCGAGGCCATGTTGGCCGGGCTTCCGGTGGTCGCCACCCGCGTTGGGGGGGTGGCGGAACTGGTCACTGAAGACACGGGGGTTCTGGTGGCGCCAGACGACGCGTCGGCACTGACCCAGGCCATCGACAGGCTCCTCTCAGACCCGGCCCTGATGCGGCGTCTCGGTGACGCCGGGCGCCGCCAGGCGCTGGCCCACTTCAGCGCAGAGTTCATGGTTGCCCGGTTCGCAGACCTGTACGACCGGCTCCTGGGCACCGGCGCAGCTGGCGTTGGGCCGCGATACCAGCGCTCGAGGCGTCCAATCCTCGCTAACCCCCTCCGACGACGACAACGGGATGGCGACGTTGGCTCGGTGGGTCCAGAGGTACCCGCGGGGCGGCGCAGGTAGTCAAGGCTGCTCAGGCGCTGCACGTGGTTCCAGCGCCACATGCACGACGCCATGGACCGCAGGGTGGAGCAAGCGTGGCTAGAACGAGAGCCGCACCGGCGGGCGCAGGCCCCCGATCGCCTGGCGAGTCAGCGCCGGCGCCGCGTACCAGCTTCCGACCACGAAGCGCATAATTGGGCCGAAGCTGTGCGTGGCTGGGGCGCCGAGGAAATGCAGCCCGGAGATCGAGGACTCGAGTCCGGCGCCGAGCACAGGGAACCCATCGGCGACGACCAGCCGCGTAAGCAACGCGGAGTCCAGGAAGGGGTAGCGTCGGACATCAACGGCGTAGCCGGTTCCCAGGAGAACGTGGTCGACGACGCGCTCGGTGCCATCGTCGAGGCGGAGCCGGAGCCGGCCGTCGTGGCGCTCGGTGAGGCCGCTCACGAGACGCCCGGCAGTGATGGTGACTTCCGCTGTGCGGGGCCGGAGCCAGCCCGAAGCGGCCGGCCGCACGCAGCGGAAGGAGATACGTTGCTGCCTCGCCGGGTCGAGCAGACGCCAGACATCCGGGGTGGCGGCAACCCAGGCGTCGCGCGGCCCTCCGCCACCTATGTCGGTGGGCGGGAGCGGGATCGATCGAAACCGCGAAGGTCTCGCGTTCGGCAGTGCCGGCTCGGGCTCGGGCAACCAGTTGACCGCCTGGGTGCGCATGATCACTTCGACCTCAGCGCCATGCTCGAACAGGAGGGCGGCGGACTCGAGGGCACTCTGGCCGCTGCCCACGACGGCCACGCGCTGGTGGGCGAAGACGCTTAGGTCCCGATGCTCGCAGGTATGGGTGACCGCAGCATTACTGAAGCCCCGAAAGATCTCAGGCCAGTGGGGAAAGCAGGAGAGGCCAGCGGCAACGACCAGGCGATCCACATGTCGCTGCTCGCCATCGGAGAGGCGTAGGTCAAACCCGCGCTCGGCGGCACACACACCTTCGATTCGCCGCGGGTCGAGGTCCGGAACCGCCTGCCCGGCGAACCACAGGCCGTAGTCGACGAACTCCTCGCGGGTGAGCGCCGGGGTGGTGATCGAGCGCCCCGTGACCTGTACGTAGCGGTCAATTGTCAGCGCTCGTCGTGGATCGGCGATGTGCGAGCTGCGTTTGCTCGAACGCAGCCGCATACCGGCCGGCATGGCGTCTCGCCAGAATTCGAGCGGGCTTCCGAAGCACGTGGCGTCAATCCCGGCCGCGCGCAGGTGAGCGACGGCTGCCAGGCCGTGCGGGCCTGCTCCGAGGACCGCCACCAGCTCCCGGGCTCGACGCCGCGAGACGTGGCGTCTGTGCACCCGTAGCGCCCGTAGCCTCGAGCGGCCCGATCGGACGGCGTGTGGGGTCAACGTCGGCGACGGCTCCGCAAGCCTGACGGCATCGGGAGCGTGTATAGCGGAGAAGAGCCTGCTGATCCAGGCCCCAGATCGAGCATCATCCGGGGATGATCAAGGTCGGCGAGCTCGGGCTGGAGCCGGACGCGACGGTTGATGCCGAGGCCCGCTGGGTCCTGGTCACCGATCAGGACGAGCGCTCCGGGCTGGCCGTGACCCGATCGCTAAGCGCGGCCGGCTTCAACGTAACGGCGGTCGCCCCCCGCCGTAGCGCGCCTGGCCTGTGGTCACGTTCCGCCGCCCAGCGACGGCTGATTCCATCCCCTGCGATCTCGGTGGACGCATTCTTGTCCGCCCTGGAGGCGATTCTGATGGCTCGGCCGCACGCGCTGCTCCTGCCCGTGTCCGATGACTCCCTGTCGCTCCTCTCAAGAGAGAGCGCGCGCTTTGCGCCCCTGGTCAAGCTGGGAATGCCCCGAGCGGATGTGGTCGAGCGCGCGCTCAACCGAGCGGCGATTGGTGAGGCGGCGGCATGGGCTGGCCTGCCGCCCCCGGAATCGAAGCTCTGCCACGGGGTCGGTGAGGCGCTTTGCGCCGCCCGGTCCCTTGGCTTTCCGCTCCTGATCAAGCCCGAGGCGACGGTCATAGAGCGGGGCCCAGCCACCGAGCGCCGCGCCACCCGGCTGGCCATCGATGAGCAGGGTGTCCAGGCTGCCGTCCAGGACTTCGGCCGGTGCGTGGTCCAGAGGTTCAGCTCCGGCCCGGTTATCTCCTTCGCGGGGGTTGTCGTCGGTGGTGAGCTTCTTGGATATGTCGCCTCGCAGTATCTGCGCACCTGGCCGCCGTGGGCGGGCAATGCCAGCTTCTCCGAGGTCTTCGCCGCGCCCCGGAGTCTGGTCAGCAGCGTGCAGGCGTTCGTCTCTCGCCTGGGCTGGGAAGGAATTTTTGAACTGGAGTTGATCCGCGCCCCGGGCGCCGCGTACGCCGCGATTGACTTTAACCCTCGCCCCTACGGCTCGCTTGGTCTGACCGTGGCCGCCGGGGTGCCGTTACCGGCGATATGGGCCCGCTCCTGCCTCGGGGACCCGGTGCAGGTGCGCACGGCTCGGCCTGGGACACGTTACCGGTGGGAGGACGGTGACTTTCGCCACATCCTCTGGCAGGTCCGAAAGGGGGGTGGCAGCCGGGCGGCCATGCAGTTGCTGCCGCAGCGCCACGTAACGCATGCCTACTTCCAGCGCGCTGATCCTGGGCCGCTCCTGGCCCGTGGCGTCCAGTTCCTCGAACAGGAGGCGCCGGGACTCAGTGGGAGGCTTCGCTCGCGCCTGCTGGCGCGGAGGGCATGCATTTGATCGAACTGAGCAAACCTATGGGCTCAGTCGGGACCCGGTCGGCGCCAGCCTCCGGTAGAGGGCCTCGTACCTGGCCACCTGCCGCTCCCACCCGAGATTCTCCTCGGCCCACACGCGGGCATCGGTGGCCAGGCGGCGGCGTTCGCCGGGATCGGCCAGAAGCTCGAGTATCGCCGCAGCGAATTCGGCATCGGTTTCAGCGATGCGCAGCTGCTGTCCGTCGCTCACCTCCAGGCCGGCGGTAGCTCGGGGTGAGGCGATGATCGCCTTGCCGGCCGCGAGCCCCTCCAAGAGCTTGACCCGCATACCCCCTCCCAGCCGGATCGGTAGGACCAGGAGCGCGGCCTGGTCCACGTACGGGGTGACATCCGGCACGAGTCCGGTGATCGCGTCGTACGGACCGGCGGTCCGCAGCATGGCCCCCGTGGGGCGATCGCCGACCAGCGTGAGCCGGAGGCCGGCGCGTTCACGCCGCACCAGCGGCATGATCGAGCGCATGAGACGTAGTGCGGCGTCGGCGTTCGGTGGATGGACGTAGCCGCCGATGAAAATGACCCGGGGTGGGGCGGCGCCCAGCGGGTCCGCGGGCTCACCCGGGATGTCAATCCCAAACGGGATCGTCTCCATGTGAGCGGAGGGCGTCGCCTGAGCTAGTGCGTCAGCGTCCGCTCGAGTGAACGCGACCACGGCGTCGGCCTGGCTGAGCGTGTGGGTCCAGTAGCGCTGCCAGGCCAGGACATCCAGCCGATGGGCCGCCTGGCGCCGGCCCCGGGTGACCGAAACCAAGTCGCGGGAGGCATTCAGTCCCGGATCGTGGCAGACCAGGACACGCACGCAACCGGGGATCGCCAGGTCGCGCAATACGTATCCAAGGGCATCGTGTTCGACCTGGATCACGTCGGGGGCGAAGTCCAGCGCGACCTCCCGAGCGATGTGGGCGAAGCGGCGACTATAAATCGCGCTTACCGGCGAGGGAAGGCCGCCGGCCAGGGCGCGGAGCACGCGCTTCTGGTGCGCCCACCGAGAGCCGAAGCGGGCGTTGCCCGACACAGGCACCTCGCGGACCAGGGCACAACGTCGCGCGAGGTCGGCGTCCATCGGTTCGGATACCGGCAGCCGCTGGTATACAACCGCAACCTCGTGCCGCTCGACGAGTCTGTCCAACAGCTGAGCGATTATTCGGCCGCCGTGCTTGCTGTCGTAGCGGGGGCCGAACGGGACCACGAACTGGAGCCGAAGCCGGGCCGGGCTGTGGCCTGGAGCCACGCCGCGGGCTCGCTCTCCGCCTCCCGGTTGTGCCGACGCTCCCATGCTTAGGAATTCTTACCGACCGGGGGCAGGTTCCCGACCGCGGCTGAATTCAGGCCCTGGTGCGAGAATGACGGAGTGGGTCTCCTCCGGGTCATCAGAGGCAGGCGGGGACGCGAGGAGCTTGCCTGGCCTCGGCCGCCCCGGCCTCCGGTACCCACTGGGCAGATCCTGATCACCGGAGCCAACGGCCTGGTCGGCGGGGTCCTGCTCGAGGGTCTACGGCCCACCCACAGCGTCCGCGGGCTCGACATCCGGCCCGGCGGCCGGGCGGACCTCATCGTCGACATGCGCCGACAGGAGGATGTCGCCGCCGCCTTCCGGGGGACCGACACGGTTATCGACCTGGCCGCCGATCCGCGCGAGGACGCCAGCTGGGACGACGTCAGAGCCAACAACCTGCCCGCCACACTCAACGCCCTCGAGGCGGCGCGGATGGCGGGCGTCCGGCGCCTCATCTTCGCCAGCTCAAATCACGTCACCGGCCTGGCCGAGCGCGACGAGCCGTACGCCTCGGTCGTCGCCGGGCGCTATGAGAACCTCGATCCGGCGACGCTTCCGCGCCTGCGGACCAGTGGTCCGGTCCGTCCGGACGGACCGTACGGGATCGCCAAGGCGGTGGGCGAGGCGGCCGGGCGCTTCTACGCCGAGGAGCACGGCATATCGGTGATCTGCCTGCGTATCGGTTCGTTGCCCAGCGAAAACCGGCCCATGAACGTGCGCAGCTATGCGACCTTCCTCAGCCACCGGGACCTGGTCGCGCTGGTCCGCTCCTGCCTGTCTGCCCCGGATGCGCTGCGGTTCGGGATCTATTACGGAGTGTCTGGAAACCGGTGGCGAATCTGGGATATCGAGAACGCCGAGCGCGAGCTGGGCTACCGGCCGCTTGATGACGCCGAGCACTGGCGCTGAACAGTAAGCGGGGTCAGCGGCCCGTTTGGCCCCCCGGCGAGAGGCGCGGGCCGGCGCGGGCTCGATCACGGGGCGAGCGTGCCGCAGCGGTCACCGGCGCCCAGCAGAGCGTCGAGGATCGGCACCGCGATGCGTGGCGCCCGCTGCGCGTCGGCCACGTTGTAGTGGTGTGTGAGTCCGGGGATCGGATTGACCTCGAGCACCACCGGATCCTCTTGGCCAGCCATCAGGTCGACGCCTCCCAGGCGAATGCCCAGGGCGGCAGCCGCCTGCTGTGCGAGTCCGACCACAGGCTCCGGATAGGGCGGGAACACGGTCAGGGTCTCCTCGGGACCGTTGAAGTTGGTGGCCGTCTTGATCGTCACCGTGGTCCCGCTGGGCAGCACCGAGGCAAGCCCGTAGCCGGCCTGCTCCAGGTTGAACAAGCAGTCCAAATCGACCATGAATGGCTTCAGCCCGGCCGGGCCAGCATCGGCGATGCGGTCTCGATATCGGGTGTGCATCAGCTCGGCAAGCGTGCTGCGACCGTCGCCGGTGACCCTGGGGCGAGGCCGTCTGATGATGTCCAGCACCTCGCCGTCAAGCACGAGCACCCGGTAGGAATCCCCGGGGCACTGCCGCTCCAGGAGCGCCTCGTCCCAGTAGCGGCCGGCCGAGACCAGCGCGCGTCGCAACTGCACCGGCGAGCGAACTTCACCGGTGACCCCGTTTCCGCCGCGGCCGCGGGCCGGCTTGACGATGCAGTGCCCGCCGAGGAGCGTAAGCGCCCTCTCCGCCAGCGCCACATCGGCAACGGCGACGACCCTATGCGGCGGGGTGGGAACTCCCGCCTCGGCCAGCAACCGGTAGGCGAGGGGCTTGTCAGAGGCCAGCGCCTCGGAGACGGGGTCGGCAAACGCCGTTGTCTGGCCGCGAACCCGGGTGCGGGCGACGCCGGCGCGGATCTCGAGCAGGTCCGGGGATAGTCGCCGCACTTCGGCACCGAGCTCGGCGGCGGCCTGCCGCCAGATCTCCTCGACCAAGGGGTCGTGCCGGTCTACCACCTTGCTTCGGTGATGGCGGTTGGCCAGCGCGCGGCGGACCGAGTGCCGCAGGCCGAGGGCACGCAGCAGATGCAGGCGGAACATCCAGGTGTTGCGCTGCCGATCGGACAGGGCGCGCGGCCGGCTCATCCCTGTCGCTTCCGGCTGCGCCCAAGCGCGCCGGCGACGCGCTGGGCGGCGGCGGCGGGGATTTGGCGGCGGCCGCCCAGCGTCCACCGGCGGGCCAGGAAGTCCGGGAAGCTCATCAGTGCCTGCCACTCGGAGCGGTTGCGGGTGGCGGTGAGGTGCTCGCCGACCGCCTGCGGAAGTGAGCCGAGCCCAGGCACCGAGAGCCCGGCGCAGCGATAGGCGATCCGCTCACGCCGCGGTGTCCGTCGGAGCTCGTCTCGGGGACCACCCCCGAGCGGTCCCGGAAGTGCGAGGACGTCCTCGAGGTAGGCGAGAGTCGTCCGCAGGCGTAGCGCCTGTCCCTGCTCCTCGGCCAGCGCCCACAGCTGAGCCCAGTCGGCTTCGGACATGGCCCGGGCGGAGATTTGAGCGATGTCGATCAGCCATTGGATCGAGCGCACCTCCTTGATCCGGGCACCCGCCGTGCACGCCGCCAGCAGATCATGGACCGGGCTCGCGGCGCGGACGGTGCAGCTGTCGATCTCGACCGGCCGTGAGCTGTGGAGCAGCTCCTCGAGCCCCAGCGTCAACTCGACTGCGGCGGTCGTGCGCAGGATGGCGGTCTGGCCGTGTCCGTTGGCCAGCATGAGCGGCCCCTGATAATCGGCCCCCGGTGCCTCCGAGGCGCTGAAGCCGATCCGACCCAGGACCCGCATCGCGGCGCTCAACTTCCCGTCGTCGATGAGGAAATCGAGCGCGGGGGTGGGGCGCAGGTCGGGCTCCTCGTAGTAGCGAGCCGCGGCGGCCAGGCTGTCGAGGAGCACGGTCCGCAGGCCTGCTGACTCGAACCCCGCGACCACGGTCGTCAGCTGCTCGCTCAGCAGCCGGTTGCGCACCCAGGAGTTGCGCACGACGCCCTTCAGGTGGGCCAGGCGCGGATCGTCGGGCGCTGTCTGCTTCAGCCTGCGGTAGACCAGCGGCAGCGCGGAGACGCTTCCAGGCTCGAGCGTGCGCAGCTCGAACGCCGGTCCCAGCTCGCGCCAAGCAGCGAGCGCAGTTTCTCCCGGCGCCAGCCCAGCGCGGAGGAGCAGCTCCTGGGTGGGGGACGGCCAGAAGGACCCGCCAGCCCGTGGAGGGCGGCTCACCTCAGCGCCCGGCCTGGCGGCGACGCTCGATCGACGCGCGCAGGACCTGGATGTACTGCGAGCGGGCATCCTGCTCGCGGATGCCGTTGTTCTGCGTGTGAAGGCGACGCTCCAGCACCACCTCGGGCAGGACTTGGGACCGCAGCCCGCACTCGGTGGCCCGGGCGAACCAGTCGACGGTCACCCCGACGCGCAGGTTGGTGTTGAACGGGCCCACACGCTCAAAGGCGGCCCGGCGGATCAGCATCAGGTTGGGCGACGCCCACGGCTGCGGCTCGGACGGGGGGCGGATTCCGGCCCGCACCTCCTCGGACAGCTCGGGGCTGACGAACTCGCGAACTAGGCCGAACACCACCTCCAGCTCCGGGTCGGCGTCCAGAGCCGCCATCTGGAGCTCCAGCTTGGCCGGCGTGAACCGGTCATCGGCGTCGAGAAAGGCGAAAAATGAGCCTGAGGACAATTCGACCGCGGCGTTGCGCGCGGCGCCATTGCCGCCCCGGTCCTGACGAATGGCCCGGACCCGGTCCCCGAAGGACTGGGCCACGTCCAGAGTCCCGTCATCGGAACCGTCGTCGACCACGATCACCTCGATCGGCGCGTAGGTCTGCGCGAACGCGCTGTCGATCGCCTCGCTCAGATATGGGGCGGCGTTGAACGCGGGAATCATCACGCTGATCAGCGGACGCGGCGGGCTCATGATCCCTGGTCCCGGGCGCGCCTGGCGTCCAGCTGCGCCTTCAACGAGCTGATGCGCAGCGGGCCCAGCCCCTGACCGGCGAACTGATTGCCCCCGTGGTAGCGGCGGTGGAGCACGATTTCGGGCAGCACCTCCACCGTGTGACCCGCCGCGCGCAGGCGGATCATCATGTCCATGTCCTCGTGCGGAGGGTCGCAGTAGTCGCCCATCTGGACCAGCAGGGAACGTCGGATGACCAGCGAGACCAGGGGGATGCCGTCGAGCTCCCCGTACACCTGATCCCGCACTGCTCCGGGGGGCTCCTCGGTCCACACCTGACGTCCGAGCACCCCAGCGGCGGCAGGATTCTCCTCCAGGTAGCCGACCTGGACGCTGAGCTTGGAGGCCGGAACCACGTCGTCGGCGTCGACGAAGGCGATGTACTCCCCCCGCGCCTGCGCGATGGCCACGTTGCGCGCCGCTCCGGCCCCTCGGTTCTCCTGCTCGAAGTAGCGCAGGGCCGGGTACGAGCGGGCGATCTCGCCAGTGCGGTCAGAGGATCCGTCATTGACCACCAGCACCTCGATGGGCTGATAATCCTGGGCAAACACGCTGTCAAGCGCCTCGGCCAGGAACGGCTCAGCGTTGTAGGCCGGCATCACGACGCTGACCAGCGGGCGACCCAAGGGTCAGTCCCTCAGGAAGCTGAGGATCGGGTCGGGGATCCGGTCGACGTCGGAGCCGAGCTCCAGCGATAGGCAGGGGACACGCTTTACCAGTTGGGCCATCTTGGCCAGGCCATCCGGTTGCGGAGGGTGGAGCTGAAAGACAGTGCTGGGCGCCAGGGCCGCGAGGGCGGCCACGGGGGAGATCGGTACCAGACGCGATTGCGGCTCCTTGGCCACCACCCGGGGGACCAGCACCGCGCGGAGGGGAAAGCCTTTGATCACACCCCCGCGGGCGGCCTCCTGGGCGAACACGATCACCTTGTCGTTGGCTTCCCGGACGGGGTTCGAAACCCATTTCTGCAAGGCCGGGAACGCAGCCAGGTGATGCGGCTCGAGCTTTCCCGAGCCGTACAGGCTGTGCACCCACGGCTCGGGTTCCACGGCCAGCCCGACGAAGTCATCGCCGGCGTACCGCAGCCCCGAGGACAGACAGGCCAGGGTGGTGGTCGACTTCCCTGACCCACCGCGCCCGACCACCATGACGCCGCCTTCCGAGGTGCCAACCGCGCCGCCGTGGACCTGAAGGATGTCGTGGGATCCGAGCCACCAATGCAGAATGGCCCGGAGAGGAGATGCCCAGTCCCAGGAGCGCATGTGGGCCGTATCGTCGGCCCAAAACCAGGCCCGGCGGCTGTCAAAGTCCAGGACGCTGAGCGTATCCCAGCGGCTGAGCGCGCGGACGCCGCCTTCCTCGAAGTAGTAGAACGGGCCGATCCCATCGGGCGCGAGCGGCTCGCCTAGGGGCGGCGGTCCGGGGGCTCCGCTGGTGGCGGTGTCCCAGATGTCCACGGTCAGGGCATCATCGGCCGACTCCTCGGTGGCCAGATGGGTAAACGATCGGCCGAGCCGCTCGAGCATCGGCCGGCCGGCGAAGCGCAGACGGATGGGCAGCCCAGCGATTAGGAGCGGTTGCTCGATGATCCCGGTGGATGCCGCTGCGGCGCTGAAGAGAGCGTCAATCCCTCGACTGGAGACGGCCGATGCGGCCGCTGGCTCTGAGGCGGCCACCCCATCCAAAATGCTAGGCGCTCTCCGGCACCGAGGGTGCGGGGCGCGGCCAGCCCTGGCTGTCGACCTTATGCACCGGATCGAGCAGGATGATCTCCTGCATGTCGGTGTAGCGCTCGAGCTTGGGTGCCGCGAACTGCGCGCGCTCTGCCGCGGGCGGTGGGTCCGGGAGGTTCGCTGGCGGGCTGTCATCGGATGGGGCAATCAGCTGGTCCGCGGCCAGGTCGGCCAGAAACGCCGAGACGACAGATCCGAGCTCCACGTCATCGGCCGCGTACCGGGCCTCCAGTGCGGCAACGATCTGCTCGTCGCTGCGTCCCTCCGCTAGCCCGTTCCAGATCTCCGGCGCCACACCCCGCAGGCTGAAGTACGTCCCCGAGCCGAGATCGATAATGATCGTCTCGCCATCGATCGTTTCGTGGATGACCTGCGGATTTGTCGAGTAACAGCGCACCAATTCGCCCTCCATTGCTCACCAATAGGGAGTCCATCCGTTGGTTCTCCCTTTCCGACAATGAGAATTATGACAGGAACCCCGGGAGGCTTGAAAAAGTGTGCAACCCGGGGGCCTGGGCTCCGGAAACCACTCCGCCGATCAGGGGCGACCGACGAGCGTCTCCAGTTGCCCGAGATAGGCAGCGGCAAGTGGATCCCGACGGAGAGAGGCGTACACCGGAGCGACCCGTTCGCGCAGTGCGGCCAGCTCCTGCGCATCGGCGGTCACGCACTCAACCGGCGCTCCCTGCAGCGCTTCGAGATCAGCCCGTTCCTGTCGGGCGAGAGCGGCGGCGGCGAACTCGGCCGCACGCTCGCCGGCGAGTCGGAGCGCACCCTGTTCGTCAGCACTGAGGCGCCGCCAGGTGCGGCAGGAGGCAATCAGGGTGACGGTCCGTGGCCATAGGTTCGCGTTCGTGGTCAACGTTCCGCTGTAACCCCACGAGGCGATCGCGCTGCAGTGGTTGTCCATTCCATCAAAGCTGCCGGGGTCGCTTCTCGCCATCTGGAGCCTGGAGCGCAGCAGCGGTACCGCGCCGAGCGCGCGGAACGTCTCCTCGCCGACCGCCGAGGCGTGGGTACGGATCCTCGCGCCGGCGTAGTCCGAGGCGCTGAGGAGGACCCGGGTGATCCCGAACGGCTTGCGTAACTCCCCGCCGAGGACGGCGATCCCCTGAAGGTCCAATGCCGTGAGCGGCTCCAGCGCGTCCTGTGTGTACTGGCTCCGGCAGACTGCCGCTTCCGCCTCGTAGCTCGTAATCAGAAATGGCGCCTGAAGCGGGTCGAGACTGCGTACCCCCAACTTGCCGAACGCTCTGGTTCCCACCCAGCCAAGCTCGGCACGTCCGGCGGCCACGTCCGCGAGCAGAGAGAGCTCCTCGGAGGGATCATCATCCCGCCCCCAGCTATGCACGAACTTGATCCCGATTTCGTTGCCCGAAAGCTCGGCCACCGTGCGGGCGAAGAAGGCAACAGCCTCGATGCTCTGCGTGCCTGAGTACATGTTTGCCAGTCGCAGCACCCTGCCCGGGGGTCGCGGCCGCAGTCCTCGCCACCACATCTCAGACCTAAAGCCGAGGTGCCTAGTGCCCGTCCGACTTCCGGTCGGGCGTGCCCTTTGCATGAGGCCTGTGCGCCTGCTCTTGCCAGGCCCGGGTATGCACGGACATCGACGAGCTCGGTTTGGTGAACGCGCGACGGACCCGGATCAGCTTCTCCCGCCACGATTCGTCGGGATACGGAAACAGCTCTTGGCGAACCACGCCTCGGACCCACCGCAGGCTGGCCCGGGGGGGAAGTCCCCAGAAGCCGCTCAGCCAACGCTCGAGATGGTTGCCGACCACGGTGCGCTCCTTTACCTCGGGCAGGTGACGTCCCCAGACGCGGATCGCCCGCGTCTGGCTCCCGTTCCTCAGCAACCCGTCGGCGCTGGAAAAGGTGGTTCGCCAGATCCGCTCGATTCCCCACTGCTTGGCCAGCGCGTCGACCCGGGCGGGCTCGGCTCGCGCGGCGACTGCGGCCACATCGATCAGGTCGCGCAGTGTGTCCAGCGGCTCGTGCACCCAGGCATGACCGGCGAGGATCAACGCGTGGCTGGCCGCATCCGGCGCGGAGATGCCGGGCACCCCGGTCAGCGACGGCACCGCACCCGCGATGATGTCCTGCACCGGTGGTGAGCGCAGTTCCGGCGGCCAACCCGGACGCTGGTGGATCTCTACCCGGATCCAGTTCTCGGGCAGCTGCAGCGGCCGGAGATGATGATGGTGGCGGAACAGTTCCGGGTCGTCCACCTCGACAAAGCCGTCGGCTCGCAGCGCCGCATGAACCAAGTCGGCCTCGGAGGAGATCAGATCGAGATCCCTGAAGCCGCGCGCCCTTCCGGGGTACAGGGCGGCCACCTCCGGGCCCTTGATCAGCAGCAGCGGCCCGGTGGTCAGGGATCGGATGCGTCTCAGCAACGGGATGGACGCCATCCACGCGGCCGTGGCCAACCGCGCGTCACTGGCCAGCGGCGGGGGCACCGGCCGCCCCTGCTCGCGCCAGACGCGAGCCGCCATCGGGCCGAGTTTGTTGAAGCGGATCCCGTCGACATCCCCGGCAGCCAGCATCCGGGCCACCGACTCCCAGATCAGGGCGGCCGACTCTGCGGTGGGCTCCTGGGTGTCCTCGTGAGGTTGTGAACGAGTCGAGAACACCAGCGCAACCCTAGCCGACCGTACCTTCAACTCGTCGTTTTTTGGTCGCCGATGCCGTCGGGGGCCGCCTGGGCCGTGCGCCGAATATGATGGCCGCCCATTGCTGACACGCTGACAGTCGTGGTCGCAGCCTGTGGCCGCCCGGAGGCGCTGTCGCGATGCCTGACCGCGATCGAGGGTGGCAGCCGCCGACCGGACGCGCTGCTGGTGATCGATCAGGCCCCGAGCGAGGCGGCTCGCCGCCGGGTGGAGGCCTCCTCGCTCCCCGCGGCGCGGTACGTGGAGCAGGGCCTCTGCGGGCTGGCCGCCTCGCGCAACCTGGGGCTCAAACTGGCCGGCTCGGAGGTGGTCGCGTTCACCGATGACGACGTGGCGCCGGAGGCAAGCTGGGTAGAGGGCATCATGGCCGCGCGGCGCCGCGACCCGGTCCCGGACATCGTCACCGGTCCGGTGCTGGCGCTGGGCCCCGAGGTGCCGGGTCTCTACGCGGTTTCAGAGCGCTTGCGTCTGACGCCCAGCTACCACACCGGCCGGGTCATCCCCTGGCACGCGGGCAGCGGCGGGAACTTCGCGGCTCGCCGAGCGCTGCTGATCGAAACCGGGGGGTGGGACGAGCGCCTGGGTGTGGGCTCGCCGGGGCTGGCCGGCGAGGACATCGAGCTGCTGTACCGCCTGATGCGCCGAGGCGCCGTGGTCCGCTATGAACCCGCCGCGCTAGTCCGCCACGAGCGCCAGAGCTGGGAGCGCCGGCTGGCCACCCGGTACTCGTACTCGTTCGGCATCGGGGCCCTGTGTGGACTGTGGGCCCGGCGTGGCGATCGCTTCGCGCTGCGGATGGTTCTCAGCTACGCCTGGATGCATGGGCGCGGCGTCGCCCGCGGGTTCAAGCACCTGGATCCGCGGATCGTTCACGAGCATCTCCTCGGGCTCTGGGGGCTGGCCCCGGGTTTCCTCTACGGGCTGCGCGCGAGGCGACGAGACCAGGGTGATTGACGAGTTCAGCGGGTGATTGCGCATCATCGCCGGGTGCGCAGCAGCCTCAGCACCCGTCTGCGGATCGGCTCGGGCCACCCCGCGGAGCTGACCAGGAGCCTCACCTGCCGCGGGGTGTCGGTCGCGTGCACCTCTATCCGGGGGAGGGCAGTTCGCTCGGAGTGGCGCCGAACTACACCTGGGTCGGTGGTGAACGCTGCCTCATAGCCGGCGCGATGGGCCGCTCCGGCGACCGCGGGGCTGAAGTCTCCGTACGGATAGGAGAGCGCGCGCGGGCGCGGGAGGCCAGCCTCTTGGAGCCGTGCCGCCGAGCCAATCAGCTCCTCCTCGAGCTCGTCGGAGGGGACCTTGGTCAGCGCTCGGTGCCACATTCCGTGCGAGCCGATCTCGATCTGGCGCGCTCCCAGCTGCCCCAGCTCCTCGGCATCGAGCAGCTGGAGCTCGCGGGCGCCGATCTCGAGATCCCACTGATTGCTCGCGCCAAGCAGGCCGGCGACCGCGAAGGCGACGGCGGGGATTCCTCGCTTGCCGAGGACCGGCGCGCCCGCTGCCAGCAGGTCGGCATAACAGTCGTCAAAGGTGACGAGCACGGCTCGTTTGGGAAGGCGTCGCTGGCCGGCTAGAGCGCGGATGACCGCATCGAGGTCGACAAACTTCCAGCCGTGGTCGCGGAGGTCGTCGAGCTGGGCGGCCAGCCGGGTCGGGGGCACGCCATAGCGAGCCAGGATTCGATCGCCGCGGAGATCGGCGACAGCGTGATAGGCCAGGACTACGACCTGACCGGTCCCGTGCGTCCGTCGCGCATCGCGGATGCCTCGGGTGTGCTCGAAGATCCGCATCAGCAGGAAGGCGCGCCGCAGGCGAGGACCGTCATGCCCGTGACGCACGAGTGCGGCAAGTCCAGCCCGCAGCGGCCAGCTGACGGGCGCCGGGGCAGCGATCAGCGGCGCGAACAACCAGCGGCCTCGAGCGGATCCAAACCGGAGCTCGCCTTCGAACTCACGGGACCGCTCAGGATGTTTGAGGGCCAGTTCCTGATGGGCCCGCGCCGACTCGTAGGTGCGGCGCAGAAAGGTCCGCGGATCCACGTCGTAATACTGGTGGCTACGGGCCTCCGGGTTGAACATCACCCGGCATCCGGCCTGCGTGACGCGGTAGCCGAAGTCGATGTCTTCGCCGCCAAAGCGCCCGTTGCGGGTGATCGCCGCGTCGAAGCCCCCCAGCTCCTGGAACAGCGCTCGCGAGATCGACATCTGTCCCGTGAGGAGGTCCCCCAGCGGGATGTGGTCGGCCGCGGCCAACCGCTCCGTCCGGGATCGGGCCCAGTGCTCGACGCCGCGGGACAACAGGTTCTGGGGTGACTCCGGATGTAGCGGTAGATCTCCCAGCACCAGGTCGGCGCCCTGGGCATGGGATCGCTCATGCTCGAGCAACAGGCGGGGGTCAGCGATCATGTCATCGTCGAGGAACAGCAGGGTGTCCCCGTCCGCCACGGCAGCGCCGGCGTTGCGGGCGCTGCCGGCGCCACGGTTCTCCTGCTCGACCACGCGGAGCGCAAACGGCACGGAAAGCGAACGCAGCGCGGGCGCCGTGCCATCGCTGGACCCGTCGTCGACCACGATGACCTCGAAGTCCTCGAAAACCTGCTCGGCCAGCGCGAGGACGCTCCGCCGCACCAGGTGCCGGCGCTCATGCGTGGGGATCACGACGCTGAAACGCACGATCTTCAGCGCTCGGGCCGCGAGCGGTCGCGCATCCGGTAGCGCAGCGTCCATTCCAGCCCGCCGGTGAACAGCGCCCCGAGCGATACAAGCTCCAAAATCGTCGTCCGGGGCGAGGAGCGGGCGAAGCGCACCGCCGAGTGAAGCCGGATCCGCACCTCGCGCAGCGCCAAGCGCAGGACGTGGCGATCACGCAGGCTGGCGTGCTTGGCATAGAAGGCGCCGACCCCGCGGCCGTATTTCCAATGCAGGAGCACTCGTTCACGCCGCGAGCGCCAGCCGCGGTGCAGAACCACGGCCGCCGGCACATGTCGCACTTCGCAGCCGGCGTCGAGCAGGCGAAGAGAGAGGTCGTGATCCTCGGCCGCGGGGAACCTCGTCCCCGGCCCCATCCGCTCGTCATAGCCTCCGATCTCGAGCATCACGGCCCGCGGCAACGCGATGTTCGGACCGGGCACGACCTGCCGCGGCTGGCGACCGCGAAACACCTCGGGCTCGGTCTCGGTGACCAGTGCGCCCGGGACCTGACCCAGCCCTTCGCCCTCTGAGGGGGCCATCAGCACGCGGCCCGTGGTCACCGTCTTCTCGCCGCCGAGGCGACCGGCCAGCAGAACCTCGAACGAGTCGTTCCGCACCAGCATGTCGTCGTCGAGCATGATCACCACCGGCTGGGAGGCGAGTCGAATACCGAGATTGCGTCCGCGGCTCACGCCGGCCTCGGCAGGGTGGACGTAGAGGACCTGGCAGCCGCGCACGGTGCCCATGGTGGCCAGCTCGGGGTTGGGTCTGCGGCTCTGGTCGACGATCACGATCTCGCTGGGGACGGTGTCGGCGGACAGGATCGAGCGGACGGTGTCCAGCAGCATCGACGGTCGCTCCCGGGAGGAGATGACGACGGTGGCCGGCAGGAGGGCGGTTCGAGGAGCGTTCAAGGGCGGTGAGGCCTGGCTCTAGGGGCGTCGGTCGCGCAATGTTGTCCGGAGATGCAGCACCGCGCTGGCGGCCGACCGGTAGGCGTTGCGCTCCGTCGAGGACGCGCCGAAAGTGGCGTAAACGAGGGTGTAGAGCACCACCGGTACGCCCGCCACCAGGACCAGCCGCGGCAACGAGGTAACGGGCAGAATCGCCTTGGCCACCAAGAGCGTGCCGGCGAGCAGAACGACAGGGGCCGTGAGCGGCAGCACCACCTGTGAAACGAATTCCCGCGGCGAGACCCCGAGCACCCGCGCAGCGTAGGGCACGACCAGAAGCGCGATCTCGACCGAGCTCGCGGCCAGCGTGGCGGCAGCGACGCCATCGACGCCAAAGCGGCCGACAAACACGATCGACAGGGTCAGATTGACCACCCCGCTGGCTAGCGCCATCCAGGCGATCGGCCCGTGACGCTCGATGCCCTGGAGCACTGCGGCGGCTGGGTAGGACGGAAGGTCGACGATGGCGGCCAGGGCCAGCAGCGTCACCAGTCCGCCGTAGCCCGAGAACCCCTTGCCCACCCAGAGCCCGAGAATCGGGCCCCCGAGGATGGCGACCGGTATCCCCACCGCGAATGTGATCGCCATGGTCAGGCGGGTGGAGACCAGGAACAGCCTGCGCAGCGCCCCCGGCTCGTTCGAGACACCGCGCTGCGCGGCCATCGGGAGCACCAGGTTGGCGAACTGATCGGTAACCATCGGGATCCCGTTGGCCAGCGTCATTCCGAAGCTGTACGGCGCGACGCGGGCAACCGGGAGCGCCACCCCGATGACCACCGTGTCCAGCCGGCTCTGGAGGCCGATCGCCACCTGGACCATGGCCACCGACCGCGAGAATCGGAACAGACGTCGAGCGCGAGCCCAGTCCGGCCGGACCGCCAGGGGCAGGAAACCCGGTGCCGCCCGCCGGGTAACCAGTACCGAGCCGACGTAGGTGATGATCGTCGCCGCCAGATTGGCGGCCGCGACAGCGACGATGCCGCCGCTGAGCACGAGCGCGGCGGCGATCAGGACCATGCGCACAAGGGAACCCGCGCCAAGGATCGCGTTGGCGATCGGATACCTCTGCAGACCTCTGAGCACCGCCCCCGGAGCCACGGCGACCATCGAGATCCCGATTTCCACCCCCACCAGGATGGCCAGCGGGCGAAACAGCCTGGCGAAGGCGTGGTGGAGGGGGGCCACGGCGGGGACCGCCAGGGCCAACGTGAGCCCGATGATGATCAGCAGGCCACCGGACAGGACGTAGAGCCAGGTAGCCGCGCCCACCATCAAAGACGCCTCCTGGACCTGGCCGCGCTCGGCATGCTCGGCGACGAACTTGACCAGGGCGGCGGCAATCCCGAGCTCGAGCAGCATGCCCAGGCTGGCCACGGAGCCAAACAGCACCCAGACGCCGTAATCGGTGGCGCCAACAGTGCGGACGATGGCCGGCGTAATGATCAGCACGCTGAGGACGACGATCCCCTGGCCGCCCATGTTGGCCGCGGCACCGAGGGCTACCCTCCGGGCGGTCTGATGCTCGTCAGCCATGCTCAGGCGTGCAGTGCGGGGGGAGGGAGAGCATGGATCGCTGACAAGCGCCGCAAACACGGACATCCGGCACCGCCGCGCTCGATAGTACGGTTCGGGGAAGTCGTACCGGCGGCGCCGGTGGTCGGTGAAACGTTCCGGCGAGACCCACTAGCCTCCAGATCGATGGATGAGGTCCGCTCTCCGGCTGCTCGCCTCGATTGGCCGGCCGCCGGGTGGCTCGAGCGTCTCGAGCGACGGGTGGGCGAGGGGCTCCGGAACGCCCGCCGTACCGGCCGCGCCCAACTGGTCAGCTGTACCGCCCCGCTCCCGGGGCACGCTGACCCAACCGGGATAGCGATCAGCTCGCGGGTCGGCCAGGAGCCCTGGTTCTGCTTCGAGCAGCCCGATCGCGGAGGCGCCGCGGTCGCCGGTCTCGGCTCGGTGCGTGAACTCGAGGCGCGCGGGGCGGAGCGCTTTGACCAGGTCTCGCGGGCATGGCAGGCTTTATCGGGCGGTGCGCTGGCCGATCCTCCGGCTGCGGTACCCGGTTCCGGGCTGATCGCTGTGGGCGGATTCGCCTTCGCCCCGCTGGGGGGCGACAGTCCGCGCTGGCGTGGCTTCTCGGCGGCATCACTCATCGTTCCCGAGCTGTCGGTGGCTCGGCGGGACGGGGAGGCCTGGCTGACGCTCAATCTGGACTGCCAGCCCGACGACACGGTGGAGGGCCTGGTGGCGCAGGCCGAGCGACGATTGCGCGGGCTCCACGCCGGAGGACTGCCCCTACTCGACCCCGCTCCGAGTGGACGCTACGACGTGGTCAGCGCGATGCCTCCGGCCCACTATGAGCAGGCTGTCGCCCGCGGCGTGCAGCGGATCCGGGCGGCGGAGCTCGAGAAGCTGGTGCTGGCCCGCGAGGTCGAGGTCCATGGCCCACAACCCCATGACGCGCCGGCCGTGATCGGCCTGCTCCGCGAGGCCTTCCAGTCCTGTTACGTATTCGCCGTGGCTCGTGGCGACGCGACCTTCCTGGCCGCGAGCCCCGAGCTACTCATCCGGCGAGAGGGACAGCGGGCCAGCACCGTTGCGCTGGCCGGCTCGATCCGTCGCAGCGCCGACCCTGCCGTCGATGATCATCTCGGCGAGCAACTGCTGGGCAGTGCCAAGGATCGCCACGAGAACGAGATCGTCGCTCGGCGGATCGCCCAGATCCTGCGTCCGCATTCGGTGTGGGTTAGCGCCGCCGAGCCCGGACTGGTGCGGGTGGCCAACATTCAGCACCTGGGTGCCCCGATCCGCGCCCAGTTGCGCTCCCCGATTGACGCCGTGCGGCTGGCCGGCATGCTCCATCCGACGCCGGCGGTCGGGGGCGAGCCCTCGGAGGTGGCTCTCGACCTGATCCCCGGGCTGGAGGGCATGGACCGCGGCTGGTACGCCGGGCCGGTCGGCTGGACCGATTCGATGGGGGACGGAGAGTTCTGTGTCGCTCTGCGCTGCGCCCTCCTGCGCGGAACGCTGGCCACCTGCTACGCCGGCGCCGGGATTGTGCGTGACTCCGACCCGGCCGCAGAGCTGGCCGAGACCGAGGTCAAGCTGCAGGCGCTGCTGCCGCTGCTGGCGGGCTGAGCGCCGCCTCGGCGATGCGGCGGTGCAGGGCGACGTTCTCGCCCCGGTCGGTGCGGACCTCGATCAGCGTGGTTCCGCTGTGTCTGATCGAGTCTGCCAGCGCCGTCTCGAGCTGGTCGGGGTCCCGGACCCTGACGTAGCCGCAGCCGTAGAGCGCGGCGGCGTGGGCGAAGTTCAGGCCGTGGGGCGTGGCCACGTGTTCCTCGAAGACGTCGGTTGCGGTGGCGACGGGGAGGAAATGAAAGATCCCGCCGCCGTCGTTGTTGAGCACAACGATGGTCAGGGACAGGCCCAGCCGGAGCGCGGCCAGCAGCCCGCCGAGGTCGTGAGCCAGGGCGACGTCACCGATCAGCAGCACGGTGGGTCGGCCGGTGGCGGCGACGACACCGAACGCGGTGGACACCGTGCCATCAATTCCATTGGCCCCGCGGTTGGAGAGCACGCGCGGGAGATCCTGGCCGGCGGGGAGGAAGAGTTCGATATCGCGCACGGCCATCGAGGAGGCCACGAACAGGTTGGCCTCGGGTCCAAGCCAAACGCCCAGCCGACGGGCGACGAGCGGCTCGGAGAGGGTGTTGCCGAGTTGTCCGTCAATCGTCTGCGTCATGGTCTGGCCGGCTGCCGTCCAGGCCGCCAGCCAGTCCCCCGCTCTGGGGTCGGCCGGGGTCCAGGTTTTCAGCGTGGCCCCCGGGTCCGAGGAGTCGATCTCATTCACGGTGGCGTCCGGGTCCTGCCAGGCCGCCTCGGGATCCAGAGCCAGCTGCGGGATATTGGTCAGCCGCGCGAGCCATGAGCGCAGCGGCTTTGAGGTGGGGAGATCGCCGACCCGGATGATCAGCTCGGGCCGGTGGGCGTTGGTGAAGGCGAGGTTGCGGAGAAGCAGGTCGTAGGTGGGGACGACGGCCCTGCCCCGGCGGGCCCCGGAGAGCGGGTCGGCGAACAGGGGATAGCCGAGCTGGGCAGCGAAGCGAGCGATGATGTTGCCCAGATCCGGATCACGCTCACTCCGCCCGGCGACCACAACCCCCTTGGCCGGGAGCTCGCGCGGCGGCGGGGCGGGGGCGCCGGCGGGGCGGCGCGAGACCCAGGGTCGGCGGTCCGGCCGACCCGGAGCAGGATCGTCGGGGAGCGGGCCGTCGGGGACAAGTGGCTCGCGCAGCGGGAAGTTGAGGTGCACCGGGCCGGGACGACCGTCGAGGGAAGTCCAGTGGGCCCGGCAGGCCAGCTGGCGGATCCAGTGCACGTTCCCGATCGTCGCCTGGTCGACTCCGACCTCGACGAACCACTTGACGGCACTGCCGTACAGCTTGATCTGGTCGATGGCCTGGCCGGCACCGTTGTCGCGGAGCTCTGGCGGCCGGTCGGCGGTGAGGACGATCAGTGGCACCCTCGCCTGCCAGGCCTCGATCACCGCCGGGGCGAGGTTGGCCGCCGCCGTGCCCGAGGTGCACGTCAGAGCCACCGGCTTACCGGAGGCCTTGGCCGCACCAAGGGCGAAGAAGCCGGCACAGCGCTCGTCGATGTGGGACCACGTGCGGATCTCTGGCTGCTGGACGAGGGCCAGGATCAGCGGGGTGTTGCGCGAACCCGGCGACGTGCACGCGTGCTCGAGCCCGCAGCGGGCGAGCTCGTCGGCGAAAGCCCGCAGCAGCAGGTGGGTGTCGGCGCTCATCCGGGCGTAGTATCTCGTCATCAACCTCAAGGGGAGAAGTGCGGGAACGAACGCGGGGGTTGGTGGCGGCGGCCATCGGCGTCATCGCCGTGGCTCTGGTGATCGTGGTGATCCTGGGCGACGCCGCGACGAGCCCACGGGTGCGCCTCACGCTGGTCGTCCGGGGCTACGGCCAGGTGGTGGTTTCTCCGGGCGACCGGAGTTGCTCGGGCCGGTGTAGCCGGCGGCTGTCGACCGGAGCGGCGATCACCTTGAACGCGCGGGCGGGGGCCGGAAACCGCCTCCTTCGGTGGTCGGGGGCGTGCGTGGGCCGCGCCGATGCCCGCTGCACGTTCCGGCTGCCGCGTTCCCGCGTGGTGACTGTTCGGTTCGCGCCCCTCGCGGCGCTTGTCTCGTGGAATCACTTCTACACGTGCAAGCCGACCCTGACGACGATTCCGTTCATCCTCGGGTCGCGTCGGGGCGCACTGCAGGGCGCGACCGAGCCGGGTGGGGGCTTCCAACCCCACCTCCGCGGGGGGCTTCAGCAACATCTACTCAATCCGCCCTGCTCGATCGCGGGAACCGGAACCTTGGTCGAGATCCATGATGTGGTCATCGCGGAGGCCCCGAACCGCAGCGCCGACGGCGACGAGACGGTCAACGTGATGGACCCGAATCGTCCGGACATCAGGGACGTCTATATGAAGACGATCCACATTGAGATCGACAACCTGCTCATCGGCCACCGCGTCGCTCCGGTGATGGAACCGCCAATGGGCACGCATATCGACGTTCAGGGCTTCGTTTTCTGGGACCCGGCCCACACCACAGCCCAATGGCACTCCTTCTCCGGCTGGGAGCTTCACACCGTCACCGCTTGGAGACCGGCCGCACCCCAGGGGAGCACCAGCTGACGCCCGGGGTGGATCGGAGCGTGGTGCCGCTGGTCCTCCTCCACGGCTTCACCCACACCGGCGCGAGCTGGAACCGCGTCCGGGCCGAGCTGGGCGAGCGCTACCCGGCTCTGGCGCCCGACATCCGCGGCCACGGCTCCGCATCGGCGATCGAGCCCGTCGATCTGGACGGGGTCCTGTCCGACGTGGACGCCATGGCCCCGAACCGGTTCGCGCTGGCCGGCTACTCGATGGGCGGACGGCTGGCCTTGCACGTCGCGCTGGCCATGCCGGAGCGGATCGAGCGCCTGGTGCTCATCGGGGCCAGTCCCGGGATCGCCGCGCCGGAGGAGCGAACGGCGCGCCGTCAGGCCGACGAGGCTCTGGCCGAGCGCATAGAGACCATGTCTATCGAGGAGTTTGCGCTCGACTGGGCCGGGACTCCGATCCTGGCCGGTCTTCCGGAGGACGTGCTGGCCGAGGTGCACGCCGACAGGCTGCGCAACTCGGTGTCCGGATTGGCCCGCGCCCTGCGCGGATTGGGGACCGGTGCGCTGCCGACGCTGTGGGATCGGCTGGGTGAGCTCGAGCTGCCGGTGACGCTGGTCGTGGGGGAGCGGGACGAGAAGTTCCGGGGTACCGCCGAGCGCATGGGCGAGGCGCTGTCGTGGGCGCACCTGGAAGTTGTAGGCGACGTCGGACACGCCGTGCATCTTTGGGCCCCCCGACGTACTGCGGAAATTCTTTCGAACGCCGGCCGTAAGCCCGGCGGAGCGTGACCCGGCCTCGGGATCGTCGGTGCGATTGATGATTTAGCGGGGTTTCGCACCTCCAGCGGGTGGCTTAGTGTCAAGTAACACAAGCCCAAGTTATACAGTTGTTCACATAAAGTCCGACGCAACGCGCCAGAATGTGGCATACTCGGGTGCTCGTCGTCAGAGAGAGAACGGCGAGGGGATAGCAGTTGTAGTGGTTACCGAGCGCCGCCCTCGGTCGATGAGCTCGAATCTCATTCGAGTCAACCGAGTTGGGTCGATCCGCAGGCCGGCTGAAGGTACGAAGTGGACCGAGATTTGCCAGGTGTGAGCCGGGTGACTTTGACACGCATTTGAGATCGCATTGGAGCGCAATGATGAACTTTTCAAAGGCAAAGGAGCGAGGCCGATGAAATCGACAGAATCGCGTTGGGACCGTCTGGACTACGAGGCTGAACGTATCGAAGCTCTCCTGAAGCTCGATCAGGACCCTCCGCCAGCGGAGGGCAACGACTCGCGCCGACTTTCTTGGTTTCGTTCCGTGACCGCAGATTCTCTGGGCTCAGAGCGTCAAGCGCCCCAGGTCAGCTTGATCCTGCCGGCGCTCAACGAGGCGGATGGTCTTCGAGCCGTGCTGCCGCGTATTCCGAGCATTGTGGACAACGTGATCGTCGTCAACGGCCCGTCTACTGACGACACCGTAGAGGTGGTTCATAAGCTGCGCCCCGACGCGCTGCTTGTGCAACAAACCGGTCGTGGCAAAGGCAACGCGCTCAAGCATGGGTTGGCGGTGGCAGACGGCGACATCATCGTCACGATGGACGCCGATGGCTCAATGAACCCCGAGGACATTGTGCTGTTTGTGACACAGCTTCTCCAGGGTGCAGATTTCGTCAAGGGGTCCCGCTCACTTCCGGGCGGTGGAAGTTCGGACTTCACGCGGCTGCGACGGTTTGGAAATGACGTCTTGACTCGGATCGCCAACGTCATCTTCGGTGCGTCGTATACGGACATTACCTATGGCTATAACGCGTATTGGCGGTCTACGATCCGCCATTTGGGACGCCTGGCCGATGGGTTCGAGTTTGAGATCCAGGCAGCGGTTCGAGCCACCACCGTCGGTATGCGTACGGCGGAGGTGCCCGCCCATGAGCCGGCCCGGGTCGGCGGCGAGTCCAAGCTGAATCCGGTCTCCGATGGGATCGCGATCCTCAAGGTCCTAGTAGCCGAGGCGTCGCCTCGTCGTGCCGCACGGCTTGGCGCCGCTTACGAGGCAGAGGAAGCGCATGAGCGGGGAGCGTTGCGTGAGAAGCTCATGCCAGAGCCCTCCGAGGTCCGCGCAGCGTAGTTTCCGAGTCCGGCTAGGCGGCGCGGACTTGCGCCTCGCCTGGGCGATCGGCCAGCAGCGCGTAGTCAGCGTCGACCATCAGCCGAATCAATTGTTCGAAGGACGTGGCCGGCGTCCAACCGAGTTTGCGCTCCGCCTTGGATGGGTCACCGATGAGGTGGTCAACCTCAGCCGGTCGCTGTAGCGACTCGTCGACCTCGACAAAACTGTCTATGGGCAGCCCGACCTGATCGAAGGCGATCTCCAGGCAAGCCCGGACCGGATGTGACACGCCAGTGGCGACTACGAAGTCATCGGGTTCATCCTGCTGCAGCATCAGCCACATGGCCTCGACGTAATCCTTGGCATAACCCCAGTCCCGGTGTGCGTCGAGGTTCCCAAGCTTTAGGTTGTCGACCAGGCCGAGTTTGAGCGCAGCGGCATGCCAGGTGATCTTCCGGGTTACGAACTCCAGCCCTCGCCGAGGGCTTTCGTGGTTGAACAGGATGCCGTTGCTCGCATGCAGCCCGTAGGACTCGCGGTAGTTCACGGTGATGAAGTGTCCATAGGTCTTGGCCACTCCGTACGGAGACCGGGGGTAGAACGGCGTGGTTTCCGTCTGCGGCACCTCCTGCACCTTTCCAAACATCTCGCTGGACGATGCCTGGTAGATCCGGGCCTCCGGACACACTTCACGAATTGCCTCGAGCAGTCTGACTACACCAACGCCGGTGAACTCCGCCGTCAGCGTCGGCTGGATCCAGGAGACCGCGACAAATGACATGGCGGCCAGGTTGTAGATCTCACTCGGTGAGGCGGCTCGAAGCGCGTCGACGAGTGAACGGTGATCAAGGAGGTCGGCTTGATGAAGCGTGATGCGGTCACGGAGGTGTTCGATACGGTCGAAACGCTCCGTCGATGACGTCGGACCATCCCATGGACGTCGTAGCCCTTGTCAAGCAGAAGCTCGGCAAGATAGGAGCCGTCCTGACCGGTGATTCCGGTTATGAACGCTGAGGGTCTAGTGGGCATGAACGTGCGCGCGAGCTCCATTGGTTAGTTCACCGTAGACTCGCTCCATCTGAGGCACAACCGATGACGCGGTGAACTGATGGGCCTTCTGCTGCGCCGCTTTCCCCAGTTGATCGCGGTGGTTCGGATCGTCCAGGAGTTGACGCATGGCGTCGCGCAGCGCCGCCACATTGCCGGCCGGGACCAGGAGTCCGTTCTGGCCATTGTCGATCATGTCACTGTGTCCTCCCGGCGTAGTGCCGATGACCGCCCGGCCCGGCTCATCGCCTCGTGGACCGCCGATCCGAACGGTTCGGGCCAGAGCGAGGGCATGACCCCAAACAACGCTCGATCCCAGGTGGCCATGACATCGGCATGCCCGGCCCTCCCACGGCGATGACCCCGGCTGGGAGCGTCGCGTTTCCTGTTCAAAGGTGCCCATCAGGACCAGCGGAGGGGGACGTCGAGCTGCCGGTAGGCGGCCGAAGAGCGTGCCCAGCCGTTGAGCGGAATGCACGACGAACAGGATGAACGGTTCATCCGGTAGTTGCGCCGGAGCCGATCCAGTCTCGTCCTCGTCGTCGGCGCGGAAGCTCGGGATCACCACGCTCGGCACCTCGGCTGACCTGTCTTTGAGAACGTTGGGGACGACCGTATCGTGGACGAACTGGCTGACGCTGTGCGTGGCCGCGGCCTTGCGGCGAAGGAGGCGCTTTGACGCGGCCACGCCGAGCACCGCCACCGGGCCGTAGGCCCGGCCGAAGTACTCAACACTGCAATCGAGGCATTTGCCCAAGGCTGGACCCGAGCATGGATTGCCCTTATGCAGCAGCGAGGCATTGGCACACATCGAAGCCGTATTCGCGGACCGATAAGAACAACGGAACGGAGCTTCCCAGAAGTGCGCCCGCGGCGGCATAGCTGAACCAGCCCGAGGTGTGAACAACGTCGGGGCGGAACTTCCGGATCACCCGACGGAGTTGCAGGATGCTCACCGGGTCAGGGAACGGTGGCTGATGCCGGCGCCGGGCTCGTCCGGCGATTCCGGGAAGGGTACGTAGTTGCCGTAGTCGCCGGACGGGAAAACCGTCCTGGCACTCGAAGCTCGGGAGCCGGTCCTGCCAGACGGTGACCACCCCGACGGCATGTCCGCGCTCGGAGAGCTCCTGGGCGAGCAGGCGCGTCTGGCGCTGCACACCCCCGATGAACGGCGGATAGTGGTCGCTGACGAGCAGAACGCGGGGCGGAGAGCCGGGCTCGTCGGTCATGGCTGGAGGGCCACCTGGCGGTACGCGGTCGTCGCGCCGGCGCTGCGATAGAGCCTGACCGTCACCGGTCGTAAGCTCGGCTTCGGGACAGCAATCGACCGGACCCAATTCTGTCCCGGCGCAAGCGTGACAAGGCGGCTCGTGGCCGAGCTTTGGGCCGGAGCGATTTCAACCCGATAAGTCGTCGTGTGCAGCTGTGAGTTGTTCACTCCCCCTGAACCGTGTTTCCGGCGCCGCGTACGGCCCACCGGGCACCGTAGCCCGCGACATGAGCATTCGGCAGCGGCCGGGACAGGGCGACGATGAGTCCCGCCAGGACTGCCATCGGCACCAGGCAGCTAGCGGCGAGCTTCATGCCATCGCTGCGCCAGGCGAGCTTCGGGCGGCGCCTGGCCAGGCGAAGCTGGGCGCGGGCTCTTCGCCCGCGACTGTGCCTGCGCGCCACCGCGACCGCCGCCAGCGCCGCGGTCACCACCAGCTCGGCTAACAGGAAGGCGCGACCGGTGAACGCGATGCTGGTCGCGTACATGCCCAGGGCGGTCAGGACGATGATCGCGAGGCTGAGGGCGAGCGTGAGCAGGATTGTGGCGGCGCCGTCCGGGCGCTCGCGGCCGTAGATCTCATTGATGGCCACGTAGCCGACGCCGAGAAGCAGGAAGGGCAAGCCGAGCACGCTCCGCAAGGCCACCGCGGACGGCCAAAGCTCCAGAACGACCAGCGCCGCCGCACCCAGGATGAGGACGGCCAGCACGTCTGCGCTCGTCGTGAGTGTGCGCCGAGGGTTCACCCGGATACCCCGGCTGAGATGGGAGATTACAAACAAGGCGACCTGACCTCGCAGCGACGAGGTCGTCTGACCCGGCATCCGGATCGACATGATACGCCGTGCCGTAACGCGGCCTGACCCGGTGTTGGCCCCGAATTGTGAAGCTGACCGCTCCCTCGATGTGGCCGTTCGGGGGGATCACCCGAGCTCCCGACAGGTTGTCCCGACGGTCCTGGCCTCGCACCCGATTCAGGCGACGGTGACCGGCGAGGAAGACGATGTTCCGGTGGTCAGCGCGGAGAACAAGGCGACGATGGGTCAGGTTCTGCACCTGGATCCGAACGCTTATCGTGACTGCTCCACCGCTGCCTCGAAGGACATCCGTACCGAGGATGCGCACCTGCCGGCCGGAAGTCATCACCGTCCTGTTCGGGCCAGCCTTGCTGACGAGGGTCCGGCCCCGGACGCAGTCCAGGGCGCTCACCCCGGCCAGATCAACATTGCGGCAGGCCGGCGGCGAGCTCCAGAGGTTCCTCACGTCGTAGACATGAATGTTCCCGCTGTCAAACACGGTGCTGACCATGGGCACGCGGCTGTACTTCCTCGAGGCGGCTTCGAGGAACCGTACCCTGGCCTCCGTCGGGTTCGTTGGCGCGCTGAAAGAAGTAGCTCTCCAGGTTGTCGGAGGACACCTGGCGGTTGTCAACGACCACGTAGTCGACGCGGTTCTGGCGGAGATCGTTCAGCTCCCAGGGGGCGAGGGTTGGGATCCCTCAGCAGCTGGGGAACCCAGGTGCCGATCCCATGATGGTGAAGCGGGCGCCTCCGACGGTCAACTCGCGTCCAGTCGCCTCGTCGCCTACGAAGACGTTGTCTTTGCCAAGCCTCTGGATTGCCCAACCGGAGGCTTCCAGCCCCTGTGGGACTATCGTCCGGCTTCCGACCGCCACGTGAAGGGGGAGTGGCAGGCGCACCGGGGCCGGCCAGCCCTCGATTATTCCGCCAAAGATCACCAGCAGCACAACGCCGGTCAGGCCGACAGTCCGCCAGCGACCGACGCGGCCTCCGCGCAGCAACTGGACGACCGCGAGGGCAAACGCTATGGCGGCCCCCGAGAAGAAGAACTCCTGGCCGCGAATTGGCCGCCTTCCATGCCCCGGGGCAGCCCGCACCGGGTAGAGCGCCAGGAAGCCCAGCGCTGTGCCGGCAATGACCAGCGGGCCGGGCCGACCTGGATGCTGGACACTGGCCTGCGGTAACGGACGAGGCCGGCGATCACGCCGATGGCCAGGACCACCACGCCCACGTAGCTCACGATCTGCTCGGCGAACGGAGTCTGGAGGCCTCCCGAGGAACTCGACTGAAACGGCAGGTGGGTCCCGCCACTGGACAGCACTTGTTGCACGCTGTCGGTCGCCCGCCCCACGATGTAGGACAGGTAGCGCCGGGTGTCGGTAGCGACAAAGAAGAACCAAGCGGCCGCACCGGCGGTGGTTGACGGCATGGCCGCGGTCAGGGGCCGGTATCTGCGCCAGGGACGGCGCAGCGAGAGCCCGACGACGATCCAGAGAAGCACCGCCAGGCCATAGGCGGTGAGGTGATGCGTCGCGATCAACGCGGCGGCGATCAACAGCAGCGTCACATTATGGGGCCGTCTAGCCGTCGCCTCCCCGCGCGCCAGCACGATGCCGACCGCGACCACAAACAGGGGCGGGCCAGCGACTCATAGGAGAACTGAGCGCTCCAGAAGAGGAAGTCGCCGCACGCCGCGTAGATGAGGGGGGTCATCCCCGCCACCCGGGCCGAGCGGGTCACCAGCCTCGGCCAACCGGAATAAAGCCAGCATCATCACGATGCGTGCGACTCCGATGAGGATGAGGCCACTTACGAATAGGGACAGACCGGTGACGTCGCTGAGCCCGACGGTGATCGACTCGAGCCCCGGGTAGTCCGATGCCACGTTGGCACCCTCGACTGCGATCGGGGCAAATAGCGTGTGGGAAGCGGCCACGTGCTGAGCCACCGAGAGGTGGATCAGCTCATCCGCCAGCACGAAGACCTGCGGGCTATAGATCACCTTGACCGCATAGGTCAACAGCCCGACATACACAACCAGGAACGCGCGATGGCTTCGCGGTGTCGATGGGGACATGGACCACGCGACGCTGGGCCGAGCATGACGGCGAAGCCGCTCCAAAAACAGATGTCGGCGGCGGTGATCGAGCCACCGGTCCGGGAGACATAGAAGCTGAGGCCGACGATGGCTAGACCGAGGGCCCCGGAAAGCACGTGGACAACCGGCGGCCTGATCGGGCGTGGCTTAGCCTCGGATGGGAGCCTTAGCCCGGGGTCAGTGGCCGGCAGGCTCCATGGTCGTCGCCATGCTGACCACCCTGAGGCCCTCTGGGCCACGCGCTCGTATACATCCCGCAACGACGCGGTGCATTCGTCCCACGTGGGGATTTCAATCTGCCGCGGCGTGGGAGGGCTTCGGAGGATCTGCATGATCGAGTCGGCGTGACTGCGGCTGCCGGCATCGAGCGAGACGGCATCGGCCTGCCCTTACGGGCAAGCTCGCCAAGGCCCGAGTTGTCGGCCACCAGCGTCGGGATCCCGAGTTTGATCGCCTCCAGCGCACCCATCGGATGCGTTTCGAAATCGCTGAACAGCGTGGCCACCGAGGCTCCCGCCAGGCGCCGGGTGTACTCCTCTCGGTCGCGAACCGCGGCGACTTCCACGCGATCCTGGACGCCGAGGTCACCGGCGAGCTTGCGCAGCTCCTGTACATAGGGGCCGTCGCCGGCAATCCACAGGCGAGCATCCTCGAACTCGGCCAGAATGTGCGGAAAGGCGGCGAGGACACGCTGGTGGCCCTTGTAGCGCTCGGCTCGACCGATCGAGACGATCAAAGTCCCGTTCCGCTCAACCCGGTCCTGGGCAGGGGTGGGAAGGTCCCCGCCGTTCGGGATCAGCACGAATCCTCGTCGATCTAGGTCGAGAAGCCGGCTGTAATAGTCGATCTCCCATTCCGCGGTGGCAACGAGCGCAGCCGCACGCCGCAGGAACGGGCGCAGGGCCTTCAGCTGGCCGGTGCGGAGGCTGTGACGAAGCCGTGAAGAATGGCCGCCGCCGTGAAACGTCAGCAGGAATGGCTTGCGCACTGAGGAGGCTGCCGCCATGGCCAGTGGGGCAACGAAGGTCTGGTAGCACTGCACGTGGATCACATCAGCGAACTACGCCGCACGGCGCCGAAGATCTTGGGGGCGAGGCGATGGTCGCGCTCGCGTGGCCAAGCCGGCACCCGCTCAACGGGCACGCCATCAATCTCCTCCTCCCGAGCCAGGCGGTGACTCGGATCAGCGGTGAGAACGCGCACCTGACAGCCCCCCGCGATCAGGCGCGTGGAGACTTCTCGAACGCAGGTCTGACGCCCCCGACGGAAGGTGATAGGCCGGCGTGACCTGCAGAACGCCGAATTCGCCGGGAGCGCGCGGTGCCTCTAAACCGTGGCTCACCCCCGCGAGGTTAGCGAGGAGTACGTTTCTCAATCCTTAAATCTCGAGAACCTCGGCTTTCCTGAGCCTTTCCGACCCAAGGCTGCGCTGGAGTGCCCGCACAGCGGCAATAAGTGACACGCCGCCCACAGTCACCAGATAACTCCAATGCGGCAGGCTCTGCGATGTCCTGGTCCACGGCCAGAGCAGGGACAGACCGGCGTGTGATTCGGACAGATCACGTGCGAAATGAATCGCCAGGCCGACCATCATTCCGATCAGCAGTTCCCGGTTACGGCGCCAGGCAATGGCCACCAGCGCCAGCGCCGCCAAGCTCAACAGCGAATGGGTGTATGGCCGCGGCGTACCCTCGGTGAGCCAGTCGGTCCCGAGTAGCCGAGGAATGTGATCGAAATCGATCAGCACCGACCCGGCCAGCAGACCGCCGGCGAACCGGCGGCTGGTTTTGGCCGCAAGCAACCCCATCACCAGCACCCCGGTGAGGAGATGCGCCGCCTCATCACACACTCCGCCGAGGAGAGTGTCTCCGATCCGCTCATAGAGTCGATCGGCCGCCAGCAGCAGGGCGGTGATGAGGAGAACCAACGGCGGATTGGGTACGGTCAGCCGATCCAGCGTTCGCAAAAGCCGCGAGGCGGGGGTCATGCCGGCGAGGTTAGCCCCGGGAGCCCGAAAGCTAGACTGCGTCGACGTTCAGGTGCCGACGCTGTGGGGAGCAACCGGGTCCTTCCCTCGTTCCCAGATCTACCGCCAGCACGCCGCGCACGTCTGATCAGCATCGTCATCTCCAACCGCAACTACGCGGACTACGTGGGCGCGGCGGTGGACAGCGCGTTGAGCCAGCGCGACGTCCGGGTGGAGGTGATTGTGGTGGACGACGGGTCGACCGACGGCTCCCGGGAGGTGCTCGAGCGTTTCACCGACCGGACGCGGGTGATCTTCCAGGCCGGCCGGGGTCAGACGGGTGCCCTGAACGAGGGTTTCGCGGCGGCGACAGGCGACGTCATCATGTTTCTCGACGCTGATGATGTGCTTCGTCCCGACATCGGCGCGTTGGTCCGTGACGCCTTCGTGCGCCGACCCGAGGCCGGCCGGTGGTGTCCGCCTAGAACTGGTAAACCGTCAAGGGGAGTCTCTGAACCTGTTGGTGCCGTCCGCGAACTCGCGCTTGCCGAGCGGTGACGTCCGGCTCGCCGCGCTCTCCCATCCGGATGACCTCGCCTGGCCGCCGACCAGCGGAAATGCCTTCTCAGCCCGAGTGCTCGACCAGATCCTGCCTCTTCCAGAGTCAGAGGATCCGACCGGCGCGGACATGTTCCTGCACGCCCTGACCCCGCTGTTTGGGCCCGTAATCGCTTTGGATCGGGTTGGCGGCTCCTACCGCCTGCATGAGCGCAATTCGCACCTGCGGCCGGAAGTCGATCTCGCCCGCTCGCGCTGGGTTCTGGGTAAGGCGCAGGCCACGCATCGGGCGATGAGCGAAGTCGCGCAAGGCCTGGGCTACCAGGTCCCGAGCCCGCGTTCGATCACCCTGCTGGGCCACCGCGTCTTATCCCTCCGCGCGGGCGACGGCGGTCATCCACTACCCGGTGACAACCGTCGGGCGATCATGCGTGACGTCTTACAGGCCTTGGAAACTCGGTCTGAGTTGACCACCCGGCGACGCGCGCTCTACTTCACGTGGTTTGTCCTCGTGTCGGTCGCGCCGCGACGGCTTCTGCCGCGGCTGGCCGAGGCTGCGCTCGGTCTGGGACGGCCGACGCGCTCGTCGCCATGACCGCCGGCACGACGAGGTCGCTGCCCATGTCGGTGGCAATCGTCAGCTTCAATACTCGGGCGCTGCTGGGGCGCTGCCTGCAGAGCGTCGCCGCCGCGCGGCCGGTGGAGACCATCGTCGTCGACAACGGGTCGACCGATGGGAGCGTCGAGTTGGTGCGGGACGGTTTCCCGTCGGTGCGAATCATCGCCAATTCGAGCAACCGCGGGTACGGCGCAGCTGCGAACCAGGCGATCTCGGCGTGGTCAACTCCCGCCGGCTTGCTTCTCAACAGCGACACGATCATTGCGCCCGACGCGCTCGATGCGCTCGGCGGCTACCTCAACCGCCGGCCGACGTGGCCGTCGCCGGCCCGAGACTCGTCGACGCCGACGGACGGTTGCAGCGGTCCGCCTTCCCGTTCCCCAGTCCCCGGACACCCTCCTCGCGGAGGGGGGCCTCCATCTTGTGCTGCGTCGCATCCCGGTCCTGCGCGAGCGGCTGCTGCGGACCTGGAGCCATGACGCCCCACGGGCCGTCCCCTGGGTGCTCGGTGCCGCGCTGGCCATCCGCCGCAGCATGTTCGACGCCGTCGCCGGGTTCGATCCCGGCTACTTCATGTATGGGGAGGAGCTCGATCTCTGCTGGCGGCTGCGCGACCGCGGCTTTGCCACCCACTTCGCGCCGGTCACCACCGTCGTCCATGTCGGAGGGGCGAGCACGGCCGCTGTGGCCACCGAGATGCGCCGCGAATTCGTGGTCAGCCACGTTCGTCACCTTCGACAAAACGGCGGTTCGCGCTCCGCACCGGCTGCCCTGCGAACGCTACGGCTGATCGTTCTGGCCCGGTGTGCTCGCGAAAGCCTGCGGATGAGACTCGCGCGAACGGCGGCCGCGCGGTCTCGCGGCCAACAGGAGGTGCTCGAGCTGAGAGCGCTCCTCGGCGAACGATCACTTTGGAAACTGTGAAGCGCCGGATCCTGCTGCTGACCCCGTTTGCTCCGGCCCGCGCGGCACTGCACGGGAGCGCCGCGGCGATTCACGGTCTCTGCTCCGCGCTGGCCGACCAGCACGAGCTGATGCTCGCCCACGTCGATCGCGAGACCGACGTCGACCCGGAACTGGCCTCACGCTGCGTGGCGGTGGAAAACCTCGCCGTCGGGCCGCTGAGGCCAACGCAACGCCGCGTCCTCGCTCTTACCTCCCTGGCCCGAGGCCGACCGCAGTGGGCTGGTGAGATCGGCGTCGACCGGGTGCGCCGCCGCGTCGCCGAGCTGAGTGCGAGCTTTCGCCCCCACGTGGTCCAGGCCGAGCACACGGTCCTCGCTGACGTCCTCCGAGCCGCCCGGCCCGAGGGTCTGAAAGTGGTGACGATCTATGACCCTGCCGAGTCGTGGCGCCGTTTCACCTCGTTGCACGAGCGCGGGCCGGCGCTCGCGCATCGGCTTGACGCCAGGGCCGCACTGCGCCAGCAGCGCCGAGCGCTCGCGCTCGCCCACGGCGTCGTCGTATTCACCGAACGCGATCGTCAGACGCTCAGGTGTGCGTCCCCGCGAAGGGGCCGGCAGCAGGCGGAGCTGGCATGCATCCCGCTGGGCTGGGATGTGCCGGCGACGGCGTTCGACCCGGTCGGCGCCAAACCTCCCAGCGTCTTGTTCGTGGGGAATTTTCGCCATCCACCCAACCGGGAAGCTGCCTTGCGGCTCGCACGGTCCATTTTTCCCCGCGTGCTGGCCAAAGTCCCCCAGGCACGCCTCGAGATCATCGGCCCGGATCCGCCTGGGGCCCTGCGCGCCTGCGCCACAGAGCATGTCAACATCCCCGGTGCCGTTCCGAGCGTCGTCCCCTACCTGGAGCGTGCCACGGTGGTGGTCGCACCGATGCGGCTCGGAGGCGGAATGCGGGTTAAGGTGCTCGAGGCATTGGCCGGCGGCAAGGCCGTCGTGGCTAGCTCGCTGGCGGCTGAAGGCCTTGACGTGCGCGACGAAAAAGAGCTGATCCTGGCCGACACTGACGAACAGACGGCCGGCGCCATCTGCCGGGTGCTCAGCGATCTGACGGTGCGGCGCGACCTGGGCGCTGCGGCGCGAGCCTGGGCGCTTGGACAGTTGAGCTGGTCGGCGACGGCGGCCAGGTACGAGAGCTTCTACGAGCGCCTATTTGAATCGCGAGCGGCCTTCGTGGCCAACGGGGTTGGTATGCGCTAGGCCGCCGCGCGTCGGAGACGGCTGGCTTTGACCTCTGCAGCCCGGGCGTATGCGGCTTCAAACAACGGCACCACTCGCTCAGCGGCGTAGAACTCTGCCCGCTCTCGAGCCCTCTCCGCCATCGCTTCTCGACCGTCGACATCATCGATGATGCGTTGGAGGGCGGCCGTCAGGGCGTCAACCTCGCCCGGCTCGACCAACAGGCCCTCCTCCTCGTGGCGGATGATCTCGGGTATCCCGCCGATTCGCGAGGCGACGACGGGACGCCCAGCGGCGAGAGCCTCGGTCACAACCATGCCAAATGGCTCCGCCCAGGTCGAGGGCACGACGAGGGCGGCACTTTTCGCCATGGCTGCCCGGACCGTGGGGTTGGGCCAGTTGCGCAGGACGTGGACCCCTTCGGGCAGCGGACCGATGTCGTCGTCCCAGACCTTGGCCACGATCACCAGCGGCAGGGGGTCGCGCAGCCGCCGATGAGCCTCGAGGAGTACGTGAACGCCCTTCTCCCGGCGCATGTCGCCTACGAACAGCAGAAACGGCTCCTCGGGCAGCTCCGCCAGCCGCTCGCCGTCGGCCTCGTATGGACGCTCCTCGGACAGGAGATTGGGCACCACCACGTACTGACGTCCGTCGCGCTGAAGGCGGTTCTCCTGGGCGGTCGACTCACTGACCGGAAGGAACAGATCAACCACAGCGGACTCGTACGGGGCGAACACCCGCTGACCGGCCACGACTGCCGATCCCTTAAGCCGGCCGTAGTGGTCACCAGCACAACGCAGGCACTTGACCAGCTGCGGACCGCTGCACGGCTCGCCGTTGAAGACCAGGCTTTTCTTGGGACAGGACAAGGTGAAGTAGTGCAGGCTCATCACCAGCGGCTCGTTCCGCCGTCGAGCCAGCGGGAGGTAGGACCGCGCGAGCCAGTCGTGTCCGTGCACGATGTCGAAGCGCTGGCTGGAAATCAGGGAGCGGAGGGCGAGGACCGCGCCTGGGTCCGGCATCGGTGGTGCCCACGGTCGGCTCTGGTCCTTGAATAGGGAAGCTGATCGCTGGGTGCTCGAACGCAGCCTGTGAACGGTTACGCCTTCGTCCATCTCGACCTTGGCCAGATCAGGTGCTGTGAGTGTGGCCACACTGACAGCGTGGCCGCGGAGACTCAGCTCTCGTGACAGGCGGCTGACCATGACCTCAACGCCGCCCCAGAAGGGCGGATAGAAGTCACTGATCATGAGAATGTTCATCCTCGAGCAGGGGTCCTGGTCATCGTCGGGTCATGATGCGTGACCACGAAAAGCATCAGCACGTCGCGCATCTCGTCAGTCGGCTCCCCCATTTGCCGCCACGTAACTAGGACGAGGTTTTACCAGCTTTAGACCAAGGTTCTGGCCGGAATAAGGAGCCTCTCAGGCAACACAGCGGCGAAGGGTGCCTTAGGCCCGGGCCTTGCTGAGTGCGCCCTCGTAGATCTCCATGAGACCGGCGGCGCATGCGTCCCAGGTCGGGGTCGCCGGCGGCTCCGCCTGGCCGGCATCGAGCATGGACGCGATCGCGGCGGCGATCGCGTGCGGGTGGCCTCGCGCCGGGACGACAGCTACGTTGTCGTGGACCGCGAGCTCGGCCAGCGCGCCCCCATCGCTGACCACCAATGGACGTCCGAGCGCCAGGGCCTCCTGCATGGCGATGCCCTGGGATTCATAAGCGCTGAGGGACACCACGACGTCGGCCCGAGCTAGCAATCGCGCCATGTCTTCGCGACGGCCGGCGGGGACCGGGGAAATTTCGACCAGGTGGGCCACGCCAAGCCGGCGCGCCAGGCGCCGCAGCTGCGGCTCGTATCGGCCCCGCCCGGCAATGCGCAGACGCACCTCTGGACGGAGCCGATGCAACTCGGGCAGCGCGCGCAGGACGGTCTGGTGACGCTTGTAGCTCTCCAGGCGTCCAACGGACACGATCAGACGTTCTTCAGGCCGTTCCGGCGACGGCTCGGGGGGGTGGGGGAGGTCGACGCCGCTGGGTAGCACCACGAAGGACTCGGGCGGCAACCTCAGCCAACGGGAAAACAGGTCGGTCTCGAACCGAGAGCCCGTCACCAGGGCTTCGGCGCGGGAAAGCAGCGGTCTCAGCAGCGCAGCCTGAACGGGCCGCAGAATCGTGCGCAGGTGCGAGGAGTGGCCGCCGCTGTGAAATGAGACCACGTAGGGAGTCGCCATCCGGCGGCTGACCAGCATGGCCAGCGGCGCGAACAGGGTGTGAAAGCCCTGGATATGAACAAGATCGGGACGGGAGCCGCGCAGAGCCCGGCCCAGTCCGGGAGCAAAGTACAAGTCCAGCCATCGGGGCCACGCGCGCACCTTGATCACCGGGACCGCTGAATCGCTCTCCCCTTGGCCGGACGGACTCGCGCTCGCCGTGGTTACGACAGTCACGCACGCCCCAAGCCGCTGCAGGCGCTTGGCCGTCTCGTGCGTGTGTATCTCAGTACCGCCCAGATCGGGAAGAAACCGAGGCGTCACCATCGAGACACGAATCGGATGACCAGCTGAAGCCTCCGCGGGCGGGTATGGCATTTCACGTTGGGCCACGGCGCAGCAGCAACCCGCTCCGGGCGTATTCGAATGCGGTAATTGAGACGCCGGCGAAGATGGCGGCAAACCGCGGCAAGGCAGAGGCGTCGCCCCGGACGGCTGCGCGAACCTCCCGGAGCAGCGCCAGTGGAAGGGTCTTGCGGACGTAGCTGCGCTCCGAGGAGAGGGCATTGTCGGCTCCGGCCAGTGTTGAAAGCAACGCCTTGGAGCCACCCTCCATCCGGCAGCGTCCGACGAAGAATGACCAGGTCAGACGCGACGGCGGTACGACGTGATCGACACGCGCATCCGGCGCATAGACCCACCGTCCACCGCTGCAGATCCGCGTCGCCCGGATGCAGAACTCGGTTTCATCCGCCGTTCCGCTCACCACCGTGCCCTGGTCGGCGGCGACCCGGCCCATGGACGAGTCAAAGCCGCCAACCGCTTCGAGCACCCGGCGGCGCACGGACAGATTGGCGCCGATGGGGTTTCTTACCGTGGCCTCCTGCTGGGGCATCCCCGTATAGCTGCAGCCGACGACCCAATTGAATTCCCCGGGGAACCACCGGGGCCGGCCAAACCGCCAGTCGGGATGAACCGAACCACCGACGCCGAGGACGTCCGGGTCAGCGTACGGAGACAGCAGCGGGCCGAGCCAGTTGGGATGGGCCACCGCGTCATCATCGAGGAACACGAGGATCTCGCCGGAAGAGGCCTGCACGCCGGTGTTGCGGGCGCCGGATATACCCGGTTGGAGCTGATTCGCCACCACGCGAACACCGCTCAGCTCGGATTGCGCGCGGGCGAGAAGCTCGTCGTTGCGGTCCACTACGAGGATCACCTCGGCCGGCGCCGGCGCCTGAGCGAGGGCCGACGCGATCGCCTCACACAGGTAGGACCACCGGTCCAGGGTGTATGCGCAGATGATGACGGATACTGACATCGCGGATCGAGACCAAACCTCGAAGAAAGGGACGGTATTCTCGTTCGGATTGCTGCGAGATCGCCCGTCCGCCCAGGTCGAGCCTCCCGAAGGCGCGCCCGGACAGCCTCCGGGGCGCGCTGGCGCGACCATGAGTAGATCGACCAGCGTAGTCAGGGTAGTAGAAGGGCTGGCCACGGCGCTAACCACCCCGCTGCGGATCGCCCATCGCCTCCACCTCGTGGCCTTCGAGACCGGGGGCCAGTTGCTGGCCATGATTCCCGGGATGCCGGGGATCTTTCTCCGGCGAGCCTGGTACTCCAGCGAGCTCAGCGCTTGCGGGCCGGGACTGAGTGTTGGCTTCGGTGCCGTGCTGCATGAGGCCGACGCGCGGCTGGGGGCCAACTGTTATGTCGGCAAGTACTCGCTGATCGGGCTTGTCGACGTCGGCGACCACCTCCTCTGCGCCGACGCTGTCCAGGTCTTGAGTGGCGCCCACCATCACGGCTTCTCCAATCGTGAGGTTCCGATGAGTCTCCAGGGCGACCCGCAGCGCAAACGGGTGCACATCGGTGCGGACGTGTGGTTGGGCGCGAACAGCGTGATCACCGTCGACGTGCCATCGCATTGCGTAATCGGTGCCGGAGCCGTGCTCGTCCGCTCGCCGGATGACGAGTGGTTGATCTGTGGCGGCGTGCCCGCCAGGGCAATCGGCGTACGGGCCTAGCCACAATTGGCACAGCCGGGGCTTGCCAGGTAGACGTTCGTCCGAGCCCCGATGCCGATTGCTCTGATTTTGCCGCCCACGGACCGATGCCCGGGGTGTGAGCAAAACCAGATTCGCCGCCGCGACCACCTATATAGCGGCGATTCTGATCGCCGCCGCGCCCGCACTGGGGCGCCCCTCCGGGCACAGCCGATCCACCGCGGGGACCACAACGCGCGTTCTCTTCCGCACTGCTGCGCCGCGCATCCTCCGCGACCAGAGCATTGTCCTGCGGGGCCTGATTACCGCCGCGGGCATCCGCTCCATGTACCGGTTTGAATATCGCGCGCTCGGGCATCGTGGCAATCGGCACACGAGCTGGTCCCCAGTTTCGCCTCGGCGCCGGAGGTTCATCGTCAGCACTCGGCTACGACATCTGGCCGCCGGGACCACCTACAGCTACCGCCTCGTCATCCGCTACGGCACTCGGGTCCAGTACGGGCGCGCGGTGACCATCCGCACAGACTGCGCCACCAAGCGGACGGGGCGCCGAGGCAGCCCGACGATCACGGCGCCAAGCCCACCCCGCGTCGTCGCGAGGTTCCCGCCGGCTCCTAAACCGGCCCCGCCCGCCGCGAACCCGGCCCCGCCGACCACCGCGCCCCTGACGACGCCAACGCCCAGTCTGTTCTGGGGAGCGCAGATCGGTACGCAGCTGACGGGCGGTAAGCCACCGTGGGATATGACGGCGGTCTCGGCGTTCCAGCGATTGGTCGGCAAGGCCCCGGCGATCCTGCCCTTCAATATCCCCTTTGCCATCTGCAGCGGAGCATGCACCTGGTACGCCTTCCCCACCTCGCAGATGACCGCCATCCGCCAGTACGGCTCGATCCCGATGCTCAACTGGAGCTCGATGTCATCGCCGCTACGCGCCACCGAGCCGTTGTTCACGTTGGCTGCGGTAGCGCGGGGCGATTTTGATACCTACCTCAAGAGCTTCGCGGCCGGAGCCGCGGCCTGGGGCCATCCCTTCTTCTTGCGCTTCAACTGGGAGATGAATAGCAACTGGTTCCCCTGGGCAGAGGGCGGAAACGGGAACAAGCCGGGCGACTTCGTGGCCGCGTGGAGGCACGTGCATGACATCTTCGCGGCCGCCGGCGCGACCAACGTCAACTGGGTCTGGTGCCCGAGCGTGATCACCACCAATGCCACGATCGATCTGCACGAGCTCTATCCGGGCAGTGCTTACGTGAACTGGACGTGTATGGATGGTTACAACTGGGGTGGCCTGACCGGTGGTGGGGGGGGCTGGCAGACCTTCTCGCACGTGTTCGCGGCTACCTACGCCCAGATAACCACGAGCGTCGCCCCCGGCAAGCCGATGATGATCGGCGAGACGGCCTCCAGCGAGTCCGGTGGCTCCAAGGCGGCCTGGATCAACGGCATGTTCAGCAGCCTGGGCAGCGCGTTCCCCCAGATCAAGGCGCTCATCTGGTTTGAAACCTTCGACGGGAGCAACGACTGGCCGCTCGAGACCTCGAGCTCCAGTCTTGCCGCCTTCACGGCCGGGATAGCGGCCCCCCGGTTCGTCGGCAACGGCTACGCCAGCCTGAGCGGATCAACTATTACGCCCCCGTGAACTAGTTCCCGAGTCGGAGATTCGACTCCGGACACCAGTCCCAGACGCCGCTATGGTCAGGCAGCCACATGCCCTCCAGACCGCGCAAACGCGTCGTCACGGTAGCGGCGGCGCTTGTTGTCCTGACGCTCCTGATCGGCCTCCGCCAGTCCTTGTCGGACCCACCTTCCCGGATGCTTCTCTGGGGAGTGCAGGTCGCTCCAGCGCCGATCTCTACCCAGCTCCGGTCCGTTTCTTCCGTGGCCCGGGCAGTCGGCAAGCGGCCGTCCATCCTGCCCATCAACGTTCCCTTCGAGAACTGCGCCGCGACTTGCTTCGACTATCGGTTTCCGACATCCGCGCTGGAGGCGCTGCGCCGGTACGGGGCGATTCCGGTACTGAACTGGTCATCGATGTCCACACCGCTGAATCGGGACGAGCCCGGCTATTCGCTGCGGCGCGTGGCGAATGGTGCCTACGACCAGTACATCCGTTCGTTTGCGCTCGCCGCGAAGGCGTGGGGACATCCCTTCTTCCTCCGCTTCAACTGGGAAATGAACGCAGACTGGTTCCCATGGGCCGAGCGCGCCAACGGCAACCGCCCGGGGGACTTCGTCCGAGCCTGGCGGCACGTTCATCGGATCTTTGCCTCGGTCGGCGCCAGCAATGCCACCTGGGTCTGGTGCCCCATTGCCGATCTGCACAGCTCGCGCAGTCAGCTGCGAGAGCTGTTTCCCGGCCGGGCCTACGTGGATTGGACGTGCATGGACGGGTACAACTTCGGCGCCCTCCACGGACCCGGCTGGTTGGGCCACCTTCGGGCAGGTGTTCAGCTCGACTTATGCGGCACTCCGGTGGCTCGCGCCGCACGCACCAATGATGATCGCGCGAGGTTGCGTCGTCCGAGCACGGCGGCTCGAAGGCCGCGTGGATCAGGGACATGTTCAAGGCGATACCTCGCCGGTTCCCCCGGCTGCGGGGTGTCATCTGGTTCGACACACCAGATGGCCGGTCCGACTGGCCGCTTCACACGTCGAATGCGAGCCTGAGTGCGTTTCCGAGCCGGAATCTCCGAGGCTGGCTTCGTCGGCGATGTGTACTCACATCTGGCGGTCCACCCAATCCCTTCACCGTGATCTCTTCACGCCGGATTCAGACATGCTGACCAACCCCAAAAATCAGGCTGCGCATGATGGGACCGCGATGTGGTCCGAGCCGCGACCCGAGCCGAACGTGACCGCCGAAGCGGCCCCCAGGGATCCCGAGCCGGTGGATGTCCTGGACACGCCGGAGGCGGCGGCCACCACGATCCGCGGCAGCGCGGTGCGGACCGGCGGCTACATGGCCGTCAGTCTCGCGAATGCCCTTGTGCTGCCTTTCCTGTTTCGCTACCTCGGCGTAGTGCGCGCCGGGCAGTACGTCACCGTCCTGTCGCTGATGACGATCCTGGCCGGCATTGTCGAGACCGGATTGACCGGCATCAGCGTCCGGCTCTACACCGCCGCGCCGAACGGAGAGCGGCGGCGCCTGCTCCAGAACCTGCTCTCCATGAGGATCTTCGTGCTCGGGCTGTCGGCCCTGATCGTCCTGGCCTTCTCACTCGGGGCCGGATATCCCCGGGTCATCGTCATCGGCGTCTTCCTCGGTGCGCTCGGCGTGCTGTTCGAGAACATCGGCAGCTCCTACAACGTCTGGCTGGCGGCCAACCTCCACCAGGGCTGGATCGCCATCAGCAATGTCGCCCGGCAGCTGGTGGTCGCCGCACTGACTCTCGGCTTCGTGTTCGCCAAGGCGCCGTTTTTGTTGTTCTTCGCTGCCTTTGTCCCCGCCGGCCTTGCGCAGCTGCTGGTGTCGGCGCGGGTCACGCGACGGTTCACCTCGCTGCTGCCCTCAGCCGACGTCCGGGCCTGGTGGTCGATCACCCGCGGCAGCGCCCTGTATGTGTTCGCGATGGCGCTCGGGTTCGTGTATTTCCGCGTGCCCGTGCTGCTCATGTCGATCCTGTCACCAGGGGTCGATACTGGCTACTTCGGCGCCGCCTTCCGGATCGTGGAGACCCTCACGATGTTGACGATCGTGCTGACCGCGGCGCTTCCGATCCTGACCCGGGCGGCGACTCAGGACCCTGACCGGCACCGGCATGGGCTCGGCCGGTTCCTCCAAGTCAGCGTGGTGCTCGGCGCCGGCCTGGCGGTCATCACCGCGACCGGCGCCGCAGCGGCGATCAAGATCATCGCCGGACCCAAGTTCGGCAGCTCGATTGGGCCATTGGAGGCGTTGAGCGCGCTTCTGCTCCTGAAGTTCATGACCACCGCGTGGGCGTTTGGCCTGCTGTCCATGGACCGCTACCGGCATCTACTGGTGGCAAACGCGGCCGCCAGCGCGGCGAGCGTGGTTCTCGGGGCGCTGACCATCCCCCTGGTAGGGCTCTACGGCGGGGTGATCGCTGCCCTAGGGGCCGAACTGATCCTCGCCGTTATCTACCAGCGGGTCCTGAAGCCGCAGTCTCGGCGGGTCGTACTTCCCGGTTCGTTCGGCGGTAGTGGTCGGCGTCGCGGCGCTCGTCAGCTGCTGCCCGATCCTCCTTCCCCTGCCTGACGTAGTGCGTCCGATCGTGGGCGCGCTGATCTATCTGGGCGTTCTGGCCGCTGACCAACGAGCTGCCCCCGGAGATGTTCGATGCCATCCCGTTCGCACACCGGTGGCGCCGTGCCTGAATCGCCGCGCCCTCTGTTCAGCATCGTGATCCCCACCTTCAATCGTCGTGACATCGTCACGCGCTGCCTGGAGAGCTGCCGGCAGCAAACTGAACCGGGGGCCCAGATCGTGGTCGTCGATGACGGCTCGACAGACGACACGGTGCCCTGGCTAAACGACCGCTACGGGGATGAGATTGACCTCGTTGTCCATGAACGCAATCGTGGGATCAACCCAGCCCGGCGGACGGGCGTCGAGCACGCTCGGGGGGAGTGGATCATCGTCCTGGACAGCGACTGGGTTCTGTATCCCGATGCGCTAGGCCGCCTCAAGGCGATCATCGCGGACCTCCCGCCCGATGTGCTGGCCGTGCGCAGCCGGATCGATGCCGACAACGGGCTCGTGATTCCGCATTTCATGCCCGACGGGGTCGTGGGCTATCTGGAACGGATCCGCTGGGCCGATGAGGAGGGGGGATGGGATTCGCTCGCTTGCATGCATCAGGAAGCCTTCGCGCGCGTGCCCTATATGAGCGATCGCCGCGGCACCGTGGAAGAGCTCTACGAGCTCGATCTCGCCCAGCAGGTTCGGAGCATCTACGTCCCCGACGTGCTCGGGCACCAGTTCTTTGACGCTGAGAACAGCTACCTGCGCTCGGCGCGGCCGGGGGTGGTCATCCCGCAACTCCTGGGCGACGCCCCAGACCTGCTCTGGATGGCCGAGACGGTGCTCGAGCGCCACGGCCCGGCCCTGCGGGACCACGGCCCGCGTCAGTACGGAGTTATGCTCAAACTGGCTACATCGCGGGCATTTCTCGCCGGCGATCGAAGGAAGGGTTGGCGGTACGCACGGCGGACACTGCGGCGCGATCCGGCCGATCCCGTCATGTGGTTGACGGTCCTGATCGGAGCTCTCAGCCCCCGGCTCCTGGCCTACGTGAGCCTGGGGTTTCGGTTCTTACGGCACCTGCGCTGAGCGCAGAAGCTAGGGGGCGCCGATCGTCGGCCCGCTCGAGAGCAGCGTTGCCGTTGGTCAGGTAGCGACGGTTGGAAATACCGGTGGCGAAGGCCCGCCTACTGCCCGGCGAGCTTTCCACCGGCCAGTTCATCTTTCCGTCCCGCACATCGAACCAGAGCAATGCCCGGATGGTTCCGAAGCTCGAGGCGATCCGGGAAAACATGTTCGAGATCCAGGCTGACTTTGAGCCTCCGCGGCTGCTCGAGCCGACCTCACCGATCATCATTGGCTTTGAGGGCGCGATCGACCCGATGAGCTGGCTGTAGGTGGGGGAAAAGATCTGATCGAACGACTGCCAACCATGTGGTCCGGCCCCCGCGCCCCAGTTGTAGCCGTCCAGGCAGGTCCAGTCGACGTAGGCATTGCCGGGATACAGCTCGCGCAGCCGGATGGTCGCGTTGGTGGTGGTGATGCTCGGGCACCAAACCCAGCTGACGTTGGTCGCCCCGACGGATCTGAAGATGTTGTGGACGTGGCGCCAAGCGGCGGCTGACTGGCCGGGACGGTTGCCATTTGCGCCCTCACCCCAAGGGAACCAGTTGCCGTTCATCTCCCAGTTGAAGCGCAGAAAGAAGGGATGCCCCCAGGCCTTAGCGGCCTCGGCAAAGGAACGGATGTATGTGTCGAACGAGCCTTCTGATGACCTCGCTGAGCTTGATCGCCGGTTCGTCCACATGCAGGGGCGAGGACATCGAGCTCCAGTTCACCATCGGAATCGCGCCGTAAGTGCGGATCGCGTCCATCTGGTGGGTTGGAAACCAGAACCACCTGCATTTGCCGCTGCAGTCAATGAACGGGATGTTGAACGGAAGGATGCCGGGCGCCTTGCCCACCAGTCGCTGGAAGTCGGACACGGCTCGCATGTCCCAAGGTGGCTGGCGCCGGTGAACTGGCGGCCCTAGCTCGGCGCCCCAAAGCATTGACCGTGTACTCGACGCGGACGCCCGCACCGGGCTCCGGGCAATGCGGAGGGATCTGAAGTGGCCGTAGGCGGTGCCGTAGCGGTTGCTGGCCACCAGGCGGTAGCGGTACACAGCCCCCGGCCGCAGCCCACGAAGCGTGAACTGAACCCGACGCCAGCCCGGACGCAGGGGCGTCCGCCGACGAGCCGTGGCGCGCCTCGGGCCGGCCAGGGCTGCGTACTCGAAGCGGTAGCGCGTGACGCCGCCGTTGGGATCGACTGCTCCCCGCAATACGGCGCTCCGGGCCCGCACCGTCGCGGCCCGCGAACGAGCCGACGGCTTCCCCCGCTGGGGCGTGGCGGTAGCGAGAGCCGGGATGCTCAGCAAGCCCGTAAATAGTGCGATGATCAGCGACAGGCGTAGGCGCCACACCCGTGATGAATCGGCATCCGGCGTTCGCAGCTAAAGCCGTGGTCCGCTGCACACACCTGCGCCTGATCCCGAGGTGTGTGCCGCCGGCGGCGGATTCCAAGGTCCTCCGCACACACCACCCCCTGCACGCCGAAGTGTGGGCAACGAGGGCCCGTTCCTCGACAGCGTGAGGACCTAGTAGGCCAGCCCGGGGCCAGACGGGGGGGTCATAGTTCCGCGGCACGGCCCAAGCCGAGCCTCAAGGCCGTCAAACACCGAAAGCGTGGCCAATCCCGAGGGACGATCTGGGCGGATCACGGCGGCGGCGCAGAGGGCAGCGCTTATGCCCGCCGGTCCATCCAGGGTCGAGGCGAGGTAGACCTCGTAGCCGACGCGGCGGGCGCGTTGGGCGGCGTCGAGCAAGCCGGAGATGCCACCGCAGCGGGCGACCTTCAGGCAGACGGCTGTACAGCACCTGGTTGAGAAGGCCCCGGGAAGGGCGGATGACTCATCGAGCGCGGTCGCGAGCCCAGAGGCGCCAGCGACCGCCCGGTTGGGTTCCAGTCCGGACACTGGCTCCTCGCAGAGCTCGATCCCGACTGGCTCCAACACCCGCAGATTGGCGATTGCCTCGTCCACCGACCATGCGCCGTTGGCGTCGAGCCGAATGGCCACATCTGGCCCGGCCGCCGCGCGAACCGCGGCCAAACGTCCCGCATCATCCCCGACCCGACCTTGACCTTGATGCACCCGAAGCCCGCCCTGGCCGCAGCCGCCGCTTCCGCTGACGCCCCGGCCCGGTCAGCGGAGGCGATCGTGGCATTGACTTCAACCGGCCATGGCTCGACGGCTCCCAGCAGCTTCCAGACCGGCTGACTGGCCCGGCGACCGGCGAGATCCCAGAGAGCCAGATCGATCGCGGCCACGGACTGTGGAAGCACGGCAGCTTGCCAGCAGGCCGCCAGTAGCCTTTCGCGATCGGTGCCGTCGGACGCCGCCAGCAGGCCACGGCAATCCTCGATTCCGGCTCGCGCAGACTCAATGCTCACGCCGTCGTAGGACTCCAGGGGAGCCGCCTCGCCGTAGCCGACCACGCCGTCGGCACCCTCGAGCTCCACGCGAAGTAGCTCTCGCTTCGTCACCGACCCGGTGGCGGAGACGAATGGCGCCCTGAGGGGCAGCTCGACAGTCTCGACCCGGAGCCTCACCCGCTGAGCAGCAGTCCCGCTGACAGGAGCGCGCAGAACACCAGCTGGAGCATGCCCGTCTGGGCCAGTGCGCCGTTGAGCGAAGGGCCGTCCGTGCGATGGCGGACCACGCCGATCACCCGGGTGGCGAGGGGGACGGAGAGCCAGGGGAGCATCACCCAGGCCTCGACAGGTCCGAACAGCCAGGTGATCGGTACGAGCAGGTAGGCGAGGGCGACGATGATCGCGAACAGGGTCCGGGTTCGCTCGCGGCCCATCCGGACCGCCAGCGTGCGCTTGCGGGCCCGCCGGTCCGAGTCGATATCGCGGACGTTGTTGACGACCAGGATCGCCGCCGCGAGCAGGCCCACCGGGACCGACAGCGCGAACGCCTCCCAGTCCAGCTGCTTGGTCTGGACGAAGAACGAGCCGGCCACCGCGACCACGCCGAAGAACAGGAATACGAACACCTCGCCGAGCCCCTCGTAGCCGTAGGGCTTGGGGCCGCCGGTGTAGGCGACCCCGGCCAGGATCGAGGCGGCACCGACCAGGAGAAGCTGCCAGCCGGCGACCACGATCAGGTAGACGCCGGCCAGAACGGCCAGTCCGAAGGTCACGTAGGTGGCCACCAGGACCTGCCGGGGGGGACCAGGCCGCCGGCGGTGACCCGGACCGGTCCCAGACGATCCTCGGCGTCTGCGCCCCGCCGGGCGTCGGAGTAGTCGTTACTCAGGTTGGTACCGACCTGGATGAACACCGCCCCCAGCAGGGCGGCTACGAAGCGCAGGGGGTGAAAGACATGCAGGTAACCCGCCAGGGCTGTCCCGACCAGGACGGGCGCCACCGCGGCCGGCAGCGTCCGCGGGCGGGCGGCCATGAGCCAGATCCTCAGCTCGCTGGGCATGGGTGCGCTACGCGCGACGGGGGAACTTGGAGTAGTCGACCGGACGGCGCTCGAGGAACGCGTCTCGGCCCTCGGCCGCCTCTTCGCTCATGTAGAAGAGGAGATTCGCGTCATGGGCGAGCTGCTGGATGCCGGCCAGGCCGTCCTCGTCGGCGTTGAAGCTCGCCTTGAGCAGGCGCAAGGCAAACGGGGACACGGCCAGCATCTCGCGGCACCAGGCCACCGTCTCCTCCTCGAGGCGGTCCAGCGGCACGACGGTGTTGACCAGCCCCATCTCAAGCGCCTGCTGCGCGTCGTACTGCCGACACAGGAACCAGATCTCCTTGGCCTTCTTGGGGCCGACCAGCCGCGACAGAACACTGGCCCCGAATCCGCCGTCGAAGGAGCCCACCCGAGGTCCGACCTGGCCGAAGCGCGCGTTGTCGGCGGCAATGGTCAGGTCACACACCACATGCAGGACGTGGCCGCCGCCGATGGCGTAGCCCGCCACCATGGCCACGATCGGCTTGGGCAGCCGCCGCATCTGGACATGAAGATCGGTGACGTGGAAACGCCCTACGCCCGACTGGGCGCCGGCCTGGGCCGGGTCGGCTCCGGTCACGTAGCCGCCCCGCCCGCCGCGGACGCGTTGATCGCCGCCGGAACAGAACGCGTCCGGCCCCTCCCCGGTGAGGATGATCACTCCGACCTCGGGATCCTCGCGGGCCTGCTCCAGGGCCAGGGAGATCTCCACGATGGTCTCGGGGCGGAAGGCGTTTCGCACCTCCGGTCGGTCGATGGTGATTTTGGCGATCCCGGCGTCCGGGCCGGTGCCAACCTCATAGCGGATGTCGACGTACTCGCCGGCCGCCTGCCAGCTGATGCTCAAGGTCTGCTCCTCGGGTGTGATGGGCAGCGCGGACTCTACGCAAGCGGTGCCAGAGCTCGCCTGATGGCAGCCGCGGTCAAGGATTAGACACACTGAGCGGCATGGAGCCATGGTTGGTCCGCACCGCCCGGACGCACGGTCAGCGGGAGGCATTGATAACCCCCGGGGGTCAGACGGAGACCTACGGGTCACTCCTGGCGCGGGCCCGATCGGTCGCCGGCGGGCTTCGCGACCTGGGGGCAGAGCCGGGCGACCGGATCGCCCTGGCCATGCCCAGCCGGGAGCTGGTGGTGGGACTGCACGCCTGCACCCTGATCGGAGCGCTGGCGGTCCCGATCGACCTCCGGCTCTCAGCGGCCGAGCGCGCGCCGCGTACGCGCGCCGCGCGGTTCATCCTCGAGGAATTGCCGGCCGGAGAAGACGTCAGGCCGTCCTGCCATCAGCCGGCCCAGATCGCGACGATCATGTTCACCTCCGGTACGAGCGCCGCGCCGAAGGAGGTGGCTCTCAGTTACGAGAATTGGCTTTGGAACGCGCTTGGCTCCGCGCTGGCCCTGGGTCTTGACCCCAACGAGAGGTGGCTCTGCCCGATGCCGCTGGCCCACGTGGGCGGTCTCTCGATCCAGATCCGGAGTGCCATCTACGGGACGACGGTGCTCCTGCACGACCGCTTCGATACCGACGCCGCGCTGACGGCGTTGAGCGACCCGGGACAGCGGGTCACGCTCGTCTCGCTGGTCCCGACGATGCTGGCTCGGCTCCTCGATGCCGGCCTGGAGAATCCGCCGACGCTGCGCTCCGTGCTTCTGGGGGGCGGACCGATCGCCCCGGCCTTGCTGGAGCGCGCTCGAGCCGCGGGCGTCCCGGTCGCGTACTCCTACGGGATGACCGAGGCCTGCTCGCAGATCGCCACCAACGGCTGGCCCCTGCTCGGCACCGAAGTAGCCCTGAGCGATGCCGGGGAGGTTCTGGTCCGAGGCCGAACGGTGGCGGCGGGGTCCCTGGCCGACGATGGCTGGCTGCACACCGGGGATCTGGGTGCGTTCGATGGCGCGGGCTGTCTACTGATCCGCGGGCGGCAGGCGGACACGATCATCAGCGGCGGGGAGAATGTGGCCCCCGATGAGGTCGAGGCGGCGCTGTTGGAGCACCCCGCTGTCAACGACGCGGCGGTGTTCTCTCGCCCCGATCCCGAGTGGGGCGAGCGGGTCGTGGCCCATGTGGTGGCCGGAAGCCCGGCCCCGGCAGTCGAGGACCTGCGCCGCCACTGCGCCGAGCGACTGGCCGCCTTCAAGGTGCCCAAGGAGATGGAGTTCGTGGCCAGCCTACCCCGCGGCCGCACCGGGAAGCTGCTGCGCCGAGAGCTGAAGTGAGAGGGGCTGACGTCGCGAACGTATTGTTCTGGGGCCGATGAAGCTTTCCACCAAGATCCTGCCGCGGACGGTGCTCGACAGCGTCAAACGCGTCCGACCTGCCTACGCGGCCGGACGCCGTGTCCGCTTCGCGCTGGGCTCCCGGCTTGGCGCCCGCGACGTACCCGGGCTGCGGGGCCGCGTCCACCACAACGACTTCATGCTCCGCTCGACCGAGCCCGCTCACGTCGAGAGCTACCGCAGCGGCGCGCGGCGATTCGTCGACATCCTCGGCCAGTCATTGCAGGAGTCCGGCCGCTCCTTCGCGTCGATCGAGGCCTGCCTGGAGGTTGGCTGCGGGTACGGACGCATCGTGCGGGAGCTGGACGATCACCTACCGGCGTCGCGCATCTATGTCACCGACGTGATCGATGAGGGGGCAACTTTTGTCGCCACAGAATTCAAGGCGACGAAGATTCCCCCGCTTGAGGTGGCCGGCCCGGCCTGGCACGAGCGATTCGATCTCGTCTACCTCCTGTCGGTGTACACGCACCTGCGTCGGGACATGGTCGAGGCGAACCTGCGGGCCGTGTCGGACTCACTCAAGCCCGGCGGCGTCGCTGTGTTCACGATTCACGGACCGGGCTCGGCCGCGACTGCGGAACGGTATGAGCAGTACTGGCTTGACAAGCGAAAGGTCCTGGACGGGCTGGCCCGCGAAGGCTTCTACTACGAGCGCTACCCGTATTACTACGACGAGTACGGACTGACCTGGTTCACCGAAGAGGCCGTCAAGGCGCTGGTCACCGCCACCGCGCCCGACCTCGAATTGGTGGCCTACCACCCGCTGGGGCTGGATGGGCACCAGGACGTGTACGTGTACCGCAAGACCTAGTGCCCCGAGCTCGAGCTAGACCCGAGCCGGCGACGCTGGACCCTGGCCCGACCCCTCATGTGACATCGGTTGACGTCACATGGTGCGTATGATCGCCGGGTGCCCGCCACGCTGACCATCGAGCAGCTGGCCGCCGAATCGGGGATGACGGTGCGCAACATCCGTGCCCACCAGGCTCGCGGACTTCTCGCGCCCCCCGAGGTCCGGCTCAGGGTTGGCTACTACAGCCCCGAGCACGCGGAACGGCTGCGGCTGATCCGAGAGCTCCAGGATCAGGGCTTCAACCTCGCCGGGATCAAGCGGCTGCTGGACGGCGATCAGGGGCCGGCGGAACGCGTGAACCGGTTCCGTCGCGTGCTGACGGAGCCACCGCACGCCGAGCGGCCACAGACGCTGACCATCATCGAGCTGGCCGACCGTTTTCGGCTCAGCGCCGAGGAGGCCTCCCGGGTCATGGAGCGGGCCCAGCGCCTCGGCGTCCTGGTCAGGACGGGCGGCGATACGTTCGAGGCGCCGAGCCCTAGGCTGCTGGCGGTAGCTGAACGAGTGGTCGCGCGAGGCATCTCGCTGGATGGGGCGCTCGCCGTTTTCGAGGCCATCGAGCACCACTGCGATGCCATTTCCAGCGCCTTCCTGCGCGTCTTCCTGGCCGAGGTATGGGACCCGTTCGGAGCCGCCGGGATGCCGGACGAGAGGTGGGCGGAGATCGAGGAGTCGATCGAGCAGCTGCGGCCACTGGCCACTGAGGCACTGGTGGCCATCTTTGGGCAGCGCATGGCCGCCCAGATCGATTCCGCGTTTGGCCAGCTCGGCCAGCGCCCACCCGACGATGTGGCTCCCACCGGAACGTTCCACCGACCCCCGGAGCTCGCCCTTTCCCGGCGAAACGCTCCGGCGAGACCCACTAGGCTGGCCACCGTGAGCGCCATCGAGCCCGACGAGCAGCGGGCGAATCTCCGGGACGCATGGGAGCGGGCTTCGGCCGGCTGGGGCAAGCGAGCCGACCGGATCCGGGACTGGGGCCTGCCGGTATCGATGGCGATGGTCGATGCGTTGGCACTCCAACCTGGGCAGAACGTTGTCGAGCTGGCCGCGGGACCGGGGGACACGGGTTTCCTGGCCGCCGAGCTCATCCAGCCCGGAGGAACGCTGATCTCGAGCGACGGCGCGGAGGCGATGGTCGAGGTGGCTCGCGCGCGGGCTGCCGAGCGCGGCCTGACCAACGTGGAGTTCAAGCTGCTCGAGCTCGAGTGGATCGATCTGGAGACGGCCACCATGGACGGCGTCCTCTGCCGGTGGGGGATCATGCTCATCGTCGACCCCGAAGCCGCCGCCCGTGAGATCCGACGCGTGCTCAAGCCAGGTGGCCGGGCGGCTCTCGCCGTGTGGGACGTCCCCGAGCGCAACCCGTGGGCGACAATCCCCAACCGGGTCATGGTCACCCGGGGCCACGCCGAGCCTCCCGACCCCAACGCACCGGGACCGTTTGCTCTGGCCCAGGACGGCAAGCTCGAGGAGCTGCTGGGCGCTGCCGGGTTCACCGACGTAGTCCTGGCGCCCGTCGAACTGAGTCGCCAATATGCACAGGCTGAGGATTACGTGGCCGAGACGGCAGACATCTCGCCGACGCTGAGCGCGGCTCTCGGGAAGATGGCGCCCGAGGAACGCGAGGCCATAACCACTGAGCTGATCGCCGCCCTGCAGCCCTTCACGGCTGACGACGGAAGCGTCACGCTGCCCGGTACCTCGCTGGTCGCGGTCGCCACCGCCTGAACGTGATCTTGCAGCCTGGGCGGTCCTTTGCAGGCATTTCCGCCGGCGCTCGAACCTTGGAGACTGTCGCGCCATGCGATCCAGATTTCTGTCTCTACCCGCCAGCCTCGCCGTCGCCCTCGTCGTTCCCGCCACCGCCGCCGCCAACTATGCCCACGTCGTCACCCGAGGTGAATCGCTCGCCTCGGTAGCGGCTGCCGACGGCCTGTCGGTCGGACAGCTGGCCGCCGCCAACGGCCTCTCGACCAGCAGCCAGCTGATCACCGGCGCGACTCTGCAGATCCCTCCGCAGGGTGCCACCAGCTCGGTAGCGACAAGCCCGGTCCTGAGCGCAGGCGCCGGTGATCAAGAACTGGGAGAGGCGCCGGACGGGGACGAGAGCACTGCTGCCGGGACAGCGACTCCCGCGGTTTTGACCACCACCACGGGCGGTTACCGCGTTCAGCCCGGTGACACCCTGTCGGGAATCGCGGCTGCGAACGGACTCAGCGTCGATCAGCTGGCGGCACAGAACGGTCTGAGCCCGACCGGCGTGCTGTTGTCCGGTACGACGCTGTCGTTGGGTGGTGGCAGCGCCGCAGCCATTCCGGTGGCGAGCACCACTCCGGTGCCCGCCAGCGCCCCGGCGAGCGCCGGCGCCCAGCCCACGACACAGATGGTGAGCCCCGGCGACGTCGGCTCGGTCGCCGCCGCAGAGGGTGTCTCGCCCTCCCTGGCCGAGGCAATCGGCTACCAGGAGAGCGGCTTCAACAACGGGCTGGTTTCGCGGACCGGCGCCACCGGAGTCATGCAGATCGAACCGGGCACCTGGCGCTACATCGGCCAGAACCTGGCCACACCTCCACCGCTCTCGCCCTATTCCGCCCACGACAACATCCGCGGCGGGGTTCTGCTCCTGCACTCGCTGCTGTACCAGACGGGTGGAGACCCGGCCCTGGCCGCGGCGGGCTACTACCAGGGCCTGGACTCGGTACGCAGGCACGGGATGTACGCCGACACTCAGCGCTACGTCAACGACGTGATGGCGTTGCGCAGTCGCTTCGGGGGGCCGTAGGGCACCGCGGCGGTCTGCCGCGGGACGCGCACTGCGGCGGTCTGTACCCCGGCAGGGGCGCCCGGAGGGCAACTTTCGCCCTCCGGGCGGGTTCAGTTCTCAAGCCAAGTCCTCTCTCATCGCGCCGACGAGCTCGCGGTGTCGAGGGCCGAGGCACAAGTGCGCACTACGAAAGGAACTCATGTCTTCTATCCGAGCCCGATGGCTCATCGTCGCGCTGGCCGCGGCCGCCGTCAGCCTGACGAGCACCGCCGCGGCGTCAGCCGCTACGGCTCCTACGGCCACGACCGCGCCAGCAAGCGCCATCACGGCCACCACGGCAACGCTGAACGGGATCGTCAACGCCCGTAAGACTCCGACGACCTACTACTTCCAGTACGGAACGACCACGGCTTACGGACTCAAGACGCCGATGGCCAGCGCCACCGGCAACGCCGCCAAGGTGGTCAGTGCCGGCCTCACCGGCCTAACCGCCAGCACGACCTACCACTTTCGAGTCGTGGCCTCCAACAGTGCGGGCACCGCGGAGGGCACGGACGCCATGTTCACGACGCAGCCGCCCGGCGCGGGCACTCCGAGCAACCACTCGATCAGTATCACGGCGGCTCCGGTGAAGATCACCTGGGGCAGGTCGACGACGATCTCCGGCACCGTAACCGGACCGTTGAAGGGCGGCCGAAAGGTGACTCTGAAGGCCACGTCGTACCCCTACACAAGCCCCTTCACCGACACCGGACAGACCACGCGGACCTCGGCCAGCGGCGGCTATTCATTCACCATAAGCCCGAGCCAGAGCACCCGCTACGAGGTGACGTTGGCGACCAAGGCGCCCCTGACGAGCGCTGCGGTGCAAGTCGGCGTTCGCGTCAAGGTGGTCATCCATGTGAGCAGCCTGCATCCACACGTGGGCCAGCTCGTCCGCTTCTCCGGGACGATTACTCCGGCTCACAACGGGCGCTACGCCCAGATCCAGCGCCGGACGAGCACCGGCGCCTGGAAGACCGTGGCCAGTACTCGCCTCCGGCCTGGCGGCACCGTCAACGGGGTGGCGATCTCCCACTTCTCGAGGAAGATCCGCATCCGCCATAGCGGGACCTATCGCGTGCGGGTCAATCCGCGGGACGGAAACCATCTGATCGGCACCAGCGCGACTCGTCACGAGACCGTCCGCTGATGTAGTCGGCTGCGGTGGTCGGCTGCGGCGGCGAGGGCCTCTCGGGGCTCTCTCCGCCGCGGACCGTCACCGTGGATCGTCGCTACCCGCGAGGGCGTTGTAGCCTCTCGCATCGTGTTCTACGACGACGATGCAGACCTCAAGAAGCTCGAAGGCAAGACCGTGGCCATCATCGGCTACGGCTCTCAGGGCCATGCCCACGCCCTGAATCTGAAGGACTCCGGCGTTTCGGTGCTCATCGGCCTGCGGCCCGAGTCCTCGAGCGTGGCCAAGGCCGAAGCTCACGGCCTGCGCGTCGTGGAGCCCGCCGACGCCGCCAGCGAGGGCGAGGTGATCATGATGCTGGTACCCGACGAGCTCCACGGCCAGGTCTGGCAGGACGGCGTCAAGGACGGCGTCGCCCCGGGCAATCTCCTCCTCTTCGGGCACGGATTCTCGATCCATTACGGGGAGATCGTGCCCCCGCCGGAGGTCGACGTCGCGCTAGTCGCTCCGAAAGGACCGGGACACCTGGTTCGCCGCCAGTATCTGGAAGGCTCCGGCGTCCCTGGTCTGGTCGCCGTCCAGCAGGACGCCTCCGGGGACGCGCTGGGACTGGCCTTGGCCTATGCCAAGGGAATCGGCTGCACTCGCGGCGGGGTCATCGAGACCACCTTCAAGGACGAGACGGAAACCGACCTGTTCGGCGAGCAGGCCGTCCTCTGCGGCGGGGTCACCGAGCTCGTCCGGGCCGGTTATGAGACGCTGGTCGATGCCGGCTACGACCCTCGCTTGGCCTACTTTCGAGTGCCTGCACGAGCTCAAGTTGATCGTCGATCTGATGTACGAGAAGGGGATCGCCGGGATGCGCTACTCGATCTCCAACACGGCCGAGTACGGCGACCTGACTCGGGGCAAGCGGGTCATCGGCGAGGACTCGCGCCGGGCCATGAAGGAACTGCTGGGCCAGATTCAGTCCGGCGACTTCGCCCGCGAGTGGATCGCCGAGAACCGGGCCGGGCAGGAGAACTTCAAGCGCATGCGGGACGAGCAGGCCGGCCATCAGGTCGAGGTCGTCGGCAAAGAGCTCCGGTCCCAGATGGACTGGATCGATACCGAGTTCCAGGAGTAGGACGTCTACAATCTCTCGCGCCGTCGTGACTGGCGCGAGAGGTGGACAAAAACCACCGGGAAGCGACGGCCGTGAGAGCCGCGCGCCTGGGCATGTAGATCCCCGCTAACTTCGAGGAGGCCGCATGACCCAGACCGTTCTGCAGATTCCCGCGGAGCTCAAACCAGCCGACGGGCGTTTCGGGTCCGGGCCCTCCCGGGTCCGCCAAGCCCAGCTCGACCACCTGGCCGGCCCCGGCGCGGCCATCATGGGCACCTCCCATCGCCAGAGCCCCGTACGAGCTCTGGTTGGCGGAGTGCGCGCCGGGCTGCGCGACCTCTTCTCCCTGCCCGATGGCTACGAGATCCTGCTCGGAAACGGCGGCACCACCGCCTTCTGGGACGCCGCCACGTGCTCACTGGTCCGCGAGCGCGCCCTGCATCTGACCTACGGGGAGTTCTCCAGCAAGTTCGCCGCCTGCACGCGCGCAGGCGCCGTTCCTGGCCGATCCGATCATCGTTGCCGCTGAGCCCGGGGATGCCCCGCAGCCGACCTCCGACCCAGACGCGGACATCATCGCCTGGGCCCACAACGAGACCTCCACCGGCGTGATGGTCCCGGTGCAGCGACCGGCCGGTGCCGGGGAAGCGCTGGTTCTGATCGACGCCACCTCGGGCGCGGCCGGGCTGCCCGTCGATGTGGCCGACTGCGACGTCTACTACTTCGCCCCCCAGAAGGGGTTTGCCTCCGACGGCGGCCTGTGGCTCGCCGCCGCCAGCCCGGCGGCCGTCCGCCGGATCGAGGAGATGAGCGACGCCGGTCACGACGGACGCTGGATCCCCGACTTCCTCTCGCTGAGCACGGCGCTGGAGAACTCGCGCAAGGACCAGACCTACAACACGCCGGCCCTGGCCACGCTGCTGCTGCTGGCCGACCAGCTTGACTGGATGCTCGACCAGGGTGGCCTCGAGGCCATGATCCGCCGGACCACCGAGTCCAGCCGGACGCCTCTACGGCTGGGCCGAGGCTCACGCCGTGGCCACCCCGTTCGTGGCCGACCCGGCCAAGCGTTCCCTGGTCGTGGGCACGATCGACTTCGCCGAGGAGGTCGACGCCGCCGGGCTCGCCGCCCAGCTTCGGGCCAACGGAATCGTCGACGTGGAGCCCTACCGCAAGCTGGGCCGCAACCAGCTCCGGGTGGCCATGTTCCCGGCCACCGATCCCGGCGACGTCGCGGCGCTGACCGCCTGCATCGACTGGCTGCTGGAGCGGGCATGAGCACTGAGAGCAAGCCCCGTGTCCTGGTTGCCGAGAAGATCGGTGACTCCGGCGTAGACCTGCTGCGGGAGCACTTCGACGTCGAGGTCGGCGACGGGTTGGAGCCCCGAGGAGCTCGACGCGCGGATCGGCGACTTCGACGGGATCCTGATCCGCTCGGCCACCCAGCTCGACGCCGGGCGGCTGGCCAAGGCGACGCGGCTGCGCGCGGTCGGCCGGGCCGGTGTGGGGGTGGACAACGTCGACGTCGCCGCGGCCACCAAGCGGGGGATCGTGGTCGCCAACGCCCCTCAGTCGAACGTCATCACCGCCGCCGAGCACACCATGGCCCTCCTGCTGGCGCTGGCCCGCAACGTCCCCCAGGCCTACGTCTCCCTGACCTCGGGCAAGTGGGAGCGCTCCAAGTTCTCGGGCGTCGAGCTGTACGAGAAGACGCTGGGCATCCTCGGCTTCGGACGCATCGGCCAGCTGGTCGCCCAGCGCGCCCGGGGCTTCAACATGCGGGTGGTCGCCTACGACCCGTTCGTCGGCGCCGAGCGCTACCGCGAGCTTGGCGCCGAGCAGGCCGCCTCGCCAGAAGAGGTGTACGCCGCGGCCGACTTCCTCACGCTGCACCTGCCCAAGACACCGGACACCGAGGGGTGGCTGAACGCCGAGGTGCTGGCCCAGTGCAAGGACGGCGTGCGGGTGCTCAACGTGGCCCGCGGCCCGCTGGTCGTCGACGAGGATCTCCAGGCCGCGCTCGACTCGGGCAAGGTGGGCGGGGCGGCGCTCGACGTGTTCCGCACCGAGCCGATCACCGACCATCCCCTGTTCGGCTACCCCAACGTGATCGTCACGCCGCACCTGGGCGCGTCCACCGCTGAGGCCACCGACCGAGCCGGCTACCAGGCAGCGGAGCAGGTCGTGGCCGCCCTGACCGGTGGCGTGGTGACCAGCGCCGTCAACGTGCCCGCCATCTCGGCCGAGGACATCGAGGTCCTCGGCCCCTACGTCCATCTGTGCAACTCGCTGGGCCGGATCGCCAGCGCGCTGGCTCTGTCCGAAGGGACGTCGGTCGAGCGTCTCCAGACTGACTTCTTCGGCCGCCTGGCTGAGCGCGACACCCGCCTGCTGGCCACCGAGGCCCTGCGCGGAGTGCTGGCCGGCCATCTCGAGGAGGAGGTCAACGCGGTCAACGCGCCCGCCCTGGCCGAGGAGCGGGGGATCCGCGTGGTCGAGGCCAAGCACACCGCCGCCCGCGACTACACCGACCTGGTCCGCGTCGAGGTGACCGCAGGGGAGAGCAGCGTGCGAGTGGCCGGCACGCTCATCGGCCGGCGCAATCGCCCGCACCTGATCGAGGCCTGGGGCTCGCGCTTCGACGTCCAGCTCGAATCCCACGTCACCGTGTTCCGCTACGAGGACCTCCCGGGCATGCTCGGCCGGGTCGGCTCGGCGTTCGGAGAGCACGGCGTCAACATCGTCTCGGCCGCCGTCGGGTCGCGCACCCGAGGATGATCCGCACGGCGACGGCAGGATGGCGGCCATGGCGGTGACCACCGTCACACCGGTCCCGCGCCGAGGTTGTCGCAGGAGATCGTCGAGAGCGAGGGCTTCTTCGCCGGGCAGACTGTCGCCTTGTAGATGGGCTGCTCCCTCCTCTAGCCCTTCCCGGAGTCCTATCCGCAGGCCGTTTCCACTGCTACTCTCCGCCGAGATGGCGTTTCGTCTCGACCTTCGACTTCTTCTCCTCCCCCTCCGGGGGGAATAGCGCGTGGGCGGCCGCACGTAGCCGCGAAACCAGCACCGAGAAGTCGCCAAGTTCGAGCCCCAAGGGAGAAGCGCCATGACCAAGCCTGACGATCCAGATCGAGTACTGATCTTCGATACCACGCTGCGCGACGGTGAGCAGTCGCCCGGTATCTCGCTGAACACGCAGGAGAAGCTGGAGATCGCCCAGCAGCTCGGCCGCCTGGGCGTGGACGTCATCGAGGCGGGTTTCCCCATAACTTCACCGGGGGACTTCGAGGCCGTTCAGGCCATCGCCCGCACCGTGGAGGGCCCGGTCATCGCCGGTCTGGCCCGCACCCATGTCGCCGATATCGATGCTGCCTATAACGCGGTCAGGGATGCCGCGCGCCCCCGCATCCACACCTTCATCTCGACGTCCGACATCCACATCAAGCACCAGCTGCAGAGCACCCGCGAGGACGTCAAGGGCCAGGCCCGGGCCGCCGTGGCCCACGCTCGCCAGTACCTGGATGATGTGGAGTTCTCGCCCATGGACGCTACGCGGGCCGAACTGGAGTTCACCGCCGAGGTGTGTCAGATCGCCATCGACGAGGGCGCGACCACGATCAACATTCCCGACACCGTGGGCTACGCCATCCCGGGCGAGTACGCCGCCTTTCTCCGCGGGCTGTACGAGCTGGTTCCCGATCTGCACGACGTGGTCCTGTCCGTGCATTGCCATGACGACCTGGGACTGGCGGTGGCCAACTCCCTCGCCGGGCTGCAGGCCGGAGCCCGGCAGGTCGAGTGCGCGATCAACGGAATCGGCGAGCGGGCCGGCAACGCCTCGCTCGAGGAGATCGTCATGCTGCTCCACACGCGCCAAGCGGCGGTCGGTCTGCACACTCAGGCGGTGACCACCGAGCTGGCCCGGGCTTCGCGCATGGTCTCACGCCTGACCGGCTACCCGGTACAGCCCAACAAGGCCATCGTCGGCCGCAACGCCTTTGCCCACGAGTCGGGCATCCACCAGGACGGCGTGCTCAAGGAGCGCACCACGTACGAGATCATGGACGCGACCACGATCGGCCTGGAGGCCAATTCGATCGTCCTCGGCAAGCACTCCGGACGGCATGCCCTCCAGCAGGCGTTGGCCGAGCTGGGCTTCGAGCTCTCCGGCGAGACCCTCGTCACCGCCTTCAAGCGCTTCAAGGAGATCGCCGACAAGAAGAAGCAGGTCACGGCCATGGATCTCGAGGCGCTGGTCACCGACGAGCTGCGCCAGGAGGTCGCCGGCTACACGCTCGAGTGGTTCGACGTCGAGGCCTCGAGCCGGCGCCCGCCGCATGCCACAGTGGGCGTCCGCGGCCCCGACGGTGAGGAGCTGGTCGGCTCCTTCACCGGGGATGGCCCGGTGGACGCCATCTTCCATGCCATCAACGCGGCCACCGGCGTCGACGCCCGCCTGCGCGAGTTCCGCGTGGACGCGGTCACCGGCGGTCAGGATGCGCTCGGCGAGACCTCGGTCGTACTGGAGCTGGCCGGCATCACCGGCTCAGGTCAGGGTGTTTCCACCGACATCCTCGAGGCCGCCGGCCGGGCCTATGTGCGGGCCCTGTCCAACGCGGTACGGCGACAGGGCACCCTCGCCGCCGGCGAACAGGACGGGTCTGGCGTGCTCAAGCCGGAGGTTGTGCGCGCCCCCTAGCGCCGTCGAAGTCCGCGGAGTGCCGCCGGGTGCCGGCGGGGACGGGTCTACCAGCCGCGATCGTCGGCGGCGACCAGCAGTCCCTGACGGTACCCCGCGGCCAGAACGCGGCTGCGCGGCTCCTGGTCCATGAAGTTTGAGCCCATGGCCGCCGCGCACTCGGCATTGGGGGCCACCGTCCGGACGGCTGCGCCGCGGCGGCGCAGGGCCAGGCTCTCAATCGAAACCGCTGAGCGGGCCACGTTGCGCATCACCGTCAGCAGGGTGTGGGTGGGGGCCAGACTGGCGGTCGGGTTCAGACACAGCACATGGGTGTCGCGCCCGGCTGGGGCCGCGTCCAGGTTCGTCGGGCTCCAGACCCCGCCATCCACGTACTCGCGACCGTCGATGGCCACCGGCGCGAATAGCCATGGGACCGTGCACGAAGCCTCGACCGCCTCGGCCACGGTGGCGCGGGGCGAACCGGGACGGCCGAAGACCACGCGGCGCCCGGAGCGGCGGTCCACTGCGGTGACCCGCAGGCGCCCGTCAAAGCGCGCTCCCGACTGCTCGACCTCAGCCTTGAGCCGCGACAGGTTGTCGGGGGGGCGGGGGAGACCGCGAAGCAACAGGGCGCGTACGAGTGCCCCACCGGGAGCAGCCACCCCGAGGGCCAGCGGCGCGAAGGTTGAGCTGGCAGCCAGTGCGAAGGAGCCAGCTCGGCGGGCCGCGGCGATGGCGGCCACGGCCAGGCCCCGGGCGGGCTGAGCATCGGAGACCTGAAGTTCGGAGCCGACGGCCGAGGGACGGCGCGGCGAGCGGCCGGCGACCAGATGGGCGGCCACAATGGCGCCGGCCGAGGTCCCGACGAACGATTCGCAGTCGCGAAGATCGAACCCCGTGGCGTCCTCGATCCCGGCCAGGACACCCATCATCCACGCTTCCCCGAGCACGCCACCACCGCCGAGGACCAGGACGTCGGGACGCGAGTGCATGCGCGCAGGCTAGTGGACCCGTCCGCAAAGTCCTGCGTCATTCGAGCGGCCCCCGGCGGCGCGCAGCGGCGTCCTCGGAGCCTCGCGCAGCGCTGCTGCGCCACGGCTCCTGCGTCCTGGCTGCGCATCCACCGATGACCACTCTCGGTGCCGCACGACTTCGGGACGCGCCCACAGGCGACGGGGCCAGCCAGGCTCGCTGTACGTGATAGCGTACGAGCGTATGTCGACGGTCGAGCAGGCTGCCACGACCCCGGAGGCGCTCGGCGCCCGGGTACGCGCGCTGCGCGAGGCGATGGGCCTTTCGCTGCGCGATCTGGCCGTGCGCTCCAAGGTCAGCGCGCCCATGCTCTCCCAGGTTGAGCGTGGGGAGACCAGCCCCACCGTCCAACTGGCTGCTCGGATCGCCCACGGCCTTGAGCTTCGCCTTTCCCAGCTGCTACGCCTCGACGAAGGGGGAACCGTCGAGGTGGTACGGGCCGGCGAGAGACGAGCCGGACCATCCGGAGCCGGCGGCCATAGCTACGAGATCCTCACCCCGCCGCTGCCCGGGCAGCGGGCCGAGGTCTCCCGCCACCGCCTGCAGCCGGGGGCGCAGACCGGGGGACCGGGCGACCCGCCGATGCACGAAGCGGGCAGCCGGGAGACCGCCCTGGTCGAGTCGGGGACGGTGATCCTGCACTGCGACGGGGACGCGCACGCCCTCGGTGCGGGTGACTGCGTGACCTTTGATGCCGATCTGCCCCATCACTTCCAGAACCCCGGCTCCGAGCCGGCGCTGCTGCTTGCCGTGGTCAGCGCCGGGCTGCGCAGAAGCTGAGCCACGAAGCGAGGAGAAGCCCGATGCCCGCGAGCCTGTTCGACAAGATCTGGGCGGCCCACGAGGTCGCTCCCGGCCTGATCTACATCGATCTGCACCTGGTCCACGAGGTGACCAGCCCGCAGGCCTTCGACGGTCTCCGGCTGGCCGACCGTCGCGTCCGCCGCCCGGATCGGACCCTGGCCACCGCCGATCACAACGTGCCCACCGACGGCACGCCCGTGGCCGAGCGGATCCGCGACTCCCTGTCCCGGGTCCAGGTCCAGACACTGGAACGCAACTGCGAGGAATTCGGCATCCCGATCTACTCCCTGGGTTCGAACCGCCAGGGGATCGTGCACGTGATCGGCCCCGAGCTGGGGGTCACCCAGCCGGGGATGACGATCGTCTGCGGCGATAGTCACACGGCGACCCACGGGGCGTTCGGGGCGCTGGCCTTCGGGATCGGCACCAGCGAGGTCGAGCATGTTCTGGCCACCCAGTGCCTGGTGCAGTCCAAGCCCCGCTCCATGCGGATCCGCTATGAGGGCGCGCTCGGCCAGGGGGTCACGGCCAAGGACCTGATCCTGGCCACGATCGGTCAGATGGGCGTCTCGGGCGCGGCCGGCCATGCCGTCGAGTTCGCCGGCCCGGCGATCGAGGCGCTGAACATGGAGGGCCGCATGACCGTCTGCAACATGACCATTGAAGGTGGCGGCCGGGCGGGCATGATCGCCCCCGACGAGACGACGTTCGAGTACGTGATGGGCCGGCCCGCGGCCCCGCCGGAAGTCCCCGCCGAGTGGCGAGAGCTGCGCAGCGAGGAGGGTGCGAGCTTCGATCGTGAGCTGGTCCTGGACGCCGGCGCGATCAGTCCGATGGTCACCTGGGGCACCAATCCCGAGATGGTGGTCGGGGTGGGGGAGTCGGTCCCCGAGCCGGAGTCCGAGCAGGACGAGCGGGCCCTGCACTACATGGGCCTCGACGCCGGTATCCCGATCGAGGAGATCAAGCTCGACCGGGTGTTCATCGGCTCGTGCACGAACTCGAGGATCGGCGATCTGCGGGCCGCTGCGGGGATGATCGGCGGGCGCACGGTGGCCGACGGCGTCTACGCGATGGTCGTGCCGGGGTCCGCACAGGTCAAGGAGCAGGCCGAGCGGGAGGGCCTGCACGAGGTCTTTCGCGCGGCCGGCTTTGACTGGCGCGGCGCCGGCTGCTCGATGTGTCTGGGCATGAATCCCGACATCGCCGACCCGGGAGAGCGCGTGGCCTCGACCTCGAACCGAAACTTCGAGGGCCGCCAAGGCCGCGGCGCACGCTCGCACCTGGTCTCTCCCGCAAATGGCCGCGGCGGCGGCCATCGAGGGCCACTTCGTCGACATCCGCAACTGGGAGGTCTAGCCGCTCATGAAGGCCATTGAGACGATTACCGGCCGGGTCAGCGTGCTCAACCGAGATGACGTCGACACCGACCAGATCATCCCCAAGCAATTCCTCAAGCGGGTGGAACGAACCGGCTTCGGCCAGTTCCTGTTCTACGACTGGGCCAAGGAGCCGGGTTGGGATCTGCCCCGCAACCCGATCCTGGTCGCCGGACGCAACTTCGGCTGCGGGTCAAGCCGGGAACATGCCCCCTGGGCCTTGGAGGACTACGGCTTTCACGCCGTGATCGCCTCGAGCTTCGCCGACATCTTTCGTTCCAACTGCACCAAGATCGGGCTCCTGCCAATCGAGTTGGCCGCCGAGGACTGCGCTTCGATCGCCCAGGCCGGGGAGGCCCAGGTCGATCTCGCGGGCCAGGAGGTTCGTTGGCCGGGCGGTGCGGCAAGCTTCGAGATTGATCCCGAGATCAAGCACCGCCTGCTAAATGGGCTTGACGACATCGCCCTGACCCTGGCCCAGGACGAGGCCATCTCCGCCTACGAGCACGACCGCGAGCGCACAGGGCCGGTGACCAGCGCGCTGTGAGCGGAGGGCGTCGGATGAGCGCCGGGCGCAGGCCGGACCAATGAGCGCTGGGCGCGACTGGGACGCCGCCACCTATGACCGGATCTCGGGTCCCCAGCAGGCGTGGGCGGCCGAGCAACTGGACCGACTGGCTCTGGCCGGAGACGAGGTGGTCCTCGACGCCGGCTGCGGCTCGGGCAAGATCACTGCGGAGTTGATCCGCCGCGTGCCCCGCGGCACGCGTCTATGCCGTCGACGCCGCCCCATCAATGGTTCGCCACACGGCGGACGCACTGGGCGACTCGGTCACGGCGCTGCGCCAGGACCTGGTCGAGCTGGCCCTGCCCGAGCCCGTGGACGTGGTCTTCTCCAACGCCACGTTTCACTGGATTGCCGACCACGACGCCCTGTTCTCCGCGCTGTATCGCAACCTCAGCCCGGGCGGCCGGCTGCTGGCCCAGTGCGGAGGGCGCGGGAACATCGACGCGTTCCGGCGGCTGGCCGAGGCGGTGGCAGCCGAGCAACCGTTTGCCCCGTTCTTCGAGGGCTGGGTCAAGCCGTGGAACTACGCCACCGCCGAAGCGACGGCGGCCCGGCTGGAGCACGCGGGCTTCGCCGAGGTCTCGTGCTGGCTCGAGGACCGGCCAACGACGCCTGAGGAGCCGCGGAGCTTCGTCTCCACGGTCTGCCTGGTGCGCCATCTGGACCCGCTGCCCTCCGAGTTGCGCGAGCCGCTTCATCGAACGCGTGCTGGAGCGCGCCGGCTCACCGCTGGTGCTCGAGTACGTGCGTCTGAACATGACGGCACGGCGTCCCTAGGGCCGTGGCCGGCCGGGCGGTTTGCGCCCGCTGGAGCGAGGGTAGGAGGCGAGCTGTCCAGAAGGAGAGGAGTGCTCATGTTCGCGCGGTGGGTGGGTCTGACCCGGGGCCGGAGATCGCTGTGGCTGGCCCTGCTCACAGGCGCAGCCGTGCTGATCGGCGCCTGGCCGGCCGCGGGCCGGGCGACTAGAACCGCCGCCGCCGCCCGCCTGTGGCTGACCACGGCGGATGGGCGATACAAGCTGACCGACATGGGCACGGTCCCGTTCACCTCCGCGCAATCGAGTGCGCCGACGATCGTGCTCGATTCCACCCGGCGCTTTCAGACCATGGCCGGCTTCGGTGGCGCGATCACCGATTCCTCGGCTGTCGTCCTCTATCGCCTCTCGCCGGCGGCTCGGGCGCGCGCGATGCGGATGCTGTTCGACCCCCGCACCGGGGACGCCCTCAGCTACCTGCGCCAGCCGGTCGGCGCCTCGGACTTCGTGGCCGGCCGGCCCTACACCTACGACGATCGGCCCGCCGGTCAGACCGACTACGGGCAACGCCACTTCAGCATCGCCCATGATCGGGCGGAGATCCTGCCCCTGCTGCGCCAGGCCCGGCGGCTGAATCCACGCCTGCAGATCATCGCCACTCCATGGAGCGCGCCGGCCTGGATGAAGACCAACCAGTCGCTGATCGGTGGACGGCTGATCGACAGCTCCGCGATTTACCGCTCCTATGCGCTGTACCTGACCAAGTTCGTCGAGGCCTATCGGGCCGCGGGCGTGACCGTCGACACGATCACCGTCCAGAACGAGCCGCAGAACCATCAACCCCGCCGGCTATCCCGGCACCGACATGCCGGCCATCCAGCAGGAGAAGGTGATCGAAGCGCTCGGCCCGATGCTGCGCCGGGCCGGCCTGCGCACGAAGATCCTGGCCTACGACCACAACTGGTCAGAGCATCCCAACGACATAGCTGCCACCCCACCGGATGAAGCCTCGGACATCAATCGTTACCCCCAGGAGGTCCTCGCCTCGCCGGCCGCACGCTGGGTGGCCGGTACTGCCTACCACTGCTACTACGGTGACCCGAGCGCCATGTCCGAGCTCCACAAGCAGTTCCCGACCAAGGCCATCTACTTCACCGAGTGCTCGGGCAGCCAATCGAGCGATCCGGCCAACACGTTCTCCGACACGCTGAAATGGCACGCCCGCAACCTGATCATCGGCTCGCCCCGCAACTGGGCCAAGACGGTGATCAACTGGAACGTGGCCCTGGATCCGTCGGGCGGCCCCCATGTGGGCGGCTGCGGCACGTGCACAGGCATCCTCACCGTTGGCCCCGGCGACGCGATCACCCCTAATGCCGAGTACTACACGCTGGGCAGCCTGAGCCGCTTCGTGTCGCCGGGGGCGGTACGGATCGCCAGCACCTCGTTTGGGACCACGGGCTGGAACGGCCAGGTCATGGACGTGGCCTTCCGCAATCCCGACGGGAGCACGGTGCTCGTCGCTCACAACGAGAACGACAGTCCTCAGAAGGTCGGCATCCGGGAGGGCAACCGCGGCTTCACCTACACGCTGCCCGGCGGGTCGCTGGCCACCTTCACGTGGCCCAGGAGCGCCGGCGGCCGTCCGGCGCTGAGGCAGATCGACCCGACAGGCTGGACGGCGACCGCGAACCCGCCTGCCCCGAGCGACCCGTGCTGCCAGGGTGACGTGGCCGGCAACGCCGTCGACGACGACGCGAGCACGCGCTACTCCAGCGGCACCGGCCAGGCCTCGGGACAGTACCTCCAGGTCGATCTCGGCCGGCTGCGGTCACTGCGGCAGATCGTGTTCGACACCGGCGTGAGTACCGGGGATTACCCTCGCGGATACACGGTCACGGTCAGCCGCGACGGGCGCCGGTGGAGCCCCGCGGCCAGCGGACAGGGGAGCGGCCAGCTGACCTCCGTGCCGTTGTCGGGAGCGCCGGTCCGCTTTGTCCGGATGACCCTCACCGCCTCCAGCAGCAGCTGGTGGAGCGTGGCTGACGTGCGGGCCTACACCCGCCGCCATTCGCGTTGAGCTCAGAGCGGGCGGTGTAGCGGCGCGAGCTTCGCCGCACAGATTCAGTAGCTTCCCGGGCCGCCCGTGCCCAAGCGCATCGTCCTACTGCCCGGAGACGGGATCGGCCCAGAGATCACCGCTCCGGCGGTCGAGGTTCTGGCTGCGGTCGGCGCGGAGTTCGAATATGAGGAGCACCTGTTCGGCGGGGCCTCCATCGATGCCCACGGGGTCGCGCTCACCGACGAGACGCTGGACGCCTGCCGTAACGCCGACGCCGTGCTGCTGGCCGCCGTCGGCGGGCCCAAGTGGGATACGACCGATCCGGCCCAGCCCCGGCCCGAGCAGGGCCTGCTCGGGCTGCGCAAGGGGCTGGGGCTGTTCGCCAACCTGCGGCCGGTCAAGCCGCTGCCGGCGCTGTACGACGCCAGTCCTCTGAAGCGCGAGGTGCTCGAGGGCACCGACCTGCTGGTCGTGCGCGAGCTGACCGGAGGGATCTACTTCGGCGAAAAGACGCGAACCGCGGACTCCGCCTCCGATGCCTGCGTCTACACCCGGGCGGAAGTCGAGCGAATCGCTCGGGTGGCCTTCCGCGCCGCTCGCTCGCGCGTGACCAGCGTGGACAAGGCCAACGTGCTCGAAACCAGCCGGCTGTGGCGTGAAGTGGTGCGCGAGGTGCACAGCGCCGAATTTCCCCACATCGAGCTCGAGCATCTGCTGGTTGACAACGCCGCCATGCGTCTGGTCTCCGCGCCGGCGCAGTTCGAGGTCATCGTCACCGAGAACATGTTCGGCGACATCCTCAGTGACGAGGCGGCCATGCTCACCGGCTCGCTGGGGATGCTGCCCAGCGCCTCTTTGGGGGATGGTGGTCCGGGCGTGTTCGAGCCCGTCCATGGCTCCGCGCCCGACATCGCCGGCACGGGGACGGCCAATCCGCTGGCCATGTTCCTCTCCGCCGCGCTCATGCTGCGCCACGGATTTGCCCTGGAGACCGAGGCAGCGGCGGTAGAATCCGCCGTTGACGGCGCGCTGGCCGATGGGCTGCGCACGCCGGACCTGGGGGGCGAGGCGAGCACCGCAGAGGCCACCCAGGCAGTTCTGCAGCACCTGTAATACGGGTTTGATGAACGACCCCCGCTAAGGAGATCTCGTGGAAAAAGCCGACCTCATCTGGCACAACGGAGAGCTGGTTGCCTGGGAGGACGCAAAGATCCACGTACTCACCCATGGCCTGCACTACGGCACCGCTGTGTTTGAGGGCGAGCGGGCCTACGCCACCGAGCGGGGCCCGGGCGTGTTTCGCCATCGCGACCATCTGGCCCGACTGCTGAAGTCGGCTGAGCTCTACTACATGCCGGTGCCGTTCACGCTCGAGGAGATGCGCACCGCCACCCACGAGCTGCTCCGGGCCAACCACCTGCACGAGTGTTATATCCGCCCGATCGTCTATCGGGGCTACGGGCAGATGGGTCTGAACCCGCTCGACTGCGAGGTCTCGGTCTCGATTGCCGCCTGGCCCTGGGGTGCCTATCTGGGCGAGGAGTCAAAGTCGTCCGGGATCCGGGCCAAGGTGTCCAGCTGGCGGCGGATCTCCGCGGATTCGCTGATTCCGCACGCCAAGGCCAGCGGCCAGTACCTCAACAGCGTGCTGGCCAAGATCGAGGCCACCAAGGCCGGTTATCAGGAGTCCATCCTGCTGGATTCCCACGGCTTCGTCAGCGAGGGCTCGGGCGAGAACATCTTTGCCGTCAAGGACGGGCGGATTCTGACCCCGCCGCAGACGGCCGGGATCCTCGACGGGATCAGTCGGGCCTCGATCCTGACCATCGCCGGCGACCTCGGGTACGAGATCGTGGAGCGCAATCTGGCCCGCGCCGAGCTGTTCCTGGCCGACGAGGTGTTCATGTCCGGGACGGCCGCGGAGCTGGTGCCGGTGCGCGAGATCGATGACCACACCATCGGGGAAGGCACTGCCGGCCCGATCACGCTTGAACTTCAGCGAGTCTTCGAGGCCGCCCTGCACGGGCGTGAGCCGCGTTATGCCGACTGGCTCGACGTGGTTGAGATGCCTGCCGGTCAGGCCACTCAGGCTGGCCTGGCCGGACCAGCAACCGGATGACCCGCATCGAGCTGTACGACACGACCCTGCGCGACGGCATGCAGGGCGAGGGCATGTCCCTCTCGGCGGGCGAGAAGCTCCGCGTGGCCCACCGGCTGGACGAGCTGGGGATTGACCTCATCGAGGCCGGTTTCCCGGGCTCCAATCCCAAGGAACAGGAGCTATTCGGGCTACTGGCCACCGAGACCTTCGCCAGCGCCCAAATCGCCGCCTTCGGGATGACCCGCCGCCGCGACACCCGGGCGCAGGACGACCCGGCCCTGCGCGGCCTGGCCGACTGCTTCGCGCCCGTGTGCACGCTGGTGGGCAAGACCTGGAGCCTCCATCTCGAGAAGGTGGTCAAGGTCGACCGTGCAGAGAACCTGCGGATGATCGCCGAGTCGGTGGCCTTTCTGGTCGCGGCGGGCAAGCGCGTCGTCTACGACGCCGAGCATTTCTTCGACGGCTTCAGCGACGATCCCGACTACGCGCTCAGCTGCCTTCGTGCGGCGATCGAGGCCGGGGCCGAAACCGCGACCCTGTGCGACACCAACGGGGGAACGCTCCCCGACACGATCGGTGCCGCGACGGCGACGGTCCTCAGCGCGCTCGGGAACGCGGGCGCTCGGATCGGGATCCACTGTCACGACGACGCCGGTTGCGGGGTGGCCTGCTCTCTGGCTGCCGTCCGGCAGGGCGCGACGCAGGTGCAGGGCACGATGAACGGCTACGGCGAGCGCTGCGGGAACGCCAACCTGATCACGATCATCCCCAACCTGCAGCTGAAGCTGGGGTACGAGTGCCTGACCGCCCCGCAGCTGGCGTCGCTGACCCCGACCGCCAACTACCTGGCCGAGCTACTCAACTTCACCCCCGATCCCGACGGGCCCTACGTGGGCCGCAACGCGTTCGCCCATAAGGGTGGGATGCACGTGGCCGGCGTCACCGCCGATCCGGCCACCTTCGAGCACATCGCCCCCGTGGTGGTGGGCAACCGTCGCGAGATGCTCATCTCCGAGCTGTCGGGCAAGGGGACCGTGCAGAGCCGGGCCGCCGACCTGGGCCTCGAGCTCGACGATGAGGCGGCCACCCAGGTGGTGCAGCGGGTCAAGGAGCTCGAGCATCGCGGCTATCACTACGAGGCCGCTGACGGCTCGTTCGAGCTTCTGCTGCGCAAGGAGACCGGCGAGTACGAGCCCCTGTTCCGACTCGAGTCCTGGCGCGCGATCGTGGAGAAGCGCGCCGACGGGCGGGTGGAGACCGAGGCCACCATCAAGATCTGGGTCCAAGGCGAGCGCTTCGTCCGGACCGCGGAGGGCAACGGCCCGGTCAATGCACTGGACCGGGCGCTGCGCGAAGCCCTGGTGGAGATCCATCCGCATCTGCGCGACATCGAGCTGGTCAACTTCAAGGTCCGCATCCTGGATGAGGCCAAGGGAACCGGAGCGGTCACTCGCGTGCTCCTCGACGCTTCCGACGGCGAGCACGTGTGGGGGTCGATCGGCGTCTCGGAGAACGTGATCGAGGCCTCCTGGGAGGCGCTCGTCGACTCACTGGAACGGGGCATGCAACCCGTGGCCAAAGCGCAGCCCACCCTGGGCAAGGCCGGGGCGGCACCAGGCGCGTGAGCACCGCCGACGTGCAGCAGATCCCGCTGGCCCGCCCGGTGCTGGGCCGCGAGGAGGAGGAGGCGGTGCTGGCCGTACTGCGCTCCGGGCAGCTGTCACTGGGCCCGAAGGGACCCGAATTCGAGCAGGCCTTCGCCGCCCGGCTGGGGGTTGAGCACGCCAGCGCGGTGTCCAGCGGCACGGCCGGGTTGCATCTGGCCCTCCGTGCGGTCGGCGTCAGCGACGGTGATGAGGTGGTGACCAGTCCGTTCTCATTCGTGGCCAGCGCGAACGTGGTCCTGTTCGAGCGCGCGCGGCCGGTGTTCGCCGACATCGACCCGGTGACGTTGAACCTGGACCCGGACGCCGCGGCGGCCGCGGTGACCGATCGCACGACGGCGATCCTCCCCGTGCACATCTTCGGCTACCCCGCGGCCCTGCCCGCCTTCGAGCGGCTCGGCCTGCCGATCGTCGAGGACGCCTGCGAGGCGCTCGGCGCCGTACACGCCGATGGGGAACCGGTGGGCGGGCGCGGGCATCCCGCCGTGTTCGGCTTCTACGCCAACAAGCAGATCACCACCGGCGAGGGGGGCGTGGTGACGATGGGCGACGCCGCGGTCAAGCAACGAATCGACTCCGAGCGCAACCAGGGCCGGGCCGCGGACATGGGCTGGCTCGATCACGATCGGCTGGGCTTCAACTACCGGCTGTCCGACATTGCCTGTGCGCTCGGCCTGGCCCAGCTGACCCGGCTCGACGGGCTGCTGGCCGGCCGCGCGGAGGTCGCTGAGCTCTACCGCTCGGCATTGAAGGGGGTCGAGGGCCTGTCCCTGCCCTGCGTGGACACGGGCGGTGACCGGCGTGGCTGGTTCGTGTTCGTGGTCCAGGTGCCCAGGCAGTTTGAGCGCGACACAGTCATCCGCCAGCTCGGCGCGCGCGGGATCCCCAGCAAGCCCTACATGCCCGCGATTCACCTGATGAGCTTCTACCGCGAGCGGTTCGGCCATCGCGAGGGGGAATTCCCGGTCTGCGAGGACGTGGCCGCGCGCTCGGTGGCGCTGCCGTTCTTCCCCGGGATGAGTGAGGGGCAGGTGGCGCGCGTAGCCGAGACGCTGCGGGACGTCCTCGGTCGCTGAGCCGGGTTCGCCCGCGGCGCCATTCGCCAGAAGGCCTGGGCGTCCATAATGCGGGCATCTCCCGCTTCGCCGAACCCCAGGACACCGGCTTCCGCGCCCTGAACGACTCGATCTCCTTTGACTGGCGACTCAGTCCCTATGACGTCGACCAGTCCGTGGCCCATGCCGGGATGCTGGCGGCGCAGGGAATCATCTCCGAGGAGGATCGCGACCAGATCCAGCACGGCCTCGAGCAGGTGCGCCGTGAGCTGACCGACGGCACCTTCCCCTTCGCCGAAGGCGACGAGGACATTCACATGGCCATCGAGCGGCGGCTGACCCAGATCGTCGGCCCGGCCGGCGGCCGGCTTCACACCGCGCGTTCGCGCAACGACCAGGTGGCTACCGACATGGCCATGTTCGTACGCGCCCACGCCCACGACGCCCTGGCCCGCATCGGGCGCCTGGCCAGCACCATGATCGACGTGGCCGAGCAGCACCTGGACTGGCCCATGCCCGGCTATACGCATCTACAGCGGGCCCAACCGGTCTACCTGAGCCACCATCTTCTGGCTTACGTGTGGATGCTGATCCGCGACCGGGAGCGCTTCGAGGCCGTGGTCCGGGCCACCGCCAAGCTTCCCCTGGGCGCCGGCGCCCTGGCCGGAGTGAACTTCGACACCGACCGTCGCGCCGTGGCCGGTGTCCTCGGCTTCAGCGGCGTGTCCGAAAACTCGATCGACGCGGTCTCGAACCGGGATTTCGTGCTCGACTATCTGGCCGCCGCCACCACCTGCGCCACCCACCTGTCCCGTCTGGGGGCAGAGATCGTGCTGTGGTCAAGCGAGGAGTTCGGGTTTGCCGAGGTGTCCGACGCCTGGGCCTCTGGCTCTTCGATCATGCCCCAGAAGAAGAATCCCGATGCCGCCGAGCTGCTGCGGGCCAAGGCCCCCCGGGTGCTGAGCGATCTGGTGGCCCTGCATGGCGTGATGCACGGACTTCCCCTGACCTACAACAAGGACATGCAGGAGGACAAGGAGCGCCTGTTCGACGCCTGCGACACACTCGAGCTGTGCCTGGATGCCGCGCGCGGGATGCTCGAGACGATCACCTTCAAGCACGACCGCCTGGCCGCCGCGGCCTCCGACCAGTTCCTGGCCGCGACTGACATCGCCGATCTGCTCGTCAAGCGCGGGATGCCGTTCCGTGAGGCTCACGGAGTGGTGGCCGGGCTGGTGCGCCAGGCGGTGTCCCAGAACAAGCGCCTCTCGGACCTGACCCCGGGGGAGTTGACCGACCAGAACCCGCTCCTCGACGAGGGCTTCTACCGGGTGCTGCAGGACGGCGCGTGGCTGGAGAGCAAGGTCTCGGAGGGCGGCACGAGCCTGGCCCGCGTGCGTGAGCAGCTCGGGCGCGCACGCGCAGCTGTGTCGTGAAAACGGCGGTTGCTCGTCCCCGAGGCCCGGTGGGCCTGGGCGCGGACTTCTACGACCGGCCCGTGGTCGAGGTGGCCCGCGACCTCATCGGCTGCCTGCTCACCCATGGTCAAAGCGCGGGAGTCATCGTCGAGACCGAGGCCTATCACCATTCCGAGCCCGCCTGCCATGCCTACGTCGGGCTCACCGCTCGGACGAGCACCTTGTTCGGTCCCCCCGGGATCGCCTACGTCTACCGCTCCTACGGGATCCACGCGTTGCTCAATGCGGTTTGCGAGCCCGAGGACGTCGGGGCGGCGGTCCTCCTGCGGGCCCTGGAACCGGTGGCTGGGATCGAGCTCATGACCGCCCGCCGCGGGGGTGTGGCGCGCGAGCGTGACCTGTGCTCGGGACCGGGAAAGCTGACCCAGGCGCTGGGGATCGAGCTGACGGACAATCGCGCCGATCTCAGCCGCGGACCGGTGCTCATCTCCGGCCGGCCGACGGGCTGGGAGGAGCCACCGATCGTCGCGGATCGACGGATCGGCATCACGCGGGCCGTCGAGCTCCCGTGGCGTTTCTGTGTGGCCGGGAGCAGGTTCCTCTCCCGGCCGGTTCGGGCCTCGTCGCTGGGGCGGGGCTAGCCGCCGCCCAGCCCGGCGCCCCCGCTGCCACCGGAGCCGCCACCGCTGCCGCCCCCCGTGCCGCCCCCGGTGCCGCCGGTGCCGCCGGTGCCGCCGGGAGTCGGGTTCGGTGTCGCGCCCGTCCCCCCGGTGCCGGCGCCCCCGGCCGGCGGGCTGGTCGCCGTTCCCTGGCTGGCCGGTGGCGCAGGCTGGGTCTGGGTCGCGGTCCCGCCGCTGGACGGCGCGGTCGCGGTGAGACCGGTGGTGGCGCTCGCGGAGCCGGAACTGGGGCCTCGCCGCGCGGGCCGCTCGCTGGCCAGGATCTGCAGCGCCGAGGTCATGAAGATGTGCCAGATCAGGGCGGGGTAGGTCCCGCCCTCGACGGGCCCGCCGTTGTAGAGCGAGGTCATCGGGACGAGCTTGTTGGGGAATCCGACCCAGACCGCGGTGGTGATCTGGGGCGTCCAGCCCACGAACCATGCGTCGCCGTAGTTGTTGGTCGTGCCGGTCTTGCCCGCCACATCCACGCCGGGAATCGCCGCCAGGGTCCCCGTGCCATGTGAGACCACGCCCTGGAGCAGGCTGTGGATGGTCTCGGCCACGCTGAGCGGGATGACCCGCTTGTAGTGGGGATGGTCGACAGTCACGGTGTGCTTGCACACCTTTGCCGGGCAGTTGATCTGGGCGATCCCGGTGGGCCCCTTATCCCCGTCACCCAGGCGAGGGTTGAACACCCGCCGGCCACCCTCGGCGAATGTCTCGTAGGCGTGCGCCATGTCCAGAGGCGACACCCCCTCGCGCAGTCCGCCGAGGATCATCGCGTAGTTGTTGGATACCGGTGTACGGATCCCCATCGCCCTGGCCATCCGGGCTATCCGCTTGGTGCCGACCGTGGTGCCGACCTGGGTGAAGACGCTGTTGTCGGAGATGGCGGTGGCCTCGGCCAGGCTGATCGGGCCGGAGTAGCTGTTGCCGAAGTTGTGGACGATGAAGTGCTCTTTGCCGCGGCTGTGCGGGACGATCAGGTTCAGCGGCCTGGAATCGATCGTCGAGTACGGGCTGTAGCCCGATTGGAGGGCGACGGCCAGGGTGAACGGCTTAAAGGCCGAACCGGGCTGCCGCTGGCCCTGCGTGGCCAGGTTGAAGGGGTAGTTCTGGAAGTCCTGCTGGCCGTTGACGAGCGGGCCGCCGACCATGGCCCTGACCTCCCCGGTCCGATTGTCGATCGCCACCATGGAGGCGGTGGGTTGACCCGGCCCGCTGGGCAGCTCCGCCGCGATCGCCTGCTCAGCGGCCTGCTGCATGGGCAGGTCGATCGAAGTGCGGATCTGCAGGCCGCCGTAATAGGCCCGGTATTCGGCCACTCGAGCCGGCACGCCGTGGCCGAGGCCCATGGCGCCAAGGATCTGGGGCCGCAGCCAGCTGGTGAAGTAGGGCGCCGCGGTCGGCTCCTGGGGCTGCTCGATGTCGGCGGCCTTGGGTACCGGCTGGAGAATGCTCGACTGGTACTGCGCGCGCGAGATGTAGTGCTGCTGGTACATGTTGAGCAGCACGAGGTTGCGCCGGCCCCTGGACGCCTGGGGATGTTGGATGGGGTCAAAGGCGCTCGGATTGGCCACCATGCCGGCCAGCAGCGCAGCCTCCCACGGGGCCAGCATCGACGCGCAGGTGGGGCGGGTCAGACCCGGGGTGGAGTCACCGCAGCCCCTGGTCGTGCCCGTCGCGGTCGTCGCATCCAGTCCGTGGACGCGCCCGAAGTAGACCCGGGCGGCGGACTCCACTCCGTAGGCGCCGTTGCCGAAGTAGATCGAGTTCAGATACTGGGTGAGGATCTTCTGCTTGCTCCACTTGTGTGACAGGTGGAAGGCCAGCGCCGCCTCGCGGAGCTTCTCCAGGATCGTGCGGTTGTTCTGCTCGGCCAGAGCGTTCTTGACGAACTGCTGGGCGATGGTGGAGCGCGCCCTGTGTGGCTCCGCCGGTGATGTCGGCCACCAGGGCGCGGGCAATGCCGCGGAAGTCGATTCCGGGGTCGGTATAGAACCGCTTGTCCTCGGTGCTGATGATCGCATCCTTCATGGCCGGAGCGATCTGCTTCCAGGTGTCGATGACGACGTGGTTGTCGGGCGCGAAAATCCCGATCGGACGCCATTTATCGTCGTACAGATAGGAGTTCTTTTCCTGTTTGTACTGCTGGCGGTTCTCCAGCTGGGGCAGGTCGGAAGCGACCGCCATCATCATTCCGAACAGGCTCGAGACGATGGCCAGGAAACCCAGGCCGGCGAGAATCGAGAGCAGGCGCAGCTTGCGGACCCGAGGTCGCGCCGGGCGACCGTCGGCGTCGCGCCGCCACCGAGGGCGAGGCGCTCGGAAGGGGATGGCTCCGCGAGTACGCGGGCGTGAAGGCGGAGTGTGGTCTTCGTCGCTCATGCGATCCAGAGGCCGATGCCGGCGCCGGTATTCGGCCAAGGCGACAGGGCACGCCGCGGAGCGGAGATCGCTGGCCCCGACGGGGAGGGCGGCGTCTCTCCAGCGGCGGCGAGAGTCTAGCATCGGCCCCCATGGGCTCACGGCCATCCACGACGTCGGGTAAATGATTCCCGGGGAGGCCAATCACGGCGCCGGGAGTGCCCGAGCAGACTCGGCCTGGCTGGCCCGAAACGCGGTGGATTGCCTGCCCGAGGGCGGCCTGGAGGCCAAGCTCGGGCTGGGACGCCCCCTGCGCGTGAAGCTGGGCATCGATCCCACCGCGCCGGACATCCATCTCGGCTTCACCGTGGTGTTGCAGAAACTGCGCGAATTCCAGGATCTCGGCCATACGGTCGTGCTGATCATCGGCGATTACACCGCCCGAGTGGGTGATCCGAGCGGACGGAGCAGCACCCGGCCAGTTCTCGACCCGGCTCAGATCGATGCCAACGCCAAGACATTCACCGATCAGGCGTTGAAGATCCTCGATCCCGACCGCCTCGAGGTCCGCTTCAACGGGGAGTGGCTGGACATGAGGATGGAGGAGCTGTTTGCCCTGCTGCGCACCGCCACCGTGGCCCGGATCCTGGAGCGCGACGATTTCCAGAAGCGCTACACGGCGGGCGAGCCGATCTCCATCCTCGAGCTGCTCTATCCGCTGCTCCAGGGCTATGACTCGGTCGCGGTCCGCGCCGACGTCGAGCTCGGCGGCACTGATCAGAAGTTCAATCTGCTGCTGGGCCGCGACATCCAGCGCGCCTACGGTCAGCCCGAGCAAGTGATCCTCACCGTTCCGCTGCTCACCGGTACAGACGGCGTACGCAAGATGTCCAAGTCGTATGACAACTACATCGGCGTGACTGAAAGCCCCGAGGACATGTACGGCAAGACGCTGAGCATTCCCGACGCCTCGCTCGCGGACTGGTACTCACTGCTGCTGGGTGAGGCTGTACCTGACGGGGCGCCGCGGGATGCCAAGCGCGCTCTGGCCCGGGCTTTGGTGAAGCGCTTTCACGGTGCGGCGGCCGCTGAGGCGGCCGAGGAGGCGTTTGACCGTGTGTACATCCGCCACGAGGCCCCCAGTGACATCCCCACCGTCGAGCTCCCGGAAGGCAACGGCACGATCCATCTGCCGGCGTTGATGGCCTCGGCCTTCAACGTCTCGACCTCCGAGGCGAGGCGCGGCCTGGCCCAGGGGGCGGTGAGGATCGACGGCGATCCCGTGGAGGCGCTCGATCTGCCCGCCGATGCCTTGGCCGGGCGGGTCCTCCAGTTCGGCAAGCGGCGCTTTGCCCGGGTGGGGCGCGGAGCCGGTTCGGCGGACGTGGGCGACGCGGTTGACGTGGGCGACCCGGTTGACCCGGGCGACGCGGGCGACGCGGGCGACGCGTGAGCGTCCACGGCGGGGAGTTGCGGCTCCGCACCCAGGGCGACGGCCAGGTGGTCGACATCACCGAGGGTGTGCTCGTTGACCAAGATGAAGGTGTCGTTGAGCGCCGGGCCGCTATTGACCTGGACGCCGAGGGTTCCGCCGACGGTCACGCCGGGGACGTTGAAGGCGACCGTGGCGCTCAGGGTCCCGGCCACGCTCGGGGTGCTGGCGGCCTGATCGGTCTCGACGAACAGGGCGCCGGTGATCGCGGTGACTGACAGCGCGCCGCCCAGGGACAGGGTGCCGTTGGCGACGCCGATCTGCACGACGCTGGCGGCATGGCCCGAGCTCGCCTTCTGAATCGCGATGTCACCGGTCAGCGTCTGCCCGGCGACGGTGAGCGTCGCGCCCGTGGCCTCCAGGCGCACGAACGGGCCGGCCGGCACCGTGAGCGCGACGGTCGTCGCCCCCGCGGTCAGCGACTGGTTGATCGCGGTCGTGGTCGTGTTGACCTGCAGCGTGAAGGCACCGGCGAGCGCGATCTGGCTGGGCAGGGCGAGGGCGACGTTGCCGCTCAGCGTGCCGGCGATCCCGGCGCTGGAGATGATCAGCGCGCCCTGGCCCGCGGTGAGCGAGGCGCTCGCCCCGGCGCCCGCCCCGGCGCCGCCGAACGTGGTGGTGACGTTGGCAGCGACGATCTCGGTGACGGTGCTGCCGTCGGCCAGGGTCGCGCGCTGGAAGGAGAAGTCGCCGGTGAGCGTCTGACCGGCGATGGTCAGCGACGTCTGGCTGCCCGTGACGCGCAGGAAGGGGCCGCCCGGAAGGTCGAGCACGACGGCCTGGCTGCCGAGGGTGACCGACTCCGAAACCGGCGTGGCGCCGGTGTTGACGGCGATGGTGTACGTCCCGCCGAGGCTGACGCCGGGCACCGACAGGGCGACCGTGCCGGTGATCGTGCCGGCCAGGCCGCCGGTCCCGATCTGCAGCAGGCCGCTCGCGCCGGTCACCGACACAGCGCCGCCGCCGAGCGACAGCGAAATCGCTGAGGCCGCGATCGAGACGCCGGCCGCGTCGCTGGCGAAGGCGAAGTTGCCGCTCAGGGTCTGGCCGAGCAGGCCGAGCTGGCCACCGATCAGCTGCACAGCGCCGGGGTTGTTGCCGTTGGGGAAGGCGATGGCGACGCCCGGGTCGCTCGAGCCCGGGACGGTCAGCGTCTCCGAGAGCACCTTGCCGGTGTTGTTGAAGGCGACGGTGACCGTGCCGGTCAGGGTCAGCCCGCTGGCCCCGAGCACCGTCGCGGTGCCGGAGGCCACGAACGCGTACGTGGCGCCCGAGCCCGACCCGATCTGGATCAGCCCGACGCTCGCCCCGCTGATCAGGATGCCGCGGGCCAGCGGGTTGGTCGCGCCGCTGGCCAGCGTGGCCGGGCCCTGGCCGAGGAATACCGAGAGGCTGGTGCCGGCGAACGAGTGCGCCGGCGTGCTGTCGGCCAGCGTGTAGCTGCCGAGCGCGACGTTGCCCTGGATGGTGACGAAGTTGCCGACGTTGAAGGTCAGGCCGTCGACCGCGACCGAGAAGAGGTGGCCCTCGCTGGAGCCGAACTGGATCTCCATCGGCTGCCCACCGACGGTGACGGTCTGGTCAACGGCGCCACCGGTGTTGTTAAAGCGCAGGTTGCCGTTGCCGGTCACCACGCCGGTGGTGATGCTCGCCTGCAGCAGGCCGGCCACGCCGCCCGAGGTGAGAACCATCGCACCGGAGCCGTTGGTCAGGCTCAGGGCCGAGACCGACACGTTCGCGGCGGCGATGATGGTCACCGCCGACGCGCCGCTGCCCTGGCGCTGGAAGGTGAAGTCTCCGTGCAGCGTGCCGAGGCTGGCCAGGGTGAGGTCGACGCCGTCGGCCGAAACGCTGACGTACGGGCCGGCCGGGAGGGTCAGCGTGGTCGTGGTCCCGTTGATCGTGAAGGGCTCAGTGACGGCCGCCGCCATCGTGTTGATGGCCATCGTGAAGCTGGCCGCGCCGAGCGTGAGGTCGCTGGGCAGCGTGACGCTGACGCCGCTGACCGTGAAGGAGCCGGCAACACCGGCCGGCGAGACGATCAGCTGACCCGAGCCATCGGGGACCGTGACAGTCGCGCCGATGCTCAGCAGATTCCCCTGGCTGGAGGAGTTCGAGAAGGCGATCTTCAGCACCGCGGCGCCGGTCGCATCGGTCCCGCGCTCGGCGCTGAAGTCTCCGCTCAGGCTCTGACCGGCGACGGTCAACGTCGTGTCGGTCCCGGTGATGGCGAGCTTGGAGGTGCCCGGTCGCGTGTCGATGGACAGTTGCAGGCCACTGGAGAAGGCCAGACCGGTGAGCGTCGTGGTGACCGTCGCGGCGAGATTGCCGGTGATGCCGCCGGAACCGATCGTCAGCCCGCCCGCCGCGCCGGTGACGGTGACCGCGCCTCCGGCCAGGCTGAGCGAGCCGTTGGCGAGGGTCAGCGTGGTCGTACCGCTCGCCGAGGTCAGGCTCACGTCGCCGCTGATCGACTGGCCGAGCACGGTCAGGGTCACGCCAGTGCCCGCGACCGAGATGTAGCCGCCGGCTCCGCCGCTGGGAACGTTGATGACGATCGGCTGACCGCCGAGCGTGAACGTGTCGTTGACGGCGCCGGAGGTCTGGTTGACCTGCACGGCGAGGGCGCCGGCGAGGACGACGCCCGGGAGGTTGAGCGCCAGCGTGCCGCTGGCGAAGCCGGCCAGCTTGCCGCCGGAGATCACGACGGCGCCGATGCCCTGGCTGAGCGTGGCCACGCCGCCGCCGAGCGCCACGGTGAGGTTGTTGACCGCGGCCACCACGACCGTCGCGCCGGTGGTGTCGACGGTGCGCTGGAAGCCGAAGTCGCCAGACAGACTCTGGCCGCCCACGGTCAGGGTCGCGCCGGTCAGCTCGCCGCGCAGATACGGTCCGGCGGGCAGGCCGCCGACCGCGCTCGAGGTGGTGTTGACGGCGACCGAGATCGTGTTCGCGGTCAGGTTGGTGAGCGCGCTGGAAACCAGGTGGGCGCTCAGCGAACCGGACACCCCGGCGCTGGAGACGGTGAGGCTGCCGCTGATCGTGTCCAGCGAGAGGAACGTCGTGGTGCCGTCGCCGATGAGCAGTGCGGCGCCGGAGACGCCCAGGGTGGTGACCGTGACTCCGTTGGTCGTCGTGCGCGACAGCGTCAGGGCCGCCCCGGTGAGGCTCTGGCCGCCGATGGCGATCGACGCGCCGGTGGCGGTGAGCTCGAAGAAGTTGCCGGCCGGGATCGTCTGCCCGTTGATCGTTCCGGTCGGCGCGGCGCCGGTGGTGTTGACCAGGACCGAGAAGGTGCCGGTCACGGCGGCGCCGGGGAGGGTCACGGCGACAGTTCCGGTGAGGCCGCCGACCACGCCGGCCGGGCTGACCTGCAGCTGGCCGCTGGCGTTGGTGACCGAGGCGAGCGGAGGACCGCGGCTGGAGACGTTGCCGCTGCCGTCCGACAGCGAGATCGAGGCGTTGGCGATGCCAACCGTGACGACACCGTTGGCGTCGGTCAGGGACAGGTCGCCGGTGATCGCCTGGCCGAAGACATTGAGGTTCAGCCCGAGGCCGCCGGCCGAGACGAACGGGGCGCCGCCCGAGGTCGCGGGCGCCTCGCTGGAGAGGAAGGCCAGCGGGAGCGAGGTGCCGGAGCCCGGCAGGGCGATCGTCGCGTCGATCGCCTGCGCGAACGGGTTGATCCGGACTCGGCCCGTGCCGCTCACGGTCGCGTTGGAGACGCCAACCAGCGTGACCGTGCCGGTCGCGTCCAGCGCGTATTTGCCGGTGGCCTGATCCTGGAAGAGGACGACGCTCGCGTTGGTGATGAGCAGGCCGACGGCGAGCGGGTTGGCGTCGCCGTTGGCGAGCAGGCCCGGTCCGTTGCCGAAGAACACGGTCAACCCGCTGCCCGCGAAGGTGCTGCCGGTCAGGCCGCTGACGGTGACCCCGCTGGTCAGTGAGACGTTGCCCGACAGCCAGATCGCCTGGCCGATCTGGATGGTCAGATCGGAGATCGAGACGGACATGAAGTCGGTCTGGCCCGAGCCATAGTCCACCGTCAGCTGCTTACCGCCGACCAGCACGCTGGCGTTGACCGCCATTCCCGTCGTGTTGAACTGGACGATCACGTTGCCCCCGGCGGCGAAGCCCGTCCCGCCGGCTGCGGCGGTGCCCGAGACGTAGCCGGCGATGCCGTGGTGCGTGGCATCGGTGGACACGACGAACAGGCCCTCGCCGTTGGTGACCGTGGCCGAGCTGGCCGAGCCGATCCACACCGAGACGCCGCTGAGACCGACGACCGTGGTCGTCGTACCGGCGACCTGCTGCTGCTGAAAGAGGAAGCTACCGGCGAGCTGGCCCAACACGGTGGCGGAGTTGGCCGGATCGGTGACCGGGGTCTGCGGGACGGTGACGGCGGCCTGGATGTAGGGGCCGGCCGGGATCACGGCGTTGTCCGAGGCGGTGGCCGGGGCGCTGGTCGTGTTGACCTGGATCGTGGCCGACATCCCGGTCGGGGCAAAGCCCGGCAGTGCGACGCTGACGGTCGTGGCGGCGAGATCGGCGATCACTCCGGCGGAGCTCAGCTGCAGGCTCCCGCTCGCGCCGGAGACCGAGACGTAGCTGCCGAAGCTGAGCGCCGCGCCGGACGCGGCGATGGTCACGCCGCCCGCGCCGGCGGCGAAGGTGAAGGTCCCGCTCAGGCTGGCCGGCCCGACGGTCAGCACCGGGCGTCGGCGCTGCCGCTGATCGCCATCCTGAAATGACCGCCGAAGCCGGAGGCCGGCAGCGCGATCGAGCCGCTGACCGAGCCGGACGCCGTGATGCCGGGCACCGACAGGGTCAGCGCGGTGGCGGTGAAGCTGCCCTGGGTGCCGGCGGTGGAGTCGACGGTCAGCGTGCCGCTGGCCCCGCTCACCGTGGCCAGACCGCTGCCGAGGGAGGCGCCGGCGTTGGCCAGGTCGATCGAGACGCCGGTGCCGGGCTGGTCACCGTGAGGTCACCGGTCAGCTGCTGGCCGAGCAGCGAGATGATGATGCCCTGGCCGCCGAACTGCGAGAAGGACGGCCCGGCCGGGACGCTGATCGCGTACGCCCCCGATCCGACCTGGATCTGGCGGTTGACCGGGGCAGCGGTCGTGTTGCGCTGGACCCCGAGCAGGCCGGAGAGGGTCACGCCGCTACCGGTCAGCGCGCCCTGACCCGAGGCCTGCAGCGCGTAGGAGTGGTCTGCCTCGACGATCAGACCGAAGCCGGCGTGGGCACGGTCAACTGGGTTCCGCTGCCGCCGATCGAGGCGTTGACGCCGTGGCCCCGACGAGCAGCTCGGTGCCGCCCGACGGTCCGGTCCCTGGGCTCTTGGCCACGGAGAAGTTGCCGGTGAGCGTGAACCCGCCGACGGCCAGGGTCGTGTTGGTGCCGGTCAGCGAGGCGCTGCCCGCCGTGACCGGCGCGGCGCGCCGGCGCGCCTCGTCGGGCAGCGTGACGTCGGCGCCGGTGGTGTTGATCTGAGCGCGGAAGGCGCCGGTGAAGTTCAGCGCCGAGACGTTGACGACGCTCGCGGTGCCCTCGGCGCGGAACGCGTAGGTGCCGTTGGGCTCGATCATCAGGTGGGCGCTGGCGCCGGTGAGCTGCACGCCGACATCGTCGGTCGAGCTCGCGCCGTGTCACCGAGGAACAGGCTCGGCGCCGGTCACGTCGATCGTGTTCTGACCGGACGACAGGGTTGCGGGTGAAAGTGAAGTTTCCGTCCAGGGTGCGAGCGGACGTGTTAGAGGCGGGCGTGCCGTCAGCGTGAAGGTAGAGACGGGTTGACCGTCGCCGCCGGCGTGGTGAAAAGGTCGCCGCCGTCGTGGGGTTGGTGTTGATCGAGACCGACAGGTGAGGGTGCCGCTCAGCGACAGTCCGGCCGAGGGCGGCGGGGGGTGCCCCCGTGACCCTGGCCGGTGGCCGCGAAGGAACCGTCCGAGTTGATCTGCACTGCCGCCGTCAGGCTCGGGCTGGTGCTTGTGATTGCGGCGGCGATCCCTGTTGGGCGGCGAGAAGCTCAGCGGAGCCGTCTGAGGTCCACGAACACCGGCGCCTCGAGGGAGCCGCATCCGGCGATCGAAAAGGCCGACGTCGCCCTGGGCGTGTCGAAGGTCGAGCGTGAGGTTAGCAGCCAGGTCAGAGCCGGGCGCGCCGGTGAGGCGGGCCGCGCCGGCAGCGTTGCCGTTCCGCGCCGTTGCTGCCCGTGATGGTGACCGTGCCCGAAGGCGCCGGAGAGCGTGACCGCGGCCGACCCGGCGGCGATCTGCGAGCTGACGACCGGTGGCGGTGGCCGAGAAGGTCGAGCCCCGACACGGCCGAGCGTGAACTGGCCGCTGAGTGCGCCCACGGTGCCCAGGCCCAGGGGAGCGGCCGCGATCCACGGGAGGAAGCTGCCGGTGATGTCGGTTAGCTGGCCGCCATGTTGAGCACGACGGTGCCGGCGCCGGTGTCCACCGTCAGCGGCGCGGCCGAGAGATCGCCCAGCGCCGTTGTAGCTCGCCTCCATCCGGTGCCGGTCAGGGTGAGCGAGCCGGCGCCGCTCAGGCTCGCGTCGCCGGTGGCCAGCACCGCGTACGCCGTGCTGCCGCCCGCGTCGGGGGTGCGCGCGACCAGCCCGAACGTGCCGTTGGCCAGCGTTGACGGTGGGGCCGCCCGATCCGGCGCTCAGCACCGAGCGCTGACGCCGGTGGCGCCGAGCTCGGTCTGACGGTTCGTCGTGCCGTCGTCGCCGTAGGTGAGCTTGAGACCGGCCGCGGTCAGCGTAGACGAAGTTCTGAACCGTGATGGTCGGGGTGGCCAGCGTCGACCGTGAGCGTGCCCGCCGTGACCGCCTGACCGCTCAGGGCATAGGTGACGGTGACCTTGGCCCACGGTCGCGTTGATTTCACAGGAGCTGAATGCGATACCGCGCGCCGGTTGCGGAGACCGTGATCGTTCCGGTGTAGAGGGGGCACGCCCGTGACGATTTTGCTGAGGTTGCTGAACGTGATCGACGGGGATAGAGCAATCTCGGGGATCCGCCGACGGTCAGGTCTTCCGGCGCCTTTCCTTGGATCGTCTTGACGTTCCGCCGCAGAAGTAGGAGCCGATGACGCTCTGGACGTACGACGATCGGTCAGCCCACGGAGTCGCGGCAAAATACGTCGAGAATTGCGGGAGGCCAGCGGTGACGGTGCCGGTGCTCACGTCATAGGCGGAGGCGATGGCCACGGGGCCGCCGGACGGAGACGAGGAAGTAGATGGGAGGGTGAGGCGGCGCCGGGGCCGACTCCCGATGGTCAGCACGGGGCGCGACGGCGAAGTGCTCGATGAGGGCACCGGTGGCCGTGTCGACCCCCCTGCAGGTCATAGGCCTGAGGAGAGGGCGCTGAGCCCGGGGCACCGAGACGCTGAAGACGGTGACGCTGACCTTCGGCGTCGTGCGGGGAGCGCACCGGGCGCGAAGGTCAGCGTGGCGTTGCCCGCGCTGATCGAGCCACCCCTGGGCGGCGGAGATCAGAACGGGTCCATAGGTAGCCGGGGGGCCGCGAGCCCCCAGCGTGCCCGTGGAGTGAAGCTGAGAACGAGTTGCGAGGCGCCGGTGGCGAGGCCGGCGCCGCCGAGGCTCGGCGGCGTCGCGCCGGTGGCCTGGACGAGGTCCCCCGAGCCGGACGACGGCGTCGCCCCGGCCGCGCCGGGGATGACCACCGCGGTGGTGCTCGGCGAGTCGGCACCGGCTCCGGCGGCGGGGGCGCCGGCATCGGCGAGGCTGGCCGCGGCAAGCAGGGCCGGGCTCGCGCCGGTGCCGTCGACGGTCGTCGAGTCGGGCACGGTGCCGGCGGCGCTCGAGCCGGCCGTGGTCACGCCGGCGGTGACGATCGTCGGCGCCGCTGGTTGCCAGCGGCGAGCTCGATGGCGGGCGCGGTGAGGGCCGCGGTCGTGGTGGCGGGAGCGACCGCCGACGGTCTCGGTGTCGACCGTCGTGGCGGCCGGGGCTGCCGTCGGTGACCCCGGCGGTGCCGGAGTACGCGATGTCTGACGCGTGGCCGGTGCCGGACACGG
>CAWJSN010000004.1:0-532519 GCA_963845575.1 uncultured Solirubrobacterales bacterium | reverse complement strand
GGGGCGACCTCCGGAGCCGGCACCACGGCGCCGTCCCAGGCACCGAGCGCCTCCAGGTCGGCCCGCACCGACGCCAGGTCGCGCAGGCCGAGCGGCTGGTCGAGCTCCTCGGCGAGCAGCTCGAGCGCGCGGTAGTCGCTGACCGCGTTGGAGCGCAGCGCCGGCTGGAACGGCCGGGGCCGCCCCTCCCAGTCCAGGAACGTGCCGGCCTTCTCCTCGACCACCGCGACGGGCAGCACCACGTCGGCCCGCTCGGTGACGGCGCTGGACCTGATCTCCAGCGAGACCAGGAAGCCGACCGAGCCGAGCGCGTCCAGCACGGACTGCGGGTCGGGCAGGTCGTCGGGGTCCACGCCGCCCACCACCAGCCCGGCCAGCTCACCGGACGCGGCAGCGGCCACGATGCCCGCGGTGTCCCGCCCGGGCGTCGCCGGCACCGACGTCGTGCCCCACGCGGTCTGCACGTCGACCCTGGCCGCAGGGTCGGCCACCGGCCGGCCGCCGGGCAGCAGCCCGGGAGCGCGCCCGCCTCGAGGGCACCCCGCTCGCCGGCGCGCCGCGGCACCCAGGCGAGGCGGGCCCCGCTGGACTGGGCCAGCCGGGGGGCGCGGAGAGGCCCCCCGGCACCGCCGCGGCCGCTCACCTACGAGCACGACGGCACCGGGCGGTCAGCAGGGCGCTGACGTCCGCCACCTCGGCCGCACCCGCGGCGATCGCCTGGAGGACCTCGCCCTCGGTCCCCGGTGCCGCCGCGATCAGCCGGCCCTAGAGCTTGCCCAGCCCGCGGCTTTCCTACGGGGCGACGGAGACGATCTTGGCGCCGTGGCGGCGTACGGCCTTGCGCAGCCGCAGGAACACGATCGGCGACTCGTCCTCGGGCTCCACCCGACGAGCAGCACGGCGCTCGCCTTCTCCAGGTCGGCGTACGTCACGGCTCCGGTCGCCGGACCGCCCCGGCGACGACCGCGCCCAGGAAGTCGGCCTCCTCGGCCGAGTGGGCGCGGAAGCGGAAGTCGATGTCGTTGGTGCCCAAGGCCACCCGGGCGAACTTGCCATACGCGTACGCGTCCTCGTAGGTGACCCGGCCGCCGACCAGCACGCCGACGCCACCCTGCTCCGTCGCCGCCGCCAGGCCGCGGGCGGCGACCTGCAGCGCCTCCGGCCAGGAGGCGATCCGCAGCTCGCCCGACTCCTCGTCGCGGACCATCGGGTGGGCAGCCGGTCGGCCGCCCGCGAGTAGGTGAAGGCCCAGCGGCCCTTGTCGCAGTTCCACTCCTCGTTGACCAGCGGGTCGGCGACAGCCATCCGGCGCAGCACCTGCCCCCGGCGGTGGTCGCTGCGGATCGCGCAGCCGGAGGCGCAGTGCTCGCACACGCCGGGGCTGGACACGAGGTCGAACGGCCGCGACCGGAACCGGTATGCTGCACCGGTCAGCGCGCCGACCGGGCAGATCTGCACGGTGTTGCCGGAGAAGTAGCTCTCGAACGGCTTCGCTCGTAGATGCCGACCTGCTGCAGCGCTCCGCGTTCCAGCAGCTCGATGAACGGGTCGCCGGCGATCTGGGCCGAGAACCGCGTGCAGCGGGCGCAGAGCACGCAGCGCTCGCGGTCGAGCAGCACCTGGCTGGAGATGTTGATCGGCTTCGGGAAGGTGCGCTTGACGTCCTCGAACCGCGAGGTCTCCCGGCCGTGGGAGAGCGCCTGGTTCTGCAGGGGGCACTCGCCGCCCTTGTCGCACACCGGGCAGTCCAGCGGGTGGTTGATCAGGAGCAGCTCCATGATCCCCTGCTGCGCCTTGTCGGCCACGGGCGACGTGACCTGGGTCTTCACGACCATGCCCGCCGTGACCTCGATCGTGCAGGAGGCCTGCGGCTTCGGCATCGGCCGCAGCTGGCCGTCCGGCCCGGGAGTGGCGACGTCGACGAGGCACTGGCGGCAGGCGCCGACCGGCTCGAGCAGCGGGTGGTCGCAGAACCGCGGGATCTCCACGCCGATCTGCTCGGCGGCCCGGATGATCAGCGTGCCCTTGGGCACGCTCACCTCCGCGCCGTCGATCGTCAGCGTCACCAGCTCGACGGGCGCGCCGGCGTCCGTACCGGGGGTCGAGGTCACGGTCATCAGGCGGTCACCGTCTCGGTCTGGGCAGAGCTCGTGTCGGCGAACAGCGTGGACGCGGCGGGGTCGAACGGGCAGCCCCCGCGGTCACGTGCTCGATGTACTCGTCCCGGAAGAACCGGATGCTGGACTGGATCGGGCTCACCGCGCCGTCGCCGAGCGCGCAGAACGAGCGGCCGAAGATGTTGTCGCAGATGTCCAGCAGCTTGCCGAGGTCGGCCTCGGTGCCGTCGCCGTACTCCAGCCGGTGCAGGATCTGCTTCATCCAGTAGGTGCCCTCGCGGCACGGCGTGCACTTGCCGCAGGACTCGTGGGCGTAGAAGTCGGTCCAGCGCAACGTCGCCCGCACGACGCAGGTGGTCTCGTCGAAGATCTGCAGCGCCCGCGTGCCGAGCATCGACCCGGGTGCGTCCGGGTTCTCCGGGGTGACCGGTGCGCTCATCGACTCGAAGTCGAGGGGTACGTCGAGATGCTTGTCGGTCAGCAACGGTGTCGAGGATCCACCCGGCGTCCAGAACTTCAGCCTCTTGCCGCCGCGCATGCCACCGGCCAGGTCGAGCAGCTCGCGCAGCGTGATGCCGAGCGGCGCTTCGTACTGCCCGGGACGGGTCACGTGGCCGGACAGGCTGAACAGCCCGAAGCCCTTGGAGCGCTCGGTGCCCATCGAGGCGAACCAGTCGGCGCCCTTGCGGACGATCAGCGGCACCGACGCGATCGACTCGACGTTGTTGACGACCGTCGGCCGGGCGTACAGACCGGCGACCGCGGGGAACGGCGGCTTCAGCCGGGGTTGGCCGCGCCGGCCCTCGAGCGAGTCGAGCAGCGCCGTCTCCTCGCCGCAGATGTACGCACCCGCGCCGGCGTGCACGGTGATCTCCAGGTCGAAGCCCGAGCCGAGGATGTCCTAGCCGACGTAGCCCTTGGCCCGGGCCTCCTCGACCGCGAGCATCAGCCGCCGGTAGACGTGGACGACCTCGCCGCGCAGGTAGATGAACGCGTGGTGGCAGCCGATCGCCTTGGCGGTGATGATCACGCCCTCGATCAGGAACTGGGGCGTGGCCAGCATCAGCGGCATGTCCTTGCAGGTGCCGGGCTCGGACTCGTCGGCGTTGACCACGAGGTACCGCGGGCCGCCGTCGTCCGGCGGCAGGAAGCCCCACTTCATCCCGGTCGGGAAGCCGGCGCCGCCGCGCCCGCGCAGGCCGGAGTCCTTGAGGGCCTGGACCAGGTCGCCCTGGCTCCATGGCGAGGGCCTGGCGCAGCGCGACGTACCCGTCGTGCGCTTCGTAGGTCTCCAGGGTCCAGGACTGCGGGTCGTCCCAGAACTCGCTGAAGATCGGGGTCAGCTCGGTGCCGGCGGTGGCCATCTCAGCCGTCCTTCCGCTTCGTCGTGCGCTTCCGGGCCGGCCGGGGCGCGGGAGCACGGCCGCCCTGGCCGGTGCGGACGCGTCGTGCGCGCTGGGAGCACCCGGGTCCTCGACGTGCTCGTTGGCGATCTGCTCGACCGGTGCCGAGCCACCGGCTCCGGCGTTCCCGCGCGACCGGTCGTCGTAGAGGCCCTCGACCGCCCAGCCCTTGCTGCGGGCGACCTTCAGGCCTTCCAGCGTCGCCGGACCGGCCCCGACGCCCTCGTCGCCGCGACCGTCGTCGAAGCCGGCCAGGACCCGCGAGACCTCCCGGAAGCTGGCGACCGAGCTGGCGCCCCGCGTCGGCCCGACCGTCTGGCCGGCCTGCAGGTCGTCGACCAGCCGGCGGGCCGTCTGCGGCGTCTGGTTGTCGAAGAACTCCCAGTTGACCATCAGCACCGGCGCGAAGTCGCAGGCCGCGTTGCACTCGACCCGCTCCAGGGTGATCGCGCCGTCGGCCGTCGTCTCGTCGTGCCCGACGCCGAGGTGCTCGGACAGCTCGTCGAAGATCTGGTCGCCGCCCATGATCGCGCACAGCGTGTTGGTGCAGACCCCCACGGTGTACCGCCCGTTCGGGTGCCGCTTGTACTGCGTGTAGAACGTCGCGACCCCGGCCACCTCGGCCGTCGTCAGGCCGAGGATGTCGGCGCACAGCTCGATGCCCGCGCGGGCTCACGTAGCCCTCCTCGCTCTGCATCAGGTGCAGCAGCGGGAGCAGGGCCGAGCGGGCCTGCGGGTAGCGCGCGACGATCTGCGCGGCGTCGGCGCGCAGCCGCGCGTCGACCTCGGGTGCGAACGTCACCGGTCCACGCCCCCCATCACCGGGTCGATCGAGGCGACGGCGACGATGACGTCGGCGATCTGGCCGCCCTCGCACATCGCGGCCACCGACTGCAGGTTGTTGAACGACGGGTCGCGGAAGTGCGCGCGGTACGGCCGCGTCCCGCCGTCGCTGACCAGGTGCACGCCGAGCTCGCCCTTGGCCGACTCGATCGCGGAGTACACCTGACCGGCCGGCACCCGGAAGCCCTCGGTGACCAGCTTGAAGTGATGGATCAGGGACTCCATGGACGTGCCCATGATCTCCCGGATGTGGTCCAGGGAGTTGCCGAGCCCGTCGCTGCCGAGCGCCAGCTGGGCCGGCCAGGCGATCTTCTTGTCCTCGATCATCACCGGTCCGGGCATGCCCTGCAGCCGGTCCGCGGCCTGCTCGATGATCTTCAGGGACTCGTGGATCTCGTCCAGCCGGATGCACAGGCGGCCGTACGCGTCGCACGTCTCGCGGGTGATCACGTCGAAGTCGTACGTCTCGTAGCCGCAGTACGGCGACAGCTTGCGCAGGTCGTGCGGCAGGCCGGTGGCCCGCAGCACCGGACCGGTAACCCCGAGCGCGATGCAGCCGGTCAGGTCGAGGTACCCGACGCCGACGGTGCGGCCCTTGAGGATCGGGTTCTCCAGCAACAGCATCTCGAGCTCGCGGACGCCCTTGCGGACCAACGGGATCATCTCCCGGATCCGGTCGATCGCACCGCTCGGGGTGTCCTGGGCCACTCCGCCCGGACGGATGTAGGCGTTGTTCATCCGCAGCCCGGTGATCAGCTCGATCACGGAGAACAGTCGCTCCCGCTCGCGGAACCCGACGGTCATGACCGTGGTCGCGCCCATCTCCAGCCCGCCCGTGGCCAGCGCCACGAGGTGCGAGGAGATCCGGGTCAGCTCCATCATCAGGACGCGGATCGTCGTCGCGCGCTCGGGGATCTGGTCGGTGACGCCCAGCAGCCGCTCCACGGCGAGGCAGTACACCGTCTCGTTCATCATCGGCGTCAGGTAGTCCATCCGCGTGCAGAGCGTCACGCCCTGGGCCCACGGCCGGAACTCCATGTTCTTCTCGATCCCGGTGTGCAGGTAGCCGATGCCCGCGCGGGTCTCGGTCACCGTCTCGCCGTCGATCTCGAGGATCAGGCGGAGCACGCCGTGGGTCGACGGGTGCTGCGGGCCCATGTTGACGACGATCCGCTCCTCGCCCAGGGAGGCCGCCTCGTCGACGATGTCGTCCCAGTCACCGCCGAACGCGTTCATCACGTGGCCCTCGGTGGGACCTTCCTCGCTGGCGACGCCGTACGGGTCCTGCTCGGCCGCCGCGATGAACGCCTCGTCGTCCGGGGTCAGCTTGGTCCTGTCGCTCATCAGTTGTACGACCTCCGCTGGTCGGGCGGTGCGATCTCGGCGCCCTTGTACTCCACCGGGATCCCACCGAGCGGGTAGTCCTTGCGTTGCGGCCGGCCGGGCCAGTCGTCCGGCATGAGGATCCGGGTCAACGCCGGGTGGCCGTCGAAGACGATGCCGAACATGTCCCACGTCTCCCGCTCGTGCCAGTCGTTGCCCGGGTAGACCGAGACGATCGAGGGGATATGCGGGTCGCTGTCCGGCGCCACGACCTCCAGCCGGACGCGCCGGCCGCCGTTGGTGATCGACAGCAGGTGGTAGACCGCGTGCAGCTCGCGCCCGGTCTCCTGCGGGTAGTGCACGCCGCTGACGCCGGTGCAGATCTCGAACCGCAGGTCGGGCTGGTCGCGCAGCTGCCGGGCGACCCCGAGCAGGTACGCCCGCCGCACGAACAGGGTCAGCTCACCGCGGTCGATGACGACCTTCTCGATCGCGTCCCCCCAGGGGGCGGAGTCGCCGGTCGGGGCCGTCTCGCCGAGGGCCCGGGCCAGGCTGTCGGCCAGCTCGTCGTACCAGCCGCCGTACGGCCGCTCGGCCGGCGGCGGGAAGGAGATGGTGCGGACCAGGCCGCCGTACCCGGTGGTGTCGCCGCCGTCGCGGGCGCCGAACATGCCCTGCCGGACGCCGACGACCTCCGGAGCGGGCTGGGTCGTCGCCGGGACGACCGCCTCACCCGGCGTGCCCGGCTCGGCCGGTCCGACGGTCTCCGCCTCGGGGGTCGGCGCCTGCGTGCGGGGGTCGGCGTCGCCCGTCTTCGGTGTGTCGGGGGTGCTGTCGCTCACGCGAGCAGGCCCTTCATCTGGGAGATCGGGGGGGCCTTGAGCGCGGCCTCCTCGGCGGCACGGGCGGCCCTCTCGCGGTTCACGCCCAGCGGCATGTTCTGGATCTGCTCGTGGAGGGTGATGATCGCGTGCAACAGCATCTCCGGACGCGGCGGGCAGCCGGGGAGGTACACGTCCACCGGCACGATGTGGTCGACGCCCTGGACGATCGCGTAGTTGTTGAACATGCCGCCGCTGGAGGCGCAGACGCCCATCGAGATGACCCACTTGGGCTCGGACATCTGGTCGTAGACCTGGCGCAGGACGGGCGCCATCTTCTGGCTGACCCGGCCGGCCACGATCATCAGGTCGGCCTGCCGCGGCGTCGCGCTGAACCGCTCCATGCCAAAGCGCGCGATGTCGTAGTCCGGCGTGCCGACGGCCATCATCTCGATGGCGCAGCAGGCCAGGCCGAACGTCGCGGGCCAGACCGAGCTCTTGCGCATGTAGCCGGCGAGCTTCTCGACCGTCGTCAGCAGGAAGCCCGCGGGGAGCTTCTCCTCGATGCCCATCGGCTACACCCTCACCTTGTCGCTGCTGGTTCCCGTCAGTCCCATTCCAGGCCGCCTCTGCGCCAGACGTAGGCGTAGGCCACGAAGACGGTGATGATGAACAGCACCATCTCGACGAGCGCGAACAGCCCGAGGCGGTTGAACGCCACGGCGAACGGGAACAGGAACACGCCCTCGATGTCGAAGACGATGAAGAGCATGGCGGTCAGGTAGTACTTGACCGGGAAGCGCCCGCCCCCCGTCGCGTGGGGAGTCGGCTCGACCCCGCACTCGTAGGCCTCGAGCTTGGCTCGGTTGTACCGCTTGGGCCCGGAGAGACTGCCGGCCACCAGGGAGAAGGTCGCGAAGCCGCCGCCGATGGCGAACAGCACGAGGATCGGCACGTAGGGGTTGTTCATGCCGGGCCTGCTCCCCTCTGGTGCCTGTGGTCCCTCTGGTTCCGGTGGTTCGGCTGGTCCTGCAGCGCCATCATCCTAGGGGCGCCCGTGGCGGTCACGCGGCGGGTGCAATCTTGCTCAGACCGGTGATGATCCGGTCCATCGCGTCGCCGCCATGCGGCTCGGCCAGGTTGGCCATGAGCTTCAGGACGAAGCGCATCAGCGTCGGGCGGGGCATGCCGTACCGCGTCGCGATCCGCATGACCTCGGGACGGCCGATGACGCCGACGAACAGCCGGCCCAGCGTGTAGTAGCCGCCCCAGCTGTCCTTCATGACCTGCGGGTACGACGCGAGGGCGCGCTCGCGCTGCGGACCGGCCGGGCGGGCCGAGGCCTGCACCAGCACCTCGGCCGCGAGGCGCGCGGCCTCCATCGCGTAGGCGATGCCCTCCCCGTTGAACGGGTTGACCATCCCGCCGGCGTCACCGACGAGCATGAGGCCGCGGGTGTAGTGGGGCTGCCGGTTGAAGCCCATCGGCAGCGCCGCCCCACGGATCGGACCGACCTGCGTCTCGTCGGAGTAGCCCCACTCCGGCGGCATGGCGGCGACCCAGCGCTTGAGCAGGTCGCGGTAGTCGACCTTCCCGAACTGCGCGGTGGTGTTCAGGGCACCGAGGCCCACGTTGCTGGTGCCGTCGCCGACGCCGAAGATCCAGCCGTAGCCGGGCAGGAGCACGTCCTTGCCCTTGTCGCCCTTGACCCACATCTCCATCCACGACTCGAGCCAGTCGTCGTCGTGGCGGGGGCTGGTGAAGTACGTCCGCACGGCGACGCCCATCGGCCGGTCGTCGCGCTTGGTCAGGCCGAGGGCGAGCGAGAGCCGGCTGGAGTTGCCGTCGGCCGCCACGACCACGGGCGCCCGGAAGGTGCGCTCCGGGCCGGTCGCGTGCCCCTTGTCGTCGACCGCGCGGGCCGTGACCCCCACGACGCGGTCGGTGCGCTCGTCCAGCACCGGGCCGGTGACCGACGTCCGCTCGAGCAGGCGCGCGCCGGCCTTCTCGGCGTGCCGGGCCAGGGTCTCGTCGAAGTCCTTGCGCGGCCGGACCAGGCCGAAGTCGGGGAACGACGCCAGGTCGGGCCACGGGATCTGCATCCGGACCCCGCCGCCGATGACCCGCAGGCCCTTGTTGCGGATCCAGCCGTCCTCCTCGCGCAGGGGGATGCCGAGGGCGACCAGCTCCTTGACCGCGCGCGGGGTGAGCCCGTCGCCGCAGACCTTCTCGCGGGGAAACGCGGACTTCTCGAGCAGCAGGACGTCCAGACCGGCCGACGCGAGGTACGCCGCGGCGGTGGACCCGGCCGGCCCGGCCCCGACGACGATGACGTCGGCCGACTCAGCACGGCCGGGGTCGTCTCGCCGGGGCGTCCCCGGCCCTCCCGGTGTCGCTCATGATCCCTGCCGATCCTGCCGGCGGCGCTCCGCCGACACATGTCCCTTACGTGCGCTTGTGAAAGCAATCACGAACGCTCCGTCGCAGTCTAGGCCCACCATCCTCACGGGACGAGCACAGCATCCGGCCTCAGCTCCCCGCGGCCGCCGTGCTGCTCCTGCGGACGGGTCAGGTCGGCAGCAACGACCGGACGTGCGCGGCGATCTCGAAGGCACTCGTGGCCGCCGGAGAGGGCGCGTTCAGCACGTGCACGACCCGGCCGTCCCGCTCGATCAGGAAGTCGTCGACCAGCGACCCGTCACGCAGCACGGCCTGGGCCCGCACCCCCGCCTCGGCAGGGACCAGGTCGTCGTCGGTGATCGCCGGCACCAGCGCCCGCAGGCTCTCGGCGAAGCGGTGGCGGGACAGCGAGCGCGCGACCTCACCCACGCCGGTCCGGGCGTGCCGTCCGGCGAGACGCCAGAACCCGCCGTACGTCAGCGTGGTCGCCAGCTCGCGCGGACGCACCGTGCCCCAGCCGTAGCCCTCACGGGCCAGGGCGAGGACGGCGTTCGGCCCGGCGTGCACGCTGCCGCCGATCATCCGGGTCAGGTGGACGCCCAGGAACGGGAAGTCCGGGTCCGGCACGGGGTAGATCAGCCCGCGCACGAGATGGCGGCTGGACGGCGACAGCTCGTAGTACTCCCCGCGGAACGGCACGATCCGCGCCGCCGGCCGATGACCCCCGAGGGTGGCCACCCGGTCGCTGTACAGGCCGGCGCAGTTGACCACCGCGTCCGCGTCGAGGTCACCGGTGGTCGCCTCGACCGTCGTGGCCATCGTCCGGTGCTCGAGCCCGACCACCCGCGACCCCAGCCGCAGGTCGGCTCCGGCCGCCGCCAGCCGCCGGACCAGCGCGGCGCAGACGCCGACGTAGTCGATGATCCCTGTCTCGGGGACGTGCAGAGCGGCGACGGAGGACACGTTGGGCTCGAAGTCCTGAGCCTCGCGGCCGTCCACCTCACGGACCTTCAGGCCGTTCTGCCGGCCCCGGTCGTACAGCCGGCGCAGGCCCGGGAGCTGGCTCTCGTCCGTCGCCACGACCAGCTTGCCGCAGCGCTCGACGTCGATGCCGTTCGCGTCGGCGAACCGGAACATCGACTCGGCGCCGGTACGGCACATCACGGCCTTGTGGCTGCCCGGCGCGTAGTAGAGCCCGGAGTGCACGACCCCGCTGTTGCGACCGGTCTGGTGCGCGGCCCAGCGGGTCTCCTTCTCCAGGACGCTCACCCGGGCCGACGGGTCCTCGGAGAGGATCCGGTCGGCGACGGCGAGGCCGAGGATCCCACCACCGACGACGACGTACCGCTGCCCTCTCGCCACGTCCGCCCTCTCGCTCGGGGAGCACGCGCTCGCGCCGCGCTCCCGGCCCGGCTCTCGCCTCACCGAGCGCGAGCCGCTGAGCCCTTAGACTAAGGCGGCCGCTCGAGTGCCCGGCCCAGTCGTCAGGGCCGCCCGGCGGACAGCCCACCGACCTGCCGAATCACCTGCCGACGAGGAGCCAGATGCCGGACACCATCCCCCTCGGAGCGCCGACCTTCGGCGAGGAGGAGCTGGCCGCCGTCGCATCGGTGCTGGACTCCGGCTGGGTCGCCGGGCAGGGCCCGGTGGCCGCCGCCTTCGAGCAGCGCTTCGCCGCCACCTGCGGCACCGAGCACGCCCTCAGCGTCAACAACTGCACCGCCGCCCTGCACCTGGCCGTCCAGGGCCTCGGCGCGGGCCCGGGCGACGAGGTCGTCGTCGCCGACTACACGTTCCCCGCCACCGGTCACTCGGTCCGCTACGTCGGCGCCGAGCCGGTCTTCGCCGACGTGCGCCCCGACATCTGGTCGGTGGACCCCGCAGCGGTCGAGGACGCGATCACCGAGCGGACGGTCGGCATCATCGCCGTCGACCCGTTCGGCATGCCGGCGGACTACGACGAGCTCGGCGCCATCGCCCGTCGCCGCGGTCTGTGGCTGCTGGAGGACGCCGCCTGCTCGGCCGGCGCGACCTACCGAGGGCGTCCGACCGGCAGCCTGGCCGACGCGGCCTGCTTCTCCTTCCACGGCCGCAAGGGCATCACCGCCGGTGAGGGCGGGGCGATCACCTCCGACAACGCCCAGCTGATGGCCAAGGCCCGCAAGCTGCACTTCTTCGGGGTGGAGAGCGCGTTCGCCCGCGCCGGGAGCAACGACCTGCCCGTGCCGGTGTTCGACGAGCTGGGCTGGAACTACAAGATGTCCGAGCTCGCGGCCGCCGTCGTGTCGGTCCAGCTGGACCGGCTGCCCACGCTGGTGAAGGAGCGCCGCCGGGTGGCGGCCGGGTACGCCGAGCTGCTCGGTGACCTGGAGCAGGTGCAGCTGCCGGCGGAGCTGGACGACCGCGAGACCGTCTGGCAGTCCTACGTCCTCACCCTCGGCCCGGGCGTCGACCGGGGCCGGGTCGCCGGCGAGCTCCGCGCCGAGGGCATCCAGTGCAACATCGGTACGTACGCGTCCCACGTCCAGCCGATATACGGCGACCAGAAGCCGTGCCCGGTGTCGGCCGACATCTTCCGCCGCCACCTGGCGATCCCCATGCACGCCAATCTCACCGAGGCCCAGATCGAGACCGTGGCCGCGGGCGTCCGAGCCGCCGTGAACCGAAGGAGCAGCACCCCATGACCCAGCCGAAGACGGTCTTCTTCACCGGAGGGGCGGGGTTCATCGGCATGCACGTCGTGCCGATGCTGCTCGACCGCGGCTACAACGTCCGGATCTTCGACAACATGTTCCGCGGCGACCGTGACCAGGTGGCCGAGCTGGTCGCCACCGGCCGGGTCGAGCTGATCGACCAGGACGTGCGGTACGGCGGCGCGGTGCACCAGGCGATGAAGGGCTGCGAGTCGGTCATCCACTTTGCGGCGGTCAGCATCAACAAGAGCCAGGCCGACCCGTACGAGAGCATCGACATCAACATGGTGGGCAACCACAACGTCTTCGCGGCCGCCGCCGACCACGGCGTACGGCGCCTGGTCTTCGCGTCCAGCGCCTCGGTGTACGGCGACCCCGAGAAGATCCCGATGCACGAGGACGACCCGCTGCGCCCACTGACGCCGTACTGCATCAGCAAGCGCGCGGGCGAGGACCTGCTCGGCTTCTACCAGCGCCGGGCCGGCCTGTCGTGGCTCGCGCTGCGCTTCTTCAACGTGTACGGCGAGGGCCAGAAGACCACGGCGTACTACACGTCCGTCATCAACCACTTCGTGAACCGCCTGCAGCGCGGCGAGCCGCCGGTCATCGACGGCAAGGGCGAGCAGTCGATGGACTTCATCCACGTGCACGACATCGCCCGGGCGACGGTGCTGGCGCTGGAGTCGGAGCAGGACAACCAGCCGGTGAACGTCGGCACCGGCATCGACACCTCGATCGCCACGCTGGCCCGGATCCTCATCGACGCGGTCGGGGTCGACGTGCAGCCGCAGTTCAACCCGCGGGACGTGCTGGTCTCGCGCCGGGCCGCGGACACGACGCGGGCCCGCGAGGTGCTCGGGTTCGAGCCGACCATCACGGTCGAGGAGGGCATGACCAACCTGGTGAAGCGGTCGATGGCGTGACCGCAGGCGCCACGGGCGACGACGCCCACGGCCTGCCCCCCAACGCGTACAACCCCCACGCGTGGATCCTCGGCGACCCGCAGATCGGCGAGGGCACCTGGATCGGCGCGTTCACCGTCATCGACGGCTCGGGTGGCCTGACCATCGGTGCGGGGTGCGACATCTCGTGCGGGGTCCAGATCTACACGCACTCGTCGGCCCGTCGATGCGTGTCCGGCCGCCGGTTCACCGACGTCGAGCGGCAGCCGACGCGCATCGGTGACCGGGTCTTCGTCGGGGCGAACGCTGTGGTCAACATGGGCGTCACCATCGGCGACGAGGCGGTCGTCGCGGCCGGGGCGGTCGTCACCCGGGACGTGCCTGCGCGCACGGTCGTGGCCGGAGTCCCGGCCCGCCCGGTCGCGCGGGTCGCCCTGGACGGCAGCCAGGTCGACTTCGCGCCGATCTCCAGCGCCGAGGTGGATCGCTGATGCGGATCGCGGTCGTCAACAACTTCTACCCGCCCCGGGTCGGCGGCAGCTCGCACCTTTCGGACGCGCTGGCCCGCGGGTACGCCCGCGCCGGCCACGAGGTGCTCGTGGTCACCGCGCAGTTCCAGGGCGCACCGGCCGAGGAGGAGCTGGAGCCGCGGCTGCGCGTCGTGCGCATTCCCGCGGCCGCCCTGCCGCAGACCCGGCTCTCGGTCAGCTTCGACCTCGCATTCACCGTGCGACCGTCGCTGCGGGGGCGGATCGCCGCGCTGCTCGGCGACTTCCGTCCGGACGTGATCCACCAGCACGGGCAGTTCTTCGACCTGACCTGGGCCACCGGGCTGTGGGCCCGCAAGCACGGAGTGCCCACGCTGCTGTCGGTGCACACGCGGCTGGAGAACCCGAAGGCGCACTACCACGGGGTCTTCCGCTCGCTGGACCGCCTGCTCGTCGCACCGATCCTGCGCCGCTACCGCCCCCGCATCGTCGTGATGGACGTGCAGATGGACGAGTACATCAAGGCGAGGTACGCCGGCGCCTACGCCGGTCTGGACTACATCCCCGTCGGCGTGGACCCCGAGCGCATGGTCGGAGGCGACGGCGACGCCGTCCGCGAGCGGCTCGGACTGGGCTCGGCCCCCCTCGTGGTCTCCCTCGGTCACGTCATCCCGCTGCGGGACCGGGTCACCCTCGTCGAGGCCATGCCCAAGGTGCTCGCCGACCGGCCGGACACCCGGTTGGTCGTCGTGGGACACGTCTACTACGACCTGTTCCAGCAGCGGGCCCGCGAGCTCGGCATCGAGCACGCGGTGGTCTCGGTCGGCGCCGTCCCGAAGGACGAGGTGCCGAACTACCTGGCCGCCGCCGCCGTCGAGGCCCACGACCTGCAGGGCTACGGCATGGGCACCGCGACGCTGGAGAGCATGGCGGCCGGGGTGCCGGTCGTGGCGGCCGTACGCCCGGACAACTTCCCGGGCATCCAGCTGACCAGCGGCGTGCAGTGCCTGCTGGTCCCGCTCGACTCCCCGGACGCCGTCGCCGACGCCCTCCTGTCCCTGCTGCGGGACCCCGACGGCGCGGCCCGGGTCGGGGAGGCCGGCCGCGACCTCGTCCGCGAGCACTTCGCGCTCGACGTGGTGCTTCAGCAGCACCTCGACGTGCTCACCGGCCTGATCGCCAGAAGCGTTACGCAGTAACGGCTTTCGCCCGCAGTCAGGCGGCGGCGTTCTCCCGGATCTGCTCGACCACCTGGTGGGCCGGCAGGATGCGGGACCGCTCCTGCGCGGCGTCGGCCGCACCGGTCACCAGGTCCACGAAACGGTCCAGCTGCGCGGCCAGCGGCTCGCGGGACGACACCAGCGCCGGGATCTCGATGATCGTCTGCTGCTTGTAGCTCAGCCCGTCCGGGCTGGACTCGTTCAGCACGTGGCGGTAGATCGTCACGGCGTTGCGCAGCATGTCGACCTCGATCAGCCGGTTGGTCTCGGCGATCGCGAACTCGCGGACCTTGCGCTGGCTCAGCCGGCTGGCCGAGATGTTGGCCACCATGCCGTCCGCGAAGCCGAGCATCGCATCCGCGACGTCCTCCGAGCCCGGCTCGGAGTCCGGATGCAGGTAGCCGAACGAGCCGCGGACGGCCGTCGGCTGGGCGCCGCCGGCCATGGCCAGAGCGATGTCGACGTCGTGGATCAGCAGATCGGAGGCGACACCGGTGCGGATCCGCGCGACGTACGGCGAGTGGCGCACGGCGGTCACGTGGCGCGGTGCCTCGATGACGTCGAGGGCGGTCATGATCGCGGGGTTGAACCGCTCGAGCAGGCCGCACATCAGCGGCACGTCGAGCTTCTCGGAGAGCTGCACGAGGTCCTCGGCGTCGGCCAGCCGGTCGGCGAGCGGCTTCTCCATCAGCAGCGGCAGCCGCTGGTCGAGGACCTGGCGGCCCAGCTCGTGGTGCGCCCCGGTCGCCGCCGCCACGATCACGGCGTCGACGCCGCTGAGACCGTCGAGGTCGGGGCGCCAGGTCGCGTCGAACCGCTCGGCCACGGGCTCGCCGTTCTCCCGGTTGGAGTCGACGACGTACGCGAGGTCGACCTTGTCGGACTGGGAGGCGACGCGTGCGTGCAGCGACCCCATGGAGCCGGTGCCGACGATGGCCAGCCGCAGTGGTGCAGTCATGCTCAGGCCTTCATCAGGTCGCGCACCGTGGCGACCACGGTGTCGATGTCGTCGGTGGACAGGCCGGGGTGGACCGGCAGCGAGATGCAGCGGCTGGTGACCGAGCTGGCGACGGGCACGTCGGACGCCTTCACCCTCGGGTCGTCGCGGTAGCAGTCGTAGTCGAAGACGAGCTTCGGGTAGTAGACGCCGGACCCGACGCCCCGCTCGCCGAGCCGGGCGACCAGCTCGTCGCGGCTCACCGGCGCGTCCTCGTCCAGCAGCGCGGTGAACTGGTGCCAGACGTGCCCACGACCGGGCAGCTGCCGCGGCACCTGGAGGCCGGGCACGTCGGCCAGGCCTTCGATCAGCCGGTCCGCGTTGGCCCGGCGCCGGGCCGTCGTGCGGTCCAGCTGGGCCAGCTGCGGCAGGGCCAGCGCGGCCTGCAGGTCGGTGAGCCGGTAGTTGTGCCCGGCCACCTCGTAGACGTAGCGCTCCCGCATGCCCTGGTTGCGCAGGACGCGGAGCCGGTCGGCGAGACCGTCATCGTCCGTGGTGATCATCCCGCCCTCACCGGTCGTGACGTTCTTGGTGCCGTAGAACGAGAAGCAGCCCAGCCCGAACGACCCGGCGCCTCGGCCGTCGATCGTCGCGCCGTGCGCCTGGGCCGCGTCCTCGACGAGCCGCAGCCCGTGCCGGTCGGCCAGCGGCGCCAGCGTGGTCATGTCGGCGCACTGTCCATAGAGGTGCACCGGCATGAGGACCATCGTGTGCCGGCCGACCGCCGCCTCGACGGCCGCGGGGTCGACGCAGAAGTCGTCCGTGCGGATGTCCGCGAAGACCGCGGTGGCCCCGGCCTCCAGGATCGCGTTGAGCGTGGCCACGAACGTGAAGGGGCTGGTCAGCACCTCGTCGCCCGGCTGCAGGTCGAGCACCTGCAGGGCGGCCACCAGGGCCGTCGTGCCGTTGTTGACGGCGATGGCGTGGCGGACGCCGACCAGCTCGGCGAAGGTCTCCTCGAAGCGCCGGACCATGGGGCCCTGCGCCAGCATGCCCGAGCGCAACACCTCCAGCACGGCCTCCTCGGTCCCCTCGGGGATCTGGACGGACGAGATGGGAATCATGCGGTTGAGCTCCGAGCTGCGCGACGGCAAAGACCCCCGATGTTAGCGTCGCTGGCCATGAACGCCGTCCACCCGACCGCCGTCGTCGACGAGGGAGTGGTCCTCGGCTCAGGCAACGTCATCGGCCCGTACGCGGTGATCCTCGGGCCTGCGACCATCGGTGACGGCAACTGGTTCGGACCCCACGTCGTCATCGGTACGCCGGCCGAGATCCGGGGCATCGACCACGGCGACCGCATCCCCGGCGCGCAGGTCGGCACCGGGGTGGGGATCGGCTCCCGCAACGTCTTCCGGGAGTACACGACGGTGCACCAGGGGCACTACGACGTCACGCTGGTCGGCGACGACTGCTACCTGATGAACAAGGTCTACATCGGTCACGACAACGACGTCGGGAACGGCGTGACCATGGCCTCCAGCGCGACGCTGGGCGGCCACATCCACGTCGGGCCGGGCGCCAACCTCGGCATGGGGGTCATCGTCCACCAGCGCCGGGTCGTCGGTCCCGGCTCGATGGTGGGTATGGGCGCCGTCGTCACCCGCGACGTCCCGCCGTACGCGATGGCCTACGGCAACCCGTGCCGGGTCCGCGGCGCCAACCAGGTGGGCATGCGGCGCGCCGGGGTGGCCGACGCGACCATCGCCGAGCTGGAGCGGGTCTACGCCGCCGGTCGTACGGCCGAGGACGTGCGCAGCGGCGATGATGCGGCCATTGTCGAGGCATGGAGCTGGTGGAGCCGGCACACGGGCGACCAGACGTGAGCCGCGACCTGGCCGAGCCGTCGGTGGTGGGTTCTGGGGTGCGGGCTCGGCTGGTCTCGCGGGTGGTGGGTCTGGCCCGGCCGGCGGTGGCGGTGTTGGTGTTCGCCGCGATCGCCTACGCCATCGCCTCGCAGTGGTCCGGGGTCCGGGGGGCGCTGCACACCCTGGACTGGCAGTCGGTGGCCCTGTCCTTCGTGGCGGTGATCGCCGGCACGATCACCAGCCTGATGGCCTGGCGGTCCCTGCTGGCCAGCGAAGGCCACCCCCTGGCCGTGACCGCGGCCGCCCGGATCTTCTTCGTCGGCCAGCTCGGCAAGTACCTCCCCGGCAGCGTCTTCTCCATCGTGCTGCAGATGGAGCTGGGCAAACGCGCCGGAGTCCCCCGCGCCCGCGCCTTCACCACCAGCCTGGCCTGGGTCGGCCTGTCCCTGTCCACCGGACTGTGCGTGGGCCTGGTCGGCTTCCCCGTCCTGGCCTCCACCGGCGATACCAAGGTCTGGGCCCTGCTGGCCGTCCTACCCATCGCCGTGGCCGCCTCCACCCCCCCGATCCTGACCCGCCTGGTCAACCTCCTGCTCCACCTCATGCGCAAACCCCCCCTACCCCGCCCCCTGACCTGGGCCGGCGTCGCCCGAGCCGCCGCCTGGCTGACCGCCACCTGGACCTTCTTCGGCCTGCACCTATGGCTGCTAGCCAACGCCCTAGGCGCCCCCGGCTGGAACGGCATCACCCGCTGCATCGGCGGCTTCGCCCTAGCCATGGCCGCCGGCGTCCTGTTCATCCTCGTCCCCTCCGGCGCCGGCATCCGCGAAGCCATCATCACCGCCGCCCTAGCCCCCGTCATGACCACCGGCGAAGCCCTCGGCATCGCCGTAGTCTCCCGCGCCCTGTTCATCGCCGCCGACGTCCTCACCGCCGGCGCCGCCGCCCTCTCCGCCCTCCGCCAACTGCACACCCACCGCAGCCCGCAGACTCCGCCGGCAGAGCCGGACCCGGCCGCAGCGGCCGAGTGACGGGGGTCAGGCCACCGCGCGGTGCAGCGTGACGATCCCGCCGGAGAGGTTGCGCCACTCGACCCGGCTCCAGCCGGCCGCGCCGATCTGCGCGGCGAGCGCGCGCTGGTCGGGCCAGGCCTGGATCGACTCGGCGAGATAGACGTACGACTCCGGGTTCGAGCTGACCCGGCGAGCGACGGCCGGCAGCGCCCGCATGAGGTACTCGACGTACACGGTGCGGAACGGCTTCCAGACGGGGTGAGAGAACTCACACACGACCAACCGGCCGCCGGGGCGGGTCACGCGGTGCAGCTCGCGCAGCGCCCCTTCCACGTCGACGACGTTGCGCAGCCCGAACGAGATGGTGGCCGCGTCGAACGCGTTGTCCCGGAACGGAAGCCGGGTCGCGTCGGCCGCCGTGAACCCCAAGTCCGGGCGACGCCGCTTGCCGACCCGCAGCATGCCGAGGCTGAAGTCGGCCGGGACGACGTGAACGCCTGCGCGGTCGAAGGGCTCGCTGCTGGTGCCCGTTCCCGCGGCCAGGTCCAGGACGACCTGCCCGGGCCGGGCGTCCACCGCCCGGATGACGGCGCGGCGCCACCGCCGGTCCTGCCCCATCGACAGCACGTCGTTCGTGAGGTCGTACCTCGCGGCGACCCCGTCGAACATGGCGGCGACGTCGGCCGGCTGCTTGTCGAGGTTGGCCCGGTTCACCCGTGCATCCTCCCAGCCCATCGCGCCGCCCCTGGCGGCGAGACCTCGCCGGGCCACTTAGGCTTTGACGTTGTGAGCTCCGAGCCGCTGCCGCGTAGCGCTGCCCGCGGTGCCGCGGCCCCCCTCGTGGCGCGCACCGTGGCCATCGACGACCCCGGCCCGCTGGTCGAGCTCCTGCCCGGCACGGACGACGACGTCTCGTGGGTCCGCCGTGGCGAGGGTCTGGTCGGCTGGGGCGAGGCCGCCTCCTGCGACACCCGGGGCGCGGGCCGGTTCGCCGACGCCCAGTCCTGGTGGCGTGAGGTCACCGGGACCGCGGTCGTCCGGGACGAGGTGCGGCTGCCGGGGACCGGTCCGGTGGCGTTCGGCTCGTTCTCCTTCGACGCGACGTCGGCGCGCGGCGGTCGCCTCGTCGTACCCGAGGTCGTCGTGGGTCATCGCCGCGGTCAGTGGTGGCTGACGTCGATCGGGACGGCGGGCGAGTCGTTCACCGCCCTGCCACCTCTCACCGCACCGCGGCGGGCCACTCCGCCTCACAGCCCGGTCGACGTCCGGTACGCCGACGGAGCGATCTCCCCGGCCGAGTGGGAGAGCGCCGTAGCCCTTGCGGTGCAACGGATCTCGCGCGGTGAGCTCGACAAGGTGGTCCTCGCCCGCGACCTCGAGGCTCGGGCGGCCGAGCCGGTGGACCCGCGCTGGCTGGTCGGCCGGCTGGCCGAGGGCTACCCGGGCACGTGGGTCTACGCCGTGGACGGCCTGGTGGGCGCGACGCCGGAGCTGCTCTGCCGGCTCGAACGCGGTCTGGTCACCTCGCGGGTCCTGGCCGGGACGATCCGCCGTACCGGCGACGACGAGCGCGACCTGGCCCTCGCCGGCTCGCTCGCCCGGTCGAGCAAGGACCTCGAGGAGCACGAGTACGCCGCCGCGTCGGTCGCCCGGTCGCTCGCGCCGCACTGCTCGTCGCTGAACCTGCCCGAGTCGCCGTTCGTGCTGCACCTGCCCAACGTCATGCACCTGGCCACCGACATCGCCGGTGTCGTGTCCGACGGCTCGTCGTCGCTGGAGCTGGCCGCGGCGCTGCACCCCTCCGCGGCGGTCTGCGGGACGCCGACCGAGGTCGCCCGCGCGCTGATCCTGGAGCTCGAGGGCATGGACCGCGGCCGGTACGCCGGACCGGTCGGCTGGCTGGACGCCTCGGGCGACGGGGAGTGGGGCATCGCGTTGCGCTGCGCGGAGGCCGACCCCGACGACCCGGCCCGGCTGCGGCTGTTCGCCGGCTGCGGCATCGTCGCGGGCTCGCAGCCGGAGGCCGAGCTGGCCGAGGCCGACGCCAAGCTGGTGCCGATGCGCGACGCCCTCGCCGCTCGCTGACAGTGAACCGGTCAGCCCCTCAGTCCCCTTTCGGTCACCCTGGGGCTGACAGGTCGCTCGGGAGGGCCGCATCAACGGCGGTCCGTACGGCGCGCTGGACCGCCTCGTGCACCGGCACCAGGTCCTCCCGGTCGACCCGGACCTCCAGCACCTGAAGTCCGTCCGGCAGCTGGCGCCAACCGTTCGCGCAGACCGGCCGCGGAGGCGACAACGGCATGCGGCACCCGCACGCCCCGGCACACCGCACCGAGGTCGACTGCGTGCGGCGTCCCGAACAGCCGCTCGAACCGCGCGTACGCCGCGTCGTCCCGCTCCGCATCCGTGCCCGGCTCGAGCAGGGAGAAGATGCCTCCGCCGCTGTCGTTGACCACGACGATCGTGAGGTCGGGCCGGCGCTCGGCCGGGCCCAGGACCAGGGCGCCGAGGTCGTGCAGGAAGGCCACGTCGCCCACCAGCACACGGGTGGGCGCCACCGTCGCGAGGGCGATGCCACAGGCGGTCGACAGCGTGCCGTCGATGCCGGACAGGCCCCGGTTGGCGTGCACGAGCCCGGCCCCCGGCGGCCAGGCCCAGGGTCGACCAGCGAGGTCCGCGTCGCGCACGGCGTTCGAGGCGGCCAGGATCAGGGGCGTCGCCGCTGCCGTGGCGGCGGCCACCTCCCGCGCGACGAGCGGGCCGGTCAGCACCGGCCAGCCGTCGAGCACGCGGTCCACCGCCGCCGCGGCCTCCCCTCCCGCATCGAGCCAGCGCCGCAGCCACTCGTCCGCGGCTGCCGCCGACTGGAGGTCGGCGAGGCCGGCGAGGAGCTGTCCGACCCCGATCGACCGCACGTCGCTCCGCTCCGGCCCGGGCTCCCCGATCGGGCCGCTCACCCGGACCAGGCGGACGTCCGGCCGCGCCAGCAGCCGGGTGACCGGCCGGGACAGCGTCGGCCGCCCGAAGACCAGGGCCTGGTCGATCCGCCCGCCGAGGCGCGGGTGGTCGAGCAGGAGCCGGTACGGCCCGACTGCCTGCGCCCCGGACCGGGCACCGGACGTCGGCTCGGCCAGCAGGGGGAGGCGTAGGGCCTCGGCGACCTGACGGGCGACCGGCCCGGACCGGTCCCCGGCCACCACCACCGTGCCGGGCGTCAGGTCGAGGTCGAGCCGGCCCGGCTCGACGGGATCGGCGTCGGCCGGGAGCGCCGCCGACGCGACCAGCAGCTCGTCAGGGTCCGCCGGCCAGACCGCGTCGTCCGCGTCCGGCACCAGCGGGTCGTCGAACCCGAGGTTCAGGTGCACCGGTCCGGGTCGGCCGCCCCGTCCCCCGGCCACCTCGACAGCGTCCTGGGCAGCCGCGGCCCACACCGCCAGGCCGTCCTCCGCAGTCAGATCCTCCGTCCGGCGGGTCGCCGCCCCGAACAGCGCGGCCTGCCGGTCCGAGGTCTGGTTGGCCCAGGTGCCCCGCAGCCGGGGCGGCCGGTCAGCAGCCAGGACGAGCAGCGGTACGCCGGCGTGGTGGGCCTCCAGGACGGCTGGCAGCAGGTTGGCCACGGCCGTGCCCGATGTCGTGACGACCGCGGCCGGCACGCCGTCGGCGCGACCCAGGCCGAGAGCGGTGAACCCGGCCACCCGCTCGTCGTGACGCACATGCAGCTCGAGCGCACCGGTAGCGGCCAGGTCGTGCACCGCATATGCGAGGGGCGCCGACCGTGAGCCCGGGCAGAGTACGACGTGCCGGACGCCCGCACCGGTGAGGGAGGCGACGAGCCGGCGAGCCAGCTGGGTGGCCGAGGGGGTCATCGTTCACCGTCCGTACCGGTGATCCCGTTGCGCCGCAACAGATCCAGCAGGTCAGGTGGAAAGACGTCCTCCACCGTCAACGCCAGCTCCTCCGCCGTCCACCACCGCAGGTCGGTCAGCGCGCGCCGCTCCAGCTCGTCCCAGCCCGAGGTGTCGAGCTCCGCAGTTGCACCGACCCGCACGAGGAAGAAGGTCTCGGCCTGCTGCAGCCGCCGCCCGTCGAGCTCGAAGTCGACCGTGCGCTCCAGCACCACCGGGCCCAGCTCGCCGACCCGCAGACCGGTCTCCTCGAAGACCTCGCGCCGGGCGGCGTCCGGCACGGTCTCACCGTCGTCCAGCCCACCCCCGGGCGTGATCCACCACGCCGGCCGGTCCGGCCGGGCCGGGTCGCGCCCGTGGACGAGCAGCACGCGGTCGCGATCGTCCACCACGATCACTCGAGCGGCGACCCGCCGGACGACCTGGCGTCTCCGTCATGGCTGTCGGCCCTCGGCCAGCGTCCGGTAGGTCCGCTCCAGGCGCGCCCGCCACCACCGTTCGCGGTCGGGGGAGCGGCCAACGTCCGCAGGCGCTCGGGGTCGGCGACCGTGCGGCGTACGGCGATCGACCCCGACGAGGGCCGCAGCGGCTCGTCCGTCACGTCCTCCTCGAACAGCCCGACGGTGGCCAGGCCACACGCGAACGGCAGCTCGGGCAGGGCCGCGGCCAGCGCCAGGCCGGCGCCGATCCCCACCGAGGTGTCCAGCGCCGAGGAGACCACCACCGGCAGGCCGTGCTGCCGGCCCAGCTGGTCGGCCACCGCCAGCGCCGGCCGCACACCCCCGAGCGGCGCGACCTTGACCACGACGACGTCAGCCGCGCCGGACACGGCCACCCGCAACGGGTCGTCGGCCTTGCGTACCGACTCGTCGACGGCGACCCGGATCCGGTGGCCCCCGCGGGCCAGGCCGGCTCGCAGCTCGGCCAGCTCGCCGATCCCGGCACAGGGCTGCTCGGCGTACTCGAACGTGCTGGATCCGGCGGCGGCGACCAGCCGGGGCAGCGCGTCCAGCGCCTCGTCGACCGACCAGCCGCCGTTCGCGTCGACCCGAAGGCGACCGGTTGAGCCACCCAGGGCGTCGGCGACGGCGGCGACCCGCTCCACGTCGTCGTTCAGCCGCTGGCCGGCCTCGGCCACCTTCACCTTGGCCGTGGTCGCCCCCGGGAACCGGTCGAGGACCGCCGCGACCTGGCCGGCCGGCACGGCGGGCACGGTCGCGTTGACCGGCACGGTCTCCCGGACCGCGGCCGGCCACGTGCCCCATCCGGACTCGATCGCCGCGGCCAGCCAGGGGGCCGCTTCCCCGTCGTCGTACTCGACGAACGGGCCGAACTCCCCCCAGCCGCTCGGTCCGCGCAGCAGCAGCGCCTCCCGCTCGGTCAGCCCGCGGAACCGCACCCGCATCGGCAGCCGGACGACGTACGCCGCGTCCTGGAGGTCGGCCAGCGGCGGCAGGTCGTCCACGGTGGCGGGCATGCGGCCTATCCTCGCCGACGTGACGTCGCGCGAGGTGTCGGACCTCTTCGAGCCGCAGGACTGGCGGGAGGTCGAGGGGTTCACGGACCTGACCGACCTGACGTACCACCGGTGCACGCGGCCCGGATCGGCGGGCGGCACGGTGCGGATCGCGTTCGACCGGCCGGAGGTGCGCAACGCCTTCCGGCCCCACACGGTCGACGAGCTGTACCGCGCGCTGGACCACGCCCGACGGACGCCAGACGTCGGCGTCGTGCTGCTGACCGGCAACGGACCGAGCCCGAAGGACGGCGGCTGGGCCTTCTGCTCCGGCGGCGACCAGCGGATCCGCGGGCGCAGCGGCTACCAGTACGCCGAGGGTGAGACCGCCGAGACCGTCGACGCCGCTCGGGCCGCGGTCGAGGGCGGCCGGCTGCACATCCTCGAGGTCCAGCGCCTGATCCGCACGATGCCCAAGGTCGTCGTCGCCGTCGTGCCGGGCTGGGCCGCCGGGGGCGGTCACAGCCTGCACGTCGTCTGCGACCTGACCATCGCCAGCCGGGAGCACGCGCGGTTCAAGCAGACCGACGCGGACGTCGGCAGCTTCGACGCCGGGTACGGCTCGGCCTATCTGGCCCGGATGGTCGGGCAGAAGCGAGCCCGCGAGATCTTCTTCCTCGGCCGGACGTACGACGCGGAGGCCATGGCCGCCATGGGCGCGGTCAACCTGGTCGCCGACCACCATGAGCTGGAATCCGTTGCGCTGCAGGTGGCTTCGGAGGTCAACGCCAAGAGCCCGACCGCGCAACGGATGCTGAAGTTCGCGTTCAACCTGGTGGACGACGGGCTGATGGGCCAGCAGGTGTTCGCCGGAGAGGCGACCCGGTTGGCCTACATGACGGACGAGGCGGTGGAGGGGCGGGACGCGTTCCTGGAGAAGCGGCCGCCGGACTGGACCCCCTTTCCCCGCTACTACTGACGAGCCCAGCCACTCGTCGTCGGCGATCTCTGACTAAGGTCAGAGGATGGCGGATGCTGACGTCGCGCAGGTGCGGAGCTTCAACCGGACGGTGACCCAGCGGGTCGGAGCGCTCGAGGAGGCCTACCTCGCGCGGGGCCGGCCGCTCGGCCAGGCCCGGCTGCTCTGGGAGATCGGTCCTGACGGCCGGGACGTCCGGAGCCTGCGCGCCGACCTCGGCCTGGACTCGGGCTACGTCAGCCGCCTGCTGCGCACGCTCGAGCAGGAGGGCCTGGTCGAGGTCGGGGCGAGCCGCGCGGACGCCCGGGTGCGGACGGCCCGGTTGACCCGGAAGGGCCGGACCGAGCGCAAGCTGCTGGACCGTCGCTCGGACGAGCTGGCCGCCTCGATGCTGGCACCCCTCGACGAGCGGCAGCAGGAGCGGCTGGTCGGCGCCATGGCCGAGGTCGAGCGGCTGCTGCTGACCTCGATGGTCCGGATCACGGTGACTGACCCGCGCACGCCCGCCGCACGCACCTGCCTGCGGGCGTACGTCGAGGAGCTCGGCCGGCGCTTCCCGGGAGGCTTCGACCCGGCTCGCAGCAACCCGGCCGGCGACCGGAGCTGAGCCCGCCGGCCGGGCTCTTTCTCGTCGCCACCCTGGGTGCAGAGCCCGTGGGCTGCGCCGGCCTGCGCCTGCACGGCCGCGAGCCGGCCGAGGTCAAGCGGATGTGGGTGTCCCCGCGCTCGAGGGGACTGGGGCTCGGACGGCGCCTGCTCGCCGAGGTGGAGGCCCAGGCGCAGGGCCACGGGGTCACGGTCCTGCGCCTGGAGACCAACCGCGCGCTCACCGAGGCGGTCGGTCTCTACCGCACGGCCGGTTACGCGGAGGTGCCGGCGTTCAACGACGAGCCGTTCGCCGACCACTGGTTCGAGAAGTCGCTCTTGCCGAGCCCGCGCTCATCCCGCAGGCTCCGGGGATGAGCGAGCAGCGGGCTGCGATCCCGTGCCGACGGGTCAGCGACGACGAGCTCGTGCCGAGCGACCCGACGCCCGGCATGACCCGGCGGCTGGGCCTGCGCACCGACGGCATGTGGTCGGGCACGGTCGACACCGAGCCCGGCACCACGACCGGCTGGCACCACCACGGCGAGCACGACACGACGCTGTACGTCGTGAGCGGCCGGTTCCGGCTGGAGTCCGGGCCCGGCGGCCGGGACGTCGTCGAAGGTGGACCCGGCGACTTCCTGCACGTCCCCGCCGGTGCCGTCCATCGGGAGTCCAACCCGGGCGACAGCACCTCGCGGGCCGTCGTGGTGCGCTGCGGCAGCGGCGAGCCGACCACCAACGTCGACGGCCCGGCCGGGACCTAGGTCCGGGCCCGGGCCGCCGGCCGAGCGCCCAGGCGTTGTCCGCGACACACAAGCCGAGGTAAATGCCCAGCAGCAACACCGTCGCCGGCAGCGGCACCACCAGAGCCGACGCGGCGACGACCAGGACGCCGAGCGCCTTGACCAGGTTGCGGGCCCCCAGGGCGTCACCGTCTCCGGCCCGGCGGTGCAGCTCGGTCAGCACCACGAGGAAGACGCACAGGGGCACGGCCACGGCGTAGGCCGCGCCGACCTTCGACGCGCCGGTCGACCCGTCCAGCGTCTCGGCGGCCACGGCCAGCCCGGACCCGAGAGCACCAACGGCCGCGAAGATCGGCAGATGCCCGTAGCCCCAGACCCACGAGTTCCGTTCGGTCACCACGATCTCCGCGCCTTCCGGCGTGTCGAAGTAGGTCCACCAGATGCCGAACAGCAGCAACATCGCACCGACCCCGCCGAGAACGTTGTCCCACGACAATGCACTCGCCTTGGCCGCGATCATCGTCGAGAGCACCGCCTCACCGAGGACGATCAGGGTGAACTCGCCGTACCGCTCCGAGATGTGCTCGGGGTGCCAGGGCGTCATCGGGCCGCCGCGCTCGGCGACGAGCGGGACCGTCACCTCGCAGACGACCAGAACGAGAAACGCCGGCAGGGCCAGGTTGGCGGGCAGCGCCAGCCGCACCACCCAGCCGACCTGCGTGAGCGCCAGCCCCGCGGCGTACCGGCGGGCGATGGTGCGCCGAGCCGGGTCCCCGGCGGCCGCGCGCAGCCACTGGATGGTCATCGGGATCCGCATGATGACGTAGCCGATGGTGATCCGGGTGAAGTCCTGATGGTCGAAGGCCGCGTCGACCCCGGTGGCCAGCACCAGCACGCCGGCCATCTGCATGAGGGTCAGCAGCCGGTAGAGCACGTCGTCCCGGTCATACGCCGAGGCGAACCAGCTGAAGTTCATCCAGGCCCACCAGATGCCGAAGAACACCGACGCGTAGCTCAACAGGCCGTGGGCGACGTGGCCGGCGGAGAGCGAGTGGTGCAGGTCGGAAGCGGCCTGGCCGACGGCGACCACGAAGCACAGGTCGAACAGCAGCTCCAGCGGCGTCGACGAGCGATGCTCCTCGCCCGGGTCGCGCGGCGGCATGGCCCAGGTCAGGACGCGCGACCAGGGCCGGAGGGGCGCGGCCCCGCTCACCGGCTCCTCGCCCGCCTGCACCCGTCGCCGGCCGGTCTGCCCACGGCCATACCCTGACATGCGTGACCCGGCGTCCGGTGCAGCTGCTGCGCGTCCCCTCCGGAACGGCAGCCGGGCAGGTGCTCCCGGCGCTGGCCGCCGCCCTGCGCGGAGACGGTCCAGCGCTGCTGCCCGTGCCGGATGACGCGGCCGCGGACACGGCGCCCGGCGTTCTCGAGCCGGGCGAGGACGACCCCTCCGACCCGACCGCGCTGCTCGTCTCCACGTCCGGGTCGACCGGCGAGCCGAAGGCCGCGCTGCTCCCGGTGAGCGCTCTGGCGGCGTCGTCGGCCGGCACACAGGAGCGGCTCGGTGGCCCAGGCACCTGGCTGCTCGCCCTGCCGCCGCACCACATCGCCGGGCTGCAGGTGCTGCTCCGCTCGGTGGCGGCGGGCACGGCCCCCCAGGTGATGGACCTGCGAGAAGGCTTCTCGGCCAACGGTTTTGCCGCAGCCACCTCCGACCTGACCGGGCGGCCAGGAGTGCGTCGGACCTACACGTCACTCGTCCCCACGCAGCTGACCCGGCTACTCGAGGCCGGCGGCGAACCCCTCGCCGCCCTCGCGTCGTACGACGCGGTGCTCGTCGGCGGCGCGGCGACGGCACCGTCGACCGTGCGGCAAGCCCGGGCCGAGGGGGTGGCCGTCGTCACGACGTACGGCATGAGCGAGACGTGCGGCGGCTGCGTGTACGACTCACAGCCCCTGCGCGGGGTGCGGTGGCGGACGGGCGAGGACGGACGGGTCGAGCTGGGTGGGCCGGTCGTCGCGCGGGGGTACCGCGGCCGGCCGAGCCATCCGGCGTTCAGCGTCGAGGAGGACGGCACGCGTTGGTTCGCGACGGACGACGTGGGTGAGCCGGCGGAGGGCGGAGGCCTGCGCGTTCTCGGCCGGCGGGACGACGTCATTGTGACCGGTGGCCTCAAGGTCGCACCGGCTCTCGTCGAGAGCGCGCTGAGCGAGCACCCCGGCGTGCGGGAGGTCGTGGTCGTCGGCGTCTCGGACCCCGAATGGGGCGAGCGCGTCGTGGCCGTCGTCGTCCCGGACCGCGCGTCCGTGGCCGCCGGCTCACCGCCCGAGCTGGCCGCGCTGCACCGACGGGTGGCCGACCAGGTCGCGCCGTACGCCGCGCCCCGCGGGCTGCTGCTCGTCGGGGCCATCCCGGCGCTCGGCCCGGGCAAGCCGGACCGTACGGCGGTCCGCGCGATGGTCGCGGACGCGTGGCCCGAGCCGCCGACGGGGGGCTGAACGGCGGATCTGGTGGTCACGCCGGTCGGCCGCCTGCCACGATGAGGTCGGCCGGAGGACCGGGTCACCCACCGGTCCCTACCCGAGGGGGATCGGATGTTGCGTGTCGCGCCAGCCATCTTCGAGCTGGGACTGCTCGTCTTCTGCCTGATCGAGTGCATCCAGGCGCCGGAGGGCGAGATCCGCAACCTTCCGCGGTGGGGCTGGCTCGTGCTGATCATCCTGGTCCCGCTCGTCGGGGGGATCGCCTGGCTCGTCGCCGGCCGACCCCTGCGCTCGGCCCGCTCGGCCGGCGCGTGGCCGGGCACCGGCACCGGCACCGGGCGGTACGGCACCGCACCCCGCGGTCCGGACGACGACACCGAGTTCCTGGCCAACCTCCAGCGCACGGACGCCGAGCACGAGGACGTCCTGCGCCGCTGGGAGGAGGACCTCCGGCGCCGTGAGGAGCAGCTGAAGTCCGGCGACGGCAGCCCGCCCGCCGCGGGACCGGCCGACGACGAGGAGCCCCCGGCCGTCACGTCCTGACCGTCCGGACGGCAGGATGGCCGTCATGGCGAGCGCGGCGCAGTGGCTCGAGGGTGCCCGGCCGCGGACCCTCCCCGCGGCCGTCTCACCCGTCCTCGTCGGCAGTGGCGCGGCGGCGGCCCTGGACGGTTTCGACGCGCTGCGGGCCGTCCTCGCTCTCCTCGTCTCGCTGGCTTTGCAGGTCGGCGTGAACTACGCGAACGACTACTCCGACGGGGTCCGCGGGACCGACGCCGACCGGGTCGGACCCTTGCGGCTCACCGGGTCGGGAGCGGCCCGACCCGGCCACGTGAAGGCGGCCGCCTTCGGTGCGTTCGCCGTGGCCGGCGCGGTGGGACTGCTGTTGGTGGCCCTGAGCGGTCACTGGTGGCTGCTCGCCGTCGGCGCACTCAGCGTGGCCGCGGCGTGGTTCTACACCGGAGGCTCGAACCCTTACGGCTACAACGGTTTCGGTGAGATCTTCGTCTTCGTGTTCTTCGGGTTGGTGGCCGTCCTCGGGACGACGTACACGCAGGCCGACCGGGTCTCCCGGGCCTCGGTGGCGGGCGCCAGTGCTATCGGCGCGCTGGCCTGCGCGATCCTCGTGGCCAACAACCTCCGGGACATCCCGACCGATGCGGTGACGGGCAAGCGCACCCTCGCCGTCCGCCTCGGCGACCGAGCGCACGCGCCGGCTCTACGTCGCGTTGCTCGGCGGCGCGTTCGTCCTCGTGCTCGTCGCCGCCCCGGGGCATCCGGCCGCGCTCGTCGCGTTGCTGGCCGTCGGCCTGGCCGTCCGCCCGGTCCGGCTGGTCCGGTCGGGCGCGACCGGTCGCGAGCTGATCGCGGTCCTGAAGGACACCGGCCGCCTGGAGCTGGGCTTCGCCGTGCTGCTCGCCGCGGGGCTGGCGGTCTGAACGGGGGGCGGCCTAGCGCGCCCCGTCGACGCCCTTCGCCGGGTCGCGGCTCTCGGACCGCGCGACGTCGTCCATCGCGTCCTCGACCGCCTCGTCCGAGCCCGGCTGCTGCGGCGAAGGGAGCCGGTCCGCGATGCGGCCGGCCAGCCGGGCCGACATCTCCTCGCGCGGTCCGCGAAGGACGACGAGGGACAGCGCGAGCGACGAGGCCGCCGCCAGCACGACCATCGCCACGACGGGCAGGCCGGTGACCTCGCGGATCAGTGCGAACACGAGCAGGCAACCGAAGAACAGCAGGATCCGCAGCACCGAGTAACGCATGACGCTCACCGGACCAGGCTACGGGCCGGCGAGGAGCGCTGGGGCCGGCCCGCGCCGCTGTCAGGCGGCCCTCAGAAACCGTGCTTACACTCGCAGAGGTGAAGGCCCTGCTGGTACTGCTCGCAATCGGACTGCTCGTCTACGCGGTGATCGACTGCGGCCGGACGCCGGAGCAGGAGGTGCCCGGCGGGATCCCCCGCTCGGCCTGGCTGGTCCTGGTCATCATCGTGCCGATCCTCGGGCCACTGCTGTGGATCTTCGCCTCCCGCTCGGACCAGAACTCACCCGGTCGCGGCGACCGCGCACCCCGCGGCCCGCGCCCGGGCGGCGGCGGCACTTCCGGCCGCCGTTCCAGCCGCCCGCTCGGCCCGGACGACGACCCGGACTTCCTCCGCGGCATCTGACGGCCCGAGGTGGCCGGGGCCCCTCGTGCGGGGTCAGCTGACCCCGGCGTACGAGTGCAGGCCGACGATCCAGATGTTGACCACGAGGAAGTTGAACAGCAGCGCGGCGAAGCCCACCATCGCGATGTACGACGCCTTGCGGGCGCCCCAGCCGCGGGTCGCCCGGGCATGCAGGTAGCCCGCGTAGATCACCCAGATGACGAACGACCAGACCTCCTTGGGGTCCCAGCCCCAGTAGTGGCCCCAGGCGTTCTCGGCCCAGATGGCCCCGGCCACGATCGTGAACGTCCACAGCGGGAAGGCGATCGCATGCAGCCGGTACGCCGCCTGGTCCAGCTCGGCGGCGCTCGGCAGGGCCTGCATGAAGTTGGCCCCGACCTCCTGGCCGGCGGCCCGGCGCGACTCCCGCGAGGCCTGCACGAGGTAGAGCACGGTCGCGGAGAAGGCCAGCACCAGCAGGGCCGAGGAGATGAAGGCCACGGTGACGTGGATGGCCAGCCAGTAGCTCTTCAGGGCCGGCACCAGCTGCCCGGCCTGGGTGTAGAGCACGGTGACGGCCAAGCCCAGCGTCAGCAGCACCGGACCGGTCACGAACAGGCCGAGGAACCGCAGGTCCTTGCGCAGGCAGGCGAGGAGGAAGACCCCGGTGACGACGCACGAGCCGGCGCCGGCGAACTCGTACATGTTGCCCCACGGCGGGCGGTCCACCGCCAGACCACGGGCCAGGACCGCTGAGGCGTGCAGCAGGAAGGCCAGCCAGGTGAGCGACATCGCGATGCCCGCTGCCCGGCGGGGCGCGGCCACCGGCTCGACCGAGGCACTCGGGTCAGCGGCGGTGGCATCGGCCGGCTCGCCTCCCGCAGTGACCAGGACCCGTTGCCGCGCGGGCGTTTTCAACGCTGCGGCCGCGTGTCGGCCACTCACGGCCAGGTCGGTCGCGAAGGCGCCCATGGCACAGGCGTACACGGCCATCGAGGAGTAGAGCAGCAGGTTGGAGTACCCCGCGAGGGTCTCGTTGACGCTCACACAGTTCCCTTCTCGAGCGCGGCCACGACCTGGGCCCGCACAGCGTCGACCTCCTGCGGGAGACCGGCGTCCTCGCCGCGGGCGAGGCCGGCCACCCGGACCACCGTACGCCGAGCATTCGGGTCGTCCGAACCGATGTCACCGGAAGCGGGTCGCGCCGGATCGAGCCGGACGAACACCCGGCGCCGACGGACCGACAGCGACAGCACGAGACCGGCGATGGCCAGCAGCGCGAAGACCAGCGCGCCGGTCTTCCCGGGGTCGTGGCGGACGGTGAGGCCGGCGTACCGCTGCACGCCGTTGAAGGTGACCGAGCCCTTGCCGCCGGCCAGCTTGACCGTCTGCCCGGGCTTGAGGATCAGCACCGGTCCGCCGGACGTCGTGATCAGCGGCGTCATCTTGTCGGTGTTGACCTGGTAGACCGAGGGCGTCGTGGCCAGCTGGAGGTCGCCTTCGTACGCCGACAGGATCAGCGTCGGGTTGCCGAGGTCGGGGAAGACCGAGACCGGGCTGCCGGAGGCGTCGATCGAGGCGGTCGGCAGGAAGTACCCGCGCAGGGCGAGCGGCTGGGGCCGGGCCGCCGTGGCCTTCACGACGCCGAGGGAGAGGTACTCGCTGTCCTGCGGGAGGAAGGGCGTGCTCTGGGAGTAGACGACGCGGCCGGTGGAGTCGCGCACGGTGATCGACGGCGCGTACCCGTTGCCGAGCAGGAAGACCTTGGTGCCCGAGACGCTCAGCGGATGGTTGACCGACAGGGCCTCGCGATGCGGCGTGCCGTCCCCGGTCTGCACGTCGACCGTGGCCGCGAACTCGCTAGGCGCGCCGACCTCACCGCTCGTCTGGAACTTCACCTTCATCGCGTCGACGTGGAGCGAGAACGCCGGGAGGTTGTCGGTGTTCACCCATGGGCCGACGTCGAGCGTGTTGTACGCCCCCGCGGCGTCGACTGTCGTCTGCCCGACCGGGACGATGACGTCGCCGCGCCAGCCCCACAGGTGGCCCGCGGCCACCGAGAGCAGCAGCCCGACCAGGGACAGGTGGAAGGCGAGGTTGCCCAGCTCGCGCAGCTGGCCGCGCTCGGCCGCGACGGCCCGGCCGCCCTCCTGGACGGCGACGCGGTAGTGCCGTCGCCGCAGCACCGCGGCCACCCGGCCGGCCTGCTCCTCCAGGCCGGTCGCCGTACCGCCCGGCTGCACCTCCTCGACCGCGCTGACGGGCAGCCGCTCGGGCCGCACCGGCGTGCGCGGCAGGGGCGCTCGCATCGCGGCCAGCTGCTGGAAGGTGCGGGGGACGAGGCAGCCGACGAGCGAGACGAACAGCAGCAGGTAGATGGCCGAGAACCACACCGAGCTGTAGACGCTGAACGCGCCGATCCGCTCCAGGAACGGCGCAGCGTCCGGTGCTGCTGCTCGTACACCGTGACCTTGCCCGCGTCGATGCCCTCCTGGGGGACGATCGACCCGGGCACGGCGGCGACGGCCAGCAGCAGCAGGAGGAACAGCGCGGTGCGCATGCTGGTCAGCTGACGCCAGAGCCACCGGACGGTGCCGCGCGCGCCGAGTCGCGGCAGCTGCACCGGCTGGTCCGGGTCGGGCCGAGGCCCCTGCTCGGTGGCGGGTTCCTGGACCTGGGCCACGTCAGACCGCCGGGCTGTACGGCAGGGCGCGCTGGACCTCGTGCACGAGCGAGGTCCAGACGCCGGTCACGAGCATGACGCCGACGACCACCAGGAGCAGGCCCCCGGCGACCTGGACGACCCGCTGGTGGCGGCGCAGCGCCGACCAGACATGGGCCAGCCGGCCGAACGCGAGCGCGGTCACGAGGAACGGCACGCCCAGCCCCAGGCAGTACGCCGCGGCGAGGGTCGCGCCGCGCGTCACGCTGGCCTGCTGGTCGCTGGAGGCGAGGGCGAGGACCGCGCCGAGCGTGGGGCCGATGCACGGGATCCAGCCCAGGCCGAAGACGGCGCCGAGCAGCGGCGCGCCGAGCAGCCCCGCTGCCGGGCGCCAGTGCAGGCGCCACTCCCGCTCGTTGCCGGGCATCCACCCGGCGAAGACCAGTCCCAGCACGATGGTCACCGCACCGAGCACGCGGGTCAGCAGCAGCTGGTGGCGCAGCAGCAGACCCCCCACGCCGCCGAACGCGGCGCTGAGCGAGACGAACACGACGGTGAAGCCGAGCACGAACAGCACCGCGCCGGCGAACATCCGGCCGCGGCGCTGGCGTTCGAGGTCGACGCCGGTGAGCCCGGTCACGTAGCCGAGGTAGCCCGGCACGAGGGGCAGCACGCACGGCGAGGCGAAGGACACGAAACCGGCCAGGGCGCTGACCAGGAGGGCGAGCGGCAGCGACCCGGTCTGTGCGATGCCCGGCAGGGAGTCCGCGCCGGGAGTCACCCGCTGGACCTCGAGCTCACATCGCCGACCAGGCCGACGAGCGTGGTGGCGTCGACCTCACCGATGACCCGCGCCGCCAGCCGGCCCTGCTGGTCCAGCACGATGGTCACCGGCGGCGCGGGGGCCTTGCCCTTCAGCTGCAACAGGACCCGGCCGCCGTCCCAGCGCAGCGACGGGTAGCCCAGGCCGTTCGCAGCCATGAACGCCGCACCAGTCTGCGCGCCCTCCTGCGAGTCCAGGCCGAGGAACTGCACGCCCTTCCCCTTGAGCTGGGTCCAGGCCGACCGCAGCTGCGGGGTCTCGGTGACACAGGGACCGCACCACGAACCCCAGTAGTTCAGCACCACGACCCGTCCCCGGTACGACGCGGTGCTCAGCGCCGCGCCGTCCAGCGTCGTGCCGCTCACCGTCAACGGGGCCTTGCGCTGGCCGGCCGGGATCTGCTCGACCGTGCCGGTCTTCACGCTGCCGTCGGACTGCGCCGCGCCGTTCACCGAGCTGCCGCCGTTGCCGCTGGTGGTGCCGCTGCCGCAGCCGGCCGTCAGGGCCAGGGTCCCGGCGACGGCCAGCACGGCGAGCCCGCGTCTCACGCGCCCGCCACGGTCCCGGCACCCGGCAGCAGTGAGGCGGCCGGCTCGGCGTAGCTGAGGGCCACGAGGCGGTCCCCGTCGTACGTCAGCGAGGTCACCGAGCACAGCGAGCACTCGCGGCGCCGCGGGTCGTGCCAGAGCCGCCGTCCCTCCAGATGCAGGCGGGTCACCCAGACCGGCAGCTGATGGGAGACCAGGACGCCCTCCGCGGCCCCGAGCGCCGAGAAGCCCGCCACCCGCTGCAGGTACTGCTCGGCGATGTAGAAGGCCCCGATCATCACCGCGAAGGTGAGCGCCGCGATCAGCGTCGCGGCCAGCACGATCCGGTTCATCGCCGGGTTCCCGCCGCCGTCGTCGGTCTGCACGATGTTGGGCAGCAGCCGCGCGATCGCCACCGCCACCACCACCGTCAGCGGCACCAGCGCCCACCAGTCCGCGCGCCAGCCGAAGGCGACCGTCAGCAGGCCGCCGAGCAGCGGTCCGAGCAGGTTCGACATGCCGGCGCTGGCGCCCCAGATCCCCAGCGCGCTGCCCCGCCGCTCGGGCGGAAAGCCGCTGACCGCGCCGGCCAGCGCCGCCGGGCTGACCAGTCCCGCGCCGGCGCCCTGCACGATCGCGCGCGGCGATCAGCGCCCCGAAGCTGTTGGCCAGCGCCCCGCCGACGGCGCCGATCGCGAACAGCAGCCAGGCCGCCGAGCGCCAGCTTGCGCGCCCCGAAGCGGTCCACCAGCTCGCCGCCGGGGATCAGCAGCAGCGCGTAGGCGGCGAAGTACGCGCTCAGCACGACCGACGTGGTGCTGCCCTTCACGTGCAGCCCGTGCGCCACCGTCGGCAGCGCCACCGTGATCAGCGTCCCGTCGAGCTGCAGCAGCGCCGCGGCCGCGGTGCACGCCGCCAGCCGGGTCCACGCCGAGCGCGGAACGGGCGGGCCGTCGGTGCGCCGGCGGCGCGACCTTCTGCGGCCGCCGGCGAGCTGGGCGCGGTGGCGGTTCGGACATCGCCCCCAGTATCGCGACTCGCGGCGCCGACCGCCCGGCGAGCTCCGCGAAGTGTTGCAGAGCCGTGAAATCTGCGCCGAATTCTTCGTCTCGTCGGCTACCTTCTGCGCCATGCCAATCCAACAGCAGTACGCACTCGGCGCCAGGACGCTGACGCGCGACGAGGCCCGGGGCGTCTTCGGACAGGTGATGGGCCTCGTCGCGCTGACCGTCGGCTGCACCGCGCTGGGCTCCTACATCGGACGCAACCTCAGCGGCGGCACCTCGCTGATCATCTTCCTGGCCGCTTTCGCCTGCATCTTCGGGCTCCAGTTCGCCGCCGCCGCGGCCACGAGCAGCTGGCGATCGGCCTGCTGTTCGGACTCGGCCTGCTGCTGGGCATGGCGGTCGGGCCCGCTTCTGCCGTCTACGCCAAGACCAACCCGGCGGCGCTGTGGCAGTCCGCGGGCGCCACCGGCGGCGTTCGTCGCCGCGCTCGGCTCCTACGGCTACGCCACGCGGCGCGACCTGTCGTCCTGGGCGCGGGTCCTGTTCTGGGCGCTGCTGGCCCTGATCGCGTTCGGGATCGTCGCTGATCTTCGTCTCGATCCCCGGCGGGAACCTGATCTACGCGGTGCTCGGGCTGGCGGTGTTCGGCGCCTTCACGGTGTTCGACTTCAACCGCCTGCGCCGCGCCAACATGGCCAGCGCGGTGCCGATCGCCGCCGGGATCTTCCTGGACATCTTCAACATCTTCCTGTTCATGCTGCGGATCTTCGGCGGCGGCCGGCGCTAGCGCCGCGTCGTCGTCGGGGACGTAGTGGCGCGCGCCCGCCGGCGTCCTGCCAGACGCGCATGACCCGGCTTGGTGCGCGGGATCACGGAAGCGCTCACTCGTCGGCCGCCAGTCGACGCCCGGGGCGTCGGCATCGCCGTGGCCCCGCCCCCAGCGCGGCCCGCGCCGGCGCGGGCGGATCGCCAGGCAGCGCCGGGAGATCGGCCATCGCCGCGACGCCTCCTCGCGCGTGTCGGCCGCGGCCACCAGCTCGACTCGGCGCTCGAGCTCCGGGACCTCCAGCCGGCCGGCGGCGGCGTGCCGGTTCAGCTTCTCGTACAGCTGCTCGCGGTCGGCGTCGCTCAGCTGCACGGTGCGCCGCCCGCCGGACGTCTCAGGCGACCGGTCCACCTTCACGGCGGTGCCGTAGGCCACGATCTCGCGTGAACTGCTGGCCGATCTCCGAGGAGTCGAAGCGCACGGCGATGACCGCGTCGGCACCCATCAGGTACGCGTTCTCGACCATCCGGTCGATGGCGTGCCGGCGCGAGTCCTCCAGCAGCTGCGTGTACTGCGAGATCTCGCCCCGGCGCAGCGCCTTGAACGACGCCGCCGATGCTCGCCCGCGAAGCCCATGCTGCGGACCACCAGCCCGTAGACGACGCCGAGGTTCTCGCCGGATCGCGCATCCCCGGGAGCTCCAGCGCGGTCGTCATCGGCAGCCCGCCGACTGGGCTCTCGGCCATCGCGCGCCAGCCTATCAAGCCGACTTCTTATCCGAGCCAGCTACGGTGCGCTCCCGTGCGGTCGCTCGACCACGAGCCCTACCCACCCGGTCGCCTTTGGCTGCGCTGGCCGTCGTCGCCGCGCTCGCGCTCGCGGCGTGCGGGGGTCGAGCTCCACGAGCTCGTCTCGCAGTCGCCTCAGCGCCAGCGCGTCGGCACCGAGCCACCAGCGGCCGCCCAGACGACGTCAGCGACCAGCTCGAGCGGCCAGCCTCAGATCGGCTTCGAGGGCGTCCCGCTCGAGCAGGGGCCCGCCGCTCGGCTCCGCCAGCGACCACCGGGACCGGCAACGTCGACGGGATCCACTGCGGCCCGACCGAGCAGCTCGCCTACCACATCCACGCCCACCTGGCGGTGTTCGTCGGCGGCCGTATCTACGCGCTGCCCGCCGGGGTCGGAATCCCGGGCTCGACAGCCCAGCAGACCCACCGCAGGGCCCGGTCGCCGCCGGCGGTCATTGCATCTACTGGCTGCACACGCACACCACCGACGGCGTGATCCACATCGAGTCCCCCACCCAGCGGATCTACACGCTCGGCAACTTCTTCGACGAGTGGCACCAGCCGCTGAGCGCCACCCAGGTGGCCGGCGTCCACGGCAAGATCACCGCCTTCGTCAACGGCAAGCCGTGGAAGAAGAGCCTGCGGGCGATCCCGCTGCTGCCGCACGCCGACATCCAGTTCGACATCGGCGAGCCGGCGCCGCCGCTGCATGACCGTCAACTGGTCCCAGACCCAGCTCTAGGCGTCGTCCGGCCCGCTCGGCGGCGCCGGCGCCGGATCCCATCCGCCGGCGCAGCCCCCGATCGCCGCCGAGCCGCGACAGCAACCGCCAGGCCGGCCTCGGTGACCAGCCCGAGGTCGCCGACGGCGTCGATCACCGAGGGCCCGACGAATACGCGCCGAGCCCGATTCCCAGCGCCCAGACGCAGGGCCGAGGCCAGTGTTGACGGCGAGGAAGATCGTCGGCGCGGACCCGGTGGATGCCGGCGATCGGCGCGGGCGTGAGGAGGATCGCGATGCACCGGATAGCGCGCGAACACCGTCCTCGCCGCGCTTGAGCTGTCCGCAGCCGCAGGCGCAGCAGGGGCCCCGGGGCGGTGAGCAGCCGCGCCCGGCCGAGCAGCCCGATCCAGCCAGCCGGCCACGCCCCCGCCGGCGGCGGCCACGAAGGCCACGAGCACCACCGAGGTGATGTCGAGCTCGTGTCGCGCGGCCAGCACCCCGGCCGCGATCAGCACCGGCTCCCCGGTCCCGGCAACGCCGATCCAGCTCGACCGCCGCGGCCAGCGCCAGCCCCGCGTAGTCAAACGGCGGCCCGTGGAACCGGTGGTGCAGATGGATGATGGATGTGCAGCAGGGCCAGCACGCGGCGGCGCGAGCGCCGCCCGTCCTAGCCGCAACGTCGATCGCTCCACGCGCTCGATCGTGGCATACGCGCGCGGTCGCGATCGCCGCCGGGCGGCCGTGGCCGTTGCCGGACGCCGGCCACTGCGCCGCCCGGATAGCGACCGCACGACGCGATGATTGTCCACGTGGCCAATGCCGTGCGGGCCCGCGTCGCGCAGGATTGCCGGCCGATGCCGACCAGCGTGATCGTCTCCTATGACGGGACCACCAACGACGACGACGGGTTGTCGTTGGCACAGATGCTGGCCGGCGGCGGGGCCCAGCTCGTCGCTGGCCTACGTCCGCCACTCGCGCGAGTACGACCCCCGTCGCGAGGAGATCGCCGAGCACGACGCCCACGCCGCCTCGAGCACGGCGTCACCTGGCTCGAGGCAGCCGCGACTCCCGACCCATGTCGTCGTCGACCCTCCGACCGGCGCCGGGCCTGGCCAAGCTTGCCGCCGTCCGAGAGCGCCTCGCTGGTGGTGTTCGGCTCCGACTACCGCACCTCGCCCGGGCCGGGTGGAGCCCGGCGGCGCCGCCCAGCAGATGCTCTCGGGCGGCCAGGTGCCCGTGGCCGTGGCCGTGGCGGGGCTGCGGGCCGACGGCGACGCACGTCGCGATCCGCAAGATCGCGGTCTCGCGGCCGAGGACGACGATGCACGCGCCGGAGCGGACCGCCGAGTCGCTGGCGCGAGCGCTCGGCGCCGAGGTGGTGCGGCGCCGACGACCGCTCGGCGCCGATCTGATCGTCGTCGGCTCCCAGGCCGCCGGCCAGCCCGGGCGGATCGCGCTGAGCGGAGCCAGCCCGGGCCCAGCTGGACTCCGCCCGCAGCTCGGTGATGTCGTGCTGCCGCGGGCACGCCGATCGAGTTCTAGAGCCCTCTCGCGCCCAGGTCGGAGCGTTCGCGCGGGCCGGGCCCGGACGGCACGCCCTCGGTTTTTCGCTGCTTGCGGGATCCGTTTATCCCTATGTCCAGAGGCCCCGTCGGTTTGCTGGACGCGAGGCCATGGGGGCCGAGACCCGGACAGACAAACTCGATCCGTCGAAATGGGCCCAGCTGGGGGCCCGCCGCCGCATTTCGAGGCGGCGATCCGTTCGTTCCCGTCCCCAAGGACAAGGAGATCCAACTCACATGTGGCTGCCATACCCAACGTGGCTTAGCCCGGGAGACAACGCTTGGCAGATGACGGCGGCGACGCTCGTCGGCCTGATGAGCGTGCCCGGACTCGTCGTGCTCTACGGCGGCGTGATGCAGAAGCGCTGGTCGATCAACAGCATGATGCTGACGTTCGCCGCGTTCGCCGTCGTGCTCATCGTCTGGGTGCTGTGGGCCTTCAAGATGGGCTTCGGCTCGCCCTTCACGGGCCTCTCCCACTCGGGCTTCTTCGGCAACTTCATCGGCAAGCCGGGGACGATCCTGAGCCACAGCGCCGAGCAGGGCCAGGCGGCGATCCCGTTGGCGACCACCGGGCCGAGCTTCCGCTTCCCGCAGGCGACGCTGGCCTACTTCCAGTTCGTGTTCGCGGGGATCACGCCGATCCTGATGCTCGGCTCGGTGCTCGGGCGGATCAACTTCAAGGCCTGGATTCCGTTCGTCGCCCTGTGGTCGTCGATCGTCTACACCGTGGATGCGTTCTGCATCTGGGGCGGCGGCTTCTTCGCCCAGCACGGCGCCGTCGACTACTCCGGCGGCTACGTGATCCACCTCTCGGCCGGAGTCTCGGGCTTCGTCGCCGCGGCGGTGATCGGACCGCGACTCCAGCGAGATCGCGAGATCGACGCGCCCGAACAACGTGGCCATGGTCGCGATCGGCGCCGGTCTGCTGTGGCTGGGCTGGAACGGGTTCAACGGTGGTGACCCGTACTTCGCGGGCGCCTCGGCCTCGGCCGCGATCCTGAACACGAACCTGTGTACGGCGGTCGCGTTCCTGGTCTGGGTCGCCTGGGACTACCTCACCGGCCGCAAGCCGGGCCTGATCTCCGGCGTCAACGGCATGATCGTCGGCCTGGTGGCGATCACCCCGGCCGCCGGTTACGTCAACGGCTGGGGAGCGATGGCGATCGGGCGTGATCGCCTCGACGATCGTGTACTTCGCGCTGAACTACCTGAGCCGGCTGCGGCCCTTCCGCAACGTCGACGACACGCTGGGCGTGGTCTACACCCACGGCTTCGCCGGCCTGGCGGGCGGTCTGCTGACCGGCATCTTCGCCGACCCGAACATGATCGTGTACCCGGGCGTCGGCAAGACCCCGAGCATCTCCGCCGGAGGCGTGGTCCACGGCAACTGGACGCTGCTGAAGTGGCAGCTGCTCGCGGGGCTGTTCGTGATCGCCTGGTCCGTCGTCGCGACGTTCATCCTGCTGAAGCTGGTCGGGCTGTTCATCCCGCTTGCGGATGTCCGACGAGAACATGGAGATCGGCGACACGGCCGAGCACGGCCACGAGGTGTACCCGTCCGACATCCCGTCGCTCGGATACCCGAACGGCGTGCCCGGGTCGTCGTCCGGGGCGGGTCAGTCGACGCCGACGCCGGCATGACCCGAAGTCCCGGTCGCCCGGGCCCGCGTGCGCGGCGAGCATGCAGCGCGCACGGGCGTTTGAGAGCAGCCGGAAGTCGGTGCCGGGCCGGGGAGCGGATGGATCCGCTTCCCGGCCCACGCCACTGACGCTCGTCTCCGGAGCGGTCGCCGGAGACGACCTGCAGAGCGTCGCCGCTGCGGCGGCCGATGCGCTCGGCCAGCCCGGTGGCGATCGCCATCCCCTCGCTCGGGCGACCCGGTGGTGAGTCCGCCGGGCTCGCTCGGCGCCGAGCAGCTGCGGCGCATCCGCGAGCATGCCGCCGTGCGCGGTGCAGGGCGAGCCGACCATGCGCCGGCGCCCGAGATCGCGGACGCCGTCGCGGTGCGGATCGGCGAGCGAGACCGTCGGCGTGGTCGCCGCCGGCACCGGGCCGGGGGTCGGCCGCGAGCGCCGCGGAGCGGCGGGCCTGGCTCGAGGCGGCGGCCGCGGCCGCCTCGGTGACCGCGCTGATCCGCAGCGAGCGCGCCGACCCCGCCCCGAGGACTCGCCCAGCCGCGCTGCTCCAGGAGCTGGCCGCCGGGCCAGCCGACGATCCCGCCGGCTTGCTGGCCCGCGCGCGCCGGCTCGGTCTCGAGCTCGCGGGCGGCGCCGTGGCGCATCTGCGCCGCGCGCGGACCCGGTCGCGAACGGCCTTGCTCGCGGCCGAGCTCGGCCACGGGAGCACGCCGGGGTGCTCATGGCCGAGCACGCCGGAGGGGCGACTCCTGGGCCTCGCCCCATCCGGCGTCCGCGCGAGGCCGAGCGAGCTGGCCGCCCGACTCCGCGAGCCGACGGCATGACCGTGACCGTGTCGGCTCCGCGCCGCGATCCAGGCCTGCTCCACGAAGCGCTGCGGGAGGCCGAGTTGCTGGTCGAGCTCGGACTGCGCCGCCCGATATCCAGCTCGCGGGCGAGGACGAGATCTACCGGCTGCTGATCGGGGTGCTGCTGCGCGACCCCGACGAGCTCGCGGCGCTGCGCGAGCGGACGATCTCGCCCGCTGGCCGCCTACGACGCCCGCCACGACACCGACCTGCTGGACACGCTGCAGGCGTTCCTGGCCCACGACGGCTCGACCACCGAGACCGCCGAGGCGATGGAGCTCCACCGCCACACCGTCGGCTACCGCCTGTCCCGCGTGCACGAGGTCTCCGGGCTCTCGCCCGTACGAGTCCGACGGCCGCGAGCGACTCAGTCTCGGGCTCAAGGCCCACCAGATCCTGGACGCGGCAGCGAACGGCGCGTCGGGTTTGGCACGCTGATCCACGTTGCGCGGTTTAGCGGCCTGACACACCGGCAAGGTCAGTTACTGGCCCCCACGTAGTGTCCGCCGCCTTGGGTATCGAACTAATTCAGTAGAATTTGTTGATCCGGCCCTCGCGCTCCTATCTCGTCTGCGCCACCCAGCGCAGCGGCAGCACGCTCCTCTGCGAGCTGCTCAAGGACACCGGCGTGGCCGGGCGACCCGGGAGTACTTCGAGGCCACGGTCGACACGGGCCTGCCTCCGCACCCGGGCGACTACCTGGAGCGACCTCCCGCGCACCGGCGTGGGGATCCGCGATGACCCGTCGCCGCCCGAGGCGCCGTCGCACTCGTCGCTGCAGGGCCTGACCAGCTACCGCGAGCACCTCGAGCGCACGCTTCCGCCTGGGCACCACGTCCCAACGGCGTGTTCGGCGCCAAGCTGATGTGGAGCCAGCTCGCCGAGCTGCACGCGCTGGCCGGCGAGCTGCCGGAGTACGCGGGCCTGGAGCCGCTTCGCCCTGCTCCAGGCGGCTGTTCGACGGCCCGCGCTACATCCGCGTCACCCGGCGCGGGACAAGGTCCGCCAGGCGGTCAGCCTGTGGCGCGCGCTGCAGACGCGCGCTGTGGCGGCGCGAGCACGGGCCGGACGCCGACCGCCCGGTCGAGCTGCACTACCGCTTCGAGGGCATCGCCACCTGGTCCGCCAGCTCGACGCCGAGGATCGCGCCTGGGGAGCATTCTTCGCTCGCCACGGCGTCGCCCGCGCTGTCGATCGTCTACGAGGACGACCTCGAAGGTCGACCGCGACCGGCCGTGCGCGCGGTCGCTCGACGACATCGGCGTGCCCGCCACCGTGGGCTGGCAGGCCGCCGAGCCGATCAAGCGTCAGGCCGACGCGATGTCGGACGAGTGGGTGGCGGCGTACCATCGGGACGCGGCGCCGGCGCGGACCGCAGCAGCGCCCGCCGCCGTGGCCGGCGTCCTGACCCGCGCCCCGCCCGTCGCCCGACTCCGTGCCCCCGAACATCCTCTATCTCAACTCGCATGACACCGGGCGCTACGTCCAGCCCTACGGCCACGCGATCCCGACGCCAAACATCCAGTGGCTGGCCGATCAGGGCGTCATGTTCCGCAACGCCTTCTGCGCCGCCCCCTCGTGCTCGGGCAGCCGCGCCGCGCTGCTGACCGGCTCCTACTGCCATCAGCAACGGGATGATGGGCCTCGCCCACCGGGGCTTCGCGCTCAACGACTACGACCAGCACATGGTGCGCACGCTGAGCGCCGCCGGTTATCACACCGAGCTGATCGGCGAGCAGCACGTCTCCGCCGATCCCAGCGATCCTCGGCTACGACATCGTGCACGAGATCGAGAACACGCGCGCGAGCTCGGTGGCGCCGGCGGCGATCGCGGCGCTCTCCATGGCCATCCCGGAGCCGTTCTTCATGTCGGTGGGCTTCTTCGAGACCCACCGCAGCTTCTTCGCCCCCAGCTCGGTGCGCGACCGCGTCTACTCGCTGCCGCCCCCGTTCCTGCCCGACACGCCCGAGATCCGCCAGGACGTGGCCGCCTACAAGGCCAGCGCCCGCTCACTGGACCACGGCGTCGGCGCGGTGCTGAACACGCTGCACGAGACCGGCCTTGACCGCAACACGCTGGTGATCTGCACCACCGACCACGGTCTGGCCTTCCCCACCGCCAAGGCCAGCCTGCTCGACCGCGGCATCGGCGTGATGCTGATCATGCGCGGCCCGGAGTTCACCGGCGGCATCGCCCACGACGAGCTGGTCTCGCAGATCGACATCTTCCCGACGATCTGCGAGGTCGCCGGGATCGACCCCCCGCCTGGCTGCAGGGACGTTCGCTGGTCGGGCTGGTCGACGGCAGCGAGCCGCCGGGCGCACGCCAGGAGATCTTCTCCGAGCTCACCTACCACGCCGCCTACGAGCCCCAGCGGGCGATCCGCACCGAGCGCTTCAAGTACATCCGCCGCTTCGACGACTACCCCTATCCCGGTGCTGGCCAACTGCGACGACAGTCCCAGCAAGGACGCCTACCTGGCTCGTGGCTGGGCCACCAGCCCGGTCAGCCGCGAGGCGCTTCACGACCTCTTCTTCAACCCCGGCGAGGGTCGCAACGTGATCGATGACCCCGACTACGCCGAGGTCGCCGCCGATCTTCGCGCCGGCGCCTCGAGGCCTGGATGAAGCAGCACCGGCGACCCGCTGCTCGACGGCCCGGTGCCGGCCCCGCCGGGGGCCGGATCAACGCCCAGGACCAGGTGTCGGCCAGCGAGCCGACGTTCACGGTCGATGGCGACCTGGTCGGTGTCGACACCGCGGCCCCCGGACGGGCATCCGCTGGTGAGCTGAGCTGAGCTGTACTGAGCTGAACTAGCCGAGGACGAGCTCGGCGGCGGTCCGCAGCGTGGCGGGATCGCCGCCGATCAGCAGCGTGGTGACGATCGACTCGCGCCACGCGTCCAGGTCGTGGCGGATCTTGCTCGGCGGGCCGATCAGCGTGAGCTGCTCGATCAGCTTGGTGGGCACCGCCGCCGCCGCCTCATCCTTGTGCCCGCCCAGGTACAGCTCCTGGATCTTGGCCACCTCGGCCTCGTAGCCCATGCGGATGGCCACGTTGGCGTGGAAGTTGGTCCCGCGAGCCCCCATGCCGCCGAAGTACAGGGCGTACATCGGCCGCACGGCGTCGGCCGCGGCCTCGATGTCGTCGGTGATGATCAGCGGCACGGTGGCGGCCACCTCGAAGTCCTCGCGCGCCGCGCCGGGCCCCGGGGCGGCCGAACCCGTCGGCCAGCGCCTCGCGGTAGAAGCCGTCGTGGTGGGGCGAGTAGAACAGGGCCAGCCAGCCGTCGCACAGCTCGGCCGCCAGGGCGATGTTCTTCGGACCCTCGGCGGCCAGGTAGATGGGGATGTCGCTAGCGCAACGGGCGGATGCTCGACTTCAGCGGCTTGCCCAGGCCGGTGCCGCCGCGCATAGCGGCAGTGGGTAGTGCGGGCCCTCGTTGGTGACCGGCCCTTCGCGGGCCCAGATGTCGCGCAGGATCCCGATGTACTCGCGCATCCGGGCCAGCGGCTTGGCGAACGGCTGGCCGTACCAGCCCTCCACCACCTGGGGCCCGGAGACGCCGAGACCGAGGATCACCCGGCCGCCGCTGAGGTGGTCGAGCGTCATCGCCGCCATCGCCGTCGCGGCCGGCGTCCGGGCCGAGATCTGCACGATCGCTGTACCCAGCTTGATCTTGCTCGGTGGCCGCGCCCCACCAGGCCAGCGGCATCAGCGCGTCGGACCCGTAGGCCTCGGCCGTCCACACGGAGTCAAAGCCCAGCCGGTCAGCCTCGAGCACCGACTCGGCCGCGCCCGGCGGGCGGCCCCCGGCCCAGTAGCCGATGCCCAGTCCGAGCTTCAGGTGCTTGGCCATGCCGGCGCACCCTACCCGGGGTGCCGAGCGAGGCCGATCGGCGCAGGCGCTGCCAGACAGCCCGGGCGGCCGGGGCTGAGTGCGCAGCCACTCCTCCCGAGTGGGCAGCCGGCCGGCCTGGCGAGCACGCCAGCACGCATGCCGTGTGGGCGTGGCGGCGGCGCTCCGATCGTCCCTCCGGGAACGATCAGCATGTGCTCGCTGAGCGCGGGCAGGTGTCCGCCGCACAACGGGCAGCGGTAGGTGGCCGGCTTGCGGTTCTGCGCGCGCCGCGCCGACCACCAGCGAGCGTCCCGGTGGCTGGCCATGACCTAGCATGGCATGGCACTGCGACGAATCTTCGCCCGCTATCGTCGCGGTTTCGCCTGGAGCACCGGGACGAGCGCGATCATCGTCGAGACCGGCCGCCACCGGATCACCGGGCTGCTGCGCTTGCCCGCAGATGGCTACCGCAGCCGGCTGACCGACTATCTGAACGCCTCCGAGCGCGTGTTCCTGGCCCTCACCGACGTCGAGGTGACCAGTCTGGACGGGCCCCACGAGTCGAGCAACGGGACTTCGTCGCCCTGTCGCTGCGCCACATCGTGCTGGCCATGCCGGCCGAGGAGGGGGCGAGCCTCCAGCCCGAGGAAACCTCCTCGCCGCGACCCGATCAAGTCAGCCCAGCTGGCTAAAATTTGGGTTCGATGGCCACCCGACAGCAGAAGAACCGAAGGTCATGAGCCGCACCGAGCCCTGCGGGCCTCGCCGCGCATGTTCGATTCCGACCTGCTGGACAAGCTCTCGCGCGTCCATCCCGCGGTGCCGCCGATCCTGTTCGGTGCCGGCGATCGTGACCCTCGTGGTCGAGGGGTTCGTGCACGGCGCGGGCTGGCTGACCCTGGCCTGGGTGCTCGGCGGCTACCTGTTCTGGACCCTGACCGAGTACTGGCTGCACCGGATCGTCTTCCACTTCGAGCCCGAGAAGGGCATCGGCGCGCGGCTGCACTGGATCATCCACGGCGTCCACCACGATCACCCCAATGACCCGATGCGCCTGGTCATGCCCCCGTCGGTCAGCATCCCGCTGGCGGCGCTGTTCGTGTGGGCTTCTCGGTGGTCCTGGGCAGCCCCGGCTTCCTGCCCTTCGGAGCTGGCTTCCTCGGCGGCTACCTGGCCTACGACATGCTGCACTACCACGTGCACCACCACCGTCCCAAGACCGCAGCTCGGGCGACGCTGCGCGAGCTCCACATGCGCCACCACTTCCAGGACCACGAGCGCGGCTATGGCGTCAGCGCCCCGTTCTGGGACCACGTGTTCGGCACCGCGCCGAAAAAGGGCTGATTCCCCCGGCCTGTCGGCCGCTACAGCGGCTGGCGCAGGGGGCATGTCGGGAACCACTTCCGGGAACGGAGGGGGCGGGATTCGAACCCGCGGTCCGGGGTTGCCGGACTCCGGTTTTCAAGACCGGTGCATTCGACCACTCTGCCACCCCTCCAGGTGTGGCCGGCCCGATCCTAGCTGCGGACCCCTCGTCTACACTGGCGCAAATCCGAAGGAGAGGTGGCCGAGTGGCTGAAGGCACTCGCCTGCTAAGCGAGTAAGGGGTTCATACTCCTTCGCGGGTTCGAATCCCGCCCTCTCCGTACATGCAGTGCCCAAACCGGAGCCTCGCCTGCGCAATGACCGGGGGCGAAATCGCCCCATCCGGCGGGGGAATGGACACAGTCCGGCCGTACAGTTAGGATGCCGCCCACGATGGTGGAGGTATCGGGGCAACTATCGGCTATCGACGAGCCGCTTCCAGCCGGACCGCACGCGGCGGGTCCGCCTGCGCCGCTGGAGTTCGACATCGTCCCCCGGGTCGGCCTGGCTCTCTCGGGCGTGCTGATGGTCCTCCTGATCATCGCGATTGCCGTGAACAGCCTCTGGCCGCTGACCTTCTTTCACGTGGCCGGCGGTGCCGCATGGACGATCATCGACCTCTTCCTGGGCCTCATCCTGGGACCGATCATGGGTTCAATGTCGATCCCGGCCCGAATCGAGTTCACGACCCGCTTGATGCCGAAGATGGTGGTCATCATGCCCACCGTCGTGGTCATCACCCTGGCCGCCGGCTGGCAGTTGGCCACGAAGACAGGAACCGTCCTGTCCTCCTATCCGAACCACGGATGGGTGGTGGCCAGCTTCATCGTCGTCGGCGTGATGGCCGTTCTGGCCCTCGGCCTGCTGGAGCCGGCCAACATCGCCGTGCTGTTCGAGCTCAAGAAGAAGCGCCCGAACCCGCAGGTGATTGAGGGCTTGATGAAGCGCTTCATCTACTGCGCCGGCATCCTCGGGGTCATGCAGATCGCGACGCTGGTCATCATGACCAAGCTCTCCGCAGGCTGACGGCCGAACACGCCCGTGGAAGCTCGCTCACAGCCGCCGTTTACCCAGATCGGGATGGCCTCGCTGGCTCTGATCGTGGCCGGCGGTATCTATCTCTCTGCTCATCTCCCCCAGCACGTCCCGCTGGCCCCGGCGATCGTCCTCCTGGTCCTGTCGGTCGCCCTGGCGGCCTGGAATCTGTTATCGCTCACCCGGGTCGATGGGTTCGCCTGGCCGCGCTTCTTCCAGGTGGCCAAATGGACGGGTCTGGTCTACCTGTTCATCGCCGGGATGATCGAATATTCGTTTCTCCAGGATCACCTCAGCGGAGGGCCGCTGGTCATCCTCACCCTCTCCCTCCTGGTCTTCGCCCTCCAGGTCCCCACGCTGATCGCCTTCACAGTGGCCCGCTTCGCCGGCCCGGAGGACCTCAGCGCACCCCCGGCCTGACCGCTCCAGTCCCGGAGGCTAGAATCGGCCGTCCAGCGCCCTTAGCTCAGCTGGATAGAGCGTCGGTCTACGGAACCGAAGGTCGGGAGTTCGAATCTCTCAGGGCGCGTAGAAAAGCCCGCGAATGGCGGGGGTTTTATTGCCTCATCCAATCGCCAATCGCGCGGCCCTTCGTGGCGGAGGATAGGTGCGCGCCCGACAAACGGCGCCCTCACCCGCCCCCGAGCGACCTCCCAGAGCTTCATCTGGTCAAACCGTGACCACCGCTCGGCGCTGCGCTCATCACCGCAGTTGACAGGAAACTAGAAGGACGAATACGATCGGGCGCCTCTGATCTGGAGGGGATTGGTGCTGGTGCTACGGCGAGTCTGCATGTCGATGCTTTTGATGGGGCTGGTCGGTGCCAGCCTGGTGGCAGTCTTGGCCACCTCGGCCCCGGCGCGCACCGGCGCGCGAGGGATCGGCTCGGGGCATCTGGTCCGGCTCGCCGTGCTGTCGACGCGCGCCGACTTGGTCACGGGCGGCGAGGCCTTGGTCCGAGTCTTCCTGCCGCGCGGCGCGAGGGCGGCCACGACAAGGCTCGACCTCAACGGGCGTGATGTCACGCACGATTTCGTCCGGCTGGCTGACGGGAAGTTCGAAGGTCTGGTGTCAGGTCTCGCCACAGGACCCAATGTTCTGACGGCTCGGCTCTCAGACGGCTATGGGGCGCGGCTGACGATCACCAATCATCCGATCGGCGGGCCGATCATCTCCGGGCCTCAGCTCAAGCCGTGGGTGTGCGAGGCGGGGGCACGCGATGCAGCCTGCAATATGCCGGCTACTTACAGCTACTACTACAAGTCGACAGATTCCTCCAAGTCCGGCCTCCAGCCATACGACCCGTCGAACCCACCCGCCGACGTGGCGAGGACCACGACGCAAACCGGGACCACTGTCCCGTTCATCGTCCGCGTCGAGACCGGTTACGAGGATCGGGATCAGTACCAGATCGCCGCCCTCTTCCAGCCGCACAAGGCTTGGAGCGCACTGGCGCCGCAGCCGCAGTTCAACCACAAACTGCTGATCACCCATGGGGTCTCGTGCGGCGTCGACCACAAGACCGGCACTGCGCCGAGCGTGACCAGCTACAACCCCTCGCCAGTCTCGTCGCCGGTCGTCCCGACCGCCGATAGCGGGCAGTACGCGCTCGGCGCCGGCTTCGCGGTGATGTCGACCGCGCTGGACTACAGCGGCCATAACTGCAACCTGCCGCTCCAGGCCGAATCGCTGATCATGGCCAAAGAGCATCTGATCAATACCTACGGGACGATCCGGTACACGATCGGAACCGGGTGCTCGGGAGGCTCGCTCGCGCAGCAGTGGATCGCCAACGCCTATCCCGGCATCTACCAGGGCCTTCTGCCGACCTGCTCGTTCCCCGACGCATGGGGTACGGCTACGCAGTTCCTCGACTACCACCTGATGCTGGCCTATTTCACCCATCCCGCGAAGTGGGGGCTCGGTGTGGCCTGGACCCCAACGCAGATGGCCGACGCCGAAGGGCATGTGTCGATCGTCAACTCTGAGGTCAGCGACAACGCTCAATGGCATGTCGCCGTTCCTACCGACAAGTGCGCTGGCGTGACCGACGCCCAGCGCTACAACGCGCAGACAAACCCCGGTGGTGTTCGCTGCGACATTCAAGACGCGGCGATCAACATTTTCGGACCCGATCCCCGGGCGTACTGGTCTGCGAGCGAGAAGCAGGCCGGTCACGGCTTCGCCGTGCCGCCGATTGACAACGTCGGGGTTGAATACGGCCTCAGTGCGCTGCAGCAAGGCAAGATCACGCCGGCTCAGTTCATCGACCTCAACCAGAAGATCGGCGGGGTGGACATCGACACCAACCCCACTGCGAGCCGGATCGCCACCCGGGGCTCCGCGCTGTCCAACGCGTATCGCAGCGGCATGATCAATGAGACCAACAACCTCGACCAGACCGCGATCATTGACTGCCGCGGCCCCGACCCCGGCGCCTTTCACGACGCCTACCGCGCGTTCGCGGTCCGCGCGCGCCTCGATCGCGAGCACGGCAACCACAACAACCAGCTGATCTGGGAAGGTCCGGCGCTGATCATCGGCGACACCCAATGCAACCTCACCAGCCTGAAGGCGATGGATCAATGGCTCGGCGCGGTCGAGAAGGACACCAGCTCGCGGAGCGAGGCGCAGAAGCTCACCTCTGACAAGCCCGCTGGCCTCCGCGACGAGTGCTACGACGGCAACGGCAACAAGGTCTCCGATGGGCTCTGCCCGCCCGGCGTCGTGCCGATCTACGGGACCCCGCGCACCGTCGCCGGTGACGCGATCACCACGGATGCCAACAAGTGCCGACTCAAGCCGCTTGATCGCGCGAGCAATTTCGGCCTCCTCCCGTTCACCCCCGCGCAGTGGGCTCAGCTGCAGTCTCTCTACCCCAACGGGGTGTGTGACTTCAGCAAACCCGGGGTGGACCAGCAGCCGACGATCGCCTGGATGACATATCAGGACGCTCGAGGCGATGTGATCTACGGCGGCCGGCCGTTGGGGCCGGCGCCGGTATCGGTCCCGTTTGGACCCGGTGCCCCCTGCACTGCCGCCCGCGGCTTCATCGCCGGCAGATCGCTCGGCCCCGTGACGCTCGGCATGACCCGCCGCCACGTCCGTCGCCTGTTCCCGAGCTTCTCCACGGGCCACCGCCGCTACATGGACTTCTTCTGCTCGGCCGGGCGCCGGATCCGCGTCGGTTATCCCTCGCCCGCGCTGCGCCGGACGCTCTCCCGGAGGGATCGGGCGCGCGTGAGCGGCCGGGCGATCCTGGTACTGACCGCCAATCGCAGCTACGCCCTGAAGCGCGTGCACCCCGGGGCCAGGCTCGCTGCCGTGGCGCGCCGTCTGAAGGTGGGACGCCCCTTCAGGATCGGGCGGAACACGTGGTACCTCGCCCCAGCGGGACCCAGTCGTGGCGTGCTCAAGGTCCGCCACGGCCGGATCGAGGAGATCGGACTCGCCGACAAGCGTCTGACCAGCCGCCGGGCCGCCGCCAGACGTTTCCTGCGCCAGTTCTCCTGAGTGCCGGACGCAAGGTCACCCATGGCGCTTGGAAGTTGGTAGCCACAGGTGCGGGGCAGCCAGCGGCCAAAGGCGACCCCACTCCGGGCAGGATCAACCTGCAGGCCGCGGGAATATCAGGGCCAGCCCTAGGCGTGGACCGAGCCGTCCGGCGGGCGACATGGTGGCTGCTTGGAGTATGAGCCGGAAGTCTCGAAGGCAGGAGTCCAGTAGCGTCCGACGACGTGCCCGAGCCCGCCTTTCGTTTCGTCTGTCCACCGTCGAGCCTGGAGGGTGCGCCGGCTGGTTGGGCTCGCGAGATGCTCCGCGATGGCGAGATAGCGCTTCTGGGTGACAAGGGGCTCGCCGCTGTCAACAAGGTCGCCCACGAGTTGGGACAGACCAGCATCCTGCTCGTCCGCAGCGAGGCCGACGCCGGGCAACAGGACGCGACTGTGATCGCTTACGCCCGGTCGGTGCCGATGGTGTGGGTGGCGGATGCGTTTAGCGAGAATGTCCGCCGGTGGGCTCGCGAGCGGGGCTCGATGACGCTCCTCGTCGAGACCGACGGCCCCCTGCCCGTCGATGAGCGCAAGCGAATTGACCGGTTCGTCGCACACCTGGGACGCCAGTCCGAGTAGGCATCGCTCCGTCGTGCCCCGGGCCGAGGAGCAACGCGACTAAGAGCGGTCGCGGCGGGGCGTGAGCGCCGCGGAACGGGCCAAGGGCGAGTTGATCAGCTCTGCTCGGCGAACACGGCGGCTGCGATCTGGTAGGAGTCAAAAGCACGGGCCGCGCCAGCATATGCGTCGAGGTGGATGAAGAGTTCGACTATCTCGTCTCTGCTCACCCCGTTGTGCAGCGCAATGCGAAGTTGTCCACGCAGCGGCTCATGAGTGCCCAGCGCTGCGGTGATCGCCACCGAGATCAAGCTCCGCGTTCGGGTGTCAAGTTGTTGGGTGCGCGTCCAGCTGTCACCGAAGGTGTGCAGGGTCGCGAGACGACTGCGGCGTCGGCGGCCGAGCGCCTTTCGTCTGGGTCGCGGCGTACTTGCGTGAGGACCAAGCCGCCTGCCGAGGTGTGTCTCGAGCGCGTCGGAGATCCTGCTATGGCGAGCAGTCGCCCAACGCAGCACGCCGCGGCTTTCGCGAAGGATCGTCCGGGCCGCCCGCGGATGACGTACGAAGGCGGTTAGGCGCCCCTCTCCACTTCCAATTTATACCGCACGCGAGGCCCTCATGAGGCCTCGCGCCGTGCCGCATAATCGCCCGCCGCGGGCCAGAATCACCGAGAAGGAGGAGCAAAATGCGTACGACCGAGCATGCCGTGGTGATCGCCGGAGGGGGTCCGGCGGGGATGATGCTGGCGGCTGAGTTGGCGCTGGCGAAGGTGGATGTCGCCGTCGTCGAGCGGCGCCGCGATCACACGCTGGTCGGCGCGCGGGCCGGCGGATTCCACTCGCGCACGATCGAGGTGCTCGATCAGCGCGGGGTCGCGGATCGGTTCCTGGCCGAGGGCCAGGTGGTTCAGGTCGCGACGTTCGGCAGGACTGCCTTGGACATGAGTGACTTGCCGACGCGTCACCCATATACGCTCGGAATCTGGCAGAGCCAGATTGAGCGGATCCTGGCCGCCTGGATCACCGAGCTGCGGGTGCGCATCTACTACGGATGCGAGGTGAGAGGCTTCGCCCAGGACATCACCGGGGTCGACGTCGAGCTGTCCGACGGCGGGCCCTTGCGGGCGCAGTATCTCGTCGGGTGCGACGGAGGACGCAGCGTCATCCGCACGGCAGCCGGCATCGAGTTCCCCGGATGGGATCCGACGATCAGCCACCTGATCGCCGAGGTCCACATGACCGAGGAGCCGGAATTAGGGATGCGGCGCGACGCGATCGGCGTCCACGGGCTGAGCAGGCTGGAGTACGAGATCCGCGACGGCGAGGTGGTCTACAACGATTCCGGGCCGGTACGGGTCATGGTGACCGAACCGCGCGTCGGATCCACGACCGAACCGACCCTGCGCGACCTCAGCGAGGCGCTCATCAGCTTGTACGGCACCGACTTCGGGATCCATAACCCCTCCTCGATCTCCAGGTTCACCGATATGACTCGGCAGGCCGCGGCCTACCGCGCGGGACGAGTCCTACTCGCCGGCGACTCGGCGCACGTGCATTACCCAGTCGGTGGACAGGGACTCGGCCTCGCTGTGCAGGACGCCGTGAATCTGGGATGGAAGCTCGCGCAGGTGGTCGACGGGACCTCCCCGGAGAGCCTCCTGGACACGTATTGCGACGAGCGTCACCCAGTCGCTGCCCGCTGGCTCAAGCAGACGATGGCTCTGACGGCGCTCCAACGCCAGGACGAGCGCACGCAGGCGCTGGCCGACGTCGTGTCGGAGCTGGCGAGCATGGACGAGCCTCGCAAACGGCTCGCCGGGATCGTCTCCGGGCTCGACACCCACTACGACCTGGGGGACGGGCACCCGCTGCTCGGACGCCGGATGCCCGATCTGGACCTCGTCACCGCCGACGGCCCGATGCGTGTCTTCGAGCTGCTGCACGACGCCCGGCCGGTGCTGCTCAACCTCGGTGAGCCGGGCGGCTTTGACATCACTGGATGGGCTGACCGGGTCCAGCTGATCGATGCTGAGTGCGTCGGCGTGTGGGAGCTTCCGGTACTCGGCACGGTCAGCGCTCCCACTGCCGTGGTGATCCGGCCCGATGGATACGTTGCCTGGGTCGGAGACCGAACCCACCTCGGACTCCCGGAAGCGCTGACCAAGTGGTTCGGGGCCGCCACTGCGACTCGCCGCGACAGCGGAGCAGGCCCGTGCCACGAGGTCAGCCGGCGAGCCGACCCGACAAGCGCTTATCCGCGGGTTGGCCCGACGCCGCTGGCGTCGGGCCAACCCGGCGGAGGGTGTGCTACCCGTGACTACGGCGGTAAGCCTCGTCCCGGCGGCCGGTGACGAATAGCGGAGCCATGGTCGGCACCACGCTGTCGCAGGCATGGGCCAGGCAGGGCAGGCCAAACGCCGCTTCGAAGGTGCGGAGCATCGAGTAATGGTTGTAGGCGGTGTTGTCCGTGACGTGGCGCGACCCGTGATTGGTGATGACGATGGTCACAACGTGGCCGCCGCCAGGATCGGCGCCGCAGCACCCGGTTCCCGGCTGCCCCTGGTCGCTGTAGTCATCCTCATCCCACGTGATGACGATCGCGTTGTTGCCTTCCTTCCACGTCGGCGAGGCCATGACCTCATTGACGGTGGTGCGCACGTACTGGTCGCCGGCCTGGATCAGGCCGTTGGTGTCAGAACAGCCGCCCGTGCCGTGCATGTCGTGGCATTGGTCGGGGACCACCAGGCTGTAGTTCGGCAGCTGGCCCCTCAGCAGATCGGCACCCAGCTGGTTATCGGGGACCATCTGAGAAAGGTCACCCTGAGTTCCGCTGAAGTTGATGAATGGGTTGTGCTTTGAGGCGTACAGGGCGTCGGTGTTGCTCGGCCACTTGAACGTGTAGGGGCCGTTGGCGTTGGGGCCAGTCTTCACCACATGGCTGGGATCGACGTAGGGCAGATTCTGAAAGTACCCCTTCCAGGTCTTGCCGGCTGCCGTCAGCTGGTCGGCCAGCGAGGGGGCGTTCACCGTGTGGTTGACCGTGGTCCCAGTGCAGTTGGGATCGGTCGTGGCCATCGCGGGCGTGCAGTAGAACTGATTGTCGTCCTGAATGCCGAAATAGGAGCCACCGATGTTGGCCACATAGTTCGGCTCGCTCGGATGCGTGACACCGAAGTAGTTCGTCGCCAAGCCATACCGATGGGCCAGTGCGTTGATGTTCGGGGCCAGGGAATTGCCGATGATCGAGCCATAGCTGGTGTTTTCCATCATGATCTCGACGATGTGCCGGTAGCGGGGCACCGAGGTGTCCGACTTGTGCTTCGAGCGGTGCCTGGCGTGCGTCGTGCCCGCCTTGTGCCTGGAATGCGACGGGCGAGCGGCTACCGAACCCGGAACGATCGCGAATGCGACGCCGGCGAGCGTCATCAGTCCCAAGATAATTCGCTTGAGCCTCATAGTTCTATGTCTTCCTTTCCTTGACGACTAGCGGCGGCGCGCCCTCAGAAGGCCATCCAGAAGGCGTGAAAGCGCGTCGCAGTGCGCCGCCACCGTACCGACGGCGAGAAGCCATTCGGTTACCAGGATGGAAACGAGATGAACCAGCGGCCAGAGGGTCGGACGGGCGCTTGTGACTTTGTTGTGAGCGCTGCGTGATTGCTTTGTGAGCCGAGTCGACGCTGCCCCGGAGCCGCCTTAGGATGCTGCCGCGGTGACAGGGGTCGGCCGGTCCAGGTCGGCACAGCAAGGGCAGCGTGTGGGCGTTTGTCCGTGGATACCAAAGGGTGATGCGTATGCGCGTCGTCGATCGGCGTAGGTTCCTCCAAATCGCGGGCGGTAGCGTCGCGGCGACGATGCTCTCCGACAGCATCGCTCGCGCGCTCGCGATCCCGGCACACCGCTCCACCGGAACGCTTGACGATGTCGAGCACATCGTGGTGCTGATGCAGGAGAACCGGTCATTCGACCACTACTTCGGCGTCATGCGTGGGGCGCGCGGCTTCGGCGATCCTCACCCGGCCGTGCTGCCGAGCGGAAAGCCGGTCTGGTATCAGGCCGACGGTACGACCGCCGTGCCGCCGTTTCGCCCCGACGTCCCCAACCTGGGCCTGACGTTCCTCGAGGATCTTGACCACGGCTGGAATGGGACCACGAGATGTTCAACGGAGGCAACTGGGACAAGTGGCTCCCCGCCAAGAGCAGCGCCTCGATGGCCCACCTGGGCGCTCAGACCTCCCGTATCACTACGCGCTGGCCGATGCGTTCACGCTCTGCGATGGGTACCACTGCTCGATGCTCGGCCCGACAGACCCGAATCGCTACTACATGTGGACAGGCTGGGACGGCAACGACGGACAGGGTGGTGGGCCGGTCATCGCCAACGACGAGATCGGCTACGGGTGGACGACCTACCCGGAGCGGCTGCAGGCGGCCGGGGTGAGCTGGAAGATCTATCAGGACAAGGGAGCCGGGCTTGACGCCGCCCATTATTGGGGCTGGGGGCCGGACCCGTACATCGGTAACTACGGCGACAACTCGCTGCTGTACTTCCGCCAGTATCAGAATGCGGTTCCGGGCAGCCCCCTGTACCAGGGGGCTCGCATCGGCACCGACGTCAGCAAGGGTGGCGGCTTGTTCGACATCCTCGGGGCCGATGTCGCCAACGGGAACCTGCCGAGCGTGTCGTGGATCGTCGCGCCCGAGGCGTACACAGAGCATCCGGCATGGCCGGCCGGGTACGGCGCCTGGTACACGGCCGCAGTGCTCAACGCGCTGACCAGCAACGCCGAGGTCTGGTCAAAAACGGCCCTGCTGGTCACCTTTGACGAGAACGACGGTTTCTTTGACCATCTTGTGTCGCCCTATCCCAACGTCGGCGGGCTCGCCGGGCGGTCAACGGTGCCGCCGATAACGAGCTGTTCACCGGTAGTCGGGGACCCCGGGCGGGTCAGACGGGGTCGTCGGCCCATACGGCCTCGGCGTACGCGTGCCGTTGATCGCCGTCTCGCCGTGGAGCACGGGCGGATGGGTCTGCTCTGAGACGTTCGACCACACGTCGCTGATCCGACTCATCGAGGCACGGTTTGGCGTGGACGAACCAAACATCACCCCATGGCGGCGGGCCGTCTGCGGCGATCTGACCTCGGCGTTCGACTTCGACAGAGCATCCAACCAGATCCCGAAGCTCCCCCACGTTGATAAACCCGCCGAGACAGGCACCCCGACCTACGTTCCGACGCCGCCGGCGTCTGGATCGGTCCCGGTCCAGGAACCCGGGGTGCGGCCATCGCGCCGGCTCGGCTACCACTTCGACGTCGCCTTCGACCCCGACCCCCAGAAACTCCACCTCGCAATCGCGAACCACGGCCGCCTCGGAGTTCATCTCCAGGCGCGATCGCTGACCGTCACCGGCGCGCCCTACAGCTTCACCATCGGGGCCGGCGACGAGCTCGCAGTCGCCCTTCCCAATCCAGGCACCTACGATCTCAACCTCCACGGGCCGAACGGCTTCTTTCGCCATTTTGCCGGCTCTCCCATGTCCGCTCTGGAGGTCGAGGCACACGTTGAGCGGAGCTTGGGCCGGGTCAGGCTTCGGCTCACCAGTCGCAGTGACCGCCGCAGCGGCGGTCACCGTCGCCACGAGCCGCCGATCGCCGTCGACATCGCCAACGTATACGGACGCCACCACCGGGTCGAGGTGCACCGGACACGCGAGGTCACCATCGACACGCGCCGCTCGGGCGGGTGGTACGACCTCACGGTGACGACGGCGAACGACCCCAGCTTCCGCCACCAGCTCGCCGGGCGTGTGGAGTCCAACGGCCGGTTGACCAGCGACCCCCAGCTCGGTCGCTCATAGGGATCTAGCGGCTCTGCTGTTCCGAACGGTGAGGTTGCGGTCGTGGCGCGAACGCGGCATCGCGTGGTAGGCGGCTTTCAGCCTGCTGCAGGCTGGAGGCCGGTGTCTGGCGTGGGAAGGAACAGCCGGCCGCGCAGCGAGCTGTGGGCGGTGCGTGTGGCGACGGTGAGCCAAGCCCCGACGAGTAGCGCGTAAAGGGTGACACTTGCCCAGGTGAGGAAGTTGGCCTGGGTGTGGAGCGCGAGTTGTGAGGTGCCTGTGACCAGTGTGCCGACAGGGAACGTGAAGCTCCACCAGGTCAACGAGAAGGGGAGGTCGCGCCGGGCGGTGCGCAACGTGATCGTGGCGGCGAGAACCAGCCAGATGATCGCGAACCCCCAGACGGGAATGCCATAGAGCACGCTTGCCGCCGGCATCAGGCTGGAGTAGGGCTGCGGCATCACAGCGTGCGCAGCGTTGCCGAGCAGTCCGACTGCGGTGATGGATTGTCCGAGGGGTCCGAGGACGATCCAAAGGGTGGGGACGGTGCGGGCGGGACCGATGCCGGCGTAGGCGAGCCGTCCCCAGAGCAGGGTGATGATGATCAGTGATGCGAACAGACTGATGCCGAACATGGCGTAGCACGCCAGCAAGAGGGCCAGGCGGTCCTGGCCGGCGGGCAGGTGCGCGATCAGTCCGGCTCCGGTGGCGGCGGAGACCATCGGGGGGACGATCGGCATCAGCCAGGTGGCGAGGGTGTCCTTGGGCTTGAGGTCGAGGCGGGTAAACATCAAGTAGGGGATCAGGATCGTGGTGGCCAGGCCGGCGAGCGTTCCCAGCGTCCACAGGACCTCGTCGACGGTGATGGCTGCCGGCAGGCCGATAAGGTCCCGGCCCACGAGCAGCGCTCCGGCGCCGACGGTGAGCAGGGCCATCGGTGGCGCGCCGTAGAACGGAGCCATCGTCGGATCGCGGTAATGGCCCCGAGCGGCCTCGGTGTATAGAAGCCAGTGGAGGGCGGTTGCCAGTGACAGCCCCACCAGCAGCGCGGCGGCGAGTACCCAGACGCCGAGCGCGAACGCGTGCAGCGCGGCAGCGTGAACGGGCAGGAGCGCGGCGGCGTTGGCGACGATCCCGGTCCCCATGATCGACGCGTACCAATTTGGCCCGAGATGGCGAACGACATCGCTGGTGTGCTCGAGCTCGCCGAGCACCCGCCGCGGGGCGGGCAATTCATGTGCAGCAGCCGGTCGTGGATCAGACAGCAGCCGGAAGTGGTGTGTGAGGGTCGGGGCGTGGTTCATGCCGCAGATACTCGCTCTCGGGGTGGCCCAAAACCACTCGAATCAGGCCGCGATCAATTCCATTTCGGAATGCTAAGTTGCCGGGGTGACCGGATCAGGCACCGTGGCCAATCCTTTGGCCGGCAGTGAACTGGCGGCATTCGTCGCCGCGGTCGAAGCAGGGACCGTGCACGGGGCGGCCGATGCACTGCAGCTGACGCAGTCGGCGGTGACCAAGCGGATCCACGCGCTCGAGCGGCGGGTCGGCGGCCGGCTGTTCGAGCGCGGCCGGTTCGGGGTGCGCCCGACCGAGCTTGGCCGTACCGTGTATCCGGCCGCGAAGCGTGCGCTCGAGGCGCTCGGCAGCGTCGCCGAGTTAGCGGAGCTCTCGCGAGCGCAGGGGAGCACGGATCTGAGGCTGAGCGCCAGCCACACGATCGGGGAGTTCCTGCTTCCCGGCTGGCTGGCCGACTTTCGCCGGGAGCGCCCCGATGTTCACCCGCAGCTTGAGATCGTCAACTCACAGGGCGTGCTCGACGCGATCCGCGAGAACCGCACCGAGATTGGTTTCATCGAAGGACCGGACCATCCCGCGGGCCTCCACACGATCACCGTCGCCCGCGACGAGATCGTCGCCGCCGTGGCGGCGGACCATCCGTGGGCACGCCGGCGCGTCGTCACGGTCCGCGACCTCGTCGCGGAGGCGTATCTAACCCGCGAGGCGGCCTCGGGCACCCGCGCCGTTGCCACCGCCGCGCTCGCGCGGTCGGGAGTCGAGTTGACCCCGGCGCTTCAGGCGGCCAGCGCCGAGAGCCTCAAACGCGCCCTGACCGGCGGTGGCTTCACGCTCATTTCACGGCTGACGATCGAGACCGAGGAGCGCGCTGGTGTTCTGGTCGGCCTCCCCGTCCGTGGGATCGACCTTCGCCGCGAGCTTCGCGCGATCCGTCGTCGACGCCCGGCGCCCAGCGCCGCGGCTCGCGCGTTCTGGCGCTGGATCGCCAACCACACCGTCTGATCGCCTACCGCTGTTAGGTCTCGGTGGTTCATGGGCGGAGGATCCGCAGGCAGCTTGTCGAACGATGTGGTCGTCGTGGCACCTTCACGGGACGATCCCTACAAAGGCTTCAACTTCCGTGTTGAGCTCGATGGGGTCTCGGTCGCAGCGTTCAGCGAGGTCGGCGGCTTGGAGAGCGAGACGGCGGTGATCGAGTACCGGGTCGGCGGCGAGCCCAACACTGTGCGGAAACTGCCGGGGCTGACTAGGTACGCAAACATCGTCCTCCGCCGCGGGATTACCCAAGATGCCGAGCTGTGGAGCTGGCGAAAGAACATCATCGACGGCAAGGCCGATCGTCGGAACGGGGCGATCGTTCTGCTCGACGACGAGGGGAACGAGGTCTTGCACTGGAACTTCTTCCAAGGCTGGATCTGCAAGTGGGAAGGTCCCGTTCTGAACGCAACGGGCAACGACGTCGCGATCGAGACGATCGCGATCGCGCACGAGGGTCTCGACCGCGTCTGAGATGGAGGCCGCCGCAGCCGACGACGGCGTCGTCGTGGACGTCATTTTTGAGGACGGCGTGTTGTACCTGGAGCTGGCAAACCTGGCGGACCGGCCGGCTCTGAACGTCGCCTGCTCGTTTGACCCGCCACTGGTCGATGCCCAGGGCCGGGACGTTTCGGAGCTGGGTCTATTCCGCCACGTGGCGTTTCTCGGGCCGCGACGACGAGTGCGCACGCTGCTCGACTCGCTCCCCTGCTACTTCGGACGTGAGCGGGCCACGAGCGTTGCGGTCACCGTTGAATACGAACGGCCGGAGGGGCTGCGCCGTGCGACGAAGCTAACGCACGACCTCGAGCTCTACCGCGAGCTCGCGTACCGGATCTGAACCAGGGTCGACCAAGAGAGGCCCGCGCCCACCTCGACAAGCGACGGGTCATCGACCCGCGGCTTGACGATGCTGTGCGAGCATAGGATCAGGTTGCCATGGCCGATGTCACTCACAAGCGGATCGACCAGTCGACGCGGTCGAGGGTTTCTTGGACGGGTTCACGTTCCGCCGCGCAGGAGCTGAGCTGGGCGTGACAGCGTTCGGGATGTCGATCATCGACATGCCCCCGGAGACGACGGCCTACCCCGAGCACGACCACGCTTCGGAGGGACCCGGGAATCCTCCGGCCCACCAGCTCGGCCAGGAGGAGGTCTACATCGCGCTGCGCGGGTCGGCCGAAGTAGCGGTCAATGACCACCGGTATCCGCTAGACGCCGACCACATCGTTCGCGTCGGGCCGACCGCACGGCGCAAGCTCCTGCCGGGGCCCGATGGCGTATGCCTCCTGGCGATCGGCGGCGTGCCGGGCCAAGCGTACGATCCCGGCTCCACCCTCTGAGCGCTCAGCAGTCTGCGGAGGTACGTCCCTCGGGTTAGGCGTCGACCGATGAGTCCGCGGACCTGCGAAGGTCTAAGCCACCATGACCGATACGATCCCTCTCATCACCGGTGTGGACTTCGTCTGCATCCCGGCACAGGACTTCGACGCGATGACCGCCTTTTACGGCGAGACGCTCGGCCTGCCGTTCGTCAAGCGCTACGGGAGCCGGCCCGGCGCCGAGTACCAGGCCGGCAACCTCACGCTGGCCATCATGCGCACCGAGGACTTCGGCGGAACCTTCTCGCGCAACGCGATGCCGATCGCTCTCCAGGTCGCCGATGTGGCCGTCGCCCGGGAGCGACTGGAGGCAAAGGGCGTGCGTTTTGTCAGTGACACGTTTGACTCCGGCGTCTGCTGGCAGGCGATCTGCCTGGACCCCGACGGCAACCCGCTGTCACTGCACCACCGCTACGCGCCGAAGGACGAACGCCCCGTCGCGCCGTAGGCGTTCCGGCAGGTTTGGCGTTCGGGCGCTGGTTTTGATGGGCTGGCGACTGTAGGGAGTGTTCGAGCTCGGGACCAACACGGGCCGATCTAATTCCCCGAGGGGGCGTTCTACGTTCTATGACGCCGCGCCCGATGGGGCCAGGCCGCGCCCACGTCGCCGTGTTGCGCGCTGGGGTAGGGTCGTCTACTGGGCGGCCACGAGGTGGGCACGGAGGAAGTCCAGCGATGTCCGCTGCTGGCTGCCAAAGAACGAGCCGTCGTGGCATCCCTGACTGATGTCGACGCTGGCGGACTTGGGGAGAGCCTTGGCGAGCGCTAGGACACCCGGGTGGAACGGATCGTCGGTTCCGGAGGCGATGCGCACCGAGAGCCCGGTCAGTGCTGACGCATGCGTGATCACGTCATCGTTGACGAAATCCTTGGCGGAAGCGAACGCGGCCGGGTTGGCCACGCGCGCCTGAGCGTACGTCGTCCACACTGCAGGGCTGATGGAGGCGACCGCGGCGATCAGTTGCGGGTGCTTCTCGGCCAGCAAGAGGGCGCCGTAGCCGCCCATCGAGATCCCGATCGCGCCAATTCCGTGTGCCCGCCGGCCGAGACCGAGGCGTTGGCACATCGGGATCAGCTCGCTGACGATCATGGCCATCGGGTCATCACCGGGATGCGCGTTCCAGTACAGGCCGCCGCCGTCAACGGAGACAAGGGCAATCGGCGCGCGCGCCCGGCCCCTGGTACGACCCGCAAGCGCCTGCGAGAGGCTGAGCCCTCCGAGTCCACTCAGATGGTTGCCACCGAAGCCATGCAGCGAGACGACGAGCGGGAGAGCGCTTCCGTAGCCATGTCCGGGTGGGTAGGCGATCGTGTAGCCGACCATCCGGTTGCGGGCGACCGAGAAGAAGCGTCCCGATCGTGACGGTCCGGCCGTTGCGAACGTCTCGGCGGGGATCGACACCGCGCAGGCCCCGTCGAGTTCGTCGAGGGTCTGCTTGCCGGGCAGCACGCGGTGATCGACGAGCTCGAATCCGGCGAACGCCGCCCCGATGAAGCCGCCAATTCCGCAGGCCAGGATCCGACGGCGGCTCCACCTCCGAGACTCGACCAGCGACTGCTCGGCTGGCACCGGGCTGCCCCGCTGTCCACCGTCATCGGCTCCGTCGCTTCGTTCTCGGGCAGCCGTCGGGGGTGGGAGCGCTCCGTCGGTGTGGCTCATGGCCGCTTAGTGCGTAGAGGAGCGGATCAGGCTCGCGGTCAGCGCGCGCATGGCAGCTCGGAAGGCGAGGACCAGAGCCGCGGTCATCACGGTTACCCCGACCGAATCGATCGCGCCTACCCGGAACAGGCCGCGGGGCTCAGGGCCACCGGAGATGATCCAGCTGCTGGCGCCGGCAAGGAAGCCTGCCATTGCGACTGCGGCTGCGATGCCAAGCCACGACTCGTAGCCGAGGACGCGGGGCGAGAACGAGAGCCGACGGAGCGTCTTGGCTGCGCCAATCAGGAGTGCCAGGAGGGCGATCGGGCTGGCCAGCATCCAGGCGATCTCCGCTGGGGGGAACGAGGCGAGCGCGCCAGGATGCGCCCAGTAGGACGTTATCCACAGCGTCGCAGCCCAACAGAACCGAGCGACACCGGGCGGGACGATGTCGCGCCCAACCCAGGGATGACCGCCGGTGCCGGGCCAGCCGCGGCCGAAGTGGACGCTGCCGGCGACAAGCACCGCGGTTCCAATCACTACACAGGTGACGGGTGCGACCAGACCGCTCGCGCGCCCCCGACTCAGGCTCCGGCCCAGCGTCCAGACCAGTGGGATCGCGGCAAGCAGTGCGAGCACTGCGAACACGACAATGACGGCGGACATCACCAGCATGGCCGCCTTCGTTGCCGGCGCGGCCGGTGCTGACCATTGCCAACCGATCGTCAGCTGGGACCAGATCGCCACACCGAAGGCCAGAAACGCAATCAGGGCGCAACTGACGGTCGCCACACCGGAGCGCACCTGCTGTTGTGGCTCCAGTGTGCCGCCGACAAGGCCAGCGCTGGCTGCGCGTGCCAGCAAGCCGGCCCTGACCACGTCTGCTGTCCGCGCCACTGAGCGCGGACGCTCTGACATCTCGTCGATCAGGAGTTGAGTGAACTCCTCGCCATACCGCGCCCGCCACACGCGCGGGTAGAAGCGCAGCAAGCGTGTGGCGCGCCTCGTAGCCGCGTCGGAAGTGTCGGTCATCCGGTCCCTGTGCTCGAGGCCAGGCGCCGCAGCCCGACATCGGCGACGCGTCGTTGAGAATTGAGATGCGCTCGAAGTGCGAGTGCGCCATCTGCGGTCAGCCGGTACGGGCGGCGACGATCATGGCTCTCGACCGGTTCGATCAGTCCCTGTCGTTCGAGCCGGGCGAGTGCCTCGTAGAGCGTTCCCGGAGCGATGCGGACATCGGCGAATTCCTCGATGTCCTTTGTCAGCGCGTACCCATGTTTCGTTCCCTCGGCGAGGCTGGACAGGATCAGCGTCGCTGGGCCGGCGTAGCGGCCGAAGGTTGAAAGCGCTTCCGACTTGGTCGATTCGGTGCCAGTCATCGGTGACATGGCGGCAGCCTATATCGGCTACCGGTATATCGTCAAGCGGTCTATCGGTTGCCGGTAGGTCAAGGCGACGGGATGGTGTCCCGGCGGTTCGGCCCGCCACTGGCCCCGCAGGCCGCCGGTGCCGCTGTCGTCGAGCTCGAGTCCGCATGGCGAGCGCCCTGTGGCATATGTTGCCCACGTGCTGGAAATCATCGGCGCGGCCGGGCTGGTGTTAGCGGCGGCAACCCTATGTGGAGCCGCGATTTGGAACCTCTCGGGGCTGCGGCCGGGAAGCCCTGCGGCGCCCGCAGTCGGGTTCGCAGCCCTCCTTGCGCTGGAATCGATCGCGATCCGGGCACCCGGGCACGTGACAACTGCGGTGATCGCTGCCGGTGTGCTGATGCTCGGCTCCGCCGCCTATCTCGCGGTGACCCGGTGTGGCCCTGTGCTTCCGGTCTGGGCGCTCATCACCTTGTTGCTGACCATCTCCCTCGCGATGCTGCCCTTCGCCGTCGCCGGTCGAGTCGGGCTCCTTGGGGTCGGGACCAACGACGACATGGTCGAACACCTCCTGGCCGCGTTGAGCCTGCAGCACCCACTTGCAGGCTCGGGCAGCAAGCTTGTGGCATCCGGATATCCGGTCGGGCCGCACTCGCTCGCGGCCACCGTCGCTCAGGTGACGGGGATGTCCCTCGAGCGATCGTTCACCGGCCTGATGATCGCGGTCCCGGCGCTGCTCGCGCTAGCGGGAGGCGCCCTCTTGGCTGGGCCGCGCATGTTACGCGTGGCGATAGCCACGGCAACTGGCCTTTGCTACCTGCAGGCCGCCTTTCTCGTGCAGGCGTCGTTCAAGGAGCCGATCGAAGCTCTGATGCTGGTTGCGTTTGTGGCCGGCCTGTACGAGGCTGGGAGGCGGCGCCCTGATACTCGATTGTGGGGGGCGCCGTTCGGTGTGCTCGCCGCCGGCGCGGTCTACGTGTACAGCTATCCGGGATTGGCCTGGCTGGCGGGGACGCTCGCGGTCTGGCTGGCGCTGCGCGTGGCCACCCGGCGGCCGCCTCCCATCCGGCCGGCGGTTGGACCAATGGCGATCGCCGCGCTCGCCTTCCTGGGGCTCGTGGCGCCGGAGGTGGCGCGGATCATCAGGTTCGCGCACTCCGGCTACAACCGCGAGGGACCGCGCGTGCTCGGAGATCTCCTGCATCCGCTCTCGCCACTGGAAGGGCTTGGGGTATGGCCTCGCCTCGACTTCCGCTTCGCCCTTCCGCTGTCATCTCCGGGCGGAGTGCTCGCCCTCCTGGCGCTCCTCGCGCTGCTGGTCTGCGTGGCCCGGAGCCTGCGCCGTCGCGACTTCGCGTTGCCCGCTGGTTTGATCGTCGCGGCTGGTCTCTACGGGCTCAGCACTAGCCAAAGTCCGTACACAGCCGCGAAGGCGCTCGTACTGGTCAGCCCGTTGGTGACGCTGGCGCTCGGCCGCGAGCTGCTGCTGTTGACGCGATCGCACCCAACTCCGAGAGCCAGGCGCGCCGCCGCCCTAGCTCTGGTCATTGCGCCGCTCGTCGCGGGCGCCTATTCGGACCTTGAGGTCCTGCGTGACAGCCCGGTCGGACCGACGGCTCATGCCGGCGAGCTCGCCCGACTGCGAGGGGTCATCGGACGTCAACCCACCCTCTTCCTCGGCGCCGATGATTTCGTGCACTGGGAGCTTCGCGGCGCGATGGTGGCGACTCCTCCCGCCCCGCTTTATGCCACCACGGTCGTGCCGTTGCGCGCCGTAAAGGCCTGGCCCGACCCGAGCCGACCAGGCCAGACGGTCCGGACAAGTCGCTTCGCAGGGCAGGGATTGGCGTACGACTTCGACTCCGTCCCGTCACGGGTCCTCGACCGCTTTACCTATGCCATCATTCCCCGCTCCCCCTACGGCAGCGAAGCCCCTGATAACTGGGCTCTGGTCAACGCCACGCGCTCCTACGGGCTCTGGCGACGGACCGGGCGAACGCGCAGTCGTCAGACGCTGAACGAGTTGGGTGATCCAGGAGCGATTCTCGACTGCCGGACCGCTCAGGGCCGGACGATCGCTAGTCAGCGTGGGTATGCGATGGTGCGCCCGCTGCCCGTTGTCGGGCGGCGCTTCTTCTGGAAGGGCCGGGTCGGATACGCGGGTGCTTCGGCGCGGCAGGGCTTGGTGCTGGCTCGCGGTCGGTGGGACATCTCGCTGCAGTACGCCAGCATGGCCGGTGTGGTGGTGACGGGGCCAGGGCTGCAAGCAGAGCTTCCCCCGAGCCTCGAGCCACGTGGCCCCTACTGGTTTGCCGGGGCCATTCACGTGCAGCGACCCGGACCGGTCACGGTCACGGTGACATACCCGTCGCGAAGCACTCTGGGCCGGCTCGTCGGGGCATCTGGGCTCACGCGAGCACCAGCACCCACAGGACTGACCCCTTTGGGGGGCGTGGTCGCAACCAGATCGGGCTCGCACGATCGACCCGTTTCCCTGCGGCGGGCGTGCGGGCGCTACGTGGATTGGTATCGGCGTTCCAGTTAGCCGGCGTTGAAGCGGCTAGGTGAACTGAGCCTGGTCGGCGACGTAGTACGGGCCCTCGACCGCGTTTATGACCCCGATCCTCAGCTCGTGGCCGTTCGAGCGCTTCCAGCTGCAGAACGTGTGCCCGAGAGCGCCCTGGCAGCCCTCGAACGACCAGCCATCGCCCGAGGAGAAGCTCTGGGCGAAGATCTCGTTCACCCCCGCCGGGGTGGCGTTCTTGCCGGCCTGACCGCGGTTGTGGGCCTCCCAAGCCTTGAATACGTCCTTGGCGGCGGTTTGCGGATCTGGCGCGGCGAGATAACCGTTGACCAGATGGTTCCAGGTCTGCTGTCCGACTATCCCGTCAACCGACAGGCCGAGCAGCGTCTGGAACGCCCGCACGGCGTCATTGGTTTCCGGGCCGAAGCTGCCATCGACGGCGATGTGAGCACCGTCACCGCGGCCGTGGATCTGACTCTGAACGGCGCGCACGGCGTCACCGCTACTCCCCTGCTGCACCTGGATGATCAGCTGGGGCCAGGTCTGCGTCCCGACGATCCCGTCGACGCCCAGCCCGCGCGAGGACTGAAAGGCCTCAACGGCGGCCTTGGTCTGCGGACCGAATACACCGTCGATCCCGGTGGAGTGGCCGTGCGCCGTAACCAGGTACTGCACGGTCTTGACATCCTCACCCGTGGATCCCTCTTGCTCCAGTGGCCATGTAAGCGCCATACAACTGCCCCCCTAATTGCCCAGTGCATTGAATGCGAACGTAACGGTGGCGGCCCCGCAGTGTCAAGACACACTCGGCATCCGCGAACTGCTCGTCTTTCACATCCCCCACGCACGGAACAAAAGACCGCCGAGGCGGGCCCAGGCAGCATGCAGAACTGGGAAAACTCGGCTGGGCGGCCCGAATTTTCCCAAAACGCGGGGCTCAACCTTATTTTTGGGAAAGGTTGCGGCGAGCGGGCGAGTTTTCCCAAAAATGCAGGCCGGCGAGCAGGCAAACCGGGGCAAATCCGGTCCCCTCGACTCCGGGGCGGGTCCACAGCGGACCGAACCCTGGGAAGTCAGTCGGTTCTCCTATACCCGAGCCGGCTCGTACGTGGCCATCAATACGCCCGTGCTGGTGGTGCTGCTGTCAACCAGCCGGAGAGACGCGTAGGTGCCGCCCGCGAACAGCCGGCGGCCGGTGCCCAGCACCAACGGGGCAATCATCAGCAGGTACTCGTCAATCACATCGGCGGCCATCAGCGCCCCGATCAGCACGCCGCTACCCATGACCACGAGGTTCGCGCCCGAGCTCTCCCTGAGCTTCGCCACGGCGGCCGGAACGTCCCCGTGCAGCAGCGTCGAGTTCGGCCACTCGAGGCTCGTCGCCGGGTTGCTTGAGGCCACGAACTTGGGAGCGTTGTTGAGTGCGTCCTTGAACGGGCCGCCCACGGCGTTCCAGACCGCCAGCAGTTGCTCGTAGGTGCGCCGCCCGAACAGAAACGCGCGATCGGCCCCCATCCGCTCGCCCATGTTGGCGGCCGTCGCCTCATCGCTGTACGGGATCGCCCAGCCCCCGTGCTCAAACCCATCCCGCGTGTCCTCGTCCGCGCGACCCGGTCCCTGCATCACGCCGTCGAGCGACACCCAGTTCATCACGATCACCTTTCCCATCCTCTGTCCTTTCGGTCTCAGCAGCGCCGTCCCGATACGCCGCCCAGGGGATCCCGAGGCCGGATGATTCCGGCCTCTCGCCGCCTAAACGATCGCGAACGGCCGAAATCGACATACCCACCAACGCCAACCGAGACGCCAGAAGCAGGTTGGCGACTCGGGGGTGGGCGGTCCGCGGACCTTCTCGGCTTGGCGGGGCTACTAGATTTGGGCTATGTCCCTCTACGACACCGTGTTCGGCACGACGCTGCGGGTCCACAAGTTTTTGTATGAGCGAAGCGACGGGTTGGTCGGCCATCGTCTTCTTGGGGTAGCGACGCTGCTGCTGCGCACGACCGGCCGCCGCAGCGGGCAAACGCGAACTAACGCGCTGAACTACGTCGAGGACGGCGGCCGCTACATCGTCGTCGCGTCGAGGGGCGGGGCACCGACGCCGCCGGCGTGGCTGCTCAACCTCCAGGCCAATCCCGAGGTCGAGGTGCAGATCGCCCGCCGCCGGCTTCCGTGTGCCGCCACCGTGCTCAGCCACGATGATCCGGAGTTCGATCGACTCTGGAGATTGGTCAACGACAAGAACAGCGGCCGGTACGACGCCTACCAGCGCAAGACTGATCGCCAGATCCCGCTGGTGGCCCTCACCCCGAGAGCCTGAAGCCAAGCCGCAGGCGCCCAGCTGAGTCTGGGATCATCGGCGCATGACGGCATGGCGGGACGTCGAACAGGCAGAGCCGGAGTTCGCGCAGCGCGTTCGGGCACTGTTTGACGCCCACAAGCACAAGACTATTGCCACCGTGCGAGCCGACGGATCGCCGCGGATCTCCGGGATCGAGGCTGGCTTCGAGGACGGCGAACTGGTCTTCGGCTCGATGCCGAACGCGCGCAAGGGCGCGGATCTCCGGCGGGATCCGCGGCTCGCCCTGCACAGCGCGACGGTCGACCCGGTCGAGGGCGCTCGAGGCGCAGTGGCCGGGCGAGGCGAAGATCTCGGGTCGGGCGATCGAGGCCGGACCCATCACCGAGGGACCGGCCGGCGAGCGCTTCCACACCGACATCGCCGAGGTCGTGCACACCCACCTCAACGAGACGGCCACGATGCTCGTCATCGAGTGGTGGACGCCAACACACGGGCTGCGGAGGATCGAGCGCGAGTGACCCCAATGATGGCCGGGTTTGCCTTCGTCTGATGGCTTTGGGGGGCGGCGTGCCTTGGTTAGGGGGTGGGAATGGGTAGTAGCCCCGATGTGCCGGCGGGCGCCGTATCCGAGCATGGGGCCTCGTTCATCTATGAGGAGGCGGTCATGTCAGGTTTGTCAGTCACCGGCGGTTCGGCCGGAGTTCAGAGTGATCTCTGGGGACAGCGAGTTCGTGAATGGTGTGCGATGGAGGCGCAGATGCGACCTCTGTATGAGTCGGTTCTCGAGCGGGTCGGCGTCGGCCAGGGTACGGAGTTGCTTGACGCAGGCTGTGGCGCCGGTCTGGCGGCTCAGCTTGCTGCCCAGCGGGGGGGCGGTGGTGAGCGGTTTCGACGCTACCTGGGCGGTGCCCGAGCGCTGTGAGGCGGCGGTCTACCTCGCCGCCCTGGGCGCGCTGATGCCGCCGCCTCCTCCGGGCGCCCCCGGGCCGTTCGCGCTCTCGGCCCCCGGCGCGCTCGAGCGCTCGGCGACTGAGGCCGGGCTCACCCAGCCGATGCCGTCGAGGTCTCGTGCCCGTGGAGATTTCCCGACCTGGAGTCGGCGCTCAGCGCGATGCTCTCGGCGGGTCCCGCGGTCAAGGCGATCCGCGCGGCCGGCGAGGAGGCGACGCGGGATGCGGTCGCGGCGGCGATTGAGCCGTTCCGCCGGGACTCGGGTCAGTACGCGATCGGCTCGGTCTTCCGCTATCTGGTCACGCACGCCTGAGCCGCGTGTCGGGTGCCCCGCCCTCGTGGCGGGGCATCTCGAGCGGCCGCCGGGTCGCTCGCCCTCCCCGCCGGCTCCCGCCACAGCGGGTGCGGCGGTCACGGGGCGCCGTCATGCTTGTGATGTGATCGTGCCGCCTCTGGGCCCTGCTCGGCTTGTGCGCGAGCAGTTGGCCAGTGATGTCGACCCGCTGCATGCGGCGCGGTGGCTGCGCGGTGAGCCGCGGGCGGTCGGGCTTAGTGGTGTCTGGGCGGGTGGCGAGCTGCTGTTGGCGTCTCACCCGGTGGTCATCGCCGAGGAGGATGACGACCCGTTCGCATTGCTGGATGCCCAGCCCGAGGTTGCGACGCTCGGGGCGACTGGTGTCGGCGGTGGCTGGCTCGGCTGGCTGGGCTTTGGACTCGGGCGAGCGCTCGAGCCCGTGCCCCCGCCACCACCGCACCGCCAGCGGGTGCCGCTTTTTGACCTCGCGTTTCACGACCACGTCGTCCGCCGCGACGCCACCGGGCAGTGGTGGTTCGAGGCGCTGTGGACCGACGAGCGAGCGGTGCTCCTCGAGGAGCGGCTGGCGACGTGGCGAGCGCGACTGAGCAGCGAGCCACCAGCGGCACAGCGATTCATGGCGGGCGCGTTGCGGGTCGCCGCTCCCGGCCTGGAAGGTCACGCGGTCGCGGTCGGCGAGGGCATCAGGCGCATAGAGGCCGGCGAGGTTTTCCAGGTCAACCTCTGTCTGCGCCTGGAGGGTCATCTGGAAGGCGATCTGCTCGACCTCTGGTTGCAAGCGGTCGGGGCGCTGCGGCCGGCCTACGCTGCCTACGTCGGCAGTGAGGGCCGCGCCGTCGCCAGCCTGTCGCCCGAGCTGTTTCTCAAGCGCGAAGGCCGCGCGGTGGTGAGCAGGCCGATCAAGGGCACCGCGCCGCTGTCGAGCGATCCGCAACGGCTCCTGGCCAGCGCAAAGGACCGGGCCGAGAACGTGATGATCGTCGACCTCATGCGCAACGACCTCGGACGAGTCTGTGAGTACGGCTCCGTAACCGTGCCCCGGCTTTACGAGGTAGTAGAGGGCGCCGGCGTTTGGCAGCTGGTCTCTACCGTGGGTGGCGAGCTGCGCCGTGGGACAGGCGACACCGACCTCCTGCGAGCCACGTTTCCGCCGGGCTCGGTCACTGGCGCACCTAAGGTACGCGCGCTCCGTGTGATCTCAGAGCTCGAAGCAACGGCGCGGGAAGCCTACTGTGGGGCGATCGGGATCTGCTCTCCGTTGTCAGGACTCGAGCTCAACGTCGCGATCCGGACCCTGGAGGCGAGCGGAGACCAGGTTTGGCTCGGTGTCGGCGGAGCGACCGTGTCCGACTCCGACCCCGCCAGTGAGGTCGAGGAAGCGCTGACCAAGGCGCGCGGCGTCACCGCGGCCGCGGGCATCACGGTCAGCGCAGGCGATGTCATACGACGAGGGCGCCGGCCGGTCGCGCCGGTGGTGACCAGCCCCCGGCCCGATCCCGCCCGCGGGATCTTTGAAACCCTGCTGGTCCGCGAGCGCGCGTGCGTCAACGCCGACGCGCACCTCGACCGACTGGCATCAAGCTGCCGCAGCCTCGGCCTAACGTTGCCAGACGACCTGGAGAAACGGGTGGCGAGCGCCGCGGCCGCCGTTGACCGCGGCCGCGTCCGCGTCGTGGTCGATGGCACCGGTACACAGGTCTCCACCGGGCCGCCCGCCGCAAACGGCCCGGTATTTCTGCGGCCGGTCGTCCTGCCGGGTGGGCTGGGAGAGCACAAGTGGGCAGACCGGACGCTGATCGAGATGCTCTCGGGACCGGGCGTCACTCCGTTGTTCTGCGACCTCGACGGCACGGTTCTGGAGGCAGGCTACGCCGCCGTCGCGATCGTCGAGGGCAACCAGCTCGTCGTACCTCCGCTCGATGGGCGGCTGCTGCCGTCCGTCTCACGCGCGGAAATGCTGGCGGGCACCGATCTGCGCGGCGTCGTCGAGCCGTTCACGCTCGGCCGCGCGCGAGGAGCCGACACTGTCCTGTTGACATCTGCGCTCCGCGGCGCTCATCGGGCAAGGCTCGCCCAACACGATGCTCGGGCGGCCCTATAGATCGGGGGCCGCGCCGCCCGGGCCGGTGATCTCGAGGATGCAGAGGAGCTCGACGAGGCCGGTGAAGGTGCGTGGGTCGTGACCGGTTTTGGTGGCGATCTGCTGCGAGTCGGTAGCGGACGGTGTTGGGGTGGACGTCCCATCTGTTGGGCGGCTCTGGCGACGTTGAGGTCGGCGTCGGAGAAGGCTCGGATCGTTTCGACGGCCGCCGCGAGATCGTCGTCGGAGAGCGCCCGGAGGTTGTTGCCCTTGGACGCGATGATGGCCTTGGTGGTGGCGGTCGCGCCGATCAGCGCGCATTCGAGTGATGAGAGGTCGTCGAGCGAGACGATCGGGCGGCTCGGCGATGTGTATGACAGCGACAGCGCAGCTTCGCGGTATGCCTGCGGCACGCTGGCGAACCCGTGGGACGGGACGCTGACGCCGTAGTGGACGTCGATGTTGTGTTCGCTCGATCGTCCGTTGGCGTGCGGCGCGCAGGCTGGCGATTTTGGTCGCGCGGCGCGGTTCCGGCCGTGATCAGGACGAGCTCTCCGTGGCGGATCGCCGCGAGCGGCCTGGCGGCCCCGAGCGACATGCTCTCCTCGAGCGTGTCCCTGGCGATTTGGAGCGCGTCGCCGACCGCGAGCGTTGTCTGCTCGACCGTTCCGACGACGGTGAGGAGCTGTCCGGTCGGGTCCAGCCCGGGCGCGGCGGGATGGCGCCGGCCGGGGTCGATCGGCTGGCCGTGGATCAGGCGCTCGAGCAGGTCTCGGGCCGCGCGACCGCTCTGGGTTCTGAGCCGGGTCTCTTCGCGCAGGTACGCCTCGGCGGCCTGGGTCGTGATCGTGTCGATCGCGTCGATCGCCGAGCTCGCGAGCGCGAAGCCGGCTGGTCGGGAGAGCTTCAGGCGCGCAGCGCTTCTTCGGCGCAGGCGTCCCAGTAGGCGAGCAGCGCGACGCGGTAGGCGTGGATGAAGTCCTCGAGGCTGACCCCCTGGTGCACGCGGCGGGCCGCCAGCTCGCGCAGGAACCCAAGTCCTCGCGCCGCACCGATCGAGCCCTCGGCGAACGTTCGCGCGAGCAACTCGACGGTCGCTGTCGCGCCGGCGCGAAGGTCGTTGATCAGCTCCGGCGCGGCGTCCCGGTAGCCGGGGATCTCGCTCGACGCTCCGCGCGGCGATCGCCTGACCGATCTCGGTGTATCGGCCGGCGAGCGCCTCACCTACGCGGCGCATCGCGCGCGCGTGATCTCGCCTGACCTGTCCGGCTCGGAGACTCGTGCGACGCGGCTTCCATGGCTTAGCCGATCCTACAGAAGACGGCTGGCGATCTTGGATTTTTCGCTAAGGCTCGAACGCGTGCCGGCTGTCACGCTGCTTTCCAAGCGAAACGAAGGAGCAGCAATGTCGACGATCACTCAAGAACGATCTCGAGGGGCAGCGGGCGCTGGTGACGGGCGCGACGTCGGGCATCGGTCGCGCGGTCGCGCTGCAGCTGGCCCGGACGGGGCCGAGGTCCTGGTCCACGGCCGCGACGCCGCCCGCGGCGCCGAGACGGTCAAGGAAATCACCGCCGCGGGCGGCAAGGCGAGCTTCGTCGCCGCCGACCTCAGCGACGCCGACGACGTCCAGCGCCTGGCGAGCGAGGTCGGTGACGTCGACATCCTGATCAACAACGCTGGGATCGCGCTCTTCGGCCCGACCGCAGAGTTCGACGTGGCCGAGTTCGACAAGATGTTCGCCAGCAACGTCCGGGCGCCGTTCTTCCTGGTCGCGGCGCTCGCTCCCGCAATGGCCGCGAGGGGCCATGGCAGCATCGTCAGCCTCAGCAGCATGGCCGGCGGTGTCGGGCTCGTCGGCGGCGCGGCCTACGGCGCGACGAAGGCCTCGCTTGAGGCTATGACGCGCGCCTGGGCCGCGGAGTACAGCGCCAGCGGGGTGCGCGTCAACACGATCGCCCCGGGACCCGTCTACACCCCGAGCCGTCGGGCCCGAGTTCATCACCGCGCTCGGAGAGACCACGCCGATGCACCGCGCCTCACAACCCGAGGAGATCGCCGAGGTCATCGCATTCCTGGCCTCCCCACGAGCGAGCTACGTCACCGGCGCCACCGTCGCGGCCGACGGCGGACGCAGAGCGATCTAGCTGATTAAGGAGCTCACCGTCACCGGTAGCTACTTCTTCGAGGTCCCGATCGACGCGAGCTGTCGGGCTCGCAACCGGAGCAGATCGATGATGTCGCTGGTCGGGACGAACGGGTCGGCGACGGCGCTTCCGTCGCTGAGCGAAACCGCGACAACCGGGCGCTCGTGGAGGTTGGCGATCAGCGTTGCTCCGCTGGGTACCTCCGCGCTGTCAAGCGCCGCGAGACGTTCGAGCGAGCGCTGGTCGCGGGTAGTGGCTAGGCGAATCACCACCGGGCCTCCGAACGGATCGACGAGCGGGCTCGGATTGAACCGGTGGCGGTTAGGAGCGGGTACGCCAGTGAGGCGCGTGCGCGCGAGCAGATGCTTGAGGGCGGTGTTCATCAGTTCAGCTCCGAGTGTCTGGCGGTCGTGATGCAGCTTGCTTCGCAGCATGAGGTAAGGCGCATGTGGCCACATCGGGCGAATGGTGCGAAAGTCAGGTCCCGACCCCTTACCGCGTGAGCACCACCGGTGTGGTCTCGATCGCCTCCGAACCAGACCTAGACCTTCGACCGGTTCTCAGTAAGTTCGGGCGGTTATGGATCCCGGCCGCCGAGGCTATGGTCGCTCGGCAATGCAGAGGGACTCCATCATCCGGCGGGCCGGACTAGCGGTTTGGGTGCTAACGCCGCTGCTGGCGGGGCATAAGCATGGCCGGCCCCGCTGCCGCAGGCCCGGTTGAGTACTGCGCCCAGATTCCGATCGTCGGCGGTATCCCGCCGTGGGGCTTTCACACGGGTGCGCCGATCACAAGTGCAACCGGCAGCTACGCCCGCGGCCACGGTCAGATCAACCTGAGCGCCAACACCGTCTCCGGAATCCTCTGCCAGGTCGACCGGGTCCGCCGCCAGCCTGACCGCCTGATCACCATGACGGTCAAGCAACACCTGGTCTACCACTCCCACCACGCGGTGATGTGGGGTGTACCCGGCAACGTCATGAAGATCATCGTCCGCGTGAAGAGCAGCACCGACCCGCAGTGCAAGGTCGGCACGCTGGGCAGAGCGACCCTGTTCGCAAGCTACAACGGCGTGCGCAGCGACAGCGTGCAGTTCACGTTCCCCGCCGCCTGCCAAGACCACCACCACCTGTACCACGGACCTCAGGTCAACAACCAGGTCCCGCCGCTTTAGCCCGCAGGCGCTCGAAGCAGCCCGCGCTCGTAGGAGTGCAACCGTTCCACCCCGCCGTCGGTGACGAGCAGCAGCTCTCCGGTCTGCACACCGGCTGTTTCGTCGGGCGTGACCACGTTCGGTTGCACCACCACGGTCATGCCGCTGGCGAAGGTGAACTCGGGCACCGGCGCGAGAGCACGGCTGCGCGTCCCGAGTACCGGCGGCAGGTAACCGCCGACGAAGCCATGCACGAGGTCATCGCGGGTGGTGAAGCCGGCATCCTCGATCAGGCCCGAAGCCTCTACGAGGTCGGCCGCGCTCGCGCCGGCGCGAAGCCGGCCCGCGATGGCGTCGAAGGCGGCGTCGGCCACCTTGTGAAGCTCGTCGTAGAGCGGCGTCGGCTCGGCCGCCACGGCGAAGGTGCGCAGGAGTTGTCCGGTGTACTCCCAGTAGGACGCGCTGATCTCACACACGAGCGCATCCCCCGGCACGAGCCGACGGCTCGTCGGATACTGAGCGGGCACGCACACGCTCGGCTGCGACATTGGCGTAGCGCCGAAATAGTGGATGTGCGTGGTGCCACCGCGCCCGACATACGCGCGCTCCACGACATTGCTGAGCTCGAGTTCGCTCACCTCTGGCGCCGCCTGCCCGTGGAGGGCTCGCACCGCGTCATCGGTCATCGCCGCGCCGACCCGCAGCCAGGCAATCTCCTCATCAGACTTGACCAAGCGCAGACGCGTGTAGTCAGCGTTCATGTCCACGGGCTCGCCCAGCGCCGCCAACCCTGCGTGCGCCCGATGGTCGAGTGTTCCTATCGTGCCTATGCGTGCCCCTGAGGCACCGCGCTGGCGCAGCTCGCCGGTCGCGGCCTTGATCGTGCCCTCGCCGGCCCAGCGCACGTCCACCTCGGTGGCGATCTGGTGCGCGTTGGGGACGTGGTTGTAGAAGTTGACCAGCAGCACGGGGCGCTCCCCGGGTGTGTGGATGACCAGCGCCTCACGGGTCACCGGCCAGCGGGTGAGCCAGCCGATCGCCGAACCGACGCGATTTGCGCCGTAGAGGACGACATGTCCCACGTCACGCGCCGACATGGCAGCATCGAGCGCCGCCACGCGCCGCTCCATCTCGGCATCGCTGAAACGTGGATAGGGCACCGTCACCGCGAGCGGAAACCTACAGCCATGCTGCCCCGAGCTGTCCAGCCGCTGCCCGGTCAGGCCTACGCAACCGGCGCGAGCACATCATCGAGCCGGACCGGCGCACCATCGGCGAGGTCGAGTGCGCGGAGCAGCATGTCGACGACGGCGGTGTCGAACTGCGTGCCGCGGTGGCACATGAGTTCCTCGCGAGCGGATTGCGCCGGCATCCGGGCGCGGTATGGACGGTCGCTGGTCATCGCCTCGTAAGCATCGGCCACCGAGAGGATTCTCGCTTCGCCGGCCGGCGTGATCGGCAGTGTGGTCGTATAGCCCGGAGAGCATCTCGGTTCTCGATCCGGTCAGCATCGGCACCCGGTCGGTCGAGTCGGTCCAGGTACCCGGTCACTGCGCTGACCGGACCCTGCCCCGCCCGGGCGGGCTCGGTTAAGCGGACGCGGCCAATGAACAGGCCTCGCGGTCAAGCGCATGGTCAATCCGGTCCCGGAGTCCCGGTTGGGCGGCCACCGGCAGCGCCCACCACACCATGTCGCCCCAGGACGAGGTCAAATCCGCCGCGGGGCAAGACCGCAGCCCGGGCTTGCCTTGCTTCCACCCGGTAGCGGCGGACCGCCGCTACCTCAACATCTCCAGGGTGAGCGAGGACGGAGCGGCCGCGGAGCGGGCGATCGTGTAGACCCCGCCGGCGAGCTTGGGGAGCTGTCCAGGCAGTGGTGTCAGGTGCGGGGTGTCGGCGGTGGAGAGAGTGAGCCGCAGTCGGTCCCCGGCGGCGATCGTGGCCAGCGTCGGGAAGATCTGGATCTGGTACTCGGTCACCGCGCCGGGCGTGACCGGCTTGGCGGAGGCCTGCGTGTACGGGTGATAGGGCAGCACGGTCATGCCGTCGGCGGTCCAGGATCGGCTTCTGGTCCACCGCCCGCAGCGAGCCGAGCAGCGCGCCTTCGGTGAGCGGGTAGGAGGCGCCGCTGGGGGTGACGTCCTCCAGCTTCGGCGACGAGCTCGGTCTCCGGGGTGGTCGAGCTCGCGTAGACGGTGGCGGTGATCGGTCCGGCGACCGTCTCGGGATGCGGCGAACGGAGCCGACGTGTAGCTGATTGCCCACGGTCCGGCCTGCGAGAGCCGATCGTCGTCTGCGCACGGCGCGAGCAGTCCCGCGGAGCCGGCCGGTACGGAGATGCCGCCCATCGACCACTGGTCGATCGGGCGTCCGCAGGGAGCGCCGACCGGGACTCCAGACGATCGTGTCGCTGGCCCGATGGCGGCCGCTGAGCGGGGGAGCAAACGCGGCCCACGCCGATGATCGGCGGCACGTCGGAGCGGTGACCGTCCCGGCCAGCCCCCGAGCCGGTCGGCACCGCGAGCGGAGGGCGCGGAGCTGGTGAGCGTCCCGCCGGCGCCGAAGTACAGTCGGGTGGGGGCTCGCGCCCGTGAACGGATATGTCGAGGTCTCGTCGAACTGCCCGCTGCCGAGGTCGTAGTAGTGCAGCGGCGTCGGGGTCCGGCCATGCCGGTGCTCTCGTGCTTGAGCCAGGTGTCGAACCACTCGAGCTCGAGCGGGTCGACGTTGACCGAGGAGCCGTTGAGGTGCTCCCAGGGGCCGACGATCAGCTGGTAGCGCCCGGTCGTCCGCTGCCCGGGCAGCATCGGCGCGGTGGCGCTGCGACCGGCCCAGGCGTTCTGCAGCTCGGCGTAGTTGAGCGGCTCGCCGTTCTGGAAGATGTCGAACTCCCCGCCGATCAGATAGGCGGGGATGTGGTTGGCGACGACGCGCGCGAGCACGTTCTGCGGATTGCGCGCCTGCCAGTAGGCACCGTCGTAGGCCTCGGCGCCGCCGGTCAGGATGTTCGCGGTCTGCGCCGCGTGATAGGTGGCCAGGCCGTTGACGTGGTCGGCCTCGATGCCGGCGAGATCGGAGAGCAGGGTCGGGTCGCTGGCCGTGTCGGTGATCGGGTTGGTCGTGTTGGTGCCGGCCGGTGAGCCCGAGATAGGTCTCGGCGAACTCGAAGTCGAGCAGGCCGCCCATGAACGACGTGTCGCGGTAGATGTCGTTGGCGCTGACCATCGGGAAGATCGCCTTCAACGGCGAGTGGGGGCCGACCGCGCCGGCCAGCAGCATCTGGTCGATCCCCAGGTACGACGGCCCGTAGGTGCCGACCCGCCCGTCGGCAGTGCGGCAGGTGCGCCGCCCAGTGCAGCACCTTGATCGCGTCCTGCTGCTGGACGGGGTCGAACAGCCCCCAGCTGCCGTTCGAGTCGCCGGTGCCGCGGACGTCCTCGACGACCTCGATGTAGCCGCGCTGCGCCAGGTAGTTGTCCGCGCCGCCGGTCGCCGCGCCACTGGACGGCGCAGCCGCCGAACCCGGGCGTGCTCGAGCCGCCCTGGCCCTTGCCGTATGGCGTCATCGTCAGCAGCACCGGGAACGGGCCCTCTGGCCGGCTGGCCCGACGCCGTCGTCGGATAGATCTCGTTGACCCTGATCGTCGTGCCGCCGGCGCCCTTGATGCTCGATGTCGTTCGTCGACGCGGTCCCGTAGACCGCCTTCTCGGGCTTCCAACGGCTGCCCTGGAGCGGCGCTGGCCGAGATGACGCTCGGCCGGCAGCTGAGGGTCAAGCCCGACCAGGCTCGAGGGGGCCGACTCCACCGCCGGCGCGCCATTCGGAGGCGGTGGCACAACCGCCAGGGCCGGCGCCGAACCCAGACCGACGCCCGCCACGCACCCGACGACAGCACCGAGCGCCAAGGCGCTCCTCGCACTCAGATCAAGACTGACGCTCCAACGCATGACTCGCTCCTTCGCGCTGGCTACCCCGCCACCCAATTTTCTAGACGTTGGAGCGACGGGATTTCCGTCCCGAAGTTCCAGATATGGCACCTATGCGACGGAGGTCCGGTCAAGTGTTGGTCGGTAGCCCCGTGTTGAACGAGTGGTCAGCGCTGGGCGGGTATGGTTGTCGGAAGGTGCCCTTCTTCGGACATAAGAGCCGTCGTGAGCGCGAGTGGGAAGAGGTCCGCTCCTCGGCCCAGGATGACCTCGTGGCGCTGGGCGATGACATTCGCTCGCTTGACGTCGACATCCAGATGCCGGGCGTGTCCGAGGATGCCAAGCAGCGCTATGACCAGTCGCTTCAGGCCTACCAGCGGGCGAGCGAAATCTTCGACCGAGCCAAGCGCCCGGAAGATCTGGCTCCCGTGAGCGAGACGCTCGAGGAGGGGCGCTATGCGATGGCCTACGCGAAGGCTTTGCTCGACGGGCACCCTCCGCCCGAGCGAACACCGCCGTGCTTCTTCGATCCCCGCCACGGACCTTCGACCACCGAGGTTGACTGGGCACCCCCGGGCGGTGCCATGCGCCCCGTACCCGCCTGTGCCGCTGACGCGCTGCGGGTCAAGGAGGGCTTTGAACCGCACGGGCGGCAGGTATCGGTGAACGGACGACCAATGGACTACTGGAATGCTCCGCGCCATTACGGACCCTATGCCGGCGGCTACTTCAACGGCTTCGGCGGCTCCGGCATGCTCTCCGGGCTGCTGATGGGGTCCGCATTGGGTGCCGGGCTCGGCTTCGGCGCCGGCGCGCTCGGTGACCTGTTCGGTGGCGACGGCGACGGCGATGGCGACGGCGGGGATGGCGGAGACGGAGGCGGCTGGGGCGGGGACGGCGGGGACGGCGGAGACTGGGGCGGCGGTGGCGACGGAGGAGACTTCTAGCCAGGGTCCGGCCGGCCCGCATCGCTCGGCGCCCGCATAGCCGCAGCGTCAGCGTTCGAGGACCAGTACCGGCTCAGCTGCCGGGCATAGGCATAGGTGTATCGGTGCAGCCCTTCGAGTAAGCGCACTTCGGTGGTCGACAGGCCCGGATGCCACAGGTCGACGATGAGCACGATGCGGTCCTCATCAGTGTGGTTCCAAGCCTCGTGCTCGAAATGGTCGTCGAAGACAAGGCAGCCGCCTTCCTGCCACCGGCGCGATTCACCGCCCACGCGCAGCGCGCAATCACCGCCTGGCACCTTGACCCCGAGGTGACACCTCACGCGGAGATTTGTCGGTCCCCGGTGCGGAAGAATGTGCGTTTCCGGTCGCATCCGAGACACGTAGATCAGGCCAGCGACGGTCCGCATGGACGAATGGGACTCGATTCCGCGGGTCGTGACCGGGCATGCGTCACAGACCTCGTCGCGCCGGCGCCCACGCTCGTACAGGAACGCGACCTCCCAGTCACCCGACCGCCTGATTCGCTCGCTTTCGGGCTGAAACCGAGCCGGGTCCAGAGCGAGCACCTCGTCCCGAATCGCCGCATAGTTCGATTCCAGGTAGTTGGCCAGCGGAAGCAGCGACGGGTCAAACCACGGTTGGCTTTCCAGGTCGGGATAAACCGGGCGCGACGCGGCGCCGTCCTGCTCGGCGAAGCTTTCGATGTAGCGATGGAACCGTGCCAGCCCCGCCTCCGGGGACGGGACTGGTATCTCGTCGACGATCGGCACGGCGGGGCTAGCCACCGAACCGATGTCTTCATGCACCACTGCGTCAAACAGTGCCCGCGGATCGGTGATCGGCGCCGCCCCGGCGACGCGCTCCTGATCCGGGGGTTGTTGGAGTCGCTGGGTGAGGCGGAGCCACTCGTCGAACGTGAGACGCTTGTCCCAGGCGGTACCGAGGTCAAGTAGGCGCCGCTGACCGCGTTCGGCCCACGCTCGGGCTTCCGGGAAGTCCCCCCGCAAGCGCGACAAGTGGGCCAGCCAGATGACCGGTTCTGCCACCACGGGGCACGTCGCCGCGGCGAGTGCCAGTTCGTCTGCCCTCACCTCAGGAGAGGGAGAGACAGCTCGGCCGACGCCGGCACGATAGGCGCGGAGGGCGAGCAGCTCATCGGTCTCGGAGAACGCCGCCAGTCCGGCGATGAACAGCGGAACGGTGACGGTGTCGCCGTCGAGCAGAAGCTCTGCCAGTTCGCGCAGCCTCACCAGCCAGCGGCCGGGTGATCCGTCAGCGGACCGGCTCTGCTCGGCCAGGTTGGCCATATGCAGGAGGACCAGGCAGTCCAACTCAGCTCGAGTCGCGGGGCGACTTTCGTCTTGTCCGTGCTCACCCAGCGGCAGCGCGGGGGCGCCCCGGGCCCAGAGATGAGTACCCGCGAAGAGGAAATCTCGGGGTGTGACACCGAACAGATACGCGAGGCGCTCGGCGGCAGGTCCGGCAACCTTGGCCAGCTCGTCCCGCCTGGAGAGGGGCAGCAACTGCTGCTGATAGACGTCCGTGCCGTACACGCTGTGGATGAGCGCCGCGTGCTGCAAGACCAACGGTTGGTTCCAGCGCCGGACTATCTCGTAGGTCCCGCGCAGATGTTCGAGAAGCCCACCATCCGCCCCGTGAGTACGGCCTGCGGCACCCGCGGAGGTGAGGAAGCTGATGAGGGCGTCGGCCGTCCGATCAGTGCCATCCCCTGGACCGCCGTCATCGGCGACCAAGCGGCCGGCTGTAGAGCCCGACACGGCTTCCCTCCTTCAGGTTCAGGTGTGGAATCGGCTCGTGCGGTCTCCAACCATAGGTCTCCGGTAGGTCGGAGACGGTGAAGGCGCGCGCTAGAGCGCGACGACCGAGAACACCGGTGGGAGCCGGGTCGCGACCGTCGCCCAGGTCCCACCGGCGTCGCCCGAGCCGAATAAATCGCCCGACGTAGCCCCGAAGTAGAGCTGGAGTCGCTCGGCCTCCGCGGCGCGACTGAACGCCTGCCGGAGCACGGTCAGATAGGCGTGCTCCGCCGGCAGGCCGTCCCCCCGGGGCGTCCAGTTGGAGCCCGCATCGCGGGTCTCATAGACGCGCACCCGGCCCTCAGGAGTAACGCGATCCATGTCGGCGACGAGCGGGATCAGATAGGCACTATCCGGGTCGGCTGGGTCGACGGTCAGCGGGAAACCGAAATCAGACGGGAGGCCGCCACCTCCGATGTCGGTCCAGCTCCGGCCCGCGTCGTCGGAGCGATAGACACCGCCGTGGAACTGCATGAACATCCGGTCCGGTTGCTTGGGTGCACGCTCGACGTGGTGAACGCAGCGGCCCGCGTTCTCGTCAGCCAGCGCCTCCTCGGGCAGGTATCCAGGGTTGAGCCCCTCGTTGCCTCGCTGCCAGGTGCGACCGCCATCCTCGGTCAGCCACATTCCGGCGGCGGAGACCGCGACAGCCAGCTTGTCGGGATCTCCCGGCCAGGTGCAGATCGAATGCAGACACAGGCCGCCGCCGCCCGGCTGCCATTGGGGACGCGACGGCTGGTCCCACAATCCGGCGTTGATCGTCCAGCTGGAACCGCCGTCGTGACTCTCGAACAGGACTCCGGGATCTCCCCCCGCGTACAGGGCGCCATCGGCTTCCCCGGGAGCGATGACCCAGATCCGCTCAAGCGCCTGATCGCCGCCTTCGGGCAGGGCCACCCCTTCAGCCTGCTCCCACTCGAGGCTCGGATCGTCGTCGGTAAAAAAGATCTTCGGCCCATAGAAGGGCGACGTCACGGTGGCGAGCAGCCGCCCGCTGCGGGGGTCGCGTGTCGCGAAGTCCACCGGCTGGCCGGCAAACGCGCGCGTCTTGATCTCGAAGTCAGCCCCTGGCTCACCTTCAAGCAGAAACAGACCCTTCTTGGTTCCCACCACTAGCTCGGTCAAGCTCAGCCTCCTGTAATCGCCGGTACCACCTCAACGCGATCCCCGGACTCGACCGCCGTCCCCTCCGCCCCGCGCTCGCCGTTCACGAACACATTGATATGGCGACGGATCAGGCCGCGCTCGTCGAGAATCCACCCGCGGGTCTCGGGCTGAGCCGCTTCCAGCCCGCGAAGCAGCGCGATCACCGTCGCGCCCGCGAGCTGGTGCTCCGCGCGACCGCCGGCGAGCTTGCGCAACGGGCCTCGAACGCAGACCACGGCCATCGTGGGGATCCTAAGCGTGTCCACCAGATCTAAAGACCGGGAGGGCGACCGTTTCTCATCGGTGCTCGGTGTCGCTGGCCAGGCTCACCAACGGTCACCGCGGCCGTGGTACCGCGCCTACCCGCGCTCGTAGCGCGATTGTTCCTCGATGGTGCGCTCGGCGGTCGGAACAGCCTCCAGCCGCTTGTCGGGTATGGGCTCGCCGCTGTCGACGGACAAGCCGTAGGTGCCGGCGGCAAGCCGCGCCTCGGCGCGCTGGACCGCGCCCAGCTGGGTTTGAAGGTCTTCGGCGCGCCCGGCGTCGAATTCGTCCTGGTAGAGAGCTTCGGTATCCCTGTCCCCCGGCTCCTGTTGATCGGAGCTCTCAAGCGGGCCGTCGCCTTCGAGCCTGGCCAGCGCGTCTTCGATCCGCGATCTCTCGCGAGCCAGCAGCTCCTTTGCGCGGGCGGTCTCCATCTGGCCAGCCTATCCGCAACGCACGGGCGGCGCCATCGTGACGGGCGCGCCCTGCGTGCTGGAGCGCTCCTGCGCCTAAGGCGCCTGCTTCGCCGACGTGAGGTCGGGTGCATGCGCTTCGGCCCATCCGGCAGCGAACGTCTCGCCTCTGAAGAATTCGCCGGACCGCGCATTCCAGAGCAACATCAGGACGATCCCGATCAGCAGGGTCCCGAGGCCGATGACGAAAACGCCGCCTACCCCGAAGAACGACGTGAGTCCATAGTCCTTGCTGTAGGTGTCCTTCAGATTGCGGACAAGGGCCCAGCCCAGAATCGCGGTCCCGATCGCGGGCAGGATTCCCTTGGCCAGGAGATCGCCAGAGGAGCGCAGGAGTTCACGACGGAAGTACCACAAGCAGGCCAGACCGAGAAGCGTGTAGTAGAAGGCGATCAGGAGGACTATCGCCGAGATCGAATCCCCGAGCACATTGTTGGACACGAGGCTGAGCACAACCAGCACGGCGGCCGAGGCAAGACCCACGGCGATCGTGGACACCACCGGCGATCCAGTCGAAGCATTGACCCGGGCGAACGGCTCGGGCAGCGCTCGATAAACGCCCATTGACAGCATCGCCCGAGCTGTGGGCACGACCGACGCGGTCAGTGCCGCGGCGGCGGAGAGCATCACCGCGAACTTCATCAAATGTCCGAGACCTGTTCCGAGCACCTTGTCACCGACGACCGCGAGCACGTCACCGCTGTTGCCGGCATTCGCGAGACCAATCCCATGCGCCCCGACGCCGGCGTAGGCCTGCATGACGATCGCGATCACGGCGTAGCAACCGAGCAGCGCTCCCGCCGACAGCGCCAGTGCCAGGCGCGGGGTGCGGATGCCGCCACGGCTCTCCTCGACCACCGCCGCCGGGCCGTCCCAGCCCCAATAGAAGAAGATCGCCAGCAGAAGTCCACTCGACAACGCCCCGCTGCTGGGAATCGAACCCGGGTTTAGCCAGTCGAATGAAAAACCGATCGCCTGAGACCCTGCGCTACCGGCGATGAGCTCGACGATCGCCACAACGGTGAACAGGACGAGAACGCCTAGCCCCAAAGCCAGCAGCAAGATCTGGGTGCGAGAGCGAGATCTCGAGGCCTCGAACCCCGAGATAAGAGGAGACTCCGAGCCAAGAACACCCGACAAGGATCGTCGCCCACTGCGCATTGGCGGCCCCGTTGGCACCGATCAGCAGGAAGAAGTACCGCCCGGTGATGTTGGCCAGGTTGGCCAGCGCAATGAACGTCGCGGCGAGCAGCGCCCATGACGCAATCCAGCCGAGCCGCGGTCCAAGCGACTTACCCACCCACACGAAGACCGTGCCAGCATCAGGCTCACGCGCGACGAACTCCCGCTCGGCGACGGTCATGCAGAAGATGGGCACGAAACCGAGCAGCAGAGCCGCCGGAGATTGCAGTCCGACCGCGGCGACGAGAAACCCGAGCGTTACGGCGATGCTGTACGCGGGCGCGGTTTGTACGACGCCCAAGACCGTGCTGCCCAAGAGCCCGATGATGCCGCTGCGCAACCCTTTCGCGGCGACGGCATCGGCGGACTGACTCTGGCGATGTTGGCCCTGGCCGGATTGCTTCGCGCTCGCTGCTGCGGTCATGTCTGACCCTTCTCGATAGAAAGTCCTCGCGGCACGTAGCCGCCGTACATGGGGAGTTCGAGCCGTGGTCCGAGGCGGTCGAACTGCTCCAGCAGCCGGTTGAGTCCAAAGCTCCCCGACGTTCGCACGCGAGTGACGGCATCGAGGTCGAGCACGTCGGTGATCAGCTCCTCCCCCGCACCAGCTTGCACGCGCACCAGCCCCTCGGGGTCGATCACAACGCTGCGGCCCAGCGCGGTCGGACCGGGCGCATTCACGTTGACGACGTAGAGCTGATTCGCAATCGCGTTTGCGCGCGCGAGGACCAATTCCGCGTCCCTGTCGCTGGTGGTTGTCAGCGTGGGCTGTATGACGACCTCAGCCCCCATCCAGGCAAGCTGGCGGAAGACCTCCGGAAAAGCCCCGTCATGGCAAATCGCCAGGCCGATCCTTCCAACTCCCGGGATATCGAACACCACGAGGCGGGTCCCAGGCACCGACTCCTCGTAGGGCTGCCACGGAAAACACTTCCGATACGCAGCCACGAGCTCGCCGTCGGGAGACATCACCACAGCGGTGTTGTGCACCCCCTCATCCCCGCGCTCGTAGAGAGAACCTGGCACCAGCCACGTCCCTGTGGCTTTCGCAAGGCGGCTCAGTCGCGCGGTCAGGGGTCCCGGGATCTCGACCGCGAGCGCAGATGCGGCACCGGGCGGCTCGTCGAAGAACCCCCCCGCGGCCATGAGATGCAGCTCCGGCACGACGATGAGCTGAAGCTCATTGAACGTCTCGCGCAGAGTAATTACGCGTCGCTCGAAGTCCTCGAGGGTGGCTTCTGGGGCCCCGATCAGGGGCGATATCTGTAGAGCAGCGATCGAAAGCAGTCGCATCGGCAGAACGATTCTTTGAATGAGCTTCAAAGAACCTACGCCGGCCGTTACGCGCTGTCAAGCCGCCCGCGGCGTTGGGCGCGGTCGATACGCTCCACGTTGTGGCTCGCACGCGTGACCAGACCCGCCGCCGGCGTGAACTCGTGTCGGCAGCCTCCACACTGGTTGCACGCAAGGGCCTGTCCAGCGTTCGGCTGCGCGACGTCGCCGATGCCGCCGGATTGACTTCGGGCGCCGTTCTCTACTACTACGAGAACCTCGATGAGTTGTTCACTGCCGCGTACGACCGCGCAGTTGAGCGGTTCTGTCGGGAGCGCGAGCAGGCCATCGCCAACATCGCCGATCCGGCAAGACGCTTCGCGGCGGCGATCCGCATGGCGATTCCGCGTGGTCCTGACGACCACGAAATTCGGCTCCTGTACGAACTCGAACCCGTCGCTTTCCGTGACCAGGCGTGCGCCGCTCTGATGTCCGCGTACATAGAGCGACAGGTGGCGACGTACACCGCCATGCTTGAGGTCGGCGCGGCCACCGGTGCCTTCGCACTGGCCCATGATGCGCGCACGATTGCGCGCAACCTCGTGTCACTCGAGGACGGCCAGGGCCTCTACGTGCTGCTGGGCCGCGACACCCCAGAGGAAGTTGAGCGCCGGATATTCGACTACTTGGCGACAGTCACCGGCGTTGAGCGACGCCGGTTCGACGTCGACTCCGAGCCGTCCTGAGATCAGGTCAGATTGGGCGCAGCGAGGACGGCCTCGAGAGCACACCCGGGCCGATGACCGCCGTGGCGAGTCGACCCGCAGCACTCGGGACACACACCGCCGGACTTCAAGGGCGTCAATCCGCTCCACTGGTGCTCGGCGAGCAGGCGCCGCATCGCAGAGTTCTGCTCGAGGAGCTGCTCGACCTCGGTGTCAGTCAGACGAATCGCATTACCTGACATAGGCTGGACGTTACTCGCCTCTGCCCGCTAGTCAAGCGGCTCAGGTTCACGCGGCGCGCCACCACAGCGCTCGGGTGATGGAGAGACGCAGGAGCGGCCCCGGCGGGGGGTCGGTCTGGTACTGCGGATATCGGCGCACGAGGGCGTCCAGGCCCGGGCCAGTCGGCGGGCCGTCGAGGACCGCCATCTGACCGAGGAACTGCACCCAACGGAGCTCTGACCAGTTGTCCTCATAGCGGTCGATGGTCAGCGCGGCGTTGGGCCGCTGACGCAGCCAGCGAACGCGGGCCGGCTCGCGGCCGGGTTGCTTGGGTTTGTTGTCGACCGCCGTCCAGGCGGCTCCATCGCAAACCGCAAAACTGACCGGGAGGACGCGCGGGCAGCCGTCTCCGTCGCTCAGCCCGAGGTGGCCGACGCGCGCGGCCTGTAGAAGATCACCCGCCCACTCGGGGAGCTGCTCCAGGTTTCCGGACGACACGAGTGCAACCGTATAGCCCCGGACTCGTCAGCTGTTCGAGCCATCCGGTGGGCCGATTCACGTGTTCCATGGTCGAGGCCGATAGATGCGCCATGGCCTTACTGTGGGAATCCGACGAGGGGCTCGAGGCAGACACGATCGACGTGGCGCCAGGGGTGTGGATCAGGAATGCCCGAAGGACACGTGCCTGGGCGGCAACCGCCGTTCTGTGGTCGGCCTTGTTCGCCAGCCTGCTGTTCCTCCCCGGTCACTCAACCCGACCCACATCGCTGGGTCAGATTCTGGGGCTGGGCGCGTTTTACCTCGGGATCGCCGGCGTCGGCTTCCTCCTCGCCGGTCGCGTCGCGCGAGCCGGACTGTGGATCGGACCGGACGGAATCGTCATCCGGGGGCCATTCAGGACCCACCACCTGGCCCTGGAAAACGGTGCCCGATTCGTTCCCGGTCTTCAGGGCCGTGGAGGCAACGGAACTCCGTGCCCGATGCTCGAACGACCGACACGGCGCGCCGTGGGTGTCTGGGCGCTCGGGCGCCGAAACATCTGGTTTCGCTACGAGCGCGTCAGCCAGGAGATTCAGCCGCTGTGCGACTCGCTGACCGAGCTCGTCGAGGACCTGCGGTCAGTACCCCCGTCCTCAGGACCCGTCTCGAACTAGCAAAGCCGTAGGGGGGCGCCGTCGCCCTACCCCGCGGCGACCGGCTCTCGACGCGTCCAGCCCTGGCGGAGCATCTCGAGGATGACCTCAGGCGGCTGAGCACCGGTGACCCCGACCTTGCGGTCGACGATGAATGTCGGGACCCCGCTGATCCCGAGCGCCGTCGCTGCTTGCTCGTCGGCTCGAACGTCATCGGCAAAGCGGTCACCGGCCAGCAGCGTTTCAATCTCATCGGTGGGGATGCCCACCTCGGCCCCCAGGGCCAGCAGGGTGCCGGGATCGCTGATCAGGCGCCCCTCGCTGAAGTAGGCCTGCATCAAGCGGTCCTTCATCGCATCCTGCAACCCGTGCTCGGCGGCCAGATGAACCATCCGGTGGCCGTCGAATGTATTGCCGCTGCGGGCCAGGTCCAAACGGAAGCTCAGGCCCTCGGCCGCGGCGTTGGCGGTGAGACTCCGCTGGGATTCCCGAGCCTGCTCGACGGTCATGCCGTACTTGCGCGCCAGCAGCCCAGCGAGGTCGCCCTCCCGCTCAGCCGGCGCACCGGGATCGAGCTCGAAGCTCCGCCAGGTGATCGTCAGCGCGTCCGCATGCTCAAAGCCGCTGAGCGCTGTGGCCAGCCGGTGCTTACCGACGTAGCACCAGGGGCAGGCGATGTCCGACCAAATCTCGAGTTCCATCAGTGAAAGCTCCTCGCTTGAGTCCGCAATCAATTCTATCGCGGCTCTGGTTGAGAGCGCTGGTGCGGGTGATCCTCGCGGGCATCTGAACCTGCGATTGTCCAGCGTGCCCGGTTCCGTTACACATTCCTCTGAACCGATTGCCATCTCGATGAACCCCGCCGACGTGCGCGCGGCGCGAGAGGGGAGCATGCATGTCCACCGATCAGACCCGACCCGTCAATCCCATTCCGGACCACCTTCACGCGGTCACCCCGCGCCTGGTGGTGCGGGACGGTGCTGCCGCCATCGACTTCTACGCCCAGGCATTCGGGGCTGTGGAGCTGGCACGATTTAGCGGACCCTCAGGGGGAGTGATTCACGCCGAAGTGCGGATCGGCGATTCGGTGGTGATGATCACTGACGCGGTTGAGGATGGCTCCCCGGCCGGGTCCCCCGACGCGCTCAATGGAGTGGTCAGCGCAATCATGGTCATCTACTGGGAGGACGTCGACGCCGCGTGGGACCGCGCGGTCGCCGCCGGAGCCGAGGTCGTCTTCCCGTTGGCCGACCAGTTCTACGGTGAGCGCGGCGGTCGGCTGCGCGATCCCTTCGGCCAGCAGTGGATGATGAGCCAGCGGATCGAGGACGTCTCGCCGGCCGAGATGGAGCGTCGCGCGGCCAGCCTTTTCCAGTCGAGCTGAGGAGCACAAACCCGTGGCCCGCGCCAGTCGGTTTCACTAGTTACGCCGCTGGGCGACAGTAGGCTGCCTCACATCGAGGCTGAGTCATCCACCAGGCACGGTCAGGCCATCCTCGTGCTGGGCGATTCGGGCCGCCTTGTCGAGGCGCTGTTGCGCCGCTTGGCGCATGCCGGGATCGCGTCCGAATATGGGCCGACAAGCTCGGATGCCGAGATCTCAGCCGCGTTGACGCGCGCGCCGTGGCGCGCGGTGGTGGTCCTCACGCGGGACGACGTTCTGGCGCTCCGGCTGTCGCTCCTGAGTGCACATCTGCGACCCGACGTCCCGGTCTGGACGACGCTGTTTGACGCCACGGTCGCGCGTGAGCTTCACCACGCGGTGCCCGGGGTCAACGTGCTCTCACCCAGCGAACTGGTGGCGGGTGCGCTCTCCGACCAGTGCGTCGACGCCGGAGCCCAGCGGATGGCCCGGTGGCGCAGTGGTGTCAGCCTCGTCGACGATGCGTTGCGGCTGATGGTCGCCACTGGCTCCGGTCTCCTGCTGGCCCTGATCGTGCAGGCGGTGATCTCGATGGCGGCGCTACATCAGAACCTCGTTGACGCCCTTTATTTCAGCACCCGATCGGTGGCGACGGTGGCCGACGCGCCCGGAGTCGCGTCGAGTCCCGGATGGTTCAAGCTCGTCTCGGCGGCGGACACCGTGGCCGCACTGGTGCTGGTCGCCGTGTTCACCGCGGCCCTGGTCCGACGCCTGAGCCGCAGGCGGTTGACCACCCTGTTTGGCGCCCGAACCGCTCCCGCGCGCGGCCACGTCTTGCTGGTCGGCTTCGGTCAGGTCGGTTTCCGCCTGGCGAAGGAGCTCCGTCGCCGCGACATTCCGGTGCTTGCTGTCGAGCGGGACCCCGACGCTCCCTGCGTGCGTCTGGCCCGTGCCGCCGGGATCCCGGTGGCCATCGGCCGGGGGGACGACCGGGCGATGCTCGAGCTGCTGGGGATCCGGCGCTGCGCGGTGGTGGCCGCGGTGACCTCAACGGACCTCGTGAATGTCGAGGTGGGCCTGGCGGCGAGTGACCTTGCGCCGGGGACTCCCCTCGTCTTGCGCCTCGGCGACGGCCAAGTGGCCTCGGAGACGGATTCGCTGCTGCACTTGGGCCGGATCTGCGATGCCCACGCAATCGCCGCCGATGCACTCCTCAGCGCCCTGACCCACCAGGAGGCGGCGGGCTGATCCGGCCCGCTGGACCGGGGTGAGGTGACGGCCGGCGTCGCCCCAGTCGCCCTAGGATCGCGCGGATGGATGCATCACTGAATCCCGCGCTGGCCGAGGCCCGCTTCTGCCCGCGCTGCGGCCAGCCGGCCGAGATTGATTTTCCGCGCCGGATCGCCTGCTCCCATTGCGGGTACGCCGCCTACTACAACCCCAAGCCGGTGGCCGCCGTGATTCCGGTCGACGACGAGGGGCGGGTGATTCTGCTCAGGCGCGGGTTTGATCCGGGACGGGGCCTGTGGACGTTCCCGGGAGGCTTTGTGGACCTCGGCGAATCGGTTCCGGAAGCCGCCCGCCGGGAGATAGACGAAGAGCTCGGCCTCACCATCGAGCTCGAGGGGCTCGTTGGTGTCTACTCGCAGGCCGATGACCGCGTCGTCTTGATCGTGTACCGAGCCCGGGCCCTCGGACAGCCACAGACCAGCCCGGAGGCGGTGGAGGTTCGGGCGTTCGCACCTAGTCGAATCCCGTGGCCCGAGCTGGCCTTCTGGTCCACCGAACGCGCCCTGCGCGACGCCTTCCCGGACGCGAGCTGAGCGGCCCAGGCCTCCGGTTGGCCCGCGCTGCCGATAGCGTTGCCGCCATGACCGAGCTAAAGCCTGGAATAGAGGCCAGCCATGACTTCGAGGTCTCGGGACGGCTGCTGACCGATGTCGGGGGCACGCTCGGATTCTCGGTTCTCTCGACCCCCGGGATGATCGCCATGATGGAGCGAACTGCGGCCATGCTCGTCTACCCGCTGCTCAACGAGGGGGATGCCACGGTGGGGTTTGAGGTCTGCATCAAGCACGTCGGTGCGGCAGCTGAAGCCTCCACCTGCACTGCCCACGCACGGCTCGAGGAGGTCATCGACGGGCGCAAGCTGCGCTTCGCCGTTGAGGTCGAGGCCGACGACGGCCGCACGATCGGCGTTGGCACGCACGAACGCCGGGTAATTCCCGCACGCCGATGAAACCTCCCCGCGGCCGCCGGCGAGCCGGCGCGACGCGGGTCAGAAAGCCTTGGCTGCTTCCTCAAGGCCCTTCTGAACATCCTCCGGGGTCATCACGGGAAGAAACTCGATCGCCGCATCCACAGTCATGAAGAACGGCTCGGCGATCGGCGGAATCTGGGACGGATCCTCCAGGTCGAAGAAGATCAACCCGGTTCGCTTCCCGTCGATGGCCGTGAAGTAGGCCGCCTCGGGCTTGACCAGCGCCATCACGCGCTCGAGCATCTCGCCGAAGGAGCCGTCCTTGATGGCCCGGTTTCCGGCCGCTACATCCATCTGCATCTTCATCAGCATCCGCATGGTCCGTCTCCTTTGTTGCCCCACCAATTGGTCTCCGCGAACCTAACCCAATCCAGGCCGGCTGCGGATAAATCATCCCTCCGTAACTAGCCTGGGTAGGGGATCACGACCAGGGAGCCACGATGAGCGCGATTTCGGAGGAGCAGGCCCGGCAACTCAGACAGCGGATCGGGCGGATCGGCGTTTGGCTGGGTGCGATCGGCCTGATGCCGGCGGCAGAGGAGCGTCAAGCCATCGCCCGTCTTGAGCAACTGGGCTACGGCGTGGCCTGGTACGGCGAAGGACACGCCAACCGCGAGGCGCTGGCCCACGGGGCGTTGCTCCTGCAAGCCAGCGAGCGGTTCCTGGTGGCCAGTGGCATCGCCAACATCTGGGCCCGGGACGCGGCCGCATCGATCAACGGGGCCAACACCCTCAACGAGGCCTATGCCGGTCGATTTCTTCTCGGCCTCGGCGTCAGTCACGCCCCGCTCGTGGATGTGCGCGGCCACGATTACGCCCAGCCGCTTACGGCCATGCGACGCTATCTGGAGGCGATCGACCAGCACCGCTATGCTGCGCCGGCCCCGGAGGAGCCCTCCCCGGTCCTGATCGCCGCCCTTCGGCCGCGGATGCTCGAGTTGGCGCGTGAGGAGACGGCCGGCGCGCACCCCTACTTCGTGCCGCCGGCGCATACCGCGAAGGCCCGCGAGATCCTGGGGGCCGCCCCGATCCTCGCCCCCGAGCAGGTGGTCGTGCTGGAGGCGGCGCCTTCCCGGGCACGCGAGCTCGGCCGCCGGCACATGGCCGGGTACCTGAAGCTCCCCAACTACGTCAACAACCTGCGCGACCTCGGCTACAACGACGTTGACTTCGCCGATGGCGGAAGCGATCGGCTCCTCGACGCGATCGTCGCCTGGGGCAGCGAGGAGGCAATCGTCGGGCGGGTGCGCGAACACCTGGACGCGGGCGCGGACCATGTCGCCGTCCAGGCCTTTGCCGAGAACGCCAGCACGGCGCTGGCCCGGCTTGAACAGCTGGCGCCGGCCCTCCTGGAGCTCTAGGCCCCCTCAGCCCCAGCGTTACGCTGTGCCCAGAGCGCGATGAGTGTGGTCATGTACGTCAAACCCGCGTGCCCCTACTGCCAGGCGGCCCGCGAGCACTTTGCTGCCGAGGGCGTGACGGTGCAGGAGCGGGACGCCACCGAGCGCGACGACTGGAAGACCGAGCTCATGGGCTACACGAATGGCAGAGGCATCGTGCCGACAATCGTCGGTGCGGAAGGCAAGGACGTTCAAGTCGGCTTTCCGCCCGGACGCGGCTGACGGGTGTACTGAGCGGTCGGTCGACCGCTGGACGCCGCTCAGGCCAGAAGTTCGGAGTCGTGCTCCTCGAAGATGGCCGCGAAATCTGTGCGCCCGACGGAATGGAGGGCCTCGATCAGATGGTGGAGCCGAGCAGTCATGACCAGCAGGTAATGAGCGGGACTGGCCGCCGGGTTCCAGTAGGAATGCGGAGTTCCGCGCGTGACCAGGAGCGAGTCGCCGGCGGCCACCGCCGGGCCGATCGCCGGCTGGCTCAAAGTCCAGGTGCGTGAGAGCGCAGCCGCTCCAGATCGAGGGCGACCATCCGTCGTCGGCTGGTCTCGATCAAGCCGAGCTCACGCAGGGTGCGAAGGGCGCGGGCGGTCGACTCGCGCGAGGCGGCGCTCCACGAGGCGAGCTCGTCTTGATTGATCGGAAGCCCGACCTGGACCGTTCCATCGTCGCGCTTTTCACCGAACCTCTCGGTCAGCTCCACCAGCCTGCTGGCCACCCGGCCCAGGCTCCCCGAGGTGGCGAACTCAAGGCGCCGCGCGTCGGCGACGTGCAGTCGCCCCAGGGTAAGGTCGAGGAGCTGCAACGCTGACTCCGGATGGGAGCTCAGGAAGGCACGCAGCGCAGCCAGGGGCACCACCCGCCCCTCCACCGGCTCAAGCGCCGTGGCGCTCGCGCTCCGCACGGCTGTGCGCACGGCCACGATCTCGCCCATCAGATCGCCCGGTCCGGAGATGCCGAGGACAACCTCCTCCCCGTTTCGTGACGCCTTGTGGATCTTGGCCAGTCCGACCTGAAGGATGATCGCGCTGTCCGCCGGGTCCCCGGCCCGCACGAGCAGGTCAGCCCGGTCCCAGCGGCGCGAACGCCCCGCCTGCAGCAGCTCTTCGCGGTCAGCCACGGGTAGGGAGTCCAGGAACGTCGGCTGGCCTGCGGATGCCATCTGACAGCGAGCCTATCCACCACGGTCACTTACCTGCCAAATGACGTGGAAGGGACTCTGACACAGCCGTAACTTGCCTCCCATAGCGGTAACGCGCATCCGGCGCAATCCACAGGCCCAGGAGGCATCTGATGAATCCCCAGCTCAACATGATCATGGCTTACGCCCACCACCAGGACCTTCTTGACGCCGCCGCAGCGAGGCGTCGTTGCGCCGATATCTCGACTCGGCCCAGCCTGACGGCGCGCCTGCGCCAGGCCGTGGACACGCGCCTGCACCGGGCGCCGGAGGCCAGCCCGGCCCGCACGGGGGCCGCGGCCGTGGTCTGAACCGCTGCGCAGGGCGCGACTGAACCGCACCTCAGCAGCCGGGTCAGGGGTACCATTCGCCACCTTGACCACGGAACCTGAGCACCCCACGTCGCTTCGGTCAGCCCTCCAGCCCGCCGCGCTGCGGGAGGCGTTGGTGCCCCGGCGACCCGTGTTCGGCAATCCGTGGGATTCGCCGAACGACATGTTCGCCTGCTACGTGGCCGTGGCCGTCCTCAGTCCACTGCTGCTGTGGGGTGGAGGCGCCCTGATGGGCGCGATCTTCGGCTTCAGTTCCCACTGGCCGCTGGGCGTGTTCATGGTCGCCGCGCTGGTCGGCGCGGCCGGCTTCATGACCATCGTGGGACGCGAGCGCACAAGTTTCACCGTCGATCTGCTGGCCATCAGCGCCTGGGTGCTCCTCGGGGTGGTCATCGCGCCAGTGCTCGGCCTGGCGCCGCCACACTCGGTGGCCATCATCCTCTACGCGGTCCTGCTGGTGGCGATCTTCGGCTTCGTGCTGCGTTTCGGGCGCTGGCAGACCGCGTTTCTGCGCACCGCCAGCTGGCCGATCGTCTGGAGCCTGTTGGCCCTGTTCTTCGCCTGGACCGCCTACAGGACGATCATCTACCCCTGACGCCCTGGCGATCGGGGTTACCCCGTCGGGCGCCATCCGCTGAGGACACCCCCGGATGGACCTGCCCGGGTCGAACTCGCTCAGCGGCCGCCGGTCATCCGGCCCATTGCGACGTCCATCAGGCGTGTGGGCACCACTGCCCCCAGGGCCCATTGCGCCTTGGCATCTGTACCGACCAGGTAGCGCGCCCGGGGACGGTCCGCGGTCAGAGCGCGTTCCACGGCCGCCGCCACCGTTGCGGGCTGTGCCGCCTGCTTGGCCACCCGCGCGCCGAGCTTCCGCATGGCCGCGAGCTGTCTCGCATACAGCCGACGGTGATCGGCGCTGAGCCCGGTCTCGACTTCATCCGCGGTCGCCTCGACGTTACGCCACAGGTCCGTGTCGATCGACCCCGGCTCGACAAGGACGACCCGGATCCCCCAGGGGCGCAGCTCAACCCGGAGCGCGTCGGCGAGCCCCTCGAGAGCGAACTTCGAGCCGGCGTAGGCGCCCATGAACGGCGAAGACACCCGGCCGCTGATGGAGGACATGAACACAACTCGCCCGCGCGAGGTTCGCAGCATCGGCAGCACGGCCTGCGTGACGGCAACCTGGCTGACCAGGTTGACCTCAAACTGCCGGCGCAGGTCATCGATGGCCAGTCCCTCGACCGGTCCGCTGACCACTACGCCCGCGTTGTTGACCACCGCGTCGAGATGCTGGCCGACGGCGTTCGGCAGCTCAGCAACCTGGGCCGCATCCGTGATGTCCAGCATCACCGGCTTGATCCCCGGCTCCGTCTGCTGGAGCGCATTCCCGTCCTCGGGGCGGCGCACGCCGGCGTAGACCTCCCAACCGCGCTGGGCCATGTGCAGCGCGACGGTGCGGCCGATCCCGCGACCCGCGCCGGTGATCAGAACCGACGGCATCGCCGGCGAGCATAAATGGAGCCGCAAGGTCGGTGCCGCGGGGGTGCGTGACGCCCGCCGCGGCTGGAATCAGTGATGGAGCACCCGGGCGCCTGGTGTCTTGGCATTGAACGAGGTCTGCGTATGCAGCTTGGCGCAGCGCTTTTCGGTTCCGGGCGCGGAATGGACCGGGGTGACGATGAAGCCGGCGCCGACAGGCTGGAAGATCACGATCGGGTGCCCGCGTGAGGTCCAGTACGGCGGTGACCAGCCCACCTGGGAAACGTTCTCCCCCATCTCCCAGGCCAGGATGCTCTGGAAGGAGACGCTGGTCACGGCCTGCCCACAGGCCACGATCTTGCCCGGACCACCCTCGCGGACGATCACTCCCTGGAGCCGGTGGATCTGTTTCGTCCATTGACGGCCGAGGACGATGCCGTTGTGCAGCAGGCGCAGCCGGAACTGGGCATGGGGAACCATGACGACGATCAGGGCGGCTACCGCGGCCACACCGAGCCAGCGCAGCAGCGCCGTCCTCGTGGACAGGGAGAGCAGACGACCCACTCCGGCGCCGGCCAACACGACCAGCACGGCGGCGGGCTCGAACATGTATCGCGGGCTGGCTCCCCAGCCGTGGAGGGCGAAGGCGATCTCCACCCCGACCCACAGGACGGCGAATGCGGCCAAGATCAGCCACGTAAGGTCGCGCCGGATCACCGCCAGCCCCACGGCAGCCAAAACCGCCAGCTGCATGGGGAATTCGTACAGGTGGAGGAAGCGGTTGATGACGCCGGTGAACTTGTCCCCCCGCACCGGCTTCGAGGACGACGACGCCACGTCGCCGGCAGCGAAGAAATCGTGCGAGGTCAGAATGGGGACGCCGAACCAGAGCAGGCCAACGGCGATCAGCCCGATGACCACATCGCGTCGCAAGGCGGGCGCCGTTCGCCAGTCCCATGCCGCATAGAGAACGAGGGCAAGCCACACTTCCGGACGGCCGAGTGAGGCCAGCGCGAGCATCCACCATGCCGCCCGGCGCCGGCCGGAGAGGTGGAAGTCGATCGCGGCCAGGCAAAGCGCCACGATCATCGGATCGGAGTCGGCGATGAGAATGAAGTGTCCGTAGCCCTCGATACCGAGCACGCCGAGGCCGGCGAACGCTGCGGCGGCTGCCGCCGCGTAGCGGGGCGACCCATCGGCCGTCAGCCGGTAGGCGATCCGTCCTCCGAAGACAGCGCCGGCCGGGGCCGACGCCACCGCGGTGACCATCCACAGCCAGAGCGCGGCGCGGCCGAACAGTGCGTACGGCAAGGTAAACAGGAAGCTCAGAGGCTTCCACGACGGGGCCGCGTTGGTGTTCAGGTCCAAGTGCAGGGCTTGGTGTCCCCACACCAGCCAGCCATACGCGTCATAGGCCGGTCGCATCCCGGTGATGAGCACGAACAGCAGCCCCACCACGACGACGAGAATCGCCACCAGCGACCACACCAACGCGCCGGGGGGCCGCCACGATCTCGACGAGCCACCCTCGGGTGACCAGGTCGGTGGCGGCTCAACCGCCGCTGCGGAACGCTGGATCATGACTGCGGCAAGCTAACAAGCCGCCCGTCGGATCGAGCCGACAAGTGCCCGGCCGCTCAGACCGCGGCCCTCTGCTCATGAGCCTGGCGGTGCTCCTTGACCCAGCGCAGGATGTCGCGTGAATGCGTGATGACCCGACCATCGGGCAGCTTCAGCGCCGGAAGCTTCTTGGTCCCGGTGGCGGCCTCCAACTCATCCCGTGAGCCCTTGCGCAGGAACGGGATCGGGCTTCCGTGCGCAGCGATCACCTTGTCGTATTGGATTCCGGCCTCGTGCATGGCCTCCTGCACGCGACGGCAGGGATGCATCTTGGGGCCGCCAGTGTCGCCCTGACACACGTACAACGTCGGCATTTCGGCCATAACTGCACCTCCGGTGGTGGTTGCCGGGAGCCTACCGGCCGAGCACCGCGAAAAGCATCCCGCCGCTGACTCGATGACCGCGCCGGTCCAAGCTCAAGCGGACGCGGACCGGCTCACCCAGTCGCGGTTGCCACAGTCCCCGCGTGGATCTCAGTTTCGGCCCAAAGTGCCGATAAACCCCTGTGCCTCGCGCTGTGCGGATCATCGTGATTGCCCTGGGCGGATGGGTCCTGGCCTGCGAGCTTCACGCTCTGGGGTTGAGCTGGCTGCCGGTCGGTCCCGAGAAGTGGCTCCACGTGGTGGTCATGGGCGCCGGAGCCGGGCTTTGCCTGCTCCGTGCCGCCCTGCGCCGCGAGGAGCGAACCACCTGGCTGCTGCTCGGACTTGGGGTGAGCGCCTGGGTGTTCGGCGAGACCTACTTCACCGCCGTGCTCTGGTCCGATGCCTCCCCGCCGGTGCCCTCGCCAGCCGACGCCGGCTATCTCGCCCTTCCCCGCTGGTCTTTACCGGCCTGCTGGCCCTGGCCCGGACCCGCATTCGCAACCTGTCACAGACCCTCTGGGTCGACGGGATCACCGCGGGGCTGGCAGCCGGTGCACTCAGCGCAGCGGTGGTGTTCGCACCGGTGCTGAATTCAGTCCACGGCCTGAATTTGTCCGTTATCACCAACCTCAGCTATCCGGTCATGGACCTGTTCATGTTGAGCCTCATCTGCGGTCTGCTCGCTGTAGGGGGCCGCCGACTGGATCGCCGTTTCGGGGTCCTGGCTCTCGGCATCTTCTTCTTCTACGCCTCGGACACCGTCTACCTGATCAAGGCGGCGCAGGGGACGTGGGTGTCCGGCGGTCCCTACGACCCGGGCTGGTGGATGATCAGCGTCTGCGTCGCCTCCGCGGCTTGGATGCAACCGCGCGGCGAGATTGCCGCCACCCGTCGCCAGCCGATGATCACCGTGCCGATCGTCTTCTCGCTGCTCAGCCTGGGCATCCTCGTCACGGGCACGTTCACCGAGATCACCCTGCCGGCCGTGGGCCTGGCCTGTGGCGCACTGATCGCGGTGCTGGTCCGCCTGGCCCTGACCTTCAAGGCTCATCAAACCATGCTCCAGCACTCGCAGAGCGAAGCTCTGACCGACCCGCTCACCGGTCTGGGCAACCGCCGCGCCCTGGCCGTGGCCCTCGAGCGGCGGCTTGACCGGCCGACCCCCGAGCCGATGATCCTGGCCCTGTTCGACCTCGACGGGTTCAAGAGCTACAACGACAGCTTCGGGCATGCGGCCGGGGATGCCCTGCTCCAGCGGCTGGCGGCTGCCCTTGGGACCGTGCTGAAGGCCCCGGCCAGTGTGTACCGCATGGGCGGCGACGAGTTCTGCGCACTACTCCCGGGTGGCGACCCAGGCGAGGTACTTCTGCGGGCGGCCAGTGCCGTGCTGACGGATCAGGGCGACGGCTTCGTGATCTCGGCTTCGCTGGGCAGCGTGCGCCTGCCCGACGAGACCGATGACGTCCAGGAAGCTCTGCGGCGGGCCGACCAGCGTATGTATGCGCATAAGCACGGTCGCTATCGCGACGGTGCCGCACACGAGGTCAAACGGGCCCTCCTCTCCGCCCTCTCCCAGCGCGACCCAAACCTGGGCGAGCACGTCGATGACGTCGGCATCCTGGCCGAGCAGACCGCGCTGGCTCTGGGTTACCCGAACGGGGCGGCCGATCGGATCCGCATCGCTGCCGAGCTGCACGACATTGGCAAGATGGCCATTCCGGAGGCCATCCTCGATAAGCGCGCCCCCCTGACCGAACAGGAGTGGGCCCTCATGCACCAGCACACGGTGGCCGGAGAGCGAATCATCTCCTCCTCCTCGGCGCTGACGGATATCGGGCCAGTCGTGCGCTCCTCGCACGAGCGCTGGGACGGGTCCGGCTATCCGGACGGGCTGGCCGGCGAGCAGATTCCCCGCGGATCTCGGATCATCAGCGTGTGCGACTCCTATCACGCGATGACCAGCGATCGGCCCTACCGCAAGGCGATGAGCGTCGAGGTGGCGCTGGCCGAGCTCCGGGCCGGCGCCGGGGGGCAGTTTGACCCCGTCGTGGTGAAGGCTTTCCTACGAGTTCATACCGCGGACGAGCCCGTCGTTTCGGTAGCCCCGATCGAGGTCGGCCAGACCGACGCTACACAGAGCTCAGTGCCTCCGGCAGCCCCGATCGACGTCGGCCAGACCGACGCTACAGAGAGCTCAGTGCCTCGTTGAACGTCCCGCTGGGGCGCATGGCACGCGACACCAGCTCAGGGTCGGGCCGGTAGTACCCACCGATTTCGACCTCGGAGCCCTGGACCTGCGCCAGCTCGGCGACGATCTTCTCCTCCTCGGCAGCCAAGCGCTCGGCCAGGGGAGCGAACCGCTCGGCCAATGCGGGATCCTGATCCTGGTGGGCCAGCTCCTGGGCCCAGTACAGAGCCAGATAGAAGTGACTGCCTCGGTTGTCGAGCTCACCCACCTTGCGGGACGGCGAGCGGTTCTCCTCGAGGGCCCGCCCGGTGGCACGGTCCAGCGCCTGGCCGAGGAGTCGGGCGCGCGGGTTGTCGTTTTTGTCGGCCAACATCTCCAACGAGACGGCAAGGGCCAGGTATTCGCCAAGGCTGTCCCACCGCAGGTGGTTCTCGCGCGTGAACTGCTGGACGTGCTTGGGCGCCGAGCCGCCGGCGCCGGTTTCGAACAGGCCGCCGCCATTCATCAGCGGCACGATTGAGAGCATCTTGGCGCTGGTTCCCAGCTCGAGGATCGGAAACAGGTCGGTGAGGTAGTCGCGCAGTACGTTGCCAGTGACCGAGATCGTGTCCTCACCGCCGCGGGCGCGATCGAGCGTGAAACGGGTGGCCTCGCCCACCTCGAGAATCTCGATCGTCAGGCCGTCGGTGTCGAGAGCCTCCAGCGCCGGGCGCACCTTGGCCAGAAGCTCCGCATCGTGCGGACGAGAGGCATCGAGCCAGAAGACGGCCGGCGCCCCGGTGGCACGGGCCCGCTCCACAGCCAGGCTGACCCAGTTCTGAATGGCGGCGTCCTTGGTCTGACACATGCGCCAGATATCACCGTGAGCGACTTCGTGCTCGATCAGGGTGCTGCCGCTCTCATCGATCACCCGGACGGTCCCAGCCTGGGGTATTTCGAAGGTCTTGTCGTGCGAGCCGTACTCCTCGGCCTTCTGGGCCATCAACCCCACGTTGGGGGTGGTGCCCATGGTCGCCGGATCGAACGCTCCGTGCTCGCGGCAGTGTGCGATGGCCTCGGCATAGAGCGGGGCGTACGAGTGATCGGGAATCACGAACTTGGTGTCCTGCTGTTCCCCATCGGCGTTCCACATCTGACCCGAGGAACGGATGGCGGCCGGGATAGACGCATCGATGATCACGTCGCTGGGCACATGCAGGTTGGTGATGCCGCGGTCGGAATCGACCATGGCCAGGGCGGGACCGTTGGCGTAGGCCGCCTCGAGATCCGCCTTCAACGAGTCGCGCTCATCCTGGGGAAGCGTGTCCAGCGCAGTGAGCAGGGCGGCCATGCCGTCATTGGCGTTGACGCCCGCCTGACGGAGGGCATCACCATGCCCGGCGAAAACGTCGGGGAAGAAAGCGCGCACGGCGCGGCCGAAGATGATCGGGTCAGAGACCTTCATCATCGTCGCCTTCAGGTGCACCGAGAAGAGCACGCCCTGGTCCTTGGCATCGGCGATCTGCGCGGCCAGGAAGCGGTCGAGCGCCTCGCGGCTCATGACCGCGGCGTCCAGCACCTCACCGGCCAGCACCGGAACGGAGGCCTTGAGCACGGTGACGCGGCCGTCCTCGCCGGTCAGTTCGATCCGGACCTCGCCCTCATTGGCGACCGTGACCGAGCGCTCGGTGGAGCGGAAGTCACCCTCGCTCATGGTGGCCACATGCGACCGTGAATCGCGGGACCACGCGCCCATGGTGTGGGGATGGGAGCGCGCGTAGGCCTTCACCGAGGCCGGCGCACGCCGGTCGGAATTGCCTTCCCGCAGGACGGGATTCACCGCGCTGCCCTTGACCCGGTCATAGCGGGCGCGGATCTCGCGCTGCTCGTCGTCGGCCGGCTCGTCAGGGTAATCAGGGATGTCATAGCCGGCCGTCTGCAGCTCGGCTACCGCTGCCTTCAGCTGCGGGACCGAGGCGCTGATGTTGGGCAGCTTGACGATGTTCGCCTCGGGCGTGGTGGCCAGCTCGCCGAGCTCAGCCAGGGCATCGGCGACGCGTTGCTCCTCGTCGAGCCGATCCGCGAACTGGGCCAGGATCCGTCCCGAGAGCGAGATATCGCGCAGCTCCATCTCCACCCCGGCGACGCCCGCGAAGGCCTCGACGATGGGGAGCAGCGACCTGGTGGCGAGCGCCGGAGCCTCGTCGGTGTGGGTGTAGACGATCTTCAAATCGGATCGGAGGCTAGAGGGTCATGGGCGGAGTCATCCGGGGGCGAGGACCACATTCAGCCCGCGATCTTCCAGCTGCCGTCTGACTCCTTGACCAGACGGGTTGGCGCCGAGTGAGGCTGGATGAACCCCTTCAGCGAGCCACGCGCGGCGGTGATGTCGGAATCACTGACCGAGGCCGAGCGGCCCTTGACTGTCACCTTGTGGATCTGAACGCTGGCCAGAGCGGCCCGCTGGCCGGGGCTCAAGTGCTGGCTGACCAGGGTCACCACGCGGGCGCAACCGGTGTTCGGGACCGAGGCGGCCAGCGTCCGGCGACCAGCTGCCGTGGCCAGCGCACAGACCGTGCCACCGTCACCGCTGGCCAGGGCGCGAAAGGCGCGGGTCAGCGTCCGCTTGACCTGGGCCACGTCCCTGGTCGTGGATCCGGTGGATTGACTCGATCCGCAGGCGGAGACGAGGACGCCCAGCACCAGGGCGAGTCCGAGAACGGGGCCGAACCGAAGCACGTCGGCGACCATAGCTAACGGGTCATCTACACCCGGATCGGGTAGGAATCCGCAAATGCCAATCCGCACAGTCGTCATCGATCACGTCACGATCGGCGTGAGCGATCTTCAACGCAGCACCGAGTTCTACCGCCGTGCGTTGGCCACGCTTGGCTTCCGGGACTTCGATCCCTGGCAGGAGGGCGTGCGCGAGGTGGCCTTCGGCACCGAGGGCGCGGACGATTTCGCTCTCTCGCTGGAATACCACCCGGGGTCGCCGGTTCACGTCGCCTTCGCCGCTGAACGGCGCCAGCAGGTGGATGCCTTCCACGCCGCTGCGCTGGCCGCCGGCGGCACCGACAACGGTGCGCCCGGTTTCCGGCCCGAATACTCCGACGGCTACTACGGCGCCTTCGTGCTCGACCCGGACGGCAACAACATCGAAGCCGTTCACCACGGGGACGGCTAGGAGCGCCCCGCCGGTTTGCGGGGTCGCGGTCGCGAATTGGCGCATATACGCGTGAATGCGCACGGCCCCAGCGTGCACATCTGCACGCACGCCTGACAACTTGAGAGCGTGCGTGCGGAATGCCCCGGAAACCGAGGCCCTGCGCACGCGGGCCGACAACTTTGGAGCGTGCGTGCGGAATGCCACGGAAACCGAGGCCCCGGGGTGTCAGGACAGCCGCCCCGCGCGTAGCATCTACTGCTATGGAGCGTCGCGTCGTCTACGTCTCGGGATTGACACGGCTTCCCCTGCTCAGCGCCGACGGTGGGGAGGTGGGACGGATCGTCGACGCCGTCGTGGACCTGGGCTCAAAGCCGCCCCGGATCATCGGGGTGGTGGTGGCCGTACAGCGCCGCCGCGTGTTCGTTGGCATCAACCGCATTGGGGAAATAGGCAGCAACGGCGCCCGCCTGCGCCGCGGCTCGGTGAACCTGCGCCAGTTCGAGCTGCGTGGCGGCGAGCGGCTGGTCGTCGGCCAGCTGATCGGCAAGCGGCTCAAGGGTCAGCGGGTGGTCGACATCGGCATCGCCCCCTCGCCCGAGGGGCTCGGCTGGGAGGTCGCCACTGTCGCCCTGGCCGGCCGCCGTGTGCCCGGGCTGCGGCGTGCACCGGAGATCATCGACTGGAGCGAGGCCGGTGAGCTGTTTGCCTCCGAGCGGCCGCTGGACCACCAGGCGGCCGAGCTGGGCGGGCTGCACCCCGCCGAGATGGCCGACGCGATCCGGCGTCTTCCCCTCAGCCGGCGCCGGGTGCTGGCCAGCGAGCTGGAGGACGAGCGGTTCGCCGATCTGCTCGAAGAATTGTCAGAAGATGATCAGGTCAAGCTGGTTGAGGGCCTGGACCCGGCTCGCCTGGCCGGTGTGCTGGAGGAGATGGAGGCCGATGACGCCGCCGACCTGCTGGGTGAGTTCTCGCCCGTCCGTCAGGCGGAACTGCTGCACGCCATGGATCCCGAGGAGGCTGCTCCGGTCCGCCGTCTGCTCACCTACCAGCCCGACACGGCCGGCGGTCTGATGACCCCAGAGCCCGTCATCCTCGCGCCCAATGCCACCGTGGCCGAGGCGCTGGCCCGGATCCGCGACCCCTCCCTGCCCGTCGCGCTGGCCGCCGCAGTGTTCATCAGCCGACCGCCGCTGGAGACACCCACCGGACGCTACCTGGGCTACGTCGGCTTCCAGCGCCTGCTCCGTGAGGCGCCGAGCAAACCGCTGGGCCGCTGCCTGGACGAGGAGGTCGAACCGGTTCCCGAGAGCCTGAGTGACCGAGAGGTGGCCGCCCAGCTGGCCGCCTACGACGTGGTCAGCCTGGCCGTGATCGATGAGGGCGGGCGGCTGGTTGGAGCCATCACGATCGATGACGTGCTTGACCGGGTCCTGCCTGGCAACTGGCGACTGACGATGGCGGATAACTGATGGCCCGCGAAGATCTGTCAAAGCCCGCGCGGCACTCCCGGCGGCCCGGTCTATGACCCAGACGCGTTCGGGCGCTTTGCCGAACGGCTGGCCCGCTTCCTGGGCACCGGTCGTTACCTGGTCGGGCAGACGCTGGTCGTGATTGTCTGGATCATTCTCAACGCCGCGGCAGTCACGCTGCGCTGGGATCCGTATCCGTTCATCCTCCTCAACCTGGGCTTCTCCACCCAGGCCGCTTATGCCGCGCCGCTGATCCTGCTGGCCCAGAACCGGCAGGCCGACCGCGACAAGGAGGAGATCGAGCGCGACCGGGAGGTGAACTCCCGCTCGCTGGCCGAAGCCGAGTTCCTGGCCCGCGAAATCGCCGCCGTCCGGCTGGCCGTGGAGCGGAAGGCCGATCGCGAGGATGTCGTCGAGCCGCTCGAGCGGCTCACGCACGCCATCGAGCGCCTTCAGATCGAGCTGGAGACGCCGGACACCACGTAGACGCCGGCGGCAGCGGCACGCACCGTCACGCTGACAGCAGCGGCGCGCCCGGGCCGCAGACCTCCCGGGCGCGCCTGCTGCGAGCGGGCCTACCTACAGGCCGGTGCTGGCGCTGGAGCCGACCGGGACCTGACCGGGGCGCTCGTTGCTGAAGCCGGTGCCGTTGGCGTCCGAACCCTTGCTCCGGATCCCATCCCCGACGCGTGAGCCGAGATCGGGATGCACGTTGGTCCAGTACTCGATGACCCGCTGCTGGACCGCCGGTGAGACCGCGTTGGTGGCGTGGCCGACGATGTTGGAGACCAGGCGATCCCGGGCGCCGTCGTCCAGCACGTGCTCCCACTGCATGCGCGCCTGGACCTGAGTCGTTGTCCTCGCTGTGCGGTGTGTAGGCCGAGCGCAGGATCTCGCCCGCCTCCACCGCCCAGCCAACATCCATGAAGCTCGGGTCAGCCTTCGGGCCGCCAAAGCTGTTGGGCGCGTAGACCGGCTGATTGCCGTTATGGCGATAGCGCATCGCCCCGTCCTTGTTGTAACTGTGGACCGGAACCTTGGGCTGGTTGATGGGCAGCTGGAGGTAGTTGGGGCCGATCCGGTAGCGATGCGTGTCCGGGTAGCTGAACAGCCGCCCCAGGAGCATCTTGTCCGGGCTCGGTCCGATCCCCGGGACCATGTTGGCGGGCTCGAACGCGGACTGCTCGACCTCGGCGAAGTAGTTCTCCGGGTTGCGGTCCAGCACCATCCGCCCGACCGGGATCAGGGGGTAGTCGCCATGCGGCCAGACCTTGGTCAGGTCAAACGGGTTGAAGCGATAGTCGGCCGCATCGGCAAACGGCATGATCTGCATCTTCAGCGTCCAGGACGGCGAATCACCCTTGGCGATCGAGTCGAACAGATCGCGAATATGGAAATCGGGCTCCTCGGCCACCATCGACTTGGCCTCATCGTCGGTGAAGCACTGGACGCCCTGGTCGGTCTTGAAGTGGTACTTGACCCAGAACTTCTCGCCGCCCTCGTTCTCCCACAGGTAGGTGTGGCTCGAATAGCCGTTCATGTGGCGCCACGACCGGGGCGTGCCGCGGTCGCCCATCAGCCATATGACCTGGTGGGTGGACTCCGGTGAGAGGGTCCAGAAGTCCCACTGCATATCGTTGGAGCGCAGGTTCGTGTCGGGCAGGCGCTTCTGGGAGTGGATGAAGTCCTGGAACTTGGACGGGTCGCGGACGAAGAAGACCGGCGTGTTGTTGCCGACCATGTCGTAGTTGCCCTCTTGGGTATAGAACTTGATCGCGAAGCCGCGGGGGTCGCGGACGGTGTCGGGGCTGCCCAGTTCCCCGGCCACGGTCGAAAAGCGGATGAACAGCGGCGTGCGCTTGCCGGGCTGCAGGAAGTCGGCCTTGATGTACTGGCTGACATCCTCGGTGACCTCGAAGAAGCCGTGGGCGCCGCCGCCCTTGGCGTGGACCACACGCTCGGGCACGCGCTCGCGGTTGAACTGGGCCATCTTCTGAATCAGGTAGTGGTCCTGAAGCAGGATCGGACCGTCGCGGCCGACGGTCAGGGAAAACTCATCGCTGCCGGCGGGGATGCCGGCGTCGGTGGTGGTGTGGGGGGCTGGCTCTCGCTCATTGGGAAGTGGCTCCTTCTCGTGGACAGGGAGCGCGATTACGGGCGCGTCAAACGTTCTTATCAGCTATCGCTCAAGCGTCAATTTACCCGTCGTTTTTCAGCCTCAATCGCTCGTCTGGGGAACCGAATGAGGCCGCTCGGGCCGGGTGGGTGAGGGCCAGCCGCCCGCGCGCGTTCTCCATCAGCGAGCTGGAGGCCGGGGATGCGGTCAGCGGCATCGAGGAACGCGTCACCGTCGATGCGCAGAGTGATGACCGGGCCGAGGGCGGTAACGGTGGCCGTGCGCGGGATCCGCTCGAGCACACCGATCTCGCCGAAGTAGCTCGGCGCGTTCATGACCCGAATGCGCTGCTCGGGGCCGCCGGCCTCGCCGCGGGCGCTGACCTCCACCTCGCCGCTGGTCAGGACATAGATCGCATCGGCGTCCTCGCCCTCGCGGACGACCACCTTGCTGTCCTCGTAGTGGACCTCCTCGGCCATTGAGGCCAATCGCTCGAGGATCGGGCGGCTGGCGGCGGCGAAGATGCCCAGGTGCTCGAGCAGCGCGACCTGCGGCTCGAGTTCGTCCGCCCGCTCGGAGGTCTCACGATCCACTGCTCGCAGGGCGGGATAGCCGGCCAGGGCCAGCAGCGAGGGCCCGATGGCCATCGTCCACAGGCCCGTGTCCAGCCCCCCCGCGTTGACCACAATCGGGGTGATCACCGTACCCAGAGCGATTGCCCCGAGGACGAAGGCGAAGAACACCCCGAACACACGGGCCAGCTGGTCGGGGGCCACGGCGCGTTGCAGAGCGGTCACGGCGAGCACGTCGACGATCAGGGTGGAAATGCCTCGGACCACCTCGAGGATGAAGGCCAGCACCGGCGAGTGGATCACGACCAGGAGCGCGGTGGGCAGGCAATAGCCGATCGTTCCGGCGAGGATGATCACCGCGAGACGCCGGGAGCCGGCCAACCGGTCGACCGCGCCGGCGGCGAGCACGCCGCCCAGCCCGAGACCGGCCAGCAGATAGCCAAAACCCTCGGACCCGGTGCCCAGCCGGTGGGCGGAGACGCCGACGAACAGGACCGTGTCGGTCCCGTAGACGAAGCTGACCAGGACGCTGTAGGCCACCAGCGTGCGTGCCGCGGGCAGGGCGGCGATCGTCCGCACGCCGACCAGCATCTGCCTTAGTGGGCCGACGCTGCCCCCTTCGGTCACGTCGACAGGCCGGCTGCGCTGACTGATCCGGGAGACCAGGACCGCGGACAGCGCGAAGCTGACGGCGTTGATGGCGAACACGGCCGCCGGAGAGCCGATCAGCAGAAGCCCGGCACCGATGGCCGGGCCGACGATGACCACGAGCTGCTCGATGGTCCCGTTCAGGGCGTTGGCTGCCGCCAGACCGTCCTCGTCAACCAAGGAGGGGATCGTGGCCGCGGCGGCGGGCGGATAAATGACGCTGGAGGCCGAGGTGAGGGCGGTGAAGACGAGCGCCAGTGCAGGCGATCCCCCTGACGCTGCCACCACGACCAGACCCAGCTGCCAGAGGGCGCAGATGACGTCGGCGCCGGCCATCAGGCGAATGCGCTCGGTGCGTTCGGCCAGCACCCCGCCGTACGCGCTCAGCAGCAGCTGGGGGAGCATCCTGACCAGTCCGGCCGCTCCCACCCAGCCCAGCGAATGGCTGCGCTGGAAGATGAACGCCAGCAGGGCCACGTTGTAGGCCCAGCTGCCCGTGGTGGAGACGAGCAGCGCGCCGAACAGCAGTCGCAGATCGCGACCCTGCAACGCCGCTCGGTACCGGCTCATCCGTTCGCCCCCATTTCCGGCAGATTATGGTTCCTCGCCCGGGTAGAATGCCGCGGTGGTCACCTGCTCGGCGTGCGGAACTGAGAACCGAAGCGGACGCCGGTTCTGCGCTCAGTGTGGGGCGACGCTGGCGATCACCTGCGGGTCGTGCGGGGCCGAGAACGAGCCTGGAGATCGCTTTTGCGGAGAGTGCGGCACGGCGCTTGTGCCCGGGTCGGGTTCCTCGACCTCCGGGCCGGCATCGAGCACCGTGTCGGAACGACGCCTGGTATCGGTGCTGTTCGCCGACCTGGTCGGCTTCACCGCGCTGTCTGAGGACCGCGATCCGGAGGAAATCCGCGAGCTCCTGACCCGGTACTTCGATCGCTGCCGATCGCTGATCGAACGCTACGGCGGGACGGTCGAGAAGTTCATCGGCGATGCGGTCATGGCCGTCTGGGGCACACCGGTGGCTCGGGAGGACGACGCCGAGCGCGCTGTGCGCGCCGCGCTCTCCCTGACTCAGGCGATCACTCTCCTGGGCGCCGAGGAGGGGATGCCCGAACTGCGAATCAGGGCCGGGGTGCTGACCGGCAGCGCCTCGGTCGAGATGGGCGGTGACGGCGAGGGCATGGTCCTGGGCGACACCGTGAACACAGCCTCACGCCTGCAGTCCGCGGCCGGACCCGGCACCGTCCTGGTCGACGATGTGACCCGGAGGGCATCCGAGGCGGCGATCGCCTACGAGGATGCCGGCCTCCACCAGGTCAAGGGTCGCCAGCAGCCTGTGCACGCCTGGACCGCGCTGCGAGTCGTGGCCGGCGTCGGCGGCGCGCGTCGCTCGGCCGGCCTCGAGGCGCCGTTCGTGGGCCGCGATCGCGAGCTCGAGACGGTGATCGAGGCCTTCGAGCGCAGCGCGGCCGAGAACCGCGCCCGGTTGGTAGCGGTGGTTGGAGAGGCGGGGGCGGGCAAGTCGCGGTTGCTCTGGGAGTACTTCAAGTACCTGGACGGAGTCGAGCGGCTGGTTCGCTGGCACCAGGGGCGCTGCCTGTCCTACGGCGAGGGCGTGGGCTATTGGGCTCTGGCCGAGATGATCCGCGGCCGCGCCGGCATCGCCGAGGAGGAACCCGCCGCCGAGGCCCGGGAGAAGCTTCGGGTCACGGTGGCCACCTTCGTCTCCGACGAGCGGGAGCGGCGCCTGGTCGAACCTCGCCTGGCCCATCTGCTGCGACTCGAGGAGCGCCCCGACGCCGACCGCGCGGACCTGTTCAGCGGCTGGCGGTTGTTCTTCGAGCGGATGGCCGCCACCCAGGCGGTGGTCCTGGCCTTTGAGGATCTTCAGTGGGCAGATTCCGGCCTGCTCGAGTTCATCGACTACCTGCTCGAGTGGTCTGCCGATAACCCCATCTTCGTCCTTGCCCTCGGCCGCCCGGAGCTCCGCCAGCGCCGTCCCGGCTGGGAGCCGCTGGTGCTTGATCCGCTTCCCCCCGAGAGCATCGGGGCCATTCTCGAGGGTCTGGCTCCCGGTCTGCCCGCTGAGCTCATGCGCGAGATCGGCCAGCGGGCCGAGGGCATCCCCCTCTATGTCGTCGAGACGATCCGGATGCTTCAGGACCGCGGGCTGCTCGTGCAGGAGGGCTCGCGTTATGTCGTCACCGGAGATGTGACCGACCTCGAGGTGCCGGAGACTCTGCAGGCCCTCGTCGCGTCACGGCTCGACGGGCTCTCGGCCAGCGAGCGGGCTCTGCTTCAGGACGCCTCCGTGCTCGGGCAGTCGTTCAGCGGGGCGGGCGCCGCGGCCCTGAACGGCAGACCCGAGCCCGAGGTGCTCGGCCTGCTCAACGGACTGGTCGGCAAGCAGATCCTCGGTCGTGACGATGACCCTCGTTCACCCGAGCGTGGCCAGTTCCACTTCCTACAGGCACTGCTGCGCACCGTGGCCTACGGCACGCTTTCCCGTCGCGCTCGCAAGACCCGCCATCTCGCCGCCGCGGAACATCTGCGTAACACCTGGCCGGGTGAGTCGCGCGATATCGCCGAGGTCCTGGCCTCGCACTACCTGGAGGCGATCCGCGCCGATCCAGAGGCCGAGGACGTCAGCCAACTTCGCGCCTCGGCACGCCGGACACTGACCGAGGCGGGGCGGGCGGCCGCCTCGCTGCTCCTTGGCCCGGAGGCCCAGCGCTACTACGAGCAAGCGGCTGAGCTGGCCGAGGACGATGTGCAGCGGGCGGATCTGTTCGAGCAGGTCGGCCGGGCCCTGCGCGACAGCGGGCATCCGCAGGAGGCGGCCGAGCGGCTGCGCCGGGCCATCGAGCTGCGTGAAGCCAGCGGTACGCCCCTCGGCGGTCGGGCGGCGATCGTGCTGGCCTCCATGCTCCGCTACGAGGGGCGGCTCGATGAGGCACGGGCGCTGCTGGAACGCTTTCGCGGGGCCGGCGGCGAGACGGACCTGATCACCCAGGCGGAGGCGCGTACGGAATTGGGCAGCATCCAGGTCGCCGCCGGAGAGATGGCCGACGCGACGGGACTGATCGAGAGCGCGCTCACGGTGCTCGAAGAGGAGCAGGTGTGGGCCTCCCTGGTCCCCGCCCTCATCACGCGGGCCGTGTACCTGGTCGTCTCCAATCGCTTCGAGGAGGGTCACGGTGTGCTGCGCCACGCTCTCCTGCTCTCCGAGCAGCACGACCTTCCCCAATCGGCGCTGCGGGCGCGCTTCAACCTGGCGGCGGTCTCGATCGCCGCCTCGGACGCCCGCCAGGCGCTCGAGGAGTTGGCCGCCGGGTTGCGTCAGGCCCACGAGCGTGGCGATCGATTCTTCGAGCGCACGCTTCGCACCCAGCAGATGGCTCCGCTCGTCTGGCTCGGCCGCTGGGACGAGGCGGTCCAGGTGGGGACGGCGATCATGGCCGGCGAGCGCGATGTCGACGCGGTGGCGGCGGCCTGCTTCATGGCCCCGATCGCGTCTGCCCGTGGGGATCAGGAAACCATGGCCCACTGCCTTGACATGTCGGTCGGCTCTGAGGACTCAGCCTCGGTTGACCTGCGCACGGCCGGCGGACTGGTGCTGGCCCGAGCGGCCCTCGAGGAAGGAAATGTCGCTGAGGTGCACCGCCTCAGCGATGTGATTCGCGCCACTCCCGCTCTGCCCCCCGAATTCGACGAGGAGGCCTACGCGCTCAGCATCGAGGCGGCGATCGAGTCCGGCGACGAGGCAGTTCTGCGCGCCCGGGAGGCTTCGCTGGGTGCGCTGCGCCCAGGGCGATCAAGTCCGTTGTTGCGCGCGCTCCGCCAGCGGTGCCTCGCCGAACTGGCCCACCGTCAGGGCAACGCTGAGGGCACGCGGCAGGCTGAAGCGGAGGCCGAGGCCCTGCTGCGCAGCGTCCGCGCGCGCCCGCGTCTGGCTCAGGCCCTGCTTGAGCGAGCCCGCCGCCGCGCCGAGCCCGAAGCGCTGGCCGAAGCCCGGGCGATCTACGAAGAACTCAGGGCCACGCGCTGGCTGAGCCGGATCGACCAGGAGTTCGAGGTGATGGCGTGAGCGCAGCGGCCGAACTCCGCTGCGCCGTCTGTGGGGAACTCACGCCGCCGGGCAAGTTCTGTATTCATTGCGGGACGCCCACCGCTCAGTCGTGTCCGCATTGCGGCGAGCCGGTCGTTCCCGGAGCAAAGTTTTGTCAGGAGTGCGGCACCCAGTTGACGGGCGCGGGGACGGCGGGCGCGCGGAGTGCTCCGCTCCAACCGGTCGCTGAGCGGAGGCTGGTGTCTGTGCTATTCGCCGACCTCGTCGGCTTCACCACCCTGTCCGAGCACCGTGACCCCGAGGCGGTGCGCGAGCTGCTCAGCAGCTACTTCGACCGCTGCCGCACGTTGATCGAGCGCTATGGCGGCACGGTGGAGAAGTTCATCGGCGACGCGGTCATGGCCGTGTGGGGCACACCGGTGGCCCGAGAGGACGACGCGGAGCGCGCGGTGCGCGCCGCCCTCTCGCTCACGCAGGCCGTGACGCTACTGGGCGAGGAGGTGGGGATGCCCGAGCTGCGAGTCAGGGCCGGCGTACTGACTGGTAACGCTGCCGTCGACGTTGGCGCCGAGGGAGAGGGAATGGTCTTGGGCGACACGGTCAACACCGCGTCGCGACTTCAGTCGCTCGCCGCCTCGGGGACGGTGCTGGTGGACGACGTCACCCGTCGAGCCAGCGAGGCAGCAATTGCCTACGAGGACGCCGGCGAGCACCAGGTCAAAGGGCGCGACCAGCCGGTCCGGGCCTGGACCGCCCTGCGCGTGGTCGCGGGAGCCGGCGGTGCCCGTCGCAGCGTTGGCTTGGAGGCACCCTTCGTGGGCCGCGAGCGGGAGCTCCAGACAATCATTTCCGCCGCCGAGGAAAGCGCCGCTGCCGGCCAGACTCGCCTGGTCACAGTGATCGGCGACGCCGGTGTCGGCAAGTCGCGCCTGCTGTGGGAGTACTTCAAGTATGTCGACGGCGTCGAGACCCTCGTACGTTGGCATCAGGGGCGCTGCCTGGCCTACGGCGAGGGAGTGGCCTACTGGGCACTGGCCGAGATGGTTCGGGCGCGGGCCGGAATCACGGAGGAAGAGGACCCGGCGAGCGCTCGCGGCAAACTTCACGCCGCGGTGGAAACCTTCATCGCCGACGAACGCGAACGGCGGCTGGTGGAACCGCGGCTGGCCCACCTGCTCGGGCTCGAGCAGCGCACGGCGACCGACCGGGCGGACCTGTTCAGTGGCTGGCGGCTGTTTTTCGAGCGCATTGCCGATACCGAGCCGGTCGTGCTCGTCTTCGAGGATCTGCAGTGGGCCGACTCGGGCCTGCTGGACTTCATCGATTACCTAATCGAGTGGTCGGCCGAGCATCCGATCTTCATCCTCGGCCTGGGGCGGGGAGAGCTCCTCACCGCCCGCCCCGACTGGCCGGTCACGATGCGGCTGCACCCGCTTGAGAATGAGGCCATGACCGCCATCCTGGAGGGCCTTGTGCCCGGCCTGCCGGATGATCTGGCCGCACAGATCAGGGCGCGGGCCGAGGGCATACCCCTGTACGCGATTGAAACCGTGCGGATGTTGGTGGACCGCGGGGCGCTCCGCCAGGAGGGCAACCGCTACGTCGTCTCGGAAACGGTGCAGAACCTGGAGGTGCCCGAGACCCTCCAAGCGCTCGTCGCCGCCCGGCTGGACAACCTTGACCCTCTCGAGCGCACGTTGCTCCAAGACGCAGCGGTGATCGGCCAATCGTTCACTCCGGCGATGCTCAGCGCCGTTTCCGGCCGCCCAAGCGCCGACGTGGTGCCGGTGATGGACGAGCTGATCGAAAAGCAGCTGTTGTCCTACACCGATGACCCTCGCTCCGCCGAGCGCGGGCAGTACTCGTTCCTTCAGGGCCTGGTGCGTACGGTGGCCCTGAGCACGCTGTCGCGGCGTGATCTCAAGGCCAAGCACCTGGCCGTGGCTCGGCACCTCGAGCTGACCTGGGGTGACGATGCCGGGGATATCGCCGAGGTGCTGGCCAGCCACTACCTGGACGCGGTGGGGGCTGATCCCGCGGCGCCGGATGCGAAGACGATCCGCTCATCGGCCGGCCGGACGCTGGAAGATGCTGGGCGCAGGGCGATCTCGCTCGCCCTCGGTCCCGAGGCGCGCCGTCACTTCGAGCGCGCTGCCGAGCTCAGCGAGGATCCCGAGCGCCGGGCCCGTCTGCTTCGAGAGGCGGGTAGTGCCGCCTTCGCCAGCGCCGAGCTCACGGACGCCCTTGACCTCTTGGGCGCCGCCGGAGCCGCTCTGAAGGAAGCCGGGCTGGAGGACGAGCTGGCCCGCATCGAAAGTCTGACCGGAGCGGTGTTGATTGAGGCCGGTCGAGTCGAGGAGGCCGAGGAGCTACTGGCGCGGGCCTACGTCGCGCTGTCGGGTGAAGAGAACCCGGAGGCGCTCGCCGAGGTGGCCGCCAGCCGGGCCAGGGTGGCGTTCAACGCCGGCCGCAACGATGACGCGCTCAAGTTCATCGACCGCGCGCTCCCCATCGCCGAGGGCCGGCGGCTCACCGCGGTCCTGATCAGCGCTCTGACCACGAGGGCCAACATCTTGGGCGAGACCGGCCGGCCGGTGGAGTCAACGGCGCTGCTGACTCACGTCCTGGCGCTGGCCGTGGACCAGGAGCTCGGGCCGGAGGCCGTCCGGGGCTTTTTCAACCTGGCCGAGAACATCATGGCCGAAGCTCGCTTCTCCGAGGCCATCGAGCTGCTGGATCGCGGCCTGGCCTTCGCCCGACGCCGGGGAGACCGTCAGGGCGAGCGATGGCTTGTGTGTCAGGCCATGCTGCCCAACTACATGCTTGGTCGTTGGGAGGAGATGACGCAGGCCGCGGCCCAGGTACGCGAGACCCTGAACGACCAGTGGAGCTTCCAGGCGCTGACCAACCTGTCCTTCATGTACGCCGCGCAGGGCAACTCCGCAGGTCTGGCCGCGGCTGCTGAACCGTTGTCCAGGGGAAGCGGTGGGTGGGCAGAAACCGACCTCGTCGCCCGGGCCGGTTGCGCGGTGATCCAACGCGAGCAGGGAGATCCAGCCGGAGCACTGCCCGAAGCCCGGGCCGCGGCGTTGGCCTTGCTTCCGACCAGCGTCTCCCACGTGTCGATCGAGTTCGGTGAAGCGGTCGAGTGCGCGCTGGCCGCCGGCCAGCCCGAGGTTGTCAGCGAGCTGCTGGCCGAGTTCGACCGCCTCCAGCCGGTGCAGAGGCTGCCGCTGCTCGATGCGGAGGCCGCGCGGGCGCGAGCGCAACTTGCCGCCCATCATGGTCAGGACGAGGAAGCCGGCCGGTGGTTCAAGCGAGCCGTAGACCTCCTGCGGGAGCTGGGCACGCCCTTCTACCTGGCCCGCGCCCAGCTCGGTTACGCCGAGCTGGTGGGTGACACCGAAGAGGGACGGACGCTGCGCGACGAGGCAGCGGCCACGTTCGGTGACCTGGGCGCCGTGCCGTGGCTGGAGCGGGCTCGTGCACTCGGCTCCGCGGTGGTGGCGTGAGTCCCCGCGTATGAGCTGGCCGGCGCTGCTGGGCGCCTTCCTGGTCTCCCATCTGGCCGGCGACTTTCTCCTGCAGACCGAATGGCAGGCCCTGACCAAGGTCCGCGGTCTGGGTGACGTCCAGGGCCGTCGCGCTCTCGCCCGCCACGGTGCGACCTACACCCTGGTCTTCCTCCCCGCTCTCATCTGGGTGGCCCGTGATCGCAGCCTGCTCGGAGCCGTCGGGGTGGCGCTGCTGATCGCCATCCCCCACGTGCTCGTCGACGACGGACACTTCGTGCAGGTCTGGATGCACCGGGTCAAGCATTCCCCCGATCCTGCGCCCAGCCTGCGCTTGATGGTTGATCAGAGCTTCCACGTGGTCTGTCTTCTGGCCGCGGCTCTGATCGCCGCGAGCTGAGATGGGTAGCGTTGGCTCCGTGCTCGGCCTTCCCGACGGCATCACAGCATGTCTGTTCGACCTTGACGGTGTGCTCACGCAGACGGCCAAGGTCCATGACGAGGCCTGGAAGCAGACCTTCGATGACTACTTGCGCCGCAGAGATGGGGAGAACTTCAAGCCGTTTGACAAGGTCGCCGACTACGACGCGTACGTCGACGGGCTGCCCCGCTACGACGGGGTGCGGAACTTCCTGAAGTCCCGCGGCATCGAGTTGCCCGAGGGCAGCCCGGACGATCCGGCGGACAAGGAAACGGTCTGTGGACTGGGCAACCGCAAGAACGACCTCGTGCTCAAGCTGATCAAGGAGAACGGTGTTCAGGCCTACGAGGGCTCGGTCCGTTACGTCAAGGCGGCGCGCGACGCCGGATTGCACCGGGCCGTCGTCTCATCGAGCGCCAACTGCCGCGACGTGCTGATCGCCGCCGGGATCGAGGACCTGTTCGAAGCGCGAATCGACGGCAAGGTGGCCGACGAGCAGCACCTGAAGGGCAAGCCGGCGCCGGATACGTTTCTGGCCGGCGCCAAGGCGCTGGGCGTCTCGGCGGCAGAATCCGCCGTATTCGAGGATGCGCTGGCTGGGGTGCAGGCCGGGCGCGCCGGACATTTCGGTTACGTGGTCGGCGTCGACCGCGCGGGCCAAGCCGACGCACTGCGCGAGCACGGCGCCGACGTGGTCGTCAAGGATCTGGCCGAGCTGCTCGAGAGCAAGTGATTCAGCGGCCCGCCTTCCCGGTTGAACCGTGGGGTATCCGCGAGACGGAGCTGCACCTGGACACGCTGGCCGAAACGGAGTCTGTCTTCGCGCTGTCCAACGGGCACGTCGGGCTGCGCGGCAACCTCGATGAGGGTGAGCCCTACGGCCTGCCCGGCACCTACCTGGGTGGTTTCTTCGAGGTGCGTCCACTTCCTTACGCCGAAGGCGGCTACGGCTACCCCGAGGACGGCCAGACCGTGGTCAACGTCACCAACGGGAAGATCATCCGCCTGATGGTCGAGGACGAGCCGTTCGACCTGCGCTACGGGACTGTGCTCTCGCATCAGCGCTTCCTTGACTTCCGCGCGGGCACCCTGCGCCGCGAGGTGGAGTGGGTCTCGCCGACGGGGCGGCGGGTGCGGGTGACCACCACGCGGCTGGTGTCCTTCACCCAGCGCGCCGTGGCCCTGATCGACTACACGGTCGAGTCGCTCGACGATCACTTCCCCGTGGTGCTGCAGTCCCAACTCGTGGCCAACGAGCCCTCGCCGGATGCCAGCAAGGATCCCCGGGCCGCGGCCGCACTGTCTGCGCCCCTGGTGTCGGAGAGCTTTGACTGCAACGACCACCGAGCGATCCTCGTCCACCGGACCAGGACCTCGGGGCTGCGCGTGGCCGCGGGCATGGATCACTTCGTGCATGGCCCCGACGCAGGCGAGACCTGCGAGACCTGGATCGAATCCTTCCCTGATCTGGCTCGCTTTCAGGTCACGGCCGAGATCGCCCCCGGCAAACCGCTGCGGATCGTCAAGGTGCTGTCCTACGGGTGGTCGGGGCAGCGCTCGGCCACCGCGCTGCGCGATCAGGTGGCGGCCGCCACGGCCGGCGTGCGGCACCTCGGCTGGGAGAAGATGCTCGCGGAGCAGCGCTCGTATCTGGACGACTTCTGGTCCCGCTCCGATGTGGAGCTCGAGGGCGACGCCGAGCTCCAGCAGGCCGTTCGTTTCGCTCTCTTTCACACTCTGCAGGCCGGCGCGCGGGGTGAGCAACGGGCGATCGCGGCCAAGGGTCTGACCGGTCCCGGCTACGACGGTCACACGTTCTGGGACACCGAGGGATTCGTGCTCGCCGTTCTCACCTATACGGCACCCAGCGCGGCCGCCGATGCACTGCGCTGGCGACAGGGAACGCTCGAGCTGGCCCGAGCCCGGGCGCACACACTCGGCCTGCGCGGAGCGGCCTTCCCCTGGCGAACCATCCAGGGCGAGGAGTGCTCGAGCTACTGGCCGGCCGGGACCGCCGCCTTCCACATCAACGCGGACATCGCCGGCGCGGTGATGCGTTACCTGGCCGCCACCAGCGACGAGGACTTCGAGCGCGACACCGCCCTAGAGCTGCTGGTGGAGACAGCACGACTGTGGCGCTCGCTCGGCCATCACGACGCCCGGGGCAACTTCCGCATCGACGGTGTCACCGGCCCCGATGAGTACAGCGCGGTGGCCGACAACAACGTCTACACCAACCTGATGGCCCAGCGGAACCTCCAGGCCGCCGCGGACGTCGCCGAGCGCCATCGTGAGCTCGCCGAGGCCATGGGCGTCGATGACGAGGAGGTGGCCGGCTGGCGCGACGCGGCCCGAGCCATGGTCGTCGTCTACGACGAGGCGCTCGGGGTTCACCCCCAGGCCGAGGGCTTCACCTCTCATCAACGATGGAACTTCGAGGCCACGACCCCCGAGCAGTACCCGCTTCTGCTGCATTTCCCCTACTTCGACCTGTACCGCAAGCAGGTGGTCAAGCAGGCCGATCTGGTCCTTGCCCTGTTCAGCTGTGGTGACTCCTTCACCGACGAGGAAAAGCAGCGCAACTTTGATTACTACGAGCCGCTGACCGTCCGCGACTCCTCGCTCTCGGCCTGCATCCAGTCGGTGATAGCGGCGGAGGTGGGCCATCTCGACCTGGCCTTCGACTACTTCGCCGAAGCCGCCCTGATGGACCTGGGCGACCTCGAGCACAACACCGCCGACGGGATCCACATCGCTTCCCTGGCCGGCGCCTGGATCGTCGCCGTATGCGGGTTCGGCGGTATGCGCGATCACGGCGGCCAGTTGAGCTTCCAGCCGCGGCTGCCCGGCGCACTGACCGCCCTGAGGTTCCGGATCATGTTCTGTGGCCGCAGCCTGCTGGTCGAGGTGAACCGCACCGAGGCGCACTACACGCTGGTCGATGGCGAGCCACTGGACATCCAGCACTTCGGCAAGTCGGCACGAGTAACGCGCGATAAGCCGGTCGTGCGCCCAATCCTGCCGATCGAGCCGCGGCCGGCTCCTCACCAGCCCCCCGGACGAGAGCCCACGCGACGGCGGGCGCATCGGGTGGAGCCATAGTCCTGAGGTAGTGGGGGAGGTGGGCTCGGGCTCGCTGGGGTTGCGCTCCCGGGCAGCGGGGTACGGCAGGGGTATGGCTCAAGCACTAAACGTCGCCGACCTGAAGCTGACCAGCCCCGCGTTCAAGCACCACGAGCGGATCCCGGACAAGTACACCGGTGATGCGCAGGACGTCTCCCCGCCGTTGGAATGGACCGGGGTGCCCGATGGCACCAAGGCGTTCGCGGTCGTGCTCCACGATCCGGACGCGCCGCTGGTTGAAGGCTTCACCCACTGGGTGCTGTACGGGATTCCCGCTGATGCCCGCAGCCTGCCCGAGGGTGACGGCGAGGGCGGCAGTGGCAGCGGGCTCAACGAGGGCGTGAACTCGATGGGCTCACCGGGCTACATGGGTCCCGCTCCACCCCCCAACCACGGCAGCCACCACTACTACTTCTGGGTCTACGCCCTTGATGATGACGTCGACCTGGAGCCGGGACTCGACCGGCGTGCGTTGCTGGACAAGATCGAGGATCACGTGATCGAGCAGGCCCGGTTGGTGGGGACGTTCTCGCACTAGGGTCCGCGCGCGGGCTTGGCTGCGGGGCGTGAAAGACAGCTGTGGAGGGGACCAGGGGCCGCGGGGCCGAGCATGCTCCGCCGGCGCCGAGACGCCCAGCCGGGCCCCGCTCGGACGCCCTAACCCAGGCTGGGGGGACGTGCATTTTTGGGAAAACTCGACGCTCGGATCCGAATTTTCCCGATACAGCGCGCTGAGCCCGACATTTTCGGAAAACTTTGGTGGCCTACAGCAGTTTTCCCATTTCTGCATGGCCGGGCACACACCCTCTCTCCTCCCCAGCCCTACACCACCATCAACTGCGGCGCCCTCGGCGAACACCCGCCCAACGGCAGCCGAACCTCCTCATGCCACCAGCCGGACAATCGCCGCCACCCCGACCACGACGATCACGGCCCGCAGCACGGTCGGCGGGAGCCGGCGGCCGACCCGGGCGCCCAGCACCCCGCCGAGCATCGAGCCGGCGGCGATCAGCCCGGCTGGCCCCCAGGCCACGTGCGCAGCGATCACGAAGACCAACCCCGAGACCAGGTTGACCAGTCCGGTCAGGACCACCTTGACCGCATTCAGGCGCTGGAGGTCGTCGTCCAGCGACAGGGTGAGGATGGCCAGCAGCAGAATGCCCTGGGCGGCCCCGAAGTAGCCGCCGTAGATGCCTCCGGCGAACACGCCCACCGTGGCCCACGGCCCGGCCAGCTCCCGCCCTTGGGGGCGGCGCTCGGACAGCCAGGCCGACAGCCGTGGCTGGAGGAGGATCAGGATCAGGGCAATGGCAATGAACACCGGCACGATCGCCTTGAACGCCGATGCGGGCAGGCTGAGCAGCAGCACCGCCCCGACGATCCCGCCGCCCAGCGAGGCGATGGCCAGGACGAGCACGCGGCGGCGCTGGCCCGAGAGCTCACGCCGGTAGCCAAGCGCGCCGGTCGCCGATCCGGGCACCAGACCGACCGTGTTGGAAACGTTGGCCACCACGGGTGCGTAACCGAATCCGAGCAAGACCGGAAACGTGAACAGCGTCCCGCTGCCCACCACGGTGTTGATCGTCCCGGCGACGATGCCGGCGGCGAAGATGGCCAGCGCCTCGAGCCCGCTCATGGCGGCGGAGCCTAGTCAGCCGCCCAACTCAGCGACGCCGGGAACCCAGCGATCCAGGGCCGATGAGTTTCCGTGTCGCGGCCGGTCTGTACCCCGAAAGCCGAATCATGGAGGTGCACCAGATGAGAACCGAATCCCCCACCGACCGCGCCCGCTGGCTGGCCCTGCTCGTCCTCTGCGCGGGCACCCTGATGATCGTTCTGGACACCACGGTGGTCAACGTGGCCCTGCCCTCGATCCAGCGCGAGCTGCATTTCAGCTCCGCGGGGCTGGCCTGGGTTATGAACGCGTATCTGATCGCCTTCGGCGGCCTCATGCTGTTGGCCGGGCGGCTGGGCGATCTGCTGTCCCGGCGAGCCGTGTTCCTCGTCGGCCTGGTCATCTTCACCGCGGCGTCGCTGGTTTGCGGCCTGGCTTCGAGCTCGGCGGTGCTGGTGGCGGCCCGGTTCGTGCAGGGTGTCGGCGGCGCGATGACCGCGGCCGTCACGCTGGGAATGATCGTGACCATGTTCCCCGACCCGCGCGAGCAGGCCAAGGCGATTGGCGTCTACGGCTTCGTGGCCTCGGGCGGCGGAACGATCGGATTGCTGGTCGGCGGCGCGCTGACCCAGGCCATCGACTGGCACTGGATCTTCTTCGTCAACCTGCCGATCGGGATCGTCACCGCGGGCCTGGCCCGGCGGCTGCTGTCCTCTGATCGAGGAGTGGGCCTGGCTGCCGGAGCCGACGTGAGTGGAGCGCTGCTCATCACCGGCGCCCTCATGCTGGCCGTCTACACGATCGTCAGTCCCGCGGCCCAGCACGGCTGGGGAGACCCGACGACGCTCGGCTGGGCAGGGCTGACCCTGGGCCTGCTGGCCGGGTTCGTGCTGCGCGAGGCGCGCGCCGCCCACCCGTTGATTCCCCTGCGGGTGTTCCGCTCGCGGACGGTCGTCGGGGCGAACCTGGTCCAGGCCCTGGTGGTGGCGGGCATGTTCTCGATGTTCTTCCTCGGCTCGCTCTATCTCCAGCGTGTCCTGCACTTTGACGCGCTGCAGATCGGCCTGGCCTTCCTCCCCACCACGCTGATCATGGGCACGCTGTCGCTGCGCTATTCCGAGAAGCTGATGATGCGCTTCGGCCCGCGGGCCACGCTGGTACCCGGTCTGGTGCTCATCGCTTTCGCCCTCGGACTGCTGGCCCGAGTGCCCGCGCACGGCCATTACGCAGTCGACATGCTTCCCGCCTTGGTCTTGCTCGGTACCGGTATCGGCATCTCGTTCCCGTCGCTGATGACGCTGGCCATGGCCGGTGCGACGCCGGAGGACGCCGGGCTGGCCTCGGGCCTGGTCAACACGACGGTGCAGATCGGCGGAGCCCTCGGCCTGGCCGTCCTGGCCACCCTGGCCGCATCGAGGACCTCCGATCTCCGGGCGGCCGGAAGCGGACTGCCTGCCGCACTCACCGGCGGCTACCAGCTGGCCTTCGCCGTGGGTGCGGGGCTGGTCGTGCTGGCCATCGCCGTGACGGTCGCGCTGCTGCGTCCCGAGCGAACCTCACAACGGGCCATGGAGGCCGGCGCTGAGATGGCACCGGCCGAGTGCCAGGCTGCGGCCTAGGGTCATCCGTCGTCCGGCGGCGACGGTGGTTATCGTCGCCGCCGTGAGCGTCCGCTTGCCCACACCGGCCGCGGCTGACCTGCGCACCTCCCTGGTCGGGCGGCTGGCCGCCGTCGAGCCGCTCGCCGCCGAGCACGAGCCGGGGCTGCTGGCCGCCGCCGAGGACGCGGAGATGTTCGCCTGGATGCCGGTGGACATGACCTCGCCGGAGGCGCTGGGGGCCTGGCTCAACACCACGCTGGCCTCGGCGCAGGACGGCCGCGAGGTTCCCTTCGCCATCCGCGATGCCCGCAGCGGCGAGGTGGTCGGCTCGACCCGCTTCCTCGAGCTGCGATTCGACCATCTTCGGGTCGAGATCGGCTGGACCTGGTTGCGGCGCTCCTCGTGGTCAACCGGGATCAACGTGGAGACCAAGCTGCTGCTGCTGGGTCAGGCCTTCGACCATGCCGGCCTGCGGCGGGTGGAGTTCAAGACCGACGCTCGCAACCAACGCTCCCGGGGAGCCCTGCTGGCTCTGGGCGCGAGCTTTGAGGGCGTCCTGCGCAAGCACATGGTCGTGCGCGACGGAGAACCTCGGGACTCGGCCTATTTCTCGGTCATCGACGACGAGTGGCCGGCGCTGCGGAGCCGCCTGGAGCATCGAGTGGCCGAACACATCGGCCGCTAGGCTGCGTCGATGGCCGACCCCTTCGACGTGGCGATCCTCGGCGCCGGCCCGGCCGGAGAACACGCTGCCAACGCGCTGGCGCGAGCCGGGCGCCAGGTTCTCCTGATCGAGCGCGAACTGATCGGCGGGGAGTGCTCCAACTGGGCCTGCATTCCCACCAAGACCCTGCTGCGCCCAACCGAGGTGCGCGGCGAATCCGAGCGTGCAGCGGGTACGGCGCCCGCGCCGCTCCAGTGGCCGGAGCTGGATCGCTATCGCGACTACATGACCTCGGCCGGGGATGACTCGGGTCGGGTCAAGGGCTACGACGAACTCGGTGTGACCGTGGTCAAGGGGCACGGCAAGCTGGCCGGCCCCGGACGCCTCGAGGTCGACGGCTCCGTCTTCAGCGCCGAGCAGATCCTCATCAGCACCGGGTCAGACCCGGTGATCCCGCCCCTGGCCGGACTAGAGGAGGCCGGGTACTGGACCAATCGCGAAGCCACGGCACTTCACGAGCTTCCGGCCAGCGCGGTGGTCATCGGTGGCGGCCCGGTGGGCGTCGAGCTGGCTCAGTTCCTGAACCGCTTCGAGACCCGGGTCTCGCTGGTCCAAGGGGCCGCCCGCCTGGTTCCCCGTGAGGACCCGCGCGTGTGCGAGTTGCTGACCGAGGCACTGCGCGAGGCCGGAATCGACGTGCACGTCGACGCCCATGCGCAATCGGTCCGCCGCGCCGGCGACGAGCGCGTGGTCCGCCTCGATGACGGCCGGGAGCTTGCCGGCGTGCGGGTGATCGTGGCCATCGGGCGACGCCCGCGCAGTCACGACATTGGCCTGGAGACGATCGGGGTTCAGCCCGATGGGCACGGAATCCCCATCGATGACCATTGCCGGGTCAGCGACGGCGTCTGGGCGGCGGGTGACTGCACCGGCGTCATGCTCTTCACCCACCTGGCCAAGTACCAGGCCCGAGTGGCGATGGCCGACATGCGCGGGGCCCCCGTGGCGGCCGACTACCGGGCGATCCCGCGGGTCATCTTCACCGACCCCGAGATCGCCGCGGTCGGCCTGACGGCGCAGCAGGCCGAGGAACAGGGCCTTGAGGTGGCCATCGCCACGATCAAGCTGGCCGACTCGATCGCCCGGCCCTCCACCTACGAGCAACGTCCTCGGGGCGAGCTGAGCCTCATCATGGACCGCCGCCGGCGGGTTCTGGTCGGCGCCTGGGCGGTCTCGCCCCTGGCCAGCGAGTGGATCCACCAGGCCGTGCTGGCCATCCGGGCCGAAGTGAGTTACGAAGTGCTGCTGGACACTGTTCCGCAGTTTCCCTCCTACTCAGAGGCCTTTCTGTCGGCGCTTCAGGCGCTGGAGCTCGATTAGCCTCGGCGCCATGGTGAGGGGATCGCGGATTGCACGCCTCAGCGCGGCCGTGCTGGTGGCTGGCGCTTGCCGTCGCACCGAGCGCCAGTGCCGCTGCCCCCAAACACCTGACCGCCGTCCTGCGCCCACGGGATCCGGCGGCGTTGCGCCGCTTACGCGCGGGCCGTCTCTGACCCGGCTTCGACCTCGTTTCACCACTTCCTGACTCCGGGTGAATTCGGGCGTCGGTTCGGAGCCAGCCCGTCGGCGGTCCGGGCCGCCCGCCAAGCCCTCCGGGCCAGTGGGCTGACCCCGGAGCGGCTCAGTGTCGAACCACCTCTCGATCACGCTATCGGCCTCTGGTCGTGGCTCCCGAGCGCTCCGTGGCGGAGCTCGCCGCGTGAACCGGGCGGCGCCATACAGGCCATCGAGGGCCTCGGCCGCACCTCCGGGCCCCGGCCGCTGTTGGTCCGGCCCACCGGTCGACCCCAGGCGGCTCGGAAGCGCGGCACAGGCCCACCCCAGTACCGGAGGTCCCAAGCCGTGCCCGGCAGCCCGGAACGCCGCTGCGGCGGACGGCGCCCACACCGCTGATCAGATCGCCTCGGCCTACGGCTTCTCGGGAATCTACGGCGGCACAACCTCGGCGCTGGAATCACCATCGCCGTCTACGAGCTCGAGCCCGTGGCCTCCTCGGACCTCGCCGCTTTCCAGTCCTGCTACGGAATCACTGCGCCGATCAACTTCGTCCGCGTGGACGGCGGCTCCGGCTCGGGCGTGGGCAGCGGCGAGGCGGCTCTCGACATCGAGAACGTCATCGGGCTACGCCCCACAGGCCCATCTGCTCATCTATCAGGGGCCGAACTCGAACTCCGGCGCCCCGGGCTCGGGTCCTTACGACACGTTCAGCGCCATCGTCAACCAGGACCGAGCCCAGGTGGTCAGTGTCTCCTGGGGCGAGTGCGAACGCGCGCTCGGCGCCGGCAGCGCCGCGGCCGAAAACGCCCTCTTCGAGCAGGCCGCCGTACAGGGCCAGACCGTCGTGGCCGCGGCTGGCGACAGTGGCTCGGAGGATTGCCAGGCCAGCAGTTCCGTCGCGCAACCCGAACTGGCCGTTGACGATCCGGCCAGTCAGCCGTTCGTCACCGGGGTCGGGGGGCACCACACTTAACTCCTCGGGCCGAGACCGGCCGAGAAGGTCTGGAACAGCGGCGGCACCCCGGCGGCTTTGCTTTCCGCCGGCGCCGCGGGCGGGGGGGTCTCCACCTTGTGGGGCATGCCCGTTGCCCAGCAGAACGCCGCCAGCGCTCTGAACGTGCGTGGAGCGGGCGCCAATGGCGCTCACCTGCGGGCACCCGGAGGCTGCTGCCGTCAGGTGCCCGACGTCTCGGCCAACGCCGACCCGGCCACGGGTACGAGATCTACTGGAACGGCTCCGGCGATGCCCCCGGCGCGACCCGCGGCTGGCAGGCCATCGGCGGGACCAGCGCCGCCGCTCCCGTGTGGGCAGCGATGATGGCCCTGGCCGACGCCAGCCGGACGTGTGCGGGAGGGTCGGTGGGCATGGCGCTGCCCGCCCTGTACCGAGCGGCGGGGGCCGACTACGCCGGGGCCTTCAACGACGTGCGCACTGGCAATAACGACTTCACGGGCATGAACGCAGGACAGTTCGCGGCCGGCCCAGGGTACGACGAGGCCAGCGGATTGGGCACGCCGAACGCCTCAGCTCTGGTGCCCCGGCTCTGCGCCTAACCCTCTTGCTGGCTGCCGCGGAGCCCGCCCAGCACTCCGCCCGCCTGGCTCGGCTTGCCGGGCTTCGCCTCCGGCTGTCCGACGTTCCTCATGCCGGTGAGTACTGTACGCGTACGGGGCCTGCCTCCCGGGCTGCACTTCCGGGCGACCACCGACCGGATCAGCGGAAGTCCACGCCGTCTGGGGCGCTATGCCGTCACCGTGACCGCCGCCGATGCCGACGGCGCACGGGCCCGCCAGCGGTTCGTCTGGACGATCGCCGGGGCAACGCACCTGGTCGGTAGCACCGTTGTCGGTCATGGCCCAGGGCCACCCTGTCCTGCGCTTCACGGTCACGGCCGGGCACGGCGCCCCGAGTCTGCGCCGCCTGGCCGTCGCGGTGCCCGGCGAGCTCCGGCTGCGCTCCACCCGGTCCATCGCCGCCCGAGCGCCTCCGGCGGACGGGTCGGTTTCAGCCGCCACATCGACTCACGGTCTGCTCATCATCAGCCTGACGCTGCGGGTACGATGCGAGTCGGGGTCGACTCTCGGTCCGCACCGGCGGTGGCTGGGGCCCGCACTCGCGCCCCCCGGACCGATTCGGATGACGTGACCGCCGTGGCCAGCGACCGGTCCGAGCCGAGCTTCATGCAAGCAAGGTCGGGAATCGATGAGCATGATCCGCGGATCCTGCGCGGGCGAGGTCGACTTCCCGATCGAGCGCTGCTGGGCGCTGGTCGCCGACATCGAGCACGCGCCGGCCTGGCAGCGCACGCTGGAGTCCGTCGATGTCGCTCGAGCGCGATGAGCAGGGGCGGCCGGTGCTCTGCGACACGGTCAACGACGCCAAGCTGCGCAAGGTCAGGGTCCGCATCCGGCGTCGACTACGACGCCGCCGCGCCAGCCTGCGCTTCAGCCAGGTCGAGTCAGACGATCTGCGACGACATGGAGGGTGGCTGGGAGCTCGAGGCGACTCGGCCCCGACGCGAACCCGGGCGACCTACTCGCTGGGCGTCGATCCCGGGCCGATCGGCTTCCTGGCTCGCCCGCTCGAGCGCGCCATCAAGCCGCTGGTCATGGGACATCAGGCCGAGGAACTCGCCGCAGGCCCTGGCCAGCGGTCGTTAGCCGCCCTCGCAGCGGCGCGGGCCGGCTCGACGGCGGGCAGCGGCCGGCGGCTCGGTATGGCGGCGAGCCACCTCGCGCAGGACGCCGATCATGGCCGCGGGCCGCCGGGTTCACGCCCGGACCGGTCATCGTGGCGGCGGTCACCTTGCGGGCGGGGCTGGCCGGTGCCAGCGCACGGACCACGATCCCCGAGTGCACGCGCGTCAGGGCCAGGCGGGGGATCAGGGCCACGCCCACTCCGGCCGCGACCAGGCCCTGGACCGTGTCGTAGTCATCGCTCTCGAACGCCACGTAGGGCTCGAACCCGGCGGCCAGGCAGGAGCGGACCACGTGACGTGCGCAGGGGCTTGCAGCCGAGGTCTGGACCCACTGCTGCGTCGCGCAGATCGGCCAGAGTCAGGGCCGGCTTGCCCCGACCAGCGGGTGGTCGACCGGGGAGCGCGACGTCCATCGGGTCCTCGAGCAGGGTCACGTTGCGCAGTCCGGCGCCGGGCCGCTCGCGCACGCCGGGGAATTGGAACAGGAGTGCGAGGTCGAACTCGCCGGCCCGCAGGCGCGGCCCGATCTCCTCGGGCTCGCCCTCGGCCAGGGTCAGGGCCACGTCGGGATGCTGCCTGGCGAAAGCGGGCCACGGCCAGCGGCATCAGCGTCGCGCCGGCCGACGGGAACGAGGCCACGCGCAGGCGTCCCGAGCGGACGCCGAGCACCGCCGCCAGGTCGGCCTCGGCCGCCTCGACCTGGGCGAAGATCGCCTCGGCGTGCGCGACCAGTGTCGCCCCGGCGGCGGTCGGCCGGATGCCCCGCCGATCGCGGACGACCAGGGTGGCGCCGGTCTCCGCCTCGAGACGCGCGACCGACTGCGAGATGGCCGACTGCGTGTAGGCGAGAGCCTCGGCAGCGGCGGAGAACGACCCGCGGTTGACCACTTCGACAAGCACCTGGAGACGGCCGAGGCTCAGCATTAGCAGATCTTATCCGAATGATGACCAACTTCATTAGCGCTGATATCAGGGAATTGGGATGCTCGGCCGAATCGCCGAGTCGAGGTCTTCCCGATCCTTCGATCTCAGGAGGTAGCCAGATGGCCACTCACGCGATCATCTCCTACGACGACACGCAGGACGACCACGACGCCCTGCAGATGGGCCGCGTGCTGGCCGAGGCCGGCGCCAGCCTGACCCTGGCCTACGTCCGGCACATCGACGCAGCCCCGTCCCGACACGAGCAGCTCGGCCGACAGCGAGGCCGAGGCGCTGCTCGAGCGCGGCGCGCGCTGGCTCGAGCAGCCCGACCGTGGAGCGCCGCGTCGTCGTGAGCGCCTCCACCGGCCAGGGCCTCGGCCTGGCTGGCCGAGCAGGAGCAGGCCGACATCGTCGTCTTCGGCTCCGACTACCGCACCCGGGCCGGCCACGTCTCGGTCGGCCGCTCGGCCCAGACGCTGCTCGAGCGCGGCCCCGCCGCGCTGGCCATCGCCCCCGCCGGGTACCACGCCCACGCCACGGCTCGATCGAGACGATCGGCGTCCTGCCTGGTACGGCTGACGAGGCCGCAATCGAGACCGCCTTCTCGCTGGCCGAGCAGCTCTCGCGCCACGGTCGTGGACCGCGAGCGCGGTGTCGATCTGCTGGTCGTCGGCTCTCGGGCCGAGGCACCCGCACGGCCGGGTGATGATCAGCTCGCAGTCGCTCGGTCCGCGATCGAGGAGGCCACCTCGCCGGTGCTGATCGTGGCCCGCGGCAGTCGCGCTGCACTTCGAGCCCAGCCTCATCACCGCCTAGATCGGAGCTGGCAGGCCTGCCCACGCGCGAGCACTGAGCGTGCCCCGGTTCGATCCGCCGCGGGCCGGATATCGTCCGCCGGCCGTTGCGGACTCTGGTCATCTCCGATCTGCACCTCGGCAACCGCACCGGAGCGCGACGTGCTGCGGCGACCGGCGCCGCGGAGCGCCTGCTCGATGCGCTGGACGGACGATCGACCGGCTGGTCCTCCTCGGCGACGTCGCCGAACTGGTACACGCGCAATCCGCGGCGGTCGCTGGCCGCTGCCGAGCCAGTCCTGCGGGCGCGTCGGCGAGCGGCTCGGGAGGCCAAGCGCGAGGTGCTCCTGGTGCCCGGGAACCACGACTCGCCGCTTGCTCCGCGGCTGGTCAGCGGACGCTGGGGCCGGCGCTGCAGCTCGACGCGTCGGTGCCGCCCGATGCCTCCGCCAACCTGGCCCGGATCGTCGTCCTGGCTGGCGCCGGCGCGCGTGCGCGTCCGTTACCCGGGCGTGTGGCTTGACGCGCGAGACCTACGCCACCCATGGCCACTACCTGGACCGTACCTGCTTTCCCCATGCACCCATCGGCGCTTCCGCTGTCCTGGCGCCGACACGAGGACTCCAGCCGCGGCCGGCCCCTGGGACTACGAGCGCAGCGCACATGGAACGCCTGCGGCACAGCAGGACCCGCGCCGGCACGACGCGTCCCGGAGCCACTGGCCAAGCACACGTGCTCAACCCCGTGCGTGCCCCGAGCTGCTCATGCGGGCCGGGCGCCCTCGGTCACGGCGGCAGCCGTCGATCTCCAGATGCGCCGGATGCCGACGCCGGCGCTACGGACCGTCCTGGGCCGACTCGGCTCCAGGCGCGAGCGGGTCATCTTCGGCCACGTCCACCGGCTGGGACCGCTGGACGACGATGCCCCGCGCCCGTGGCGCAGCTGCCACGGTCCCGAGCTGTTCAACACCGGCTCCTGGATGTACGAGCGGTGCTGGTCGCGGACATCCGGCCGCCGCATCCGTACTGGCCGGGCGGGGCGATCCTGCTTGAACCGGGAGCGATCCGCGGCCGCTCGGGCCTGCTCGATGGTCTCAGCCACGAGGAGCTGTGGAGTCCCCGGCGACTGCGGTCAGTAACTTGAGGTGCTGATGCCGCGAATCTTCTTCTGGACTCAGGCCCTGATCGTCGTCTTCGTGCTGGCCGGGATCATCATCGCCATCACCCGGCTGGCCTGATCCCGATCGGGCATGGCCGCGATCGCCTCGATTGTCGTCGGCACCGACGGATCGGACACGGCGGCGATCGCCGTGACCCAGGCCATCGAGCTGGCCCGGTCACTGGGCGCCCGGCTGCACATCGTCAGCGCTTATGAGCCGGTGGCCGAGGGCCAACTGCGCAGCGAACGGCTGCGGGCAACCGCCGACGTCAAGTGGACGGTCAACCCGCACCAAGAGGTCCTCGCCCTGCTCGGCGCGGCCGAGCGTCAGGCCCGGGCTACGGGCCTGAACGATGTCGAGGTCTACGCCCGGGTGGGCTCGGCCGCGGACGCGATCCTCGACGTGGCCGAAGAGCAGCGCAGCGACCTGATCGTGGTCGGCAACAAGGGCATGGCCGGGGCAACTCGCTTCCTGCTCGGCTCGGTTCCCAACAAGATCTCCCACCACGCTCCCTGCTCGGTGCTGATCGTCCGCACCGGCTGAGCGCGAGACCGTTCAGCGCAGCTCCTGGATGCGGAGCAGGTTGCCCGCGGGATCGCGGAAGGCGCAGTCGCGAACCCCGTAGGGCTGATCGGCGGGCTCCTGGACCACCTCGGCGCCGCTGGCCTGCAGCCGCGTGAAAACGTCGTCGAGGTCCGTGCTGGCCAGGATCATGTGGCCGTATGTGCCCTTGGCCATCATCTCGGCGATGGTTCGGCGCTCGTCGTCGTTGAGGCCGGGGGTCGCGGCCGGCGGATAGAGGACGATGGACGTGTCGGGCTGGTTCGGGGCGCCGACGGTGATCCAGCGCATCCCGCTGTATCCGACATCGTTGCGGACCTCAAAGCCGAGGGTGTCGCGGTAGAAGCCCAGGGATGCGTCCGGGTCGTCGTGCGGGAGGAAGCTCGAGTGAATCGTGATGTCCATGGCGGTGACGCTACTGCGGCTTGGTCACCGGCGCTTCTCGATTCCTGACCGGTCTGGTCACCTGTTTGGCCACACACGACGGCATCCCCGCCGTGGCCAGCGCCTCGTGACGCCGGTAGGCGCTGGGCGACACACCGACCAGCTCGGTGAAGCGACTGCTGAAAGTGCCGAGCGACGAGCAGCCGACCGCAAAACAGATCTCGGTGACGCTGAGGTCGCCACGACGCAGCAGCGCCATCGCGCGTTCGATCCGCCGCGTCATGAGGTAGCTGTACGGCGACTCGCCGTAGGCGAGCCGGAACTGGCGGCTGAGGTGACCGGCCGACATGTGCGCACCGCGGGCGAGCGCTTCGACGTCCAACGGCTGTGCGTACTCCCGGTCGATCCGGTCGCGGACGCGACGCAGCCACGCGAGGTCGTCCAGACGCTGTGCCGTGGCGGGCCTACTGGTCACCCGACAGATCATGTCAACGTCGCCCTCGGGTGCCTAGCCTGCTGGCGCCCGGACCCGCTCCCAGGCAGAGCCCGGCTTCGGTCAGCTGCCGACGTAGGCCGCGAGGTGCTCACCGGTGAGAGTGGGGCGGGCAGCGACGAGATCGGAAGGCGTGCCCTCGAAGACGATCCGGCCGCCGTCGTGGCCGGCGCCGGGGCCGAGGTCGATGATCCAGTCGGCATGGGCCATGACCGCCTGGTGGTGCTCGACGACGATGACCGACTGGCCGGAGTCGACGAGCCGATCGAGCAGGCCAAGCAGCTGCTCGACGTCGGCGAGGTGCAGACCGGTGGTCGGCTCGTCGAGAACGTAGACACCGGGCGAGCGGGATGAGTTGGCCATGCGGGTGGCCAGCTTGAGCCGCTGGCGCTCGCCGCCGGACAGGGTGGTGAGCGGCTGGCCGAGGCTGAGGTAGCCCAGCCCGACGTCGGCGAGCCGATCGAGGATGGCGTGCGCGGCCGGCGTGCGCGCCTCCCCCGCGCCGAAGAACTCCTCGGCCTCGGTCACAGACATCCCGAGCACCTGGCTGATGTCGCGGCCGCCAAGGCGGTGGTCCAGCACCGATCCCTCAAAGCGCTTCCCCTGGCACTCCTCGCAGGTGGAGGCGACGCTGGCCATCATCGCCAGGTCGGTGTAGATCACGCCCAGCCCGTTGCAGTTCGGGCAGGCGCCCTCGGAGTTGGCGCTGAACAGCGCCGGCTTCACGCCGTTGGCCTTCGCGAACGCCTTGCGGATCGGCTCGAGCAGTCCGGTGTAGGTGGCCGGGTTGCTCCGTCGCGAGCCGCGGATCGGGGTCTGATCGATCGACACCACACCCGCGCTGGCCGGGATCGACCCGTAAACCAGCGAGCTCTTGCCGGAGCCGGCGACGCCGGTGACCACGACAAGCACTCCGAGCGGGATGTCGACATCGACGTCCTGCAGGTTGTGCGCCGTCGCGCCGCGGATCTCCAGCGTGCCGGTGGGCGTCCGCACGGACTCCTTGAGGGCGGCCCGATCATCGAGATGGCGGCCGGTGAGCGTGCCGCTGGCCCGGAGCCCCGCGACGGTGCCCTCGAAGCAGATGGTGCCGCCGGCCGTTCCGGCGCCGGGACCGAGGTCGACGGCATGGTCGGCGATCGCGATCGCCGACCACGGCTTGTGCTCCACGACGAGCACCGTGTTGCCCTTGTCCCGCAGCCGCAGCAGCAGGTCATTCATCCGTTGGATGTCATGGGGGTGCAGGCCTGCGGCGGGCTCGTCGAAGACATAGGTGACGTCGGTGAGCGAGGAGCCGAGGTGGCGGATCATCTTGACGCGCTGTGCCTCGCCGCCCGACAGCGTGCTCGATGAGCGGTCGAGACTGAGATAGCCGAGCCCGATTTCAACGAACGACTCGAGGCTCTCCCCCAGCGACGCCAGCAGCGGCGCCACCGACGGTTCGTCCAGGCCCCGCACCCAGCCGGCCAGGTCGCTGATCTGCATCGCGCAGGCGTCGGCGATGCTGATCTGACCGATCTTGGCTGACCGAGCCGCCTCGCTGAGCCGGGTGCCGCCGCACTCGGGGCAGGCGGTGAATGTCACCGCCCGGTCCACGAACGCCCGCACGTGCGGCTGCATCGCCTCCTTGTCCTTTGAGAGCATCGACTTCTGGATCCGCGGGATCAGCCCCTCATAGGTCATGTTGATGCCCGCGATCTTCATCCTGGTCGGCTCGTGGTGCAGGAAGTCGTGCCGCTCGGTCTTGGTGTACCTGCGGATCGGCTTATTCGGATCGACGAAACCCGACGCGCTGTAGAGCCGGTAGTTCCAGCCGCTGGTCTGGTAGCCGGGGATGGTGAGCGCACCCTCGGCGAGCGACTTGGAGTCGTCGTAGAGCTGGGTGAGGTCGATGTCGGAGGCCGTGCCCCGGCCCTCGCAGCGCGGACACATGCCCCCGGTGCGGGTGAAGGTCCGGGTCACAGTCTTGCCCCCACCGCGCTGCACGGTCATCGCACCGCTTCCTCGGACCGAGGGGACGTTGAACGAGAACGCGTTGGGTGAGCCGATGTGCGGCTGTCCCAGTCGGCTGAACAGGATGCGCAGCAGCGCATTGGCGTCGGTGGCGGTGCCGACTGTCGAGCGGGCGTCGGCACCGATCCGCTGCTGGTCGACGATGATCGCCGTCGTCAGCCCTTCGAGCACGTCGACGTCGGGCCGCGCCAGCGTCGGCATGAATCCCTGCACGAAGGTGCTGTAGGTCTCGTTGATCATCCGCTGCGACTCCGCGGCGATCGTGCCGAACACCAGCGAGCTCTTGCCCGAGCCCGACACGCCGGTGAACACCGTCAGCCGGCGCTTCGGAATTTCGACGCTGACGTCCTTGAGGTTGTTCACGCGCGCGCCGTGCACGCCGATCAGGTCATGGCTGTCGGCAACCTCCGGCACCGGCGGCTGCCGGTCCGTCCTCGTGGCCGTGCTCATCCTGTCGGCACGGCGTCGTGACGATTGCCGGACAAGGGAGCGGGAGCCGGGCTCACGGGTCCTGAAGCAGTCCCAGGACGTTGCCGTCGGGGTCGGTGACGGTGGCCACCAGCCGGCCACCGCCGACGTCGTGCACGGGCTCGTTCACCGCGGCCCCGGCGGCGGTCACCTCGGCCAGCTTCGCCTCGATGTCCAGCACCTGCCAGTAGGCCACCGGCGAGGTCATGCCCTGCGGTCCGCCGCCCGGCACCAGCCCGATGTGCTGGCCCGCGACGTCGAAACCCACGTAGTACGGGGCGTCGTGCTGCGGCGGCGCGCCGAGCAGGGCGGTGTACACCGGCTTGGCCGCCGCCAGGTCGGACACGGGATGCAGCACCGTCTTGATTCCCTGCGGGGCAGAGTCAGCCATGGTCACTCCTCAGGTGTGGGTCACATCGACCCGTCGTGCGGAGGCAGGTCCCGTGAATGGTGATGTCCATGATCCGCAAGCTAGCGCGGCTCGGTGCCCGGCGCTTCTCGATTCCTGACCGTCCTGGTCAGGACTTTCGCCACATGCGGCGGCCTCCCCCGCCGTCGCATGAGTGGCATCGCGGGAGGCCGAGATCAGTGCGGTCGGAGCGGTGGCCGCGCCGACGTTGAGGAGGCCGTATCCATACTGGTCGTTGGGGTGGTTAGTCCCGAGCGGCGTCGCCGTCTGCTCGAGCCGGGCCAGGACCTGGACAGGCGTCGGGTGGCGCCCGAGGACGCCGCTGGCGATGACCAGAGCTGCGCCGGCCGAGACCGCCGGGGCCGACATCGAGGTCCCGATGTAGTAGCCGGGATACCCGAAACGGCTCCAATGTGGGGGGTTGACCAGGGTCATCTGGAAGATCGAGGGCAGCGACCGGCCGGGGAAGCAATCGGTGTCAGACGGCATCAGCGCGTCCGTTCCCCCACCGGGAGCCACGAGGTCAAGCCCCGCCCCCCCGTTCGAGTAGCCGGCCAGGCAGCGATCCCGGGTCGTGGCGCCAACCGAGATCACATTGCGGGCTCGCGCGGGGTAGGCCAGCCGCGTTCCCTGGTCATTTCCGGCGGCGCCGACGACGATCACTCGCCGGCGGTGAGCGAAGTTGATTGCGCTGACGATCTCGGGGATCTGGTTCGACGAGCTCACCTCATTGGGCAGGAACTCGAGGCTCAGGTTGATCACCCGAGCGCCGTGCTTGACCGCATAGCGGATGCCCCGGGCGATCGTGTTCTCGTCTCCCAACCCGCTGGCGTCGAGAATGCGCACGGGCATGATCGAGGCGCCATAGGCAATGCCGGCCAGCCCGATGTTGTTGTTGGTCGACTCACCCACCACTCCAGCCACGAACGTCCCGTGTCCATTGCGATCAAGCGGATAGCGGTTGTCGGCAACGAAGTCGTAGGGGGCAACGAAATGTGTGTTGCCGAAGTCAGGTGAGCGCTTGAAGCGGTGCCAGCGCCGGTAGGCCACACCCGTGTCGAGGATGGCCACGGTGACGCCACGGCCGCCGGGCCGGTGCTCGGCGAGCAGATTGGCCCACGCGGTGGGAGCGTCGATTCCCATTCCCGGCAGCAGGTTCCACTGCAGGGCAGTCCAGCCTCCCGAGGTGCCGGTGCGTCCGCGGTCATCGGGATAGAAGGCGCCAGCCTGATGAGCGATGTAGTTCGGCTCGGCGAAGGCCACCCCGGGCTGCCGGCGCAGCCGGCGGGCGGCGGCGGTGACGCTCTCGCCGCGCCGTAGGTGCAGCGTCTCGGTGAGGGGCGCCGGCGCGGGTCGGCGGCTACTGACCCCGATCTGGGCCTGAAAGGCGACACCGTTGGCGGTCGCCTGAGCGGACCGGTAGCCGACCAGAAGCTCCCCCGGCACGTAGCCGCTCGCGGCGCGGGCGGGACCGGCGCCGAACAGAAGGGCCAAGGCCAGGAGGCCAAGCGCCGCAGCGGGCACGCTCGGGTGTCGGGTCAGGGATCGCGAGGCGAACATGTCAGGGATTTGGGACGGGAGCAACCTGGGCCGGCCGCCGGCCGGTGCTTAAGACATCATCGATGTGTCCGAAGCCGCCCCACAGCAACGGTACAGCCAAATTCGCCCTGGTTCGCCGGTGAGCTCCCACTTCTTCCCCCGAGACGAGTACTTCATGCGTTTGGCCCTCCGTGAGGCCGAGCGGGCGCTGGCCCATGATGACATTCCGGTGGGCGCAGTCGTGGTCAAGGACGGCGAGGTGATCGGCACCGGCCACAACGAGCGGGAGCTCCGTGAGGACCCCACCGCGCACGCGGAGATGATCGCTCTGCGCGAGGCGGCTCGGGGCCTGGACAGCTGGCGCGTCCTGGACACGGTGCTCTATGTGACTCTCGAACCTTGCGCGATGTGCGCGGGGGCGATAGTCCTCGCCCGGGTGCCCCGGGTCGTGTTTGGGGCCACCGACCCCAAGGCCGGGGCCTCGGGCAGCGTGCTCAACGTTCTGGCCGAGCCACGATTCAACCATCGCCCCCAGGTCGAGTCCGGCCTGCTGGCCGAGGACTGTGCCGATCTGCTCCGGGCCTTCTTCGCCTCGCGGCGCTGAGTCGGCGTATCGTTGCCCCCGATGATCGCCTCCGCTGCTCGTCGGACCGTGGCCGGCGTCGCCGTCAGAGCGATGCTGGTTCCGGGTGCAGCGCTGGCTGTGCATCAGCTCCGCTACCGGCTGGCCTTCGGCCACGGCGCGGGGGCCGAGCTGGCCCGGCAGGGTCACTCCTATCTGCATTCGCTCGTCCCGTGGATCGTGCTGCTGATCGCCCTGGCCGCGGGTGCCTTTCTGCATGGGTTGGGTCGCGCCTTGGCCGGACAGCGCTCGGCGCCTCGGTTCACTCTTTCCCTGGCCGTCCTGTGGCTCCTCAGCACGGCTTGCCTGATCGGCATCTACTCCGCCCAGGAGCTGCTCGAGGGCCTCTGGGCGACCGGGCACCCGGCCGGCTTGGCCGGGGTCTTCGGCTACGGCGGCTGGTGGGCGATCCCTGTCGCAGCCTGCGTTGGTCTCGTGCTCGCGGCCGTATTCCATGGCGCCCGCTGGGTGTTGGACGAGGTGGCCGAACGCTGGGGCCGCGTGCCCGCGATCCAGGGGGCGCGCCCGCGAACCGCCGCTCGGCCTCACGTCGTCTCGCTTCCTCGGCTCCTGCCGCTGGCCAACGGCTGGTCTCCTCGCGGACCTCCTCGGTAGGGCATTCCGCCTGCCGCCCAGCCGGACCCGCTCAGGGTCCCACGGTCACCGCCCGTGGGTGGACCTCCCGCCCGCGGCTGGCTCGGCCGACCATGATGGGCTTGCGGGCAGGTCTGAGCATCCCCCTTCAAATCCGAGGAGAACTCAAGTGAAGCCCAGTCAATCGCTGGTGCGCATCGTGTGGGCGATGACCGTCGCCGGTGCCCTGGCCCTTATCGCCCCCGCCGTCGCCGCCGCCCACGCCCGCGTGTCACCCGCCGTCTCGGTGCCGGGCAAGCTCCAGCTGTACAGCCTGGCCGTCCCGACCGAGAAAAGCGGACTGACCACATCGCGAATCGTGATGACGGTCCCGAACGGGTTCGGGATCGACTCGTTCGCGCCTCCCCCGCCGGGATGGAAGATGCAGGTGGCCCAGACCGGCTCGGGCGACGGGGCGACGATCACCAAGGTGACGTGGACCGGCGGGCACACGCCAACCGGGGAGGATTCGCTGTTTCAGTTCCTGGCCCAGCCCGCCTCGGCCCACAGCTACACCTTCCTCGTCCAGCAGACATATTCGGACGGCTCGATCGTCAACTGGTCGGGACCGGAGTCATCCGCCGCCCCGGCGCCGACTATCGACGTGTCCAGCTCTCTGGGGGGCGGCGGGGTCTCGGGACTGACCATCATCGCCTTGGTCATCGGCGTTCTCGGGCTCCTGGCCGGGGGCCTTGCGCTGATCAGCGGCGGCTCCAGAGGTCGAGCGATGGCATGACCATGCGTGGGCGGACCTTGATCGCCACCCTGGCCAGCGTGGCCCTGGTCTTGACCATCCCGGCTGCGGCCTCGGCCCACGCCTATCTGGTCAAGACGGTGCCGGCGGCCAGTGTGGTGCTCAACGGTCCGCCGCGCAACATCCAGTTGACCTACGACGAGGCCGTTGAACCCCGCTTCGCGATCATCTCGGTGACCAGCGCGGCGGGACGTCAGGAGACAACCGGACCGGCCCAGCGCTCGGCGGCCAACCCCGACACGCTGGTCGTTCCGCTGCGGCCGAATCTGCCCGAAGGCTGGTATCTCATCTACTGGCGGGCGATCTCGGTCGACGGCCATCCGGTCTCCGGCGCCTACACCTACGCCGTGGGTCCCAATCCGGGCCCCGCACCGCAGTTCAGCGTCCCCAGTATCTCCGCCACGGCAGTCACCCCGCAGCTGCTCATCACCCGTTGGGTGATGTTCCTGTCGGTGATGGTGGCCATCGGATTGCTGGCTCTGCGGCTGGTCATCGCCCGGCCGCTGGCCCGAGCCTGGCGCGCGGGCCCCGAAGGTCCGGATGGGAGCGCCGAACGGTCAACCAAGACTTTGCGGGCACTGAGCCTGGCCTTCGTCATCGCGTCGCTGGTGGGGCTGATCGCCATCCCGGTGTACCTCGATTTCTCGACCGCCAATGACTCCCTGCGCTCGGTGTTCGACCTCGGCGCGCTGGTGCCGCTGTTCCGGGTGACCGCATTCGGCCGGGCGATGCTTGATTTCGAGCTCTGCTTCGCCCTGTTCTGTGTGGCTGGCTGGATTGCCGTGGCGGTGGACCGCCCGGAGCGCGAGCGCCGCTCTCTAACCGAACTCATGGCCGGGACCGGTGCCGCCCTCGCCGCAGCCGCGGCCCTGATCGTTCCGGGGACGGCCGGGCACGCCGCGCAGACTTCGCCGCGCGGGCTCACCCTCGGGTTCGACTGGCTTCACCTGCTGGCCGGCTCGGTGTGGCTGGGTGGCCTGATCGGGCTGCTCATCCTGTGGTTTGCCCTCGGTCAAGCGCGGCGCGTTGCTGGGCTGTCCACCGTGGTCCCTCGCTTCTCAAACGTGGCCTTCGTCTGCGTGGTCCTGGTCGGCCTGACCGGCATCGGCGAGGCCATCGATCACATGCCCGCGGTCAACGCACTCTGGGAGACCGGTTACGGCCAGGCGATTCTGGTCAAGACCGGACTTCTGGGCGGCGCGATGCTGATCGCCTCAGGGAATCTGCTGCGAACCAAGCCCCGGTTGGCCGCGGCCGGACGACGCCCCGATCTGGCCGCCCCGGCCGCCGGTCTGCTGCGCACGCTGATCAGCGGCGAGGTTGTGCTGGTCGCCGGAGCGGTGTTCACCGCCGCCGTGCTCTCCAGCCTGGCTCCGCCCCCACCGGCCTTTGCGCTCGAGAACTCGGCCGTGGCCCGGGTCGGCCCCGGACGCGTGGCGGAGACGGTGCGCCGCAACGGCTACGTGCTTCAGGTGCTCGTCTCACCGAACAAGGCGGCGGCCCCCGACGCCTTCGCCCTGCGCATCACCCGCGGCGGCCAACCCGTCCGCGGCGCCAACGTGACTCTGGCCTTCAACCATTTGGAGATGCAGATGCCCCAGCAGGAGTACCAGCTCAAGGAGACCCAACCGGGCCTCTATACGCGCACCGCGCCCGCTCTGGTCATGGTCGGCAAATGGGGCCTCTCGTTCACGGTCACGCCCCGCAGCGGGCCGCCCCTGACGGCACTTGTCGTAGACGAGGCCAACGGATGAGCAACGTCTGGGTTCGCCTGCTCGGCGGGATGATCGCCCTGGGCGCCGGAGCGGCGGCGGTGGTGGTGGTCATCCTGCTGGTTCGCGGCGTCCTCTGACCCGAATCCGGCCTCGGCACCCATCACCCGGCTGGAGCGAGGACGTCCCCCGCTGGGGGCGACTGACCGGGCACTTGCACTAACTTGTGGCACGCCCCTGGAGAGGTGGCAGAGCGGTTGAATGCGCCGGTCTCGAAAACCGGTATGGGCGTTTCCGTCCATCGGGGGTTCGAATCCCCCCCTCTCCGTGTTCCGCCCGGCTAACGCCGCGGCTTATGCGAGACGTAACCGATCCCGTATCGCTGCGTGGTGCTCACCGGCCGTCCGGCTCTCCAGTCGATCTCCAGAAAGTCGGCGGTCCTCTGCAGGGAAGGCAGATAGGCGACGATTCTCCGTGTCCTGGTGTCGATTACGTCGCCCGCCCGACCCACGTATACGTAACGGCCGTCTCTGCTGTGCTGGAGCCATCCGTCGAACGGCGGGGGGTGCGCCAGCTTGATGTTGGCGACGTCGTGTGGACGCGACCGGGGGAGGCGGCTGACGTCGAACACATGGACATATCCATTCGGGGTGTCGATCAGATACAGCTCGCGCTCATTGGGCGAGAGTGAGATGCCGTGGTCGGGGACGTGCCCGAAGGTGTGAGGGTTCCAGCGGAAACCGGGTGGGGCCACGGTGAACAGGACTCGGCCGGTCTTGATGCTGCTGACCTGAAACCCGAGGAAGCTGGCGGCGGTGTTGAAGGCCAGTGTCTGTGAGCCGTTGATCGTGAATGGGCGCCCCGCTCCCGGTCCGTGCAACGGGCCTATCTGGCGGATCACCCGGTTGGTGGCGGTGCTCACGACATCCAGATACCGGTAGTCGACCGAGCCCAGATAGACGTACCTGCCGCCCGGACCCATGATCGCGTTGTGTGGACCCAGCCCGGTCTGTATCGAGCCGGTCACGGCGCCGGTGGCCGCGTCAATGATGCTCCACGAAGTGCTCGGGTTGGGACCTACCGCCTTTTCGCCCTGCGGCATGTAAATGGTGCGGCCGTTCGGGGTGATCGCCATGCTGTCGATGCCGGTCGGGTAATGGCGAACCCAGAGGACCCGGTTGCGCAGGAGATCGTAGGCCAGCATGGACCCGTTCCCGCCCGAGCCGCCCTGGCCACCGAAGGAGACGTACAACGTCCCGGTGGCTGGGCTGGCCACTACCCCGTGGGAATGGCTGATCTGCGGCACCTTGATCGTGCTGAGAAGCCGGTTGTGGTGGTCGATGTCATAAATCCACAACTCGCCATCGTCCACGACGTACTCGAAGTGCTGCGTCACTCTCCGCCGCGCGGAAAGGCGGGCCGGGCTGCCGGCCACCAGGGCCTTGGCAGCTCCCGGCGCCCGGGCTGCTGGCCTTCCCGAAGCCAACCCAACCACTCCCGCGGCGAGTGCGACCGCCGCCAAGCCGCCGGATGCCAGCGCGGCACGCCCATGGAGACCGATGCGCTGACGGCTCACGCTCCCAGGATAAACCGGGACCCAAGTCACGCCCGTAGCCCGGCGCCACCCCGCTGGGCCGCAAACGAAGTCAGGGCTAGTCAGCTGCCGGCCCAGGGTGGCGGCCTGGGTCCTCACTGAGCGGGCCCGGATAGGCCGCCTCAGCCTGGACCGCCAACCGGTCGGCATGCCCGCGTATGTACAGCACGAAAAAGGTGACCAGGAAGATCGCGGCGACGCCGAGCGCGATATCGATCGGGGTGCTGAGCTGCTTGAAGGCTTGTTGGCCGTAGTAGCCGGCGAGGCCGAAGATGATCGACCAGGAGATGCCGCCCGCGGCGTTGTAGGCGAAGAAGCGTCGCCAGTCCATGTGGCTGACGCCGGCCAGAAAGGCGGCGTAGGTGCGCAGGATCGACACGAAGCGGCCGAAAAAGACGACCGGGCCACCGTGGCGATCGAACAGGTAGCGGGCGATCTTCAGATTGCGCTGGCTGACGTGGAGGCGCCGGCCGTGGCGAACCAGAACTCGGTAACCACCCCGGTAGCCGATCAGGTAGCCGATGTTGTCGCCGATGATCGCGCCGGCGATCGCCGTAGCGATGACGCCGGCGATCGTGAGGTTGTGGGTGGCGCCGGCGTAGACGCTGGCGGTGATGAGCATGGTCTCCCCGGGAATCGGGATGCCCAGGCTTTCGATCCCCACGGCCAGGAAGACGGCGAGGTAGCCGAAGTTGGTCAGCAGTGTGTCGATGATCGACGCTTGGATGACGGTCATAACTCGGACGATGACAGGCGACGGGCGCCGACCCACTAAGTATCCGGTACGTATAGTTGCTGGAGGCTAACTACACATCGCATACACTTCCTTTGCCCACGACCACCGGAGGGCACGAGATCGCGCCGAGCACCATCACCGAGCCCACCAACGCGCGCAGCCGACGGACTCGCGCAGCCCTACTCGCCTCTGCGGGCGCCATCCTGGACGAGCGGGGCTTCGACGCGCTGACGATGACGGCCGTCGCTGATCAGGCGGGTGTCACGCGCCGAGCCGTGTACATGCATTTCGGTACTCGGGCCGCCCTGATAGGCGCCCTGTTTGACGACCAGGGCGACGTCGACGGTCTGAGCGAGTCCCTGCGACGCGCCTGGGAGGGTCCCGATGCCCTAGGTGCATTGAACGAATGGGCCGCACACCTGGCCCGGTATCACCCGCAACTGCTCGCCATCGACCGGGCGGTCGAGCGGATCCGCCACCACGATGCCGACGCAGCGGCACACCGCGAGCGCCGGGTCCGGGTCAAGCTCCGCAACGCGCGGCGCGTAATCCGGCGGCTGTCCGACGACGGCCGGTTGGCCAGCCCTTGGACCGTCGAGACGGGCACTGACATGCTGTTCTCCCTGACCTGCTCCGAGGTCATCGAGGCGCTGATAATCGACCGCGGCTGGTCGCAACAGGGGGTAGCCGACCACCTGGCGCTGATGCTGCGCGCCACCTTCACCGCCTGAGGACCTCGCGGTCGAGTCAGTCAACCTCAGCGCCGCCGGCCCGGCGGATCAGTCAACCTCAGCGCGGCCGGCCCGGCGCATCCAAGCGATGCTGCCCAACGAGTGATCCCGGACGATGGCGGCCGCGAGTTCGCTGTCACGAGCCTCCAGCGCCTGCACCAGCAGCTGATGCTCCCGCACTGAATCGGCGTGCGGACGCCAGAGCCCGGCCCGCCCCGAGAAGGACTGCCAGAGCAGGCGCATCAGCGCCAGGAGAAGCGGCGAGCGGGCACATTCATAAATGCGGAAGTGGAAGTCGCGGTTGATGATGGCGAGGTCCGGATCATCGTCGGCGCAGTGTTCGAAGCGCTCCTGGAGGACGCGAACCTCATCCATGTCCGCCGCGGTCATCTTCTTGACCGCCAGGGTCGTGGCCATCGGTTCCAGCGCGGCGAGAATGCGGTAACTCTCCTCTTCATCCTCGCCGCGAATGTTCGCCACCCGCGATCCACGGTGAAGATCGGCTCGGACGAGGCCCTCTGACTCAAGCCGGCGCAGCGCTTCGCGCACAGGCGTCTGACTGACGTTGAAGCGCTCGGCCAGATCGCGTTGTCGGAGGGGCGCCCCTGGAAGCACCTCACCGCTGACGATCAGATCTCGCAACGAGTCGAGGATTGCCTGGCTCTTGCTGTGGTAGAGCGGGGTGCTCATCAATTGCCTTGCTCGGCAACGAGTTCCGACGGCAGGCGCCGGCCGAGGAACAGCTCGCCGATGTCCTGCCGGGCCAGGAGATCCGCGGCCGGACCGGACACGCTGACCAGACCGGCAACCAGCAGATATCCCCAGTTGCCGATGCCCAGAGCCTCGCTGGCCCGTTGCTCAACCAGGAGGACGGCCGCGCCGGTGTCGGCCAGCGCGCGAACCTGATCCTCGAGCACCCCGCGGGCCAGCGCCGGGGCCAGGTTGGCCGTCGGCTCGTCGAAGATGATGACCTGCGGGCGCAGCATCAGGACCCGCGCGATGGCCAGCATCTTGCGCTCGCCGCCACTGAGCTTGCTGGCCGTGCGCCCACGCATCTTGGCCAGTGCCGGGAACGCCTCCAACACCTCCTCGACGTGGGCGGCCACCTCACGGCGAGGGAGGAGGTACCCGCCCATCTCGAGATTCTCGAGCACGCTCAGGGCGGCAAACACATCGTTGACCTGAGGCACGAAGCCGATTCCGCGCCGCGCCAGGCGATCGCCGCGTAGACCCGTCACATCATCGGAGCCGAGGCGAACGGAGCCCTCAAGCACCTCGACCTGGCCGGTGATCGCCTTCAGCAAAGTGCTCTTGCCCGCCCCGTTGGGGCCGACGATGGTCGCCACCTCGCCGGGGCCGACACTCAGGTCGATCCCGTGAACGACCGGCGTTCCCCCGTAGCCCGCCACCATGCCGTGAACCTCGAGCACGGCCGGCGGCCGTTCAGCCAACGAGGTAGGCATCCAGCACCTCCTGATCACGACGCAGCGCTTCCATGGTGCCCTGGGAGAGAACCTTCCCTTGAGCCATGACCACCACGCGCTCGCACAACCGGTCAACGACCCCGAGCTCGTGCTCAACCATCAGCATCGTCAGCCCGTCCCGATTGAGGCGTTGCAGGTGGCCCTCGATCACGCGGGCCAGGGTTGGGTTGACGCCCGCCATCGGTTCATCCAGCAGCAGCAGCTTTGGCTCGGCCATCAGGCCGCGCATGATCTCCAGCAGGCGTTTCTGCCCACCGCTGAGGTTCCCGGCCCACTCGTCCTCTTTGTCGGTCATCTGAAACTGCTCCAGCAGCTCGCGGGCGCGGATCACCGATCGTTGCTCGTGCGCGCGCCAGGACCGCCGGCCGATGAGGACCGCATTGAGCAGGCTCTCCCCCGGGTTATCCCGGACGGCCACCAACAGGTTTTCCAGCACGGTCAGGCGCTGGAACTCGCTCGAGGTCTGGAAGGTCCGGATCAATCCGCGCCGGGCCCGCTGGGCCGGCGCCAGCGAGGTCACGTCCTCGCCATCGAAGCTGACTGTGCCCGCCGAGGGTCGGAGCGCCCCGGCGATCGTGCCCAGCGCCGTCGACTTGCCGGCACCGTTAGGTCCGATCAGGCCGGTGATGGAGCCCCGCTGCACCTCGAGGGTGATCCCGTCCACGGCCCGCACGCCCCCGAACCTGCGCTCCAGGTCGTGCACGGAGAGGAGGTGCTCAGAGCTCATCGCGAGGCGCGGAGTAGCCGCCGAACCAGACCGGGTGGCTCAGCCCCGGGGCGCGGAAACGTCCGCTTGCGCTCGGGAATGACCCCGCGCGGCCAGAACCAGAGGAAAACCAGGGCGAGGATGCCGACAGCGATCCACTGGAGCGCGTCAACGAAGCCGGGATGACCGATGTTGGGCAGGAACCGGGTTGATTCCAAGAAGCCGATCGGCACCAGCAGCGCGCCCACGGCAACGCCGACGTCACTTCCAGTGCCCCCCACGAGAATGGCGGTGAAGAACACGAACGTCTCCGGGTACAGCCACGAGCCGGGAGACCAGGCGCCGAGGAATTCAACAAACACCGCTCCGCTGATTCCGGCGATCACGCCCCCGGCGATGAAGGCGGTCATGCGCAGCCCGAACACGTTCTTGCCCAGTGCCGCGGCAGCGTGTTCGTTCTCGCGCACAGCGCGCATCGCCCGGCCGAGCGGCGAGCGGGTGAAGCGGCGGACGAACAGGTACACCAGCACGCAGATGACCGCCGCGAGTCCGACGTAGAACCACTGATAACCGACCAGCGACAGACCGAGTCCGCCGGCCAGCGGCTTGGGGACCAGCGACAGGCCGGCGTCGCCGTTCACCAATCCGGTCTCGTTGTCGACCACATAGGTCGCGGTGAGCGAGATCACCAGCATCACCATGGCCTGATAGTCGGCGCGTAATCGGCGGATTCCGATCAGGCCGACCAGCCCGGCGAGCAGGCCGCCAATGACCCCGGCGGCGAGCAAGGGCAGCGGGAAGGGAAGACTTGCGCCGCCGACGTACTGCTGGAAGCCGGTGGCCTGATGCGGGCCCAGCGTCAGGACCGCAGGCGGTGTACGCCCCGGCGGCCTGGAAGATCGATGAAGGCGAAGCTGCTGATGCCCGGCCACTCCGAACTGGAGGTTGAGGCCCCAGACGGCCATGATGTCGACGGCCAGGTAGATCAGCAGCGTCGAGAAGTAGAACTGCCAGGCGACGCTCACGCAGCCACCTCCTTCTGGTCGGCGACCTCGGACAGGATGCCCTGGGGACGGACCAGGAGCACCAGCACGAGAACCGCGAACGCCACCACCTGCTTGTAGGAGGGGGCGATCAGTCCGGCCGCGACCTCGCTGGAGATCCCGATGGTCAGCGCGCCCGAGCATCGCGCCGTAGGCCTGCCCGACTCCGCCCGAGCACCGCGGCGGCGACGATCGCGATCAGGAAGGTGCCGCCGGTCGTGGAGGTGAAGCTGGTCACGTTCATGACCAGCGCCACGCCCGGCGATGCCGCACAGCGCCCCGGACAGCAGCCACGCGACGTCGATCACCCGATCGGTGGCGATGCCGCAGCTCCGAGCCAGGACCGGGTCCGACGCGGTCGCCCGCATCGCCTTGCCGAGCTTTGTGAACTTGAGCAGGGCGTATACGGCGAGCATCGCCACGACGGCAATCGCCATGATCCCGAGCTGTGACGTGGTGAACACCATCGCGCCGAGGTGATACGAGCGGCCGCTGGAGAACTTCAGGCTGAAGAAGTTCGCCCCCCAGATCGCCTGGAGGGCGTTCTGAATGATCAGGCTGACCGCGATCGTGACCACGATCATTCCGAACAGCTTCGTGCCGTGGCGAACGAATGGCGTGTACAGGAAGCGGTTCAGCAGCACCGAGAACACGGCGCCGAACAGCGCGCACAGCGCTAAGGCCAGCCAGATGTTGAGCCCGTTGGTGGTCGCCAGGTAGCCGATGAAGGCCGAGGCGGTCATCACGTCGCCGAACGCGAGGTTGAGGATGTTGGTCACGCCGAACTGCAGCGTGAATCCCACCGCGGCGATGGCCAGGATCGAGGCTGTGACCAGCCCGAAACCCAACGAGGCGACGAACAGGCTCATCCGGCGGCCTTGAGCTTCGTCGATCTGCGCAGCCGTCACCACGCCGACCATCACGGGCTTGGTCCCGTGACGTGGCGGCGGCCTCGTAGGCTCCCGAGGAGTTATGCCACGGGTCGAAGGCGATCTCGCCGATCGCTCCGACGTACCGGATCGCCTTACCCGCAGCCAGCGCCTGCTTGCCCTCGGCGAACGAGTGGACAGTCACGGCACCGGCGGAGGGCTGGGTCAGTTTGACCAGCAGCGGCTGGAAGTCGCTGGGCTTGGTCGACTTGGCCTTGAGCATCGCCAGAGCCACTAGGTTGACGCCGTCGTAATAGGTCATGGAGTACGGATCCGCGGACCATTGAGACGGATTGGGCACCCCGTGGACGCCAGCAGGGCCTTGTTGTAGACCGCCCAGGACGGCCCCGTGGCCGGCGCGTAGGGCTGCATCCCGACCACGTACTTTTTTAGGTTTGCGCTTCCGATGGCACCGCTAACGGCCTTGAGCCATGCACCCTGAAGCGTGGTCTCGGTCCCGATTACCGGCAGCATTCCCTGGAGCTGCTTGAGCTCACTGAGGAACGTGGCATCGGTCTGGGGTCAGCCTCGGTGAAGATCACCTGCGGGTGGGTGGCCAGCATCTGCTCGACTTCAGTCCGGTAAGAGCTCTGATCAAGGGCCAGCTTCTGGTTGCTGACGATCGTGCCGCCCAGGCGGCGGAATGCCGTGAGCAACGTCGGCACATCGGACTGAGCACCGATGTCGTTCCCGAAGATCGCCGCCGCGCGCGTGTAACCGCGATCGTGGGCCCATTGCGCCAGGGCATAGCCCTTCTGGTCATCGGCCGGGGTGAGCCGGTAGAAGTAGCTGTACTTCGAGTGGTCGAAGGCCGCCTCGCCCGTGTCGGCGAACATCGGGATCTTGGCCGTGTTGATGACCGGGACCGTGGCCTGCGCCTCATCCGCGCTGGGTCCGAGCACGCCGACCAGGTTGGTGCTCGTGGCAATCATCTTGCTCGCCGCCGGCACGGCATCGGCCGGATCGCCACGGGTGTCCACGGCCAGACAGTTCATCTTGTGGCCGAGGACGCCGCCGGACTTGTTGATCAGGTTCACCGCCGGGGTGCAGCCACCCATCATCTCCGGGCCGAAGGAGGCATCTGCCCCGCTGAACGGATTGAAGGCGCCGACGACGAGCGGACCCGAGCTGCCGCTGCCCCCGCAAGCGGCAAGGCCCACCACGGCCAGACCCATTGCGAGGACACAAGCAAGACCCCGTAGCCGCTTCATGATCGTTCCTTTAGTCGAAGGACACAGCGATGGTATTTTGTACACCATTCTTAGACGCCGTGATCAAGAATTAATCAAACCCCTTGTTCGAACAGGAGCCCAATGACTTCGCTCGACGGTCTTGAGACGGAAGTTTTCATCCCTGGTGGTCACGGAAGCGCCTTCCCCGTCGCCCGCGGTCAGTTCCTGGAAATCACCGACGTCGAGGGTCAGCAGGTCGCCGATGTGGTCGCCTTCGCCCAGCAGGACCGGCGGGAATGGCTATCCACCACGCACACGCGGTCAGCCACCCTGCGCTTGAGCCTGGAGGTGGGCGATGAACTCGAGAGCAACTGGCGGCGGGCCATGTTCAAGATCGTGCACGATGACGTCGGATCTCATGACGTGATCACCTCCATGTGCGACGAGCGCCGCTACGTCCTCGACTACGGCGTCGAGGGACACCGCAGCTGTCGCACGAACCTGGCCGACGCTTACGCGCCATGGGGGATCGCCGATTGGCAGATTCCCGATCCGTTCAACATCTTCCAGAACGCCCCAATTCACCCCGATCGCCGTTTCGGCAATGAGATACCACCGGGGAAGGCCGGCGACCGGATCGTGCTCGAGGTGCTGATGGATTCAATCGTCGGCATCTCGTCATGCCCGCAGGACCTGAATCCCTGCAACGGGTTCAATCCGACGCCGATCAGAGCCCGCGTACGCGACAGCGCAGAGCGTTGACCCGGGATATGGACGCCCGGCCCGAGCGCACCTCGCCGATCGAGCGCTTCCGGCTGGCCAACCGCCTGCCTGACCCCATGAGTCACTACACCGACGCGGTCCGGGCTGGCGACACGGTCTGGATCTCCGGACTGCTCGCCTTCGATCGAGACGGTGAGCTGGTCGGCGCCTCCGACGTCGTTGCTCAGGCCGAGCAGATCTTCTCGAACCTGAGGGCCATGCTTGACCATGTCGGGGCGACCTTTGCCAACGTCGTGAAGGTGGTCGTGTTCGTGACCGACATGAGCCATCGGGCGGCCATCAACCCGGTCCGCGAGCGCCACTTCGGCCCCGCGCGACCGGCCAGCACCCTGGTCGAGGTCTCCGCCCTGGCTCACCCCGACGCGTTGCTCGAGGTCGAGGCTGTGGTGTACGCGCCCTAAGCGCGGCTGCTGCGCGGTGGGAGCCCGCAACGGTAGACGGAGGCCTGCCAGACTCCGCGACCTTGCCTGCGACCTAGTGAGGTGGAGTGGTGGATTTCGAGCTCAGCCCGAAGGCTCAGGAGCTGCGCCGGGAACTGATCAAGTTCATGGACGAGGTGGTTTACCCGGCCGAGTCCATATACGAGCAGCAGCTGATCGACTCCGGGCAGCCGCACCACCATCCACCGGTGATGGAGGAGCTCAAGGATCAGGCGCGCCGCCGCGGACTGTGGAACCTGTTCCTGCCCCATGAGACCGTTTGGGGCGGGGGCCTGTCCAATCTCGATTACGCGCCGCTGGCCGAGGTGGCCGGGCGCAGCATGATCGCTCCGGAGGCGCTGAACTGCTCCGCCCCGGACACGGGGAACATGGAGATTCTCACCATGTTCGGCACCGAGGAGCAGAAGGAACGCTGGCTGCACCCACTGCTCGAAGGCGAGATTCGCTCCTGCTTCGCCATGACTGAGCCGGCCGTGGCCAGCTCGGACGCCACCAATGTGGAGTGCCGCATCGAGACCGACGGCGAGGACTACGTGATCAATGGTCGCAAGTGGTGGATCTCGGGCGCCGGCAGCCAGCGCTGCCGGGTTTCCATCGTGATGGGAAAGACCGACCCGGGGGCACCGCCCCACCGTCAGCAGAGCATGGTCCTGGTTCCCATGGACACCCCGGGAGTCGAGGTGGTCCGCGACCTGCTGGTGTTCGGCTACAACGATCAGGAGGGGCACTGCGAGGTTCACTTCAACGACGTGCGGGTGCCCCGCGCGAACGTGCTCGGCGAGGAGGGGGGCGGCTTTGCCATCGCCCAGGCCCGACTCGGCCCCGGACGCATGCATCACTGCATGCGCTCGATCGGCGCTGCCGAGCGCGCGCTGGAGATGATGTGCCGCCGGGCCCAGACGCGCACCCCGTTCGGCCGCACCCTGGCCGAGCAGGGGGTGATCCGCGAGTGGGTGGCCGACTCTCGGATCGAGATCGATCAGGCCCGGCTGCTCACGCTCCACGCGGCCTGGCTCCTGGACCGGTTTGACAACAAGGTGGCCCGCGGAGCGATCGCCGCGATCAAGATCGCCGTGCCCAACATGGCGACACGAGTCATCGACCGGGCCATCCAGGTGCACGGCGGCGGCGGGGTGGGCCAGGACTTCCCCCTGGCGCGGATGTACGCCTGGCAGCGCACGCTGCGGCTCGCCGACGGTCCGGACGAGGTCCACCGCCGGACTCTCGGGCGCCTCGAGCTGGCCAAATTCGCGGCCTCTGCGTAACGCCGACCGCGCCGCCTATCGGCTCCGATTGGCCAGGCGCTCGCGCAGCCCGTCCAGATCGAGGGTCAATTCGCCAGCCTCGAGCCGGGGCCGCCTGGCGGCCTCGGTCCGCTCACGCTCCAGCGAAGCCGCCAGCACGTGGTCGAGACGCTCGGACTCCACCACGGCCGCGCCATCGGCGTCGAGCACCAGCGCGTCGCCCTGGCGGATCGTGGCTCCGCCGACGAGCACCGGCTCACCGATCGTTCCCACCCGGTCCTTGTCTGCTCCTCGCACTCGCAGCCAACGCGCCCAGATCGGCAAACCGAGCTCCCGGAGCTCCTCAACGTCGCGCACCGATGCGTCGATCAGTAGTCCGGCAGCGCCGTGCGCCTGGGCCTGCGTGGCCAGTAGATCTCCCACCAGGGCCACGGGTCGTGGCTCGGGCATGGTCAGCACGATCACCTCACCGGGCTGAACCTGGGCCATGACGGCGTGCACCATCAGGTTGTCGTCCTGGCCGCAGAGCACGGTTCGCGCCGGACCGGCCACCCGGGACCCGGGCACCACCTGGATCAGATCGAGGTCGACATAGCCCCGGCGCCCTCCGGCCTCGTAGACCGTCGCCGAGCCCAGCCGGGCCAGTTCGGCGTACACCGAGCTCAAGCCGCGCGGGTGCCGCCGCCGAGAAATGAGTCGACGAATTCGGAGCTCGCCCCAAGCTCGGCCGGCGTGCCCTCCATGCGCAGCTGCCCGCCGCCGAGCACGTAGGTCCGGTCTGAGATCTCCAGCACGGCCCGGGCCCGTTGTTCGACCACCAGCACCGAGGCGCCGGTGGCGGCCAGCTGGCGGACGTGCTCCTTGAGCACGGTGGCGGCGATGATCGGGGCCAGGTTGGCGGTCGGTTCGTCGAGCACGACCAGGGCCGGTTGCAGCATCAGCGCCCGGCCCATGGCGAGCATCTTGCGCTCGCCGCCGCTCAGCTTGCCGGCCCGGCGGCCGGCCATCCGACTCAGCTGCGGAAAGACGGACATGACGTGCTCGACCCGCGCCGGAACCTCCCTGGCCTTGAGCAGATAGCCGCCCATCTCCAGGTTCTCCCGCACCGTCAGCGGCGCGAACACGTCGTCGATCTGGGGCACGTATCCGACCCCGATTCGGGCCACGTTCTCCGACCGCCACCCGGTCACGTCGCGGCCGCCGATCAGGATCTGGCCCGACAGGACCTCGACCACCCCGACGATGCTCTTCAGCAGAGTGCTCTTGCCAGACCCGTTGGGTCCGACGATCGACACCACCTCGCCGGGCGCCACGGCGATGCCTACGCCGTGAATCACCGGACTGCCGTCATAGCCGGCGGTCAGGTCCACCGTCTCGAGCCCGATGCCCTCGACCGAGTCGGCCCGCAGGGCGTCAGCACTGGCCGGCGGGGCTGGGCGGGCTCAGCCGACAAGGTAGGCCTCCACGACCTCTTCCTTGGCCCGCAGGGCGGCCATCGTTCCCTGGGCCAGCACCTGACCCTCGGCCAGGACGAACACGGGGTCGCAGAACTCGTCCATGATCGAGAGCTCGTGCTCGACCATGACCACCGTCGTTCCCTCCTCGCAGAGCCGGACCAGCTGCATGCCCAGATCGTGGGCCAGCCGTGGGTGCACCCCGGCCATCGGCTCGTCGAGCAGCAGCACCTCGGGATCGGCCATCAGCGCGCGCATGATCTCCACCAGCCGCCGCTGGCCGCCGCTGAGGTCGCCGGCGTAGCGATCGGCCAGCCCGAGCAGACCGAAGCGCTCGAGCGTCCTCTGGGCCCGCTCGATCGCCTCGCGCTCCTGGGCGCCCCAGTAGCGGCGGCCGCGCATCGCCCCCACGAACGTCTCGCCGCGCTGTCCGGGGATCGCCGCCAGCAGATTCTCCAGCACGGTCAGCCGCTTGAACTCGCTGGCCAGCTGGAAGGTCCGGACCAGGCCCCGACGGGCCCGGCGGTAGGCGGGCAGGGCGGTCACGTCCTCACCCTTGAAGAAGATCTGGCCGCTGGTCGGCGCCAGCGTGCCGGCCAGCATGGCCAGGGCGGTCGACTTGCCCGCGCCGTTGGGCCCGATGATGCCGGTCAGGCGCCCGCGCTCGAACGCCATCGACACATCGTCGACGGCCCGGACGCCGTCAAAGCTGCGGGTCAGATCGCGACACTCGAGGATCACCTCGGCGCGGCCTGGGTCACCATCGGAGGCCGGCGGCGAGCTTTCGCCAGAGACTTCGATCCGCGTTCCGGAGAAAGCCTCGGCTTGTCCCGCCCGGTCCTCAGCCGGTCCGGCCCCGCCCTCGGGTTGTCCCGCCCGGTCCTCAGCCGGTCCGGCCCCGTCCTCGGCCGGTGCGGCCGGGTCCTCGGCTGGTCCGGCCTGATCCTCGGGCTGACGTGTGGCCAGGCTTGCGGCGGCGCTCGGGCAGGATGCCCTGGGGCCGGAACCACAGGAAGAGGAGGATCAGCAGCCCGATCACCACCCATTGCAGCGCCGGGATCAGGTTCGGGTTGACCCGGGACCGGCGGGATGTAGCGGGTCGCCTCCTCGAAGGCCACCGGGACGACGATCGCGCCGAGGATCGCGCCGCGATGGTTGCCCAGGCCGCCGATGATCACCGCCGCGAACAGCACCACGGTCTCGGCGTAGCCCCAGGCCTGCGGGTCCCAGAGGTTGATGAAGCCGACCAGAACGCCGCCCGAGAGGCCGGCGATCGCGCCGCCGATGACCAGCGAGGACAGTCCTCAGCGACCGCAGGTTCTTGCCCAGCGAGTCGGCGACGACATCGTTGTCGCGCATCGCCCGCAGCGTGCGACCGTAGGGCGACTTGGTGATCCGGGTCACGAACCAGTAGATGGCCAGCGCGAGCGCGACGGCGACGATCCCGTAGACCCCACTGGTAGCCGGCCGACTGCGGGATTGAACGAGTTCTGCAGCGGCGCCGGGACCAGCGACAGGCCGGCGGCCCCGTTGAACAGCGGCGTGTAGTTGGTGACCAGAAGGTTGAACATCACCGCGGTGACCAGCAGCCCCACGGCGGCGAAGTCACCGCGCAACCGGCGGCCGACGATCGAGGCGAAGGGGACCGCGAGCAGCCCGCCGACGACCGCCGCGCCGATCCAGGGCAGCGGGAACGGGAGGTTCAAGCCGCCGATGTAGGTCTGAAAGCCACCGTTGGCGCTCGCGGGCGGCAGCGACAGCACGCCCGGCGGTGTAGGCGCCGGCGGCCTGGAAGATGATGAAGCCGAAGTTCGTGACCCCGCCGACGCCGAACTGCTGGCTCAGGCCCAGGCAGGCGATCGCGTCGACCCCGGCGTAGACCAGCAGCGTGGTGATGTAGTAGACCATGGCTCGCCCGCCTCTCAGGCGCGCGCGCCGAGCAGGCCGTTGGGCCGCACGGCGAGCATCGCCAGCAGGATCACGAAGGCGATCACGTCCTTGTAGTCAGAGACACGATCACCGACGCGCTGACCTCGGTGGCGATGCCGATCACCAGCGCGCCCAGCATCGCCCCGTAGGGCTCGCCGGGGCCGCCCGAGGAACACCGCCGCCAGGATCAGGACCAGGAACACGTCGGTGCTGGTCGCGCCGAAGGTGCCCGAGTTGATCGCGAACGTCGCCCCGGCCAGCCCGCACAGCGCGCCGGTGATCAGCCACGTGATGCTCACCACCCGATCGGTCCGGATCCCGCAGTTGCGGGCCAGGTTGCGGTTGGCCGCGGTGGCCCGCATCGCCTTGCCCAGCCGCGTGTAGCGGATCAGCGCGTGGACGAGCAGCATCACGACCAGGCTCAGCGCGATGATCACCAACTGGACGACGGTGAGCTCGATCGAGCCGAACTTGACCAGCTCGCCCTGGCTCATCGCGTAGGACACGTTGGTCGGGCCGGCCAGCGCCTGGGTTCCGAACACCAGGATCAGCGTCATCCCCAGCGACACGATGACCATCGCGATCGGCGACGTCCCGCGGCGCTGAAACGGCGTGTAGATGACGTTGTTGAGAAACAGCGACAGCGCCGCGCCGGCGGCGATCGACGCCAGCACGGCGATCCAGATGTTCACGCCGGCGTTGTTGAGCGCGTAGGCCGCATACGCGGCCACGATCATGACTCCCCCGTAGGCGAGGTTGAGCACGTTCGTGACCGCGAACTGCAGGGTGAATCCCACCGCGGCCAGGGCCAGCACCGCGGCCGTGACGAGGCCGAACCCGATCGAGGCGACGAATACGCTCACGAGCGTCTGGCTCAGAGCCCGAGCGCCCGCAACTCGGTGGTCGACAGGTTCCCGGCCACCTTCACCGTCCCGTCCGCCGCGTAGTTGTCGACCTGGAAGATCCCGGCCGAGTCGTGGTAGGCGTCGAAGCTGGTGGGACCTCCCGGGCCCTCGTAGCGGATCTGCTTGCCCTGCTTGAGCGCCGCCGCCCCTGGGCGAACGAGTTCACCACCGTGGCGCCGGGAACCCCGTTGCCGATCTTCTCGATGTACGGCTTGAACGCCGACGGCGAGGTGCTCTTGGCGGCGATCATCGCCAGCGCCGCCAGGTTGATCCCGTCATAGAGGTGCACGGCGCCGGGAGCGGTCAGGTAGGTGGAGAAATCGCCGGTACTGCCGACCTTGCCCTTCTCGGCGAAGATGCGCCTTGGAGAAGGCCGTGGAACGCCGGGCCCGAGGTCTCGGTGACGAGGTTGTCGGCCGAGAAGTTCGACGCCAGCGTGCTTCCGCCGATCGCGGCCGAAACCGACTTGAACCAGTCCGGCGAGATCGTCGCCGAGGTCCCGATCACCGGGATCACCTTGCCGCCGTTGAGCTGCTTGACCTCGGTCAGGAACGAGGCCTCGGTCGGGCCCAGCGCCTCGGTCAGGATCACGTCGGGCTTGGCGGCGCGATGGCTTGCCGCCTCGGTGCGGAACGTGTTGGCGCTCAGGTCCAGCGTCTCGTTGGAGACCAGCGTCATGCCGGCCCGCTTGATCGCGGCGATCGCCGGAGCGACGAACGTCTGGGACCCGATGTCGTTTCCGAACGCCATCGCGATCCGCTTGTATCCGCGTGCTTGGCCATCGCCACCATCGCGTAGGACTCCGACAGGTCGGGCGGGACCAGGCGGTAGAAGTACGGGAACTTGACGTGGTCGAACTCCGACTGACCGGTCATGCAGAACGACACCGTCTTGTTGGCGCCGAACATGGGCACCACCGAGGCCGCCTCGTCGGACGTGCAGCCGATGACCAGGCCGAGGTTCGAGGTCGAGGCGTACATCTGGCGGACCGCGGGCACGGCGTCGGCCGGATCCCCGCGCGTGTCCACCGCCTTGCAGGCCAACTTGTGGCCGAGGACGCCGCCGGCGGCGTTGATCGCGTTGGTGGACGCGTCACAGGAGACGAGATATGTCGGGCCCGAGGGCCGCGTCGGTCCCGGTGAACGGCGCCACGTCGGCGATCGTCAGCGCCGATCCCTTGGAGGCGCTGCGCCGACCCGCCTGACCGCCGCCGCCCGAGCCACTTCGAACTCCCCCGCACCCCGCGAGGAGCAGGGCCGTCGAGGGACAGGATCCGCGCCAGCAGCGTGGCTGCTGCGCGGCTCGTTGATGATCTGCGTCCTGACATGGCTCTCTCCTCTTGTCGGACCCGCGGTCCGCTACAGCGTCGCTTTGTCTGACGCGGGTGGAACCCACGGCCAGCCGTCCAGTCACCGTCCTCGGCCACCACTCGGTTGGCGATCCGGCCCAGCCCCTCGATCTCCACCTCGATCAGGTCGCCGGGGTGCAGCCAGACCGGCGGCGTGCGCGCGAACCCGACGCCCGCCGGGCGTGCCGGTGGCGATCACGTCGCCCAGCCGCAGGGTCGTGAACGAGGACACGTACTCGATCGTGCGCGGGATGTCGAAGATCATCTGCGCCGTGCTCGCCGACTGCATGACCTCGCCGTTGAGCGTGGTGGTCAGCTGCAGGTCGGATGCGTCGAGCTCGTCGGCGGTCACCACCTCGGGACCGATCGGCATCGTCGCCGTCGAAGTTCTTGCCCGGAGTCCACTGCGTGGACGCGCGCTGCCACTCCCGCGCCGTCCCGTCCATCACGATCACGTAGCCGGCGATCGCGGCGAGCGCGTCCTCGGCGCGGATGTAGCGCCCGCCGGTGCCGATCACGATGCCCAGCTCGCCCTCGTAGTCAAAGCGCGAGCTCAGGTCGGGCTTGATCGAGGTCCCCGTAGGGGGCGGCGACGGAGTCGGCGCCGCGGACGAACACCTCCGGCCACTTGGTCGGCGGGCGGCCGCCCTCGAGCGCGTGCTCGAGGTAGTTGACGCCGAAGCAGAGGATCCGCCGCGGCGCCGGCACCGCGGGGGCGTACTCGGCCTCGGCCAGCTCGCGGCCGTCCTGCTCGGAGGCTCCGCGGACCAGTTCCAGCACCTCGGGGCCGCCGGCCAGCACCGCGGTCAGATCCGACAGGCGCTCATCGCCGGTCGCGCTGGCTACGTCGACGTAGCCGTTGCGTCCGCGCACGTGCAGGCGCAGTCCCTCCTCCGTGATGACGGTGGCGAGTCTCACGACTTATGTCTCTCCTCTCCTCGGAGGTTCCGACATTTGGACCCTTTGGTTCGATTTGTCGGATTGGTCGCAACCTACACGTCACCGTCGATTGCGTCAACCAGGAAGCGACGAATTGGCGCAATAGCTGGCAGAAGGTACGATTGGTTCGCAAGCTTGCCAGCATCGGTTTGACGAGCGCTGTTACCCACGTCAGCATCATCTTCAACCCCATGGCCATCTCTCCCGCATCCGCTCACGCCCCCGGCCTACGGTCACGAGCTGGCGCGCCTGATCCTGGCCCGCTGTGACGAGCCGGACTTCGCCTCTGGGGGCAGGCTGCCGACCGAGCGCAACCTCGCTCAGCGAGTTCGGCGTCTCGCGGACGACGGTTCGCCACGCTCTGACCGTCCTCGAGGCCGAGGGCCGGATCTCGCGCGAGGTCGGACGCGGGACCTTCCTGCGGCCGACCGGCGGCGCGCGGCAACCTGTCCGCCCTCCCCGATCGCGGAGCTGACCCCGCCGACGAGGTCGGGCCGGCCGACGTCATGGCGGCCCGGCGGCTGATCGAGCCACAGGTGCTCCCGCTCGTCGTGGCCTGGGCGACGCAGCGGGACTTCGACGAGCTGCGCCGGTGCCTGGAGGGCGGCGCCACCGCCGAGAGCGCAGCCGAGTTCGAGGTCTGGGACTTCGCTCTGCATCACGCGATCGTCGCCGCCAGCCGCAACCAGCTTCTCGCTGTCCATGTACGGGGTCGTGGAGCGCGCCCGCCAGGGCAGGATCTGGGGCAACGCTCAAGCGCCGCAACGACTCTCGCGAGCGCCGCGCCACCTACCAGGCCGACCACGTCGAGCTGGTGCAGGCGCTGTGCGCGCGCGAGCTCGAGCACGCCGTCGAGGTGATGGAACGCGCACCTCGCGCGCGTGCAGGCCAACCTGCTCGACGGCCCGTGCGCTCACGACGGGTAGGACCGGCGGCCGTCATGCCCATCGGCGGCCACGCCGATGAGCCTGCTGCACGCCGTGGCGATCTTCGCCGCCGGAATCGTCGCCGGGACGATCAACACGGTGGTCGGCAGCGGAACCCTGTTCACGTTTCCCGGTCCTGCTCGCGTTCGGCTACGCGCCCGTGGTCGCCAACGTCTCCAACACCGTCGGGCTGGTCCCGGGCTCGGCCAGCGGGGCCCTCGGCTACCGGCGCGAGCTGGCCGGGCAGCGGGCACGCGTCTGCTGCGTCTGGCCGTCGCCTCGGTGGCCGGCGGGCTGCTCGGAGCGGTGCTCCTGCTCGAGCTGCCCGCCTCGGCGTTCAAGGCGATCGTCCCGATCTTCATCGCCCTCGCGCTGGTCATGATCGTCGCCCAGCCGCGGCTGTCGGCCTGCCTGGCCGGGCCGGCGTTCCCGCGGGCGTGAGCTGCGCCGGGCCGCTGGCCACCGCCGGGGTGCTGCTGGGCGGCATCTACGGCGGCTACTTCGGGGCCGCTCAGGGGATCATGCTGCTCGCGATCCTCAGCCTGTCCCTCGACGACCGCCTGCAGCGACTGAACGCGCTGAAGGTCGTCCTGGCCGGGCTGGTGAACCTCGTCTGCGGGAATCGTGTTCGTGTTCGCGGGCCACGTCGCCTGGGGCCGGCTGGGCTGATCGCGGCCGGCTCGCTGCTCGGCGGAGTGCTGGGCGCGCGGACCGGCCGCCGGCTCTCGCCGCGGGTGCTGCGCGGCGTGATCGTGGTCGGTGGGCATCGCGGCGATCGTGCACCTGCTCGCCTGAGGGCCGGGGGCGCTCCAGTTCAGAGCTGCACGGCGAGCTGATGCAGCATGCCGACCAGCACGACGAACAGAATCAGGTAGATCCCGTACTTCCCCCATGAGGGCCAAGCGGCCTCTGGATCGCTGGACATCAGGTAGCGATCCTGTTCGGCAATGGTCTGGTTGCAGTGCGGGCAGATCATGAGGGGTCGGTCTCCAGGCTCGTTTTTGGACAACACCCCTCCCTCCGCAACGCGCGCCCGGCGCTTCGGACCGATCAGTCTACCCGGCTTTTTCGGCCTGATCGCCCGGGAGGCCAAACTGCACGGGCCTTTAGCTCGGCTGACCGGGACGCGGCGTCCGCGGGCCGGACCGGCCGGTAGCATGCGGCGCTGGTCGAGGACGAGACCGGCGCATCGACCAGCCTCGGAATGTGTTCTCGCCCCAGCACCGTTGCTCCGGGGCCGAGCGGAGGAACGAGGTCATCACGTATGAACGATCGTCGACGCCTCACGCCCATTCTCGCGCTGGCCCTGCTCCTGCTCGGCCTGCCTGGATCCGCGGTCGCGGCGCGCACGGTCGCGGCGCGCGGGGTCGCGGCGCACGGCGTCGCGGCTCGGGCTGTCGCGATTGCCGGGGCGGCCAAGACCCACCACCGACGGCCTCCGTCCCCCCCTCCGCCGGCCGCGGCCGCAATCGCGGTCAACCCCGCAAACGACGACCAATACGCGTTTTGGCGAACCCCCGGAGGGCGTATCGAGGAGGCTTGGTACAACGGCAGCTGGCACGGGCCGATCAGCCACGGGTGGAGCGCCAGCTCTGCCCCCAGCGCGGCGGTCAACGCCGCCGGGCATCAGTACGTGGTGTTCACCGGGCGGGGCGGCCACATCATGGAAGCCACCTTTGGACAGCGGTGGGCGCGGCCCATCGATCTGACCCGCACGGGCCATTGGGGAACGGCGGGCACCACAACCTCAGTGCCGGCCGTGGCCGTCAACCCGGCCACCGACCATCGTTTCCTGTTCTGGCGCGGCCGCGATGGCCGCCTGCGTGAAGCCTGGAACAACGGACGTTGGCAGGGTCCCAGCAACCGGGGTTGGAAGGCCAGCTCCGCCCCCAGCGTTGGCATGGCCGCGAGCGGCAACGAATACGCCTTCTGGACCGCCCCCGGTGGCCATCTGGTCGAGTCCCGCCACACGACGCGGTGGAGTCAGCCGGTCGATCTGACCCGAGCCAATCGCTGGGGGGCCGGCGGGCACGCGGACTCGGCTCCCGCGGTGGCGGTCAACCCGAGCAACGAGCACCAGTACCTGTTCTGGCGCGGGCCCGGCCACCAGCTGTTCGAGGCCTACCACGACACCGGCTGGCACGTTCCGGCCAACCGGCGGTGGGGGGCGGCCTCGGCGCCCAGCGCCGCAGTGGCCGCCGACGGACACCAGTTCGTCCTCTGGCTCGGCGCCGCCGGCCGCCTCTCGGAGAGCTGGCACCAGAGGGCGTGGATCGGGCCGGTCGGCCGCTGGCGATTGAGCGTGGGGCCGGGCGCCTATGGCGAGGTGGTCGAGACGACACCAAGCCTGACCGAGAGGATGACCCCTCTCTCCGACGTCCAGTTCTCCAGCGCCCGCACCGGCCACGTCCCCATCATCAGAGTCAACGACGCCGTGCGCTACCAGCGCGTCAAGGGGATCGGGGCGGCGATGACCGACAGTGCCGCCTGGCTGATTCAAGACCAGCTCGGTTCCGGCGCGCGGTCGGCCCTGATGAACGCCCTGTTCACCAAGGCCGGGATCCACCTCGGGTTCACGCTGATCCCCATGGGCGGCACGGATTTCTCGGTCGCCGGCCGTCCCTACACCTACGATGACCTCCCGCCGGGCCAGTCGGACCCGGGACTGGCGCACTTCTCGACTGGCTCATGACCAGAGCTACATCCTCCCGCTGCTGCGGCAGATGCTGACCCTGGCTCCCCACACCGAGACCTTCGCCGTGCCGTGGAGCCCGCCGGCCTGGATGAAGGCCAACGGCCAGCTGAACGACGTCGGCCACCGCGGAACCCTGCTTCCCCAGTACTACGGCACGCTGGCCAATTACTTCGTCAAGTTCCTGGAGTCCTATGCCGCCCAGGGTGTCCCGATCAATGCGATCGCGCCCGAGAACGAGCCCCGGGCCGGGTCATCCTTTCCGGCCATGTACTTCCCCGAGCCCAGCGAGGCGCAGTGGCTGGCTCAGAACCTGGCCCCGGCCCTGGCCGCGGCCCACCTATCGCCCAAGATCTATGGGTCAGACACCAGCTGGCAGCTCGAGAACTACGCCGCTTCCCTGGCCGCGAGCCCGGCGCAGAGCACGTTGAACGGGCTCGCCTGGCATTGCTATGGCGGGATTCCCACGGTCATGAGCGATCTCCACCGCCAGGCCCCGGGGCTGGATCAGATCGTCACCGAGTGTGCACCCAACCTGGCCCACTACGCCGTCCCCGAGATCTTCATCGGCGCGATGCGCAACTGGGCCAGCGAGGTCACCCTGTGGAACATCGCCACCGATCCCTCAGGCGGACCCGTCCAGCCGCCGAACTCGGGCTGCCATTCCTGCCGCGGCCTGGTCACCGTCAGCGAGAGCACCCACCAGGTGACGCTTCAATCCCGACTTCTACGAGCTCGGTCAGGTGGGGGCCTTCGTGCAGTCGGGCGGCTGGCGGATCCGCTCCAACAACTTCGTCGCCTACCGCCACCAGCCGGCCGGCTACTGGGCCACCGCCGGGCTCGATGACGTCGCCTTCCGCAATCCCGATGGCAGCCGTGTACTGATCGTCTACAACAACTCCGCCCGCACCTCGCGCTTCGCGGTGGCCTGGCACGGGCGGGCGTTCACCTATTCGCTCTCCCATGGAGCGACGGTCACGTTCCGCTGGAACCCGTGACCTCCACGCCCGACGCGCTCTTCCCGGCCCTCGAGGATCCGCCACCACGGAGCGCGATCACCTTCCCCGAGCGGACACTGAGCTACGCCGAGCTGGCCCGCGCCAGTGCGGCCGTGGCCGCGGCGGTGGCCGGCCGCGAGCGGGTCGCGGTGCTGGCCGAGTCCCGCCTCGAGACCTGCGTGGCCGTGATCGGTGCCCTGCGGGCCGGCGTCCCGGTGATACCGGTCAATCCTCGCGCGGGCGCGCGAGAGCTGACGCACATCATCGAGGACGCCGAGCCGCAGGCCCTGCTCCTGGCACCCGGGACGGAGGCGCCGGCGGCGTTCGCCTCCTGCCCGGTCGTGACTGTCGATCTCGACGCCTCGGGAGACACCTTCCGAGCGCCGGCCGCTCGCTCCCGAATCGCCGGCCTTGATCGTCTACACATCGGGCACCACCGGGCCGCCCAAGGGCGCTGTGCTGCCCCGGCGCGCCCTGGCCACGAACCTCGATGCGCTGGCCGACGCCTGGGAGTGGACCGCCCGGGACAACGTGGTTCACGGGCTGCCGCTGTTCCACGTTCACGGCCTGGTCGTGGGCATCCTCGGGCCGGTGCGGCGGGGCGGTAGCGCCGTGCATGTGGGCCGCTTCTCGCCTGAGGCGATCGGACGGGCCTCGAGCCGGGGCGACGATGGTCTTCGGGGTGCCGACCATGTACCGCCGCCTGGCCGAGGCCGCCGAGTCCGCACCCGAGTTGGCGAGCGCGCTGGGCCACGCCCGGCTGCTCATCTCCGGGTCGGCCGCGCTGCCCCGGGCCGAGCACGAGCGGCTGGCTCGGCTGACCGGCCGACCCGTGCTGGAGCGCTACGGGATGACCGAGACGCTGATGAACACTGCGGTGAGGGCGGACGGTGAACCCGGTCCGGGAACGGTTGGTGAGCCGCTACCCGGGGTGCAGCTGCGGCTCGTTGACGAGGACAGCGCTCCCGTTGACGCCCGTGATGACGAAACCATGGGCGAGATCGAGATCTCGCGGGCCGAACCTGTTCCTCGGCTACCTGAATCAGCCCACAGCCACCGCCGAGACGATGCGCGACGGCTGGTTTCGCACCGGGGACATGGCCACCCGCGACGCGCGCGGCTACATCCGGATCGTCGGGCGCCGGGCCACCGACCTGATCAAGAGCGGCGGCTACAAGATCGGCGCCGGCGAGATTGAAGCCGCGCTGCGCGAGCACCCCGCGGTCACTGATGCGGCGGTGACCGGTGAGCCCGACGAGGATCTGGGCGAGCGGGTGGTCGCCTGGGTCGTTCTCCGCGAGGGGGCCCAGGCGGGCGCGGCCGAGCTGATCGATCACGTCGCCGCGGGGCTCGCCCCACATAAGCGCCCACGCACGGTTCACTTCCTCGACGATCTACCGCGCAACGAGCTCGGCAAGGTCCAGAAACAGCGGCTGAGCAACGGTTGAGGTTTGCCGGACGAGGTCGCCGGGTCACCCTGAGTCCGATGCGCGGCTACATCACGGACCCGGGAGCGGAGCGAGGTCTGCGTCTCGCCTCCGACCTGCCCGAGCCCGACCCGGCCCCGGATGAGCTCGTCCTCGATGTGCGCGCCTTTGCCATCAACCGCGGCGAGCTCTACCTCCTCCAGACTCGAACCGACGGCTGGCAGCCGGGGCAGGACATAGCCGGGGTGGTGGCCCGGGCCGCCGCAGATGGGTCCGGCCCGCAGGCGGGGACGCGGGTCGTGGCCATTGCTGACGGTGCCGGCTGGTCCGAGCGGGTCGCCCTGCCGACGCGCCACGTCGCGCCGCTGCCGGACGAGGTCTCGTTCGAGGCCGCTGCCGCCCTACCCATCGCCGGCCTGACCGCCCTGCGTGCGCTGCGGGTCGGCGGTGGTGTGCTCGGGCGCTGGGTCCTGGTCACCGGCGCCACTGGCGGGGTGGGGCAGTTCGCCGTACAGCTGGCCCGTGCCGCCGGAGCGCACGTGGTCGCGCAGGTGAGCTCTGAGGAGCGACGGGAGCAGGCGGTCGCGCTGGGCGCGAACGAGACGGTGGTGGAACTCGATGATGAACGGCTCGGGCCGTTTCACCTGGTTCTCGACGGCATCGGCGGCACTGTGCTGAAGGAAGCCGTGCACCGAATGGGCCCCGGAGCCACCGCCGTCACCTACGGAACCCTGGGCGGGCCGGCCGAACTCTCCCTGCCTGATTTCGGCCAGGCCCAGAACGGGAAGGTGATGGGGTTCTTCCATGTGCACCCTGAGGAGGAGAAGGGACGCGACCTGGCCATCCTGGCCGGACTGGTGGCCACCGGGCAGCTTGATCCACTGCTCGGGTCGGTGTCGGATTGGGAGCAGCTGCGCGACGTCCTGGACGCGCTCTCCAAGCGCCGAATCCGGGGCAAAGCTGTGCTCACGGTCGGCTGAGCGACCCTACTCGGGCCGGCGCCGCCTCACACCTTCGCGTCGACAAACATCTCCCGCAGCGACGTCTTCTTGAACTTGCCGGTGGCCGTGCGTGGGATCTCGTCGATGAACTCATACCGCTCGGGCAGCTGCCACTTGGCGTACTGGCTGGACAGGTGCTCGCGGAGTTCGTCGGCAGTGGCCTCCTGGCCCTCACGCAGGACCAAAGCGGCCAGCGGCCGCTCTCCCCAGCGCTCGTCGGGAATCGCGATCACCGCCGCCTCGGCCACGGCGGGATGCGCCATGAGCAGGTTCTCCAGGTCGACTGATGAGATCCATTCGCCGCCGGACTTGACCAGGTCCTTGGACCGGTCGCAGATCTTGAGATTGCCCAATGGGTCGATGGTGACCACGTCACCGGTCTGAAACCAGCCGTCGTCGGTGAACTTTTCCGCCCCCTGACCCTGGTGGTAGCCGCGGGCCACCCAGGGACCCCGGACCTCGAGCTCCCCCATGGTCTGGTCGTCCCAGGGGATCAGCTCACCGTCCTCGCTGCGGCCCCGGATGTCCATGAACGGACACGGCCGACCCTGCCGCGTGCGGTAGTCGAGCTGCTCATCCTCGGAGGCGTCGCGGAGCTCCCGGGGTAGGCGACAGACACTGCCCAGAGGCGAGGTCTCGGTCATACCCCAGGCATGGACGACGGTCAGGCCGAGACGGTCAAAGCCGGCCATCATGCTGCGGGGCGCGGCCGATCCGCCAACCAGGAGCTGGCGCACGGCGCTGAGGTCCCAACGGTCGGGCTCGTCCTGCAGCGCCTCCAACACCGCCATCCAGACGGTCGGCACGCCGGCGCTGAGCGTGACGCCCTCCTCGGCGAGCAGATCGAGCACGCTGACCGCGTCGAGCTTGGGTCCGGGCAGGACCAGCCCCGCTCCGGTCAGCGCCGCCGTGTAGATCAGGCCCCAGGCATTGGCGTGGAACATCGGTACGACCGGCAGGAGCACGTCGTCGCGGGAGAGAGCGTTGACGTCGGGCAAAGCGCCGACCAGGGAGTGAAGGACCAGCGCACGGTGGGAGTAGAGGACGCCCTTCGGCCGCCCCGTCGTTCCCGACGTGTAACACATGGCCGCGGCCTGGCGCTCGTCGGGCACGGACCACTGCATCGGCGCGGCGTCGTTGATCAGCGCCTCGTAGTCGAGGTATCCGTCGGACACCGGGGCCGAACGCGAGACGACGATCACGTGCTCGAATCGGTGCGAATCCTTGAAGCTCTCGAACACCTCGAGCAGCGACTCATCGACGACGATCGCCTTGTCCTCGGCATCGCTGACGATGAAGCTCAACTCGTCGGGATGCAGCCGCGGGTTGAGCGTGTGGATGATCGCTCCCATGGCCGGCAGCGCGAAGTACAGCTCGAGATGCTCGGGCTGATTCCAGAGCAGCGTGGCCACTGGATCGCCGGGCTGGACACCGAGCTCGGTCAACGCCGTGCCCAACCGTCGGGCGCGGGCGGCGCAATCGCCGTAGGTCGTCCGCCCCACCGACCCGTCCGGCCGCCGGAACACCACCTCCCGGTCGGCGCTGAGCTTCTCGGCGCGCTCGGCCAGTGCGGTCAGCGACAGGGGGTAATCGTCCATCATCAGGCCTTCGCGCATATCTCTCTCCCGGGCGATCGCGGTCCGCCGGAAAGCCTACGCCGATGGGAACGGCCAAGGCCCCGCATCTGGCCGCCCGGCCCCCGTGGGGGCCCTGGTCATATAAGCGAACGTATGGTTCGTTTTTATGCCCAGCGCGAACGCGGTGGCCCCTGTGACCAGCGCACGCGACCGTGTGACCAGCGCCAACGCGGCCGGCGCGTCCAGCTGGGCGCAAACACGCGACCGGCCCGTGGAGCCGAGACTCGGCTCAGGCGGCCACGGCCCACTCCGGCTGCGGCTCGGGCTGGCGGTCCGCGAGCCGCTCGGGATCAGGCTCCGGGGATGAAGTCGGCTTGTGGCCCGGCAGGGCCAGGCGGCAGATCTTCTTGACCACGCTGCCGAACTGCTTGTGCAGCGGCCCGGTGTTGTAGGGCAGGCCATAGCGCTCACAGATGTCCCTCACCTCGGTGGCGATCTCGGCGTAGCGATGCGCGGGGATGTCCGGGAACAGATGGTGCTCGATCTGATGCGAGAGATTTCCGCTCAGGAGGTGGAACAGCCGGCTCCCGGTCAGATTCGCTGAGCCGAGCATCTGGCGCACGTACCAGCCCCCGCGGGTCTCGTTCTCCACCTCTTCCTCGGAGAATTCCTCCACCCCGGCCGGGAAATGGCCGCAGAAGATGATCATGAACGACCACAGGTTGCGGGTCAGATTGGCGGTCAGATTGCCCGCCAGCACGAACGGCGCGCCTGGGCCGGCCAGGGCCGGAAACACGACATAGTCCTTGAGCACCTGCCCGCGGCCCTTGCGCCAAATGGCCTTGGCGATCTCGCGCTTGTCACTCCATTCAATCTCGCCGGCCTCGATCCGCTCCACCTCGAGGTCGTGCAGCGCCACACCCCATTGGAAGAACGCCGCCAGCAGGGCCGCATAGACCGGGTTGCCGAGATCGCGGGGGCGCCAGGGCTGTTCCTCGGACATGCGCAGGACCCCGTAGCCGATGTCCCGGTCCTTGCCCAACACGTTGGTGTGGGTGTGGTGCATGTAGTTATGGGAATGGCGCCACTGGTCGCCCGGGCAGGCGGTGTCCCACTCGAAGCGCTGGGAGTCCAGCGCCGGGTCCTTCATCCAGTCGTACTGCCCGTGCATCACGTTGTGGCCGATCTCCATGTTGTCCAGGATCTTGGACAGAGCCAGCGCGGCGGTACCGCCGATCCAGGCGGGAGGCAGGAAGCCGGCGAACAGCAGGGCGCGGCCGGTTACCTCGAGCCCACGCTGAGCCTTGATCACGCGACGGATGTACGCGGCGTCGCGTTCGCCCAAATCCATGATGACCCGGCCGCGTAGCTCGTCGAGTTCATCGCCAAGCGCCTGCACCTGCTCAGCGGTGAGATCCAGATATGGGTTTGTGTGGGGGTGCTGGTTCTCCATGCGGGTTCCTCGCAGTTCGTAGTCAGAGTTCAAGGGCCACGTCCCCAGCGGGGACTGAGATGCAGAGCTGGATGTCTTCGTCCTCTTCGCTGGAGACCTCGCCCGTACGCAGGTTGCGCACCGCACCCGCCGCCTTGCGACACGTGCACGTGTGGCAGATCCCCATCCGGCAGCCGAAATCAGGTGTCAGACCAGCCGCCTCGGCCTGCTCGAGGAGCGTCCCGGAGCCGATCTCCGCGCGGCTGTCGCTGCGCAGGAACCGCAGCGTTCCCTCCGCGGCCGCGCCGGCGAGACTGAGCGATGGCGGTGTGAAGGTCTCGGCCAGCAGGCGGTCCGGGTGGCCGCCGAGCTCGCCCCACGCTGTCCGTGCTCCGTCGAGTAGCGAGGGTGGTCCGCACACCGCCAGGCACCCGTCTGATGGCGCTGGAAACAGATCGGCCAGCGCGGCCGCGGTCAGGCGGGGGCCGGCCTGGGGGCCCCGAGTGGTGCGGTACACGGCAGTGATGTTGCGATGCCGGGCGGCCAGTTGCTGGACCTCGCTCCGGTAGAGCCAGTCCTGTGCCGCGCGCGCATAGTGCAGGAACACCACCTCGCCGTCATGGCCCTCGTCGCATAGCGTCCGCAGCATGGCCATCACCGGTGTGATGCCGCTTCCGCCGCTGATCAGCAGCAGACGCTCGGGCCGCTCCTCGGGCAGGACGAATTCGCCTTGCGCAGGGCCGAGGTGAACCAGGGTGCCGGGCTGGGCGGCCCGGTTCAGGTGCCGCGAGACGACACCGTCGGGATGCGCGGTGACGGTCAGCTCGATCACTTCCGAGCTCGCGTGCTCAGATGCGGCGGGGGAATAGGTGCGGGTCCGGCGTACGCCGTCGATCTCAAAGCCGGCGCGGACGAACTGGCCGGCCTTGAAGCCCGCCCAGGCCCGGTTGGGGCGCAGGGTGAGCGTGGCGCTGCGGGCCGTCTGGTGCTCAACCTTCACAACCTCGGCCCGGGCTTCTCCGACCACGAGATCCGGGCGGATCAGCTCCAGGTAGCGGTCCACCCCATGGGGGCCGAGGAGAAGGTCAAACAGCGGCGAGCGCAGCAGACGGTCCCCGAATCGGGGACGCACAGGTGGGGCGGCGGCAGCGGTCATCTCTTCCTCTCACTTAGTGCACGACTGTTCACTAAGTATGCTCCTGGCGATGTTCGGTTACGTCAAGTCCTATGATGGCTCTGTGATCAGGTGCACACAGTGGCCGTGAACAGGCGTACACATAGTTCGCGATCCCATCGCTCGAAACCGAGCGGAACCCCACACCGGACCGATGCCCCGCGGCGCTCGCAGTCAGAGCGCCGTCAGCAGACGCGGCAGGCGTTGCTGGATGCCGCGCTGGATCAGCTCGAGGAAGGGATCAGCTTCGATCAGCTCAGCCTGCGCCGGGTGGCCCGGGCCGCCGGTGTCGTGCCGGCCGCGTTCTACCGCCACTTCGCCAGCATGGACGAGCTCGGCCTGACCCTGGTCGAGGAGTCCGTCCGCACCCTGCGGGCCATGCTGCGCGAGGCGCGTGAGGGCGGGCCGTCCCCTGATCGGATAATCGCCAGGTCGGTGGAGATCCTCGTCGCCCACGTCCGTGAGCATCGTCGGCACTTCGCCTTCATCGCCGATGCCCGGTCCTCGGCCAACACTGTCCTGCGCCACACGATCCGCAGCGAGATCCGCCTGTTTGCCTCCGAACTGGCTACGGACCTGGCCCGATTTCCGGTACTGCGTGACTGGACCACAGCCGACCTGCAGATGCTGGCCGGCTTGTTCGTCGACACCATGATCGCCGCCATCGACGCGATGCTCGAGTCGCCGGCCAGCGCGTTGGCCGCCGACGGCCCGGAGAGCGAGACCCAGAACGCCATCGCCTCGCTGACCGAGAAGCGCCTCCTGCTGATCGCTCTGGCTGTGCCCCACTGGCGCAGCGGCGCCTGAACGTCGGCCGGCGCGTCACCCCGCCTCACCTGGTCTGGGCGCCTGACCGAAGCCAGCCGAGCGGATACCGTCCGTCAATGCCCGACACACGTCCCCAGCTCTCCTGGTCGGGGTGGGGCGACCCAGCGCAGGCGGCCGTGCTGCCCGAGGCCTTACGGGCTCTGCTGCGCGACGGCCTTGGCGTCACCCGCGAGAACCGTGTCCCGACCTCAATCGATCAGCTCGAGCTCGAGCCGGTGCGGCTGGACGGTCAGCTGGCCGCTCAACTGTCCGACCTGGTCGGCGCGACCCACGCACGCGCCGATCACGAGAGCCGGGCCCGCCACGCTCTGGGTAAATCGGTCTTCGATTTGCTCGCGCTCCGAGCCGGGCGCCCTCTGCCGGCTCCTGACCTGGTCCTCCAGCCCGGCTCCCACGACGAGGTTCTGGACCTCCTCTCCGCGTGTGCGCGCGCACGCGCGGCCGTGATCCCGTTCGGCGGCGGCACGAGCGTGGTCGGCGGACTCACCCCCGACGCAGATGATTTCGCCGGCGTGGTGGCGCTCGATCTGGCTCGTATGAATCAGCTCCGGGAATTGGATGAGGAATCGCGCGTGGCCCGGCTCGAACCGGGCCTGCGGGGACCCGAGGCGGAGGCGCTGCTCGGAGCCCACGGCTACACGATCGGGCACTTTCCCCAATCATTCGAATACGCGACGCTGGGGGGATTCGCGGCGGCCCGCTCAAGTGGCCAGGCCTCGGCGGGGTACGGGCGCTTCGATGAACTGGTGGTCGCGCTCCGGACAGCCACGCCCGCCGGGACACTGGAACTCGGCCGCGCGCCCAAGTCCGCCGCAGGCCCCGATCTGCGCCAGCTCATTCTCGGCAGTGAGGGCGCGCTCGGCGTGATCACCGAACTCACGGTCCAGGTGCGTCCGGCCCCAGCTGCTCGCCGTTACGAGGGCTGGCGCTTTGCCAGCTTCCTCGAGGGCGCCGCGATGCTCCGCCGGCTGGCCCAGGACGGCGGCCAAGCCAGCGTTCTGCGTCTCTCCGACGAGGCCGAGACGGCGCTCGGGCTGGCCCGTCCTGACCAGCTCGGCGCAGCCGGTGACGGCGGCAGCCTGGCCATCGTCGGCTTCGAGGGCGATCCCGATGACGTCGCGCGGCGAGCGCACGAGACCGGAGCTGTCCTCAGTCAGGCCGGGGCTATCCCGGTTCCCGACGCGGGCGAGGACTGGGCCCGCGGCCGTTTCCACGGCCCTTATCTGCGCGATGCCCTGCTCGATGCCGGAGCTCTGGTGGAAACGCTCGAAACCGCGACGTTCTGGTCCAAACTTCCAAACCTCTACAAAGCTGTCCAGGCCGCACTGCAAAATTCCCTCATCAATCAGGGCACTCCGCCCGTGATCCTCTGTCATGTCTCCCACGTATACGCCTCGGGTGCCTCTCTGTACTTCACCGTCGCCTGCGCGCAGAGCTCGGATCCGGCCGCCCAGTGGCGGTCGGCTAAATCCGCTGCTATGGAGGCGATTCTTGCTGCGAGTGGCTCCATCAGCCACCACCATGGCGTGGGACGAGACCACCAGCCGTGGCTCGCGGAGGAGATCGGCGAACTGGGGGTCACGGTCCTCTCGGCGATCAAGCGGGAGCTTGACCCGACAGGAATACTCAATCCGGGGATACTGGTCGTGTCGTAACTGCGGAAGACAGCGACGAGGGGCGCGATGATCGACGAGGCTGAGCGGACGCACACCGGCTATGTGCATGGCCTGGCCAAGCTGGCCGTACGGTTCGGGGCCAATCTCCAGCCCGGTCAGATACTGGCCATCGCCTCCGAGCCGGGCAAGGAGCTGCTGGCCCGCGCGGTCGCCGAGGAGGCCTACGCCCAGGGGGCGATGTTCGTCGACCTGAGCGTGTTCGACGTCCACTTCAAGCGGGCCCGGGCCCGACACGCCGATCCCGCGACCTTGGGCTTTGTGCCTCCCTGGCTGGGTGAACGCGCGCTGGCGCTGGGCGAGCACCGTTGTGCCCGGGTGGCTCTGACCGGTCCGGTCGCACCGGGAGCCCTGGATGGCATCCACCCCGCCCTGCTCGGGCGCGACATGCTGCCCGCGCTGGCCGAGTCGATGCAAGTTGTGGACGCCGGGACGACGAACTGGACGGCCATCCCCTGTCCCACGGCGGCCTGGGCGATGCTCGTGCACCCCGATTTGGACCCGGTCGACGCGCTCGATCTCCTGTGGGACGAAGTGGCGCATATGTGTCGTCTGGACGAGCCCGATCCGATGGCCGCCTGGCGGGACCGGCTGGCCGCCCTGGCGACCACGGCGGCGCGGCTGGACGACCTGCGGCTCGACCGCCTGCGCTTCCAGGGCCCAGGCACCGATCTGAGCATCGGCCTGTTTCCCAGCACGCACTGGTGTGCCGCGCACTTCACGACCGTCGACGGAATCCAGCACGCGCCCAACCTGCCCACCGAGGAGGTGTTCACGACTCCGGATCCCGAGCGCGTAGAAGGCACCGTCACTGCGACCAAGCCGCTCTTCATCTCGGGCACCACGGTCGCGGGCCTCAAGGCGCGCTTCGCTCAGGGCCGCTTGGTTTCGATCGAGGCCGACCAGGGCGCCGAGGTGCTGCGCACGGTCAGCGAGCACGACGCCGGAGCAGCGCGGCTCGGCGAGGTGGCCCTGGTCGACCGCGAAGGGCGGATCGGCCCACTGGAGACCGTCTTCTACGACACTCTGATCGACGAGAACGCGGCCAGCCATATCGCCATTGGCCAGGGCTACGAACTCTGCTTCACCGATCCGGCCGACATCGGTCTGGCCAACCAGAGCGAGGTTCACGTCGACTTCATGATCGGCAGCGACGACATCTTGGTCACTGGATTCACGCGTGAGGGCCGCGAGATCCCGCTGCTGCGCTCGGGGATCTGGCAGGTCTGAGATCCAGGCCGGGCCGCGAGCCGGGCCGGCTGTCACCGCGGGCACGGCGCTAGGCTTGCCCTGCTCCAGGAGAGGTGCCGGAGCGGCTGAACGGGCGCGACTGGAAATCGCGTAACGGGGGTTAACCTCGTTCGGGGGTTCGAATCCCCCCCTCTCCGTCAACGGCGGGCGGTGCCCGAAGGACACTCCCAATCCCGCCGGGTCGCGCCGCGAGCGGCTCGGCCGGGTCCTTCCGCGGCGATCATGGGTAGCCGGATGGTGGATTTGCCCGGTTAAGGGCCTAGTCCATCTGCCTACGCGGTTCCTCGCCGCTGCAGCCCGCGATCGATCCGGCCGAGTCAGGGGCGACCATCCCGGTGACCTCTTTCCCCCGCCAAAGGCCATTATTCGGTCGATAGACGTCCGTCAATTTGTGTCCAGCCAGTGTTTGCACAAACCTGTTTGGGGCTCGCGCCAGAGGGCCAGATCAGTCTTGCGCCCAAATAATTCCTGGCATACACTTCGCGCCGGTAAGGGAGGCTGACCAGGCGCCAGGGGACGCCTACTGTCAAGGAGCCAGTTGATTTCGCGACCTTCACTCAGAGTTGTCGAGGGCGGCCTAGCCCATGATGTCCCGTGGGTGTGGTTCTGCGGTCATTGCGCCGCGCCTTCGCCGAACGGTGGGCCGCCGCCGCCCAACGGCCGCGTCTGCTCGTCCTGCGGTCTCGGCCTGCTCCTCGAGGCTCGCCAGGACGCGGTACCCGGTCCCCGCGACGCCTTCCTGGTCGTCGACGGCTCGCTGCTTGTGCAGGCCATGTCCGCCGAGGCACAGATGTTCCTCGACATGAGCGAGGAGATTGCCATCAACAAGCCGGTGGCTGAGCTTCTCGTCCCCGCTGACGCTGAGGCGGGCGGCCGCACGGCGTTTGCCGCCGCCATCGTCCAGGCCGCTGACGGCCAGGACCCAGAAACCGCCCGGAGCACCGTGCGGCCCTGGAACACCTTCGGCGTCCGCATGCGCGCGCGGATCGCCACCTGCGGGCCGCCCCGGGCGGCCCTGGTCGTCCTCGAGGACAGCGGTCCGCGGCGGTTGCGGGCCGTTGAGGCGCCGGCCGAGCGGGCTTCGCGCTACAACCGATAGACGAACCTCGGCTCAGGCTGCCCGACCGAGCCGCTCTGGCGCGCCGTACTGCACGAGCGCCGGCGGGAGGAGAACCGAACCGTCCGGTTCCTGGCCGTTCTCCAGCAGCGCGATGATGGTGCGCCCGACCGCGACCGCGGTCCCGTTCAGCGTGTTCACGTGCGCGGGGCGTCCGCCCTCGGGCCGGTAACGGACGTCGAGCCGCCGGGCCTGATAATCCGTCGTGTTGGAGCACGAGGTGAGCTCCCGGTAGCGACCCTGGCCAGGCAGCCAGGCCTCGATGTCGTATTTCATCGTCGCCGAGGCGCCGAGATCATCCACCGCGATGGCCACCACTCGATACGGGATCTCGAGATCCTGCATGATCGATTCCTCGATCACCAGCAGCCGCGCGTGCTCGGCCGCCGCCTCCTCGGGCCTGACGAACGAGAACATCTCGACCTTGTCGAACTGATGCACCCGGAAGATCCCCCGGGAGTCCTTGCCTGCTGCTCCTGCCTCGCGCCGGAAGCAGCTCGAGAAGCCCGCATACCGCAGGGGCAGCTGGTCCTCGGCCAGGATCTCCTCGCGGTGCAACGAGGCCAGGGCCACCTCGGAGGTACCGGCCAGGTAGAGCTCATCATCGGGCAGGCGATAGATCTGCTGCTCGGTGTCGGGCAGGAAGCCCGTCCCGTACAGGGCCTCCTCGCGAACCAGGACCGGAGGGATGACCGGCTCGAATCCCTCGGCGCTGAGCTTTTCCATCGCGAAGCGGACGAGCGCCAGCTCGACCATGACCAGCGGTCCGCGCAGGTAGGCGAAGCGCGAGCCGGAGAGTCTTGCGCCACGCTCCATGTCGATCATCTCGCCGGCCAGCTCCAGGTGATCGCGCCCGGTCTCGGCCCCCTGACCGACCTCGCGCAGGACCGTGTCCTGCGCCGGGGCGTCCTCGGACGGCAGGTTGGGCAACGCCGCGAGGGCGGCGTCGCGCTGCACCCGAAGGGCGGTTTCCTCATCGCTCAACGCCCGGCCGCGGGCAGCCAGCTCGGCCAGCTCGGCGCGCTGGGCGTCGCTGGGCGCGCCCTTCAAAGCTCGACTGGCCTGGTTCTGCTCGGCCCGAAGCTCCTCGAGCTGGGTGGTGATGGCTCGCCAACGCTCGTCGAGTTCGAGCACCCGGTCAACCGCGTCGGCCGCGTCCGCGCCGCGGCGGCGCAACGCCGCGCGAACTGCGTCGGGCTCGCGGCGGATCAGCCTGATGTCGAGCACCCGCGCTCCTCGCTAGGCGTGCGCGCGCTTCTTCTTGTGCTTCGCCGCCGTGCCCTTGGCCTTGACCTTGGGCTTGGCCGACTTGGGCGCCGGGGTGCTGCTCGAGCTGGTCGTTGAGCTGGAGCTGGAGCTGGACGCAGAGGCCACCTGAGTGGTGCCGGATCCTGGCGGCAGGGTGCCGATCGGTAGTTGATCGCAGGGCTTTATGCCTGCCTGCTGCGGAGTCTGGCGCCCGGCATACGTGGCGACGAACTTGGCCACATCGACGGCGTCCTGGCCGACCACGATGTTCTGCGGCATGTAGGCGCCGGAGAAGCCACCGTTTTCGATCGCGTAGAGAACCCGGCTGATCGGCCGCTCGCAGCGCTGATTGAAGTTCGGGCCGCTGTTCGCCTGAGCCGTGCGGACGTTGGGCGCCGATCCGTGGGTACCGGCATAGGACAGCGTGTGGCATCCCGCGCAGCGCTGGCTGAACAGCACCGCCCCAGCGTGAACTGGCGTGCCCGAAGGCACGTTGATGTGCTCGGTGCCGCAGGCCGCCGCTAGGGCCGCGACCGCGATCGATGCACCCGACAGAAAAAGGACCCTGAACGACCGACTCATGCGGCGGGATCATAATCGGATCGGCCGGTAGCGCCCCTGCTCGCGGAGGACCGATGCTCTGATCCCGGGCCGCAGAGCGAATCCGGCAGCGGGCTGAGAAGGAGCCGGCCGGGGGGCGACGAACTCCACCCCAACCCCGACGCCGGCTTTGAGACGTGCGCCAGCTTTAAAACGCGTACGTCCTCCTACGGCGGCAACCAGAGGTGCCGGCGTCGGGGTCTCCACCTTTTGCCGTCCGCTGAGCGGCCCGGCGGGACAGGCCCGGCGGGACGGGCGCTATAAACGCAGGCCATGACGCCGCCGCCTGGCCCCGAGCTGTTTCGCGAGGTGTTCGGTCGGTTTGCCACCGGGGTGGCCGTCATCACGAGCAGCGGGCCGACGGGCTCGGGGGGCATGACCGCCAACGCGCTGTGCTCGCTCTCGCTGGAGCCGCTACTGGCCCTGGTCTGCTTTGAGAATCAAGCTCGGACGCTGCCGATCGTGCGTGACGCCGGACGCTTCGCGGTCAATGTCTTAACCCTCGAGCAGGAGGATCTGGCCGGCGTGTTCGCCTCCAAGCTGCCCGAGTCCGAGAAGCTCGACGGGGTGCCCCATCGGCTGGAGGACGGCGTGCCGGTCATCGAGGGCAACCTGGCCTGGGCGATCTGTGAGCTGCGTGAGCTGATCCCTGGCGGGGACCACACGATCGCCATCGGCGAGGTGCAGCGCATGGGTCTGGGCGAGGGCCAACCGCTGCTCTGGTACGCCGGGGGCTATCACTCTCTGAAGGACTAGCCCGCCATCCGCGCGGCGGACGCTGAACCTCAGCCCGCGGTCCCGGCGGCCCGGGCCAGCAGCACGGCCATCACGATCGCCGCCAGGGCCATGACCCCGATCTCGCGCTGCATGATGGTGATGACCACCAGGCGCTGCTCCTCCGCGGGGAGCTCCCCGACCGCGGCGGAGGAGGCAAAGCCCCGGCTGTCGAGCACGGCCTGCGCGGCGGCCAGCCGGAGCTGTTCACCGACGAAGGAGACGGCCAGCGGAAGCAGTCCGTAGATGAGATGCAGGCTCGGTTCCTTGTAGCCGATGACCAGCAGCACGCCGCCCAGCGCAACCTCGACCACGACCACGGCCTGCCCGGCGCGCATCAGCAACCAGAACAGCCGGCTGCTCCGTACGCGGTACCAACACCACGCGCCCCACAGCCCTGCCCCGGTGACCAGCACGATCGACAGAACGCCGACGACGAGATGCACGACCTTCATGACCGCCACCCTACGGGCTGAGCCGCGTTGGTCGGCATGACGCATTTCGCACTAAGTAACAACTTGTTACAAGCAAACGCCCTGCGGTGATATAAGACCCTGTTGTGCTTCGCGATTATCTGCCGGCGATCGTCTTCCTGGTGCTCGGCGGTCTCATCGGCGCGCTGTTCGGAGTCCTGAACATCTTCGCCGGCGCGCGGCGCCCCAATCGCAGCAAGGACATGCCCTACGAGTGCGGCCTGCCGTCGGAGATAAAGCACGGCTTCCGCTTCGGGATCAGCTTCTACCTGATCGCCATGCTGTTCATCCTGTTCGACATCGAGGTCATCTTCATCTACCCGATCGCGCTCGAGCTGCGAGCCTTCGGCGCCTTCGCGCTGAGCGAGACGATCGTGTTCGTGGTCCTGCTGATGGTGGCCTTTCTCTACGTATGGCGCCGAGGAGCTTTGGAATGGAGATAAAACGCGAACCGCTGGACGGCTCAGGCGCTCCGAGCGACTTCCGCTCCCGCCAGCTCCGAGCCAAGCAAATGCTCGACAACGCCCTCGAGGTCGAGGACCTGGACAAGTACGTCGAGGAGCGGGTCCTGACCACGACGATGGACAAGGCTGTCTCCTGGGCCCGTGGGAACTCCTTCTTTCCGCTCACCTTCGGACTGGCCTGCTGCGCGATCGAGATGATGTCGATCGTCGGATCCCGGGTCGATATCGCCCGGTTCGGCTTCGAGGCCATGCGTGCCTCCCCCCGCCAGGCCGACCTGATCATCCTGTCCGGGCGGGTCTCGACCAAGATGGCTCCGGTCGTCCGCCGCCTGTATGACCAGATGCTCGATCCGAAGTGGGCCATCTCGATGGGCGCATGCTGCTCATCGATGGGCGTGTTCAACAACTACGCCCTGGTGCCCTCGGACAAGTTCATGCCCATCGACGTCCATGTGCCCGGTTGTCCGCCGCGCCCCGAGGCCCTGGCCCACGGCATCCTGCGCCTGCGCGACAAGGTGCACGGCCACGAGCCGGCGGGCTGGCGCGAGCGCTACGACGCCGTGGGCACCGAGGAGGTCCTCCCGGAAACCGGCGACGCTAGTGGCGCCGTCAACGTGTTCCGCGGAGGAGATACGGCCGGTGCCTGACGCGACCGGCCTTGAGCTGACCGCCCACGAGCTCCGCGACGCCAACGCCGAGTCGGTGCTCGACACCGTCTACGAGCACGAGCGGGCGGTCATCGACGCCAAGCCCGAGCATGTTGTCGAGGTCCTCCGGACACTCCACGGCAAGGGCTACAGCTTCCTGGCCAGTCTGCACGGGGTCGATTACTACCCCGAGGAGCCACGACTGGGGGTGATCTACGAGCTGCTGGACATGAAGGAGGTCGACCGGATCACGGTCCGGGTCCGAGTGCCCGTGGACGCGCCGTCGGTCCCCACGGCTATGGAGCTCTTTCCCGGCGCCAATCATCCCGAGCGCGAGGTCTACGACATGTTCGGGGTCGTCTTCGACGGCCATCCCGATCTGCGCCGCATCCTGATGCCCGAGGACTACGAGGGCTTTCCCCAGCGCCGCGACTTCCCGGTCGGCGGCGAGCCGGTCCTGTTCACCTACAACGAAGAGAACTCCTACGGCAAATGGCAGTAACCCCTGACTACCGCAAGCGCGAGGAGTCCATCACCCTGGCCAGTGAGCCGGTGGGTGAGTCGCGCGAGCTTCTGACCCTCAACATCGGCCCCCATCATCCGGCCACGCACGGGGTACTGCGGCTGATCGCCACGCTGGAGGGCGAGGTCGTCCGCGACATCAAGCCGATCATCGGCTACGTCCATACCGGGATCGAGAAGACCGCCGAGGACAAGGCCTATTGGAAGGTCATACCGGTGGTCGAGCGGATGGACTACGTCAGCTACTACTTCAACGCGATGGCCTTCTGCGGGGCCGTCGAACAGCTGCTGGGCATTGAGGTACCGCCTCGCGCCCAGTACCTGCGCGTCATCCACCTGGAGCTCAATCGGCTCATGTCCCACCTGGTCTGGCTGGGCACGAGCATGCTCGATCTGGGCGCGATCTCCATGTTCTGGTACGCCTTCCGCGAGCGCGAAACGATCCTCGACCTGTTCGAGATGTCCTCGGGCCAGCGCATGCACACGCGCTACTTCCAGGTCGGCGGCGTGATCGAGGACATCCCCCGCGGGTTTGCCGCCAAGCTGCGCAAGTTCGTCGAGGAGATGCCCACCCGGGCCGATCAGTACGCCGATCTGCTCGAGAAGAACCAGATCGTGCTCGAGCGCCTGCAGGGCACGTGCATCGTCGATGAGCAGACCCTGCTCGGGCTGGGCGTCACCGGTCCGCTGTTGCGGGCCACCGGGAACCCGTGGGATCTGCGCAAGGCAGCGCCCTACTCGAGTTACGACCACTTCGACTTCAAGATCCCGGTGGGCACGGTGGGCGACAACTACGACCGCTTCCGCGTCCGTCACGCTGAGTTCTACGAGTCGGTGAAGATCATCAGCCAGGCGCTGGAGGGGCTCCCGGAAGGGCCCTTCATCACCCCCGACCGCAAGGTGGCTCTGCCCCCCCGCCATGAGCTGGCCACCAGCATGGAGGCGTTGATCCACCACTTCAAGCTGGTCACCGAGGGCTTCCGCGTGCCGCCGGGCGAGGCCTACTTTCCCATCGAGAGCCCCCGCGGCGAACTCGGCTGCTTCGTGCGCGCCGACGGGTCGGCCAAGCCGGCCCGGGTGCACATGCGTGATCCCAGTTTCGTGAACCTGCAGGCGCTGGCCCCGATGGTCAAGGACTCCTACATCGCCGACCTGATCGCCACGCTGGCCATGCTCGACCCGATTCTGGGCGGCATCGACCGATGACGCCGGCGATTCCGGTCCCCCGCTTCGGCCACGGCTCCCGGGTCCCGGGCTGGGACCGGGCGGTGGATTTGACCAAGGACCCGGCGGTCATCCCCGACCCGGCGACCACGCCCGTTCCCGATGAGCTGCGGTCCGAGATCGAGGCGGCCATGGCCAAGTACCCCGACCGGCGCTCAGCGACCATCCCCGCCCTGCACGCCGCCCAGGCCGTGCACGGCTACTGCTCGCCGGAGGCGATTGCGCAGGTGGCGACGGTCATGCGCCTCACCCCGGCGTATCTGACCTCGGTGGCCACGTTCTACGACATGTTCGAAACCGCCCCGCGTCCACCTCACAACGACGTCTTCGTCTGCACCAACATCAGTTGCTCGCTGCTGGGCGCCGACGAGCTGTTCGACGCCATGCTCCAGGCGGCGGGCGCCGATGAGACGATGCACGTGCGTTCGTTCGAGTGTCTCGGTGCGTGCGACATCGCGCCGATGGCCTCGGTCAACGGCGAGTACGTGGGGCCCCTGGAGCTGGCCGATGCGGAGAAGATCGTCGAGGACCTGCGCGCCGGCCGGCCGGTCCTACCCGAGAAGCAGATCCGCTACCGCCGCAGCGTGGATCCCGGCGTCGGTGGTGGTGAACCGAGCCGCGAGTTCGGCGTCCCGGCCGACACTCCGCAGACCGACACGGCCGGCCTGACCGGCGCCGACGCCGGCTCGGACCGCCCCGGCCCGGCCGCCCCGCTCGAGTACCCCTCCGAAGGAAACGAAGACGCCCGATGAAAACGATCCTGTTTGAGAACATCGACGAGCCGGGGCTGAACACCCTCGAGGTCTACGAGCGTCGCGGCGGCTACCAGGCGCTGCGCAAGGCTCTCGCCTCTTCGCCGGGGGAGGTGCTCTCCGAGATCATGGATTCGGGCATCCGGGGACGCGGCGGCGCCGGCTTCCAGATGGGCAAGAAGGTGTCCTTCCTTCCCCACGGTGCGATTGAGAAGTACCTGGTCTGCAACGCGGATGAGTCCGAGCCCGGCACCTTCAAGGACCGCGAGCTCATGCAGAAGACTCCCCACATGCTGATCGAGGGGATCGCCATCGCTGCCTACGCCGGGGAGATCAGCCGGTCCTTCATCTACATCCGCGGCGAGTATCAGCTTCAGGCCGACATCCTCGAGGCGGCGATCGCCGAGGCGGCCGCGGCGGGCTACATCGGCCAGGACATTCTGGGCACCGGAATGAACGTGCCGCTCGTCCTGCATCGCGGCGCCGGAGCCTACATCTGCGGTGAGGAAACCGGCCTGCTCGACTCACTGGAGGGTAAGCGCGGAAATCCGCGACTGAAGCCGCCCTTCCCGGCTATCGAAGGCCTCTACCACGGGCCCACGCTGATCAACAACGTGGAGACCCTGGCCACCGTCCCGGCGATCATCAATATGGGTGGGGCCGAGTACGCCAAGATCGGCACCGAGACCTCGACGGGCACCAAGCTGGTGTCGATCTCCGGTGATGTCAAGCGGCCGGGGAACTACGAGATCGAGCTGGGGATCCCCTCGCGGGAGATCGTCTACGGCCTGGCCGGTGGCCCTCCCAGCGGCAAGGAGGTCAAGTTCTGGTTCCCCGGTGGCTCGTCGTCTCCGGTGCTGACCAAGGACGACCTCGACGTCCCCTACGACTTCGACAGCCTGGCCAAGGCGGGCACGATGCTCGGCTCGGGAGCCATCATCGTTGCCGACGAGTCCCGCCGCGTGCTCGACACGGCGCTGAAGCTGGCCAAGTTCTACGCGCATGAGTCCTGCGGCAAGTGCGTGCCCTGCCGCGAGGGGACCAACTGGACCCACAAGATGCTCCAGCGGATCTATACCGGCGAGGCCACCCCCATGGATCTCGACATCATGGCCTCCGTCCAGGAGCAGATCATCGGCAACTGCCTGTGCGTGCTGGGCGACGCGATGGCCATGCCGATCGGTTCCATGGTGCAGAAGTTCCGAGCCGAGCTCGAGGCTGAGATCGAGGCCGCACGCGAGCGGGCCGAGGGCGCCCCGCTTGAGGATGTGGTGTCGCTCGGTGTCGCCGACCAGGACGCCGGACCGGTCCCGGTTCACTAGTTTCCGCCCGCGCACATGCCCCGTCCCCAGCAGAAGACCATCCAGCTGACCATCGACGGCCGCGAGGTTGAGGCCATCGAGGGCGCGATGCTCGTCGATGCCGCCAAGCAGGGCGACGTCGAGATTCCCTATTTCTGTTACGAGCCCAAGCTGGGCAGCCCGGTCGGCGCCTGCCGGATGTGCCTGGTCGAGATCGAGGGCATCCCCAAACTGCAGACCTCCTGCTCGACGCCGGTCAAGGACGGGATGGTGGTCCACACCCAGACCGACCGGGTCCGTCACGCCCAGAACGCGGTGGTCGAGTTCCTGCTCATCAACCATCCGCTGGACTGCCCCGTGTGTGATAAGGGCGGTGAATGCCCGCTGCAGGACATCACCTTCGGCTGGGGTCTCGGCCGCTCACGCATGATCGAGCCCAAGCGCCACTTCCAGAAGCCGCTCGCGCTCTCGCCGCTGGTGGCCATCGACCGCGAGCGCTGCATCCTCTGCTACCGCTGCGTGCGCTTCTCCCAGGAGGTGGCGGAGGACTACCAGCTGGTGTTCGCCGAGCGTGGCGCGGACAGCTACGTGGCCACCCACGACGGCCATCCCTATGTGGCCCCGTTCAGCGGCAACATCATCGAACTCTGCCCGGTGGGCGCGTTGACCTCCCAGCCCTACCGCTTCCGCGCGCGTCCGTGGGACATCGAGGGCGCCGGCGGCATCTGCACGCTGTGCCCGTCGCAGTGCAACGTCACCTTCACGGTGCGCGATGACGTGGTCATGCGCGTTCTGGCCCGTGACAACCCCGGCGTCGACGACGGTTGGCTGTGCGACAAGGGTCGCTTCGCCTATCAGGCGATCCACGTCGATGAGCGCATCACCAAACCCCTGGTCCGCGACGGCGGCGAGCTGCGCGAGGTCTCCTGGGAGCGCGCGCTATCCACCGCGGCCGGGCTGGGCCGCCACAAGGGCCACGTCGGAGCGCTCCTCGGCGGTCAGGTCACCAACGAGGAGGGGTTCCTGCTCCAGCGCCTGATGCGCGAAGGACTTGACTCGAGCGACATCGACTCCCGCACCAGTCCCGGCGTCGACGCGAACATCATGCGCGCCCTTTCCGCTCCGCCGCTCCAGGCCACGGTGCCCGATCTCGAGTTCGCCCACACCGTGCTCCTGGTCGGCGTCGAGCCGCTGGACGATGCTCCCATCCTCGACCTGCGGATCCGCAAGGGCGTGCGGCGCAACGGTGTCAAGCTCGCCGTCGCCAGCGCGCGGCCCAGCGCGCTGGACGCCAACGCCGCCCAGCTTGTGCGCCACGCTCCCGGGAGCGAGTACGAGCTGCTCAAGGATTTGGCCCTGACCCTGGGCGGAGAGGACAGGGGCAACACGGAGGTGGCCGCCCTGGCCGATCTGCTGCGGGATGGCGGTGAGGACGTGGTCATCGTCTGGAGCGAGCGCATCGGCTCCGATGCCGGCGCCGCGCTGTTCCGCATCGCCGAGCTGCTCGGGCTGGCCGACCACGAGGGGGCCGGGCTGCTCGAAGTCCCCTGCGGCGCCAACGGCCGCGGGCTGCGCGAGGTAGGAGCAATTCCCGACGCCGGGCCAGGCTTCACAGAGCTCCCCGGCCACGCCACCGGCCGCGAGCGCCGCAGAGATCGCCCGGGCCGCCGCCGACGGGGAGCTGACCGCTCTGTATCTGCTCCAGACCGACCCGATCCGCGACCAGCCCGATCGCGCCCTGTGGGACCGGGCTCTGCACAGCGCGGCGCTGGTCGTCGCCCACGCCTCGGTGCTGACCGAGGGGTTGCGCGAGCACGCCACGGTCATCTTCCCGGCCGAGTCCCACGCCGAGAAGGAAGGCACGGTGGTGCATCCCGACGGCCGTCTGCAGCGGCTACGGATCGCCATTGCGCACCCGGATCAGGTGCGCTCCACCCACGCCGTGCTGGCCGAGGTCTCCCGGCAGGCCGGCCTGCAGACCGAGGTTCGTCGCAGCGCGGATGTGTTCGCCGAGCTCGTCAGCGCCGTCCCGTTCTACGCCGGGCTCACGCTGGAGGAGATCGGCGGACGGGGTGTTCGCTGGCCCGAGCGCGACGCGGGAATCGCGGTGATGGCCGGGAGAGACCTGACCGTGGCGCTGCCCACGGCAGAAGAGGCGGCCGACACGGCGTCGTCAAACGGAGCCTTGCGGCTGGGCAGCTATCGGCCCGATCTGGGCCTCGCCCGAGGTGGAGATCTCCCCGGCGCTGCAGTATCTGATCCCCCATCAGCAGCTCGAGCTCTCGCCCGCTGACGCCGAGCGCCTAGGGATGGCCCATGGCCAGGAGATCGACAGTCGCTCAGCAGAGGGAGGGGCGGGCGGCAACGGTACGCGAAGCTGAGGCCCGGCCTTCGTGCGCTCGGCCGTCCCCGCCGGCTCGGCCTTCCTGGCCGCGGGCATCGGCGGCGAGCAGTCGGCCAACGTGCTCACCGAGCCGCTGATCGAGGTGCTCAAGCCATGACTCTGGCCCCCGCCGTAGTCAACTTCTTCGAGCCCTGGTGGGTCCAGATCCTCAAGGCGCTGGTCATCTTCGGCGTGATCTTCGCCATCCTGCCGATTCTCATCATCTACGAGCGCAAGCTGCTGGGCCGCTTCCAGAACCGCTACGGACCGAACCGCGTCGGCCCGTTCGGGCTCATGCAGCCGCTGGCCGAGATCCTCAAGTTCGCCACCAAGGAGCCCTTCCGGCCCACCACCTCGGTCGGCTACCTGTTCCGGATCGCGCCCATGATCGCCATCCTGACGGCGGTCACCTCGCTGGCCCTGGTGCCGTTTGGGGACGTTCAACATGTGTTCGGACAGCGGGTCGGGCTGTACGGGATCGACGTCTCGGTAGGGCCGCTGTTCGTGTTCGCCTTCGGCGGTATCTCCTTCTACGGGATCATGCTCGGCGGCTGGGCCTCGGGCTCGAAGTACTCCTTCCTGGGCGCGATGCGGGCGGCCGCGCAGCTCATCTCCTACGAGGTCTCCCAGGGCCTTTCCCTGGTCGGGCGTGCTGATCAGCGCCGGCACCCTGTCACTGACCGGGCTCGTCCATGCCCAGGCGGGCATGTGGTACATCGTCCCCCAGTTCGTCGGCTTCCTGATCTTCCTGACCGCCTCCTTCGCCGAGACCAACCGGGCGCCGTTTGACCTCGTCGAGGCCGACGCCGAGCTGGTCGGCGGCTACTTCACCGAATACGGCGGCACCGCCTTCGTGGCCTATCTGTTCGCCGAGTACGCGAACATGATCGTCGTCTCGGGCATAACCGTGACGCTGTTCCTGGGCGGCTGGCTGATGCCGTTCGGTATCCATCCGCCCGGCTGGGTCGACCCGATCGTCGTCCTGGCCAAGATGTCCGTGATCATCACCCTGTTCATCTGGATCCGGGCCACCCTGCCCCGGCTGCGCTATGACCAGCTCATGTCCTTCGGCTGGAAAATCCTGCTGCCCCTGGCCACCCTGAACCTGCTCGTGACCGCCATCATCGTGGCCGCCTGAGAACCGAGGTACGACCCATGACCCCTCCCTACGATCCCGGCGCCGACGTCATTGAAGTCATCCGCGCCCCCGGCGGCGGCCCGGCCCGCGGCGCCTACCGGGTGTTCGGCGAGACGCTGCGCGGCCTCAAGACCACCTTCGCCCGCGTCGTCGAGGGCCCGACCACGATTCAGTACCCGGAGGAGAAGACCCCGGTCTACCCGCGCTTCCGCGGCCGCCACAAGCTGCACCGCTTCGAGGACACCGGCCTTGAGAAGTGCGTCGGCTGCTCGCTGTGCGCCGCCGCCTGCCCGGCCGACTGCATCCGTGTCGTGGCGGCCGAGAACACCACCGAGAACCGCGTCTCGGCCGGCGAGCGCTACGCCGCCGTGTACGAGATCAACCTGAGCCGTTGCATCTTCTGTGGGTATTGCGAGGTGGCGTGCCCGTTTGACGCCATCACCATGGGCCACGACTACGAGATGTCGGACTACACCCGCTCAGATCTCATCTTCACCAAGGAGATGCTGCTCGCCGAGCCGATCGAGCGCACGCCGCTGCGGCGCGAGGGCGAGTAGCCGCCACTCGCCTGCCCATGTCCGCTGTCCTGTTCTTCATTGCCGCGATCGGCGCCCTTACCGGGGCGATCGGTGTCGTGCTGCTGCGCAATCCCTTCTACAGCGTGCTGGCGCTGGTCGGGCACCTGATCTGCCTGGCGGCTCTGTTCCTGCTCCTGCGCGCGGAGTTCGTAGCCGCGGCCCAGGTGGTCGTCTACGCCGGCGCGGTGATGGTCCTCTACGTGTTCGTCGTCGCCTACATCGGCGGTGAGGACGAGCCGCTGGCCAACGTCGGCGGCGCCCTGAAGATCCTGGGCCCGGTGTTCGCCTTCGCGCTGGCCATCGAGCTGTGCATCGCGCTGCTGGGCACGGCGCTGAAGGGCATCTCGGCCAACGGCGCCCCCTACATCCCCGGCTTCGGAACGCCGAAGGAGATCGGTCGTCTGTTCCTGACCAGTTACCTGTTCCCGTTCGAGGTCGCCAGCCTGCTGCTCATGGTGGCCGCCATCGGCGCGGTCGTCCTGGCCCGGCGCCGGCGTGGTCTGGAGGATGACCAGGAGGACGAGAGACGTTCCGGCCTTCCGCGCCGCCTACACCGGCACGATGGCCGAGGTGGCCGGGGTCCGTCCCGGCTTCGGCACCGAGCCGGAGCCCGAGCGGGCCGCCGAGCCCGAGGCCGCGACCACTCCCTCCGAGGGCGGCTGGTGATGCCGATCGGCTGGTACCTGGTCGTCTCCGCCCTGATCTTCTGCATCGGCACCGCCGGCGTGCTCACGCGGCCCAACCCGCTGGTCATCCTGCTCTGCCTCGAGCTGATGCTGAACGCCGGCAACCTGGCCCTGGTCGCCTTCTCCCGCATGTGGGGCAACCAGGCAGGCCAGATCTTCGCCCTGATCGTGATGGTCGTGGCCGCCTGCGAGGTGACGGTCGGCCTGGGCCTGATCGTGGCCATCTACCGTCGCCACCTGGCCATGAATGTCGATGAGCTGAACGAGCTGCGCGGATGAGCACGACAACGTTCGGCTGGCTCATCCTGCTCTTCCCGCTGCTCGGGTGCGTGCTGATCGCGCTGGGCTTCCGCCGCGAGCGCGGCATCTTCGCGGGCGTGATCGGCACGCTGGCCATCGCCCTGTCCGTTCGCCTGCGCGCTCGGCGCGCTGATCTCCCTGCTGGGCCAGCCGGAGCACAGCCGCGAGCTCACCTCGAGCCTGTGGAGCTACGCCTCGACCTTCGGGGTGGACGCCAAGCTCTCGATCCTCGTCGACCCGCTGTCGGTCTTCATGGCCCTGATCGTCTCGGGCGTCTCCACGCTGATCCATCTCTACTCGGTCGCCTACATGAAGTCCGACCGCGGCTATGCGCGCTTCTTCTCCTACCTGAACTTCTTCGTCTTCTCGATGCTGCTGCTGGTCCTGGCCGGAAACTTCCTGCTCCTGATCGTGGGGTGGGCGTTCGTCGGCGCAGCCTCCTACCTGCTCATCTCGTTCTGGTACCGCCGCACGACGGCCACCCGAGCAGGACTGAAGGCCTTCGTGATCAACGCCCTGGGCGACGTCGGCCTCGTCCTGGGCACGTTCTTCATCTTCCGCCACACAGGGACGCTCGACTTCGTCAAGACCTTCCATGCCGTCCCGCACGTGTTCAGCCACAACTAGACCGACCTGGTGGCCGGCTGCCTGCTGCTCCTGGTCGGCGCGTTCGCCAAGTCCGCCCAGGTCCCGCTCCATACCTGGCTCCCGGACGCCATGGAGGGCCCGACCCCGGTCTCGGCCCTGATCCACGCCGCCACCATGGTCACCGCCGGCGTGTACCTGATCGCCCGCATGCATCCGCTGTTCGAGCAGGCGCCGACCGCCGCCGACGTAGGCGCAATCATCGGCTGCCTGACCCTTCTGGTGGCGGCCACGATCGCCATCGTGCAGACCGACCTCAAGCGCGTCATCGCCTACTCGACGATGTCGCAGATCGGCTACATGATCATGGGCGTCTCGGTGGGCGCCTACTCGGCCGGCCTGTTCCATCTCATGACCCACGCCTTCTTCAAGGCGCTCCTGTTCATGGCCGCCGGCTCGCTGATCAGCGCGATGGGCGGCGAGCAGTCGCTGGATCGCATGCGCGGCTTCCGCAAGGCCATGCCCTTCACCTTCATCTGCTTCATCGTCGGCGGCCTGGCCCTGTCGGGACTACCGCCGTTCTCGGGCTGGCTGTCCAAGGACGACATCATCGCCTACCTCGACAACCGCGGTGGTGGCTTCGAGATCCTCGGCATCCTCGGTTACGTCGGGGCGCTGATGACCGGCATCTACACCTTCCGGATGATCTTCCGGGCCTTCTTCGGCGAGCCCTGCGAGGAGGCGCGCGAGCTCGAGCATGGGCACCTGTTCCATCCCGAGTCAGGGTTCAACCCGGGCACCGGCGAGCTCGAGGACACCGACCTCGGCTTCCCCGGCCCCGAGCACCACATCGCCGAGCGTGACCTGGCCATGAAGGCCCCGATGAGCATCCTCGCCCTGCTCGCCCTGGTCGGCGGCGTGCTCCAGATCCCGGGCGTCGATTCCTCCATCACGCGCTTCCTCGCCCCCACCTTTGCCGATTCGCATCTGGCCCGGATTGACCCGTCGACTGGCTCGGCCTGGGCGGGCCTGATCATCGGCGCCGTGATCGCGGTGGCGGGTATCGGCATCGCCTACCGCATCTGGGTGGCGGCGCCAGGGACCGCTGCCCGCCTGCAGACCCGATTCGGCGCGGCGCAGACCTTCCTCTACAACAAGTGGTACTTCGACGAGCTGATCGACTACACCGTCGTCCGGCCGGCGCAGTGGCTGGGCCGCTTCGCCGAGTCGGTGCTGGAGCGCCGTGTGGTGGCCGGCGGGCTCACCGGGGGCACCCTCGGAGTGGTCCGGGCCACCTCGGCCGCGGTCCGGCGCCTGCAGACCGGGTTTCTGCGCTACTACGCGGCGGCCATGCTGTTCGGCGTATTCGGAATGACCCTCTACTTCCTTATTTCCTCGTGAGTCTGTCGATCCTCATCTGGCTGCCCCTGGCCATCGCCCTGGTCGGCGCGTTGCTGCCACTGCGGCTCGGGCCGCGGTTCGTGTTCGCCGGCAGCCTGGTCACGCTGGCTCTGGCCATCTCCTTTGTGGCCCGCTTCAAGTCCGGCGCGACCGGGCTCCAGTTCGTCACCGATCAGGTGTGGATCTCGGCCCTGGGCATCCACTACAAGCTCGGCCTCGACGGCCTGAACGTGGCCCTCGTTCTGCTGACCACGCTCATCTTCAGCGCTGCCCTGCTGTGGGCCTGTCTGCGCGAATGGGACCGCTCGCGCAGCTTCTTCTTCCACTTCGGCCTGGCCGAGGCCGCCGTGCTCGGCGCCTTCTGCAGCCAGGATCTGGCCCTGTTCGTGGCCTTCTTCGACCTGATGCTGATCCCGTTCTACTTCCTGACCGGTATGTGGGGCACCGCCCCTGACCGGGTCCGGGCGACGACCAAGCTCGTCGTCTACACGCTGATCGGCTCGTTCCTGATGCTGGTGGCGGCAATCGCCACCGGCGCGCTGGCCTCGAGCCAGCACCACACGACGCTCACGTTCGTGCTGTCGTCGTTGCGCAGCCTCCCGCTCTCGCACGGCTCCCAGGACTGGATCTTCCTGTGCTTCGCCGCGGCCTTCGTGGTCAAGATGCCGCTGGTCCCCTTCCACGGCTGGCTGCCCGACGGCTACAAGGCGATGCCGATCCCGGCCGTGGCCGTGTTCTCGGCGGTTTTGTCGAAGGTCGCCGCCTACGGGTTCCTGCGTATCGTGCTGCCGCTGTTCCCCTACGCCTCGGCCCACTTCCAGACGCTGATGCTGGTCATCGCGCTGATGTCGGTGCTGTGGGCGACGCTGGTGGCCATGACCACACCCGACGCCCGCCTGGTGGTGGCCTATTCGAGCGTCGCCCAGCTCGGCTTCATCACCCTGGGCATCTTCTCGCTTCAACCCCAGGGGGCTCAGGGCGCGCTGCTCCAGATGGTCAACCACGCTCTGGTCACCGCACCGCTGTTCTTCATCGTGGCCGCACTCGCCCTGCGCACCGGCGGCTCGGAGAAACTGGCCGACATGGGCGGCGTCGCCTTCCGGGCGCCGGTCCTGGCCAGCCTGTTCCTGATCGTCACGCTGGCCACCCTGGCCATTCCGGGCTCGGCGAACTTCGCCGGTGAATTCTTGATTCTGCTCGGCCTGTTCAAGGCCAAGCTGGCCATGGCCATTGTCGCCTCGCTGGGCGTGGTCGGAGCGGCGGTCTACGCACTGCGGCTGTTCATCCGATCGATGCACAACCGGGTCGGTCCGGGCCTGAAGCTGACCGAGGACATCGGGCTGCGCGATGGCTTGGTCCTGGTCCCCATCCTGCTGGTTGTTCTGGTGCTGGCCTTCTATCCCCAGTTCGGTCTGTCGCGGTCTGAGACCTCGGTCCGGTCCGCGGTCGCGGCGGCGGAGATCCAGCAGGGACACCACCCCTTCGAGCCCGCCCGGGTGGCCCAGACTCCATGAGCTCCGCGCTGCTCAACCACTCCGGCCACATCAAGGGCCCGCACATCGACTGGGCCTCGTTCTCGCCCCTGTTGGCTCTGAGCGCCGGCGCGATCATCGTTTTGGTCGTCGGGCTGCTGCGGCCGGCCTGGGTCCGGGAGCGAGTCGTCCCCGGGCTGACCGTGATCACCCTCGGCGTCTCGCTGGGCTTGGAGATCTGGCGCTATTCACATCCGGCGTCGATCATCTCCGGCGCGCTGCGCATCGACGACCTGGCCCTGACGCTGGACATGATCTTCGCCGTCGCCGCGGTGGCCTGCGTAGCCCTCTCCCTGCACCACCGCGCGACGGCCATCGCGGGTCAAGGCGAGTACCACGCGCTGCTTCTGTTCAGCGTGATGGGCATGGCCGTGCTGGTCTCCGCCCAGGATCTGGTCACTCTGTTCTTGGGCTTCGAACTGCTTTCGATCCCGCTCTACGTCCTCTGCGCCGCGGAGTACCGCCGCGAGGGCTCGCTCGAATCGGGCCTCAAGTACCTGGTCATCGGCTCGGTCGGCTCGGCCACCTTGGTCTACGGGCTGGCCCTGATCTATGGGGCGACCGGCTCGACCGGCTTTGCCGGCATTGCCCACGCCATCTCGGCAGGCCAGATCGCGGGTGGGCTGACCAGCGATCCGCTGCTCCTGACCGGACTGGCCCTGGTCATGGTCGGCTTCGCCTTCAAGGCCTCCGTGGCCCCGTTCCATCAGTGGACCCCGGATGTCTACGAGGGCGCGCCCACCCCGATCACCGCCTTCATGGCCACGGCCACCAAGGCCGCGGCGTTCGGTGTCCTGCTGCGCTTCTTCGACGTCGCCGTGTTCGGCGCCCAGGGCACCTGGGCGCCGGCTCTGGCCACGGTGGCCGCGATCACGATCGTGGTCGGAAACGTCGGCGCGCTCGGCCAGTCCTCCCTGAAGCGGCTGCTTGGCTATTCGAGCGTCGGCCAGGCCGGCTACATGCTCGCCGGAGTGGTGGTCGCGACCAAGCTCGGCGTCGACGCCACCGTGCTCTACCTAGGGCTCTACCTGTTCATGAACCTGGCCGCCTTCGGCGTCATCGCCGCCGTCCAGAGCGTTCGCGCTGACGGCGATGACCTGGCCGGGGTCGCCGGACTCGGCGCCCGACGCCCGGAGCTGGCCTGGGCGATGACCATCGCCATGCTGTCGTTGGCCGGCATCCCAGGCACAGTCGGCTTCATTGGCAAGTTCCAGCTCATCCATGCCCTGGTCAACGGCGGCTACACCTGGCTGGGCATCGTGCTGGTCATCGGCTCGATGATCTCGCTGGGCTACTACCTGCGGGTGGTCGCCGCCATCTGGATGACCTCCGCGTCAGCCGGCGTCGGCGCCGGTCGGAGCCCCACTGCCGGCCGCCTGGCGCCGATCGCCGGGGGCTCGCCGGAGGCCGACGCCCTGGACGACACGGACGCCGCCCTGCGGAGAGTACCGCCGGTGGAGATCACGCTTGTGGCCGTGGTCTTCGGCGCGGCGAGCGTGTTCTTCGGGATCTTCCCCTCGCCGCTGTTCAACCTGGCCGCCCACGCCGGGCGCGCGCTCGGGTTGCATTAGTGTCTCGGTTGCGACTGGTCTGCGCCGGGTAGAGCTGTCAGTCATGGACGAACAAGAGAGCCGCCGAGGCGATCAGAAACCCGGCCAGGATCTTCCCGGGTCGGTCTCTGACCAGAACGCCGAGGAGCAGCCCTCCACCGGTGGCCAGGGCGAGCGCCGCGAGGATCCGGACCGGGCTACGTCCGGCTCAAGCGGCGATAGCTCCGGCGACAGCGGCGGCGAGTCCGGTGAGGGCTCGCAGTCGACCGGGGACCCCGACAGCGCTGGCTAGTCCGTCGGCCCCGGGCCGAGCCACTGGTCAGAAAAGCGCCCATAGTGTTCGCTTTTATGACCAGCGCCCAAGCGGCTAAGCCGCTGAAACGGGTTCAGGCGGCGCGGTGGGTCGGCCCGGCTGCGCCGACGCCCGCCTGCCCACCCGGCTGAACCGCATCACACCGTCGTCGAGCTTGCCCAGCCGCAGCGTGACGACGTCCAGTGGGTAGTTCTGCCGCAGGCGCCAGGGTGCCTTTGAGCCCTGCTGGGGAAACTTGTCCAGCGAGCGGCGGATGTAGCCCGAGTCGAGATTGAGCAGCGGGGCCGGGATGACCTGCTGGCCGTCGAGCAATGGCACTGCCTGGTCGTAGCCGGCGTCGGCCATGTGATTGAGCAGCCGGCAGACGTACTCGCAGGTCAGGTCGCACTTGAGCGTCCAGGAGGCGTTGGTGTAGCCGATGCACAGGGCCAGGTTCGGCACGCCGCTCGAGCATCAGGCCCTTGTAGGTGAGGTGGTCGTGCAGCTCGACCTCCTCGCCGTCGACCGACGAGCTCGATGCCGCCCAGAGCGAGCAGGTTGCAGGCCTGTGGCGGTGACGATGACGTCGGCCTCGAGTTCCTCGCCGCTGATCAGCCGGATCCCGCGCTCGGTGAAGGTCTCGATCTGGTCGGTGACGATCGAGGCCCGACCGCGCGCGGAGCGCCTCGAAAAGATCGCCGTCGGGACAGACGCAAAGGCGCTGGTCCCACGGGTCGTAGTGGGGCTTGAAGTGCTTGTCGATGTCGAACTCGGCGGGCAGCTGCTGGGTCGAGCCCCTTGCGAATCAGCGCCTTGGCCGCCTCCGGGTAGCGGCGGCTGAGCTGGTAGCTGAGCGTCATCAGGGCCACGTTCTTGGCCCGCACGGCCTGGTAGGCGACCATCGACGGCAGGCGCCGGCGCAGCGCGCTGGCCAGGCGATCCTCGGCCGGGCAGGCTGACCACGTAGCTGGGGGAGCGCTGGAGCATGGTCACGTGGGCGGCCGTCTGGGCCATCGCCGGAACGAGCGTGACCGCCGTCGCGCCGCTGCCGATCACCACCACCCGCCGGCCGGCGTAGTCGAGGTCCTCGGGCCAGTGCTGGGGATGGACGACCTCCCCGGGAAGTCCTCGCGCCCGGGGAAGTCGGGCGTATAGCCCTGGTCGTAGCGGTAGTAGCCGCTGCACATGAGCAGGAAGGAGGCGGTCAGCTCGACGGTCTCGCCGGTGGCCGACCGCGCTCGCGCGCGTGATCCGCCACCGCGCTGCCTCGGTGCTCCACGCCGCGCTCAGCGACCCGGTGGCCGAAGCGGATCTGGTCGGTGACCCCGTACTCGTCGGCGGTGTCACGGACGTAGCGGAGGATCGAGGGGCCGTCGGCGATGGCCTGCGCGTCCTCCCAGGGCCGGAAGGAGTAGCCGAGCGTGTGCATGTCGGAGTCCGAGCGGATGCCCGGGTAGCGGAACAGGTCCCAGGTGCCGCCGATCGTCTCCCGGGCCTCGAGGATCGCGTAGGTGCGGTCCGGGGCAGCGGCGCTCGAGGTGACAGGCCGCACCGATGCCCGACAGTCCGGCTCCGACGATCAGCACGTCGACGTGTTCGGGACCGTGGTACGCATGCGTATCAAGACTGAGCATACCCGGCCGACCACTCGCTACGATCCGACCGCCCGTGGAGTATCCGGTCGAACGCTTCAGCGATGCCGAGCGCGCCCTGCTCAGCGCGCACTGCACCAACCTCGACCAGCCGGTGTTCGCGCTGGTCAACCTTCCCGAGACGCTGAAGGGCGCGCCTGTTCGCGCGCTACTCCCGTTATCCAGGCACGCTGCGGCGCCTGCTGCTGGACGAGTTCGCCGGCGATCTGCCGCCGGCGCCCGCGCCGGGCACCGCGGTTGAGGGCCAGCGCGCGGCGGAGCTCTACGAACGCATCTTCCTGGGCTACGGCGATGACTCGGTCGCCCAGCTGGGGGCGCCCACGTCGCCTGCGAGTGGGTCAGCAATGTCCTCACCAAGGTGCTTCAGCGCCCGCGCCTGGCCGCCTATCTGGAGCAGTCGACCCGCTACATCGCCTACGACGCGCCGATGCCGTCGCCCCCGGGGGGCTACCGCTACTACCGCGATCCGGAGCTCGGCCCGAGTACACGGCGGCCATGGACGAGCTGTTCACCATCTACTCCGCAGGCTCTGCCCCGCGTGATGGCCTGGGCGCAGGAGCAGTACCCCCGCGGCGCCGAGGAGCCCGAGGCCGCGCACCGGCGGGCGATCAAGGCCAAGGCCCTGGACCTGCTTCGCGGCCTGCTGCCCGCCACCTCGCTGTCTCACATGGGCATCTTACGCCACCGGTCAGACCTACGAACAGCTGATCCTTCATCTGCTCGCCCATCCGCTGCCCGAGGCGCGCCGCTACGGGAGCATGATCCTCGAGGCGGCTCCAGGCGGTCATGCCGAGCTTCGTGGCTCGCGTCACGCGGCCCGACCGCGGCGGGGAATGGGTCTCCTATCTGGAGCCACGGCGAAAAGACCGGGCGAGCATTGGGCCCAGCGGCCTGGGCCTGCGTGACGCCGACGACGCCGACGCCCGAGGCCCCTCGGTTCGATCTGAGCGCCGTGCAGGGCGACGAGGATGACCTGCTGGCCGCACTCCTGTTCGAGTCGACGCACGGCCTCCGAGGAACCGATCCGCGAGCTCGGTGGAGCACACTGGGCGAGAGCGAACGCGGCCGGCTGCTGGCCGACCTGGTCGGCGCGCGGGCCAACCGCCGCCACCGTCCCGGCCGGGGCTTCGAGGCGCTGCGCTACCGGTTTGAGATCGTGGCTGACTACGGCGCCTTCCGCGACCTGCAACGCCACCGCATGCTCACCGTCCAGTGGCAGACGCTCGGACCCGAGCTTGGGGCCGGCGTGCCCGACCAGGTCGACGACGCTGGCGTCGGGGACGCCTACCGCCGCGCGCTATCGGTTTCACAAACTGAATACGCAGCGCCTGGCCGACGGTGGGCTGGCCAGCGCCGCCCCCTACGCGCTCTGCCTCGGTTACCGGATCCGCTTCATCCTCGACCTCAACGCCCGCGAGGCCATGCAGCTCATCGAGCTGCGCTCTGGGCGCGAGGGGCACCCCAGCTATCGCGCAGTGGCCCACGAGATGCATGCCCTGATTGCCGCTGTGCACCCGGCCGTGGCCGGGGCCATGACCCATGTCGACACCGAGACCGAGCCCAGGCTCGAGCGGATCCTCTCCGAGATGCGGACCCAGGCCCGCGCGGCGGCGGGCCCCTGAGGTGGGCGTCGCCGGCGGGGGCGCTCAGCCCTGGGCCGAGTTCTCGGCTTCGCGCTGGCGCAACTCAATCCGCCTGATCTTCCCGGTCAACGTCTTGGGCAGCTCGGTGACGAATTCGATTCGCCGCGGATAGGCGTAGGCCGACAGGTGATCGCGGACGAAGCCCTTGATCTCCTCAGCCAGCCCGTCGCTGGGCTCGTGGTCGGCGGCGAGGATCACAAACGCCTTGACCACGGTTCCACGCCGCTCATCCGGCACGCCGACCGCGGCCGCCTCAGCTACCGCCGGATGCTCCAGGCAGGCTGATTCGACCTCAAACGGACCGATCCGGTAACCGGCCGAGATGATCACGTCGTCCGCCCGTCCCTCGTACCAGAAGTAGCCATCCTCATCGGTCGAAGCGGCGTCCTTGGTGTGGAACCAGTCCCCGCCGAAGACCTCCTGCGTGTCCTGCTCGGGACGGTTCCAGTAGCCGAGCGGATAGTGCGGATTGCTCCGCGCGCGCAGGCAGATCTCGCCGCGTTCCCCCTGACTGACCGGCCGCTCGTCCTCGTCGAGGATGGCCACCTCCCAGCCGGGCATCGGTCGCCCCATCGATCCCTCGCGCACCTCCATGAAGGGGAAGTTCGCGCACAGCGGGTAGGACTCGGTGAGCCCGTAGTAGTCGAGCACGGTCACGCCGTACTGATCGCGGAACCAGCGGATGGCCTCCGGGTTCAGCGGCTCACCGGCCGAGCACACGCTGCGGAATTTCTGCGGATAGCGCGTTCCGGCATCCGAGATCGACATCATCGAACGGATCGCCGTCGGTGTGCCAAAGACGTTGGTCACCTGATGACGAGAGAGGAAGTCCAGCTGCTTGTGGGGGTCGAAACCGCCCTCTCGCTGGTAGACGGCCTGAACGGCGCCGTAGCGCCAGGGACCGAGCAGCGGAGCAATACCCGCCGCCCAGGCCCACTCACCCATGCCGTGAAACAGCTCCCCCTCCCGAATGTCGTGGCAGTAGACGAACTCTTCGTGGGCCAGCACGTAACGATGAGCGTGCAGGATGCCCTTGGCCAGGCCCGTGGTGCCGGAGGAGTAGTAGAGCTGCGCCGGATCGTCGGCGCCGGTGTCCACGGTCTCGTACTCGACCTCGCCGCGGGCCAGGAGGTCGTCATCGAGGATCAGCACCTGCTCGACCAGTGAGCGCTCCATCCGGTCGGCGTTGGCCTGGTTGGTGACGAGCACCTTGGCCTGGCTGTCGGTCAAGCGGTGGCGGATACCCTCGTCGCCGTAGAGGACCGACATGGAGAGCAGGATGGCGCCCGTCTTCCAGGTGCCGAAGAAGGCGGCCGCCGTCTCCGGGGTGGGCGGCAGCAGCATGGCCACTCGGTCACCCCGCTGCACTCCGTGGGCGGCGAGCACATTGGCAAAGCGGTTCGAGGTGTCCTGCAGCTCGCCCCAGTCCACGTGGCGGACATTGCCCTGGAAGTCCTCGTGGATCATGGCCAGCTTGTCGCGCGGGTGGCGATCGCAGACGTCGGCGGCGATGTTGTAGCGCTCGGGCACCTCCCAGCGGTGATCGGCGCAGGCCTGCTCGTAGGACGAGACGGAGTGTGTGGAGCTCATCGCCGCATCATCCCTCACACCCCTTGCGGTCCTCAAGTGTGAAGCCTCGGCCGCCTCCGTCGGTAACCTTTACCGGGAGGGATATGGAACTGCTACTGGGCGTTTTGCTCGGGATCTGTGTGGCGGCCACCCTGATCGTGGCCGTCCGTGCCTGGCGTGCGCCTCGAGCCGCTCGGACCCCGCAGGCGGCCAGCATGCAGTCAGCGCTGCACGCGGCCACCTCGACATTGCCGCACCTGCGCAGCGGTCTGCATCCGCGATCGGCCGCCGGAGCGGTGCCCCACCTGCTCGCCCTGACCGGAGCCGCCGCCGTAGCGCTGGCCGACACTCACTCAGTCCTGGCCATCGAGGGCGAGGGACGCGAGCAGGTCCGCCCCGGGGACCTGCTCTCACGCCTGCTGGCCCGCACCCCCGATGACCGCATGCACGTGGTCCCGAAGCTGATCTCCTCGGACCCCAATTGCCCCTTGCGCTCGGCCGTGCTGGCCCCGCTCGGAGTACAGGGCAAGCGGGCGGGCACGCTGATCGCCTTTTACCGTTCCACGGGCCGCCCCCGCCCAGGCGAGCTGCGCGTGGTCGGTGAGGCGGCCAGCCTCGTCTCGGCCCAGATCGAGCTCTCGGTGGTACGCGAGCAGGAGGAGCGCCTGGCCCAGGCCGAGCTGCGGGCACTGCGGGCCCAGATCTCCCCCCACTTCATCTACAACGCCCTGGCCGTCGTGGCTGGCGACATCCACACCCGGCCTGATGAGGCGCGTGAGCTCCTGATCGACTTCGCCGAGTTCACGCGCTACCTGTTCCGGGACGGGCGCTCCTACGTCACTCTGGCCGAGGAGGTGGCCCACGTGGAGCGCTACCTGCGTCTGGAACAGGCGCGCTTCCGTCACCTCAGGGTCAGTCTGGATATCCCTGAGGCCACACGGGCCGCTGTCGTCCCCGCCCTGTCGGTGCAGCCCCTGGTCGAGAACGCCGTTCGCCACGGCATCGAGCGACGTGCCGGCAGCGGGCAGATCGTCATCGAGGCCCGCGTGGCCAACGGTGACGTCGAGCTTTGCGTGCGCGATGACGGCAGCGGAATCGAGCCCGACCGGATCCCCGGCGTACTGGCCGGCGCCGGAGGCGGCATCGGAATTTCAAACGTCGACGCCCGGCTGCGGGCCACGTTCGGCGAGCGCTACGCGCTGCGGATCGACTCGGAGCCCGGTCAGGGAACATCGGTGATCATGACCGTGCCCAACCTGGCCGGCGACGCCCCCGAGGCTCCCGTGCCCACGGCCGCGCGGGCAACCGGTTGAGCGCGGATCGCCTCACGCTGCTCGCCGTCGACGACGAGCAGACGCAGCTCGAGGATCTCGCCCGGCTGCTGCGGGCCTCGCCGTCGGTGCTGGAGGTCGAATGCGCCTTCGATGGTCACGACGCGTTGAGCAAGGTGACCAGCCAGCACTTTGACGCGATCTTCCTCGACGTGCGGATGCCCGACCTCGATGGCCTGGAGCTGGCCCGCGTTTTGCGCCGCTTCGCCACTCCGCCTCAGTTGGTGTTCGTCAGCGCCTATGACGAGGCGGCCGTGGAGGCGTTCGAGCTCCGCGCGCTCGATTACCTTCGCAAGCCGGTGGCGCGTCGCCGGGTGGAGGAGGCGATTGACCGCGTGGCCGCGGCCATCGACGCTGCCCCGCCTACCGACGAGCATCAGGTGGTCCGCTCAGGGGTCGGACCGGCCGGCGCTGAGGAGGAGATGATCGCCGTCGCCAACCTGCACGGCGGCGCAACCCGCCTGCTTGCGCGAGGGTCAGTGGAATACGTCCAGTCCTACGGGGACTTCGTGCGCCTGGTCACCGCGGACGGCCGCTACCTGTTGCGGGCCACGCTGTCGGAGATCGAGCGCCGGTGGGAGCCGTTCGGCTTCGTCCGCGTACACCGGCAGTACGTGGCCAACCTGCGCAGCGCCGTCGAACTACGGCCGCAGATCGGCGGAACGGCCGAGCTGACCTTCGCCGATGGCCAGACGATTCCGGTCGCCCGGCGGCATGCGGCGGAGCTGGGGCGGCGACTCAGCGTCTGAACCGCCGCCCGCTCCCCGGCGGCCGATCAGCTCTCAGCCGCCTGCTCTTCCTTGATCTTGCTCTCGAGCTGCGCCATCACATCCGGATCGCGCAGCGTCGTGACGTCGCCCAACGCGCGACCCTCAGCGATGTCGCGCAGCAGACGGCGCATGATCTTGCCCGAGCGGGTCTTGGGCAAATCGTCGGCCCACACGATCCGCTTGGGTCGGGCGAACTTGCCGATCCGCTCCGCCACCTTGGTCCGGATCTCCTCGACCAGGTCGTCGGTGCCGGCGAGGTCGCCCTCCAAGGTGACGAACGCGCAGATGGACTGGCCGGTGTCCTCGTCGATCTGGCCGATCACCGCCGACTCCGCCACCTTGCCGTGGGAAACGATCGCCGACTCCACCTCCGCCGTGGACAGCCGGTGCCCGGAGACGTTGACCACATCATCGATCCGCCCGATGACCCAGAAGTAACCGTCCTCGTCCTTGCGGGCGGCGTCGCCGACCAGGTAGGTCTCCTTGCCGAACTTGGAGAAGTAGGTCTCGACGAAGCGATCATCCTCCTTGTAGAGCGTGCGCAGCATCGACGGCCACGGCCGGCGCAGGACCAGAAGACCCTGGCCGGAGTCGATCGGCTTGCCCTCACGCTCGTCCACCACTTCGGCGGCGACGCCCGGGAAGGGGCGCGTGGCCGAGCCCGGTTTGGTGGCCACGATCCCCGGCAGCGGAGTGATCATGATCGCGCCGGTCTCGGTCTGCCACCACGTGTCGACGATCGGGCAACGGTCGCCGCCGATCACCTTGTAGTACCAGAGCCAGGCCTTGGGATTGATCGGCTCCCCGACGGTGCCCAGCAACCGCAGCGAACTGAGATCGAACTTCTCGATGTGCTCGGTCCCCCACTTCATGAACGCTCGGATCGCGGTGGGCGCGCAGTACAGAATCGTGGCCTTGTACTTCTCGACCAGCTCCCACCAGATCCCCTTGTGGGGATAGTCGGGCGGTCCCTCCCACATGACTGAGGTCACGCCGTTGGCCAGCGGTCCGTAGACGATGTAGGAGTGCCCGGTGACCCAGCCGACGTCGGCTGCGCACCAGTAGACATCCTGCTCGGGCTTGACGTCGAACACGTACCTGTGGGTGGTGCTGGCGCCGGTCAGGTACCCACCGGTGGTGTGCAGCACGCCCTTCGGCTTGGCCGTCGAGCCGCTGGTGTAGAGCACGAACAACGGGTGCTCGGCGTCGAGCTCCTCTGGGGGACACTCGGCGTCGGCCGCCTCGCAGATTTCGTGATACCAGACATCGCGGCCCTCCTGCATCTCACAGTCGGTGTCGGCCGACTTGACCACGACGATGTGCTCGAGCGTGTGCAGATCACCCATCACCGCGTCGACCTGCTGCTTGATCGGGGCCGTCTTACCCTTTCGGCGCGCGCCGTCGACGGTGATCAGGGCCTTGGCCTCGGAGAACTCCATCCGCTCCTTGACCGAGTCCGGGGAGAAGCCGCCGAACACGACGTTGTGGACCGCGCCGATGCGGGCACAGGCCATCATGGAGACGACGACCTCGGGGATCATCGGCAGGTAGATCCCGACCACGTCGCCCTTCTCGATCCCGAGACCCTTCAGCGCATTGGCCAGCCGCTGCGTGTCGCGGAGCAGGTCGGCGTAGGTGACATCGCGCTGCTCACCGGATTCACCGTGCCAGTGGTACGCGACGCGCTCGCCGTTGCCGGCCTCGACATGGCGGTCCAGGCAGTTGTAGGACGCGTTGATCTTGCCGTCCTGAAACCACTTGTAGAACGGAGGGTTGGACTCGTCTACGTCCTGCGTCGGCTCCTTGAACCAGTCCAGCGTCTTGGCCTGCTTGGTCCACCAGCCCTTCCAGTCCTTCTCAGCCTCCTCGTAGACCGCTGGGTCGTTGAGCAGGGCGTGCTCGCGGAACTCCGCCGGCGGCTCGAATTTCTCGATGTCGAGCATCTCCTCGAGCTGCTGCTCAAGGCTGTCGCCACCCGTCGTTGCCGATGCCGTGTCTGCCATAACTCGCCTCTCCTTCCTTGCCTGACCCCGCACCCCGGCAGCCCGCGGGCGCCGACGCTTTGGTGGCGCCGACGCCCGGGCTGGCCGCAACGTGCGGCTGTGTCTACTTCTAGTTTTACCCCAGACGAGCGGCTGAGATCACCTCACCGCGCGATTCAGTGGGAATACCGGAGCGAGGGCCCGGCCGAACGTCGCATTCACCACCGCTGCGAACGACGCGTACCAGGCGGCGACTGCCGTGGCGATCCCGACGTAGCCACCGAGCTTGATCGTTCCGTTGGTGACATTCGTCGTCCCGGCCAGGGCGGAGTTGCCGATCCCCAGGATGATGAACGTGATCGCCAGCAGGAGGAAGACGAGCGCGATCGCGCCCGTGGTCCGCAGGGAGGCGATGAACATGTAGGCGGTGAAGATCCCCCACATCCACAGGTAGAGCCCGAGCCCACTGAACACCTCGGCCGGTGCGTTCGCCGCGACCGACTGGACGATGAAGTAGAACGAGATCCAGAACGCTCCGAACGAGCAGAACGCCACGGCGCCGAACGTATTGCCGGTACGGAACTCCCACAGACCCGCCAGCAGCTGAGCACCACCGCCGTAGGCAAGGGCCAGTGCCGCGATCATGGGCAGGAGTCCACCCCCAGGGTGGGTCTTGTCGCCGACCAGGCCGGCGTTGACCAGGCTGAGCACGAACGTGGTCCCGGCGAATGCAGCCAACCCGAGCGGACCGGGGTCCGCCGGAGTCCAGCCACCAGTCCGGCCAGCGGTGGGATCCTCGGCCGCCGGTGCCAGATCAGCTTCGCGCGCGGGTATGCGACTGGCTTCCATATCTCTCCTCCTAATGGTGTGACGAGACTCCACAAAGCTGCACCGCCGCCGGCACACAGGCAAGCGCGCGTCGTTGAACGGCCCGCTCCTGGGGACGAGCGGTAGCTGAGGGGCGACGAGCGGCGTCCGCTTACTGCGCGCCCCCTGTCTGGGGCCAGCCCTAGCTGCGGCGTTTGCGCTTGCGCTTGGAGGTCGTGGACCGTGTGCGTACCGGGCTCGGGCCAGCAGCGGTCTGTGGCTCGGTGCTCGCCACCGGCTTGGCACCCCCAGCGGCCGCCCGGCGCGCACGCAGCTCGGCGGAAGAGGGCCACGCCACGGCGCGCCCGGTGGTCCACGCCGGCGGCATTCCCGTGGGCCAGCGGCCGGAGAGGAGGTAGGCCACTGCGGCCAGCCAGTAACCCTGGACAACCGGGATCTGGGTGATCTGGAAGAGAATCAGGACTCCGGCGAAGATGCCCAGGTAGCCCATGAACTTCGACAGCAGGCCGACGCGCATCGCGTTCAGGGCCACCAGCACAAACGCCACGGCGAGGATGAGGGCCCCGAGTTGGCCGAGGAGCTGCAGGATCAGCAGGCCGGGTGCGCTGGTCAGGTGGTTGGCCTCGCTGTAGGTCTGCGCGCCGGTGGTGACGAACTGATGCACCTTGAGGGCCACGACGACCGCGTAGACGACTCCCGTGACCGCCGCCACCACGCCCCCGACGATGGCCAGGGTTCGGACATACGGCTTGATCTCCGGGTTCCGGTTGCGAGCGCTGACCATCAGATGGCTGAGCGTGCCGGCGATGGCCAGGGAGGCCAGCGCGTTGACGATCGAGGCGATCAGGTCCAGCGGGAAGCGCCGATTGGCGGTGATCAGGTCCACCGTCAGCTCGTCGACCTTGGTATGTGGGCCGCTGAGCTGAATTGCCGCCGCGGCGACCAGCAGGATGCCGGCCAGGGCGGCCATGATCACCTGGCGGTCGCGGACCCTGGCCTCGTAGCTGAGCACTTCTTCGGGATTCATCAGGGCGCGAATGGTAGAGCCCGAAGTCAGCCCCGGTTCAGTGCCTCCCCCGCCGCGCTGGATCGGGTCCTTGACCAGCGACCGGCTCGCGGGGGTGGCTACCATTGAGGACATGGAAGGAAGCGGCTTCGGCGGAATGTTCGGTGACCCGGATGACCTGCAGCGACGCCTCGGCGAGTTCGCCGAGCAGATGCAGGGCGCGCAACGGCTGGCCTGGGCAGATAACGCCATCAAGCTCGCCGTCGACCTGACGGTCGCGGCGATGAATCGGGCCAATATCCAGGGCACCACTGAGCAGCAGGCCGAGCAGTTGCGCTCGGTCATGGCGGTCATCTTCCCCGAGGCCGTCACCCTCGTGCGCGAGGCGCGCGAGGGTCTGCAATAGCTCTCGGGGGCCGCTCGGTTCTCGGGCCTCGGCGCAGCGCAACGCTCCACCGAGCGATTCGCGTCCGCTTGCTCCTGGTGGCGATGGTCGGCGCGGTGGCCGTTGGGAGCATTGGTGCCGTCCAGGCTCGGGCACTGACCTTCTCAGGCCGTCTGGACACGCGCATCGCGCTGGGCCGAAAGTTGGCGCGGATCGTTTACCGGCACCAGTCAGCGCTGGTCGGCCCCGTCGGGCGAGATGGCGCCAACGGCGTCAATCGGGACTACGAGCGCGGGACGGGTCCGGGGATGTTCATCGAGGAGCAGCGCCACGGCGAGGAAGCGATTCTCGCCGGTGTGGCCCTTCACCACCCGCGGTGGTGGCGGATCGGTCTTCGCGAACTCGTGTGGGGCTTTGCCCACCAGGGCCCGCAGGGCAACTTTCCCGCCACGCAGGACCCATTCCATTCGACCGCGTTCTTCGTCGAGGCCGTGGCACACCTGACGCTGCTCCTCCGCACCGCCGCGGCCACGGGTATCGCCCTGCCGGCGCACCTGCTTTCCCACGTGGCCGGCTTCCTGCCTCGGCTTCACGCCGCTGCCCGCTGGATGGCCCGCCCTGAGGTGTGGCGTCCGGGCCTGGCCGGCGACGCCCCTTACGCGCACCGACGATTCCTGGTCGCCTCCGCCCTGGGCCTGACCGCGGAGCTGACCGGCGACCGGCTCCTACGCGCCCGCGCCCGCGACGCACTCGAGCTCGGCCTTGAGGCCCAGCGTCCCAGCGGGATCGACCCGGAGCTCGGCGGCTATGACTCCTCCTACCAGGCGCGCGGCCTCGTATACGCCGAGGATTACCTGGCCTGGGTCCGGCGAGACCCACTGGCAGCCAAGCTCCGGACAGCGATTGCCCGCGGCTTGGCCTGGGAGCGAAAGCGGATCCTTCGCTCGGGCCGAGTCAGCACGGTCGGCAACACGAGAGCCAATGGCGTGATGGTCGACCACAACGGGCCAAAGCGAGTGGTTTATCCGATGGTGGCTCAGGCCTTCGGCTGGTGGGGCCTGGCTGCGGGCGTCCCGTCAGATGTCAGGCTGGCGGCCAGTGTCGCGCGCTGGGGCGCTGCCCATCCGGCCGACGTGGGGACCTGACCCGACTGACCGAGGTCAGCCGTCGCCGGCCAGAGCGCCCAGGACCAGCGCGTCGTGCTCGGCCGGCTTGACCTTGCGCAATACGTCCTTGATCTTCCCCTCGGGGTCGATCACGAACGTCGTGCGCTCGTTACCCATGTACGTGCGCCCGTACATCGACTTCTGCACCCAGACGCCGTAGGCCTCGGCCACAGAGTGATCGGAGTCGGCCAGCAGAGGGAAGCCCAAGCCGTACTTCTGGTCGAACTTGCTCACCGCCTTGACCTGGTCCGGTGAGACGCCCAGCACGACGGCATCGGCACTGGCGTAATCGGCCTGATGGTCACGCACGCCACAGGCCTGCGTCGTGCAGCCCGGTGTGTCCGCCTTGGGATAGAAGTACAGGACCACGTTGCGCCCTCGGAGACCGCTGAGCGAGACCTCGTTGCCCTCCTGGTCGGGCAGGGTGAAGTCGGGGGCGGTATCTCCGGGATTGAGGGCCACTTCGTTCGGAAGCCTACTTCAGCAATCGGGACAGGCGGCGGTCCTTGAGCAGCTTGCCCTCGGTCTGGCAGGTCGGGCAATAACACATGATGTAGTCCTCGTAGAAGACTGCCTCCAGGGTGTGCCCACAGCGCGGGCAGGGTTCACCGTTGCGGCGGTGCACGGCCAGCGGCATGGGCAGCTTGTCCGGGACCGGCAGGGCGACTGTCTGCTCGTAGTGGGCAATCGCTTCACCCAGACGGGTCACGATGGCCTCGCGCAAGCGTTCAGCCTCCGCCTCGGACAGCTCCGAGCCCCGCTTGAAGGGCGAAAGCTTCGCCGTGTGGAGAATCTCGTCGACCCACGAGCGACCGATGCCGGCGATCACCCGCTGGTCCCGGAGCATCCCGTGCAGCGGGCGGGCGGAGTTCAGCAGCGGCCGTAGCGGCGGCGGATCCGGCCAGGCCTCGGGACCGTAGGTGGCCAGGGTCTCCTCCTCGGCCAGGGCATCAGGACGCAGCAGCTTGACCCACGCCGCTTGTTTGGTGCCAAATTCCCTCAGCCGCAGCTCGCGACCGTCATCCAGGCGGAGCAGCAGCCGGGAGGTCCGGTCCCGCAACGAGGCCCGGGTATCGAACAGCTGCAGGCGACCGGCCGACATGAGGTGGATGAGCAGGGTGAGGTTCTGCTCCAGCGCGACCTGGAACAGCTTGCCCCGCCGGCTTACCCCGGTGATGGCCAGCCCATCGATCGCCTGGAGTGGTGGGTCATAGGTCTTGAGTGCGTTTACGCCCGGAGCGAGCGCGGACTCGATCCGGGCCCCGGTCAGGGCACGGTCAAGCAAACGCGCGGTGATCTCGATCTCCGGCAATTCGGGCATGTACCTATTGAGGCTAGCTACCGGACCGCTGTCCACTGGGCTGCGTTGTGGCCTCACGTCGACGGCCGTTTATGCCCCCCGCGCCGAGTCAGCGAGAACTGTTCGCCCACGTTCAGGATCGCTTTACGGAGGCTGCGCAGACTTTCCGCCATGAGCGATCTACTAGCCATCTTCACTGCGGCCGACGAGGACCACCAGCTGCTCGACGGGATCGCGGCCTACCACCCCGACCGCGTGACGGTCCTGATCGAGGACCGTGACGCGGCGCTGGTGAGTGAGGATTCGAGTGCCGGTGCGGCGCTCCGGGATCGACTCGCCCGGCTGATGGCGACGATCGAGGGTCAGACCGGCGCCACCGTGGTCGGACTGGCCGGCGAGCGCTCGCAGCTCATCGGATGGCGGTTTGACCGTGAGCTTGCCGCTCAGGCGCCCATCGCCGCCTGAAGCCCGCCCGGACGACTGAGTCTCCCAACCGCTCGCCCGCCGCTCGGCGCGGTCAGCAATCGGCGGCGGTAGGCTGGCGCCCCATGCCTACCGCCATCGCCCCTGACGACATCGTCACGACGCACTCTGAGGGCGCCGAGAACCAGCGCGAGCCGCTGCTCGTGCTGGAGCCGCTGAGAGAGTTCCTGACCGGCGCCGGTCTCGCGGCGCCCGAGGATCTCAGCGCCGCTCCGGTCGGGGACGGTCACTCCAACGTGACCTTCCTGCTCTCCACCGGGGTCGTCCTGCGCCGACCCCCCCGCGGACCGCTGCCGCCCAGCGCGCACGATGTGCTGCGTGAGGCCCGTCTGCTCCGTGCGCTCGAGCCCACGCCGGTCCGGACCCCCGGTGTCCTGGCCGTGTGCGATGACCCGGGGGTCATTGGGGCGCCCTTCTACGTCATGGAGGAGATCCGCGGCGAGGTGGTCACCGACTCGATTCCACCCGCGCTGGACACCCCGACCGAGCGGGGGCGGATCGCCGATGAGCTCATTGATGCTCTGGTCGAGCTGCATAGCGTCGACTTCACCCAGATCGGGCTGGAGGGCTTCGGCAAGCCGACCGGCTACCTGGAGCGCCAACTGCGTCGCTTCAACGGCCTGTGGGAGCACAACAAGACTCGCGAGATCCCCGAGTTCGAAGCGGCGGCAGCCTGGCTGGCGGACAACCTCCCGCAGTCCCCGCCGGCCACCATCGTCCACGGCGACTACCGGCTCGGCAACACCATGCTGGCCCCGGACCCCCCCGCGCGACTGATCGCCATCTTCGACTGGGAGATGGCCACGATCGGCGACCCGCTGGCCGATGTGGGCTACATGATGATCCATTGGACCCAAGCCGATGATCCCGAGGGGCGGAAGTTCAATCTCCAGCGGGTGACGGCGCAGCCCGGCTTCCCCACCCGCCAGGAGATGGTCGAGCGCTACGAGGAGCGCTCCGGGCGCTCGGTGCAGTCCCTGGACTGGTATGTGACGCTCGCGCTGTGGAAGGCGGTGGCGTTTATGGAGGGCAACTACAAGCGGGCGATCAGCGGGGCCACCGATGACCCCTACCTCAAGACGTTCGGTGACGGCGTGGTGGAACTGGCTCAGCGCGCGCTCGACGTCACCCGCCGTGGCTTCTAGCCCCGACTCAGGCGCGTCGAGCTCGGGCTATCCCGGGCTTCTGGTCGATTGGGGCGGGGTGATGACCACCGACGTCTTTGACACCTTCCGGGCGTTCTGCGCACGCGAGGGTCTGTCTCCCGAGGCGATCGGCGAGCGTTTCCGTCATGACCCGGCCAGCCGGGAGCTGCTCATCGGCCTCGAGACGGGCTCGCTTCCCGAGGCGGAATTCGAGCCCCGCTTCGCCGCCATCCTCGAGGTCGAACACGAGGGTCTGATCGACCGGCTGTTCGCCGGCGGCGGGCCCGACCCGGTGATGCTCCAGACCGTCCGCCGGGCCCGCGATGCTGGAGTCCGGACCGGCCTCATCTCCAATTCGTGGGGCACGCGCCGCTACGACCGTCCTCTGCTGGCCGAGCTGTTTGACGGCATCGTGCTCTCGGGCGAGGAGGGAATCCGCAAGCCCGCCCCGGAGATCTACTCCCTCGGGGCCGAGCGGATCGGTCTCGAGCCGAGCCAGTGTGTGTTCGTGGATGACCTGCCCTTCAACCTCGATCCGGCCCGTGAGCTGGGTATGGCCACTGTTCATCACCGCCGCGCGGAGGACACCGTGGCCGAGCTAGAGCGGCTGCTGGCCGTCAAGCTCCGCTGACCGGGCGGCGCCGGGACGCCGCCCAACAGACAACGGCCCGCCGGCGCCAGAGCGCCGACGGGCCGTTTGAATCAGGACTGAGTCTGGACCGAACTAGGGGTGCAGGCTCTTGGCCGTCTTCAGGGCTGCGTTCTTGACCACCTTAGGCAGCTTCGCGAAGTCGAGGCCGGGGCCATAGGACTGGCCGGTGCCGACTGCGTAGCGGACGAACTTCGCCAGGGTGCTCGCCTTCGAGGTCGTCTTGGGGACGATCGCGTAAGTGAACGTCGAGAGCGGGTAGGCGCTCGAGTAGGCCGCCGAGGGGTACACGATGTGAAGCTCGTTGCCGTTCGGCACGCGCTTCACCGACCTCGCGGCGTTGGCGATGTTCGGCAGGTTGGGGTACTCGTAGTTACCGGCCGCGTTCTTCAGCGCCGCCGCGGGAATCCCATGGAGAATCAGGTAGGACGCCGCGATGTAGCCGACCGACCCGTTCGTGCTGGCCACGGTGGCCGTCACGCCGGAGTTGCCCTTGGAGCCAACGCCGGTCCCGAAGCTCACCGAGGTGCCGCGACCCTTCTGGCCGCTCCACGCCGAGCTCGTCTTGGACAGGAAGTCGGTGAACGCGTACGTATCACCGGATCCGTCGCTGCGGAACACGGGCGTGATCTTCAGGTTGGGGAGGTTCTTGTGCTTGTTGAGCGCCTTGATCGCCCCATTGTTCCAGTGGGTGATCTGGCCCAGATAGATCTTGGCCAGTACCGCCCCACTCAGATGCAGCCCGCGGACGCCATTGAGGTGATAGCCGACCGCCGTTGCGGTCAGCGCCCAGGGGATCTCGACGCAGCCGTGGCAAGCCCCGCGCTGAGCCGCGGTGAGAGGAGCATCAGAGGCCCCGAAATCCACCGCCCGGGCAGAGATGAACTGGATGCCGGCACCGGAGCCGACCGCCCCGTAGGTGACCGAGATCCCGGTACGACGCTGGAAGTCTTTCGTCCAGAAGGCCATGAGCGGGGCGACGAGCGTGGAGCCCGCCCCCGTCAATCCCGCGGCCACGGCGATGGCCGTGCCGCCGCCCATGACGGCGACTACAGCCGCGGCCACCAGGCCGACGAATCGCTTGCGATGCAAGATGAAGCTCCTTACGTTGGATGGGTCCGGCCGTTGTTCATTAGGCGGGGCATCCGCCTGGGTAATAGGCGGGGCATCCGCCTGGGTGGAAGCGGCCCAAGCATGGGGCAGCACCACCGTCCAGCTGTTGCGCAGCTGTAATGAAGATTTGAAAATCGTGTGATCAAAGCCGCCGGGTTGGTCTCACGCGAGGCGTTTGGTCTAGCCTGCCGCGCCGTGTCGGTCCCAGCCCGGAGACTCCCCCTGCCCAAAATCCCCGCGCTCCGACGAGTGCCGGGCGGAAGCCTGGGCGATGGCATTCTGTTTGGCGTCTGCGCCCTGGCCGCGCTGCTGAGCGTCGTGATCATCGCTGAGGTCGCCTATCAGGTGATCAGCGGAAGCACCCAGGCGATCTCGCTGTTCGGTCTCGGCTTCCTAGGCCGATCGAGCTGGGCGCCGGTCTTCGCCCACTACAGCGCGGGCATCTTCATCTACGGAACCCTGGTCAGCTCGGGGATGGCACTGCTACTGGCCCTGCCCATCGGGGTGGCCATCGGCATCTTCCTCGCCCTGCTGGCCAGCCCCCGGGTCCGCGCGGTGATTGGTCCCCTGGTCGAGCTCCTGGCCGCCGTGCCGAGCGTGATCGTCGGCTTCTGGGGGATCATCGTGCTGTTGCCCTTCGTGCAGCAGGTGGAGCCGGGTCTGAACAGCGCGCTGGGCTTCATCCCCCTGTTCGTCGCTCCTCAGACCACGGGGGCGAGCGTGTTCAGCGCTGGACTGGTGCTGACGATCATGATCGTGCCCATCATCGCCGCGTTGAGCCGAGATCTGTTCCTGACCGTTCCGGTCGAGCTCCAGGACGGAGCGGCTGCCCTCGGGGCCACCCGCTGGGAGGTGATCCGCGGCGTGGTTCTGCCCTCCACAGCGCCCGGCGTGATAGCCGCCGGCATGCTGGGACTGGGCCGGGCTCTCGGCGAGGCAATCGCCGTAACCCAGGTGATCGGCGGCGGGAATGCGCTTCACGCCTCGCTGTTCGACACCGGGGATAGCCTGGCCAGCCGGCTGGCCGAGGTGTTTCCCGGGACCGATCCCCTGTTTCGCTCCGCCCTGTTCTACCTGGCCCTGATCCTGCTGGCCATCGGGTTGTCCACCAACCTCTTCGCCCAGTGGCTCGGGCGGCGATTCGACACCCGGCGGGCGCTGGCCCGATGACCGACCTATTCGATCCGACCGCCCCTCTGACCCCGTCGGGCAACCTGCGCCGTCGTGAGGTGGTCAGCCGCATGGCCGCGGGCGGGGCGACGGCCGCCGCGCTGCTGGCCCTGGGCGTACTCGGCATCGTCGTCTATACGGTGGTCAAACACGGGGCGGGATCGTTCAACCTCGATTTCATTGTCAAGGCGCCGCCTCTGTTCGGGGGTGCCGGGGGGGAATCGGACCCGAACTGGTCGGCACGCTGGTCATTGTCGGCGTGGCCACCGCCATCGCGGCACCGATCGGCGTGCTCGTTGCCCTGTACGTGACCGAGTTCGCCGGCCCCAGAACCGAAGGCGTTGTCCGCTCCGTTCTCGATCTCATGCAGGGTCTGCCCAGCATCATCGTCGGCGTTTTTGTGTTCGGCCTGCTCGTGGCCGGGTCGGGCCAGTCGGGCTACGCCGCCTCCATCGCGCTGGCCATCATCATGCTGCCGCTCATCGCCCGCTCGAGCCAGGAGGTCATACTTCTCATCCCCAACAGTCTGCGCGAAGCGGCTGAGGCTTTGGGAGTGAGCCGGTGGCGCACCGTGACCGGCGTGGTGCTGCCCGGCGCCCTGGGCGGAATCGTGACGGGGACGATCCTGGCCGTTGCCCGCGCCGCCGGTGAAACAGCCCCTCTGATCCTCGTCTGTAGCGTCTATGCCCCTAATGTGCTGGCCGTGAATCCGTTTGTCTCCCACGCCATTCCCAACATCCCGACCGAGATCTTCAGCCTCTCCGAGCAGCCCGACCCGGCCAGCCTGAACCGGGCCTGGGGGGCCGCGCTGGTCCTGCTCGTGCTGATTCTGATGGCCAACTTCGTGGCCCGGATCATCCTGTCGCGCACTCGCCGAAAGTTCGTCTCATGAGCGCGGCCGAGATCAGCGCCGTCGACGGGGGTCCGGGCGAGGACCCCGGCATCCCCCGCCGGGTACGCATCCAGACCGTGCCCTCGGGCGCGTCGCTGGGGCCCGGTGTCCGGAGCGCTCCCGCGCCCCGGCAGACGGTATTCGAGGTCCGCGATTTGGCCATCAGCTACGGCGCCAACAAGGCCGTGGACCGGGTGAGCCTGAACATCTATCGCAACATGGCCACCGCCATCATCGGCCCGTCGGGCTGCGGCAAGACCACGTTCCTGCGCTCCCTGAATCGGATGAACGATTCCATCCCCGGCTTCAGCATCTCCGGTCAGCTGCTCTACCACGGGCACGACGTCTACGGCACCCGCGTAAACCCGGTGGAGGTGCGCCGACGCATCGGCATGGTCTTCCAGAAGCCCAACCCGTTCGCGAAGTCGATCTACGACAACGTGGCCTGGGCGCCGCGCAACCTGGGACTGAAAAAGGGGCTGGATGAGCGGGTGGAGCGCGCGCTGCGCGATGCCGCTCTATGGGATGAGGTCAAGGACCGTCTGAAGTCCTCGGCGCTGGGCCTGTCCGGTGGGCAGCAGCAGCGTCTCTGCATCGCCCGGGCGATCGCCGTCGAACCCGACGTGGTGCTGCTCGACGAGCCGGCCTCGGCGCTCGATCCGATCGCCACCGCGGCCATCGAGGACCTCATCCACATCCTCAAACGGCGTTACACAATCGTGATCGTCACCCACAACATGCAGCAGGCCGCGCGCGTTGCCGACCGAACCGCGTTCTTCAGTCTCGACAGCGCCGGGCCGGAGCGGGTCGGGACGTTGATCGAGTACGACGACACCGAACGCATCTTCACCAACCCCCGCGACCCCCGCACGCGGGACTACGTGACCGGGCGATTCGGCTAGAGGGGCACGCCCGCGGAGGACGTGCAGCGGTGCGCAGGGACGGGCAGCGGGTGCGGAGGGGCGTGTAGCGGGTGGGGCGGCTCAGGGAGCAACGATCGACTCGCCCGAGACCTGCTCGAGCAGCGATTGCCCGCACTGCCAGCAGAACACCGCTCCGCTTGAATGCGGGGCGCCACAGGAACTGCACGTGCCCGCCGTGCCGGACCGCTCCATGCGGAGAATCCTCTCCACCTCGCCGAGTTCGGCGTCGGCATCCTGGAGCAGCGCGGCGCGGCGCACGAGGATGTCCACCCGCACCCGGTCGCGGATCGCCATCTCGTAAACCAGGCCCCCGAGGTCCCACTGAAGCTCGGCCACGCGAGCGGTCAGCTGGTCGCGCAGGCGCTCGAGGTCGACTGCGGTCTCCTCTCCGCGGCGCTGAACCGGAGGCGCCGGCAGCTCGGCAGGCTCGCTGGGATGTCCCGGAGGGGGCTCGTGGTAGACGGACGCCGGCTCGGTCCGGGGGCCGGCATCACTGCGGGCAAACGGGTTACGCATGGTCACGCGCTAGGGGCCGAAGAACTTCCCGGTGAAGTGACCGTTGGTATAGCCCGGTCCGTGTCCCGACTGGCCGACCGTGACGGTGGGCGGGGGCAGGCTCTTGACTGTCTGCGTCGCGTTGGCGGCACTGACGCTATTGGTGTTCAGCGCCTTGGCCTTCTTGCCACCTGACTTGCTCTTGCCATTCTTCTTGCTCCCCCCGCTGGAGCTGGCGCCCGAGGAGCTAGGCGTCGACGCCGTGCTCGCGGAGCCCGAGCCGCCGAGCTGGACGACCTGAACCTTTGAGTTGGCGGGGATATTGGGACTGCTTCCAGTGCGGCCGATCAGCACCCCGATGCCCATCGCCAGCAGGAGCGTTCCCACGCCGGCGATCAATGTCGTGCTCCCCGACAGGCGGGGCGGGCGTCGCGGGCCCACGCGCGTGGTCGTGGTCACCGCGGTGGCGCTCGACGGGCGGGGATTGAAGCGGGCCTGTCCGCGGCGCTCGCCACATTCCAGGCAGTAGCGCTGATCCGGGGCCATCACCGATCCGCACGCGGCGCAGCGATCGCCCGCGGCCGCAGCTGCGCCCAACGAGGCCGGAGCCGGTGCCACGGGCGAGGCCGGAGCCGGAGCCGGAGCCACGGGGGGATGCACGGCGGTGGGCTCCTCTTCTGAGGCAGGGGGACGTGTCGGCGGCACCATCGGCAGGTCAAGTATGCGGGGGTGGACCCCGGCTTCGTGTTACCAACCTGTGACCGGCTCGGACTCAAGATGGTCACATTTGGCCCCGAAAGCGAAGCGAAACTGTTTGGTTGGGTGGCCGCCTCCGACTCTCAGTCCTCGCGCCTCAAGCGCCGATCGATGACGTGCGTCAAGTGTGACGCTCGGATGGCTGACGACCAGCGCTACTGCGTGGAGTGCGGAACCCGCCGCGGTCCGGTGCCCCGGGCGGTCGCCGGCGTGATCACGGGCCTGGCCGGAGCGGCTCGGCACGCCGACGAGGAGGCCGATTCCCCGCATAGCCGATGGTTCACCATGCCCGACCTGAGCGCGCTGACTCCCCGCGCAGCCTCGGTGGCGGTGATGTCGATGCTGGCCTTCGGCGTCGTGGTCGGCTCGGGGGCCAGCAGCCTGGCCAATTCGAGCAACCCATTGCTACTGGCATTGCACCGGGCGCCCATCGCGGCACCAGCCCAGAGCACGGGCAACGGTGGTGACTCCGGGGGAGGCGGAGGTGGAGGCGGCTCGCCCTCCGGTCCCGCCACGGTCACGCAAACTGTGACCGCTCAGACGGTGACCGCGCCGCCCACCAGCTCGGGCGGCGGCGGGACTCCTGCGGCCGCAGCACCCTCCGGTCCGACGCTTCCACCGATCAAGCACGTGTTCGAGATCGTTCTCTCGGGGCAGGGCTTCCAGCAGGCCTTCGGCAAGACCTCCACGCTGCCCTACCTGGCCCAGAGCCTGCGCCGCCAGGGGGAGCTGCTGCAGAACTACTACGCGGTGGCACCGAGTCCCCTGTCCAACGCGATCGCGCTGATCAGTGGCCAGGGCCCCAATCCACAGACCGCCCAGGACTGTCCCCAGTACACCGCGTTCAACCAGACTGGCACGGGCACCGAGCAGCAAGCTCTGGGTTCCGGCTGCGTGTTCGGGGTCAAGACCCAGACGGTGGCTGATCAGTTGACGGCCGCGGGCTTCACCTGGAAGGCCTATGTCGAGGGCAACGACACGCAGGGGTCGGGCAGTTCGACGACGACCAGCAGTACGACCACCCCGTCCTCCACGTCCACGAGCGCGACCACACCGTCCGCCACCAGCAGCACCAGTTTCACCACCACGAGCACGACCAGCCCCACGGGGGCGGCGGCGACTCCAGGGACCTGCCGCCATCCCGCGGTCGGCGCCACGGACCCGAACTCCTCCCCCACCGCCGCCGATCCGTATGTGACCTGGCGCAACCCGTTCGTCTACTTCTCTTCGCTCAGCGCGAGCTGCTCCACCAGCGACGTCGGTCTCGGTCAGCTGACTACCGACCTCAAGCGCGAGTCCCAGACGCCGTCGCTGTCCTACATCGTCCCCGGGCAGTGTGACAACGGCAGCGAGCAGTCCTGCGTGCCCAGCCAGGCCGCCAATGCGAAGGCCGCCGACACGGCGACCGAGAACTTCCTGCGCCAGGTCGTGCCCGCAATCGAGCGCTCGCCCGCCTACAAAGCCGGCGGTCTGATCGCCATCACCTTCGACAACGCTCCCCAGAGCGGCCCGCACACCGACCAGAGTGCTTGCTGCGCGACTCCGACGTATCCGAACATGCCCTCCGGGACCTCGAGCACCTCGACGACGAGCACGAGCACCTCGGCCCTCCCACAGCACCTCGGCCTCCCCCAGCACCTCGGCCTCCACGAGCACCAGCGGATCGTCGACCACGTCGTCCACGACTACCAGCTCGACCAACACGACCTCGAGCACGACCACCACGCCGCCGCTGGGCAACGGCCAGAGCACCCCGACCGGCGGTGGAGGTCAGGTGGGCCTGCTGCTCATCTCCCACTACGTGAAGCCAAACAGCTTGGACAGCACCGACTACTACAACCACTACTCGCTGCTTTCGAGCATCGAGTCGCTGTTCTCACTGACGCCGCTGGGCTTTGCCTCCGACCCTGGGCTTCCGGTCTTCGACCAGGTGATCTACAACGCCTACAAGGGCTGACGCGGCGGGGTCAGCGGTGGCGACCCCGCCCGGCAGCACGGTTGTCAGTCGCGGGAGCCGCGACCGTAGAGCAGCTTGAAGAAGCGGCGCAAAAGCATGGTCTGACGCGCCTTGTACGGGAACATGAACGGCTCGCGCTTCATCGCCCGCCGAGTGACCAGCAGCGACTGGACCTTGGTGTACTTGCGGATGCCGGCCGAACCGTGGCGGGTGCCCAGGCCCGAGGTCTTCCAGCCTCCCATCGGCAGATTGAGTGCCGTGTAGTTGACCTGGGCGTCGTTGACGCAGACCACGCCGGCCTCGATCCGTCGGGCCAGCGCCTCACCGTTGTCTACGTCCTTGGTCCACACGCTGGCCTGCAGGCCGTAGGGCGAGTCGTTGGCCAGCCTGACGCCCTCCTCAGCGTCGGCGATCTTCATGATCGGCAGCGTGGGCCCGAACGTCTCCTCCTGCATGCACTTCATCGAGTGGTCAACGTCGACCAGCACCGTGGGCTCGAAGAAGCGCCCGGGGCCGGACAGGGCATGGCCACCGGTCAGCACCTTGGCCCCCTTCTCCACCGCGTCGCGGACATGCTCGGTGACGACGTCGATCTGGGGCGGGAAGATGACCGCCCCGACGTCGACGGTGCCCACTCCGGTGGGCACCCCTTGGCGCAGACCGCGGACATTTTCGGTCACCTTGTCCACGAACTCGTCGTAGATCGACGCGTCCACGTAGCAACGCTCCACGGAGATGCAGACCTGACCGCCGTTGTTCATCGACCAGTAGGCGGCGGCGTTGCTGGCCCGCTCGATATCGGCGTCGGCGCAGACGATCATCGGGTCCTTGCCGCCCAACTCCAGGTAGCAGGGCACCAGCGCGTCGGCGGCGGCCTTCATGACCGCCTTACCCGTCCGGCTCGAGCCCGTGAACATGACGCAATCGACGTTGGCGATCAGGGCCGCGCCGGTGGCGCCATCGCCCGTGGCGACCTGGAACACGTTCTCGGGCAACCCGCATTCGCGCAGCATCTCGACCATCAACAGGGCACTCAGCGGCGTGACTTCGCTGGGCTTGAGGATCACGGTGTTTCCAGCCATGAGCGCGGGGATGCAGTCGCCAAAGGAGTTGACGATCGGATAGTTCCAGGGGCCGATGACCCCCACCACGCCAAGCGGGGCGTAGCGGATGACCAGCTTCTTGCCGATCGCCACCGGGTTGTTCCAGGACGGGACGCGCTCATCGGCCAGGTACTTGGCCGCCTCCTTGGCCCAGAAACCCAGAGCGGTGACGGTGTAGCCATAGTCGGAGAGCTGGGCGTCCTCATAGGTCTTCCCGGTCTCCGAGACGACGGTGTCGAGCACCCGCTCGGCGTTGTCGATCATCCACTTCTGCGCCCGGCGCATGATGCGCCCACGGCCCTCGAAGCCAAGCGCCTCCCACTGGGGCTGCGCTTCCCGCGCCCGAGCGGCCATCGCGGCCAGCTCCTCGGCCGTGGTGACCGGAACGGTGGTGATCAGTTCGCCGGTGGCGGGATTCTCGACCGGGATCGTCTGGGCGCTGGCGCCGTTGGTGTCTGCCGGATCGTGCTCCTGAACGCTGGCCATGTCTCCTCCTGCGGCTGGGTATCGATCTTCAAGGCTATCGGGGGTGGGGGGCCGCGGCGCAACCGGCCGCGGCGGATCACCCAGCCCCAGGGGCTAGGCCGGGTCGAGCTCGATCGACTCGATGGCCGGCGGATCGAGCGGGCGATCCTGGGCGCCCGTGGGCACCGCCTCGATGGCGTCGACGGCATCCATGCCCGCAGTGACCTGGCCGAAGACCGTGTGGCGCCCATCAAGCCACGGCGCACTGTCAACGGTGACGATGAAGAACTGCGAGCCGTTGGTGTTGGGGCCGGCATTGGCCATGGCCAGGGCGCCGCGAACGATCTTGTGGGCGTTGAACTCGTCCTCGAACGTGTAGCCCGGACCACCGCTGCCGGTGCCCTGAGGGTCGCCGCCCTGGATCATGAAGTCCGGGATCACGCGATGGAAGATGATCCCGTCATAGAAGCCCTCCGCGGCCAGCTTGCGAAAGTTGGCGACGGTCTTCGGTGCGTCGTCGTCGAAGAGCTCGAGGGCGATCGTGCCGTGTGTGGTGTTCATATTTGCTGTGGTCATGTCCGGACCCTACCCATCGATCGCCGCTTCATCATCGCGCCCGCACCACGGCGTCAGCAGAGGAGCCGTGCGACAGCACGAGGCCCGGCCAGCGGACCGGGTGCCGGAGTGCCGACGGTGCAGGCACGCGCGGTCAGCTGTTGGCGGAGGTCTCCAGCGCGTTGATGGCGCCGTTGACGCTGGCCACGCCGGTGCCCGAGCAGCTGACGGTGGCCGTACCCGCGGGCCCGGCAACCTGGAGCGGCATGGTCACGGACCCACCGCTGGGTACGCTGGCCGTGCGGGTTTGCTTGTTGGCCCCCAGGGTCAGTGAGCAGGTCTCAACCTTGCCCGGGGCGGCTGAGACCTGCGGGTTGGCGAACGCCATGTAGGAGCTCCCGGCTGGCAGGGTCAAGGTGTCCACGGTGGCGCCGGCGACCGGGACCGGGACCGCCGCCGGGGTAGCGGTGCCGAACTCGCCCGGGCGGGCTGCGTTGCAGGTCACCTTGCCGTTGCTCTGGATCGCTCCGATGGCCTGGCCCGACCCACAGCTTGACGCGACGCGCTGCTGGAGCTGGTTGAGGTCGGCCCGGCGCAGGCCGATGGACTGCGGCTGGATGTCCTGGAAGGAGACCGAATTGAAGCGGAGCTTGGAGTGCACCACCGAGCTGTGTTGCAGCTGGGCGGTCCCGACGCTGTTGGCGGGCACCGTGAAGGCCGCGTAGCTGGCGCCCCCCAGGGAGATGAAGAGTGCCGTAACGGCGACCAGCATGGCCGCCGACGGCCTGGGCAGATGCAGCGATTTCTTAGACAAGGGATTACCTCCCAGAGGTTGATTGACCCGGTCCTAAGGCCTCGTAACACGGTCGGCGCAGCAGAAGTCGCGGCGGGTGCGGACGGGCTTGACGCCGAGTTGACGCCGGGACGGGTCGGTCAGACCTTGGTCAGACCTTGGCCACTTCGAGCGCGAGCACGTGTCCGCGCACCTGCGTGCCCCCGGCCGACTCAACCACGCGCTCGGCGTCTGCGGCCGGGACCTCGACGAAGGCGAAGCGCTCGAACACGCGCACGTTGCGCACCGCCTCCCCGTCGAGCTGGCATGCGGTGGTGATGGCGTGAATGATGTCCGAGGGCTCAAGCCCGGCGGCTCGGCCACCGGAGACGATCAGCTTGGCCGCGGGGCCGTCGCCATTGGTGGCGGAGACGCGGGGCTTGGAGTGGCGCCGGGGCTGGCGCCGTGACCGCCGTCGGGGCCACATGGGCACCCTTGACCCAGGGCGAGAGCTTGACGCCGGCATGGCGCTCGATGGCCTGGATCTCGCGCTGCTGGCGAGGCTCGATAGAAAGTGATGGCACGTCCGCTGCGGCCCACCCGGCCGGTCCGGCCGATCCGGTGCACGTACACATCGGGGGAGGTGGGCACGTCGAAGTTGATCACGTGGGAGATGCCCGAGATGTCGAGCCCGCGGGAGGCCACGTCGGTGGCGATCAGCAGCGGCAGGCGCCCGTCCTTGAAGGAGATCATCACGCCGTCCCGCGCGCCCTGGGTCATGTCGCCATGCAGAGCTTTGACGTTCATGCCCCGGTCCCGCAGCGAGCGGTACAGCTGGTCGCAGCGGATCTTGGTCCGGACGAACACCAGCGCCTGTTCGGGATGCTCGGCCTCGAGCACCGTGGCCAGCGCCTCGGGCTTGTCGCGGGCGGAGACCTCGAGCGCGAACTGCTCCACCGTGTCCACGGTCAGCGTGTCGGTCTTCACCTTGATCGTGACCGGGTCGTAGAGGTACTGGTCGGCCAGCCGCCGGATCTCGGGCGGCATGGTGGCCGAGAACAGCGCCGTCTGGCGGCTGGAGGGCGTCAGCGCCAGGATCCGCTCCACGTCCTCCAGGAAGCCCAGGTCGAGCATCTCGTCGGCCTCGTCGAGGACCACGAAGCGGCAGGCGTGAAGCATCAGCGAGTGGCGCGAGATCAGATCCTTGACCCGGCCCACGGTGCCGACGACGACCTGGCCGCCGGCGCGCAGCTGGGCCTGCTGGCTGCGAATCGGCGCACCACCGAACACGGCGACGACGTCGATGCCCTTGGCCTTGCCGTAGGCGCGCAGGGCCTGGGTGACCTGAATGCAGAGCTCGCGGGTCGGGGTGAGCACCAGCCCCTGGACATCACTCTCCCCGGGATCGACGTACTGGAGCATGGGCAGACCGAAGGCAGCGGTCTTGCCCGAACCGGTCTGGGCCTGGCCGATCACGTCGAGTCCCTCGAGCAGCGGCGGGATGGCCTGCTCCTGGATCGGGCTCGGGGTGTCGTAGCCGACATCGCGCACGGCGGCGAGAATCTCGGCAGCTAGGCCCAGGTCGGCGAACGTGGTCACACGCCCAGACGATAGACGGCTCGCGGGGATTGGCACCGGCGCCGCGGCGGCCGGCAGCGATTTGTGCCGGCACCGAAGTGCCCAACCACCAAGGCGTTGCTACTCTGAGGCACCGAATAATTGGCTTCCTCAGGACTTTGGAGATCGGTGTGAGCACGAGCAACGACGACAGCCGGATTGACGCCTACGTATGGCGGATCAGCGCCGTGGTGATCATCGGTTCGATCATGTCCATCCTCGACACGACGATCGTCAACGTCGCGCTGGACACCCTCGGTCGTGAGCTGCACGCGACGATCGCCAACATCCAGTGGGTGGCCACCGGTTACATGCTGGCCCTGGCCGCGGTCATCCCGATCACCGGATGGGCCGCCCGGCGGTTCGGGGCCAAGTCCGTGTATCTGGTCTCCCTGGTCCTGTTCACCGCCGGCTCGGCCCTGTGTGGCCTGGCCACCTCGAGCACGGAGCTGATCCTGTTCCGCGTGCTCCAGGGCGTGGGCGGCGGAATGATTCTCCCCATCGGCCAGCTCATGATGGCCGAAGCCGCCGGACCCAAGCGCATGGGCCGGGTGATGAGTGTGGTCGCCGTGCCGGCCATGCTGGCGCCCGTCCTCGGGCCGACGATCGGGGGCCTGATCCTCGAGAACGCCAGCTGGCGCTGGATCTTCTACGTGAACCTGCCGATCGGGATCATCGCCGTCATCGCCGCGCTGCGCTTCCTGCCCACGGTCGCGCGCCAGCGCACCGAGCGCCTGGACTACCTGGGCCTCGTCCTGATGGCCACCGGGGTGCCGCTGATCACCTATGGTGTCACCGAGGTCGGAGTAACCGACGGCTTCACCTCGCCCAAGGTTCTGATTCCCTTCTTCGCCGGCTTGGCCCTGGTGACGATCTTCACCCTGCACGCGCTGCGGATCCCCCGGCCGCTGCTCAACGTGCGGTTGTATCGCCGCCCTTCGTTCTCGTCCGCCTCGATCGCCATGTTCTGCATCGGTGCGGCGCTGTTTGGCGGCATGATCCTGCTGCCCTACTACTGGCAGGCGATTCGCCATGAGAGCGTCGTCACCACCGGACTGCTGACCGCGCCTCAGGGGCTGGGCGCCGCCCTGATCATGCCCCTGTCGGGGAGGCTCAGCGACCGCTGGGGCGGCGGTCCGCTGTCACTGCTCGGGGTGATCATCATCTCGGTGGCCACCGTGCCCTTCGCGTTGATCGGCGCCCACACCTCGATCCTCTGGCTGTGCATAGCCATGGTGGTGCGCGGGATGGGCATCGGCTTTGCCTTCATGCCCGCGATGTCGGCGGCCTTCGCCTCGCTGAAGCGCAGTGAACTGTCGGACGCCACCCCCCAGTTGAATGTGTTGCAGCGCGTGGGGGGATCGATGGGCATCGCCCTGCTGACCGTGGTCCTCCAGAACTCGCTCATCGGGAGTCACACCCTGGCCGCCCAGGCCTCGGCCTACGGGACGGCGTTCTGGGCTTCGATCGGGTTGACCGTGGTGGCGGTCATACCCTGCGTGATCCTGATGCGAACCGAGCGGGCCGCCCGCCGGGCGCGAGCCGCCGGGGACGGGCCCGGGGGCGATGTCGTGGTCGAGCCGGTCGCGGCGTGAGCATGCTGAGCAGCCCCGACCCGGCGGCCGAGGCACCACCGGCCGAGCTTGATCCCCAGGCCGAGGTCGCCCGAGCGTTCAAGGCCGCCATGGGCTCGGTCCGGCGCCTGCGCGGACGCGAGACTCAGCAGCTCGGACGCCTCAGTCACGCGCAGTACGGGCTGCTGTTCGGTCTGGCCGAGCAACCCGAGCTACCGGCCAGTCAGCTCGCCGCCATCGCCGATCTGGCGCCTGGAACCGCCACTCAGATGCTCGATCACCTGGAGGCCCACGGCCTGGTCACGCGCGTGCGCTCAGAGCGGGACAAGCGCGTGGTGCTGGTCTCACTCACCCAGCGGGGCGGCGAGCTCGTCCGGGAGCGCCGCGCCCTGCTCGAGGAACGCTGGCAGGAAGCCCTGGCCGGCTTCAGCGACGCCGACCTGCGCACCGCGGCGGCGGTGCTCGATCGTCTCAGCGAGCTGTTTGACGGCTTCGAGGCAAGCGCCGCGTCCTAGTCGCCCAACGAGACGGCGCCGTCCAGGTGCGACTTGCCTTGCTTGGCGTCGCGGACGCCGAACCTGATCCCGGCTCCTTCCCGCGCTTCCGCGAACTGCACCGTGGCCGGAAGCAGGATCGGGCGCCGAAAGGCCACACGGACGGTGAACGCGCCGGGCAGCTCGGTGGCCAGTGCGGCCAGACAGCGGGCCTTGGTCCACATGCCGTGAGCGATCGCGGCCGGAAAGCCGAACAACCGGGCCGAGAGGGGATGGACGTGGATCGGGTTCAGGTCGCCGGAGACGGCGCCGTAGCGGCGACCCAGATCCCCGGGCAGACGCCAGGTCGCGGTGATGGGCAGCTCGGAGGCTGGGCTCGGAGCAATCGCCGGTCCGGACGCCGATTCATCCCCCCGCCCGCGGCGCAGGTTGACCGACTCCTCCTCCCAGACCAGCTCCTCGCCGACCCGGACCTCGGTGCGCAGGGCGAACTGAGACCCGCTGGGATGGGGCTCGGGATCGGTGGCCCACACGCGCAGCCCGAGAATTTCACCGGCGCCGATGGAGCGGTGCTGGACGATCCGGTTGGCGATGTGAACCAGGCCGATGGCCGGATAGGGAAAGTCACCGCTGGTCATCAGGGCCAGTTGGAGCGGGAAGGCCAGCATGTGGGGGTAGGTGGGCGCAAGCGTGTCGGAGAGGGTGAATCCGCACACGCGGTCATAGGCGGTGAGCCGCTCACGATCGGTCTCGACGTCGGTCAGAGTAAGCGTTCGGTCCGGAATCCCGCCGCCGCCACCGCCCACGAAGGGCAGGCGTGAGGCGCCTGGGACCATGGCCACACTGGCCCGCACGAACAGACCCAACATTCTGGGGCTGCGGTTCAGCTCGGCGTCGGCCATCGCGCTCACGCCCCGATCAGACTCTGGCCGCAGACCCGGACGATGTTGCCGGTCACCCCGCCCGATTTGGGGCTCGCGTACCAGGCGATCGTCTCGGCCACGTCCACCGGCAGGCCGCCCTGGGAGAGGCTGTTCATACGACGGCCGGCCTCCCGGATGGCGATCGGCATGGCACCGGTCATCTGGGTCTCGATGAAGCCGGGAGCCACCGCGTTGATGGTCACTCCGCGCTCGGCCAGCGCGGGAGCAAACTCCTGCACGATGCCGATCACCCCGGCCTTGGAGGTCGAGTAGTTGGTCTGACCGGCGTTACCGGCGATGCCGCTGATCGAGGAGACGCAGACGATCCGGCCCCCCGCGCGCACCGCTTGGCGTTCGAACAGCTCCTTATCGATGCGCTGGGGAGCGGTGAGGTTTATCGAGATGACGGTGTCCCACAACTCCTCGCTCATCCGGCCCAGGGTCTTGTCGCGGGTCACGCCGGCGTTGTGCACGACGATGTCCACGCCCTGGTGGAATTCCAGCAGGTGGGAGGCGATCTCCCCCGGCGCGTCCGGCGCGGTGATGTCGGCGGCCAGCACCGATCCGCCGATCTCGGCCATGCCCTCGGTCAGCTCCAGACTCATCGCCGGCACGTCGAGCCCGACCACGTGCGCACCGTCGCGAGCCAGCACCGCAGCGATCGCGGCGCCGATACCGCGCGCCGCACCGGTAACCAGGGCCACCTTTCCGGCCAGCGGGCGTTCCCAGTCGATCGTGTCGGTGTCATCGCTCACGGACGCCCCGACGCGGACAACCTGGCCCGAGACGAAGGCCGACTTGGGAGACAGGAAGAAGCGCAGGGTCGACTCGAGCCCTGACTCGGCCCCCGGGCGCACGTAGATCAGCTGCGACGTGGCGCCCTTCTTGACCTCCTTGCCAATCGCCCGCTCGAGCCCCTCAAGCGCCCGCTGGGCGATCGCCTCGGGCGGCGCGCCGCAATCCTCGGGCGGTGTGCCGAGGATGATCACGCGGCCATTGGTCAGGACGCGCCGGATGCTGGGCGCCAGAAACGCCCAGGCCTCCTCGAGCTGTCCACTGGAGCGAATCCCGGTCGCGTCCAGAACCAGCGCCTTGAAGCGCTGCTCACCCCCGGCCTCCGGATTCCACACACCGGCGTCGAGCTGCGCATCGGCGGCGGCGGTGCGCAGGGGCTCATCCATGAGCGTGAACGCCTCGGCGCCAATCGAGGCCAGAATCTGGGTCAGGGGTGCGGCCAGCCGCGAGTCCGCGGCGGCGCCGAGCAGCACCGGCCCGTCGATGACCGGCTGGCCCGGCTCGTAGCGCTGCAGCCGGGGCGGGTTGGGCAGGCCGATCTGCTTGGTGACGATCCGGCCGATGGGCGTGTTGACGAGCTGCTGGTAGCGGTCAGCCATCAGCGGGCCTCCATGATCGCGGTCACTCCGAGTCCGCCGGCGGCGCAGATGGAGATCACGCCACGGCCAGACCCTCTCTGCTGCAGAGCCTTGGCCAGGGAGGCGACGATCCGTCCGCCGGTGGCCCCAAACGGATGCCCGGCGCCCAGGGAACCTCCGTGCACATTCAGCTTGGCCCGGTCGATCGTGCCCAGCGGGGCATCGAGCCCGAGCTTCTCCCGGCAGAAGACCGGGTCCTCCCAGGCCTTCAGCGTGCACAGCACCTGGGCGGCGAAGGCCTCGTGAATCTCGTACAGGTCGAAGTCCTGCAGACCGACTCCGGCCCGGGAGAGCATCTTGGGCATCGCATAGGCGGGAGCCATGAGCAGCCCCTCGCGCTTGTGTACATAGTCCACGGCCGCGGTCTGGGCGGCGGTGAAGTAGGCCTGCACGGGGATGTCATGCGCGGCCGCCCACTCCTCGCTGGCCAGGAGCACCGCAGAGGCGCCGTCACTGAGGGGCGTGGAGTTGCCCGCGGTCATCGTGCCCTCGGGACCGCCGAACACGGGCTTCAGCTTGGCCAGCTTCTCGACGCTGGAATCGGGGCGCAGATTCTGGTCCCGCTCGAGACCGAGGAAGGGGACGACCATGTCGTCGAGCCAGCCGGTGTCATAGGCGGCGGCCAGGTGATGGTGGCTGGCCACGGCCAGCTCATCCTGTTCCTCGCGGCCGATCCCCCACTCGGTGGCCATGATCGCCGTGTGCTCGCCCATCGACAGCCCGGTACGGGGCTCGGCGTTACGGGGGATCTCGGGGATCAGCTGCTGGGGACGCAGCCGGGCCAGCGCGCGCAGCCGGGCGGCGTTGGACTTGGCCCGGTTGAGCGACAGCAGGACCTGGCGAAGGTCCTCCCCGACGGCCAGCGGGGCATCCGAGGTGGTGTCCACGCCGCCGGCGATCCCACAGTCGATCTGGCCCAGGGCGATCTTGTTGGCGACCAGGATGGTGGCCTCCAGCCCGGTGGCGCAGGCCTGCTGGACGTCGTAGGCCGGCGTCTCGGGCGCCAGCGTCGAGCCGAGCACGGTCTCTCGCGTCAGGTTGAAGTCGCGGCTGTGCTTGAGCACGGCTCCGGCCGCCACCTCGCCCAGCACCTCGCCCTCGAGACCGAACCGCGCGACCAGGGCGTTGAGCGTGGCCGTGAGCATGTCCTGGTTGGAGGCCCGAGCGTAGGGACCGTTCTGGCGCGCGAAGGGAATCCGGCTACCGCCGAGCACCGCTACGCGGCGGGGGCCGCCGGGCGTCGCGGCGCGGTCAGGGCTGTCTGGCATCTCGAAAGCTCTCCTGATCGAGGATGGAGCGACGAGACTACTAAGTTACGGCTCCGTAGCTACCGACAGGTAGCGAGCCAGCCGGCGCTAGTCGTGAACCTTGGTCGCGGTCGTGAATGCTCCCCCGCCGGTGGCCAGGCGGGTCAGGCGCGGCGCCAGGATCCGCGCGGCGGCGGCGATCCAGTAGTAGCGCGGGACGTAACGCTCGGCCCGACCGCCGGGGCCGGCGTCGATGATGGCCTCGGCGACGCCGTCAGGTTGGGAGACGATCCGTCGCGTCAGCCAGTTGGACAGCAGCTCGCTGGCCGGGAAGCCCTCGGTCTGTACGAAGCCGGGCAGGACAAGCCCGACATGTACGCCGTGCTCGAGCTCCTCGAGGTGCAGCGAATCGGTCCAGCCGGCCAAGGCGAACTTGCTGGCGGAATAGGCGCCCGAGCCCGGCCGCGCAACCCGTCCCGCGGTGCTGGCCACGTTGACGATCGCCACCCGGCGGCCGGGGGGTGATCCGTGCGCGGCGGCGGTGGAGCGCAACAGGGGCAGCAGCGCCTCGGTGAGACGAGCGGGAGCTTCGAAGTTGAGCTTCAGGTGACGCTCGAGGTTGGCCCAGCCGGTGTCGGCAAACGTTCCGCGCCAGGCGGCGCCGGCGTTGTTGACCAGGAGATGCAGCTGCCCGCCCCGGGCCTCGATAAACGCCTTCACGCGCGCGGGCGCGTCATCCTCGGTCAGGTCAATGGCCAAGCTCAGCGCGCGCTCCGGGCCGCCGAGCTCAGCGCACAGCGCCTCGAGCTTCTCGGCCCGGCGGGCGAGGAGGATCAGGCGAACGTCGGGCTCCCGGGCCAGGCGCCGGGCGGTGGCCTCGCCGATTCCGCTCGACGCCCCGGTGATGACAGCGAGGTAACTCATGCGGCGCCAGCGTACCGGCGGCGCCGGCGCGGCGGGCGGACCAGCCGGGGCGGGCGCGGCGCGGCCCCCGCGGCGGGCGGACCAGCCGGGGCGGGCGCGGCGCGGCCCGCGCGGCGGGCGGACCAGCCGGGGCTTGGGCCGAACCGAGGTCGGGTAGCTTCCCCGCACCTTGAGCCAGAGCACGCTCGCCTTGCTCACAGTGCCGGTGGTCACCGGCATCATCGGCTACGTCACCAACTGGACCGGCGTGCTGATGCTCTTCTACCCGGTGCACTTCAGGGGTGTGCGAGCCAACTGGCTGCACGCGATCTCCCGGCTGCTGCCCTACCGCGTGCGCCAGATCCCCGGCGTCATGCTGGGCGGCATCGGGTGGCAGGGGATCATCCCCTCGCGGGCGGCCAAGATGGGCAGCCTGGCCGTGGACAGCGGCATCTCCAAGATCGGTACCCCGCGAGAGATCTTCGGCCAGCTCGACCCCGAGCAGATCGCCCAACAGATCGTCAACTCGAAGCGCGAGGACATCGACGAGATCGTCGAACAGATCATGACCCGCGAGCAGCCGCAGCTGTGGCCCGAGCTGCCCGAGCAGATCCGCGAGCTGGTGCACCGGCGGGTTCAGGATCAGCTGCCGGCGATCGCCAACGAGCTGACGCTGGCCATCGGGGAGAACATCGACCAGCTGGTCGACGTGAAGTTGATGGTCATCAAGCGCTTTGACCCCGAGCTGGCCAACCGGGTGTTCCTGGACATGGGGGGCCGGGAGCTGAAGTTCATCCAGAACTTCGGATTCTTCTTCGGCTTCGTCCTGGGTATCCCAGTGGCAGTGCTCACCCACTTCGTGACCTTTTGGTGGCTGCTGCCGATTCTCGGCGTGTTGGTCGGCTACGCCACCAACTGGGTGGCCCTGTGGATGATCTACGAGCCGGCCGAACCGCGACGGTGGGGACCGTTTCGGGTTCACGGACTGTTCATCCGTCGCCAGCACGACGTGGCCGAGATCTACGCGCGGATCGTGGCCGACGAGATCCTGACCGTGTCGGAGTTCGGCACCGAGTTGCTCACCGGACCCCAGTCCGACCGGACCCGAGCGCTGATCGAGCGCTCCATGCGACCGGCCATAGACCGGGCGACCGGGCCGTTGCGGCCCGCCGTCCGGATCGCCCTGGGCGAGAGGGAATATGAGTCGATCCGCCAGTCATTCGCCAGCGAGCCGGTCGAGCACATGATGGAGCCGCTGTCTGACCCCAAGTTCAGCCAGAAACAGAGCGCGGCAATGCGTAAGCTGATCACCGATCGGATACGCGCCATGCCGCCTGCGGAATTCGCCGACCTGCTGCGTACGGCCACCAAGGAGGACGAGTGGCTGTTGCTCCTGCACGGCGCGGTCCTGGGTCTGGCCGGCGGACTCATTCACCTGGCGCTATTCGGATGAGCGCGAACCGGTCCCGGCAGACCCAGTTGATCGACAGTGGACCCGCGCTGGCCCGGTTGGCGGTCGGCGTGTGGTGGCGGGCGGCCCGGTGGGGGCTGAGCAGCTCGGCGCGCCAGGGAGTGCGCATGAGCCGGGTGGCAGCCGATCCGGTGCTGGCCACCGGAGTGGTGTTGGAGATCGGCGCCGAGCTTCGCGATTACGCGCGCGATCTGCTCGGCATCACAGAGCTGGAGGCCCGGGTGAGCCGGTTGGGTGCGCCGCCGGCCGAGGCGATGAGCGCTAACGGAAGCGGCAACGGAGCCGTCTCCGAGGCGGTCGCTCTGCGCATCAAGGGCGCCCGTCTGCTCAAGGCGGCGGCCGAGGTCGGGGCCAGCGAGCACGCGCATCCCGCCTACGCGCGCATCCTCACCGAGTTGGCTCCCGACGAGGGCCGGATCCTGCGTCTACTGGCCACCGAGGGACCCCAGCCGTCGGTCGATGTGCGGGCCACCAACCTGATCGGGGTGGGCTCGGAGCTGATCGCCTTTGGCCTGAACATGGTCGGTGCCCAGGCCGGTCTCCGGGAGCGCGGACGCGTCACGGCGTACCTGAACAACCTCGAGCGCCTCGGCCTGATCTGGTTCTCGCGCGAGCCGATCGACGACGCGGTCGCCTATCAGGTCGTGGAGGCTCAGCCCGAGGTGATGGAGGCGCTCCGCACCGGGGCTCGCGCCAAGACGATCCAGCGCAGCATCGTCCTGACCGCGTTCGGCAAGGACTTCTGCGAGGTCTGCCTGCCGCTGGATCCGGCCGAGGTCGAGGCCCTGACAGCTGAGGACTAGGCTCGATTCCGAAGACCGGCCGCGATCAGAGAGGTTCTCCATGGACTACGTGAATCTGGGCCGGACCGGGCTGCGAGTCTCGCGCCTGTGTCTGGGCATGATGAGCTACGGCAAGCACGAGAGCCGGGAGTGGGCCCTGGACGAGGCTGACGCCGAGCCGATCGTCCGCGCGGCCGTCGAGGGCGGCATCAACTTCTACGACACCGCCGATGTGTACAACGGCGGCCAGAGCGAGGTGATCACGGGCCGGCTCCTGCGCTCCCTGTTCGGCATGCGCGAGGAGTACGTGCTGGCCACCAAGGTGTTCATGCCCACCATGCCCGGGGAGAACGGGCACGGCCTGTCGCGCAAGCACATCATGGCCTCGATCGATGCTTCGCTGGAGCGCCTGGGCCACGACTACGTCGACCTCTACCAGATCCACCGCTGGGATCCGAACACGCCGATCGAGGAGACCATGGATGCCCTGCACGACGTGGTCAAGTCGGGCAAGGCGCGCTACATCGGCGCCAGCAGCATGTTCGCCTGGCAGTTCGCCAAGGCCCAGTGGGCCGGGGCGACTCCATTCATCTCCATGCAGAACCACTACAACCTGATCTACCGCGAGGAGGAGCGGGAGATGATTCCCCAGTGCCTGGATCAGGGCGTGGGGGTCATCCCCTGGAGCCCGCTGGCCCGGGGCATGCTGGCCGGCAATCGGACCCGCTCCGGCGAGCGGCAGACCAAGCGCGCCCAGACCGACGCCTTCGGGGACTCGCTGTATCGACCGGAGATCGACTTCGACGTGGTGGAGCGGGCCGAGGAGGTGGCTCAGGCGCGGGGCGTCCCCACGGCGCAGGTCGCCCTGGCCTGGCTACTGCACCGGCCGGGGGTGAGCGCACCGATCATCGGCGCCACGAGGCTCGGTCACCTCGAGGACGCCCTGGCCGCGGAATCCCTTTCGCTTAGCCAGGAGGAGATGGAGCGGCTCGAGGAGCTCTATCAACCGCACACGATCGCCGGGCACCAGTAGCGAGGTTGAGCGGGACGGGAGCCGGGCCGACCCGCGGGTCCGGGAGCATTCCCCGAACCACGGCTCGGGGTTGCCCTGGCGCCGGTGTTCGGGTTAGGGTGCCGATTTAACGCGCCCGCAATTCCGCTGGTTGAGAATGCGGCGGCAAACCGTCCCCCGGAGGTAGCATGGAGCAGTCCACGGTTCCACCCGCGGCACCTGAAGCTCAACTCGACGCCGACGGCCTTGACCGGGGCGTCGGATTCCTCGGCCTCCTGTGGGCATCAGAGACGTCAATCATCGGATCGGGCTGGCTGTTCGGCGCCCTCGGGGCGGTAGTGCTCGCGGGCCCGTCGGCGATCTTCGGCTGGGTCCTGGGCTCGCTCATCATCATCCTGCTCGCGCTCGTGCATGCCGAGCTGGGCGGCCTGTTCCCGGTCAGCGGCGGGACGAGCCGCTTCCCCCATTACGCGTTCGGGAGCTTTGCCGGAGCGACGTTCGGCTGGGCCTCCTACCTGCAGGCGGCGAGCGTGGCTCCGATCGAGGTGCTGGCGGCGGTCCAGTACCTGTCAACCGCCCACTGGGCGCGCGACTTCTATGTCAGCCACGCGGGCTCCGGTGGGACGCTGCACGGCTTCGGCTACCTGGCGGCGGGCATCCTGATGCTGCTGTTCGTGATCATCAACCTGGTCGGGATCCGGTGGTTCGCCCGGATCAACAACGCGCTGACGACCTGGAAGGTCGCGATCCCGGTCGTGACGGTGATCATCCTGCTCATCGGGCACTTCCACAGCGCGAACTTCGGCCACGCCGGCGGCGGCTTCTTCGTCCACCCCGGAGCGGTCAAAGCCATCCTCCTGACGCTTCCGGCGGGCATCATCTTCTCGCTGCTGGGCTTTGAGCAGGCGGTGCAAATCGGCGGGGAGTCGAAAAACCCCGGCCGAGACCTGCCGAGAGCGGTGATCCTGTCGATCCTGATCGGCGCAATCCTCTACATCCTCATCCAGGTGGCGTTCATCGCGTCGATGCCCACCAGCCTGCTCATCTCCCAGCACGGGTGGACGAACCTCGGCGCCACCAACACCAACGCCACGGTCACGGCGCTCAACGCCGGACCGTTCTTCACCCTGGCCAGCATTGTCGGCATCTCCTGGCTGGCCACCCTGCTGCGGATCGACGCGGTGGTTTCCCCGGGTGGAACCGGACTCATGTACGAAACCTCCTCGGCACGTCTGTCGTTCGGCCTGAGCAAGAACGGTTATGTCCCGACCGCGTTCGAGCGGGTCAGCCGCGCGCGGGTGCCGGTGTTCGGGGTGATCATCGCCACGCTGATCGGCGTTCTGTTCCTGCTCCCGTTCCCGAGCTGGAGCAAGCTAGTCGGGATCGTCACCAGCGCCTCGGTGCTGATGTACGCCGGCGCGCCGGTGGCGATGGGGGCGTTACGCCTGCAGAAGCCCCACCTGACGCGCACCTACCGGCTGCCGGCGGGCGCGGTGATGGCCCCCCTGGCCTTCGTCGGCGCGGGCTGGGTGATCCTGTTCTCGGGCTGGCAGACCTACACGACGCTGATGGTGGCGATGCTGATCGGCTATGGCCTGATCGCAATCTCCTACCGATTCAAGCTGAACCCGAGGGCCCCGGCCATGGACTGGCAGGCCGCTCCCTGGATCATCGTGTGGCTCATCGGCATGGGCGTGGTCTCCTACCTGAGCGACTTCGGCCCGGGCGGGATCATCGGAGGCATCGGGATCTTCAAGAACGTGCTCGACCAGGGCGGCACCAATGCCATCGGCCTGTGGGGCGGGATCATCGCCTCGGCGGTCTTCAACCTGATCATCTACTACTGGGCGATTGCCACTCGACTGCCCGAGGACAAGGTCGACGAGTACGTGCACGAGGTTTATCCGCCGCCGGTGGCTGAGTAGTCGGACTCACCCGAGGACGCCCTGACGCGCAGCGCCAGCCCGAGCTCGAAGCGGCCGGCGGGCGTGTCCAGGGCGTCCCCGAGGAGCTCTCGGAGCTTGGCCATCCGGTAGCGGACGGTCTGGGGGTGGACGTGGAGCTGCTGGGCGATTTGGGGCGTGTGGCGCTGGTGATCGAGCCACGCGCCCAGAGTGTCGAGCAGCCGCTCGCGCTCGGCGGCGGGCAACGCACGTAGCGGGTGCAGGGTGCGGCGCACAAGCGCGTCGGCCAGTTCAGGGTCCTGGAGCAGGGTCAGCTCAGCCAGGTGGTCCTGGCTGCGCACCAGTCCCGCGGCGGGTAGGGCTCCGGCCGCGGCCAGACCGAGCGCGATCCGAGCCCAGCGCAGCGAGAGCGGGGCCCGGGCGGGCGCCACCGTGGGGCCGAGGGCCGCGGGCTCGGCGGCCAGGGCGCGATCGAGAGCAGCGCTGCGGCCGGGCCCTTCGGGATCGGGAAGCACGAGCCAGGCGCCGACGGCGTCGGTGCCGGCCAGCGCGTCGGCGTCGAGCCGTCGGGTGAGGCCGAGCGGGCTATCGGAGTCAAGGGCGAGCACGGCCAGACGGCGGGGCACCGGCCAGCGGGCGAGCTCGGCGGCGTGGATCAGGGCGTCGGGGTCATGGCCGTCGGGATCGAGCAGCAGGGCGGCCACCCGGCGCCGGCGGCGTTCGAGCTCACCGGCCTCGTCGGACTGCATGCGCAGATAGCCCTCGACCACGTCGGAGGCCAGCTCATCGGCGTAGACGAAGATCGCCTCCGCCGTGGCGATGGCCACCGGCGCCGAGACCCCCGCGCTCAGGGCCAGCTCGGCTGCCCCGCGCCACGCCGCTCGGGTCCCGATACGGAAGGCGGCGCGCAGGTCGTCCAGGCTGCGCCCGGCCTGAAACTCGGCCTCGCCCAGACGACGCCAAAGCTCATCGGTCTCCCCGGCCGGACGGCGGCCCCGCTCGATGGCGTCCAGGAAGGCCTGATGGGCCTGCTCGATGCCCAGGCGGATGGCCATGCCCTCGGGGCCGGCCAGCACCTCGCCGTACACCGGACTGCCCTGGCGCACGGCGGCGACGATGTTCTCGACCACCTGCGGCAGCTGGGCCCGGACGGCAGCCACCGCCTCGGCGGGGATGGCCTCCGTAGGCCAGGGATCGGCCGTCATTGTCAGATTGTGACAAACAGCAGGCCCGAAGAAGTTGCTCAGAGGGGAAGATTCGCTCCCGGGCACGGGCATAGGTTTCCGGCCGTGAGTGCAAATCCCCGCCGCCGCAGCATCACCCAGACCCACGAGCGCATCGCGCAGCTGGGCTGGGAGGCCGACTACCACCAGCCGGCCGTGCGCTACCCGACGCGCTACCGCTTCCCGCACAAGGCCAAGGATCCGATGCGTCACATCATGCGCGAGTACCTGCCGATGGAGCTCGAGAAGGACGAGCGGGTCTACGGAGGCCACGACGCCGCGGTGCGGGCCGACATGCCGGCCAAGGCCCATGAGCGCTGGCTGGAGATCCTCAAGCCGTTCATCGTCATCACCAACTACGCCGAGGTGGCGGCCGGGCGGTGCATGTCGATGCTGATGAGCGCCGTGCCCAACAACGAGCTGCGCAACGGCTACCACGTGCAGTTCGTGGACGAGATCCGCCACACCGGGCTGCAGATGGCCCTGGCCCGCTGGTACACCAAGAACGTGCCCGATCCGGCCGGCTGGCATCTCGGCCCCAAGGCGTTCTCGGGCTCGGTGCTGACCAACCCGGGACTGAACATGCTCTCGCACTTCATCGTCGGCGATCCGATCCAGTGCGCGTTCACGCTCCAGGTGGTGGCGGAGACGGCGTTCACCAACATCGTCTTCGTGGCCACCCCGGACGTGGCCGCGCGCAACGGCGACTTCACCCTGCCCACCACGTATCTGAGCGTGCAGTCCGACGAGGCTCGCCACATCTCCAACGGCTACGCGACGCTCCTCACCGTGCTCCAGGACGATCACAATGCGCCGCTGGTCGAGCGCGACCTCCAGCAGGCGTTCTGGATCAACCACGCCTTCATCGACATCTTCTCCGCGGTGGTCATCGAGTACTTCTCACGCGACCGCTCAGACCCCGAGTCCTTTCTGGACAAGTGGGATCGCTGGGTGCGCGATGACTGGCACCGGGCCTACATCATGAAGCTCGGCAAGCTCGGCCTGGACATACCCCCGGACATGTTCGACCGGGCCCGGGAGCGGATCGTCAACGGCATCCACCACCGCCATGCGATCCTGGCCTTCGCCGGCTGGCCGCTGTCCTTCTGGCGCTTTGACCCCCTCGACGAGCGCGACTTCGAGTGGTTCGAGCGTCACTACCCAGGGTGGTATGCGCAGTACGGGGCATTCTGGGAGGCCTACCGGCGCGGCGTCGACCCGGGCGCCGGCTACCTGCCATTGGATTTCATCAACATGGCCCCGCCGTTCTGCTGGACCTGCCAGGGGTCCTGTGTCTCGGAGGCCGACCGCCGTCACCGGATAACGCCCCCGCCCACCCCGCGCACCCGCTTCTACTGCTCCCGTGAGTGCCAGTGGCTCGATGAGTCAAACCCCGGCCGCTACACCGGGGACCGCAACTATCTGGATCGCTACCACGGCTGGGAGGCCTCGGAGGTGATTCAGGATCTGGGCTTCGTGCGGGCGGACGGAGAGACGCTGATCGGCCAACCGCACCTGAACCGCAGCGGCGACGCGCCGCGCCAGTGGACGCTGTCGGACATCCGGGCCCACGGGCTCAGGCTCCAGAGTCCGAACATCCGTGTGGCCCACGAGCTCGGGTTGCCCAGCGGGGACTGGAGCGGCTCTCCGGTCTCGGACGGGGCGGTGCCGCTGGACCTCGCGCAGACGGTGTTATGAGTCCGCGGGTCCGGTTCGAGCCGCTGGGCGAGGAGATCGACTGTGGCCCCGAGGAGACCGTGCTCGACGCCGCCTTTCGCCAGGGCTACAACCTGGCCTACGGCTGCCGGGAGGGCCAATGCTCGGCCTGCAAGTGCTTCCTGCAGGAGGGCGAGGTGGCGCTGGAGCGCTACTCCAACTTCGCCCTCTCCGACAGCGAGCGGGCGGGCGGCTACACGCTCATGTGCCGGGCGATGCCGGAGTCAGACCTGGTCGTCGAGCTGCTGCACTTCGACCCGGACAACTACCGCCTGGAGAACGCGATCCGTGACGGCGTGGCCACGGTGACGGAGATCCGGGAGCTGACCCACGACATCGTGGGGGTGAAGCTGTCGGTCCCCGACGACCTGGTCTGGCTGCCCGGTCAGTACCTCGATCTGCACGTGCCCGGCGCGGCGGGCGAGCGTCGCTCCTTCTCAATCGCCAACCTGCCCGGAGACGACACCGTCGAGTTGATGATCAAACGCTATCCGGGCGGGCGCTTCTCGTCGATGCTCGGCGACGGGATCGAGGTGGGAACCGAATTGGGGTTCACCGGACCCTACGGCGCCTTTCATCTGCGGCGCTCCGAGGCGCCGATCCTGATGATCGCCGGCGGCTCGGGCATGGCGCCGGTACTCGGAGTGCTGCGCCAGCTGGCCGCCGAGGGCTCGAAGCGACCGGTGCGGTTCTTCTACGGAGCACGGGCGCAGCGGGACCTGTTCGCCCTCGATGAGGTCGCGGCGCTGGGTGAGCGACTTGAGGATTTCCGCTTCACGCCCGTGACCGGCCGCTTTGTCCACGAGGCGGTGGACGAGGAGCTCGAGGCCCCCGACGTCTACATGTGCGGGCCGCCGCCGATGCTCGACGCCGTCGAGGAGATGCTGATCGGGCGCGGGATCGACGAGGCGCGGATCTTCGCTGACCGCTTCACCACCTCAGCCGAGGCGGCACCCCCCGCCCCGGCCCAGAGCCCGGCGGCCTCCGAGCGCGACTTCGCCTGGTTTGAGCCCGCCGCCCGCCGGGCGACCCTCTACGAGGACGTGACCGTCGACACCCAGCCCTCGATCCACCGCCATCTCACCCGGGGCTGGCCGCTTCACTTCGCCGACGGCCGTGGAACCTGGAACGATGCCTCGACCGCGCTGCGCAGCCTGAACTGGTTCGCCTTTCGCGACCCCGGCCAGCAGTGGGAGCGGCCCTTCTATCAGGCGGGGACGGCCAGCGAGCAACAGATCGAGGGCGCCCTGCGCTCGGCCGCCGAGCAGGGCCTGATCGAGGACTTCGACCCCGACTGGGTGGACTTCCTGCGCGCGCGGCTACAGATCCCCGCCTACGTCGAGCATGGCCTGTGGTTTGCCCTGGCCACAGCCGCGCGCGATTGCCTGTCGGACACGGTGGCCACCTGCGTCTGCCTGGAGGCGGCGATGAAGCAGCGCTCGGCCCAGGCCATCGTCCTCTACGCCATGGACCTCGAGCAGCAGCTCGACGGGCCATTCGGGATCGACAGCGCTCGAGAGGCGTTCATGAATGACCCGGCCTGGCAGCCCACGCGCCGCTACCTGGAGCGCCTGGCCGCCACCCCGGACTGGGCCGAGGTGCTGTTCGCGGCCAACCTGTGCTTCGAGCCCGTCGTCGCCACCCTGATCCGGCGCGAGCTGGGCACCCGGGCCGCCGCCGCTCACGGCGACACCGTCACCCCCGTCCTGGCTCGGGTCGAGACCCAGGAGTGGGAATGGACGCGGGCGTGGACCGTGGCCCTGAGTCGCTTCCTGCTCGAGGACTCGCGGCACGGCGCGCACAACCGTGGCGTCCTCACCGGCTGGGTGCGGGACTGGCTCCCGGAGGCCCTCGCCGCCGCCGGCGCCCTGTCACCTCAGGCGGCCGAGATCGGCCTCGACGTCGACCGTGCCACCGCGCGGATCCAGGCCTACGCGGGGGAAACGTTGGCCGCCGCCGGACTGCCCGAGCTGTGTGCGCTGGTGGGCTACGACCCACCGGAGCACAAGTCCGCGCGGCCCAGGTCCCAAGCGCAGCCCGGCAAGTTCGGCTCCTCTGGGTCGGCCCGGCAAACAGCAAATCCGGCACCGGAGAACGGCAACTTCGATTACGTGGGCATTGTCATGGCCAAGAGTGCGGAGGGTGACGCGGTGGCCGCGTTCATGGGCCGACGCGAGGGCATCGAGGTGCGTGAGCAACCGGCGTTCTGGGACATCCGCGCTCGGGATCGGATGCTGATCCCCTACGAGCAGGTTTCCGAGGCCGTCGGCTACCCGATCGACGCGTACTCCATTCAGCACGAGATGTCGACACACTACGGGCGCATGGTGGCCACCGACGATGCGCTGATGCTGTTCTCCGATCCCACCGAAGCCATGGAGCACCTGCTGTCATGAGTCGTATGGCCCGGGCCGGGGGACACTGGCTGGCCGCGCTCGACCGCCAGCCGGCCGGCCACCGGATCATCGTCCGGGCGCTGCCCGCGGCGATCCGCAGGCGCTTTGACCCCGGCTCGGCCGACGGGCTGCAAGCCGTCCTTGAGCTGGCCGTCCGTGACCCCCGCGGTCAATCGGCCGAACTTTTCGAGCTGGCCATCGCCGATGCGCGCTGCTCGGTACGTCCCGGCGCTCCGGTGCAGCCGGGAGCCCGGGCCACGATCGCCTCCGACGATCTGATCCTCCTGGCCAGCGGCGGAGCCACCTGGCCCGAGCTCCTGTCCAGCGGCCGCTTCGAGCTGACCGGCGATCCCTTTCTCGCCCTGCGCTTCGCCTCGCTGTTTCGGCTGCCGGTCGAGCTTGATCCCGTCAGTTAGCGCCCTGTGAGAAGAGAGAATTGGGCTCGTAGCCGGCGAACACCACGCTGCGGCTGAAGGGCATGTTGACGTTGACGACCACGCAGTAGGTCCGGGTTCCGGCCAGGTTGGGGACGCAGATGCGGTAGACCCCGGCCTGGATCGTGTACGTGTCGGTGTGGTGGACGTTGGCTCGGAAGGCGTCCGGGGCCCGGTCGCCGATGTAGGCGATGGCCCGGGTGATGGCGTCGTCCATCATCCGCTGCTGGTTCTGAATCGCCGGGCGGTGAAGCAGTCCGCCCAGGAGCAGCAGGGCGGGCACGACCATCACGGCGATGGTCCCCCCGTAGTTGCGCGCCACCGTCGCCGGCATGTCCGGACGGCGGCGCCGGAGCAGGACGCCGAGCGGCCGGGACAGGAGCACGACCAGCAGCAGGTTGATGAACAGGCCGGCCACGATGCCGCCGGCCAGCGACTGCGACTGGCCCTGGAACGGGAGCGCGTGCACGATGATTGCGTCGAGCGCCGTGAGCACGGCAAACATGGGCCACAGCCACGCGCCGCGCCGGCGCCATCGCCAGCGGGCGAGCCAACCACCGTCCATGACCTGAAGGTTAAACTCGTCTCCCAGACCGGGTCGAGGAGTAAGCTCGGGCGCCCGGATGCGGGGGTGGTGACGGAGATCCCGTCACGCCCCTGAACGAGGAGACGGCACGGAGATCCCGGGCCGGATCACCTGAGAGGAAGGGAAGAAAATCGAGATGGCGACTGACATCGCTGCGCCGGCCTCGGCTGAGGTTGGCCAGCACGAGCATCTCCAGCTGGCCGACCGGATCGCGCTGCACCGCGCGATGCTCCTGATGCGCGGCATCGAGGAGCGGGCGATGAGTCTGTACCGCCAGGGCAAGGTCCCTGGCTCTTTTTATGACGGCTTCGGCCAGGAGGCGGTGTCCGCGGGGGCGGCTTTCGCCATGGCCGCGGAGGATCGGCTCTGCATCCTGCACCGCGACCTGGCGGCACACATAATCCGCGGCGTTCCGCCGGCGCGCATCTTCGCCCAGTACATGGGGCGAGCGGCGGGCGTGACCGCGGGACGCGACGGAAACGTGCACTTCGGCGACCGGCAGCTCGGGTGCGTCGGGATGGTCTCGATGCTGCCCGACATGATGCTCGTGGCCACCGGCATGGCCATGGCTTTCAAGCTCCGGGGAGAGGCCCGCTGCGCGCTGACCTGGTTCGGTGACGGCTCCACCTCACGGGGCGACTTCCACGAGGCCATGAACTGGGCCGGGGTGCAGAAGCTGCCGGTGGTGTTCGTGCTCGAGAACAACCAGTACGCGTACTCGACGCCGCTGGACAAGCAGTTCGCGGTCGATCCGGTGGAGCGCGCGGCGGCCTACGGCTTCGCCGGCGTGACCGTGGACGGCAACGACGTCGAGGCCATGTTCGACGCCACCCGCGAAGCCCGTGAACGGGCAATTGGCGGCGGCGGTCCGACCCTGATCGAAGCGGTGACCATGCGCATGCACGGGCATGCCGCCCACGACGACATGAAGTACGTGCCCAAGAAGCAGGTCGAGGAGTGGAAGCTGCGCGATCCGCTTGATCGCCAGGAGAAGCGCCTTCTGGCCCTGGGCGTCGACGTGGATGAGCTGCGGGCTGGGGTCACGGCCGAAATTGATGCCGCCTCGGCCGAGGCCCTCAGTGGCCCGATGCCGTCGGTGCAGGGTGTCCTGGAAGGAGTGTTCTGTGAGGGTGAGGCCGAGGTGCTTGGTGACGGCCACGCGCCCTGGAGCGGTTTCAGCTCGGGGGGTGGCGCCTGATGGCCACCATGACCTATCTGCAGGCCATCTCCTCGGCCCTGCGCGATGAGCTCCGGGCCGACGAGCGGGTGCTCATCATGGGCGAGGACATCGGGGAGTTCGGTGGGGCGTTCAAGGTCACCGACGGGTTCGTGGCCGAGTTTGGCTCCGAGCGGGTGATGGATACGCCGCTGGCCGAGTCGGCGATCATCGGCTGCGCGGTGGGCGCGGCCGTGGTCGGGCTGCGCCCGGTGTGCGAGATGCAGTTCGCCGACTTCATCTCCTGCGGATTCGATCAGCTGGTCAACGTGGCCGGCAAGATGCACTATCGCCAGGGACTGGCCGTGCCGCTGGTGGTCAGGCTGCCGTCCGGGGGCGGGTTCTCCGGTGGTCCCTTCCACTCCCAGAACCCTGAGGCACTGTTCATGCATTCGCCGGGGATCAAAGTCGTGGCGCCGTCGACCGCGGAGGACGCCAAGGGACTCCTGCACGCCGCCATTCGGGACCCCAACCCGGTGTGCTTCATGGAGCACAAGCACCTGTACCGGCGAGTGAAGGGCGAGGTGCCCGAGGGGATCTTCGAGACTCCGTTCACCGCCCGGGTGGCCCGCCCCGGGTCCGATCTGGTCGTGATCTGTTACGGCGCCATGGTCGACGTGGCCCTGGAGGCCACCGCGGATCTGGACGGCGCCTCGGTTGAGGTGCTCGACCTGCGCTCGCTGGTGCCGCTGGATGAGGAGGCGATCCTCGATTCGGTAGCGCGCTGCTCCAAGGTGGTGGTCCTGGACGAGGCCAACATGACCTGCGCCGCCGGTGCCCAGGTGTCGGCGCTGATCGCCGAGAAGGGCTTCGAGGACCTCGACGGACCGGTCGTGCGAGTGGCCTCACCCGATGTCCCGATTCCATTCTCGCCCCCGTTGGAGGCGGCCGTGCTGCCCGGTGTCGAGCGAGTCAAGGAGGCCTGCCGTGAGCTCCTTGCGTACTGGGGCGGGAGCAACCCCTCTGGTGGACGTGACCATGCCCCAGATGGGGGTGTCGGTCGCCGAGGGCACGGTGGTGGCCTGGCGCGTGGAGGTCGGAGACTCCGTAAACGCCGATGAGACCGTGTGCGAGATCTCCACCGACAAGATCGACACCGAGGTACCGGCCCCCGTGGCCGGGGTGATGGCCGAGATCCTCGTCGCCGTCGAGGAGACCGTCGAGGTGGGGGTTGTCCTGGCCCGGATCGATGCCGGGGGTGAGGGTGGTGCGGGCGCTTCGGCTGCGGCTGAGCCGGGGAGTCGCTCCGGACGCGCCGGTTGCGCCGGATGCACCGGTTGCGCCGGATGCACCAGCGGTGCCGGCCGTGGCCAAGGCCCACAACGGCTCCGCTGGCGCCACTACTCGCCCGTGGTCCAGCGGATCGCCGCCGAGCACAACGTCGACCTGGACTCGGTGGCCGGCACGGGCCGCGATGGACGGGTGCGCAAGCAGGACGTGCTGGCCCTGGTCGAACGGCGGGGACGGGTCGCGCGCCGAGTCGCCGACGCCGCCGCTGCATATCGAGAGCCCCTACCGGCCTGACCCTGAGCCGGCGCCCGCGTCGGCCTCCGGCGGTGAGCCGACGGCGACGGGCTCTCGCGCATGCGCCGGCAGATCGGCGCGCACATGAAGCGCTCGCTGGAAACGGCGGCCACGTGCACGACCTGGATCGAGGTCGACATGAGCCGCGTGGAGGCGGCCCGCAAGCGGCTCGGGGTGACCGCGCTGGCCTTCGTGGCCCGGGCCACGATCGTTGCCCTGCGCGAGCACCCGGCGCTGAACGCCTGGCTCGAGGGCGAGAAGTACACGCGCCTGGACGAGGTCAACCTGGGCATCGCCGTCTCCCTGGGCGACGACGGCCTGATCGTGCCGGTCATCCACGGCGCGCACGAGCTCTCCGAGGAGGGCCTGGCCGCGCGCATCCGCGATCTCGCCCGGCGGGCCCGGTCGCGGCGATCTGACCGCCGACGAGGTGCGCGGCGGGACGTTCACGATCACCAACCCCGGCCAGTACGGGTCGATCATGGCCACGCCGATCATCAACCTACCCCAGGTCGGAATTCTCGACTTCGAGGCCGTGGTGAAGCGCCCGGTGGTGGTGACCGACGCCGAGGGCAATGACTCGATCGCCATTCGACCGATGACCATCCTTGGGCTGAGCTGGGACCATCGCGCGCTGGACGGCGCCCTGTCGGCCCAGTTCCTGGCCAGCGTGAAACGCGCCCTGGAGGACGTGTCCGAGTCAGCCTAAGTTCGTGAGGAATGAACGAGCTCTGGGTCTGCCAGCTGGGCACGGTCGAGTACCGCGAGGCGCTGGCCCTCCAGGAGCGCGTGCGGGCAGCCCGCCAGGCCGGCGCCGTGCCCGACGTGATGCTGCTGCTCGAGCACTGGCCCGTGTACACCCGCGGCCGGCGCTCGGCGCCGGGCGAGCTGCCGATGGGCGAGGACTGGTACCGGACGCAGGGGCATCGACATCGTCGAGACCGACCGGGGCGGCAAGGTCACCTACCACGGCCCGGGTCAGCTGGTCGGCTACCCGATCGTCGAGGTCTCCGATGTGGTCGAATACGTGCGCACGCTGGAGCGCGCTCTGTCTCGGCGCTGGCCGGCGAAGGTCTGGCCGGCGCGCGGGCTCGGCCCGAGGACGGTCCCGACTACACCGGGGTGTGGGTGGAGGATCGGAAGATCGCCTCGATCGGCGTGCACGTGGCCCGCGGGGTGACCACGCACGGTTTCGCGGTCAACGTCGAGAACGACCTGCAGCCGTTCGGCTGGATCGTCCCCTGCGGACTGGACGGGCGTATCCATGACCTCGCTGATCAAGGAGACCGGACGTGGCGCCGGGCAGATGCGCTGCTTCCGCAAGCGGGTGGCGTTCGAGGTGGCTCAGGCGCTGGGGCTGCGCCAGCGGATCTGTCGCCGGGCCGGCTCGAGGCTGCCGTCGGCTCGGCGCTGGCGTAGAGCCGCGCGCGCAGCAGCTTCGACGACCTGCGAGCGGGCGCTCGATCAGCTGGCGCCAGGTGACCCGGATGACCCGCCAGCCGGCAGCGATCAGTCGCTGGTCGCGACGGCGATCGCTTTCGAACGAGCGGCGGGTGCCGTGGTTGCGGGCGCCGTCGGCTTCCACGATCAACCGCTGGCTCCGACCAGACGAAGTCGGCCCGGATCATCGGACCGCCGTCACCGGGGTCGATGTAGCGCTGGCGCTCGGGCTCGGGCACGCCGGCCGGCGGCACTCGCTCAGGAAGGCTCCTCGAGGCTCTGACTCGGTCGGCGCGGCGATGGGACCGCGGTTGGTCAGCCGGCGCACGCACGGCCGCGCGGATGTGCGGCCGATCTGGTCGTTCAGGGCCCGCCGTCGAGCACCCCCAGGCTGGCCGCCTGTTCCAGAGCGCGCTCCACCCCGCGTTCGCGGAGCACGTCGGCCAGGTCAGCGATGGTCCGGGCGACGGTGGTGACCGGGATCCCGTCGACGGTTGTCACGTCAGCGGCGGTGAGGGTGGTCGAGCGGTGCACCTGGATGCCGGCGCGGTGACGTCGAACCCGGCCGGGGAGGGTCACCTCGATGCGTGACCGATCGGTGGCCCGCAGGCCATGCAGTTCAGCGGCGGAGCGGTGGGAGAGGACGGCGTCGCCTCCGCAGGCGAGGACGGCAGCCATGTAGTGACCGTCGGCGCGAGAGGAGCTCTCGAGGGATTGATCGAGTAGACACCGTGATGGATCCGATGAAGGCGTCCCGAGGCGGCCCAGTTCTGGACCACCCGCGGCGGACAGACCGACGGCCTCGATCTCCGCCAGCGAAATCACGCCGTGCTGGCCACGCGCCACCTCCACGATGGGGAGCTGGGCATAAAAACGATTGTGGGGTTCGCTTTTATGCCCAGCGCTCTTCCGGGACTCGTTGGTAGCGGACACATCGCTGGACATGACCAACTGATGGTCCCCCAGAACCTCGCCGACAGGGGTGGCAAAACCGCCGCGATACGCTTAATTCCGTGGACGAACGTCAACATTCAACGCGCTCGCGGGCAAACCCCGGTGGGATCGCCGACGTGCTCAGCGTTCTGGGCCCGGATGTGGTGGCGCACAAGTCGCGCAAACCGCCGTGGTTCAAGGTCCCGGCGCCCGGGGGCCCGCGCTATCGCGAGCTGCAGCAGCTGATCGAAAGCGAGCAGTTGCATACGGTCTGCCAGGAGGCGGCCTGCCCCAACATCGGCGAGTGCTGGCAGCGGGGCACGGCCACGTTCATGATCCTCGGTGACACCTGCACCCGTCGCTGCGGATTCTGCAACGTCAAGACCGGCAAGCCGACCTGGAACGATCCGCTGGAGCCGGCCCGCGTCGCGCGCAGCGTGGCCAAGATGGGCCTGCGCCACGCGGTCATCACCAGCGTCGACCGCGACGATCTGCCCGACTACGGCGCCTCCGCCTTCGTCGGGGTGATCAGGCAGATCCGGCGCCAGTCCCCCCGGACCAAGATCGAGGTCCTCACGCCCGACTTCCGCGGCGCCGAGATGCCCCTGGCCAAGGTTCTCAGCGAACGGCCCGATGTCTTCAACCACAACGTCGAGGTGGTCCCTCGCCTGTACCCCGTGGCCCGCCGAGGCTCGACCTGGGAGCGCTCAAAGCGGGTGCTCCGCAACGCCAAGGAGTACGGCGGTGACGAAGTCACCACCAAATCCGGACTCATGGTCGGGCTGGGCGAATCGTTTGCCGAGATGGTCGATGCGCTGGGCGAGCTGCGCGAGAACCACGTTCAGGTGCTGACCGTGGGCCAGTACCTGAGACCGACCGAGCGCCACCTGCCGATCGTGCGCTACTGGCACCCGGACGAGTTCAAGGCGCTGGAGACCGAGGCCTACAAGCTGGGCTTTGACCACGTCGCCGCGGGACCCCTGGTCCGCTCCAGCTACCACGCCGACCAGCACATCGTCCAGGACGAGCCGGGCACCGGGCCGCTCGCCCAGGCGGTATCAGCCTGACCATGAAGCGCCGGAACCTCCTCATCGCAGCAGCAGGCGTTGTGGTCATCGCGCTGGCCCTGGCGCCGGGCGCCCTGGCTGCGGCCGGAGGTGGCTCCGCGGGCTTCAGCGGCGGTGGTGGTGGCGGCGGAGGCCACGGCAGCGGCTTCGCCCTGTACATCATCATCGATCTGCTGATCCATATCGCGCTGCTTGGCCACGGCCTCGGCGCGGTGGTCCTGATCGCCCTGGCCCTGGCCTACCTGTTCTTCACTCGCGTGCTGCCCGGCATGCAGGCCGCCGCCGCCGAACGGGCAGCCCAGCGGGGCGGCGGGCACCGGCGCAGCTCCGAGCGCGAGCGCCGGGTGGAGCTGGCCGCGGCTGAGGCCGCCGACGAGGACCCCGATTTCGACCCCGACACCGTGCGCACGACGGCCAAGCGGCTGTTCCTGGATATCCAGCACGCCTGGGACGCCGATGATCGCATCCGCCTGCGCGAGCCTGGTCGGCCCCGACCTGCTGGCCGAATGGGACCGGCGGCTGGATGACTTCTCCCGGCGCGGGTGGCGCAACCATGTCGAGCCGCTCGGGGAGCCGACGGTCGAGTACGTGGGGCTGAACCGCCAGGGCGACGCCAGCACCGACCGAATCGTGGTTCGCATCGACGCTCGCATCAAGGATTACGTGGTCGATACCTACGGCCGCCATCTCAAGCGCACCGGGCACCTCGGTGAGGTAACCCACGTACGCGAGTTCTGGACCCTGCAACGGCAGCCGAATAACTGGGCGCCGCCCGAAATGGCGAGGCCGGACGCCGGGCGGACGGCAGGCCCGGGTCAGGGCATTGGGTGCTCGCGTCGATCGAGCAGGGCGCGGAGGGCAAGCACGCTCTTCAGGAGAAGATCGTGGCTACACCGTGGGGCGATGACCAGGGGCTGCGCGACGAGTCGCTGATCGAGGGCGCCGTGGCCGACGCCGTCCCCGAGGGCACGAAGATCTCCGAGGTGGCCGATGTCCAGTTCGCCGGTGATGCCCGCAGCGCGGCCAACGATCTGAGCCTGGCCGATGGCCGGTTCGCGCCCGACGTGCTGGAGATCGCCGCCCGCCGGGCGATCGATGCCTGGGCCCAGGCCGTCGACGGTAACGATGCGATCCTGACCAAAATGGCCTCGCCGGAGGCGGCCCGCGAGCTGCTCTATGCCGGCGACACGAGCGGCCACGTGCGCGTGGTCGTCCGCGGCCCGGCCATCAAGCGGATCCGCATCGCCGGCTTGGACGCGGCCTCCGAGCCGCCGACGATGACCGTCGAAGTGGACATCACCGGACGGCGCTACCTGGAGGATCGCGACACGACCGCCGTGCTGGCCGGGAGCCGGTCCCGCGCGACCAGCTTCACCGAACGCTGGACAATGGCCCTCACTGGGGATGAGTCCCAGCCCTGGCGGATCATCGCCGTGGGCGCCCCGGTCGGACTGGCCTGAACTTCGAAACTGGAGTCGAGCATGCGGGTGGTCGTGCTGGTCATCGCGCTGCTGTTCATCGGCCTGATGACCGTCCTGACCGCGCTGGACATCTCACACAACGGCCTGAGCGGCATTGACGTCGTGGCCGTGCTGATCCTGTTTCTGTTCGTCACCGGCATCCTCGGCGCCCTGCTTCAGCGCCCACCGCGACCGCCGGGGGATCTAGACCCCCTGGACCAGGTCTACGGGGAGATGCTCGAAGTGAGCGAACTTCCACAGATCCTGCACCCGCCCGGCGATGTCAGCGGCGCTGATCTCCAGGACGCGATCGGTGCCGAAGCCCTCCACGTTGAAGGAGGCGAGAGCGGTTCCGTAGGCCATCGCGTTGCGGAGCACCTCGATCGAGCGCTCCGAACCCAGATGGCGAGCGATGTAGCCGACAAAACCGCCGGCGAAGCTGTCGCCGGCACCAGTCGGATCGACCACGGTTTCCAGTGGATAGGCGGGCAGCGCGAAGAAGTGCTCGGCGGTGATCAGTGCCGAGCCATATTCGCCCTGCTTGGCGACGATGATCGACGGCCCGTAGCCCAGTACCTCGCGCGCGGCGGAAATGAGGTTGGGCTTGCCGGTGAGCTGGCGGAGCTCCTCGTCGTTGAGGATCAGACAGTCAACCCGCGCGATGACGTCCATCAGCTCCTGGCGAGCGATATCGATCCACAGGTTCATCGAGTCGAGGGCCACGAAGCGTGCCGCCGGGCATTGCTCGCGGACCTGGAGCTGCAGCCCCGGCTGGATGTTGGCCAGGAACAGCACCTCTGAGTCACGGGAGGCCTCGGAGAGCTTGGGCTCGAAATGCTCGAACACGTTCAGCTGGGTGTCGAGCGTCTCGCGGCTGTTCAGATCCCAGCCGTACTTGCCCTTCCAGAAGAACGTCTTGCCGCCGGCGACGCGTTCGACGTCGTCGATCGAGGAGCCGCGGGTGCTGAGCACCGCCAACTCGTCCTCGCCGAAGTCATCGCCCACCGGGCCGACGATGCGGACTCGGTCAAAGAACGAAGCGGCCAGAGCAAAGTGTGTGGCCGCGCCACCGAGCATGCGCTCGCGCACTCCGAACGGAGTCTCGACGGAATCAAAGGCCAGCGAACCGACGACGGTAATGCTCATGCTGCGACGGCCTCGAGCTCGCCCAGGCCGGCGGCGGCCCGCAGCTCGGCGGCCACGTCCGTGCGCTCCCAGGTGAAGTCTTCCTCCTCACGGCCGAAGTGGCCGTAGGCGGCGGTCTGCTGATAGATCGGACGATGCAGATCCAGGCGCTGACGGAACGCTGCCGGGCGCAGATCGAAGTGCTCGGCCACCAGGGACTCGATCCGTTCAGCCGAGACGCCTTCGGCCTCGGTCCCGAACGTCTCGACCATCACCGAGACCGGCCGGGCCACGCCGATGGCGTAGGCCACCTGGACCTCGCAGCGGAAGGCCAGTCCGGCGGCGACCACGTTCTTGGCCACCCAACGAGCGGCATAGGCAGCCGACCGGTCGACCTTGGAGGGGTCCTTGCCGGAGAACGCCCCGCCGCCATGGCGGGCCATGCCGCCGTAGGTGTCGACAATGATCTTGCGGCCGGTCAACCCGCAGTCACCGACCGGGCCGCCGATCACGAACCGACCCGTGGGGTTGACCAGGAAACCGGACCGGAGCGAGCGCTCGTCGTAGAGCTCGCTGGGGAGCACGGGCCGCACGACGTGCTCGAACAGGTCCTCGCGCAGCCTTGAGTCGCTCCCCTCCACGTGTTGGGTGGAGATCAGGAGTTTCTCCACCGCCACCGGAGCGCCGTCGACATAGCGGACGCTGACCTGGGTCTTGCCATCGGGGCGTAGGTAGTCGAGGGTCTTGTTCTTGCGCATCTCGGACAGCCGGCGAGCCAGGCGATGGGCCAGGGCGATCGGCAGGGGCATGAGCTCTGGCGTCTCCCGGGTGGCGTAGCCGAACATCATGCCCTGGTCCCCGGCACCGGCCAGGTCGAGCTCATCGCCAGCCCCGCTCGCGCGTGACTCGTAGCCCTCGTCGACGCCCCGGGCGATATCAGGGGACTGCTTGTCAACCGCGTTGAGAACGGCGCATGAGTCGGCGCTGAACCCGAGCTCGGCGTCGTTGTAGCCGATGCCGCGAATCGTCTCCCGCGCGATCTCCTGAACGTCGAAGGAGGCCGAGGTGGAGATCTCGCCCGAGACCACGACCAGACCGGTGTTGACGAGGGTCTCGCAGGCCACCCGACCGTTCGGGTCCTGAGCCAGGACGGCGTCCAGGACGCCGTCGGAGATCTGATCGGCCACCTTGTCGGGGTGACCCTCGGTGACCGACTCCGAGGTGAACAGGTACTGCTTGGCTGGGGTGCCCATCACGGGCCTCGCTTTCGGTGTCTCAGTTAGGGGTCGCGTGCGCGATCCAGTCGGCGCGCGAGCGCGCTCCCGCCGGTTCGGCTACCCGCGAAACGGTGAAGCTAGCGGCTCGAGCGTCCGCTTGACCGGTCAACAAGCCCCGGTCACCCTCGGCGGCGTTGCTATCACTTAGTCGGTGCCTCTACGTGTCATGCCCGAGATCGGCGCCGAAGTGCTGGTCGACTTCCTGGGCGAGACGGTGCCCGGGATCGTTCGCCACGTCCAATCGGATGGACTCCGGCTCGAGGTCGAGACCGAAGACGGTGCCCACCTGCGCTTCATGCTCAACCGGGCCACGGCGACATTCACCACCGACGGCGGCCAAACCGGCGCCCGGCTGCGCTTCCGAGCAGCGTGACCTACCCCGCTCTCCGGGTGCTGAGGCGCTGGCAACCTTTTATCGTCGCGCTCGGGGCGCTGGCCTGCGTCGGGTGCGGGGCAGCGGCACCGGCGCCGAGCCGACCAGCGCAGCCGGCAAACTCCGCCGCCACGACAGCCACGACAGCCACGGCAGCGCCGGCCACGACCAACCGATCGGCCACCAAGCGCCCGCGGGCTCGGTACGTCAACGTTCACCACAGCCGGCCCACGGCTCGAGCGGCCATCGTTCGCGCGCCTCGCATCGTCTGGGACCCGATCCCGTTCGGCGCCACCCGAAAGTCTCAGACGGTGGCCTACACGCGACGGCATTACGGCAGCTTCCTGAAGCCGACCTGGCACCTGGTTCATCCCCACGTGATCGTCATCCACTACACCGCGGCCAGCTATAGCTCGACCATCAACACGTTCGCCACCGACGTGCCCGACTCCGAACTGCATGAGCTGCCCGCCACATCGGCGCACTTCGTGATCAACACCGATGGGACGATCCACCAGCTCGTGTCGGTGGGCACCATCGCCCGTCACACGGTGGGGCTGAACTGGACCGCGCTCGGCATCGAGCACGTCGGCTTCAGCGACGCTCAGGTCCTTGGCAACCGACGCCAGATGAGTTCGAGCCTGCACCTCGTGCACTGGCTGCGCTGCCGGTTCCACATTCAGATCCGCAACGTGATCGGCCACAACGAGAGCCTCTCGAGCCCGTACCACCACGAGGACGTCCCCAGCCTCCGCACGCAGACGCACAGCGATTTCATGCACCACGACATGCAGACCTACCGCCGGCGGTTGCGGGCGCTCGGCGGATGCTGAACCGCACCGCCAGGCCAGTCTGATGGCGGCATTTACCCGGATCGGCGTGGTCGGCGGTGGATTCATGGGCTCGGGGATCGCCGAGTCGGCGGCCGCCGCTGGTCTTCAGGCGATCGTGCATGAGCCCGACCAGGCACCCCTGGATCGATCGCGCAAGGCGCTTGAGAAGTCGGTGGCCCGGGCCGTCTCCCGAGAGAAGCTGACGCAAGCGGCCGGCGAGGAACTGATCAAGCGGGTCAGCTACACCACCGACATCGAGGAGCTCGGCTCCGTGGAAGCGGTGCTCGAGGCGGTGACCGAAGACCCGCGAGTCAAGGGTGAGCTGTTCGGGCGACTGGATGCGCTGCTGCCCGACGCGGTGTTCCTGGCCTCCAATACCTCCTCGATCCCAATCGCCGAGCTGGCGGCGTGGACCAGCCGACCCGAGCGGGTCCTGGGCTTGCACTTCTTCTCTCCGGTGCCGGTGATGAAGCTCGTCGAGGTGGTGAAGGGGCTGGACACAGCGGAGGAGACCGTGGATCGCGCCGAGGCCTTCGCCGACCAGATCGGCAAGCAGGCCATTCGCACCAAGGATCGCTCGGGCTTCATCGTCAACATGCTGCTGGTCCCCTACCTCATGGCCGCGGTGCGGATGTACGAAGACGGCTTCGCCACCCGGGAGGACATCGACCAGGGGATGCTCCTGGGCTGCGGGCACCCGATGGGGCCGCTGACGCTGTGCGACTTCATCGGCCTGGACGTCCTCTACGCGGTGTGCAACTCGCTCTATGAGGAGTTCAAGCGCCCGGAGTACGCTCCACCGCCGCTGCTGAAGCGGATGGTCGTTTCCGGCCACCACGGTCGTAAGGCCGGGCGGGGGTTCTACCAGTACGGCTAATGGCCCGCAGTTTGGCTGAGCGCGACGACGGACATACCTGGACTATGAGCACATCAGTCGTCGCCAATTCGGGCACCTTCGACATCGGTGGCACGACCACCGTTTATCGGCTCGGCTATGGAGCCATGCAGCTGACCGGCGAGGGCGTGTGGGGACCGCCCGAGGACCCCGACGAGGCGATCCGCGTGCTGCAGCGGGCGGTCGAACACGGGGTGAACTTCATCGACACGGCGGATTCCTACGGACCCGAGGTGTCCGAGGATCTGATCCACCAGGCCCTGCATCCCTATCCCGATGATCTGGTTATTGCCACCAAGGCGGGACTGACTCGAGCCGGTCCCGGAGACTGGCGTCCGGTGGGGCGCCCGGAGTACCTGCGCCAGCAATGCGAGATGTCTCTACGCCGCCTGGGCCTGGAGCGCATCGAGCTCTTCCAGCTGCATCGCATCGACGCCAAGGTCCCGGTGGCGGAGTCCGTCGGCGAACTCAAGGCGCTCCAGGACGAGGGCAAGATCCACCACATCGGCCTCTCGGAGGTCACCGTGGAGCAACTCGAGGAGGCGCAGGAGACCGCGGAGATCGTTTCCGTACAGAACCTGTTCAACCTGACCAACCGCTCGGCCGAGCCGTTGCTCGATCACTGCGAGGCCAACGGAATCGCCTTCATCCCCTGGTTCCCGCTGGCCACCGGCGAACTGGCCAAGCCGGGCGGACCGGCGGCCAAGCTGAGCGAGGAAACCGGCGCCTCCCCGTCACAGCTAGCCCTGGCCTGGCTCCTGCGCCGCTCTCCGGTGATGCTGCCCATCCCGGGCACCTCGACGGTCGCCCATCTCGAGGACAACCTGGCTGCGGCGGCCATCGAGCTGACCGACGAGCAGTTCGAAACCCTGAACCAAGCCGCCGGCTGAGAGCTGAGAGCCGCGTCAGGTCCGCAGTCCGCCGACCGTGGTGACGCGACCGGCGAACAGAAACGCGGTCTGACGCAGCGAGGCCTCCAGATCGAAGGGCTCAAGCGCGGAGGTGGCGTCCTTGGGGATGATCACGTCATACCAGCGCAGGGCCGCGCTGGCCGCCGTGTAATGCACGCAGATGTTGGCCACCGTGCCGCAGATGATCAAGGTGTCGATCTTCCCGACCCGGAGGAGATGGTCCAGCGGGGTGCCGTAGAACGCGTCGTAGCGGACCTTGGTGATGACCAGCTCGTCCTGGTCCGGACGCAAGGCGGGGATGATCTCCCAGCCCCAGGTTCCCTCGCGGGCGTGCTCGGGCCAGATCTGCCACTCGGGGTCGCCTTCGCGGTGGGTGTCCTGGGTGTAGATGACGCGGACCCCGTGCGCGCGGGCGAAGCCGAGCAAGCCGCTGGATGGCCGGCACCGTGTCCTGGGCGTCGGGCACACGCAGGCTGCCGCCCTCGGTGACGAAGTCGTTCTGCATGTCGACGACGAGCAGCGCGGTGCGACCCGGCTCGACACGCACCTCGACGTGCAGCTCGTATTCGGGCACTTCGACGGTCGGGCTCATCCGGGCAACCGCATGATCGCCGATTGGAGAAGCCAGGGCCGAGAGGGCACCGCATCCCGCGGCGGGCCAGCCACCGCGTTACGTCAATCTGCGTAACGCGGCTCTGCGTAGCTCAGGCCGGGCTCAGCTCCGGCTCGGACTCCACATCGGGCTCCGGGCCGCACTCGCTCAGGTCACTGGTCAACCGCGCGGCGGCGATGCTTTCCCAGCGGCCGCTCTGCACCAGCGCCGAGCACAGCCGGCCGGCATCTTCGAGGGCATCCCGGGCCGCCTCGTCATCGAGGAGGTTGGCGGTGAAGATGAGCGTGTCCGCCGCGTAGCGGATCCGCTCCTGCTCGTCGCCCCACAGCTTGCTCGGGCCGAGTTGGTCGAGGGTCTGGATTACGCGTCGGTAGGCCTGTGTACGTTCGGGACTCACTGCTCCTCCTGACCGAGGCTTGTTTACAGCATCTTGCCGACGGCCTCGGATGACCGCGTTGGCCCCCTGTCCAACGTTCGGCCTGGGGCTTTATCCGGACGCGACCACAGCGTTTGCTCCGGGGAGTCTGGGTCGTGTGGGAACCTCCGTCTATCTCATGGCATATGCACACAAGATGGACGGAGGTTCACACCCCCTCTCCCACCCCGCGGTCGCGGTCAGCTAGGGAGTGTCGAAGCCGGCCTCGTCGGCGGTCAGCCCGGGCTCATCCTCGGCGGCGTGGATCGCGCACAGCGTCGGTCCGCCGGACTCGAGGACGGCCTCGATCTCGGCCGCCGTCAACTTGGCTCCGCACTCTTCGCAGCGCTCGCCGGCCTGCTCGTTGGTGTGCTCTTCGAGGCTCACCTTGACCAGCTTAACCCCCGCGGCGGGGCCGGTCCATTTGCTGACGTCGACCCGGCATGGCAGCGTTCCAGACTTGACCCCGGGCTTTCAGCGCATCGGACACGGAGGGGCCAGCGCCCTGGCACCGGGCAACACGCTGGCCTCCTTCGACGCTGCCCTCGCCGTGGGCATCGACATGATCGAGTTCGATGTTCGCCGGTGGGACGGCGAGCTGGTGCTGGCCCACACAATCCTCCACGCCCGCCGGGGCGGCAACCTCCGTTTGCGCGAGGCATTGACACACCTGAGCGCTCCCGCGTTCTCCCGCGTGGAGCTGAACGTTGACGTCAAGCACGTCGGGGCAGAATCCGAGCTGCTCGCTGAGCTGCGCCGGGTGCATCTATTGGAACGCACCCTGGTCTCCTCGCAGGTGCCGGCAGTGCTCAACCGACTGCGCGCGCTGGATCCAGAGGTGCGGCTCGGAATCTCCATCGGCGGCCGGATCGCCCGCCTCAGCCGTCGCTGGGGAGGTTGGCGGGCTCAGGTTCTGGCGGGATTGGCCGGTCAACGTTGGGACGTGCTGATGGCCCAGCACCGCCTGATCGAGGCCAGTCTCCTTCGCGAGGTAAATGATCGCGGCGGGCGGCTGTATGCCTGGACCGTGAACGAGCGACGAGTGATCGATTCGCTCCGAGGCCTCGGCGTGCACGGGATCACCACGGCCGATCCGCGGCTGTTCGCGCCTGAGTGACGCCTGCTGGCCGAGTGGCCGCCCTGACTATGCTTGAACAGATGGACAAGCGACGCACTCAGCACCGATGAACGCGGAGCGCACCCAGGCTTATCGCCGCGTGTTGCGCACGCTCGAGGATTTGGGTCCGGCCAAGCTCCAGGGAGAAGAGCAGGAACGCATCCGGCAAGCCGCCGACGCGCTGCTCTTCAGCACCGACATCGCGCGTGACTCCGAGGCCCATGCGGCGTTGGACGACGCGGCGGCCCTGTGCCGCGATCTCGTCGAGAGCGGACGCTGGGAGCAGGCCACAGCCCACCGCCTGGTCGCGGATGTCCGGGCGTGTGGACCCGCGCCGGCCGCGGGCCGCGAAGCCGCCTAGCTCATCTGGCGACTGCCCCCGGACCTGGGGAAGTGCGACCTAAGCTCCAGAAAACTGATTAGGTTTACCCGTGGTCTGGAGAGGCTGGCTTCCGAGAAGCTGTCGGGTATGCGTCTGGCTGTGCGCGGCCCTGGCTCCGGCGTTCCTCAGCTTCGCCAGCGCCGCGGCGGCCAGGCCCCGCGCCGGTGCGGCGGCAGCTACGTTCAGTGCCCGAGGCAGCGTCAAGCAGGTCTACGTCCTCGGCCTCGGTTCCAGACAGCGGATGACGCTGCTCAACAGGGCCGGGCGAAAGGTCGCCACCCGAAGGGCCGACACTCTCGGCGGGCTCATCTTCCGCAACGTGAAACCGGGATCGGGCTATCGAGTTCGGACCTACCCCCGGGGGGCGAAGTCGGCCCCGCTGACGGTGCTCTCGACACGACCGGCGCCCCCAAGCACGAGCGCCTACAACCAGACGATCTCACCCAACGGATACAGCTACCTGACCACGCGCGACGGCATCAAGCTGGCCATCGACGTCCACCCGCCGCAACATCCGGCCGGCGAGCCGGGGATACCGTCAGGCGTCGCCCTTCCCCCGGCTCCCTCGCTTCCGTCGCTTCCACCGATTGGCCCGATTCACATCACCACCCCCTCGACGCCATCCACGCCGGCGACGGGACCGCCGTATCCGACATTGATCGAGTACTCCGGATACGGATATGCGGATCCGAGTGGTCCGCAGAATGGGATCGCGGTGATCGCCAACCTGATGGGCTTCGCGGTGGTTGACGTCAACATGCGGGGCACGGGCTGCTCGGGCGGCGCGTTCGATTTCTTTGAGCCGCTTCAGAACCTCGACGGCTACGACGTGATCGAGACGATCGCGCGTCAGCCCTGGGTTCTCCACCATCAGGTGGGCATGATGGGCATCTCCTACGGAGGCATCAGCCAGCTGTTCACGGCGCAGACCCAGCCGCCGAGTCTGGCGGCGATCTCGCCCCTCTCGGTGATCGACAACACGCAGACGACGCTCTACCCGGGCGGCATCCTCAACACTGGGTTTGCTGTCGCCTGGGCCAACGAGCGGGTGCAGGACGCTAAACCAGCGTCGGCGACCGGAGGGCAGCCCTGGGCCGACCAGCGGATCCGGCAGGGCGATCAGACCTGCAGGGCCAACCAGGTCCTGCACGGCGAAGCGGTGAACCTGTCGGCCAAGATCCGCGCCAACAGTCACTACAAGCCCTCTGTCGCCGACCCGCTCTCGCCGATCACCTTCGTCCACAAGATCAAGACCCCGGTCTTCATGGCCTGCCAGTGGACGGACGAGCAGACCGGCGGTCACTGTCCGGATCTCGCGGAGCACTTCACCGGCACGCGGCGCAAGTGGTTCACCTTCACCAACGGTGCTCACATCGACTCGCTCGATCCGCAGACGTTCAACCGCTGGTACGACTTTCTCGAGCTGTTCGTCGCCCACCAGGCACCGTTCTTCAACTCGGCGGTGATCCGGGCGGCAGCGCCGGTGGTCTACCAGTCCGCGATGGGGATCAACGGAGTGACGCTGCCATCCGATCCGATTCAGCAACAGCCGACGTACGCGGGCGCGCTGGCCGCATTTGACCGCCTGGCACCGATCCGCGTCCTGTTCGACAACGGGGCCGGAAGCAAGACCGCCGGGGCTCCATACCCAGGTTTCGAGCAGTCGTTCTCGCGGTTCCCCATCCCCGGTACGAGGGCCCGGTCCTGGTACCTGGCCGCCGGCGGCGCGCTCGCCGCTCGGCCGCCGGCCCGGCGGGGCGCCACCTCCTTCCGCTGGAACCCTCACGCCACGCCGGCAACCGACTTCACGGGCGATACCAGTGGGGGCTCCGGAGGGCTGTGGACCGCGACTCCCCAATACAACTGGGCTCAGAACCCGCCCGGAAGTGCCGTCTCCTATCTGACGAGTCCGCTGAGCACCAACGCCACGGTCGTCGGGGCCGGAGCAGTCCACGTTTGGGTCCGGTCCTCGACGCCGAATGTTGACCTCCAGGCCACGATCAGCGAGGTGCGCCCCGATGGCCAGGAGACGTTCGTGCAGAACGGCTGGGTGCGAGCCAACGAGCGCAAGCTGGATGCCCGCAAGAGCACCCTGCTCGAACCGGTGCTGAGCCTGCGAGTGTCAGCCGTCAGGCGGCTCCCGCGCAAGCGATTCGTCCAGGTCACGATCCCGCTGTATTACGAGGGACACGCGTACCGGGCGGGTTCCCGAATCCGGGTGACGATTGCTGCTCCGAACGGCACCCAACCGATCTGGGCGTTCAGTCAGACCAGCCCGCGCAAAACCGCCACCGTCGCGATCGCCTTCGGGCGGCGCATGCCGTCGCGGCTCATCCTTCCCGTGATCCCCGGCGTGGGGGTGCCCACCGGGTTCCCGCCGTGCCCGGGTCTGCGAGGCGAGCCCTGCCGTGCCTACCAGAAGTTCGTGAACCGCAGGGCCGGCCGCTGAGCAGGCGCGCCCAAGGCCCGGGTTAGCCGGGCGTAGAATCGGTATCGGTGACGTCCTGATCCGGTTCTGTCCTTGACTCATTTCGAACCGGCTGCGCCGGACGCCCCGCCGGAGGTCGCTCGCCCACGCCATCACGACCGGCGCCGGAGTGTGGTGCGGCTGGCGTTGATGATCCTGCTGCTGGCCGGAGTCGGCTACGCGCTGGCCGGAATCGTGCCCGGCTCGGGTGGCCGCTTGGCCGACGTCAGCGTGGGCTGGCTCGTGGTCGCGATCGGTTCCGAGACCGTCTCGCTGGTCGCCTACTCGGCCCTGTTCTACGGCGTGTTCGGTCCCGGGCAGCCGCTGGTCGGCGTGGTGCGCAGCGCGCAGATCGCCGTGGGCGAGCTCGGCGCCTTTGCCGTTGTCCCCACGGGTGCCGGAGGACCGATCCTGCGCGTGTGGGCGCTGCTGGCCAGCGGGCTGCGGTTGCGCACGCTGCTGGTTCGCAGCGTTGTCCACGCGGTGATCTTCAATCTGCCCTACATCCTTGTGGCCGGGCTGCTGGGCGTGTCCGTCGTCCTCGACCTGGGCCCGGGTGATGCCCCTGTGGCGGTGGCGCTGGCTCCCTTGGGAGTGGTGCTCATCACCCTGGCTGTCGCGGTAGGCGCGTCTGGCTATGCCCGCCGCCGCTCCGCTAAGGGGGAACCCCGCACTCGCTGGGAACGGCTCGGCTCCGAGATCGTGCAGGCGATCCCCGAGGGTCTGCACGAGACTCGACACCGGCTCCGCGACCCGCGACTGCTGCTGGCGGCGATCGCCTACTGGGCCGGCGACTGCGGGGTCCTGGTGATCGGCTTTCATGCCGTGCACGGCTCGGCCCCAGTCGGGGTGATCGTGCTCGCCTACCTGCTCGGCCAGCTCGGCAACGCCCTGCCGCTGCCCGGCGGTGTGGGCGGGGTCGAGCCGCTCATGCTGGGCGTGTTCACCGCCTCCGGCGTCACGCTATCGCTGGCTGCCGCGGCGATCGTCATCTACCGCTTTATCTCCCTGGGGCTTCAGGCCGTGACCGGATCCGTGGCGGTGGCCAGTCTGGCCCCTGCGCTCGAAAACGGATCGCGGACGGTCGGTGACCAGCTGCGCGCGTTCCGCTGAGCCGCTCGAGCAGCCAGTCAGGCTTCGGCCATGACCGCCTCCGATGAGGGCCGGGGAAGCCCTCCTCCTGAGGGACGGCTGATCGCCGGGAGGGACCACCTCACTGTGGGGTGCAGCTAGCCAGGGGCGATGATTTAGGTGGCGCCCAGCGGTCTCATCTCGGTCAAGAGTGCCGGCGATCAAGGAGGGCTGACGTGAGCAACGTGATCTACTCGATGGGGGTTTCGCTCGATGGCTACATCGCGGGACCCGACGGAACCTTTGACTGGGCGGCGCCCGACGAGGAGCTGCACCGCTTTCACAACGACCAGATGCGTGACCTCGGCGCCCACCTGATGGGGCGCGGGTTGTACGAGACGATGGTCTTCTGGGAGACAGCTGACCGTGACCGGTCGCTGTCGGATTTCGAGCTCGAGTTCGCCAAGATCTGGCAGGCGCTACCCAAGGTCGTCTTCTCGACGACGCTCGAGAGCGTGGTCGGCAATACGCGACTGCTGCGTGAGGACCCGGTTCAGGAGGTTGCGCGGCTGCGCGGCGAGTCGGACCGGGACCTGGCCGTGGGGGGCGCCGGACTGGCGGCCGAGCTGGCCCGCCGCGGGTTGATCGATGAGTACCGACTGTTCGTGAACCCGGTCATCGCCGGCGGCGGAACGCCATTCTTCCCGCATCTGGACGAGCCGGTAGTGCTTGAGCTGATCGAGACCCGTACGTTCGGCTCGCGGGTCATCTACGAGCGCTACCGCCGGATCTAACCGGGGACGGGACGCGAGGCTGGGCGTGGAATCGGCGTGTGGCGCCGGATCCATAAGCTCTGCGCGTGCCGAGAATCGAACTCATTCGCCACGGCCAGGCCTCCTTCGGCGGCGCCGACTACGACGTCCTGTCCGACGCCGGCCGCATGCAATCGCTTCTCGTGGCCCGCGAGCTGGCCAACCGGGAGATGAACGTGGAGCTGGTGGTGAGCGGCGCGCTGCGCCGCCAGCTCGACACCGCCGAGCCCACCTCGGCCCTGCTCGAGCGTGAGGTGATCGTCGACGCGCGCTGGAACGAGTACGACATGGACGACATCCTCGCCCACCACTCCAGTACATCTGCCCGGGCGACTCAGGACCCGGACACCGAACCCGTCTCGGCGGAGCAGTTCCAAGGCCTGCTCGAGGATGCGCTCGCTCAATGGATCGAGGCGGGTCAGGCCACGCAGGCCAAGGAGTCGTGGCCGGCCTTCGCCAGCCGGATCACCGGCGCCCTCGGCGAGCTGGCCGCCGAGTTGCCCTCGGGAAGCACCGGACTGGTCTTCACCTCCGGCGGGGTGATCGCCGCTCTCTGCTCGGCCGCGCTGCATTACCCAGATCTATCCTTGATCGCCTACAACCGGGTCAGCATCAACACCGGCATCACCAAGTTGGTCACCGGACGGCGGGGTCTGAGCCTCGTGTCATTCAACGAGCACGGCCACCTGGAACGGACCCGGCCGCCACTCATCACGTACCGGTGAACGTGGCAGCGAAGCGGTCAGCCGACGGGCGCTTTGCCCCCTCCCCCACGGGACCGCTGCATCTGGGCAGTCTGCGCACTGCCCTGGTCGCCTGGCTGTGGGCGCGGTCCCAGTCAGGCCGCTTCCTGGTCCGGATCGAGGACCTCGACCCCCAGCGCTCGCGGCCGGAATTCGAGGCCGCCCAGCTCGCCGATCTGGAGGCCCTGGGCCTCGACTGGGATGAGCCACCGGTGCGCCAGTCGTCGCGGATCGCGCTTTACGGGGCGGCGCTCAACGACCTGGCCGACGCCGGTCGCCTGTACCCGTGTTTCTGCACCCGCGCGGAGATCCGTGAGGCCGCGTCGGCACCGCATGGGGATCTGCCCGAGGGCGCCTACCCGGGCACCTGCCTCGCGCTGAGCGAGGCCGAGCGGCGCGACCGTGTGGCTGCGGGGCGACCCTACGCGCTGCGCGTCCGGGCCGAGGCGGAGCGGATCGAGTTCGACGACCGTCTCCTCGGACCGTGCAGCGGAGTGGTAGACGACTTTGTCGTCCGTCGCGCTGACGGCGTTCCGGCCTACCAGCTGGCCGTGGTGATCGACGACGCGACGCAGGGGATCGGCGAGGTGGTGCGAGGCGCTGACCTGGCTGACTCGACCCCACGCCAAGTTCTTCTCGCCCGCCTGCTCGGGCTTGCGGTGCCGCGCTATGCCCATGCCCCCCTTGTGCTCGGAGCCGACGGTGCGCGCCTGGCCAAGCGGCACGGCGCGGTGACGCTGGCCCAGCGCGCCGAGACGGTGTCGGCCACCCTCGCGCTTCTGGCCCACTCCCTTGGTCTGGCCGCGGGCCGGCACCGGGTGGCAGCGGCTGCCGAGTTACTGGACGAGTTCCGCCCTGAGAGGCTGCCCCGCGAGCCGGTGGTGCTCGGCTGAAGAGCGCGGGCCGCCGCTTCCGGACTTAGGCGCTCTCGGCCAAGCCCTCGAAGTTCTCGTACAGACGCGGCTCGCCGAACTTCTCGCGTGCTCTCAGTGCGGCGGGCCCGACGCGAGACCACAGCCCCTCGATCCACAGCCAGTCATGGACCAGCTCCTTACTCAGCAGGTCATGTTTGGTCAGCGTCCCGATCGACTCGCCGAGGACCAGGATCGTGCGTACCGCTTCGCTCTCCATGGCGTCGGCGTCCTGAGGATCGAAATCGTCGGCGAAGATCGTGGGCATGTGCCTTTCGAGCCCAAGCGAAGTGCCCCACTGGGCGATCTGAAGCATCAGCCCGGCGTCTTCTTTGGTCGGCATGGCCATGGGTCCCCCCCCGGTTGTGATTGCCAGAATGCTGACGCTATATCGGCGGCCCGACGTTTTCCATCCGATTGCCGCCCTGTAGCGTTTGGGGCATGCGCCTCCCCATCTCTCTCGATCTCCATCTGCCCAACTTCAACTATCCCGGCGTGGAAGCCGACGCGGTCTTCGACAAGCTGGTCGAAATCGCCACCACGGCCGAACGATCCGGATTCAGCTCGATCTCGGTCATGGATCACCTCCACCAGATCCCTCCGGTCGGGCGACCCGAGAATTGGATGTTCGAGGGTTCGACGATGCTCGCCGGGCTGGCCGCCCGGACCTCGAAGGTCACGCTCGGGCTCCTGGTGGGCAGCGTTACCTATCGCAACCCCGCCCTGGCGGCCAAGGTCACCACGACGGTCGACGTGATCTCGGGTGGCCGGGCCTGGCACGGGCTGGGCGCTGGCTGGTTCGAGGATGAGCACCGTGCCTACGGGTTTGAGTTCCCGCCGCTGAAGGAGCGCTTTGAGCGCCTCGAGGAGGCCCTGCAGATCAGTCGCTCAATGTTCACCGAGGAGCGGACGACGTTCGCCGGCAAGCACTTCCAGGCCGACGGCGCGTTCAACAACCCGAAGCCGATCCGCGGCGACATCCCGATCCTGATCGGCGGCAGCGGCGAGCGCAAGACGCTGCGACTGGTCGCGCAATACGCCGACGGCTGCAACCTGTTCGGCGATCCCGAGCGAGCCAAGCATCTGCTCGGCGTGCTCGAGCGCCACTGCGAAACGGTGGGCCGCGACTCGAGCGAGATCACCAAGACGGGCATGGGCCAGATTGCCATCGCGTCCACCCACGAGCAGGCGCAGGCCAAAATCGAGCAGCTGCGCGAGCGTGGTATTCCCGAGGAGCGCCTCGCGGCCATCATTGCCGGTGATCCCGACACGATCATCGAGCGAGCCCAAGCCATGGCCGACGTGGGGATCGAGGGAATGACCGTCTCGCTGCCCGACGTCCACGACCTGGAGGCTCTGGAGATGGCCGGGGAAGCACTGTCTTCGGTCTTCCAGGCCGCCGTCGCCTAGGCCCGGCGGCGGGACGCAGGGGACGCTGGCTGGGCGGGTCAGGCGGCCTCGGCGCGCGCTTCGCCACGCCCACGGCTCGGTCCAACGCTGACCCAGTAGCCTCACCGTGTGGCGCCCGATCGGCTCGTTGTGGTCGAGAATGATCGCGAGCTCTCATTCTCCTTCGAGGACATGCTCAGCTACCACGGTGGAGGCTCGCCGGGGGGCGTGGCTCACGCCTTCAAGGTGTTGCAGCGCGCGTTGCCGATCCTCGAGACCGACGGAGGTGTCGAGCGGCGCGCGATCATCATCGAGACGGCATTCGGCGGACCCGGAGCCCGCGACGGGTTTGAACTGGTGACCCGTGCCGTGACCGGGGAGCGCTACACCGTAGATCCATCGCTGGCACGTCCCGAGCGCGGCCGCGCGCGGGAGCGCTTTGTCTTTTCCCTTCGCCATCGTGCTCGGTCGGCTACGCTGACGCTACGGGAGGGATTTGTGACTGACGAGTTCATCACTCTGACCCGTCAAGAGCAACGCAGCGCTGCTGAAGAGCGGACGCTGACGGTAATGAAAGCTGACATGGCCGCATGTGTAATGTCAGCTGCGGCGCCTGAGGTGTATGACCTTGACAGTCTCACAGCTGCTTGAGTGCCCGATCAGCGCGATCGTGCTCGAGCGTCGCTCGCTCGGCCTCCTCAACGGCCGCAGCCAGCGCGTCCTCGGCTTCCCGCAGTGCATCCGCGGCGTCGTCCCGGCGGCTCTGCGCGGTACCCAGTTGGCGCGCCGCGCGCTCGGCGGCTCGGCGCGCGTCCGCCTCGGCCGTGCGGGCGGCCTTCAGCCGTTCAGCGCGCGCACGCTCGGTCCGCTTGGCCTCGGCGCTCGGAGCCGCCTTCGGCCGCGCGCGCGTCCTGGCTCCGGCGCCGGCGGCGGTAGCCGATTGGCTTAGGCTGCTGCTCTGACCCAGGCCGACGTGACGGAGCTCGCGGGCCAGGCAGCCATCGTTGACCTGGGCCCGTGCGTGCTGGTCGAAAGCCGCCGCGTGAAGTGATTCGGCCACCCGCTCAAGTGTGGTCGATGTGAGCTGATGGCCCTCTGCGCTGAGCAGTCCTTGAGCCAACTCAACGAGCCCGCCGACGGCATCGCGCTCGCGTTGCACCGCCTCGCGCAGGGCCCGGGCATCTCCGCGGCCGCCTAGAAGTTCCGATTGCGCGTGATCCAGCGCGTCGCCGGCCGCGAACAGAGCCGCGATTTCACGGCCACGGGTGCGGACCAGCTGATTGACCGCCCAAGCCGCAACCGATGGCTTGCGCAGCGAGGAAACGTCCGCCGCCTGCTCACGGCGTCCGTCCTTGCGTAGCGTCTTGGCCAGTGCGGTGCGCTCAGGGACGAAATCCTCGAGCGGAAGGCCGTAGAGGTCGTGTGGCTCGGTCACGTCGGCCATCGATCCTATCCCCCAAGATTTTCGTTGGCAGACACCGGTTAAGTAACCGTGTTGGTAGGCAGAGGGCACTCACAACCGTCGGCTAGTGAGCAGCGAACCACAGTAACCCTCTCCCCCAAACAGGGGATCACCACCGCTCCTTCTTTACAGACAGTGACAATCCGCTAGGATATTCGTTGGGATCGAGCGAGCTGCTCTTGGCAGGGGTTCGTTATCTCACGTCTCGCGTCGTTTGAAACCGGGTGGGCGCCGCAGCGACTATCTGGTTCTTGACCGTCTATTCGTGGATGCTCAGCCGAGAAGGACGGTCGCGGATGAAGCCCACCTCAGCGTTCAGGATGGACCTGTATATCGGTCCACGCGATGGATAGCGAGGCCCTGTCAGACGTACTGAGCGAATTCGCTCGGACCATGCTGGTGAACTTTCCCATCCAGGGGATCTTGGATCATCTGGTCAAGCGGATCGTGGATGTCATGCCGATCACGGCTGCGGGGGTGACCCTGATCGCGCCGGGTCTCGAGCCACGCTATATCGCGGCCTCGGACGCGTCAGCCTTGCGCTATGAGAAGTTGCAGACCGAGATGGGCGAGGGGCCGTGCCTGGCCGCGTTCACCACCGGTAAGGCGATCTCGGTGCCCGACCTGCGCATCGATAATCGCTTTCCATTGTTTGCGCCCCGGGCCCTTGACTCCGGGCTGGCGGCGGTGTTCACCTTTCCCTTGCACCACGCGGATCTGCGGCTCGGCGCACTCGACCTGTACCGCGACACCCCGGGCGCGTTAACCGGACGGTCATTGATCGGTGCCCAGACGCTCGCCGATGTCGCGGCGGCGTATCTGATCAATGCTCAGGCACGGTCGGATCTTCAGGATTCCTCTGATCAGTCACGTGAAGCGGCCCTTCACGACGCCCTGACCGGCCTTCCCAACCGGGTGCTCATGCTCGAGTTGCTCGAGCACGCGTTCCACGCCGGCCGTCGCTCCGGGCGGATCTCGGGCTTGTTCTTCGTTGACCTGGATCGCTTCAAGGAGGTCAACGACACCTACGGTCACCAGGTCGGCGATGAGTTGCTGGTGGCAGTGGCGCAGCGTCTGACCGGACTGCTGAGACCGGGGGACAGTCTGGCTCGGCTGGCCGGCGACGAGTTCGTAATCCTGTGCGAGGACCTGATCGACCGGACTGGTGCGGAGCCGATCGCCTCGCGTCTCCACGAGGAGCTCTCGCGGCCGTATCTTCTCTCCCGCGTGGAGGTGCAGGTGACGGCCAGTATCGGGATCGCCTTCACTGGTCCTGACATCGAGGCCCCGGAGGAGCTCCTGCGCGACGCTGATCTGGCCATGTATCGCTCCAAGCGAGACCGGACCGTGGCGCACGAGGTCGTCGACCTGCGCGAGTTGCACCTAGCCGGGCATCAGGCCGGACTGGCCCATGGCCTGCCGGGCGCGATCGAGCGCGAAGAGCTGCACCTTGAGTACCAGCCGATCATCGACGCCCGTAATGGTCGGCTGACCGGGGTCGAAGCCCTCTTGCGGTGGACGCATCCGTCTCGCGGACCGGTTCCCCCCACGGTGTTCATTCCGTTTGCCGAACAGTCGGGTCAGATCATCGAGCTGGGGAAGTGGGTGCTCGAACGGGCGTGCGCGGACCGTGCCCGCTGGCACCAACAAACGGCAGCGATTGGCATGTCGGTCAACGTCTCTGCGCACCAGTTCATGTCCGCCGGGTTCGCGGAGACCGTCTCGCGCGTGCTTGAGAGCTCGTCCGCCGACCCTGGATCACTGACCTTGGAGGTGACCGAGAGTGTGTTTGTCCGCGACGAGGAACGCGCTCTGGTCGTGCTGGCTGAACTCAAGACCCTCGGTGTAAACCTCGCTCTGGACGACTTCGGCACCGGGTATTCCTCGCTTGGCTATCTCAATGCCCTGCCGGTCGACACCCTCAAGATCGACCAGGGATTCATCGCCACACTCACCGATGAGCCCAGCAGTCGGGCGATTGTGACCGCGATCATTGGGCTGGCTCACAGCCTGGAAATGGAGACCGTGTGCGAAGGGATCGAGACGGCCCGGCAGCGCGATGAGGTGATCCGACTCGGGACTGACTCATGCCAGGGCTTCTACTTCGCCAAGCCGATGATCTCGTCGGACATCGACGCCCTCCTGCGAGAACCGGGCGACGGCGGTAACCGACGCTTCCAGCCGAGGGCTCAGGCTGTAGCCGTCACCGAGACGAATCGGCGCTAATGGGGCGCGCCGGGCTCTAACCAGCCTCTGGTCGAGCTGTTTGACCGGCGTCTGGTCGCGCTGCTCAAGTCGCTCCGCCCAGCGGTCGATAGGTTCTGATCACGCTGGTTTCCCTGACCGGCGACGACAAGGGACCATTCCATTCTCAACGCATCCTCCCCCGCGGCGAACGTTCCGAGCCGTGGACCCCTCGCTCGGCTGTCGCGCAGCCGGATGGCCGCGGCTTTGGTCCTGGCTGTCGCGCTGGGTTTTTGCTGGCTGCTGACGCGCATGGCCGGAGGTACCGACCACGTGCCGCCGCTTTGGTCGCTGGTGCCGATTCTGCTGGCCGCGCGCCGATTTGGCATCGTTGGCAGCGTTGTCACCGCGGTGCTGGGCGGCGTGCTCAGTGGTCCGTTCACGGCAGCCGATGTCGCGCACGCGACGTCCCAGAACCCGAGCGATTGGCTGCTGCGGCTGGCTTTCTTCGTCATCATCGCGGTCGTCGCCGCCGGGCTGTTCAAGAGCCTCCAGAATGAGGGAGCACGCCACCGCGCCGCCCGCAGTGAGTCAGAGCGGATGGCGGCCCTGCTCAAAGCCGACGTGCAGGAACGCAAGCTCCTGGAGGGAAGACTTCGAGAGCTCGCGTTTCGGGACCAACTCACAGGTCTGGCCAACCGTTCGTTGCTGGAGGAGCTCCTCTCGGCAGCCCTCGCGCGCGCTCGCCGTAAGTCCCTGGCGGTGGCGCTGATCTGCCTCGACATCAACGACTTCAAGTTGGTCAACGACAGCCTTGGCCACGCCGGCGGTGATCGGCTGTTGTGCGAAGTCACCCGCCGGCTGGACGCAGCGATCCGTGCCGAGGACCTGCTGGCTCGCTATGGCGGGGACGAGTTCCTGATCATGATCCCGGATGTCCATGCTGAGGACGGGCAGCTGAGCGAGACTGCTCTAGACGTTGCCGCCCGCCTTTACGAGCGCATCACGGCAGCGATGGTGTCTCCGTTCAAGGTTGGGGACGCTGTCTTTCACATTGAGGTAAGCGCCGGCCTGAGCATCTTCCCCCGCGACGCTGTCGATGCCGAGGACTTGCACCGGCACGCGGATGCGGCCATGTACCAGGCCAAGTCCGAGGGCTCGGACATGCTGGTCTTCGATCCCGCTCACGTCCGCGATCCGCTCGCGTCTCTGTCCAAGTCATCCGCCCTGCGTCGCGCCCTCGTCGAAGGCGAGCTGGAGCTTCACTATCAGCCCATCTTCCGCGTGAGCGACGCGCGCATCATGGGCATTGAGGCGCTCATGCGCTGGCAGAAGCCCGACGGTGAGCTCGTTCTTCCGGGAGCATTTCTGCCCGTCGCTGAGCAGACGGGTCTGATCGAGGAGTTGGGCGACTTCGCGCTCTCGGCACTGTGCGCGCAGGCGGTTGCCTGGCGGGAGGCGGGCCTCCATCCGCAGCTCGGCCTCAACGTCTCTCCCCGTCAATTACGCAGGCCTGGCCTCGCCGCGCACTTCCACGCTGAAGTCGTGCGCCACGGGCTCGACCCTGCGCAGTTCGTGCTCGAGCTCACCGAATCGGCATGGACCCTGGAGGCTGACCGTATGGGCCCCGTGCTGCAGCAGCTTCGGGCTTTCGGCTTCGCACTGGCGCTCGACGATTTCGGAGCTGGCTACTCCACTCTGTCGCGGCTGCTGCAACTCCCAATCGACGTGATCAAGATCGACCGTTCGTTTCTGGCCTCGATCCCGGCCGATGGACATGCGGCCGCGATTGTCACCGCGATCCTTCAGCTGGCAGACGCTTGTGGCTGCGATGTGGTGGCCGAAGGCGTGGAGACCGAAGATCAGCTGCAGTTCTTGAGCACACGGGGCTGCTCGCTATGCCAGGGCTTCTTGCTCGGTCGACCGGTTCCAGCCGAGCAGGTGACGGACCTGCTCCGCGCCAAGCTCGACGACCGTCGGCGGGACCCCGTCGCCCAGGCCACCGGCACCGGCGAGGTGGCCCGCGCAGTCGCGCGCCTTAGGTCCGCTATCTCCGGCGTCTAGACCGTCGGCTCGCAGCGCCCGGCAGAACGACTGCAGCGCAGCCGGCCGCGCCCTGCCAGCAGACCGTCGTCGCGGCCCTCGCATGTTTGCCCGGACGCAATAGGATGGTTGTCATGTCAACCATCGGAACAATCCTGTCGGTGATCCTCGGAGTGGCCTTCCTCGGCGCCGGCGGCACCAAGGTCGCCAACGTCGGGCCCCACGAAGTCGAGTTCCCGCGCTATCGACTGCCTGTCGTGGAGGCGCAGACGGCCCGGGTTCTCGTTGGTCTCACCGAGCTCGTCGCCGCCGTGCTGCTCGTCATAGCCGCGAGCGCCAGCAGCAAGGGCCTGGCCATCGTCGGGGCCATCATCGTCATCCTCACGATGATCGGCGCGGTCGCTACCCACATCCGCATCGGCGATCCCCCACCCAAGATGGCGCCCGCGACCGTGCTCGGAGTCCTCGGCGTTCTGCTGCTCATCCTCGCCTGAGGTTCGCTGCAAGCTCAGCGGCCTCGGTTGGGAGCCGCGCGAATTTTTTCGGCGCGATCTGCGACATAGAGGGTATGGACCGACGGATCGATGACACCGAGCTGGCCGGACGCTGGCTCGAAGATCCATCGTTTTTCGCTGGTCTCTACGAGCGCCACAGCACTGCGGTCCATCGGTACGTGGCCCGAAGGGTCGGTATGGAGGCGGCCGAGGATCTCGCCGCCGAGGTCTTCGTTGGTGCCTTTCGGACTCGTCAGCGTTGTCGATTTGATCACGGCAGCGCGCTGCCCTGGCTGCTGGGCGTCGCCAACCATGTGATCGCCGATCACCGTCGCGTCGAACGGCGCCGCCTGGCGGCGCTGGAACAGCTGGCTCAGAACCGCCAAGAGGCGATCGAACACGCCGACGGCACTCTCGCGCCGGAGTTGGCACGCGCGCTTGCCCGGATGCCGGCGGCTGATCGCGATGCGCTGCTGCTGGTGGCCTGGGGCGAGCTCTCCTACGAGGAGACCGCAACCGCGCTCGACGTGTCCGTCGGCACGATCGGCTCGCGGATCTTCCGCGCCCGCCGGAAACTCGCGGCTGTGCTTGGACCGCGCAACGCACTGAACCCACCTGAACATCGCCTTCGTGGAGAGGCCGATGCCTGAAAGGACCCCGCCCATGGACCTGCTCCTCGCGATGCGCGACCTCGGTATCGCCGATCCCCTGCCCGAGCAGATCGCTGAACGTTCCCGTTCGGCGCTGGCCCGCGAGATCGAGCGAGCCTCGCGGCCGCGACGCGCTTGGTGGCTCCCACTCGGCCGGCGGCCTCGACGGCTCGCACTCGTTCCGGCAGCGCTGCTGGCAACGGCCGCCGTGGCGGCGGCCGCCACCACCCTCTTTCTCGGCATCAACCCGTTCAAAGTTGCCAGGCAGAACGTCCGAGACGCGCCCCTGCAGCTCTTCGAGCGCAACCCCGGTGTGATCGGGGCAACGCCCGCGGCGCTGTGGAAACAGACCGTGGTCCCGACATCGGTCCGCAAGCTGGGAACGTTCAACCTCGCCGGTGTCGGACCGATCCAGTACTGGGTGGCCAACACCAGGCAGCACGGAATCTGTGGAGCACTGCGGATGTCAAACGGGCAGTGGGTGGGCCTGCAGCACGCGGGCAGGGAAACCGGCGCCTTTCCGGGCTGCTACCCGACCCGGGCGCAGGTGGGCGCCGGCGCGTTGATGATCGACGGCTTTGATTACATCGCGTCGTCGGTGACAGGTCGGCAGGGCCAGCGCTGGTACGTCATCTACGGCGCCGTCTCCGGCCGGCACAACCCGACGCGCGTGCGTGACACGGTCAGCAAGACCAGCGCGGCGCTGGTCAGCGGACACTACTTCGCGATCGCCCTACACCCATTCCACAACGACTACGGCGACCACGTTCACCTCGAAGCCTTCACCGCATCGGGCCGGCCCATCGCCTCCGAAGGCAAGCCCCTGCCGGGCACCCCGACGGTCAAATGCGCCGGCACTCGTCACGTCGTCCATGTGCACATTCCCGGCACGCATCGGAGCGCTCGCGAGATCGAGTGCAGTCACTGGATCCACGTCATGGCCAAGTAGGCCGGTGTCCTCTCAGCGCCGTGGACCTCTCGGGAGCCGCGCGCCGTATACCGAACATGCGCGGTGCTCGAGCATTGCTTCTCGTGATCCTGGTCGGGACAGCCGCCCTGGCTCCTGCTTCGCTCGGCGACAACGCACGCGGTGGTTGCGCCAGCCGCCACGCATGCGCAGGTCTGCGCCTTCCTGCCCCGATCACAGTTGCGGCGGGCAGCGTCAGCCTCGTCATCGGGCGCGACGGCCGCGCCCGGCGCATTCCCAAACCTCAAAGTCAGAGCCCGTTCCCGCACGACGCTGGCGCGGTCTGGTTTTCCGGCCCCGATACGTGGTTCCGTATTCAGCATCGCCATCTGATCGTCGGTCGTGGACGGAGGCCACTGTGGCGTTCACATGGCGAGATGGCGTCGCGGTGGCAGCTCGGCGTGGTCGCCGCCGGCCCGCATACGGTGGCGTTCCAGCACGACCACCAGCTGTACCTCGCACCTTTGACAGGAGCCGAGCGGCCGGTCGCGCGCGCTGAACTGCCGCTCGGCTGGACTCGCGGCGGGCTCTACACCTACGGCTATCGGGGCCGGGAGCTGCTGCTGCGAAGCGACAGCGGCGCGCTGCTGAAAACCATCGCCCGACAGCCGCTCGGGTCTGACTATGTCGTGGCCAACGGCAACCTCTACTTCATCACCCATGGCACCGTAATGCGCGCGCGGGGCGCTCGAATCCAGCGGCTCGCCTCACTTGCCGGCCTGGGACTGTCGGCGGGCCCATGGCTGCAGTCGCTTGGCCGGCTGCTCGAGCTTCAGGACAACAACCGCGTGGTGCTGCTGCGTTCGAACGGGTCTGAGTTCGCATGGACCCGGCTTCCGCGCAGCCGGGGAGTGACCGAGAGCATCTCGAGCTCACTGGTCGTGGCCGCGCCCGGGGATGCCGTCGCCTTCACCGCCGCGGCCGGCGAATCAAATGATCCGAGAGCGATCCGGCGGGCGCATGGCACCGAGACGGTGTTTCTGCTCCGCCCGGGTACGCGGACGGCGGTCCCGGTGCATACCGAGCGGGTCGCCTTCAGGGTCTGCGAGCGGGGAGCCAGCCTCCAATGGCATGGGAAGTGGCTGCTCTACAGCAACTCCGAAGGCAACCTGTCCGTGATCGACACCACCGACGCTAAGCGGGCGATCGAGCTGAACAGCGTCGTCCATCGCCTTGTCGGCACGCGCGACGGGTTCAATGCCAGTTGGAGCGGGCAGACGTTCGAGCCATAGCGGGCCGAGAGATAAGCGGACTCATCGGTCCGGTACGATGGCGGCATGGCCGAGGACTCCGCGCAACCAGACACCCCCGACGGGCTTGATCGCGAGACCCTGATCGTCGCCGGGGTTGTGCTGCTCGGGGCGATCATGTCGATCCTCGACACGACCGTCGTCAACGTGGCGATCGATCACCTGGCGGTCGCGTTCCACTCGTCGCTGACCACGATCCAGTGGGTCATCACGGGCTACACGCTTGCGCTTGCTGCGGTGATCCCGGTCACCGGCTGGGCGGCGGACCGATTCGGCACCAAGCGCATCTACATGTGGTCGCTGGTGTTGTTCACGCTCGGATCGGCGCTTTCGGGCGCGGCATGGAGTGCGGGCTCGCTGATCTTCTTCCGCGTCCTACAGGGCGTCGGCGGCGGGATGATCATGCCGGCGGTCATGACGATCATGACCAAGAAGGCCGGTCCTCACCGGATGGGCCGCGTCATGGGCGTGCTCGGCGTTCCGATGCTGCTCGCGCCGATCCTGGGCCCGATCCTCGGCGGGTGGCTGGTCGACAGCGCGTCCTGGCGCTGGATCTTCTTCATCAATCTGCCGATCGGGATCGTGGCGTTCGTCCTCGCGCTGATCGTGCTCGAGCCTGATCAGCCACAGCCCGCCCACCGCCTCGACTGGCTCGGGATGCTGCTCCTGTCCCCAGGGCTGGCGGTGTTCATCTTCGGTCTGGCCGAGTCCTCTACCTACGGGTTCGGCTCGGCGCGTTCGTGGGGACCGACCCTGGCCGGCGTGGTGCTCATCGCCGCCTGGTTCATCCACAGTTGGGGTGCCCCGAGCCCGCTGATCGACTTGCGGACCTTCGCGCACACGCGAGCGGGCGCAGCCGCGGGCACGTTCCTCCTGTTCGCCATCTCGGTGTTCGGCACGATGCTGCTCGTGCCGCTGTACTACCAGGCGGTGCGCGGCCAGTCAGCACTCGATGCCGGCCTGCTGATGGCGCCGGGCGGCTTCGGCGCGATGCTGATGATGCCGCTCGCGGGTCGCCTCACCGACCGCTACGGACCCACCTGGCTGCCCGCGACCGGCCTGCCCCTGGTGGCCATCGGGCTCATCCCGTTCGTGTTCGTCGGCCCCCACACATCCTACGTTCTGCTCTGCGCGGGCAACTTTGTGCAGGGCCTCGGGATGGGACTGTCGATGATGCCGAACATGACGGCGGCCATGCAGTCGGTCCCTCCGGCCGCCATCGCCCGGACCAGCACCGCCATGAACATGATCCGCCAGGCCGGGGCCTCAATCGGCACCGCGGTGCTGTCGGTGATTCTGGCCTCAGCGATCACGTCCAACCTCACCGCGAGCCTGGGCAGCCGCGCCCCGCGCTCGCACTCCGGAGGGCTCGCCACCCTCCAGCACTTGCCGGCAGCGGCGCACGCCGCCATCGTCGGCCCACTGGCCAACGCCTTCGCCTCCACCTTCGTATGGGCGCTCGTGCTCATCCTCATCGCTCTCATTCCTGCCGTAGGAATGGCCCTCTCGGGGTGGCGCCGCCCGCTAGCTGCACCCACCGGGGGTCCCTCAGCAGTGCTCGAGTAGCCAGCTGTTCTGAACGCGCGCAGGGCGAGCTCAGCGATGGGAGCGGGACTGTGGATCGGTGGGTTCCCAATCGATGGTGTCCAGGAGCCGGCGGAGCTTCTCGCCCCGGCGCGGGTTCAGCGCGTCGACCCAGGCCACCTGGCCGCGCAGCTGGGCGTGCAGATCGACTGACCGGCCAGGGTCGTAGACGCCGGGGCCATCGACAGCCATGCGGTGCAGGATGGCTTTGAGGCGATCGTAGTCGGGCCGAGGGACGTTGGCGTGCGCGTTGACGACGACGCCGGTGACCAGCTGGCGTTGCGCGGCAGTCCGCAGGCTTGTCTTCTCGTGATTGACACGGAAGCCCTCCTCTCCAACGATGCACCTCATGGTCTCGAGCAGAGTTCGATTGGCGCGGTCCGTCAGCCGCGACCCGGAGAAGACGAGGTCGTCGGCGTAGCGGGAGTAGGTCAGGGCAAATGCGCGGCCCAGACCAGTCAGCCGGCGATCGAGCCCGAACGCGGCGAGGTTGGCCAGGGCGGGCGATGTCGGGGCTCCCTGGGGCAAATGGGGCGTGGAAAGCTGCCGACCCAGCCAGAAGTGGGCCTGGATCGCGTGTGGTTGCAGTGGATGGTCGGTGGCGTTCCAGACGAATGTCGGGATGGCGTTGCTGCACAGGCCGGTGAGCGCGTGGGCGACGCTGCGGTCGTATCCAAGAGTGCGGAAGATCCCGTAAACGCGCCCTGCCGACACCGATGCAAAGAAGTCGCGCAGATCGATCCGCAACACGACGGCCTGGCCGGTGTGCATGGCCACGTGCGTCAGGACCGAGCGCCCCGCGGTGAAGCCGTGCGCAGCGTCGTGGGCCGGCACGCGATTGAGGATTTCGTGCAATACCCAGCGCTGGATCTCCTTCAATCGCGCTTTGGGCGCCTCGATTAGACGCGGCCGCCCGCTGCGCCGAGGAGTCCAGCGGTAACGGTAGTTGCGCAGCTTCTCGTGCGCGACGGATCGCTCCAAGCCGCGAACGTCAGCGAGCCACGCCAGCTGGCCGCTGCTCAACTCCAGCCGCTCAGCCAGCGCCGCGACAGACGCGATCGGCGCGATCGGCCAGTCGTGCAGCGGCACCGCTTCTCGGGGTTGGAGACGAGTGAGGGTCGGCGCCGCTCCCAGGCCCGGCGTCCCGGCGGCGTGCGCGTCCAGGAAGGCCCGGATGAACCGGACCAAGCCATCACGGTCGTCGACCGGCGCGATGCGATGACCACCGACGACCGCGAAGGACAGCTTGGCCATCCAGTCGGGCCAAGCTCCAGACAGCCCGATCCCCGCTCGGCGAGATCCTCCGCGCGCCACCTCCCGTCAAGAAACGCGTCGGCCAGGGTCTCGGCCAGCGCCGTCCGATGCGGAGCGGTTTCGTGCATGCCGGGAATGATCGCGGCGCCGAGCCCCGACTGCTCTCGTCGTGCGTGCCCGGAGGTGCCTCCCTGAGGATGCACTCTAGGGCTCGCGATGCACTGGACCACCTAATGGCACATCCCCGGGGATGCCCCGGAGAAGCCGGCGTGCCCGCAGGCACGCCCGGCCAACTCGGTCGCCCGGCGCCGCCGGATGCACGCTACACGACGACTACAACCAATTCCAACGGTTGCTCTCTCCAGACTCCCCGGTTAGGCACCAATGTGTTGTCAGGCGTTGCTCGCGGGCGTCGAGCGGGACCCGTTCGCTTGACGAGGCTGGCGCGACCAGCTAGCTTGCACCGCATGGCACCGCGCGGCGATACGACGATCTCGCAACTGAGACGAGGGGTGTTGGAGTTCTGCGTGCTCGCGCTGTTACGTGAGGGCGAGCGCTACAGCTTCGATCTCGTCCGCGCGCTCGGGAATGCCGAGGGGCTGGTCACCAGCGAGGGCACGCTGTACCCGTTGCTCGGGCGTCTGCGCCGCGAGGGCATGGTTCAGAGCACCTGGCGGGAGTCTGCCTCGGGGCCGCCGCGGCGCTACTACCGGATCACGCCGGACGGCGACACGGCACTGCAGGCATTCGCCGGCCAATGGGCCCGATTTCGTGACTCCGTCAACGAGCTCATCGAGTTAGGCGCCACGGCATGACCGCGCGGGCCATGCATCCGCTGGCCGAGGACTACCTGCGGCGGCTGCGGGAGGCCGGGCGTCCACTGCCGCCAGACCGCCTCCGTGAGCTGTTGACCGAGATCGAGGGACACCTTTCTGAGGCGATCCCGGCCGACGCCTCTGACCACGAGGCGCTCGAGGCGCTCGAACGACTCGGGCCGCCAGGCGACATCGTCGAAGCCGAGGAGCCCGCCGCCCAGGACCCAACCGACCGGCGCAGCTGGCGTGAGTGGGCCGCGGTGATCCTGCTCCCCCTCGGGGGCTTCGCCTTCGGTATTGGCTGGCTGGTCGGGCTCATCCTGCTCTGGAGCTCACGGCTGTGGACCACGCGCGACAAGCTCATCGGAACGCTGGTGGTGCCTGGTGGTCTCGCGACCGCTCTGTTCGTGTTGGTGCTCGTGGGCACGAGTGAAACCAACGCCTGCACTGGGTTTGCGGCACCGGTCAATCCCTCCACCGGCGCGGCGATCGGAAGATCGATGATTCATTGCACCGGCAGCTCCGGACCCGGCGTAGCGACAACCGTGTTGCAGATCGCCGTGGTCGTGTTCTTTGTCCTCGGCCCGATCGTCTCGGCGGTCTATCTGGCCCGCCGCGCCGGGGGCGGCTCACCACCCGTAGGCGCCTCGCCGCTCTAGCGCCCGTCTGGGACATAGGCTTCTCGCCTGGATGAGTGTGTTTGACCAGCCGGTCTTTCTCTACGACTTCAATTCCCCCTACGCGTATCTCGCCGCCACGCGCGTCGATGCGGTTCTGCCGGTCAAACCTCGTTGGCAGCCGATTGCCTTTGCTTTCTTGCTCCGCGCGCATAACCGCAGTCCCTGGTCATTTGACGAACGCCAACGGCGTCGGGGGATGGCTGAGTGCCAGCGGCGCGCGGAGGCGTACGGGTTGCCCGCCATGCGGTGGCCGCCCGGCTGGCCGGTTGAGAGCTACGGCCTGACTTCGCTCCGGGCCGCGATCGTCGCCGAGAAACACGGTCTGCTCCGGGAGTTCAGCCGGGCGGCATTTGCGCGCAACTTTGTGCACGGCGTCGGGCTGACGCAGCTTGATGATGTTGTAGCCGTTGCCAAGGAAGTCGGTCTCGACGCGGATATGCTCACCATCGGAGTGGCTGCCGAGCGCATCAAGTCCCAGCTCACCGAGGCGACCACGGCAGCGATCGCGGCTGGTGTGGTGGGCGTCCCCACCGTCGTTGTTGGCGGTGAGAGCTTCTGGGGCGATGATCACCTCGAGACAGCAGCCACCGCGGTGCGTGAACGTCTCCGGTAAGGGTCTCTGCTCACTGACGCGCCACATAGACGGGGTACCGGGCCCGACCGTGGGGGTAGGCAACGCAACGCGTTCTTGTCCGGCGCGCCTGCCGCTGGGTGGCCGGCACGCCGCTGTGGGCAACAGTGTGCCCGGCCGAGGTTTGACCGGTGAACTCCGTGCAGGGCGCCAGGGAGCACGACGAGCCGGCGGCGACGAAGCACGAGCCATAGGGGGTGGCGATAACGGTTTGGGCGAGCCGAGCGTGGGGATGGGATGCCCGCGCGGGCAGGTTGGCGCCGCCCCGGCTGATAACTGCGCCGCCCATTGCCAGGCCAGCGATGACGAGGACCGCGCCGGTGACCAGCCGCGCGCGCTGGCGCGTAGGCCGGATCAGGAGCGCACCGGCGAGCATGTCCCGGATCAGCCGCGCGCGCGAGACCTCACCTTGCGCCCTGAGCTCGTCTTCAAGGTCGAGAAGCTCATCGCCGTATCGATCCCGGATCCGGCGTGGATAGAGCTTGAGCAGCGTGCGCATCAAACGAGAGCTCATGCGGACTGGACCCCGATCCGCGCGAGACCCACGCGCGTGATCTGCTCGTCGCGTCGGAGCTGGTCGGTGAGCGCAGCCGCTCCGGTCGCGGTGATCCGGTAGGGATGCCGGCGTTTCTGCACTGGCAGCGCCTTGACTAGACCGGCCTGTTCGAGTCGGGCCAGGGCGCCATACAAGGTGCCCGGGCCCAGGGTCACGCCCGCGAACTGCTCGATGTCCTTGATCAGGGCGTAGCCGTGCTTGGGCCCGTCCGCCAGGCTGGTGAGCACAAGCACCCCACGCTGCGACAGATCGTCGGCCATTAGTACGTCCGACGATACATCGCCGGTAGTAATAGTCAAGCGGCTGGGGGCTTGCGCCGGCCGAAACCGATTTGCTCAGTGACGCGTGTTTACTCGGTGCGTCTGCGAATGAGTGCCGATGCCGTGGCCGTAGCCACGATTTCTCCGCCTGCGGTCCGCAGCTCGCCGGCCAGGAATGCCACCTCCCGACCCCGGCGTACCACCCGACCGACACCTCGGAGCTCGCCCGGAGCCGCGGGTCGCAGGAATTGCACGTGAAGCTCGATGGTGGGCGCCCACTCACCGTCGCCAAGCGTGGCGACGAGGGCTGGGCCGAGGGTGTCATCGAGCATTGCGGCGAGAAAGCCGCCCTGGACCTGGCCCGCGGGGTTGAGGAATTGATCGGTGGCAGCGAATGACACCTCGATCGTTCCTTTTTCAGGATCGATGGCCACCAACTCCCAACCGAGCACGACGGCCGCTGACGGAGGGTCCCGGCGTCCGTTGACGACATCCCAGAACGGCCCATGACGGGCCACACCGCCTCCGGACTGTTCAGGAATGGACATGATCAGAGCCGCGGTGCTCAGCGCTTCGTGAGGGCGCGCCGGGTGAGGACGGCGAGGGCCACGGCAATCGGGGTGCAGCTGATCATGGCGATCGACAGGACCATGAAGTGCGTGTAGGGGATCGTTATGTATGAGGCCGCGAGTAGCGACCAGGCCAGGGCTGTCCCCAGTGTGAGGGACGGTTTGGTCGGGAGGAATATCGCCGCGGCCAGCACCGGCACGAGGTAGCCGGCGCCTGAGTGCGCACCGAGCTCTGTCCATCTGAAGCATGCCCACGCGAGGATGGGGATGAGGAGTAGCCCGCGTGCAGGGTCGGACTGGCGGCGGGGCCTGACCGTCATCAAGCCAAACCCGAGGATCGGTAAGACCATCCATGAAATCCACGCGCTCAGCGGGAACTGAGGCTGTCGTATGACCAGGTCGAGGCACCAGGTGAGGCCGGTAACGCCGGCCGCTCTGTCCTGACCGACGATGAACATCGCCAGGATCAGGGTCGGCGCGAGGCACTGCTGCCAGCTGGTTACCGTCGCCCACCCGATTCCGCCACCCCAGTGGACATAGTCGACGACGACGGCCGCCATCGAGCTGGCGACCGTGATCACCGCGCCCCACCGGACCGTGTCGGACACGATCTGGCCGAACGGTTGGGAGAGCGCGTCCCGCGACCTCGCTACCAGGGCGGCGATGATCAGCGAAACGAGTTCGGCCAGAAACGCGGCCAACGAAGCGTCGCCGGCATCCAGCAGCGTGCCGACGAGCTCATCACCCTTGGCCGCTCGGATCTCGGCTGGGTATATGCGGACGGCGGTCTGTGCGATCCACTTTCGGGTCATGTCGCAAGTGCCCCTGTCGCTCGAAGCCGGGTCCCCACCACGCGTGCCGCGCGGGCGAGGCGGTCTGATTCCTGCTGAAGGAGAACCCGGCCTGCTGGGGTTAGCGAGTAGTCGCGCCGCTCGCGGCCGGAGACCACGTACGCGCGTCCGACCTCGATCAGCCCTTCACCGAGTGCGCGATCGAGGATCGAGTAGAGCGTGCCGGTCGAGACCCGCACCGCGCCATCGGACAGTTCCGATGCTCGGCGCATGATCGCGTAGCCGTGTAGCGGCCCGTCGATCAGCGCGGCGAGGGTGAAATAGCTCGGGGGCCGTAGTTCCACACCGCCACTATAGGTCGCTAACCGACATGTTGTCAAACGGCGCACTCCGGTTCAGTTTCTCGTGTGCAGGCTGCTCGAGCCAATCGGCGTCCGGCCGGCCCGGCGATCGCCCTCCGGCTCCGCCTGACGCCGACCTAGAATTGCCCAGTGGCCACGAGTTGGCGTTCGATACGAAGGTGGGGGCGCCCAAATCAAGCTCCCCTTCGTCTCCCCTCGATCGCTGGGGTCAAGTCAGACGACCCGGTTCTCAACCAGGTAGATGGTCAGATTCGCTGGTATGACCAGAGCGCCAAACGGGCCATGGCCTGGCATTTCAGGTTTCGTCGGGCGCAGATCATTTTCGCCTCTGCCATTCCGGTTACCCAGATCCTTCCGGCGGCTGTCGGCTGGCGTCTCGCTGCCGGCATCCTCGGTGGTCTGATCGCCGTCTGTCAGGGCTTTGACTCCATGCATCACTACGGAGATCACTACGTGGCGTGGCGCGCGGCCTGTCAACAACTGCTTCGCGAGCGCCAGTTGTTCGCCGGCGGCGCGGGGGAATACGCGGCACTGGCTCCCGGTTCCCCGGCCGCGTTGAGCCGGTTCGCGGAGCGCGTCGACCTGATCGAAGGACAGGAACAGCAGCACTGGGCGGCGGGACAGCTACGAGGTTCCGGTGGTGGTGAAACCGAGAGCGAGTAACGACTGCCGGTGCCAGACGCGATGAGCTCGTTCGACACTCTGTTCGGCACGCCCGAGGTTACTTAGCCACTTCGAGCTCCGGTTGGTTACTTGACGCTCTTGTAGTTCACAAAGGCTCACTAAAGCTCAGGTCGCGACTTGCAATCTCCTGGTGACCGGACAAGAATGGTTGTGGGGCGTAGCACCACGTGGACTCGAGGGCAACTCACGCGGCTGGGATCGAAAGCTCACCTCCGGGCGAGACCGTCACCGTGCCGTTGAAGGTGTTCATCAACTATCGCCACGAGGACCTTGAGGGAACCGTCTGGGCGATCTACGACAAGCTCTCCCAGCGTTTCGGTCGCGACAACGTGTTCTTCGACAACGGAACGCTGAAGCCCGGGATGGAGTGGTTCGAGGAGATCAAGTCACACGTCGCCGGAGCTGGCGTCTTTCTCTGCCTGATGGGCGCCAAATGGATGCCCAGTCTCGTGCGACGCATGCAGGAAGGCGGCGCCGATTACGTGGCTGAGGAGATTGATCTCGCCTTCCGGAGCGGTTCGAACGTCAAGGTGGTCCCCGTGTTGCTGGGTGAGGCCGAACCCCCGGATCGCGACCTGTTGCCGCCGGCACTGCAGCCGCTGAGCGGATGTCAGAGCGAACGCCTGAGGTTCACTGATCTGCTCTCGGATCTGGATGTCCTGATCCACGAACTGGGGACTCCGCCTCCAGCAGTCCTGGCCGACGCCGACGATGGGGGGGCGCAGGAGGCTGACGGGAACACCGGCGGCGTCGAGGAGGCAGGTGGAGTGACGGCACCCGGCCTCGAGCGGGCCGCGGGAGGGGCCGAGGAGACCGGGGGAGCCACCAGTCGAGGGCCGGGAACCGGGGCCGTGGTCGCCGGCACAGAACCCCGCCGACAGATCGCACCCCCTCCGGACGATGACCATTTTCAGAGCGTGGCCGAGGAGGCGGAGAATCTCGTCGTCTTCCTCGGGGCCGACGTGAACACCGATGACCACGACGGAAGCTGGCCCAGCGCCTCGGGCTCGGTGCCTGACGACGCGGAGCTCGCCCGTTATCTAGCTGACAAGGTCAAGCTGAGCGCCGGCGGCCTGGCTGCTGGCCGAGGTGGCGCAGTGCGCACGTTCGTTGCGCGGTGAGCCGAACGTTTACAAGTGGGTCAGAAGCGTGTTGAGCGCACCGACCCCCGGGCCGGTTCAGCAGTACCTGGCCAAGTTTCCCCAGCGTCTCGAAGAGCTGGGTCTGGAGAAGCGCTACCAGATGATCGTCACGCCCAAGTACGACGCCGGCCTCGAGCGGGCCCTGAGAAGCGCGCACGAGCCCTTCGATGTCGCGGTGTTCATGCGCCCCAAGACCGACCAGCCCGGCGGTTTCCTGCACCTCCCCTGGCAGGGCGCCCCCCAGTCCATCAGCGAGCCCAACGATTACCAGGGCTTCCCGATCACCGCTGGGGGCCAGCTTCTGCGCACGGTCGTGGTGCGGATCAACGGCGCGGTCGATGACAGCGAGGCGGGCTATCGCTGGAAAGACAACTTCGTCATCACCGAGGACCACTACATCGACTACCTCAGCAGTCGAACCCCCGGAGGATCTGGTTCCCGGTCAGATACTGGCCAAGCTGCGTGAGGCAAGTTGCCTGTTTCTCGGTTACAAGATCTCCGACTGGCGCTTGCGCGTGTTCCTCAAGCGAATCTGGGCCGGCGAGCGCATCGGTAGCGGACTGTCTTGGGCGGTTGAGCGCGAGCCCGATGTGCTGGAGCGCCAGCTGTGGCTGGACGCGAGAGTTGACCTTTACGAATCCCGGCTCACCGATTACGTCGATCAGCTAGATCACTTTCTGGTCGACAATCGCTCCAAGCTGCAGGTATGAGCGAAGGCGAGGCGACCGCTCTGCCTCGTGACTGCCCTTACTTCGGGCTGGATTACTACGAGGAAGAGTGGGGCGCCTGGTTCTTGGTCGCGAGGCCGACCGCGACAAGATCATCACCAACCTGCGGGCGTCGCGGCTGACGCTGCTGCACGCCAACAGCGGAGTGGGCAAGAGCTCGTTACTGCGGGCCGGCGTGGTGGCTCGCCTGCAGGAGCTGGCTCACGAGAACAGCGCGCGCCGTGGCAGTCCACGCTACGTACCGGTCGTATTCAGCTCGTGGAAGGACGACCCGATCCCGCCCCTGATCTCGGCGATTGGGAAGGCCATCGAACCATTCCTGAACGGACGGCCGAAGCCGACCCTGTCCACGCAGCACCTCGATCAAGCCATCCAGCGGGCAGCGGATGCCGTCAGCGCCCGGCTCTTCATCATCCTTGATCAGTTCGAGGAGTACTTCAATTACAGCGCCGCGGAGCCCACCCCGGAGAGGTTGGCGGCAGAAATCTCTCGGTGCATCAATGCGCCTGACCTGCCGGCCAATTTCCTGATCTCGATCCGCGAGGATGCCTACGCGGGATTGGGCGACCTGTTCAAGGGTCGGATAGCCAATGTCTACGGCAACTATCTCGCCATCGACTATCTGGATCGACAGGGCGCGGAGTCGGCGATTCGCAAGCCAATCCGGGTGTACAACGATCAACCAGGCATAGAGCCCGTGGAGATCGAAGCCGCGCTGGTGGGCGCCGTACTCGACCAGGTGGGCGTCCACAACGATGACTCCGACCCGCACACGGTTGCCGGGTCCGAGCCAACCAGCGGCAACGGCAATGGTCACGTCGAAACGCCGCTCTTGCAGCTCGTGATGGAGCGCGTGTGGAAACAGGAGGAGTCGGCGTGGAAGCAAGCGCCACACGCGAGCCAGCGGGCCCTGCGCAAGTCAACCCTGGATGAGCTCAAAGGCGTCGAGACGATTGTCGACACCCATCTCGGCGACGCCCTGGACGCTCTCGACGGAAACGAGCGAGCGGTCGCGGTGGAGGTGTTCCGGTATCTGGTCACGGGCTCGGGCGGCAAGATCGCCGAGTCGGTGCCGGACCTGGCTGATCGTACGGGCAAAAGCGAGGCTGAGGTTCGGCATGTCCTGGACAAGCTCGACCACGAGCGGATCCTCAGACCCGTGGCCGCCCCTCCGGGCAAAGATCCGATGCGGTTCCGGCGCTACGAGATCTTCCACGACGTCTTGGCGCCGGCCATCAATCGCGTCATCAGCGCCAGTGGCGAGGAGCGTCTGGCCAGGGAGAAGGAGCAGGCTGATGAACGCGCGCGCCAGGAACGGGAGCGAGCCAAGCGGTTCCGGGGCCTGGCGGGCATTGCGCTTGGATTACTGCTGCTTGCGGCGGCAGGGCTCGTCCTGGCGTTTTTCGAATACCGCAGTGCCATCTCGGGCAGCCACAAGCTGCATGCCTCGAAGCTGGCGCTGGCGGCAGACTTGAACGCCGGCCGCGACCCACAGCTGAGTGCGGTACTCGCCCTGAGATCGCTCGGGATCCACAACACCCAACAGGGACGGGCCGCGCTCACAGCGGCGCTGCCCCAGGTCCAGGGACTAAACACGCTGCAGAACGGCCCGGCAGTCAACTTTGCCGCGTTCGATCCGGCCAACAGCAATGAGGTGGCCAGCGCGGGCAAGGACGGTGTGACCTGGCTTTGGAACGTGAAGACCGAACGCCGCCTTCTCCGGCTCTGGCCCGCGGGCGGGTTTGCCAAGAACGGAGCCGCACTCAGCGTGGCCTTCAGCACGAACGGCAGGAGAGTCGCGGTGGGCTACGGACTCGGCGGCGTTGCCGTGTACGACGCTCATACGGGCCAGGAGCGAAGCTCGACGAACGTCGGCCCGGGGGTCTTCTCCGTCGCTTTTGACGGGCCGGTGGGAGCGGTGGCGATCACCACCAGTCAGCTCGCCCAACTCTGGTTTCCGCACCGGGATCCCCGCTGCTGCTTCCTGCTCATCGCCAAGGGGCAGGGCATCCAGAGCGTTGCCGTCGACCCGGTCCAGCCGTTGAAATTCGTCGTGGCATCCGAGAACGGAACCACTCTCTGGAACCTGCAGAACCCAAAGCGTCCGGCCTCGCAGTCGGTGGGGCTGGGTAACAACGACGCCCAGTTCAACGCGCAGGGCACGCGGATAGTCACCGCCGACAGCGATGGCGTCGTACGGATATACGACCTCTCTCACGGCTCGGCACCGCCGGCCACCCTTTCTGTCGGAGAGGCGGGCGCCGTCTCGGCCCAGTTCGACCCCAGCGGGAACCGGGTGGTCGTCGCCTACACCAGCGGAACGACGCGGGTCTGGGATACGCAGACCGACTTCCCGATGACGATGCTGTCCGGCGACACCAACGCCGTCAACTCAGCCCAGTTCGGGGCCAGCGGACGGGAGGTGGTGACCGCCAGCGACGATGGCTCGATCCGCGTTTGGTACGCGCAACCCCGGGAGCTCAGGTATGCGTTGGTGAGCTCATACGGACCGGGGGGCATGGCCCGCGAGGCGCTGACCGCCCAGTTCGGCGCCACCAACAAACTGCTCGTGGTCGACCAGAGCAACCCGGCGTGGGTGTTTAACGGGAACGGTGACCCGGCCACACCGGATCATCGCCGATTCGAGGTCGGGCGGGGGCTGACCGTGACCGCCGCGCAATTCAATCGGGCCGGGACGCGAGTCGTCACCGCCGATGCCGATGGGTCGGTGCGCCTGTGGGAGCCCAGCAATTCGGGTTACAAGCCGGTCAAGCTTCCAGCGCCGATCAACGTGGCGGGGGGCGCTCAGTACGCCGCGTTCAGTCCGGATCCAGCCGGCTCGCGTCTGGTCTTGGTGACCTCTGTCGGCTCGGCCGAGGTTTGGAGCGACGTCACCGCTAAGCGGCTGTTTCCGCCCCTCTCTCCGGCCAACGGCTTCACGGTCACCGCGGCCGCGTTCAGGCCGCCGGCGGGGCAAGAGGTTTACACCGGCGATGCCGATGGTCAGGTCGAGATCTGGAGTGGCCTGACCGGGCACCCGCTGGGCACGATCGGGACGGCCGGCGGAGCTTCGATCACGGATCTCGAATTCAACCTCACTGGCACCGAGCTCGTCACCGCGGCTGCCGACGGCACGGTCACGGTCCGCTCGCAAAGCCATCCGAAGCAACGGCCGCTTCGCATCAGCGCCTGCCCGACCCCGAGCTCGGCATCATTCAGTCCAAATGGGAACCAGATCGTCGTGGCCTGTGGTGACGGCAGCATCCCCATCTTCGACGCGCGCACCGGGGTCCATCTGGTTGACCTGAAATCCGCCTATGACGGCGCGATCAACCACGCAGCCTTCAGCCCCGACGGGAAGAGCGTGGTCGCGGCGTTTGGGAACCGGAGCGCCGGCGGCGTGGAAGTCTGGAGCACGGAGTTGGCCACGACTTCGATGTCCGATCTGCGAAAGGTGGCGAAGAGCCGACTCTCCGGGCGGCTGACCAACGGGGAGCGCGCCGCTCTGAACGCCGCCTCGGGCGGGTAGGCGACTCACAGCACCAGCTCGAGCTCCTGGAACTCCAAGACGCTTGACCAGTTGAGCTTCTCGTCCTCGATCACGTGGTGGGCGGCCAGGGCGAGCTTGCGGACGTCAGCGAGGTCAGGATCGGCCTCACCCTGACCCAGCAGCTGGCCCAGCCGCTCGGCTGCCCGTTTGGAGCGCTCCTCGTGCAACCGATGATGACCCTGCTCGCGCAGCCCGGTCACCGCGGCGCCAAAGCCGGGCAGCATGATGGCCAGAAGCTCAAACACGTGCGTCCAGCCAGCCCCGGATGGGACGTGCACGATATGCAGCGCCGCCACTACGATCGTGACTCCAGCCAGCGCCGACACGATCCAGGTGTAGAGCCGCCGCCGGGCCTCCGACCGCCGCACCGTAGCCTCGTGGAAGGCGATCTGATCTTTGATCCAGGCGCTGGCCAGGAACTCGTAAAGATCGCTGGCGTCGCTCTCCTCGAGGGATACGTCGGGCCAGTGCGCCCAAGCTTCAGAGAAGGCTCGCTGAAACCACGGGGTGTGGGCGCGAGCTCTCTCCTGGTGCTCGCTCACTTCAGCCGCGTTGCTGATCGAAAGAAACAGCGCCGAGCGAAACGCCTCGGCCAGAGACCGGTAGCCCATCCATCGCTCGTGCACCTTGCTCCGCCGGCCGATCCACAGAGCGGCGATCAGCAGCAGCAGCAGTCCGATCTCGAAGCCCAGCCATCCGGTGGCCTTGGGCGCAAATACCGTCTGAGCAGCGACCGCGGCCACGGCGAATGCGGCCAGGACATAGATCGATCGTCCCAGGGCTCGATACCAGAACTGGTACTTCATGGCCAGGGCGTCGGCCCGGACCAGGTGTGGCACGGCCCGGTCCAGGACCGGTTGGCACCGGCCCCGAAGCGAAACGTCGTGCAGGACGAAATCCAGTCTGGCGTAAGAAGCTTCGAGCGCCTTGGCTGGCCGTCCTACGCGCAGCGACAAACGGTTGTACTCGTCGACGCGACGAAACCCTTCGCGCATCGGGGCGGGGGCAGCGAAGGGCTCTGGGATGCCGGGGAGAGACCGATCCGTCCCTGTCTCAGGCTGATCGGCGGGGACGACCACCACCGGAACACCCCGGTCATGCGCGTAGTCCATGACCTCCTTTGTCCCGCCCCGACCGCCCGAAGCTCGGCCATCGTAGACCGCGATCAGCACGTCGCTGTGGTCGACGATGTAGCGCCCCGCCCGCTCGTAGGCCGCGAGGCGCTCCGCCTTGGTTTGCGTCCAGGCGTCGGCCAGCTCGATCGGGGTGAGCGAGGCGCCCAGCAACTCCTCAAAGTCACGTCGCGAGGTTTGGTCTGCGAAGTCCTGGAGGTAGTCGCGAGCGACAAGAGGAAGAACCGGCTGCAGCTCGACAGTTGCTCCGGACAATGCCACTGGGGCTACACGAGCCACCAGGCGGTCTGCGCCCTCAGCGAGAGCGCTCAAGATGGTGATCGGGGTCGACGTCACACGGGTGCCCAAAAACCACTCGCAGACCCGCTCCAGGTGCGCGCCCACTCGCGAGGCAAGGGCCGCCTCGTTGGCGAGGTCGCGATGACCAGTGACCCCGATATTGACGCGGTAAGGGATCCGTCCGGGCTCCTCCCCCCGGGACGGATTCAACGCCGGCTCAGGGTTGGTCTGCGTCATCGGGCAATTCTCCCCCGGTCCTCCCGCGGCCAGCAACCCCAAACCCGAGCCATGGCCGAATGTCGCGCTCAGAACCTCGCCGCGCTGGCTCAGCTACGGGGCGACGCCTCTGGAGGCGTCGGACGGCGAGCTGGTGGGTTCGATCACTCGGTACCGACCTGGTGCTGACCAACCCCGCGGCGGCGTAAGTCACTCCTGCGCCGGCGAGGACCATCGCCGTCGCGCCGGCGGCGATGGTGCGGCGTCGGCCGCCGGCCCGGCCCAGGACACCGAGACCCTTCCTCGAGACCTCTCGGCGTCGTCGTGTCACCTGCGTACCCGTCCGTTCACTGCGATTCCCGCTACTGGACCGGCTGAGCATCGGCTATCCCCTTTTTGCGCTCGACATCGGCGCCCGGGAACCTAAGGGCTGCCCTCGCGGGCGCAGGTGACCCGTTCGTAAACCAGGGGTGTCGATTTTGCGCGGCTCCGGGCCCAGCCCGCTCGCCCACGCTCGCTATCAGTTCAGGGTGATTTCGCTCCTGATCTGGCCCTCGCCGGGCGCGCCGACGGCAACGACCAGGACGACGTGCGTCCCGCGATCGCCCGTGCCCGCCGGCAGCTTGACCTGCCAGACGCCGTTTGGGAAGACCTCGAGCAGGTTCTTCTGGACGGGGTAGCTGGATGGAAGTCGCGAGCACCCTCGCCGCATCGCGAACCGGTAGCTCCTCCCACGCCGCGAGAGACAGGACCTCACGGTCGGTGTCGCTGAGCTGCTCCCAGGCCCGCCACAACCCAGCATGCTCCCGGTCGTCCTCGGCCACGGGACCGGGACGTTCTCTCGCGATCAGCTCGTGCGTTTTCGCTTGCCGTGCCGACGCACTGCGCTGGCGCAGAACCACGTTGCGGGCTACCCCGTAGAGCCACGGCAGCGGCTCGGCCGGCACCGCCTCCAGCCGCCGCCACGCCACCAGAAACGTCTCTGCCGTGACCTCATCCGCTAGGTCCCGCCCGACCCGCCGCTCCGCAAACGCGTGCACCAGCGCATAGTGCGCCTCAAACAAGCTCGAGAACCGCTCCCGGTCTTCTGTCGCGGACCGCCCGATACCCCCTAAATCATCGCCAACCCCTCGAATCTTTCCCGCGAGCCCGAAACTGGCTGTCAGGGCTTCAGTGGGCGGTAGCGGAGGAGGACGACGCCGTTGGCGAAGCGGCGCTCATCCGCGAGCTCGAAGCTGGTCCGAGTGTCGGTCGGCAGCCCGGGCTTGCCCTTTCCCACGCTCATGGGCCAGACGAACAGTTGGCACTCGTCGATCAGTCCGGCTGTGAACGCTTGTGCTGCGAGGTTCGCGCCGCCGATGGTGATGTCGCTGCTGGTAGAGGTTTTGAGTTGCTGCACCCCAGTGGGGTCGAAGTGGCGCTCAAGCCGCGTCTTCGCGGTCGACACCGCGGCGAGGGTTGTGGAGTAGACGACCTTGCTCCCCGCCTGCCACGCGGTGGCGAAGTCGGCGGTCAGCTTGGACTGGGAGGCGAGAGCGGCGTCGGTTTCCCAGACAGCCATCATCTCGTAGAGGCGACGGCCGTAGATGAAGGTGCCCGCGGACCGCACGATGTTGGTGGTGCACGCGAAGACCTCGTCATCCGGTGCGTAGAGGTCGAAGTTGCCGTGTTCGTCCTCGATATAGCCGTCAAGGGAGACGTTCGTGACGTAGATCAGCTTGCCCATTTCGCTCCACCTCGATGACCGGTCGCAGTGGCCGGGTCGCTTGTCAGCATCGCGTCCAGTTTGGTGAACGCCTGAAGCCAGCCCTGCTCGCTGGGGCCGGCCAGGTCTTCGGAGAGCCACTGGCGGATCTCGAGTCGGGTTCGCTCGTCGCGCTCGTCGTGGAACTCGATCCGGAACCTCGTGGCGAACGGCTCGATGCCGTCGGGGAGCTGCCCGGTTGCGTGCATGACGCCCGCAAGTAGCTGCCCGTCGATGACATCGGTGAGGTCGACGTCGATGTGAACGCGAAGGCCGGGTTCGGCGGCGCGAACCTCCGTCCAGCGTTGGTAGCCGCCGGGGCGTACGTCGAAGTCGATCTCGTCGCGCGGTAGTGAAGTGCCGATCGGGCCCCACCATGCGGCCAGCTGGTCCGGATCGGTGAAGGCTCGATAGACGAGATCCCGCGGTGCGTCGAACACGCGCGAGACAGTGAGTTGCGGGGGTTCGGTGTCCACTATTTGTCGTGCTCCGAGGCCGCGGCGACGCCGGGGCGCGGCGGGTCGTTGTCGGTGGTCGCGTCCGCAGTGCGCCCGGCGGCTTGTACGGCGGCCAGGTGGGCATCCAAGCGATCCAGGGAGGAGTCCCAGAACCGCCGGTAGCGCTCAATCCACTCCGCCGCCTCGCGCAGCGGCGCGGCGTCGAGTTGGCTCGTGCGCCACTTGCCCGACCGCGACCGGGAGATGAGCGATGCGTGCTCGAGCACCTTGAGGTGCCGCGACACCGCTGGCATCGAGACCGTGGACGATGCGGTCAGCTCGGAGACCGTGGCGTTGCCCTCGGTCAACTCGGCGAGGATCGCCCGTCGAGTCGGGTCAGAGAGCGCCGAGAACACGGTGCTGAGTTGGTCGGTAGCGGTAGCAGGCATCACACCGTCTCACTTAACCAGCTCGGTTAAATGTAGCTGCGGGTGAGAAACGCCGTCAAGCGGGTCGCTCCGAAGCGGGGTGGCACTGCCCTACAGCTGTCTGCGGGGCCGCGCTCAGAATCCGACACTTCCCCGGATGAGGACGACGTGGATTCGGCCAGGGTCCTCTTCGTGGATCTCAAGGATCTTGCCGACGCGACTGGCCCTTCCATACGTCTCGCGGGCGCGCGCATCCTCAAGCTTGAGGCTGTGCTGGTGAATGCGTTCCTGTGCCGCATCGAGATCTCGAACGAGCTTTTGGGCGCCGACGACGAAGATGACAGTGGCCGCGCCCCAGGCGTAGGAGGCGAGCTGGCTACCCAATGCAGAGGCGATCACGAGCGTTCCGTCGCGCGTGATCGCGTGGACGCTGCCGAGGGCGAAATCCGGCTGGACCATGAGCGTCTTGATCTCCCGCAGCTGGGATGTACGGTCGAGCGCGAGCACCTTCGTGCGCGCCGAGTCATACGGCCCACCGTTGTCGATCGCCGACGCTATCCCGGTCTCCTCCAACGTCACCGAAGGATTGGTCATTACGGAGGCGCCTTCTGGGATTCGGGCCAGAACCGCGTGGCGTGCTTCGTCGAAGTCGTCGACGACATCGACGTTAAACCCATGCTTCTCCATGCCGGCGACCGTCTCCGCCAGGGTCTGGTCATCGGGCAGCACGGTGAAGCGCTCTGGGGCAAAGTTCGGGGTCATAGGTCGCTCCCTTAAGCGTGTTGGCTGTGCGCTTCTCTGGTAGTTGAGAAACGATCTTCACTGCACAAGACGTGACGGCTGACCGCCGTGTGACACAACTCGTGCGGGCGGAGCGACCGCGGCGAAGTGGTCGGTGCCGTCAGGCCCGGGGGTAGCTCATGGCCGCGCGGCGAAGGAACTCGTCGATCAAGGTGCCGCAACGCTCAGGGTCGTCGAGGAAGGGGGCGTGGCGTCCGGCGATGACCTCGATGCGCGCGTCGGGTAGGAGCGCGCAGGCGCGTTGGCCGATCTCTGGGCTGCCGTACGGATCCTGATCGCCCCAGATCATCAGCACGGGCACCGTCAGCTGCCGCAGTTCGCCGTCGGCGAGAAAGTTCTCCGGGCGGGGCCGGCCGAGCCGCATCGCGAGCCCCATGTGGCTGAGCATCGCCGTCCGAAAACCGGGCTGGCGCATACCCTCGTGGACGACCTCGAAGAACCCGTCAGGCGCTCGCTCAGCGGCGCGAGGGCCGATCACGCCGCGGGCCAGAGACCGGCGCGTCGTCGCGACGTTCGGCGAGCGGATCCGCGCGGCGAGCTGGCGCAGGCCGGGTGTGGACAGCGCGGTGAAGAACGCGTCGCCGTGCATTCCGGGCAGCGCGACGGCTGGAACTCCGAGCGACGCCACGGCGGCAACCCGATCCGGCGCATCGACAGCCAGGCAGAGCGCCCACATCCCCCCGAGCGAGGTACCGACGATCGGCAGCCGCTCGAGGTCGAGCGCGTCCAGCAGCGAGGTGAGCTGGGCAACCGCGTGCGCTCGCAACGATCGGCCGCTGTAGTCGAACGCGTCGCTGAGGCCGAACCCCGGGAGGTCGAAAGCGATCACACGGCGCGTTCCCAGATACGGCATCAGCGGCGCCCACGTCGAAGCGCTCATGCCACTACCGTGCACCAGGATGAGCGGCGGCCCCTCACCCGCCTCCAGGACGCGCACAGCAACCGGCGGATCAGCCAGACGCACGCGCCGGCTTGCGACCTGCACGCCACACGCGCCAAACAGTCGGCGCTCGGCCAGTTCGAACGCCACGGTCGCGTGATCGCTGGCTCGCTGGGGCATGGCTCGGTCCCTCCGTCGTCGTTGTCGGTGCTGAGATGATCCCCGTGATGGACACGGTCGGCAACCTGATCCCCTTGACCTCGGGATTGGTCGAGAAGCGGCCGGCCGGCGATCCGGCAACCCCCAGAACATTTTTCGCTGATTGGCCTTGACTCTCACGTCACGTGAGGCCGTAGCTTGGACTCCATGAAGACGGTCGGTGAGGTCAGCGCCTTGGCAGGGATCAGCGTGCGGACGCTGCATCACTATGACGAGCGTGGGCTGTTGTCGCCCAGTGCCCGGACCGACTCGGGCTACCGGTTGTACTCCGAGAGCGATCTCGAGCGGCTACAGGAGATCCTGGGCTGGCGGGCGCTCGGCTTCTCGCTCGACGAGATCGGCTCGCTGCTCGATGAGACCGGCCACGACCGGCTGTCGGCGCTTCGAACCCAGCGCGAGCTGGTCAACTCGGAGCTCGCGCGGCTGACCCGGCTGGCGCGGGCTCTCGATCGGGCCATCGCCACCGTCGAACACGGCAATGAGCGACAGGAGGAAACGATGTTCGATGGATTCGATCCGAGTCAGTACGAGGACGAGGCGCGCGAGCGCTGGGGCCACACTGACGCATACAAGGAGTCCGCCCGCCGGGTGGCGAGCTACGGCGACGGGCAGTGGCGCGAGATCAAGGCGCAGGCGCAGGAGATCGAGCGGCTGTTCGCTGAGCTGAAGCGCTCGGGCCAGCCAGCGGAAGGCGAGCCGGCGCGGGCCGCGGCGGAGCAGGCTCGCCTGCATATCGACCGCTGGTTTTACTCCTGCTCGCGCGAGATGCACCTGGCACTCGGCGAGATGTACGTCGCCGACCCGCGGTTCGCCGCGAAGTACGAGAAGGTCGAGCCGGGGCTAGCGACTTACGTTCGCGACGCGATCATCGCGAACGCGTCGGGCGCTGAGGCGCGCGCGTAGGAAGCACGAGCCACGACGGGCAAGGCCAGCAGGACTCAGCATGAGGCTTCAGCCCGGACGGCGAGCCACGCAGCATCCGAAGATCTGATCTTGGTGATGGTGCTCTTTCTCTGCGATGAAGGATCCGGTTGCCAGGATGACTTGAACGTAGAACCGGGCAGGCTTTCCGTCCAGCGTGATGCTGCAGGAGAAGAACACGCTTTTGGCACCGCCGATACTCGCCTGCGCCTGCTCGCTGGCGGTAGGCGCTCGACACAACGCAGCCGTCGCGCGGGGAGAGGTGCGCTGGCCCAGAATCGCGCGCTCCACGCTGCCCGGGGTGGCTGTGGCCTTCGCAGTGGACAGTGATTGAGAGGTCGACGAGGTAGGCGAGCCAGCCGGGCTCGACGATGAAGGCCCCGGATGGCGACGTGAGCCGGCTGTGAGCGCAATTGCCACGACCAGGACCGCGATCACCGCGCCGGCTAGCGCCACGACGCTGCCGGCTGCGGGAAGTGAAAGGCGCCGACGCCGCGAACTGGGGCGTGGACCAGGCCAGTCGGCCGGACCGTTGTCTACATCTTCGGCCGCCTCGGTGAGCACGCGTCGGAGGCGATCCTCGAGATCCTGGTGTGCGCTGGTCATGTCTGCCCCTCCGAGCGAAGACGATTCAGGGCGCGTGAAGCGAGCGACTTGACCGTTCCGGGCCGGCACCCCAGCGCAGCGGCGATCTCCTGCTCTGACCACCCACCCCAGTATCGGGCGACGATCACGACGCGCTGGCGGTACGGGAGCTCTGCGATTGCCTCACGCAGCTCGACGTCGCTGTCACCGCCCGTGGCCGATCGCTGCGCATGCGCCGCCCGTTCCCGGTCTCGGCGTTCATCACGCTGGCGCGATTTCGCCGTATTGACCACGGCTCGACGCAGATACGCCGACGGCGATTCGATTCGCTCATACGCGCGGAACACACGTGTCATCGCGTCCTGCACCACATCTTCAGCACCAACTCGAGACCCGGTCAGTAGCCGCGCCAACCGCACCGAATCGGCACGCTCGTGCCGATAGAAGTCGGCAAAGCTCTCGCGGCCATCCGTTGGAGTAGGCACGCTGGGGCTTCTGGTCGTCTCGCTCACACCTTTAAGACTCCCGAGCCCCCCGTTAGGTTCCATCAAACGCTGAGAACAGTCAACTCCTCGGGGCCGACCAGCCCCGCGGCTCCTCAGTGACGTGCCGGGCTCGCCCGCTTGGATATCGACCTGTGCAACAGAATGGGGTGTTGTCGGGGTCTTGTAGGGGTCCGGTGTGATCTCGCTTTGGAGGCTTGATGACCGAAGGGATCGAGGTGCTCGTGGCTCGGGCTCGAGAAGGGGACCGAGTGGCGGAGGGCGCGCTCGCGCAGCGCGCGGCCGCTCGGGCTCTTCAGGCCGCCGCGGTCGCGATGGGCGACGTGCACGCCGCGCGCGATGTGAGTCAGGAGGTTGCGGTACGGGTGCTTCGCGGCCTCGGCAGCCTCCGCGCCCCGGATCGCTTTGACGCTTGGGTCTACCGGATCACCGTTTCGGAAATCCGGCGCGCATACCGCCAGCGGTCCCGACGGGGTGAAATTCCGCTCGAGGCGACGCATACCAGCGGGCGGGGGGAAACCCCGGGGAACGAGATGCTGTTTGCCCGTGTGGGGCTCCGGGCGGCACTCGCGGAGCTTTCCAGTCGCGAGCGTACGGCCCTGGCGCTGCGCTATGTGCACGACCTCGGAGATGACGAGATCGCCAAGGCGATGCGCTGCAGACCCGGCACGGTCCGATCGCTGCTGTCGCGCGCAAGAACCAAGCTCAGCACCAGCCGTGAGCTTGCAGATCACGCGCCAAGCGCGGCCAACAGCCGCGTCGAACTACGTACCCGCGACGTAACAAGGGAGCTCTCATGACGTCCGTTCAGCCGCTTCTCGATGCCATGGGACGCAGCGCCCGCGAGCTCGAGCCAACGTCCGCTGATGTCGCGGCGATCCTGCAGCGCGCCCACCGACCGAGACAGCGCAGGCTACGCGCAGGAAGGAGTCTCGCTATGACGGGTGCCCTCATGCTGCTGGTGGCTGCGGCGCTGATGACTGTGCCCGTCACGCGCACGGCGCTCGGCAACGCCGTCGATGCCTTCTTCGGGGGCCTCGCGCCCGATCATGCTGTCAACGGCCAGCCCCTGACTGCGTCACAGGTGCCGCCATGGATGCGATCCGAGACAAAGCGCGGGCTCGTGGTGGCTGGCACAGACAAGAATCGCTTGATTGCCTATCGCGACCATGGCGCCTACTGCTTTCACTACGGAGCCAGCATCGGTGAATGCGCAGATGGCCGCGAGTGGGCGCGAGAACTAGCTAACTACCCGGTCGTTCTCCGTGGCCCTACCGGTGGCGTCGGCCATCCCGGCGGCGTTCTTTACGGCTTCACACGCGGCGATGTCTCCAGCGTGGTGCTGACCTTCGCCATTCGGTCGCCAGCCACAGCAAATGCGCGCAACGGCGGATTCGCGATCCCCACCGACGCGCGCTGGCAACCACGGGAACTGAAGCTTCGAGACGTCCGCGGACACACCATCACGACAATCAACGTGGCCAGTCGCTTCACCGCCTACCGGTAGGCAGCCCGTCCCCGCGAGTGGAGCCAGCCGGGATCGAACCGGCGAGCTCCTGCTTGCAAAGAGTCAGCAATCCGGACCACTTGACGGCCGAACGCCGATTCAAGCGGCACTTCGTGGATCTAGCGCGGCGCTGGAGATCGTCTCACGACCCGATCGCGGTGGCTGACGATTCCCCGTGGCTTCCATCGTGGGGCACCCGCGTTCCTGGGGGCACTTTGGTACACGGCACTGATCCGCCAGGGTTAGAGAGCGCACAACACGAGCTGCTCCGCCTCCGCGTGGGCTTCCGCGTTGACGGCTGCGGCATTGAACTTGCTGTGCCGAAAGGCGCCGGGCGATCTTACCTTCACAGCTGTGAAGTGCTCTTGTGCAAGCAGCACGACATCGTCGATCGTGAGGAGTCTCGGCTGGGGACGGGCGATTGTTCCACCAGAATAAGGCGAGTAAGACAGCACTAGCGGGATACCGCGAGCTGATACGGCGGAGAAGAGCCGGTCAAAAGCCTCGCGGACCTGTGTTCGGATCGAGAACGGGGGCTGGTGACGCTCCTCGCGGTAGAGGCCGCGACTCGGCGACAGATGCCCGCCATTCGCGACCATTGACAGGCGCGGGCTATCTCCTCGGGCCATCGTTTCGAGGACGTGGTAGAAGCGGCTGTAGTGGTCGCGGGTATAGGGCGGATCTGCGTACGCCACGGCCGCGTCATCGGCTGACTCGGTGGCGAGGAATGTCCTGAAGTCAGTCGCGACCGCGGTTGACCCCGGAACCGTGCCGGGGGCAGACGCGTAGCGGCGCATCTGTTCTAGGAACAAGGGCTCCGCGGCTCTGCTGCGACGTCGAGCGACGGCCTCAAGAGTGGCCGTCTTAAAGTCGCCCTCGACCATCTCTGGGCCGAACGGGTTGAGCGAAATGACTCCCCACGCTCGTGACGATCACGCTGGCAGCGCGCATCGATGCGGCGAGCGCAGTGTCGATCAGCTCATTCTCCTCCGTTGATCGGATAGCGCCGAGCAGACCGTCTAGGGCAGCAGCCTGTGCGTACCCGAATAGACGCCACCGAACTGACGCGTGAGAACAGCATCCGACGTTGAACGACATAGCTCCTCCGAAGCACAACGCAACAACTCGTAGAGGTCCGCGGACGCACCACATGCGCCGGCATCCGCGGCTTCGACCGACCCATGCTCAATAATCTCAGCCAAGGCTTGTGGTTGCTCGGCCGCGCGAGCGAGAGCACGTTGCTCGTACGCATGTAAGTCGTTGAGCCAGGGCGACTACGAGACAACCCCTGCGATCGACCGCCTTCGTCCGGCCTCCTGTATGCGGTCGTCGTCGAACTCGTCGTCAAGGTCTTCGGCTGCTGGAGGGCCCCCTTCAAGCCCTTCATCGCCTTGCGTCCAACTGCCCCAGGCGCCGACTGGCCGCTGCTTGCCTTTCGGGCTGCGTTCGCCAGTTTCTCCGGGCTCACGCGGATGCTGGGGTCCTCGATCAGCGTGTCGATGAGGTCAGCGTCCAGCGGACGACCGAAGGTCCCGGCGCACGCGACCTCGCACCCGAGCTATGGCGCAGATACCTCCAGATCATCCTTCAAGGCCTCCGCGCCGACCCCATGCCACCCGCGCCGCTCGCGCTCGCGCCGCTCGCCTCCGAACAGATCGACCGCGCAATGTCGGCATGGACGCCGCCGCCTTCCTCGGGTGGGCGGCGCAGAACGATCGGCTGCCCCTTCGTCTTCTGCAGCAAGACGAACGCGATCGTTCCCCAGATGGCCGGGACCCAGAGCGAGATCGCGTGGTAGGCCAGCGTGGCCGCGGTGGCCACCGTCCCGCCGACGCCGTAGAGGACGAGCATGCCGATCATGCTGCCGTCGAGCACGCCGATCCCGCCCGGCACCGGGATGAAGTTCGAGAGGTAGCCGATCTGGTACGCCAACACCACCGGGGCCAGCGGCGGCATCTGACCGGCGGCGGCAAAGCACGCGAACAACACCGCGATGTCGAACCACAGGTAGCCGAATGCCCCGGCGATCCGCCAGTCGGGATGGAACAGCAGTCGCTCGGTGTCGCGCACGCTGGCCGCCGTTGCGGTTAGAAACGTTTGGAGGCGCCCGGGCCGTACCCGCTGGACGATTCGGTCGACGTAGCGCGGCAGCGCCAGGAACAGGGCGAGAACGAGGCCACCGACCGCCGCGGGCACGATGCTGAGCAGGGGGTTGCTGGGACCGGGGAGGCCGAGGAACAGGCCGAGGCCGGCCAGGATCAGCGTGATCACGTTGATCGCGCTCGTGTACAGGAACAGCACCGCCGAGCGCTCGGCGATCCGCCGCGGAGGCCCACCTCGCTCGACCATCAGCCAACCCCCCACCGCCAGGCTGCCTACGCCCCCGAGCGACACCGCCGCCCCGAACGCCTCCTCGCTGAGCGCCACCCGGGCGCCAACGCGCAGCGGCGCCCGCTCGAACACCTGGAGGAATGCCACCACGTAGCTGGCGCAGGAGAGCACCTCAAGCAGCACCGCGACGATCACCCACGCCACGTTCATGTGCGACACGGTGGTCAGTACGCCCTTCAGCCCCGGGACCGCCAGCAGCAGCCCGACGACCAGCGCGCCCCCCAACACCAGCGTGATGAACCCGTTGCGCAGGCTGCGGCGCGCCTTGGAAGCGTCCAGCTGGTCTGGTTGGGACGGTTTGACCGAGCTCACGTTCCAAAACCCTACGAAGTGGGCGATACGGATGTAGCTGATCGAAGCCAAGTGCGCCTGGCCGAGGATGGACGCAGGCGGGATCTACCGGCAGACCGGCGCGCCATCGTCCTCGAGCGTTGGCCGCCGGTGCGGAAGCGTGGACCTCCTGCACCGATGGGTGAAGGGTGTGCACGCGAGCGGAGGTTGTACCGCCCTTCGCGGTGTCGGACTGGCACGCGCCGGCGTCGAGTCGCCGCTCTGCCGCTTGCGACTCGCGTGAAGCCGGTAAGCACCGTGCCTCGGCTGGCTCGATCCGGCGGTCCACACGGCCTCTGGGCCGGGCGCCCAGATGCGCGCTCGCGGCCAAATTTCGGGACGGTGCCCATGAGCGGCTGGTTCCTGCTTCGGCTTTGGCGCGCGTACCGCGCCGATCATCAGGCGGGCGCTCCCGACCGGGAGCGGTCCTCGATCCTCGGTCTCGCGTGCCAGGCCTTCTGCTCGTTCCGGCAGCGTGATGCGCGCGCAGCGAAGATTCTCAGCGTCGTGCGAGAAACCGAGGCTTAGCCGTCGTAGCAAGCTCCGCGCAGCCATGGTTGGGAGGATCTATTGACGCGTAGCCGTGCTCAGCCCGGCGCGGGCTGTTCGCGTGGGGGTGCGGAGGATCTGGAGGGTGAAGACGGTGGTGGCGCCGAGGATGGCGTAGATGCCGAGCACGAGCAGTGCGTGGGTCATTCCGTGGCCGTGGAAGTAGACGACGTCGCGCATGGCCGTCATCGCGGCACCGGGCGGTAGGAGCTGGCTGAGAGCTCGCCAGAATCCGGGCAACAGCTCGGGGGCCGAGCTGCCCCCGGATGCAGGGTTGCCGATGACCAGGAACATGAGTGCGCCGATTGCGATGCCGCTCGCGCCGACGAAGACCTGGAAGGCGGCAATCGGCAGGCCGACTGCAAGCACGAACAGCGTCGCCACCCCCCAAACAGCGAGGAAGTGGCCATGAAACGCGCCGACGATGACAGTCGTCAGCAGCGCCGACACAAGCCCCGCGCAGACTCCCATAGCAACCATTGCCGCAAGGCGCACGGGCGGGGGACGGTGGCGGCCGAGCAGATAGATGATCGCGGAGCTGATGATGGCGATTACGAGCAGGCTGATGAGCATCGAGAATGTCGTCGCGCCACGCGAGTCAGAACTCGGTAAGGGCACGAGATCGCGGACCACCAGTGTCTTACCTTGCTTCTGAGCCGCCGCCGTAAAGGTCTTCTGCAAGAGCGCCTCGACCGCGGGGCTGGCGGCGCTGGCAACCAGCAGCGACGGGGTCGAAGCAGGTTGAAGTGCACCGTAGACGTCGCGATGCAGGATCGCCTCTTTCGCCGCAGCGAGCGACGAGTACGCGTGTATCTGAAAGGCGCCTGGGGCGCGGTGTTCTAGCGAAGCAGCCTCAGCGCTAACCACCAGCGGGGTTCCGATGACCCCCAAGGGCAACTGGTGTGGCTTGGGCGCGTGGTTGGCCGCCACGTTCGAGCCCACCAGCGCAAACGCGAGCACCAGCACACCAAGCAACGCGAACAACAGCAGGCGATCCTTCGCCGCGAATGCGCCCGTCGGCGCCGTTTCCGCCGGCCGTTCGCTCACCGACTCGGGAGCCGGCCGGGAACTCGCGGTGTGTTCGGAGGAGTTGCTCGGTACGTGTGGAGTGGTCATCGCTGGCTCCGGTGTTAGTGGACGAGAACGGGCTCGGCGGCTGGGTTGACCTGTGGCGTGCCCGGGCGTATCAGCAGTCCGCAGATGATCGCTCCCGCGGCGAAGATCGCCGCTGACCACCAGAAGGCGGTCGTGTATCCGTGTACGGCGGCCAGCGCGGTGGCGTGGCCCCCTGTGGCGTGCGATGCCGCGAAGCTGCTCGTCGCGCTGGCGGCGACCGTGCTCAGCAGCGCGATGCCGATCGACCCGCCAATCTGCTGCATCGTGTTGACGTTGGCGGAGGCGACCCCGGCGTCGTCGGCGCGCACGCCGAGCGTGACGGTCGCCATCGCGGCACCAATCGCCATGCCGAGGCCAAGGCCGAGCGCGAGCAGGCCCGGCAGGACGTGCGAGGCGTAGTTGGAGTCGACGCCGACCTGGGTGAGGAGCAGCATCCCGCCCGAGGCCAGCAGCAGGCCCGTGGTCACCAGCGGCTTGGGGCCAATGCGCGGCAGAGCGGCCGTGCTCGTCGCGGTAGCGGCGAGCATCAGCATCCCGGCCATTGGCAGGAACGCCAGGCCCGTCTCTACCGGGGAGAAGCCGAGCGTGTTCTGCAGGTAGTAGGTGAGAAACAGGAACAGGCCGAACATGCCGGCGCCGATCACGGCGGTCGTCAAGAACGCGCCGCCGCGGTTGCGGTCGAGCACCACCCGCAGCGGGAGCAGCGGGTGCGTGGAGCTGCGCTGGATCAGCACGAAGCAGCTGAGCAGTGCCGCGCCAGCGGCCAGGCAGGCGAGGGTGAGGGGCGCGCCCCAGCCGGAAGTCTCGGCGTTGTTGAGCCCGTAGACGAGAGCGAGCAGGCCACCGACGGCGGTCAGCGTGCCGGGCACGTCGAGCTTCGGCCTGGTTCCGGCCGGGCGCCGCTCGAGCAGCAGCAAGCCGCCGATCCCCGCGGGGATCGCGAAGCCGAGGTTGACGTACAGGCACCAGCGCCATGACAGGTACTGGGTGAGCACGCCACCGAGCAGCAGGCCGACGGCGCCCCCGCCGCCGGCGATCGCGCCGTAGATGCCGAATGCCTTGCCGCGCTCGCCCCCGTCGGTGAACGTAGTTGTGAGCAGCGACAGCGCGGCCGGCGCCAAGAGCGCCGCGAACGCGCCCTGCGTCGCGCGGGCTGCGACCAGCATCAAGAAGCTCTGCGCCATCCCGCCAACTGCGGAGGCCAGCGCGAAGCCGCTGAGACCGGCGATAAACGTCCACTTGCGGCCGACCAGATCGCCGATCCGCCCGCCGAGCAACAACAGGCTGCCGAACGACAGCGCGTAGGCGGTGATGATCCATTGACGGTTGGAGTTGGAGAACCCCAGGGCCTTCTGCGCGCTTGGGAGCGCGATGTTCACGATCGTGACATCGAGCACGACCATCAGCTGAGCAACGCCGAGGACGGCAAGGATCAGCCAGCGTCGCGAGTCGCGCGAGGCGCTGGTGGCCGATGTGGATGTGAGTGTCATTGGATTCGCCTTCTCGTCAAGCGGAGACGCATTCTCCGCTTGCGAGGAGGAGCCTAGCACCAAACCGGAGACATTTTCTCCGTTTGGCGAAAAGTTTCGTTTCGCGGCCGGCGAGGAGCGACTCGACGACGGCGCCGAGCGCATCCGCATCCACAGCGGTCAACGCGGTCGCCGAGTTGTTCGCCACCAAGGGGCTGTCCGTCGGTCTGGACGAGATCGCCCATCATGCGGCGCGTCGGGGTCGGCACCGCTTACCGGCGGTTTCCCGATGAGCGCCAGCTGATCGAGGAGCTACTTGACGAGCGTGTCAGCCGCATGGTCCAGCTAGGCGAGCACGCGCTCGCGGCCGCGACACCTGGGACGGTCTGGCCGGGTTCCTCGAACAGACGGCCGAACTGCAGATCTCCAGCCGCGGCCTCAAAGAGATTAACTTCGGCAGCGATCACGGCACCGCGCTCGCTGACCGCGCGCGTGCCCGCGTGGGCCCACTGATCGAGCAGCTCCTGGACCGCCGGGCAGGCCAGCGGTGCCGTCCGCCGGACCTCGTGTCCACCGACGCGCCGCTGATCCAGTTCATTGCCGGCGCGGCCGCCGAACTCACATCCCCGGACGCCCCCCGAGGTCTGGCGCCGTTACCTCGCGTTCGTGATCGACGGCCCGCGGACACCCGAGCCGCAACCGGTACCGCCTCGCCCACTCCGGCCCCGGATAGCCCCGCTTCGGCCTGGCGTACGCGTCGTGGCGGGGAAATGACTGGCGCGGTGGTGGGGTCAGGAGCGGCCGCGCTTGGAGACGGTAAAAGCGGGGAGTTGGTCGCGGTCTAGCGGCTTGCCGGGCAGGGGCGTGGGGGTTTGGCGGGTGGTGGCGAGCCCGTCAATGATGATCGTCAGCGCGCGCTGCCAGAGCTCGGGGGAGACCTCACGGGTCAGGTCGGCGACCGCTGAGACCATCATGTCGATCAGCGGGAGGTCGAGCGGGTCGAGGTCGGCGCGCAGCGCGCCGGCTTGTTGGGCGCGGGCGACGAGCTCGATCACGATCGGGATGAGCTTCTCGCGCGCGCGCTCGGTCTTGTGCGCGCCGCGGGACAGCAGCGCTTGCCTGAGCCCGCGGTCGCGGGCCCGCATAGCGCTGGCTTGCTGAAGGAAGTCGACCAGGCCCTCCCACGGGTCCGATGCTGAGAGTGCGCGTTGACCGACGGCGGCGACCTCGCCGATCCGTTCCTCAAACAGCGCGTCGATCAGCGTGTCCTTGTCGGGAAAGCGGCGATACACGGTGCCGACCCCCACGCCGGCGTGCGCGGCGATCTTGTCAAGCGTCGCGTCGAAGCCGCGGTCTGCGAACACCTCGCGCGCGGCCTGCAGGATCCGCAGGCGGTTGCGCTCTGCATCTCGGCGGAGCGGGCGGTCGCTGGCGGGCGGGCTGGTGCTGGCCATCTCAGATTCATCTTACACAAATCCGGAGATTATGTCTCCGCTTGTGCTACAGTCCCAACCAGAAGTTGAGATATGACCTCCATTTAGAAGGGAGGGTCCCGATGAGCAATTCGCTGAGCAAGCTAGGCAGGTCCCAGTTCGGGCGGGTGGTGGGTCCTGGTTGGGATCGGCTTGGCGCAGCTGATGGTCGTGCTCGACGCGACGGTCCTCAACGTCGCGCCTGGCCCTCGCGCAGCGCGCGCTTCAGTTCTCAAACGCCGACGGCCGGTGGCGTGACCGCGTACGCGCTGGCGTTCGGGGCTCTGCTGCTCTTGGGCGGCCTGCTTGGCGGCCTGTTCGGTCGCAAGGCTCCGTTCATCGGCGGCCTGGTCGGGTTCTCCATCGCCGCGGAGCGCGCCGCCCCCGCCGTAGGCGCCCGCTGACCCCGAGGAGGCAGACACGATGACCCTCCGAGCACTTTCTGGTCCACCGGCACGTTTCGCGAGCCGGTTCGCGCCAGGCGAAGGAGAATGCAGACCCTCGTCCTCGCCGGGTGCCGTCGGCGGAAGGCGCTGGTCGGTGAAGGTCACAAGCCTGTTCGTCTCGCATTACGCCATCGCCCGCGAACCTCCACGACACGATTGAGCACGATCTCCCCGCAGTTACGATCCGATGCGTTCTCCCACCCTCCAAGCGCCTCCCGACCGCCGGGCCTGGCGTTACTCCAGGACCACACCAGCCGGCGCCCAGCAAGATGGCGTCGCGGCGCCACCAAAGACAGCCGCCGCCCGACCCGCCGGGCGCTCAGCGCATCAGCGGCGGCTGCGCAGTGGGATCGCGTTCGCAGCGGTGCTCAGGCTCCTGATAGGCCCGCTGATCCTCGCCGTCCCCGGCCTGCGGGGCGTCGCGCATACCAGCACCAGGATTCCGACGGCCGCGGGTGCGAGGATGAGCAGCGGGTCGCGGGGGTCGGCGAGCCCCGCCGTGGCGCGCGGGAGCCCGGCGGGGATCAGCGCGGAGACGTGCACGGCGCTGGTCAGCACGAACAGCACCACGAACCGCCGGGCGATTTCTCGGATGCTCAGGCCATGATGATGAAGCACCCAGCCGCCAAGCGCGCAGCCGCCGGCGCCGCCGATCGGGACAAAGACCCGCCGTCGAGGGAGCCAGTGGTCCTGACCCCGCAAGAAACGGTCGACGGCTGATGTTGCTTGAGGACTATGGCTTGATCGGCGACTTGCGGTCTGCGGCTTTGGTTGGTCGTAACGGATCGGTGGACTGGCTGTGCGTGCCGCGGTTTGATTCTGCGTCGTGCTTGTCGGCGTTGCTGGGGGACGAGCGCCATGGGCGTTGGCTGGTGGCGCCCGCGGGCGCGGTGCGCGCCAGCTCTCGTCGTTACCGCGCCGGGACGCTCGTGCTCGAAACTGACTCTGAGACCGCCGAGGGCGCAGTCCGTGTGATCGACTTCATGCCGCTGCGTGGGTCCGGTCCGCCGCGTGTGATGCGCGTTGTCGAGGGGTTGCGGGGGCGGGTGCCGATGCGGATGGAGTTGTCGCTGCGTCCGGACTACGGGTCGGTCACGCCGTGGGTCGAGCGCGCGTCCGATGGGGTGCTCGTAACGGCGGGTCCGGATGCGTTTCGTCTCAGCACGCCGCTGCCGCTGGTGTTGCAGGACGGCACGGTGGAGGCGGAGTTCGTGGTGGTCGAGGGCGCCCGGGAGCGGTTGACCCTGACCTGGCATTTGTCCTATGAGCAGACACCCCCGGTTGACGACGCCGATTCGGCGCTCGCTCGCACGGAGGCGTGGTGGCGGGAATGGAGCAATCGCTCCCGGTATGAGGGCGCGTACCGCGAGGAGGTGTTGACCTCGTTGATCGTGCTCAAGGCAATGACCGCCGAGACCACGGGGGCGTTGGTTGCGGCGCCGACCACGTCGCTTCCGGAAGAGATCGGCGGCGTACGCAACTGGGACTACCGTTACTGCTGGCTGCGTGACTCGGTGCTGGCGCTGGAGGCGCTGCTCGATGCTGGCTATACGGAGGAGGCGTTGGCGTTCCGCAACTTTATGCTGCGCGTCGCTACCGGCGACCCGAGCAAGATCCAAGTCATGTACGGGATCGGCGGCGAGCGGCGCTTGCCCGAGTTCGAGCTCGAGGAGCTTCCGGGTTACGAGGGCTCCACGCCCGTCCGGGTCGGCAATGCCGCGTCCGAGCAGTTCCAGCTCGACGTATACGGCGAGGTCGCCGACCTCATGTTCATCAGCGCCGAACGCCTCGGCATCATCGACCCGCGATTGTGGCCACGCTGGCGGGCGATCATTGAGCACGTCGAGACGATCTGGCGCCTTCCCGACAACGGGATCTGGGAGGCGCGGGGACCGCGGCGACACTACACCTACTCCAAGGTGATGGCTTGGGTCGTCTTCGACCGCGGCGTGCGGTCTTCGTGCAGGCCCTGAGCCAGGCGCGTGCTCTGCTGAAAGCGGAACTCGCGCGGTTCTTGAAGTGGCGAGTATTGCCGGCCAGTGAGTACGGGTTGCTCGGCTATCGCTCGACTATTCCGGTCCTGTAGGCGATAACGACGAGCTGTACTCGGTCGCGAGCGCCGAGCTTCATCAGGATTCGCGAGACGTGTGTCTTGGCGGTGAGTGGGCTGAGGTGAAGCTGATCGCGATCTCGGCGTTGGTCAGGCCGGTGGCGACGAGGCCGAGAACCTCGCGCTCGCGAGTCGTGAGCTCGTCTAGCCCGTCATGGTCGGTCTTCGGCGCCGGCTGCGGTCGCGAGACGTAGGCGTCGATCAGCCGACGGGTCACGGTCGGGGCGAGCAGCGCTTCGCCGCTTGCCACTGTCCGGATCGCGTGCACGAGGTCGGCGGGCTCGCCGCCCTTGAGCAGGAAGCCGCTGGCGCCTGCGTCGAGCGCGCCGAACACGTACTCGTCGAGCTCGAACGTCGTCAGGACCAGCACGTGCGTCTCGCTCAGCTCGCAGGCGGTCGTGATCTGCCGCGTTGCCTCGAGACCGTCCATCTCGGGCATCCGGATGTCCATCACGACGACGTCGGGGCGCAGCGCACGTACCTGTTCGAGCGCCTCGCCCCCGGTCGCGGCCTCGCCGACGACCTCGATGTCGCTCGTGGAGTCCAGCAACGCGCGAAATCCGGCTCGGACCATCGGCTGGTCCTCGGCCAGCACGACACGAACCGCCGTCATCGACGCGGCGCCGCCGCCCAGCGGAAGCTCGGCGCTGACGCGCCAGCCACCTTCTTCGCGTGGACCGGCGTCGACGTTGCCGCCGAGTGCGGTCGCGCGTTCGGCCATGCCGCGCAGGCCGTGGCCCGGAGTCGCCGCGATGTCGCTCGCCCGTCCGTCGTCAGTGACCTCGATCGTCGAGCACCCCGGCTCTTGCCCCGACTCGGACGAGTGCTCTCGATGCTTGCGCGTGGCGCAGCACGTTGGTCAGCGACTCCTGGACGATCCGGAAGGCAGCGCGGCCGATCGCCGGCGGGACGGGCGCGCCGTTGATCTCGAGTTCGGCGTCGGTGCGCAGGCCGGCGGCGCGAGCGTTGTCGATCAGTCCCGGCAGCGACTCGAGGTCCAGCGCCGGCGCGGTCGGCGCGGCGGCGCTCGCGCTCGCGCAACAGGCCCAGTGTGTCGCGCAGATCGCGCAGAGCCGTGGCCGACGCCTCCTTGATGTCGCGCAACGCGGCGGACGGGTCCTGCGAATCGCCGAGTTCCAGCGGCGACGCTCGCCCTGACGTTGATCGCGACGAGCGAATGAGCGAGCGTGTCGTGCAACTCGCGGGCGATGCGCAGACGTTCGTCGGCCAGCCGCCGCCGGTGCTCCTCCTCGCGCTCCCGAGCCTCACGCTGCGCACGCTCGCGGGTGGCTGCGCGCAGCGCACGGCGCGAGCGAACGGTGTCGCCGAGTACGAGCGACACGATCACGAGCAGCAAACGCAGCCCGAGCCCGGTCAGCTCGACCGACCCGTCGATCAGCACGATCGCGACGACGGCGACGATCCCCGTGAGCGCGCCGACGACCAGCGACCGCTGGCGGTGGCCGAGAAGCGCGACGGTGAAGAGCTGGACGGCTACGAGCACGCTCGCCGACCAGCTTGCGTCGAAGGCAGCCGCGCAGAGGACCGCTCCGGACTCGACGCCGACCAGCGCCGCAAGCTGGCGCCCTCGTTCGCCATGCGAGCGGTGCCGCCGCGACCACTGCCAGCAGGTACGCGCCCGGGGACATCGCGCTGCTCGAGCGAAGCTGACCTTCGACGATCAGCGCTGCGGCTCCGGCCAGGGCGAGCGCGACGTCCAAGGAGACAAGGCGCCGGTTGCGCATGAAGCGAAAACTACTCGCCCGGATGCGGCGCGTCATCGGCCGAGCGAACGGCACCCACGTACTCCCGCAGGAGTAGCTGACCGAGGGCGTTCGACGCCGATCGCCTACGCGCGGCGGCGCACCCCAAGTGCGTCCGCGCGGCCGACGACAAGCGCTGGATCGCGGCCTAAGTTGCGGCCCATGAACTCAATCACTCGCCTCGCCCTCCGCCACCGCCGCCTCGTCGCGATCGCGTGGATCACCCTCACCGTCGTCGGCGTGCTCACCGTGTCGTCAGCGACCGGCGGCCTCTCGCATGGATTCAACACTCCCGGCACGGCCGGGTACGACGCGAACGCCCACATGCTCAAGCGCTTCGGCATCGACGGCAATGAACAGCCGACGATCGCCGTCCTGCACCTGCCGGCCGGCGAAGGCATGGGGAGCGCTGCGGGCCAGGCCGCCGCGGCGCGGACGTTCGCGGCGGCCCACCGAGCGGGTCACCTCGCGGTCGCCGACTACGCCAACACCCACAACCCGAAGCTGATCTCGAGCGACGGGCAGACGACGTGGGCGCTGATCGACATGCCCAATCCCGATACCCCGCTCGGCTCCGGCGTGATGGACCGGATCGCACCGGCGCTGCGCGCGGCCGCGCCCGCGGGTGTGTCGGTGTCGGTGACGGGCTTTGAGCAGATCCAGTCCGCCAGTGGCGGCGGCGGCGGGCCCAGTGTCCTGATCGAGACGGTGATCGGCGCCGTCGGTGCGCTCGCCGTTCTCCTGTTCGTGTACGGATCCGCGATCGCCATCGTCCCATTGCTGATCGCGATCCCGTCGATCCTGACGACGTTCCTGCTCGTACTCGGACTCGAGCAGGCGATCAGCGTCAACTTCCTGGTCGAGTACCTAGTGGCCCTGATGGGGCTCGGGGTGGCGATCGACTACTCGCTGCTGCTGATCACTCGCTGGCGTGAGGAGCGTCAAGCGGGGCGGTCAAACGAAGAGGCGATCCTTGCCTCCGGCCCGACAGCCGGACGCGCGGTGGTGCTGAGCGGGACGATCGTCGCCATCGGACTGCTGTCGCTCGTGCTGCTCCCGGTGCCGTTCCTGCGCAGCATCGGGTTGGGCGGGATGCTGATCCCGCTGGTGGCGATCGCCGCGTCAATCACCCTGCTGCCCGTGATCCTCGCGGCCTGGGGCCCGGCGCTCGACAAGCGGGGCCTGCGATCGGGCTCCACCACCTTCAGCCGCAGGTGGGCATCGTGGGGCCAGCTGGTCGTGCGCCGCCGGTGGGTCGTCGGTGCTGTGGGATTGGCGATCGTGCTTGCCCTGGCGGCGCCGGCGTTGTCGATGAACACCGGCCAGCCGCGCGCGAACTCACTCGGCGGCAACGGACAGCCGGCGAAAACGCTGCACGCGCTCGAGCGCCAGGGCGTCCCCAGCGCTGTCGTGTTCCCGATTCAGGTGCTCACCCACGGGGGTCCGACCGCCGCGCGGCGGGCCGCGACGATCGCTGGCGCGACACCCGGCGTCTACGCTGTGCTCGCGCCGGCGACATCCTCGTTCCGCCAGGGCCCGGACTCGCTGATCACGGTAATACCCAAGGCCGAGGGCAACACATCGGCCGACACGGCAACGGTCGCCCAGCTGCGAACTGCACTGGCCCGCGCGCCAGGCCGCGTCGAGGTCGGTGGAAACACCGCGCAGAACGTCGACTTCAACAGCGCCGTCTACGGCAACTTCCCGCTGATGCTCGCCGCGATCGCGATCGTCACCTTCCTGCTGCTCGCGCGGGCGTTCCGCTCAGTGGCGCTCGCGGTGAAGGCGGTTCTCGTCAACCTCGTCTCGCTCGGCGCGACGTTCGGGTTCCTGGTGCTGTTCTGGCAGAACGGTCACGGCTCCAACCTGATCTACGGAGTGCCTGCGACCGGCTCGATTCGCAACTGGATCCCGATCGTCACGTTCGCGTTCCTGTTCGGAATCTCGATGGACTACGAGGTGTTCATCCTCGCCCGCATGCGCGAGGAATACGACCGCACCGGATCCACCAGGCAGGCCGTCACCGGCTCGCTGGCACACACCGGCCGGCTCGTGACCTGCGCCGCCCTGATCCTCGCGATCTCGTTCGCGTCGCTCACCACCAATCCCGACATCGTCGTGCAGATGATCGCCAGCGGCCTCGCCTTCGGCGTCCTGCTCGACGCGCTGATCGTCCGCACGCTGCTCGTCCCCGCGCTCGTCGCGATCATGGGCCATTGGAACTGGTGGATGCCCAATGGACTGGCACGCCTGCTACGGCTCCCGCCCAACACAGCCGACCACGCCGCTGCCGCGTGAGACGGCATGTGCGAGAACTCACCGACACTCCAGGAAAGCGGCTGTCGCACCGACGTGACCGCTTCAGGCGTCGACCGATAGCGGCTGCCAATCGACGCTGATGTCGATGGCGGATCCCGAACCCTGGGCCATCCAAAGTGTCGTCTAACAGCGGAGCACGCGACAACAGCGGTGGCGTCCACAGGGTGGCTGCTCAGCTCAAGCAGCGTTCCCGCCGCACTCGAGATCCGCCCAGACGGGCGCGAGCGCGAAGGCGCCGAGATCCTCGTGACTCAAAGCGGGCCCGACGGCGCGCGTAAGGATGGCCGCGACCGCTGGCGTCGAAGCGAAGGCGCGCGATCCAGCAAGCCGCGCGTTGCGGGCCAGGCGGAACAACGCGCTAGATGCACGTCCGGAGAGGAAAGGAGATCGAACGTCCGGTCAGGTAGTCGGCGTAGTTCCGGCGTCCACAAGAGTTGTCAGAGACCCGTTTCAGCCTAGTGCTGCGCTTGCAGCCCGCAATTCGTCGAGCGCGGCCAGCGCGTAATGGGCGAGCGCGTTCTCACTATCGCGCTCGTCGATCGACCACTGGGTGTAACCGCGCTTGAACGCGAGCACACCAAGCTCGGCGGCGAGCTGCGCAGTCGGATCGGGGACACCGCGGCCTATCAGCGCGCGTGTCATGTCAGCAGCCAAGCCGACGCTCTTGAGCGCGTCGCGCTCTCGGAGTTCGGCGCTGGCGGCCACGGCGGCCTTCATGCGGGGCCCGAGATCGCGGTTCATCTGGCCCATCGCACTCGATACGCGCTCGAGCCCGGCGGCGATGGCCTCGAGTGGCGTGGCCCGCGCGGGCGCCTCCGTGATGCCTTCGGTGAGCAGTTGGCTGAGCGTCCCCTGACCGGCCGCGAGAATCTCGCGCTTGTCCGGGAAGTATCGGAAGAGCGTGCTCTTCGTGACCCCGGCACGCTCGGCGATCTGCGTCACAGTCGTGGCGTCATATCCCTGCTCGGTGAACAGCTCGATGGCGGCGACGACGAGCCGCTCGCGTGCTCCTGGTTCCCACCTGGCCATGCCGCCATTCTACTTGATGGGACTCTTGTCTCATCACTCTGCTACGGTGACGCGACAAGTGTCCCATCACCTTCAGGAGATCCCATGCACGTGTTCATCACCGGAGCCACCGGCCATATCGGCTCCGCTGTCGCAGCCGAACTGATCGCCAACGATCACACGGTCCTCGGGCTTGCCCGCTCCGACGCCTCTGCGGCGGCACTGAAGTCCGCCGGCGCCGAACCGATCCGCGGAGACCTCGCTGACCTAGACGCCCTGCGTAAGGGAGCCGCGCAGGCCGACGGCGTGGTCCACCTGGCGTTCGCCAACGACTTCTCGAGTCCCGAAGCCCTCGCCAACGCGATGGCGGAGGAGCGCGCGGCCCTCGCGACCCTCGGCGAAGCGCTGATCGACAGCGACCGCCCACTGGTCATGTGCTCGGGTACCCCCGCCGTCCCAGGACGAGCATCCACCGAGGCCGACCCGCTCCCGACCGTCGGGCCAGTCGCCGGCCGCGGCCGTTCCGTGACGGCGGTGTTGGGCCTGGCCTCGCGCGGGGTCCGCAGCAGCGCCGTGCGGCTGCCACGCACGGTCCACAACCAGGGCAACGGCGGGTTCGCCGGCTTGCTGACCAACATCGCACGCCAGTCTGGCGTGTCCGGCTATCCGGGTGACGGCACTCAGCGCTGGCCGGCGGTGCATGCCCTCGACGCCGCAAGCCTGTTCCGTCTAGCCCTCGAACACGCGCCCGCCGGAACCTCGTGGCACGCCGTGGACGACGAGGGCGATGCGGTGCGTGACATCGCCGAGGTCATCGGCCGGCGCCTGAACCTGCCGGTCGAGTCGGTGGAGCCAGCGGTATACGGCCCGCTCGGGGCGATCTTCGCGGCCGATCAGCCATCCTCGAGCGCCCACACCCGCGAGGCGCTCGGCTGGGAACCGGCGCATCCCCGCCTCCTGGAAGACCTGGAGAACATCCAGCCCTGAGATGTGCAAGGCGCGGGCTCTGGGGGAATGACGCGGCCGGACGCTGGCCACCCGCCGGTCCGGCCGCGATGTTCTACCGGCGGCGGAATGCCGCGGTCAGTGCGGTTGTGCCGACCTCCCACATGTTGTCGGTGACGTGGATCGTGACCCCTGGAGGGACGATTTCATCAATCCGATCGAGCACGTCAGACGGCACGTCGATTCCGTCGGCTGCGAGGTAGGCATCGAGGTGCTCCATGGTCCGCGGACCTATGATCGTGGATGTCACAGCCGGGTGGCGGACGGCGAATGCGGTCGCCATCTGGATGAGCGTCAATCCGGCCTCGTCGGCGAGGGAACCGAGCGCGTCTGCGGCATCAAGCTTTGTCGCGTTTGCAGGATTGGTGGCGTCAAAGCGACCAGGCCAGCGCTGCGAGCGAGCCGCGGAGCCCGGCCCACTGACATCCCGACCCTTACGGTATTTGCCCGAAAGCCAGCCGCTGGCTAGCGGGCTGTAGGCCAGGACGCCCATGCCGTAGCGCTGGCACGTCGGCAGCAGGTCATACTCAATCGCCCGTGTCAGCATCGAGTAAGGGGGCTGTTCGGTGCGGAACCGTTGGTGACCTCGACGATCGGCGATCCATTGCGCCTCGACAATCTGGGAGGCTGGGACCTTTGACGCACCGAAGTTGCGGATCTTGCCTGCGCGCACCAGGTCGGTCATGGCGCCGAGTGTCTCGTCGATGTCGGTGTTTGGATCGGGAACTCCGACCTGGTAAAGGTCGATGTAATCAGTCTTCAAGCGGCGCAGGGAGCCCTCGACTGCTTCAACGATCCAGCGCCGTCCGGCGCCGCGATGGTTCAGGTCCGCGTCCATCGGCAGGCCGAACTTCACGGCAAGGACCACGCTCTGGCGGCGTGCGCCGGCCAGCGCCTCCCCCAAGATCTCCTCCGATTCGCCAGCGGAGTAGCCGTCGGCGGTGTCGATGAAGTTGATCCCGGCATCCAGGGCCTTGTGGATGATCTGGATTGCGTCGTCATGGTCGGGGTTGCCAAAGGCGCCGAACATCATCGCGCCCAGGCACATCTGGCTGACGTTGACGCCGGTGCGTCCCAAGGTCGGTATTCCATTGAGGGGCTCCTTTGCCGCGCGAGCGCGTCGCGACGGTCGAGTACGATTGAAGTGGATAACTTGTCCACATGACTGTAGCGGATAGCCTGTCCACTTATCCCATTGCTGCCCTCAGAACAATCGAAGTCACCGGCGCGACGTGCTGACGCCGAGCGGAACCGCAAGAAGATCCTGGCCGCTGCCCGCTCCGCGTTCGCGGATCCGGACACGGAGATTTCGATGGCCGAGATCGCACGCCGCGCTGGCGTCGGCATGGCAACTCTCTACCGCAATTTTCCTGGACGGCAGGAGCTACTTGAAGCGCTCTACACCGACGAGGTCGACCTTATATGCGCGTCGGCTAAAGCGGACAAAAGCGCGCCGCCCGAAGCGGCGTTGCTTGCCTGGCTAGACGAAGTCTTTGCCTTCTTCCTGAGCAAGCGACAGGTCGGCACCGAACTGCTCAAGCACTCAGAGAGCGGCAACCCGTTCTTTAGTGCCAACCGAAAACGTGTCCTCACAGCCGGCCAACCACTACTGACCGCCGCACAACGCGCCCAGGCGGTCCGCGGCGACCTGAACCTTGAACAAGTCCTGGACATGATCTCCGCGATCGCCAAGATCGACGGCGACCCCGGTTACGTCCAGCCGATCCTGCAGAGCGCGCTGGACGGTCTTCACCCTCCGACAGACGTTGGGCCCGCATAGACGGCCGCGGACTTACCGCACTGTCGCTTCGCGGCCGAGCGCGTCCTCCCACCGCCCGCCGCTCCTTCGCAGCAGCGGGCGGTGGGCTCCTCGCGACCGATACCCGTGTCGTCGCGAAAGCAGGCCCGCGCAAGCAAACCGCCGACCGACCTGCTCGTCGCCAGAAGCAGCACTCTCGGGCGCACGCGCAGCCTCGTCTCGGGGGCAAGCGCAGCAGCGGAGCAACGCGGCCAAGACCCTGATGCACCCCGGCCCGCCACCGGAACCGTCGTCGCCCTGATCCGATAGGGGAAAAACCCGGGTATTTGCAGCATTTTTCTACAGTGGAGCCAGCCGGGATCGAACCGGCGACCTCCTGCTTGCAAAGCAGATCAGATTGTCCGCTCGTGTCTCGTGGTGTCGCGCAAATACCTGCAAATGCGGCATTTCTGTTGGCCACGGGAGGACACGAAAGGACGGCGCGAGACAAACTGGTGCCCCCCTGGTGGCCCCTCGGCGTTCGTGACTTGGGGCGGCGGGAAGAGGCAGCCCCCGCTGCCCGGCTGCATCAGCTCGAGGATGCGGCCGCGGCCAAGGCGGCTCTTGCGTCGGCGATCGCCGTCTGCGCCTCGAGCCGCGGCATATCTTCAAACTCGTCCATCACGTGGCCGTAGGTGCTGAGGGTGAGCCGCGCGTCGTGGCCGAGCTGGGGAGCGACGTAGATCACCGAGCGCCCCTCGTGGAGCAGCAGCGACGCAAACGAGTGCCTGAGGTCGTACGGGCGACCGTGATCCAGCCCCGCCGCCTCGATCGCGCGCTTGAACGCCCGTCGGCGCCACGACTGGTACGCGGCGAGCGTCCAGGGCGTCCCGGCCCCCGACGGGAAGATCAGCGTGTTCTCGCCCGGTCGGCCGCTCCGCAGTCGCCACTCGCGGAGGTCGACGGCGAGCGGCTGCAGGACACGCACCGTCCGGTGAGCGGCCGTCTTCGTGTCCTTTTCCTCGCCGAGCGATATCGCGCGCTCGACGAGGATCGTCTGCTCGCGGACGTCGCGCCACTGGAGCGCAAGCGCCTCACCGGGCCTAAGCCCGGCGTACGCCAGGACGCTGATCAGTGTCGCGTCGCGCGGCGAGCTCGCGGCTCGCATCCGCTCGATCGTCGCCGGAGCCAACGGCCGGACCTCAGTCCGTCGCGGAAGCGCAGCCTTCCGGACGGCACGCGCCGGGTTCGATTGGATCTGCCCGTTCTCGAACGCGCGCTGGAGGATCGCTCCGAGCAGGGTGAGCGCGTAGCGGACCGAAACACGGCCGTGGCCGGCGGCGAGCCGCTGCGCCTGCCAGCGCGCGATCGTCTCAGGCCTGATCGCCCGCAGCTCGAGCGGGCCGAGCGACGGCAGGATGTGCTTGTTCAGAAGTTGCCGGTAGTGCATCCATGTCTTTGGCGATAGCTGAGAGGCATACGCCTCACACCACGTGCCGACCACAGCTTGCCTCCAGTTTGGACCAGCCCCGCCGCACCCCTGCACCCAAGGCCACCACCCCGACTACCCGCACCCTTCCCTCGTGACATACGTGGGGGTCGGGTAGTCGGGGTCGTAAGCGCGCTGAAAGCTCAGGTGCGGCGGGGGCTGTTCGGGGCTCAAGGGTGGACTCCAAGTCCACCCATCCGTCCACACTCCTGTCCACCCCTTCGTCCTCACCTTGAGCAGTCCGCCGCAGCGGACTCCGCGTCAACTGGGACCGTGCCCACGCCCACGACAAACTGGCCGCGTCGCTGGACACATCGCACAACGAGAAAGCGAGGTGCGCGGCCGCAAGCCTGCGTCGCCGGACGCCTCAGGCCCGACGTGCGCAGGTTTGGCGAAACTCGGGCCCTGGGACCGGCATGGGTGCGAGCCCTGCTTCCATGGCGGCGCGATACTCGCGTCGTGCTCCGCAGTCGGCCTCGGTGGCCGGCGACTCGCGCAAACGCGGTGCGGGTCAGCTCACGCCGTTGGTCGAGAGGTAACCTCGAGCGAAACGAGACGGCACGGGGCAGCGAGCGCCGAGTGCGCTGCCGCCTCGCGATCGAGACCGTAGCGCCCGGCAAACGGCAGCGAGCGGCTCAGAGACGCCCATCTCCCGCGTAAAGCACCTGCAATCGACTGGCTGGCCGTCGGCGAGCGCCACGATCGCCCGCGCATACACTTCATCGCTGCGATCGGCGGTTGGCTCGGTGATCGCGATTGAGATGGCATTTGCGCTGCTGTCGTAGTCCGCTCGCACGGGGCGCTGAAAGCTTGCCAGCGATTGTCCGCCGTGAAGGACGCGACCACAGCCGGGGCGGCGGTACTCGCGTCCTGTAGGTGGGATCAGTGCAATGTGGGTCGGTAGATCAGCTGAACAGTGTTCTCGTCGAGCACTCGGTTCTCGATCAGCTCGAGGTCGAAGTCTGCCGCCCCGGCGAAGATCGGCTCAGTTCCTGTCTGGCCGGTGATCGCGGGGAACACGGTGACTTGGACTCGGTCGACCAAGCCGGCAGCCATCAGCGACCGGTTCATGGCCAGGCTCGCCGTCGAGCGCAGCGGTACTGGCGATTCTTCCTTCAGCCGCGCGACGACGTCGCGTGCGTCACCACGCTCAAGGGTTCCGTCCGGCCAGTTCAGCGGGGCCGTCAGCGTGTTGGAGATGACGGTGGTCGGTAGCTCTCTGAGCCGCGTGACCCACTCGTCATCGATCCCGTTCTGCCCGGCGGCCTCCGGGCTCATCATTCGCTCGTAGATTCCGAAGGTGGTAGCGCCGAGGACCAGCCGCTGGGGCTCGCTGAACAGCGCTAGGCGGTGCTCGAGCAGTTCGGGGCCTTGCTTGCCCCAGTAGCCGGGCCAGGTGCCCGCGCGGGCAGTGCCGAATCCATCGACGCTCGAGAAGACGTCGTAGGTGTAGGTGGCCGTCATGTTCGCTCCCTGTTCGTCGGGTTTCGGATCTTGCGGATACGTCAGTGCTTGTCTGGATGTGGGTTCAACTGATGTCGCGGGCTGCCTCGTCCACCGAACCCTGGTCTGGCGTTGCGGGTCGAGCGGTGGACGTCAAGCGCAGCGTTGCTCTCGTGGGTCTGCGTCTCGACGCCCGCCGGCAGCACTTCAGGTCGGCGGCAGGGGCTCAGCGCTGTACGCGGTAGTGCATTTGGGTGACGCCGTTCTCGCCCTCGAGGATGCGGGTTCGTTCTAGCTCAATGTGGTCGGGTGCGAGGTTCTCGAAGAGGCGGCGACCTTGCCCGATGAGTACGGGGATGATGTGGAGCTCGAGTTCGTCAAGCAGACCGTCTGCGAGCGCGCGCTGGGCGGTTGCGGCGCCATGGACGAGCACGTTCTTCTCGCCGGCGGCGAGCTTGGCGTCGGCAATCGCGCGGTTGAGATCGTTGGTGTAGGTGACCAGCGACCATTGGCTGATGTCGATGCGGGGTTCGTGGCGGCTTAGGACCCAGATCGGCACGCCGTGGTGGTCGCCGCCCCAGCCGCCGGCGGGCTCGAACGTTCCGCTGCCGGCGACGATTGCGCCGGTGGCCATGAACTCCTTGAACACTTGGCCGTTGATGTCCATCTCGTCGGTGAAGGACCAGTCGTGTAGGCGTCCCCCGCCGTCGCCGAGCGGGTTCTCCAGTCGTTCGTTGGGGCCGGCGATGAATCCGTCGAGGGACATCGACATGTAGAGAACGGTTGCGGTCACGGCGTTCCTCCAGGCGTGCGGATGCGGCTTGGACGTCTCCGCCTCAAGCGTCGGGTCGGCGCGTTAACCTACCACCAAATGGTTGTAGGTCGACTGACCGAAGACGCCGTTGACGGGCTGTTCCATGCGCTCGCAGACCAGACCCGTCGCGACATCCTGCGCCGCTGCGCCACCGACGAGCCGTCGGTTTCGCGTCTCGCGCGTGGCTACCCGATGAGCTTCGCTGCGGTGCAGAAGCACGTCGCCGTCCTTGAGCGGGCCGGCCTGGTCACCAAGAAGCCACACGGACGCGAGCAGCTCGTGCGCACGGACGCCGGAGCGGTCGCGCGCGCGCGGCAGGCTCTCGACCAGCTCGAGGCGACTTGGCGTGGACGGGTTGACCGGATGTCGGCGCTGCTTACACAAGCCGCGCCAGAACATACGCAGTCAAGGACCGGGGGGATTCAATGACCGTCACCAGCGTCGAGACCGATTACGACAAGCTCACGATCAACCTGATCGCCGACTTCGTCGCTCCCGTCGAGCGGGTGTGGGAGCTGTGGTCAGATCCACGCAAACTCGAACGGTGGTGGGGGCCGCCCGACTACCCGACGACGTTCGAGACGCTGGAGCTCACCTCGGGAGGCGCGGCCACGTACGTCATGACCGGCCCGAACGGCACGATGCGCGGCGAGTGGCGCATCGCGGTCGTCGAGCCGCCGATCTCGCTGGAGTTCACCGACGCCTTCGCCGGCCCGGACGGGCGGCGGATCGCCGACGTGCCGTTCAGGGTCAAAGTCCGGCTCACTGAGCGCGAGCCCGGAACCCGGATGGAGATGCACTTGACGTTCGCATCCCGTGCCGACATGGAGAAGCTGATCAGCACCGGCATAGCCGAGGGCCTGCGACAGGCCGCAGGGCAAATCGACGCCCTGCTTGCGTAGACCCGCCGACCCGGTCGCCTACGTGCCGATCCAGACGTTCGACTCGATGCACGCGATCGACCACTCCGAGGGGGCGCTTTCTGGCTGGTGGCACTCGACGACCTGGCACTCCGCACGCTCTCCGTTATTAGGACGGACCGCCTTTGAATGGAAGCCTCTACGAACGGGGCGTCGGACGATCAACTGGGCATTACCCACACATAGAAGCCGTCGTGACCTGCGTTCAGGTCACGACAGGGATCTCGGTCGCTGACGCCGCGCACCCGCCTTGCGCGGAATGCGTGCATCCGCCGGCCCCCTCAACCGCCGCCGAGCACGAGGGCACTCAGTCCCGCGCGCTCACGAAACCGGGGCTCTCAGCCGCGACCCCATAGCCCTCAGTGTTCTCTGAGACGAATCGGGTCGTACCGCCCGCGTGTCGACCTGATGCCCCCGCCACGCCCCCTCCTCCGTAAATTCGTTCCAGTTCCCTGTCGAGGACGTCGCACAAAACCGACCCGATTTGCAGGGAGTCCGTGAAGTGGAGCCAGCCGGGATCGAACCGGCGACCTCCTGCTTGCAAAGCAGGCGCTCTCCCAACTGAGCTATGGCCCCGCCAGGCGGTCGAGTCTAACGACGGTGGGCCGCCGTGAGCGCGGCCTGGGCGAGGTCAGCGCGAGCTCAGGTGGCAGGCCGAAACGCCGTTTCCGGGGGGCAGCTCGATGTGCCACGGCTCGGGTGCGTGATCGAGGGGGAGCCGAAGGGCGGCTAAACGCCGGGGTGCGAGCGAGCCCACCGGGATCGCGGCGACGCCAGCGAAACGCCGCACGGACACCTGCTCGACGCGGGTTGAACGCAGCAAGACCCCCGGGGAGCGCACCGTCAGGTCAAGCGGTCCCGGATGGTTTGACACCGACAGACACTGGGCATTCCGCAGCCCGGCCACCGGTGCAGAAACGAGCCCCAACCTCAACGCGGCGACCAGGTTCCGGTCAGCCAGCTCGCGCACGGGCTCGGACTGCGCCCGCAGCTCGGCCGGGGTGAAGGCGAAGGACCCGTTGCGCCGGGCCGCGGCCAGATACGGCCCCGAGCCGCCGGCGATGTCATCCAGGAAGGTGAGCAGGGGCTCACCCTGAGGAACGAAGTTCGGCTGGACATGGCCGCGGGCCAGGTCCACCGAGGCCAGCATCGCCCGGTCGCTGGCTGTCGAAGAACGCAGATAGCCGCCGCCGGCGCGCAGCAGAGCCACGTTCCCAATCAGGCACAGGGCGACCACCCCGAACAGGGCCCAGAGAGCGCCCGGCCCAGGCCGCCAGCCGCTGGCCGCGGTGACCAGGACCAGCAGCACGATCACCCCGCCGTCGTACAGGTAGCGGTTCTGGTCCGGTCCGCGGGTGAGGACATCGCTGACCATGGCCGAGGAACCCCAGTAGGCGACCAGGAGCGCCAGCGCGACCCAGAACGCCCTCGGGATCGGGACGCGCGCACGCACGAAGCGCCCCACGACACCAAGCACGATCAGCGCCGTCAACAGATATCCCCACGACGCGTCGATCGTGTAGCTGGCTGGATTGGTGAAGCTGTAGCCGAGCCCGGTGAGGGCGTCGGTCACTGAGCGCGCCGCGTGCAGAAAGTACGCAGGCACCAGATCGACGTTGCGCAGGGCAAACCCGGTTCCACTGGTGAACGGAGTGTGGTTGAGCTTCGGTGCGGCAAACCAGACGGCGTACACGGCGACCGGAGCGGCCACGATCCACAGCCGCCGCCAACGCTCGGGTCCGAGCAGCACACTGATCAGGGCAGCGAACACGAACGACAAACCGGTGGAGAAGGTGATCACGGCGAGCACCAGCAGGGCGCAGGCCAGGGCCTCCGGCCGCCGCCCCGGACGCTCGGGGGCCAGGGCCCCCGGCCGCCGCCCCGCACCCCCGGGGGCCAGGGCCAGAAGGGCACCGAGCCCGGCGGCCACGCCGTAGACGTGCGCCAGGCCCACCGGATCCACGGTGTCCTGCCAGGCGGAGCCGAAGAACAACAGGATGAAGCTCACCGCCAGGGCCGCGCCCGCACCGACATGCCCGCGGGCCAGAGCGAAGAACAGACCGGCAACCAGGACCACGCCAAGCGCCTCGAGCAGGCGGAAGACGATGTAGTCCCGGACCCCGCCCAGGGCGAGCACAATTGCGTAGAGCAGCCGCGGGACGAAGATCAGGTTCCCGTTGTGGGGCCCGATCAGGACACGGAAGTCAAACCCCCGGTTGGCGATGAAGTACAGGTAGTCATCGCCGTGGAAGGTGAGCCCGCGCGTCAGCCAGAGGCTGAGAAGGAACGAGACCAATCCCCCGGCCGCCAGAAGCGACCAGGCGATCCGATCCCGGGACAGCGCGGAGGCGCCGCGCACCAGAACCTGCGGCACAGGGACCGAACGGCCGCTCGCGGTCGAAGCCATGCCCGGGCAATGTAATGCTCACGCCCCCGCGACCGGCCCTGGCCGAGCGGGATGAGTCTCAGGGCCCGGCCAGGATCAGGTCGAGGTATCCGTCAGCGATCTCCTCGGTCGAGAGCCGGCCGCCGGGGCGGCACCAGATCGCGGTGTGGTTGACCATTCCCAGCAACGCCCCCAGCTCGATCCGCGGATCGCGTGCGCTCTTGCCGTCGGGCTGCACCTCGAGCAGGGCCTGTTGGACGATCCGCTCGAATGCCTTGCGGCTCTCGCGAACTGCACGCCAGCGGGCATCACGCTCGATCACGTGACGCTCCTGCTGGAAGACCAGCATGTGGTCGCTGTACTCGACCACATGCGCCACCCACACGCGAACCAGCGTGCGCAGGCGATCAGCGGGAGACTGGTCGGTGATCTCGCGGGCGCGAGCCAGCAGTGGCTCCGTCAAGTCATCGCAGATGGCCATCAGCAGCTTCTCTTTGCCGTCGAAGTAGTGATAGAGCGCGCCGGTGGCCAGGCCCATCGAGGCGGCCAGGTCCTGCATGGTCGTCTGGTCATACCCCTGCCGCGCGAAGGCGTGTGCCGCCGCCGAGACCATGGTTTGACGGCGGCGGTCATAGCGCTCCTGGAGCGCGGGGCGAATGGGTCGCTCAGGCATTCGGATAAGAGTTATAAACCGGTTGTCAAACACTGTCTGAACAGGCGTTCGGCCTGATCTTGAGTAGGTAGGATCGTCCTCCATGTACTTCGCTCTCGACGGTGAGACCCGGCTTTTACAGAGCACCGTCCGGGAGTTTGCCCAGGCCGAGGTGGCACCGGTGGCCGGGGAGCTCGACCGCACCAAGCAGTTCCCCTACGAGATCGTGGCCAAGATGGCCGAGCTCGGCTGGATGGGCATTCCCTTCCCCGAGGAGGCCGGCGGAGCGGGCGGCAACAGCCTTCAGTACGCCATCGCCGTCGAGGAACTGGCCCGGGTCGACTCAAGCGTGGCCATCACGCTGTGTGCGCACACCTCGCTGGGCACCCAGCCCATCTACCTCTACGGCACCGACGAGCAGAAGGAGCACTGGCTACCGCAGCTGTGTTCCGGCCAGATCCTGGGCGCCTTCGGACTCACCGAGCCCGAGGCGGGTTCGGACGCGGGTAACACGCAGACGCGAGCCCAGCGGGACAACGGCGAGTGGGTCATCAACGGCACCAAGCAGTTCATCACCAACGCCGGAACGGACATCTCCGGGCTGGTCTGCATCACCGCTCGCACCGATGGCAGCACCGGCGAGGCGGGTCGTCCGGAGATCTCCAACTTCATCGTCCCCCAGAGGACCCCGGGATACGAGCAGGGGGAGCCGTACCGCAAGATGGGCTGGAACGCCTCCGACACACGACCGCTCAGCTTCAGCGACTGTCGTGTCCCGGCGGAGAACCTGCTCGGTCGCCAGGGCGAGGGCCTGCACCAGTTCCTGCATGTGCTGGACATCGGCCGGATCGGCGTCGCGGCGATGGGGGTCGGCCTGGCCCAGGGAGCGCTCGACCAGGCCCTGGCCTACGCCAAGGAGCGGCGAGCCTTCGGGCGCCCGATCGCCAAGTTCCAGACCATCCAGGCCAAGCTGGCCGACCTGGCCACCGAAATTGAGGCTGCGCGGCTGCTGACCTACAAGGCGGCCTGGATGAAGGATGAGGGCCAGAACTTCGGGCTCACCGCCGCTCAGGCCAAGCTCAAGACCGGCCGCCTGGCTGTGCGAGCCAGTGAGGAAGCCGTGCAGATTCACGGTGGCTACGGGTACATCGAGGAGTACCCGGTGTGCCGCTTCTACCGCGACGCCAAGATCCTCACCATCGGGGAGGGCACCGACGAGGTGCAGCAGATGGTCATCGCTCGGGCGCTCGGGGCGTGAGGGTGGCCGAGCTGCCGATCAGCCGGGCACGGATTCGGGAGGTCGGTCCCCGCGACGGGTTTCAGAACGAGCCGGAGACGATCCCCACCGAGGTCAAGGTCGAGCTGATCAACGCGCTGGCCCGCACGGGCCTCGAGCGGCTCGAGATCACCAGCTTCGTTCGCGCCGACGTGATCCCACAGCTCGCCGACGCAGTCGAGGTGCTGACCGCGGTGGACATCCCGCCTCAGGTCAGTCGCGGCGTTCTGATCCCCAACCAACGCGGGCTCGAGAACGCCCTCGACCGTGCGTGATCGTTTCGACGAGATCAACGTGTTCCTGTCCGCCACGGAGACCCACAACCGCAAGAACGTGAACCGCTCGGTGGAGGAGTCCCTGACCGCGCTGGAAGGCGTTCTGCCTCGGGCCCGCGAGGAGGGATTGCGCTGCGAGGGGGTGATCAGCGTGGCCTTCGGCTGCCCCTACGAAGGACACGTCGATCCGGCCCGAGTGTTCGCCATCGCTCGCCGGCTGGCGGAAGCCGGCGCACAGGAGATCGGTTTCGGCGACACCACCGGGATGGCCAATCCCCGCCAGGTGGGCGAGTTCTTCACCGCGGCGCGTGAGAGCCTGCCCGGCGTCGAGCTGACCGCCCACTTCCACAACACCCGGGGTCAGGGACTGGCCAATGTGTATGCCGCTGTCGAGGCGGGGATCGACTCCTTCGAGTCGAGCTTCGGCGAGCTCGGCGGATGCCCGGTGCCAGCCGGGGCGACCGGCAACGTGGCCACTGAGGACCTGATCTCCATGCTGCACGAGATCGGGGTGAGCACCGGAGTCGACCTCCCGGCGCTCATCGCCTGCTCGCGCTCTGCTCCAGAGGCACCTCGGTCGAGAGCTCGGCAGCCACACGCTGGTGGCCGGACCCGTCGACTGGCAGCAGTGATGTTCGCGAGCGTGCTCGTCGCCAATCGGGGCGAGATCGCGCGGCGAGTGATCCGGACGCTCGACCGGCTGGGGGTTGGCTCGATCGCGGTCTACACCCCGGCCGACCGCTCGGCGCCGCACGTCCGCGAGGCGTCCGCGGCGTTACCGATCTCCTCCTACCTGGAGATCGACGACCTGCTGGCCGCCTGTGCCCGGACCCAGGCCGAGGCACTGCATCCGGGGTACGGGTTCCTGTCCGAGAACCCGGCTCTGGCCCGGGCCTGCGCGCGGGCCGGCGTGGCCTTCATCGGGCCGCCGCCTGCGGCCGGCGAGCTGATGGGCGACAAGCTCCGGGCCAAGGAGGCCGCCCAGGCCGCCGGGCTGCCGATCGTTCCCACCTTCACCGAGGCCGCAGGCCGCCGCCCAGGATGCCCCCTACCCCCTCCTGGTCAAGGCCGCGGCCGGTGGCGGAGGGCGGGGAATGCGAGTGGTCGCGCGTGCGGCGGACCTCGAGGCGGCGCTTGCGTCGGCGCGCCGTGAGGCGGGTGCCGGATTCGGGGATGATCGCGTGTTCATCGAGCGCTTCCTCCCCCGCGCGCGGCACATCGAGGTGCAGGTGCTGGCCGACACGCACGGGAAGGTGCTCCACCTGGGCGAACGGGAGTGTTCGCTGCAGCGGCGCCATCAAAAGGTGATCGAGGAATCGCCCTCGTCGGTGGTTGGCGACCAGCTCCGGGGCCAGCTTGGCGCGGAGGCAGTGGCCCTGGCGCGCGCCGCCGGGTACGTCGGAGCCGGAACGGTCGAGTTCATCGCGGCCTACGAGGATCCGTCCGAGCACTACTTCCTGGAGATGAACGCCCGGCTCCAGGTCGAGCACCCGGTCACCGAGCTGGTCACCGGTCTTGACCTCGTCGAGGCCGCAGCTGCGCGTGGCCGCCGGCGAGCATCTTGACCTCGAGCAAGCCCAGGTGCGGCTCACCGGTCACGCGATCGAGGCTCGAATCAACGCCGAGGACGCCAGCCGCGACTTCCTGCCCTCCGCCGGACGTGTGCTCGCCTATCACCGGCCTGCGCGCGCGCGGGTCGACGACGCGATCGAGCTGGGCAGCGAGGTTGACACCACATACGACTCACTGCTGGCCAAGGTGATCGTCCATGGCGCCGACCGCTCGGGAGCTCTGGCTGAGCTTGACCGGGCCCTGGCCGACACCATGATCCTCGGGGTCAGCACCACCACCGGATTCCTGCGCTCCCTGATTGCCACCGCGGCGGTGCGAGCGAATGAAATTGACACCGGGCTGATCGGGCGGATGGAGATACCTCAGGGACCGCCCGATGTCGAGGTGGCCCGGGCGGCGGCGCTGATCTCCCTGCGGCTGGAGGCGGAGGCGGCCGGTGATGAGCCCTTCGCGCGAGCCGACGGATGGCGCCTGGGCGGACGACGGGGCAGCTCGTGGTGGCGCCTCGCGGTGGCCAGCGCAGAACCAATCGAGCTCGAGCTCCAAGGAGACGAGACGCAGTCCCTCGAGCGCACCGGACTCGACGCATTCGCCGTGACCATCGACGGCGCTCGCCGGCAGTGGAGCTACGCCGAGGATGGGCGCGTGCTGTGGGTCGGGTCGGAAGGCTGGGCTTGGCCGGTTCGCCACCGCGAAAGCGACCGGGCGGGCGCCGATCAAGCCGGCGGCGACCTGCGCGCGCCCATGCCCGGGCAGGTCCTCCTCGTGCCGGCCTCGGTGGGCGATGAGGTGCAGGCAGGCGACACCCTGGTCGTGCTCGAATCGATGAAGATGGAACTGGCCATGACCGCCCCGGCGGCCGGACTTGTGGCCGAGTTGAGCGTGGCCGTCGGGGACAAGGTGGTCGTCGATCAGCCACTGGCCCGCATCGAGGTCAACGGCTCGCGATGAGCGTCCTGACCAGCACGGCCAGCCCCGGCTCCGAGGAGTTCCAGTCCAACCAGCGTGCCCACGAGGCCCTGATCGCCGACCTGCGCGACCAGCTGGAGCGGGTGCAGTGCGGCGGCGGAGAGCAGGCCCGCGAGCGTCACGCCAGCCGCGGGAAGCTGCTCCCTCGTGAGCGCGTGGATCGCCTTCTCGATCCCGGCGCCGCCTTCCTAGAGCTCTCGGCGCTGGCCGCCCACGGCCTGTACAACGACGAGTCGCCGGGGGCGGGGATCATCACCGGCATCGGCCGGGTGAGTGGGCGGGAATGCGTGATCGTGGCCAACGACGCCACCGTCAAGGGCGGCACCTACTACCCGATGACGGTCAAGAAGCATCTCCGGGCCCAGGAAATAGCGCTTCAGAACCGGCTGCCCTGCATCTATCTGGTCGACTCCGGCGGCGCCTTTCTGCCCCGGCAGGACGAGGTGTTCCCCGACCGCGAGCACTTCGGGCGGATCTTCTTCAACCAGGCCACGATGTCGGCGGCGCAGATCCCCCAGATCGCCGCGGTCATGGGGTCCTGCACTGCCGGGGGCGCCTACGTCCCGGCAATGAGCGACGAGACGGTGATCGTCCGCGACCAGGGGACGATCTTCCTGGGCGGTCCGCCACTGGTGAAGGCGGCCACCGGGGAGGAGGTCAGCGCCGAGGAGCTCGGGGGAGGTGAGCTTCACTCCCGCACTTCCGGTGTCACCGACCACCTGGCCGAGGACGATGCCCATGCGCTGCAGATCGTCCGCGGGATCGTGTCCACGCTGGCGCCGAAAGCCCCCCTCCCGTGGGGCCGGACGGCGGCCGAGCCTCCCGCCGTGGATCCGCACACGCTGCTCGGCGCGGTGCCCAGTGACATTCGACGGCCGTACGACGCCCGGGAGATCATCGCCCGTGTCGTCGATGGCTCGCGATGGCAGGAATTCAAGGAGCTCTACGGAGCCACGCTGGTCACCGGGTTCGCACACATCCACGGCCACCCGGTGGGGATCTTGGCCAATAACGGGATCCTGTTTTCCGAGAGCGCGCTCAAGGGCGCCCACTTCATCGAACTGTGCGACCAGCGAAAGATCCCCCTGATCTTCTTGCAGAACATCACCGGCTTCATGGTCGGGCGCGACTACGAGGCGGGTGGGATCGCCAAGCACGGCGCCAAGCTCGTCACCGCGGTGTCGACGGCCCGAGTGCCCAAGCTGACGGTGATCGTGGGCGGATCGTTCGGGGCCGGGAACTACGGCATGGCCGGACGCGCCTATTCACCACGGATGCTGTGGATGTGGCCCAACGCCCGGATCTCGGTCATGGGCGGGGAGCAAGCGGGCGCGGTGATGACCGAGGTCGGGCAAGCCGAGACCGGGGCTCAGCTCCGCGAGCAGTACGAGCGGCAAGGGCACCCCTATTACTCCACGGCCCGGCTATGGGACGATGGCGTGATCGATCCCCGGGACACTCGGGACGTGCTCGGACTGGCCCTGTCGGCTGCGGGCAACGCCCCGCTGGCCGAAGTGCGCTACGGGATCTTCCGGATGTAGGCCTCGCGTGAGGCCTGGGCAGGCAGGGCTGCCGGATTCGAGGGACTAGCCGTCGAAGTCGAAGTCCTTAGGCGGACGCTGCTCGAACCACAGGCGGTCATGGTCCGGCGTGTCCTGGAGGAATTCGGGCGTCTCCTCGAGCAGCTCTTCACCCTCGCTGTCCTCCTCGGCCGCAGGATGCGAACCCAGCGCGCGCTCGACGTCGTAAGCGGCTGTCTCCCCACCCGCTGGGTGGGGCGGCGACGCCTGAGGATCGACGTCCTCGTCGGCAAACGGCTCCTCATCGAGGAAGTCCGGACGGTGGACAGCGGTCTCCTGGCCGACCGACTCGACTCCGCGGGCCCCCCTCGGCCATGTGATCAGGCTCAGGGTCGAGCTCTTCCTCGTGGGCCGGCGGCTCGTGTTCGAAGCTCCAGCTCTCGCCGTCGGCCTCATGGTCGAACGCGGCGACTTGCGGCTCGTGGTCGAGATCCACGGATCCGGGCTCGTGCTCAAGCTCCTCGTCCTCAACCTCGGCGGCTCCATCCTGGAGTTCGTCGATTTCGGGGTCCTGGGGCGCCTGAGCCCGCCGTACCGGGCCGAGTGCCTCGCGCTCAGCCCGCTCAACCTCCGTCGGGTCGGCACCGCGGCGGCGCTTGAGGTCTAGATGCTCGCGAATTGCTTCGTCTAATAGACCCATAGCCGCAAAGCCTAGCGGCCTCCGAACACGTTCGCGGTCTGTGTGTCGGCCTTAACAGTTCGGTTCTTGCCCTCCCGCTTGGCCACGTAGAGAGCACCGTCGGCTGCGGATATGAGGTCGTTTTTCTGCCCATCGGCGGAGGCCGCCACCCCGACGCTGGCGGTGATCCGGAGGATGCCTTCGCCCTCCAGGAGCGGTACCTCCAGACCTTCGATCGCGTGGCGGACACGCTCGGCGATGATGAACGTTCCATCCAGGTCGGTGTGAGGCAGGATCAGAGCCATCTCCTCACCGCCGTAACGCGCGGCGAAGTCGACGTCTCGTGAGGTCTCGCGCAGGACTTCGGCCACGCTTCGCAGGACGACGTCGCCCTGCTGATGACCGTAAAGGTCATTGATGGATTTGAAGTCGTCGATATCGATCATGACCAGACCAACCGGATAGCCGTAGCGACGGACCTCTTCCATCTCGGCCCCCAGCAACTGCTGGAACTGACCATGGCTGGTCAGACCGGTGAGATCATCCGTCACGGCCTGGCGCTGAACGTCGTGATGCAGGCTCACATTGGCCAGCGCCAGCGTCGCCCGCGCGGCCAGCGACCGCAGGAGCTCAAGATCGTCCTGATTGAACGTCCGGCCCGGGCGGGCGACGGTGATCAGGCCGTGAGACGGCATGCCGTCGGTGATCGCGCCGAGGGCGACCGTGGCCAGGGTCAGCTCCTTGGTCCAGGCCTGGCCGATCCCGTCGCCGCGTACCGCCGAGCGCTCGGACTCCTCGAGCGTGGCATCGAGTCCGTGCAGACGCCCACGGCGGACGCGCTCGATCAGCTCCTCCCCGGGCCGCGTTGAGGCCACTACTCGTCCGCGGTCCGCCCCGGTGGCGTCCATGGCGGTCCGTAGAGCCAGCTCGAGCAGGGCATCGCGGTCGAGATTGGCGGCGAATGCGTCGCCGATGGTGCGAATCGAGCGCCGCACCCGAGCCTGCTCCCGCTCCAGCTCTTCGAGCCGGGTGGCCAGCTGCTGGGACATGTTGTTGAACTCGGCGCCCAGAGCGGCGAAATCGTCGTGGCCGTGAGTGCGAACCGGTGATGAGAAGTCGCCGCGTCCCAGCCGCCGGGCGGCGGCCAAAAAGCCCGATAGCTGACCCTGGAGGGCACGTGAGGCGAGGATTGAGAAGCCAAAGGCCAGAATCAGGAAGCCGAGGATGAAGATCGCCGCCACCGCTTTGTCGGGGCTGAGCGAGCCGGCCGTGGCTCGAGTGTCGGAAAGCACCGTCACCTTGACCGGGCTCGGGCCGAAGCCGGCGAAGCTCAGGGTCACGGTCTGGTAGGTCCTCCCGCGCAGTGTGAGCCTTCCAAAGCGGGGCCACGTGCGGACAGCGCCGAGCGGGAGGGTCGAGCTGAGGATCCGGTCGCCCTGGCGAACGATGACACCGAACCCGCGGCCGCTGAGCTGGCCGGCGAATTGTCCAGCGGCGAGCTCGGAGATGGTGATGACTCGCGCCGGCTGGCCGGGCGAGGCGTGAATCACGGCCACGCCGGGGGCGACGGCGTCACGGGCGCCGACGTCGGCCACCGAGCGCTGCCCGACCGACACCTCGATGCGGGCGATGCCGACCGCGGAGGCCAGAGCGGCGGTGCGGGCCGGGATCTGACTTGGCGGTGTGCGCTCGAGCCGCCGAGCCACCGTCCGGGCATCGATGCTGGCCGAACTGCTGGCCTGGTCGTAAACGGCGGCCGCCGCACTGGCTATGCCGCTGGCCCGGGCTTCCGTCTTGCCCTGCTGGCTGTCGCTGATCAGCCTGAACACGAGAAAGCCCATCGCCGCCATGGGGACGACGACGATGAGGATGAAGAACGTCGTTAGGCGCGCGCGAAAGCTCATGGACCAGGAGGTTCAGCGAAGGTATCGGCGGATTTGCGGCGTTGCACAAGCCCTGAATTGATCCTGCTCGACCGCAAATTGCGGCAACGGCGATCCGGACCGGGGCTAAACTACGGCGCCTCCGAGGTGGCCACGGTCACCCCGCGGGGCTATAGCTCAGTTGGGAGAGCGCCTGGATCGCACCCAGGAGGTCGCCGGTTCGAGCCCGGCTAGCTCCACTTTCACGAAGTTCCTGCAAGGGCCGGGGTTCCGGTCGGCGTCTATGCCCGGGACGAGCCTAACCGGCTCACGGTCACAGGTGGCGTCGGCGGACAGCGCTCGTCACCCGAGGGTCGGTCGATGACGTCGGGCTCTCACGGCCGACCCACGGCTCCCCATCGAAGTAGCGCTTGAAGATCTCCTCGGAGACCCGCGTGGCGAGCGCTTGCGTCGTGAGGGTCGGATTGGTTCCGCCGAGTGCGTTGGCCAGGGCAGAATTGTCGGCCACGAACAGGCGGCGGACCCAGCGGGCTTCGCCCGAGGAATCGAGCACCGAATCTGTGGCGTGTTGGCCCATCCGCAGCGTCGAGTGGATGTGACCGAGGACGACAGGGAACTTGGTCCGGTGGATAGCCACCGCACCGGCGTGACGGAGGATTTTGCTCGCCTCGCCGAGGAGAAACTGCTTGTTCTGGATCGATCGGCGGCTGCGTGGCTTCACGTCGATTCGCGGAACGCGTCCGTGCGCGTCAGGCGGGAGGCTGCTGGATAGGCTGACCCGGTTTCGGGGGTCGACATCGTCGTCGGCGATGATCGCGATCGAGGTCAGCCGATCGATGTCAGAGAGGAACTGCACTAGGGGTTTCCCGACCAGGCGTCCGCTTGTGCGTGACCTTGTTACTGCCCGGGGCAGGGACCCGGCCGGCGTCGCCACGGCCAAGGCCTCGGCCGCATCAGCGGGAGGAAACCCCACGACCTGAAGGCATCCACGGCCGGGGAAGTCCGCCCGGCCACCGGACGTCGGGCCCTTGGTCAGCCCGGTCTCGAACGGCATCAGCCCGGTGAGCCCGTCCTCGAAGTGGTTGGTCAGACCGCGTCCCACCCATCCGTTCGGGTTGGGAAGCCCGCTGTTCAGCCAGAGACGCGGACTCTCGATGGCGCCGGCAGCGAGCACGACCACGTGAGCCGTCTCGGTGAGCCGTTCTCCGGTGTGCCCGACGATCCAGGAGACGCCGCGCGCCCTAGCCGAGGCACCGCTGCTCGACGGGGTGACCTCGATGCGGTCGACGAATGCGCCGGCGTGCAGGGTTGCCGCGCGCCCACCGTGGTGCCAGGCGTCGGCGGTCAGCGCCATCGGCATGTATGAGTTGTCCGTCGATCGTTTCGCCTTGAGGTTTCGTGGTGCCCCGAGTGGCTCGAAGCACCCCTCCAGGCAGTGACCGCAGAACGTGCAGCCCGAAGCGTGGGGATAGTGCGCGTCGCTGCGCTTGTCGCTTCGGCCCGCGGTGCCGCCAGGCTGGAGGATCGCGTTCTCCTGAGGGCGAAACGACGCTCGCGTGATGTCTTTGAACCGGTTCAGGGGTAGGCCAGCGCGGTGGGCCCCGTGGAAGAAAACCTGCTCCTTTGTGCCCATCGCCGCCGTCTGGACCGGGAGCGTCGCCTCGACCCACTCGTAGGACGGGATCAGCTCGCGGTAGGTGATCGGAAACCGGTGTCTGGCGTCGTAATGATGGCGATCGGACCCCTGATAGCCCTTAAAGACACCGGGCATCGCGCGCGGGGAGTTCGCCGAGTAATGGAGGGTGGTTCCTCCGACGCCGGCGATCTGCAAGATCACCATCGTCGACGGATGCGTCTCCCGAGCGTACGGGGGCTGGGTCCGATCGCCAGGACCCCAGCGGAAGTAACCGGTCACGGCGTCGCTGGCGTCCTCCGAGAAGTGGGTCCACTCGCGCTCGGGGTGCGCGAATCGCGATCCTGCCTCGAGCACCAGAACGTCGAGCCCGCGCGCCGCGAGCTCCTTGGCCACCACCGCGCCGCCGCCGCCGGCGCCGATCACGATCACATCACGAATGTCGTCTCCTGTTCACGGCACGGAGGGCAGAGCACTTCGATGGCCTCGGTAGTAGCCGCGGAACTCATCGCGATTGTCGGCGACGCCCGTATACCCCGTGATCCGCCACCCCACCGGCTCGCGGCGGAGCCGCCGGGTGCGCCTGTCCAGCACCCCGGCCTCCGAGTAGGACAGGAACGCGGCGACCGCGGGCACCGTCGCACCTAGCTCCCGCATCGTCGGATCGGCGCTGTGCGCGAGCCCTCTGATGATCGAGTCCTTCTCCGCGAAGCGCAGGGCCGCGAAGGGCGACGCGAAGCCGCGCAGATTGCCACCGGGGTTGGCGGCGGTGGCCTGAGCATCCAGGATCCCGGCCGCCGCTTGCGCGAGACCCGGTCCCGCCACCTCCAGCGTCAGGCGCAACTCCTCGGCGGCGCCGGCGGCAATGCCTCCGGGTCGGCGCGTGGATTGTCCCTGCGCCCGCGAATAGCGATCGTTGCCGGGCACGACGTACGCAACCAGTCCGCGGAGGGTGTCGAGCACCGCGGCGTGGGTCGCCGCCGCGGACGTGCCGAGCAGGCCGAGACGATCAGCTACGTCGGGTAGCGGGGCGAGCGCGGCCACGGCAGCGAGCACGCCGGCGCGTGCGAGCGCCTCCCGCCTCGACACGCCGCCGCGCTCCGGGCGTTGATTTTCACCTGACACGTGTGACTGTCTCCACGACGAAGTTTGAGAACGTCGCATCCACACCCTGCCCGAAAATCCGCTGCTGCTTGGGAATCGAGGTGAACAGACCCTTGAGCGCCGGGTACAGAGCGTAGGCAGGGAAGAACGGGAAGTTGTCGACGAAGCTGTACAGGCCGGTTCCGATCACGATCTCGTTCATTCTGCGGGCGACACGCTGTCCCGGTCCCAGCGACCGGAAGGTGATCCCGGCGTAGCGGTGCGGATCCTGCACGTCGAGCGGTATCCCGACATCGTGAACGACCGCGACGCGCCGCCCGTCGATGAACCACTCAGCCGTGTCGCGTCGCTTCAACCCGCGCGTGTAGCGGATAGCGAACCGGTGCGTTCGCCGGGTGCTGATCCGGACCGCCGGGAGGAACTGCGTGTACGCCTTATCCAGACCAGCCGTGCCGACCGGCGCGACCGTCCGCTCGATCTTGGGGATCGCCTGGTGACGCGAGACGAACCAATCGAGCGTCATCGCGATCGTGGGCTCGGTCATCTGCAGCACGGCACTCGCCTGCTGAGCCTCGGGGATCCGGCGCCCAGTGGCTCGAACCACGTAACCGGGGCGCGTCCCCGACGTGAGGGCGAGGACGTTCGCCGCGACCATGATGCTGCCGTGTTCGGGCACCGGGAAGCTGCGGCGGCTAAACGCCTGGTACTTGACGTGATCCGCGTTGACGCACTCCGGGTACTCCGGCACGCATGACTTATCCATCCAACCATGGAACGGGTCCGCGTCAAGAATCAGTCTCCCGTTGGAGAACGCGGGTAGATCGCGCGCGCCGAACTGGAGCTCTAGCGAGTAGAACGTGAACCAATTCTTCGCCCACGACGCCGCGTTCGAAAATCCGTTGTAGGCAACGAAGCTGCGGCGAGCCACCCTCTCGCCCGAAGCGACCCTGCCCGCTTGCACCCCGGTCGTGAGCACCGCCGAGGCGATCAGCAACATCACCAGCCACGCGGTGGCTCGCCTGCACAGTCGCCAGCCGCACTCCGGCCGGCTCGAGAACCGAGATCCCGTGATAGGTGAAGGACCGACGCGCATGACCACGTACGCGCCCCGCGTGAATCGCGGGCGCCATCCCCATCATCTCCACGCCCGAGAGTCACGTCAAGTGACCGTCGAGGGTCAGGCCAAAGAACTCAACGAGTGGGCTCGGCGATGACCGGGGCGCGGGGCGCCGTCCAGCGGCCCCGCACCCCGAGCCGGGGGGGCCGACCGCTCAGCGGGCGGCGGCGCCGGACCGGCGCCGGACCAGCGAATCGAGCGTTACAGCGGCGATGAGCACGATGGCGGTGGAGATGAATTGGACCGCGTCGCTTACGCCCATCAGGCCAAGGCCGTTGAAGACGGTCGCGATGATGAGTCCGCCGAGCAGGGCGTGGAGCGGTTTGCCCCGGCCGCCGAACAAGCTCGTGCCGCCGATCACCGCCGCGGCGACGGCGTAGAGGACCAGATTGCCGCCCTGGACCGAGGTCGACATCGAACCCAGTCGTGCCTCGTAGGCCAGGCCGGCGAGGCCTGCGGTCATCGCGCACAGGGCAAAGCCCGCCGTGCGGATCCAGGCCACGTTGATTCCGGCGCGGCGGGCACCCTCGGGATTGGCGCCGATCGCGTAGATGTAGCGGCCGAGTCGGGTCCGGCTGAGCAGCCAGGTGGCGGCGACCAGGATGATGATCACGAAGGGCACGACCCACGGAACACCGCGCAGCGGCGTGAGTGCGCCGCGGTTGAGGTTGCAGATGAAGACCACGACCGCGCCACCAATCGCGGTTACGCCGACGGTCAGGAGCGTGATCCCGATCGGCGGAGCACTCAGCCCCTGCGATCGCCGACGGCCGTTGCGCGACAGTGAGACCGCGGCGAACAGCGCCAAGCCGACCACGAGCACAATCCAGCTCAGGGCCGGGCTCATATTGCTGTTGACCAGCTTGGCCACAGGACTGTTGGGGTCGATCTGGATCACGCCGCCGACCGCGGAGGAATCGATGTTGGCCAGCTCGAGCATGACACCGTTCATGAACAGCAGGCCACCGAGGGTGACCACGAACGACGGCAGTCCGAGCCGGGTGATCAGCAGCCCCTGGAGGGCCCCGAACGCACCGGTGGCGAATAGGCCGGCCAGAATCGCGATCCACCACGGCAGGTTGACCGGAGCGGCGATCAGCTCGGCGATGATGAAGGCCGCGACGGCGGCCGTGTAGCCCACCGAAAGGTCGATTTCGGACAGCAGGAGAGCAAAGATCTCGGCGACACCGAGGAGGATGTACTCGGCCGCCTGAACGAGCAGGTTGACGATGTTCCCGGCAGTCAGGAACGAGGACTGCTCGATCTGGAAGAAAATCACGATGACGATGAGACCGCCGATGATCGGCAGCGCGCCGCTCCCGCCGCCGCGAATGCGCACCAGCCAGGCGCGCATGTACTCCTCAAGAGACCCGGCCAGGACCGCCGGCGCAGCCAGCGTCAGCTCATCGTCGTCGGCCGTAGTCTCCTCGTCGATCGTGGCGACAGCGTTCTCGGCGGCGGGGTCCACCGGGGCACCCGTGCTCTGTGGGTGATCGGGCAAGTCTCTCTCCTCCTAGGACGCAGTCCGGGTCGCGTTGCCGTTCCCGGCCGGCGCCCCTGCGGTTCCTGTGGTCATGTATTCGACCACGCTTTGACGATCGAAGTCCGACGCCGGTTCGCTCACGACGAGATGCCCGAGGTATAGAACGGCAATACGATCGGCCACCTCGAAGACATCATTGAGGTTGTGGGAGATGAGCAAGACCGCAACTCCGCGCTTTGAGAGCCGGTTGATCAGATCCAGGACCATGGTCGTCTGCGCCACTCCCAGAGCGGCGGTGGGCTCGTCCATGATCACCAGCTTGGCTTGGGACATGACCGCCTTGGCCACGGCGACCGACTGTCGCTGACCGCCGGACAGCGAGGCCACCGGCTGACGGATCGAACGGACGGTGGTGACGGAAAGCTCTTTGAGCGTCTCGCGGGCGGCCAACTCCATCTTCGCCTCGTCCAGCATGTGGTGGCGAAGGGGTTCATGGCCGAGAAACATGTTCTGGACGATGTCCAGGTTGTCGCACAGGGCGAGGTCCTGATAGATCGTGGTGATCCCGAGCGCCTCGGCGTCCTTGGGACCGTGAAGGCGCACGGGTTGGCCTTCCCAGATGATCTCTCCCCCGTCTGGCCCCCAAAGGCCAGAGACGGTCTTGATCAGAGACGACTTACCGGCGCCGTTGTCACCGACCAGGGCGGTGACCTGACCCGGCGGTACGTCGAGATCAACGTTGGTCAGGGCATGGACGGGACCGAACCGCTTGGTGATCGCCTTGAGCTGCAGCAGCGGGCCGGCACCGGCTAGCGAAGCGCCGTCCCCTCCTGGGGCTGCGAGTGGATTGTCTGAAGTGCTCATGATTTCTCCCGCCAAAGGCATTGTGCCCGTCCGCCGAAGCGGACGGGCACAGTATTAGCGCCTGGGCTTATAGAGCGTTGGCTTTAGGTGATCCCCGCCTTCTTGCAGGCGGCCGCGTAGGTCTTGGAGCACAGCTGGGCGGTGGGCACGAACTTGTCGCTGACAATCGTGCTCTTCATGTTCGCCGGCGTGACCCATACTGGCGCCAGCAGGACCGAGGGCACCGAGGTGTGTGACTTGGTGTCCATGGTGCTGCCATTGGCCAGTGCTGCGGGCGGGGTCTTGCTGGCCCGCAGGTACAGAGCCAATGCCACGGCCGCCTGCGCCTCCTTGTACACGGCCTTGTAGACCGTGCCGCACTGGTAGCCCGAGAGCACGTTCTGAAGGCCGGTCAAGGTCGCATCCTGCCCGGTCGTCGGGAAGGTGTTCGGCTTGATGCCGTGCGCCTTCAGGTACGTGATGATCGGCGCCCCGTTCTCATCGTTGGGGATCAGGGCGGCATTGATGTTCGGGTGGGCGGTGTAGGCCTGCTGGAAGCTGGTCAGCGCCGTCGGCGGGTCCCAGGTTCCGGCGGGGTTGACGACGTCCTTCCACTTGCCCGATGTGAACAGGGGCTTGAGAACCTGGTCGTAGTAACCCTGGTAGAACAGCGTCGCGTTGTTGTCGGTGGGATCACCATGCATCACCACGACGTTGGGCTTGTTGACCTTCCAGGCGGCGGCACAGGTCACCAGTCCCTGGCCCATCACCTTGCCCACCTGGACGTTGTTGAAGCTCACGTAGTAGGAGCGGCTTCCGCCGAGGGTCAAGCGGTCATAGTCGATGACCTTGACCCCGTGAGCCTTGGCGTAGTTCTCGATCGATGTGCCGACGCCGGAGTCGATCGGATCGATCAGCAGCACCGTGGCGCCGTTGGTGATGTCGCTCTGAGCATCGGTGAGCATCGTCGAGTCGCTGCCTCCAGCGTTCTGGACGATGACGTCCGAGCTGGCTACGCCGGCGGCGGCCAGCGCCTGCTTGATGTCCGGCTGGTCGAACTCCACGTAGCGCGTCGAGCTCGTCGTGTCGGGCAGGATCGCCGCGACCTTGCCCTTCCCGGCGCTGGCCAGCGACTTCAGTGCGGCCATGGCCGAGAAGTCATTGGTGAACGCCGAAGCGGAAACGCTCGGCGTCCCCGCTGCCGCCGACGATGAGCTGCTCGCGGCCGTCGTCTTGCTCGACGAGCTAGACGATGAGCCGCAAGCAGAGATGGCCACGGTTGCCGTGAGGGCAAGCGCAGCCATGATTGGCTTGCTTCTCAGCAAGTGCATATTTAACTCCTCCTCCGTACTCGACAGCACCCCGGCCTACGACAAAGCGCGGCCGCTCGGCACTGCCACAGTGGGCGAAAACTGATTGGACCGTAAGCGGGCGCGCATGAACGAGGCGTTAACATCCGCCACCCCGACATAAACATGCGGTAAACGACGGGCCTGTCTGGCCCCGGATCGGGTCATTCAGCCACGAATCGGTAGCCCGCCCGGGGCGCAGTGATGATCAGCGGTGCGCCGTCCTCCACCTCGAGCTTGGCCCGGAGCCGGCGGACGTACACCCGCACGTACTCGGTCTCGGTCTGATAGCCGTGCCCCCAAACGCGTCGCAGCAGATGGGCGTGACTGAGCAGCTTGCCTCGGTTGGTGACCAGCTCGCGCAGGAGCGCGAACTCGGTGGGCGTCAGATGGACCGGCTGGCCCTGCCGGGTCACCTGCTGCCGGGCGAGATCAATCACGATGTCAGCAACGGTGATGATCGGCGGCCCGGGCTCCTCCGCGCCCGCGGCCCGGGTGCGCCTGAGCGTGGCCGTGATCCGGGCCAGTAGCTCCTCAACGCTGAACGGCTTGGTCATGTAGTCGTCGGCGCCCATGTTGAGCGCCGTCACCTTGTCGCGCTCGCCACCGCGAGCCGAGACCACGATCACCGCCACCGCCGAGCGCTCGCGAATCTGGCGGCAGAGGTCGAAGCCATCCGCCTCGGGCAGCATCAGGTCAAGCAGCACGATGTCCGGCTCCTCAGTCTCGAGCAGCTGGAGGGCCCGCATGCCGTCGGTCGAGACGACGGTGTCGAATCCGCGCACGGCCAGGTTTGACCGAACCAGATCGACGATGTTGGGATCGTCCTCAATCAATAACGCCCGGGTGTTGGTGACCTGTTCAAGCATGAATACCGCCCTGGAGAGCGTTGAAGCCGAGCCCGATGTCGGTCCTAGCCACGCGCTACCGACCCCCCGACCACCGTCGGCTCGGACGGCTCGCCGCCCGGACCTGGGCTTCCCGCCGCCTCCACGGGCAGCCGGATGCGGAAGGCGGTCCCCACGGGGCACGGAGCGAGCTCGATCTGTCCGCCGTGCGCTTCGATGATCCCGCGAGCGATCGACAAGCCCAGACCGGCGCCCGCGCTGGGCGACCGCTGACGACGGGCCGACTCGAATGGGGCGGCCGCCAGCGCCTCGGGGAACCCCAGTCCGTCATCGACCACGCTGATCTCGACCGCGGCCGCCGGCGTGCCGTTGGCGTCGAGCGGACGAAATGCCGGTAGCACCGGTGGCGGAGCCTGCTTGGCGCTGACGCCGACGCTGGTCCCGGCGGGGTTGTGGCGAAACGCGTTGGTGAGCAGATTGACGAACACCTGCTCCAGCCGGTCGTGATCGGCCCAGACCGCGGGGAGAGTGTCATCGCAGCGCAGCGACACGGTCGCCGCGTGCTCATCAGGCAGGCAGGAGATGGCCGCTTCGACGACCAACCGCAGGTCGCACCAGTCAGGCTGGAGCCGCATGACTCCCGACTCGATGGCCGAGAAATCCAGCAGGTCATCTACCAGCCGCCCGAGGCGCGCCGATTCGGCCGCGATGCGTTCGAGGAATCTCTGCTCTGAATCACCGTCCCAGGTGACGTCGGGCTGCATGAGGCTTGACGCATAGCCTCGGATCGCGGTCAGCGGTGTTCGCAGCTCGTGGCTCAGCCGGGAGAGGAACTCCCGCTGCAGCTCGCGGGAACGGCGCAGCGCGACAGCCTCCTGATGGGCGAATCCCGCCTCTTCGCGTTCGAGCGCCAGACGCAGCGAGTGGGCGGCGTCTTCGATCAGAGCCGTCTCCTCTTCGGTCACCAGCAGCCCGCTCCAGCTGGCCAGCAGGACGGTCGGGCCCGCCGGGGCAATGAACGGCACGGCCAGAATTCGGCGCTGAAGATCGTCGCCAAAGCCACGCGCTGAACCGTCCCGTCGGGCGTCCAGCGCCTGGTCCGAAGCCTGGCACAGCTCGGCGGACATCGTCCCCGGATCGGTGCCCGACGGCCCGACATAGGCGCGCCAGGAGATCTCCGCCCCCTCGGCGCGGGTTCGGAGAGCCACTTCCTCGGCCCGTAGACCCCGACGCAATGACTGGAGGGCGAGGACGAGCCCGTTGGCCACCGTCACCGGACCGGCCAGGGTCTCGAGCATCTCGCGAATCGTCTCCAGCACACGGTTGCGGGCCGTGACCTGTTCCAGGAGCCGGTCACGCTCGACGACGCTGGCCGCATAGCCGGCATACAGGGTGAGCAGGTCGAGCTCGTCGCGCTCGGGCTCACCGGTCTGCGGCCGAAAGACGGTGATGACGGCACTAACGCCGTCCTGACCCATCACGGGAACCGACCACGAGCTGGCGATCGGCGTGTAGCTCGTCATCTTGCCGAACTGATCCCATGGGTTGTGGCTGCGCAGGTTCTCTTCCACCACCCGCTGCTCGTGAGCCGCAGCCCGTCCAGCCGGGCCTCCGGCCGCACCCACTGGCAGCCGAGACCACCTGTCGATTTGCCCGGGGGCAAAGCCCAGCGACGCCACGCAATCCAGCGATCCGCCGCTGACCACGTGGATGCACACCGTCTCCGTGCCCAGCGCGGCCCCGAGCGCGGACAGGATCAAGGACAGGCTGGAGGACGGGTCCGCCGACACCAGGCGATCGGCCAGCCCGTGCAGCCGCGTGAGCTGACCGCGCGCCGAGGAGTCGATCTCCTGCCCGGATAGCAGCGCGCTCAGGTCGTCGGGATGCGTGTCCTGCGGGTCCAGGTCGGCCACGATCCGCCCGCGGCGCAGAGCGACGATCCGATCGGCGAGCCGGAACATCTGATCGATGTCGCGGCTGGCCAGCAGAATGCTCGTACCCCGAGCCCGCAGGCTGGTGATCAGCTCCTCGACCCGTCCGGCCTCGATCCCGCCCAGGGACGCCGTAGGTTCATCCATCACCAGCAGCCGGGGTGCGTGGGCCATGGCCCGGGCCACGGCGACCAGCTGGCGCTGACCGGCGGACAGGGCACCGACCAGCCGCGTGGTGTCGCGGATGGGAATCTCCAGACTCTCCAGCAGCGACGCGGCCGCCGCGTGGAAGCGGTTGTCCGAGAGCATCAACCGGCGCGTCTCCTGTCCGAGCAGAAGGTTGCCGGCCACGTCGAGGTTCTCGCACAGGGCGAGGTCCTGCCACACCACCCCGATTCGATGACCCCGGCGGGTTCCGCGACCCGGGGAAACAGGCCGATCGGCCAGGACAACGCGCCCCCGGTCAGGCGCCAGGTCGCCGGCGATACACCTGATCAACGTCGTCTTGCCGGCGCCCGGCTCGCCGGCCAGCGCCACGAGCTCGCCCGGCTTGATCGTCAGATCGACGTCCGCAAGGGCATGCTCGGCGGCGAAGTCGACGCTCAGCCCCGATACGCGCAACAGCGGCGATCGGTCCCCGGCGTCGACGCGGGACGGGTGGCTCTCCGTGGCCACCGTGGCCCCCTGCGTGGCATGTCTGGTCATCGAACCGGCACCCGGCGAACAGTCCCTTCAACAAACGGTGGCAGTAGCGCACTATAAGCCGTGGAGGCAGGGAGCCGAGCTCTATCCTTGTGCCGGATTGCCGCCGCGACCGACAGGAGGCTCTATGCCGAAGCTGATCCGCCTCGACCAGACCGGGCACACCACGCTCGCGGAATGGAGCGCTGAGGATCAGAGGGGGTTCGATGCCGCCGCCGTGGCCTTCCGCGCGGAGCTGGACCGGGGCTACTTCGGTCTCGTCTCGCTGCCCGATGGCCGGGCCGAGCAGGTGACCGAGCTGCCCCTCGAGGCGCCGATGGTGATCCTGCGTCGCCCGATCGCGGGCGGCTGAGCCCGCGGGCGCGGTCTTGAGCGCGACCCCAGCCATCGGCGAGGGCGGGGCGTTGGATGAAAACCGCTCATATGGCGGTTTTCATCCGAACGGTCCCCGCCCGGGGCCGGTGCGCGAGGGAGCGGTTCGCGAGGGAGCGGTTCGCGAGGGGGAGACTCGCGCTCGGCCGGCTCTCGCGGGTCTACCCGAACGCGCGAACGTCCCCTGGCGTCCTCGAGTCGACCCCCGCGCCCTGAAGCGGGCCGGGCGCCGCTGGACCCTGTCAATCCTGGCTCACGTGCTCCCCCTCAGCGCCGCCGCAATCCTCCTCGGTCTGCTCGGACCGGTCACCGCCGTCGTGGGGGTGATCTTGCTCATCCACGCCTGGGCCATTCCCGAGCTCTACGCCGCCCGGGGAGCTGGGGTTCTACGATCGCGGAGCCCCGCCGGGCCGGCGGCCGAGCGCCGCGCGCTGCTCCTGCTCGGCGACCTGATCGACGACGAGGCCCGCCGGCTGCAGGCCCGGACCGGCCTGGTGCGCGAGGTCGGTCAGCTGGGCGTCTGGGTTCTGGGCGAGGCGGGCGCGGTGCTCCTCGCCCCGGGCGGCCGGCGGGTCTACTGCTACTGCGTCAAACCCATCGGGACCGACCTGCCCGTGAGCGACCGGATTGCCCATCTGCTGCTGGCTCTGCGCTGTGACGAGCTCGGCTTCGTCACCGTGGCCAACCTGGCCTTCTCAGGCGCGACCTGGCGCCTGCGCCGTCGGCTGGGTCCTGAGCACCGCCAGGCGCTGACCGCGGCCCGGGCCACCGCCAGGCGCTGGCCCGCCCCTAGGCGCCGCGCTCAGTCGGCCAGCCACAGGGTGTGGTGGTCCTCGGCGAACTGGCGGTAGGTGTAGGGGGTGCGCCCGGTCACGCGCTCGACATCGGGGCTGACCGCCTCGGCCTGACCCGCGGCGTACATCCGCCAGAGCTCGCCCACCCAATCCACAGTCTGAGCGGGCACACCCGCTGAGCGCATCTGCTCCTGTACCGCCACCACCGGGACCTCGACGCTGTGGAGCGGACGCTCCAGAATCTCGGCCAGGATCTCCACCTGCTCATGCGGTGAGGAGGCCTCGGGACCGGTCAGCGTGTAGACCTGGCCGGCGTGCTCGGCCGGCGACTCGAGCACGCGGGCGGCCACGGCGGCGATGTCGCGCACGTCCAGGATTGCCCAGCGGGCGTTCATCACCGGACAGCGGATGGCCCCGCTGGGGATTTGGGCCGCCCAGGCCAGGGTGTTCTGCATGAAGCCGTTGGGCCGGAGCATCGTGAAGGGAACGCCGGAGGCTTGCACGGCCTCCTCGGCCCGACCGTGCAGCCGCCCGAAGGTCAGGGGTGCGTCTACAGCGGCGCCGACCACCGACAGTTTCACCACGTGCCCGACGCCGGCGGCGACCGCCGCCTGGGCCAGGTTCCCCTCATGTTCGGCCATTTGATCGGTGGGCGGGTTGGCCACATAGACCGCATCGACGCCCTCCAGCGCCGCTGCGAGCGAGTCGGAGTCGGCCAGATCGGCCACCACCGCCTCCACGCCGCTGCCGCGCAGGCGCTCGGCGGACTGACCGCTGCGGGTCATTGCCCTGACGGGCTGTTGATCGCCGCGCAACTGGCGGAGCACGGCGCCACCGGTGGTCCCGGTGGCGCCGCACACCAGAATCATCAGGAGGCGCTGGCCGCCGGGGCGCGTCCACCGATCTGCGGCCCCATCTCGGCCAGGCGGCGCGCAGCCTGGGCGATGTGCTCAGCATCGATCCCGGCGTCGGCCAGCAGCTCGGCCGGCTTCCCGGATCCGGGCAGATGCGTGACCGCGAGCTTGACCACGCGCGGACGGTCATCGGCGTCGGCGAAGACGCTCAGGACAGCGTCGCCGATCCCCCCCTCCGGCCAGTGGTCCTCGACGACGACGAGGCGCCCACCTGTGGCCTGAGAGGCGGCGGCGAGCGTTGCCGTATCAACCGGCTTGACCGAGTAGAGGTCGATGACCCGAGCCGAGATGCCGTCCTGCGCCAGCGCGTCGGCGGCCTTGAGTGCCTCATGCAGCGTGATGCCGGCACCGATCAGGGTGACCTGGTCCTCATCGGACTCACGCACCACCCGCGAGCCCCCGATCGAGAACGTCTCCTCGGGCGGGTACAGGGTGGGCAACGCCGCCCGCGTCGAGCGCAGGTAGGAGATCCCGTCGTAGTCGGCCATGGCCTCGACCAGCTTCACGGTCTGGTTGGGGTCAGACGGATAGAGCACCACCGATTCGCCCAGGGCGCGGAATTCGGCCAGGTCCTCGAGGGCCATCTGCGACGGTCCGTCCTCGCCGATCGACACACCGGCGTGGGATCCGTTCAAGCACAGCTTGGCCTGCGAGATCACCGCCATGCGGATGAAGTCATAGGCCCTGGACAGGAAGGCGGCGAAGGTGGCCGCGAACGGCGTATAGCCGCGGACCTGGAAACCGATCGCCGTGGCGATCATCTGCTGCTCGGCGATGTAGGCCTCGAAGCTGCGCTCGGGAGCGACCTTGTTGGCCTCCTCGAGGTGCGTGGAGTTGCCCACTTCTCCGTCGATCGCGGTGACGTCCCCGCGGCGCTGGATGATCGCCGCCACCCCGAGCCCGAACGCCTTGCGGGTCGGGACGGGATCCTCACCGAGCGCGAATTCCGGCAATCCCACCGACGGATCGGACTCGAACACGTGCGGCTTGGCGTCACTCTCGGGCTTGGCCACCTCGACATGGACGTACCCCACGTTGCCGAGCTCTTCGATCGCCTTGTCGGGATCCTTGAGCGGCTGTCCGTGCTTGCCCTCCACGTCGGCGGTCTCGCTGGCTCCGTACCCCTTGATCGTGCGGGCCACGATCATCGTCGGGGCGCCCTTGGTCTCCTCGGCCTGCTTGAAGGCGCGGTCGACGGCCTCAATATCGTGGCCGTCAACCTCGATCGCGTTCCAGCCCCCGGCCTCTGCGCGCCGGGTATAGGAGGAGAGGTTCCAACCGTGCATGGTCTCCCCGCGCTGGCCCAGGCGGTTGACGTCGACGATGGCGATCAGGTTGTCGAGCTTGGCCACGCCGGCGTGCTCGACGGCCTCCCAGATCGATCCCTCGGCCATTTCTGAGTCGCCGCACAGACACCACACCCGGTAGGGCAGGCGGTCGAGCTCGCGGCCGGCCAGGGCGATGCCGACCGAGATGGGGAGACCCTGGCCCAGCGACCCGGTGGCCACGTCGACCCAGGGCAGAACCGGGGTCGGATGGCCCTCCAATTTGGATCCAAACTGACGGAAGCTCAGCAGCTCCTCGTCGGTGATCGCGCCGGCGGCGCGGAACATCGAGTAGACCAGCGGCGAGGCGTGGCCCTTGGAGAAGATCAGATGGTCGTTGTTGGGGTTCTTGGGATCGTCGTAGTCGTAGTGCAGGTAACGCGCCATCAACACCGCCATCAGGTCGGCCGCCGACATCGACGACGTCGGATGACCGGAGGAGGCGGCGGCGGCGGCCCGGATGGAATCGATCCGCAGGCGCTGGGCGAGCCGGTGGATTTCCTCGTTGTTCATACGGTCACCTCAGGAGAAGAGCAAGCATGGTCAGTTGTTGTCTGCTCGCCGATGGCGGCGGCCAAACCTGACCGCGAATCAGCGAGACATCGACGCTACCGCAGGATTGACCCCCGGAGGGTCAAGCAGGCGTACGACTTAACACACCGTGACTGTGCTCGGGATGACGCTGCTGGTTCTGGGAGCCATCATCGCCGTGTCCGAGGCCCACTTCCCCGCTCATGGGATCGCCGGTGGCGTTGGGGTCCTGGCCATGGCGCTCGGCGCAGTACTGGCCGTCAGCGGCTTGGGGGCCGGCCTGCTGCTGGCGTTGCTGGCCGGCGGCGCGCTGGCCGGCTCCGGCGCGGCTCTCCTCACCGTGACGGTCAAGCAAGGTCTGCTCGTCCGCCGGCGTCGGGTGCGCGGCGGCCCCGAGGGCTTGATCGGCCACGTCGGAGTGGTGCGACATTGGACCGGTGCGGCCGGCAACGTGGCTCTGGACGGAGCGCTCTGGCATGCCCGCGAGTCTGCCGCCGCCGATGAGCCAGACACGACTCTGCACGCCGGAGACCCCGTCGTGGTCGAGCGACTCAGCGGGTTGACCCTGTGCGTGCGCCGAGCCGAAGAATGGGAGCTGCTGTGATCACCGCAATCCTCATCGTCGTTGGCGTACTGCTGCTGGTCGGCCTCAGTGCTCTGGCCAGTTCGGTGCGTGTCCTGCGCGAGTACGAGCGCGGCGTGGTCTTCCGCCTCGGCAGGCTGATGGAGCTGCGCGGTCCCGGGCTGCAGCTGCTCGTCCCCTCGATCGACCGCCTGGTGCGGATCAGTCTCCGGACGGTGACCCTGACCGTCCCGGCGCAGGAGATCATCACCCGCGACAACATTCCCGTCCGGGTGACCGCGGTGGCCTACTACCGGGTGATCGACCCGAGCCGGGCCGTGACCGCGATCGAGGATTTCGACGGCGCCACCCTGCAGATCGCCCAGACCACCCTGCGCTCGATCCTCGGGGTGGCGGACCTCGACACTCTGCTCTCCGACCGTGAGCATCTGAACGAGTCGCTACAGCGGGTGATCGACACCCAGACCGAGCCGTGGGGCATCAAGGTGACCAACGTCGAGATCAAGGACGTGGAGATCCCCGAGCGAATGCAGCACGCCATCGCCCGCCAGGCCGAGGCTGAGCGCGAGCGGCGGGCCAAGATCATCAACGCCGAAGGGGAATTTCAGGCCGCGGCCAAGCTCGCCGATGCCGCCGATGTGATCGGCCGCAACCCGGTCACCCTCCAGCTGCGTTACCTACAGACCCTGCGGGAAATCGGCGGCAGCCAGAACTCGACGATCGTGTTCCCGATGCCGATCGACCTGATGAAGCCGATGGTCGAGGCGCTTTCCGGGACGGACGGCGCCAAGGCGCTGCAGACCGCGTCTGAACAGGCCGAGAATCAGTTGGCCGCGGCGGACGGACACGAGCTCGAGACCGGCGACACCGCGCCCGGAAATGGTCTCGTCGCGCAGGACGCCGCCCCGGCGACGCCCGCGCGCGAGGAGAGCTAGCGCCGGCGGGCGTAGATCGCGAAGCCCTCCAGGGCCACGGTCCCGCGCAACACGCGGATCGAGAGCCGGTGCAAGTGCGAGCCGCGTAGCGCAGCCCGGAAGATGACTCGCCGGGTGCGCCGCCGGGTGGCCCGCAGGTGCACCGTGTGGGTGCGCCGGCCGATGGAGATCCGGACCACACCCCCGTTCCGCATGCGCTCGCCGATGATGGCGACCGACCCACCGACGAAGCGCAGCCCGAACGTGGCTCCAACCGCCGAGGTGGTTATCGCCCGCCCCTGCCAGGCACCCCGCACCGAGCGCACGCGCCACCCAGCGCTGTAGTGGCCTCGGGCTGGACGCGCACCGCTCGGGACCACGGTCCTGGCCGTGGCCAGAGCGCTGGACTGACCGGCCACGTTGACCGCCGCGACGCTGAAGGCGTAGGTGTGGCCGAGCGCGCCACGGAAGCTCAGCGAGGAGCGCCGCGCCGCGGGCAGCAGCGTCCGCCAGCGGGGGTGCCGCGCGCTCAGGTCACGCACCTTCACTCGATAGAAGGCCAAGGGGGTGCCGCCGGTCGTCGTGGCGCCCCAGTGCAGGGGTATCCGCGCCCGGGGGGAGACACTGGAGGCGAGCGATGGCGCCCTCAGCGAAGCGCGCGGGAGGGCACTACCGCATGGACGATTGAAGATGTCGGTCCCGAATGAGGTCTCTCCGGGCAGACCCGCGTAGCCGAGATGGGAGACCCCAAACAGATCCTCCACGCTGCGGAGCATCGAGTAGTGGTTGTAGTCGGCCATCGTGACCGTGCCGGGGGCGATGCACGGCGAGAGGAAGACCGCGCCGGTATCTCCGCCTCCGGGACCGCCGATACCCGGCGAAGGGCTGTTCGGGCCCGGGATCTCCCCGCAGCAGGAGTGGGTGTCGCTGCTGCTGGCCTCATCGAACAAGATCATCAGCAGGCCGTCCTGGCGGAAGCTGGGCGTGCCGGTGATCTTCGGCACCCAGGTGCGCAGGAACGCATCGGCCGACCTCAGGCCGCCGGGTTGACCGTTGGCGCAGGGTGTGTCATGGCCGTCGCTGCACAGGTTCGGGGTGATGAACGAATAGTTGGCCCCGCCCCCGGGAGAAGCCAGGTCCTGGGGCAGCGAGTCCAGGCCGACGACGTGGGTGTCGCACAGGGTGGTGTCGTCGATGATCGAGTGGAAGTAGACGAACGGGTTGTGGCGGGTGGCGTAACTGTCGGCCGGCGTGGCCTTCTGAGTGTTATCGCTGGCCCCGATCCCCGGATGCGCGCAAACCGTCGCCTCCCGGGTGGGGTCGGCCCCCATGTCCTGGTTGTAATCCCGCCACGTGTAACCGGCCGCGGCTAGCTGCGAGGCGATCGTCGGGACCCTGGCGGGATACACGCAGCCGGTGCCCTGGGCCTGGCCGTAGGCTCCGATCGTCCCCGGTAGGAAGTCATTGAACTGCTGGCAGTCAGCCTGGGTCTGGGGGTTCGGCGCCTGTCCGCTGATCATCGAGATGTAGTTGTCGTTGCTCTGGTGGCCGGTCCCGAAGTAATGCGGCAGGTAGGCCCCTTGAGCGCGCAGCGTCTGCGACAGATACGGGGCGGCGGAACCGGGGCCGAACGTGGTTGACACCGATTCGTTCTCGAGCACGATCACGTAGACGTGGCGCGGCCCGGTCGCCGCCTGGGCACTCGCCGCGCCGGTCAGCCCGGCGGCGAGCAGGAGCAGCATCGCTATTACCCAGGCGCGCACTCTCACAGGGGAACCCCGCTCCCACACGCCGCCACCCCGCGCCGCCGGGCCGCGGCCAGGGCGCCCCGGCGCTTGGCCACCAGGCGCTTGGCGCGGCGGCGAGCCGCTCGGGTATGAGCCCGGCGTAGCGAGCGCTGCGCCGAACGCAGAGCCCGAGATGCTGAGTCATAGCGCCGGCCGGCCGAGGTGCAGGCGGCAGTGACCGAATTGCTCACCGACTCATCGTTGGCGTAGACGCGGTTCGAGCCCGAGTCCTCGAGGAACGTGCACACCGTTCGCACCCCGTAGGCCACCGGCCGACCGGAGCCGCTCGCTCCGCCGGAGTACGCCCTCCCCACCGTGGGCGGCGGCTTGAGGGGCGCATTCACCAGGGTTATCCCCGTCGTGGTCTGGAAGTTGGCGCCGCATTGACGGGCCAGCTTGACCTGCACGCGCAACGGACCGTCGGCGGTGTCCAGCACCCCGGGGTCGGCGTGGACGGTCACGTGCACCCGCAGCGGGACACCAAGACGGGCCACCGGCGTGACGCCGATCCCCAGCGTGACCGGCGAGAAGCTGTCGGCCGGCGCGCCAGCGCAGGACAGACCGATCGCCAGGACAGCGCCGAGCGCCACCACCGAGCCCGGGCGAGATCTCACGAGCGGTGCTTGACCATCGACGGGTGGCGGAACATGGTCGCTGCCGTGGCCGGCTTGTAATCGAAGCCGAGGCGTTCCAGATAACCGCTGGTGATCAGATTCTGGAGGTCATGCGGCTTCGGACGCTCCGCCGCCCGGCGCCTGGCGCTGCGCTCGAGACCCAACACCGGCCCCACCGGGAGTGGCGGCGGCGTACCGCCGCCGATACCACCGGGCAGGGTGGAAATGGGCACCGGAGCGCCGCACGGCGAGCCGATGACGTGCGCGGGGTGAGGCAGGGACGGGGGCGGGGCCGGCGCTGACTCGAAGTCGAAGGCGGCGGCGATGTTGTTGGCGTAGAGGTCGCGCGGGGTCAGCGGCGGCAGTCCGTACCGGTAGCGGATCAGCTTGAGAATTGACTCGAAGCCGTAGACCGAATGGTCGACATGTCCCCGGCGGGCATACGGCGAGACGACCACGGCGGGGATGCGGAAGCCCATCTGCCCGAAATCCTTGTTGAGATCCCGGCTGGTGCGCAGGTCGGGGACGCGGGGCGGGACCACGTGGTCAAAGAACCCGCCCCACTCGTCATACACGATGAACAGCGCCCCGCGTTTGAACTGCGGGGACTCCATGAACGCGTGGACGACATCGGCCACAAAGGCCTGCCCGACCCGAACGTCGCCGTGGGGATGCTCGTCCCCTGACGTTCCCTGGTCCTCGCCGTTGAACGCCGGGTCGACAAACGAGAGCGCCGGAAGCGTGCCGGCGGCAGCATGCTCGTAGAACGTCTGGACCTGACTGGAGCGCTTGAGACCGCTCGTGCCCCACAGGGCGGATACGGGGATGTCGGTGTAGTAGTACTGATTGGACACGCCCACCTTGGACAGGGCGGCGAAGATCGTGGTGTCCGGGAAGCCGTTGCCCGAGGGCGTCGAGTTGTCGGTCTTGCCGTAGGACTGCCCCGCGTGCATGTACTCGCGGTTGGGGTAGGTCGAGGACAGCAGTGAGCAGAAGAAGCGGTCAAAGGCGGTGTACGCCTTGGCCACGTGGGGGGTGAAGGGCAGATCGGCCTCGGTGTAGTAGCCGATCGAGAAAACGTCCGACGCAGCCTTGAGGAAGCCGTCCATGCGGCCGCCGTCCAGCTCGGTACGTCCTCCCTTCCAGGAGTGATCGGGGTCCAGGTAGGCGCAGCCCTGGAAGTCGGTCCGCAGCCGGTGAGTGGCGAACCTGTGCCCCGAGGGATCGGTGTACTCGAGGCCCGCCTGCCGCCCGTCGGCACCCGGAAGCCAACCCAGGTAGTGGTCGAAGGACCGGTTCTCCATCATCAGCACCACGAAGGTGTCGATGGGCAGGTTGCGCGGTGAGGGGATCCGGACCTGGCGCTGGCGCCGGGCAGCCTCGGCGATCACCGTCTCGGGATCCAGCACGAGGCCCATGCCGGCCGCCAGGCCAGCACTCACGGCGGTGCGCTTGAGGAAATCCCGCCGGGTGTGGAACGCCTCGGGCGCGACCGCTTCCAGCCGCTCGGCCTCGAGCGGATCTCTCAGGTCTCGCATGCGTGCGGATCCTATTTCTCTGCCTCGGTCCGATTGGGAAAGATTTGTTAAGCCCTGCACCTTCTAACCTCGGCAGGCGGTATGGCCATCCGCTCGGACATCCGCAACATCGCCATCATCGCCCACGTCGACCATGGGAAGACGACGCTGGTCGACGCCCTGCTGTGGCAGTCCGGGGCGTTTCGCGAGAACCAGTCCGTCAACGAGCGCGTGATGGACTCGATGGACCTCGAGCGCGAGAAGGGCATCACCATCCTGGCCAAGAACACGGCGATCCGCTACGGGGACACCAAGCTGAACATCGTCGACACGCCCGGGCACGCCGACTTCGGCGGAGAGGTGGAGCGCGGTCTGACGATGGTGGACGCCGTGCTGCTACTGGTCGACGCCAGTGAGGGCCCGTTGCCGCAGACGCGCTTCGTGCTGCGCAAGGCCCTCGAGCGCCGCCTGCCGGTGATCCTGGTCGTCAACAAGGTCGACCGTCCCGACGCCCGGATCAACGAGGTGGTAGACGAGGTCTACGAGCTGTTCCTGGACCTGGACGCCGACGAGGACCAGATCGAGTTCCCGATCGTCTACTGCAACGCCAAGGCCGGCCGGGCCTCGCTGAACGAGAACCACGAGGGCGAGAGCCTCAAGCCCCTGCTCGATCTGCTCGTCGAATATGTCCCGCCGCCCGAGTTCGACCCCGAGCATCCGCTCCAGGCTCACGTGACCAACCTCGACGCCTCGCCCTACGTCGGCCGACTGGCCATCTGCCGGGTCCGTAACGGCACCATCCGCCGCGGCGAGACGGTGGGCTGGTGCCGCACCGACGGATCGGTGGAGCGGGTCAAGGTCTCCGAGCTGTACGTGACCGAGGCGCTGGACCGGGTGGAGGCCGTGGAGGCCTCCGCTGGAGACATCATCTCGGTGGCCGGGATCCCCGAGATCACCATCGGCGAGACGCTGGCCGACCCCGATGACCCCCGGCCGCTGCCGGTGATCAGCGTCGATGAGCCGTCGCTCTCGGTGACCATCGGGATCAACTCCTCCCCGCTGGCCGGCCAGGACGGGAGTCTGCTCACCGCCAGCCAGGTCAAGGCCCGCCTGGAACGCGAGCTGGTGGGCAACGTCTCTCTGCGGATCACCGAAACTGAGCGCCCTGACGTCTGGGAGGTACAGGGACGCGGCGAGCTGGCCCTGGCGATTCTCGTCGAGCTCATGCGCCGCGAGGGCTTCGAGCTCACGGTCGGCAAGCCCCAGGTCGTCACCCGGGAAATCGATGGACGCGCCCACGAACCCGTCGAGCGCATGAGCGTCGACACGCCCGAGGACTACGTGGGCGTCATCACCCAGCTTCTGGCACTGCGCAAGGGACGCCTCGAGCAGATGGTCAACCACGGCACGGGCTGGGTACGGATGGAGTACCTGGTGCCGGCGCGCGGCCTGATCGGCTTCCGGACCGAGTTCCTGACCGAAACCCGCGGCACCGGCCTAGTCCATCACGTGTTCGATCGTTGGGAGCCCTGGCACGGCGAACTGCGCACCCGTCCCACCGGAAGCCTGGTCGCCGATCGCCGCGGCACGGTGGCCGCGTTTGCCCTGTTCAGTCTCCAGGAGCGCGGAACTCTGTTCGTGGAGCCGGGAGACCAGGTCTACGAGGGGATGATCGTGGGTGAGAACTCGCGTCAGGAGGATCTGGACGTGAACGCCACCAAGGAGAAGCATCTGACCAACATGCGTCAGTCGACGTCTGACGAGCTGGTCCGTCTGGTCCCCAAGCGCGAAATGTCGTTGGACCAGGCACTTGAGTTCCTGCGGGCCGACGAGTGCGTCGAGGTCACTCCTCGCGCCGTCCGCCTGCGCAAGGTGGCCCTGGACCACAACGCCCGGGTCAAGCAGGCTCGGGCGGTCAAGGCCGCGGCCGGCTGAGCGAGGGATCGGGGCGCTCGGGGCGCTGCCGTTCTCAGGCTGGGGCCAGCGCGTCAGTCAGCGCGGACCACACCTCGCGAGCCATCCCCATCCCGACGTGGCTGGTCTCGACCTCGACCTGGACTGCCGCGGGGTCAAGACAGGCCTCCCAGCGCACCACCTCGTCGCTGCGCGAGAAGAAGGACAGGAATGTGATGCCAGCCGGGAACGGGCCGGCCACCGCCTCGCGCGTGCGCGCGCAGCAGTCACCGCGCAGGCAGCTGTAGCCGAACATGCCGGGGATGCCCAGCGTTCCCAGCACCCCCACGGTGGCGATCGTCGGCCACACTCGCGGCTTGACGGCCAGCTGATCGCGCAGCGGTGAGCCGAGCGTGACCAGCGTGTCGACCAGCTCGGGGCGCAGTACGGCCAGCGCGCGCCCGATGCTCCCGCCGCGGCTCTGACCGATGACCATCGCCTTCTGTCCGGTTTCGGCCACGGCCTGCTCGAGGCGGGACTCCAGCTTTTCGACCGTGGGCTCCATGCACGCCGTGTTCCAGGCGATCCCACTGCGGGCCAGCGTGTAACCGCCGGTGCGCAGCCAGACGGCCATGCGGACCAGGCTGGTGTCTCCAGCCAGGAAGCCCGGAACGAGCATCACCGGGCGTCCGTTGCCCTCAGGCGGAGTCGGCCAATCGCGGTGGTCCCGGGTCGACAGCCATTCGCTGAGAGCCCGCGGGGCCGGCGGGAACAGCGGCAATCCGAACCGCGGGACGGTGGTGGCTTCCGTGCTCACGTCGAGTAAGCCTACCCCCCGGCACTGTCGAGGAAGCGATCGGTCTCCGCATCCTCGGCAGTAAACGTGGCGGCGATCTGGTCGCGATGGCCGCCGGCGTGACGGCCACGAAAGGGCCGCGCCGGGACCGCCAGGTCTACCGAAACGCGGCCCGGGCCTCGTCTGCGCCGCTCTCCGGCGGCCCGTAAGGCCAGGCCGAGACCGGCCCGCAGCCCCCGAAGCTGGACCTCGAGGCGCCGGTTGCGGCCCGCGTCAACCAGCCAGGAGGCCTGCCGGTAGAGCACCATCGGCAACCAGCGCAGCGGAAACCACTTCCCGACCAGCAGCAGCGTGTTGCGCTCAACCAGGAAGTGGTGGGCGTCCGGGAGCTGATGCGAGGAGCCCTCCCCGACATGCATGGCCAGAGCGGGCTCGTAACGACAGCGCCATCCGGCCAGGCGGAGCTTCAGGGCCAGATCGACGTCCTCCAGGTAGGCGAAGTAGCGCTCGTCGAACGCGCCCACCTCGAGCAGAGCGTCACGGCGGTAGAGGGCAGCTCCGGCGCAGGCGCCGAACACCTCACCGGGCTCGTCGTACTGGCCAATATCGCGCCCGAAGCGCCCACGCTGCTCGCAGGCGGCGTCGCGGCGCAGGATGTCACCGGCGTCGTAGATGAGCCGCTCGGCACCGAACTGGCGCATCTTGCAGGCCACCGACCCGGATTTCTGGTCGCTGGCCAGGGCGGCGGTCATGCGGGCCAGCCAGTCGGGGCTGAGCACGACATCGGTGTTCAGCAGGGCCACGAATCCGGGGGTCGCCCGCTCGATCCCCCGGTTGACGGCGTGCGCAAAACCGGTGTTGTGACCCAGCTCGACCACCTCGACCTCCGGGTGCTCGGAGCGCAGGTACTGGACCGAGCCGTCCTGCGAGCCGTTGTCGACGGCAATGATCGCCTGCGGGGCGAGCGTCTGAGTGGCCAGCGACGCGAGCAGGCCGGGCAGCCAGCGGCGCCCGTTCCAGACCGGGATGACCACGGTCACCGGCGGAACCGGAGTCGGGGCGGGACTCGGCGCGCTGGGCATGGCCGGATGGTGTCAGCCCGGATCGGCCCGCGGACCGAGGCCGCCCGGACGGTGGGCGCGGGCGCCGACACTGATGCCGGCCTGCGCGCTGAGCCCACCCGGCCGGTGGGCGGCGACACTAGGGTTTCCGGTCGCCATGGGCTTCGGGCAATATCTGATCGGGGTGGCGCTGAGCGCGGTGGCGCTGGTGCCAGTCCTGGCCGGCGCCGGGGCCCTGCGCCGCGCGCTGGCGCCCACGTTCACGGGCGTCGCGGCCTGGGTGGCCGGTGCGGTACTGGCCATCGCCCTGGTGGTGGTGGCCCTGGAACTGGTGGGGATCCTCGGGCTCCTTCATCGCTTCGGCGCCGCCGGCGGCTGTGCGCTGATCGGCCTGGCGGCTTGGCGGGCCGGGCCGGTGCTGGCCGCGCGGCTGCCGGGAGGCCCCGAGGTGCCGCCGGGCTCTGGGGTGCCGAGCGGCTCCGGGGTGCTGAGCGGCTCTGGGGTACCCGGGGAGGCTCGCGTGCCGCGTGGGGCGGGCTGGGTCGTGCTGGTTGCCGTGGGCATCGCGGCCGCGCCCTGGCTCGGCTGGACGCTGTTCGCCTACTCCCATGGGATGGAAACGGTGGACACGCTCTGGTACCACCTCCCCGCCGCCGCCCGCTTCACCCAGCTGGGCAGCATCCTGCACCTGCAGTACTTCGACGCCGATCCGGTCACCGTCTTCTACCCGGCCGACTCGGAGCTGCTCCACGCGCTGGGCCTGGCCCTGTTTCACAGCGACTTCCTCTCGCCGCTGGTCAACCTGGGCTGGGGCGCTCTGGCCCTGGCCGCCGGCTGGGCGATCGGACGACCGTTTGGCCGCGGCGCGCTCAGCCTGCTCGGCGTGCTCGTTGTCCTGGCCACTCCGGGACTGGTCGACTCCCAGCCGGGGGGCGGCTACAACGATGTGGTCTGCATGGCCCTCCTGCTGGCCGCCGCGGCAATCCTGGTCAACGCCCGGGCCCAGGCCGGCCCCCAGCCCGGGCCGGCGCAGCTCGGGCCGGCGAGCGTGCTCGCCGCGGTGGCCGCCGGGCTGGCCCTGGGGACAAAGTTCACCATGATCGTGCCCGCGGTCCTGCTGGGCGTCGGGGTAGTGGCCGTCTCGGCCCGGGGCCAGCGGATTCGCCAGGGCGCGGTGTGGCTGGGCGGCCTGGTCCTGCTCGGGGGCTACTGGTACGTGCGCAACTGGATCAGTGCCGGCAACCCGGTTCCCTCGGTCGCGCTCCATCTCGGTCCGGTTTCGCTCCCTGCCCCGCACGTGGCCACGGCCACCTTCACCGTGTCCCAGTATGTGCTCAACGGATACGTCTGGAGGACGTTCCTGATTCCCGGTCTGCGCGAGTCCCTCGGCCTGGCCTGGTGGGCGCTGCTGCTGGGCGCCGGGGCCGGGGGGCTGGCCGTCCTGCTCGCCGTCCCTGACCGGATCGTCCGCATGCTCGGCGCAGTCGCGCTGATCAGTTTCGGGACCTTCCTGATCACGCCGCAGTTCCTGGGCCTGCCCGGTCTGCCGGTGTTCTTCGTCGACAACGTCCGCTACCTCGACAGCGCCCTGGCCCTGGGACTGGCTCTGCTTCCCCTGGCGCCGGTGTTCCGCCGGCGGCGCGCCACTGAGGTGCTTCTGGTCGGTTTCGGCCTGGCCGTGTTGGCCACCGAGCTCGACCCCGGCGTGTGGCCGATCGGTCTGGACGTGAAGCCGTTCTCCTCCCCGGTCAACGGCACCCCAGCGATCGTCGGTGCCTTGTTGGGCGGCTTGCTCGTGGTCATCGGCGCCGCCTGGCGTGTGCTTCCCCGACCCCGGGCGCGGCTTGGGGCAGCGGGGGGCGCGGCCGTGGCCGGGCTGGTGATCGTCGGCGGCGGTCTGGTGGCCCACGCCTACACCGACGGGTCCTACCGAGCCACAAACCCACTGCCGCGGATCTATGCCTGGGCCCAGCATGGCCGGCACCTTCGCATCGGGATCGACGGCTTCGATCTCCAGTACCCGCTGTATGGCCACGGCGCCAGCAACTACGTCCAGTACGTGGGCGGCGGAGCCCCCCACGCGGGCTTTCGCGCCCTGACCAGCTGCCCGGCCTGGCGCGCGGCGATCAATCATGGCCACTACGGCTGGCTGGTCATCACCCCGACCGGCTTCCCATTCGGGACCGCGGCCAGCGTCGCGCCGCAGGTCCGGTGGCTCTCCGGGCAGCCGGTGACGCCATGGATCCGCGAACGCGGGGCCGGCGGGGCGCCGGCGGTGCTCTACCGGGTCGACGGAAGGCTCACTCCCGCCACCTGCTGAGCTGGTCCTGGGCATAAAAACGAAGCCCACGTTCGCTTTTATGCCCAGCGCCTCGTCGGGCGCACGCCCCCAGCCTCGCCGGGGGCGCAGCGCACGGAGGCAGACTGACATGACCGATAATCGCTCTCATGAGGATCAGCGCAGTCATCCTCGCCGCGCTCGCCGTCGTGGCCACCGCCTGGTTCGTGCTCGGCGCCCGTCAGGCCCGGGAGCTCACCGATGCGACGGCGATCGCCGGCGCCAACCGGGTCTCGGCCGCCCAGGCTCGTCACGCCGGCCAGCTGCTGGACACAGCCGGCGCGCTGAACCCGGACAGGCAAGTCGACCTCGTCCGGGCGGCGCTGGCCGCCGACCGCAACCAGACCCGTCGCGCGCAGGGGATCATCGAGCGGGTGACCCGGGCCGAGCCGGAGAATCTTGTCGCCTGGGACCTGCTGGCCCAGATCAGCGGCTCGAGCTCACCCCTGGAGGCCGAGGCGCTGCGGCACATTGCCTTGCTCCATCCGCCCGTTCACGGACGAACCTGAGGCGCGCTCAGAGTTCGAGCAGGCGCAGGATTTGGGCGATCATCGCCGGGGAGAACGATTCGTCCCAGTCACGACTCCAGCGGACCGCGGCCCCGGCCACGCGGCTCTCGTGATCTGCGGCGGCGGCGGCGGCCCGGCCGATGGCGTCGGCCACCGCCCCCACCGACGCCGCCGGAGCGATCAGGTTGGGGGAGATCTCGCGCAACGCGGCGGCCGTCTTGTTCTCGAAGCTGTTGGTGACGGTGAGCATGCCCGCGGAGGCCATCTCGATCGGGACCAGGCTGGGGTGCGGCGTGTACATCAGGGCCAGGCCCACGTCGTGCTCGCGCAGTAGCTCGGCGTAGGCGCGCTGGTCGGCCCTCGGCACCATCTCGAGGTGCGCGCCCGAACCGAGGCTCATGGTCCTCGCGCCCCCAACGGTGCCGATGCCGTGCAGCTCCCAGCCCCGCAGCGCGCCCCGGCGCACGGCCTCGCTGCAGCGCCAGGACGCCCAGCTCGAACATGTTGCGGCTGGCGTGGGACTCCGGACGTGCGTAGAACAGCAGGCGCCGATTCTGGCGCGACGCCAGCTCGGCCACCGCCGGTGGGCGGACATCGGTGATCGCGTTCTGAAACGCGATTGAGGCATCGTCTCCGAGCATCGGCGCCGCGCCATCGAACACGCCGATGCCGTGGCGGCGGAAGTAGTCGCGCAGCAGCTCGGTGGAGAACAGCGCTGTGTGGGGGAACGTGTAGGACTCGGCGGCCAGAGCCGCGTAGGTGCCCATCGGGAAGGTGAACGGCTCGTATTCCTGGATCAGGTACAGAAAGCGCTCGCCGTCCAAGCCGTCCAGCGCGGCCCAGGCGATGTGCGCGGTCCACCAGGTGGTGGCGATGAAGGTGTCCTGGCGGGAAATGTCGATCCCCGTCGTTTCGCGGCCGAAGGCCACCTCGACCTGCTCGAACATGCCGGCCAGGCCCTCGTAGGCCTGGATCTGCTCGCGCCAGGTTGCCGGCAGCGGACCGACCGGGTCCACGGTGACGATGCGCACGCGCTGGCCGGCCTGCGCCAGGCGGCGGGCGAGATTGAACTTGCCTATGTAGCCGCCGAAGAAATGCCCCAGGTCGATGGTGGGGATGAGCAGGTTCACCCGCACCGGGGCCTCGTCGGACACCGCCCAGGCCAGTGGCGCCACCTTCTCGGCGATCTCGCGCACGGCGGGGTGTTCGGCGATCTCGCGCCCCGGGCTCATGACCAGGTCGGGCGGCGGCACCGCGTCCAGGCGCAGACCACGGACGGGACGGTCACGGGCCGAGAGGCTGAGCAGGCGCCGCCAGGTGAAGGCGTAGGCCAGCATCCACTCGGCCCCCAGGGTCTCGGGCCGGCCGATCAGCTCGCGCGCCCCCCGCCGCCACAGCCCGGCCAGGGCGACGAGCGATTCGTCGGCCCGCAGGAAGCTGTGGAGCGCCCGGCGCTTGGCCGGCGTCATCGCCGCCCCCACGCGGAGCTCGAGGATCCGGCCCACCTGGGTCAGGCGAGCCACGTCGACGAAGTAGTGCAGGCGCCACATCCGCACCCGCTCGCGCGGATCGGAGCGCAATCTGGCCAGCCGTGACCGGCGACTGAGCATCCGGTTGGCGGCGGCGTGGCCGAGCGCAGCCTCGCCGTGCTGCACGTAGTCGTAGAGCGGCCGCTGCACGAAGCGGATCTCGCCCACGGCCAGGGCGACCAGTCCGAGCCAATGGTCGTGGAAGTGCGCGAACTGGGCGGGCGGGAACGGGAGCGCGTGACGGAGAAGATCGGTCCGGATCAGGGAGGCCGCGCCGGTGACCGAGTTGGCCACCAGCAGCGAGAGCAGATCGGTGTGGTTGTTGGTACGCAGCGTCCAGTAGGAGTCGGCGCGCAGGACCCCGTCTTCGCCGATCACCCGGGCGTCGCTGTATACGAGCGGGGCGTCGCCAATCGCAGCCAGCAGGGTGGCCAGCTTGTCCGGGTACCAGCGGTCATCCTGATCGGCCAGGGCGATGAACTGGGCCTGCGCAGGAGCCTGGGCCAGCGCCCGCTCGAAGTTGCGGTAAAAGCCCAGGCGTCGAGGCGAGCGAGAGAGACGGAAGCGGGGATCGCCGCCCAGCTCGGCCTCGATCTCGGCCCAGCGGGCGGCGCTCGAGCAGTCATCGCTGATCAGGCACACCCAGTTGCCGTGGGTCTGGGCGCGGATCGACTCGATCTGCCGTGCGAACAGCTCCCGGGGCGGTTCATAGGTGGCCATGCAGATGGCGATCAGAGGCTCCTCGGACTCCGGAAGGGGCGGATCGAGGCGCCCGGCCCGCTCCAGCTCGCGCACCTCGATGCGGGCCGCCGGGGCGCTTGTCTCCCGTCCGTCCTGCAGGCGCGCGACCACGTCGATCTGGCACACGGGCCCGGCGCCGCTGGGGATCGTCGCCACCCCCAGAAGCCACTGCGATAGCTGTGCAGTCCGGGGTCCTCGGCTGACTCCGGATCGTGCCGGATGTCGCCCAGAGCGAACGGGTCAAGCGCCGGGTGCAGGGAACGAAACAGGTCCAGCCGGGGCATCCCGTGCTCAGTGACCGGCTGCTCGACGCCGTCCACGCGCAGGCTCATCGCGCTGATCCGCGCCTCGCCGTGGAAGCAGCTGCCGGCCACGAACAGGGCCGTCCCCTCCCCGACGGCGAGCTCGGAGGGCAGCGGCGCATCCAGCCGGAGGATTAAGCCTGCGCTCTCGCCATCCACGTTGTCGCGAGACTCAGCGGCCGACCCCGCCCGAGCGTCCACTAGTCTCGCGCCCTGATGACGGCCCCGCACCCAGCCCCCGGCCGGCGCGAGCAGCGGGCCGCCTGGGCGCTGGTGGCGCTGCTCACGCTGATCGGACTGGGCCTGCGCTGGCCATCGTTCGGGGACTCGCTGTTCGGCGATGAGCTGTCCGCCTTCTACATCGTGGCCGGACACAGCTTCGGGACGATGATGCACCTGCTGAACGGGCACTCCACGGAGCTGAACCCGCCCCTGTTCTTCATGCTCACCTGGGTGAGCACGAAGGTCTTCGGGCTCTCGGCCGAGTCGCTGAAGCTGGTCTCCCTGCTGCTCGGCGTCAGCACCATCCCACTCCTCTACCTCCTCGGCCGGCAGGTGTTCGGCACGCTGACCGGGCTCGTGGCCGCCGCCCTGGGTGCTACCTCCCCGTTCCTGATCTACTACTCCACCGAGGCGCGGCCCTACGCGCTGATGTTATGGCTGGTGCTGGTGGCGACGCTGGCCCTGCTCAGAGCGGCGCGCGGAGGCGGCCGCACCTGGTGGGCGGTCTACGCGGTCGCGGTATGCGCCGCCGCCTACACCCACTTCACCAGCGTGTTCGCGCTCGCCGCGCTGTTCCTCTGGGCCCTGGTCACCCAGCGCCAGGCCCGCCGCCCCCTGCTCCTGGCCACCGCGGTGGCGGTCGTCGGCTACCTGCCCGAGCTGCCGGTGCTGAACCGGATCAGCCAGTCGCCGGGCACCTCGATATACGAATCGATCGATCCGCTCACCCTGCACTCGGCCCGCACCGACCTGAGCAGCTGGGCCATCGGGCATCCGTACCTGCCGCTCTCGCGGGTACCGGGCACGGTGGCGGCGCTGCTCATCGCGGCGGCGGTGGCCGTGGCGCTGGTCGGGGTGGCGCTGCGCTTGCGCTCGCCCATCGCGCGGCGTCTGGCCCTCCGGCCCCCGGCCATCATGGCTCTCATCCTCATCCTCGCCGTGGCCGCACCGGTGGGCGCCGCCCTCTACACGATCGTCCACCAGAGCGTTTGGGGGGCCCGCAACGTGATCTCGTCCTGGTCGGCTTTCGCCGTCGCGCTGGCCGCGCTGGTCACCCTGGCCGGCACGCGACTGCGGGCGCTGCCCATCCTTCTCCTCGCCGCCGGCTTCGCCCTGGGCGGGATCAGCATGCTGTCCTCCTCGGTGCACAGGCCGGACTATGCGGACGCTGTCTCCTACCTGAATCGCCTGGACCCCCGTGGGGGGCCGGTGGCCGAGCTCCCCGCGCCCACCCCAGGCCCACCGACCGAGACCGAGGCGGCGCTGGATCTGGCCGGCATCAGCCGCCAGCACCCGGTCTTCCGGATCGGCCACCCGACGCTTGCGCAGGTGCTGGCCGCAGCGCCCTACGCGCCGCTTCCCTCACCCCGCGGCGAGCTCATCGCTCGTCAGGCCGCGGCGATCGCTGGAAACGGTCCCCTGTTCCTGATCGTCCCGGCGACGGTTGCCGGCCCGGCACTCGAGGTATTGCGCCAACGCCATCTGCACAGCACCAACGGCGGCCTCGGCTACCTCGCCTCGTTCCTCGGGGCGCTCCCGGCCCGGTTTCACTTCGCCACCGCACGGACCTTTCCCGGACTGCTGCCGGTGACGGTCTACGTCTACCGCGGCTGACCGCCCCGCAGGCGACGCCCGGCGGCACGCCTGATGCGCTGAAATCCGGAATCGGCGGCGGGTTCGGCGCTGCGCAGCGCCGCCACCTCATCGCCGAGCTGGAGCTCGCGGTCACTGGGCATCGAGGCGCGCAGACCAAGCGCCGGCGCCACCTCGGGCGGGGTGGATGCAGGCGGGGCCGAGGCCGGCCTCTCCGCGGTCCCGGGGACCGGCTCCGGCGCCGAGCTGCGCCGCCAGCGAGCCCCGTTCCAGTCGATCTGTTCGATCTCGTCCTCGATGCCATGTTCGGCCCGGAACTCGTCCACGGCGCGGCGGCAGGACTCGGGCAGGTAGGGATGGAAGTAGTCGTCGATGATCACGTAGCCCCCCGCCTGCAGGCCCGGGTACAGAGCCTGGAGCGTGAGCTTGGTGGCGTGGTAGGTGTCGGCATCAAGCCGGATGAGCGACCAGGTGCGGCCACTCAGCCCCGGCATCGTGTCCTCGAAGAAGCCGGGAACGAACTGAACCCCCGCGGCCACCCCGAAGCGGGCGAAGTGCTCACGCACGGCGGGCAGGCCGGGAGCCAGATAGCCGATCCGGCCCATGTCCGCCTCCACCTCCTGGTCGGCAGCGGCGGTCGCGGCGCTGGCGGGCGGAAAGCCGGTGAAGGAGTCAGCCACCCACAGCGTGCGATCGCGACACCCCCAGGCATCGAGGGTGGAACGGATCAGGATCGAGGCCCCGCCGCGCCACGCCCCGGCCTCGATCATGTCCCCGGGCACGTCGTCGGCCAGAACCGCTTCGACACAGGCCTGGAGATCATCCAGGCGACGTAGCCCGACCATGGTCAGGCCGTCCAGAGGCCAGTCCTTGCCCTCGGTTCGGCCGCGGATCTGCTCAGCATCGGTGAGGCTGCGCCAGAAGACGCGTTTGTCCGCGGTCCAGCGCACCTCTCGGGTGCTGGCTCCGGTGAGGTCACAGAGGCTCAGCTTGAGCAGCTGCAGATATGCGGCTCGCAGTGTCGCGGCGTCGGGGCCCAGCTCTGGTGCGGGCAGTTCAGCGGCCGGGTTTTGGGCCGGAAAAAGGCTCGTCATGGGCACACCTCTGATCCATCATCGCTCGCTCTCGGTGAGCGAACCGGGCGCAGTGTAGTGCTCGCCGCCGCCTCGCCGACGGCGCGGGCGCACCCCCAGCACTCGTCTACACTCCCGGCCGCTCCATGGAAGAGGTCCGACTGAATCTGGGTACCGAGGCGACCGTGCAGGCGCTGCGCAGCGGCGAGCTGCCCTGGACCCTGCACCCCTCCTGCGACTTCGCCAGCGACCCGGGCCAGTGGGGGGCCTCGCTGATCAACAACGCCGAGGTGATGATCGCCTGCCTGGAGATCGCCGGCGCAAAGTCGGTGGTCGAGGTCGGCGCCTATGCCGGTGACCTGACCCGCTTCCTGCTCGACTGGGCCCTCGGGCACGAGGCCCAGGTGTGGGCCATCGATCCCTCGCCGCAGCCGGAGCTGGAGCAGCTGGACGCCGAGCGCGAGGACCTGCGCCTGTTTCGGGCCACCAGCCTCGAGGCTCTGGCCGAGATGGAACGCGCCGACGCCTACGTGATCGACGGCGATCACAACTACTACACGGTCTCCGAGGAGATCCGCGCTCGTGGCCGAGAACGAGGGCGGCGCGGGGATGCCCCTGTTGATGTTCCACGACGTCGGCTGGCCTCACGCCCGCCGCGATGACTACTTCGCGCCCGAGCAGGTCCCCAACGAGTACCGTCAGCCCACGGTCGAGGGCGGCGGTCTCTTCCCCGGCCTGTCCGCACCCCGCCCGGGCGGCCTGCCCTACAAGTGGCCGGCCGCGGCCGAGGGGGGGCCGCGCAACGGCGTGCTGACCGCGGTCGAGGACTTCGTGGCCGGAAACGACCAGCTGCGCTTCGCGATCATGCCCTCGTTCTTCGGGCTGGGCATCGTCTGGGACTCCCGCGCTCCCTACGCTGAGCGTCTGGCCGAGGCCCTCGCGCCGCTGGACCGCAACCCGATCATCGCGCGGCTGGAGGCCAACCGGACCTACCACCTGGCCGCGGTCCACAACCAGCTCATGGCCGTCACCGCCGCCCGGCAGAAGCTGGCTCGCCAGGAGGCTTTGCTGCGCCGCCTGCTGCGCTCGAGCGCCTTCTCCTTGGCTGAGCAGATCTCCCGGCTGAGACAGCGTGTCGGTGTGGCGCCGGAGGACGGCGGCGTGTCCAAGGCCGACGTCGAGCAGGTCCTCGAGAGCTAGCCCACGTCCGCGGCGCCCACGGCGGCCGCGGCGCCCTAGCCGCGCCCGCGGCCCAGGCGCCCGCGCGCTGAGCGGAGCAGGTGGTTGCCGCGCCGCAGGGATTCAGTCATCCGCCAGCTGCGGGTGTTGCGCACGAATTCCAGCTCCCGGGCGTAGCTCGAGGCAGAAGCGTCGGCCTGGAGGAGCTTGGAGGCGGCCAGCAGGCGAGCGGCCGCGGCATTGGCCTCAGCCCGGCGGGCGCGCTCGCGCCAGGCGTCATCGGGTGCCTCTGGGCCCGGCCCGTCCTCGTCCCAGGCCTCCGCGGCGCGCATGTGGGCACCGACCCAGATCTCGATCTGGGTGACCAGGTCCAGCGAGTGGTGGTGGGCGAGCGCCAAATCGGCGGCCACCACCTTGCCTCCCGCCGCCCGAGCCTGGCGGCAGAGATCGAAGTCATAGCCGTGGAGCATCCCGATCGACTCATCACAGCGCAGGTTGCGAACCGCCCAGGGCGAGAAGGCCATGAGCACGCCGTAGAGCGTGTCAACTTCCCCGGGCACCCCATGCCCGCCGAAGGTGAGCGCCCCACCACCGGACTCGCCGTGGTGATACGGAGCCGAGTTCAGCACCAGCTCCCCGTCCCACCAGGCCAGGTCGCGGACTCCGCGGGCGCCGACGCAACCGACGATCGCCACGTCGGGATCGGACAGCGCGGCGCGCAGCTTGCCGGCGAAGCCGGGATCGAGAATCTCCGCGTCCTGGTGGACCACGACCAGGGCCTCGAGGTCCTCCAACCGGGCAGCCCGGTCGAGCAGCAGGTTGAGGCTGCGAGCCACCGATCCCGCCGCCGCATGGGCCAAGACCACTGAATCGGGCTCCTTGGCCCGCTCGATACCCGGGCCGGCCACCCGCTCGTAGACGTCGGGCATGATGATGGAGCAGCCGAAGGCGAGCATCGCGGCGGGCGATGTTAGCCGCGAGACGAGTGAGCCCACGGGCCGGGGAGACCGGTAATTTGAGCGCCGCCCGTGCGCACGCCCAGCGCCCTACACGCCCGACCGGGGTTCGGGGCCGCGGTCGCCGATCGGCGTGCTCACCCTCCTCGCCCTGGCCCTGAGGCTTCCGATGCTGGGCAATTCCCTGTTCGCGGACGAGCTCAGCACGTACTCGATCGTCACTGGTCACAGTCCCGGCCAGATCCTGCACATCCTGAACGGGCACTCCGTGGACGTGAACCCGCCGTTGTTCTTCGAGCTGGCCTGGCTGACCTCGCGGCTCGGCCACGCGCCCGAACTGCTGCGCGTGGCTCCCCTCTTGGCCGGCGTGGCCGCGGTGCCGCTCACCTACTGGCTGGGCTTACGTACGGTTGGCCGACGGGCGGCACACGTCGGCGCGCTGCTGGTGGCCCTGAGCCCGTTTCTGATCTTCTACTCGACCGAGGCCCGGGCCTACGCGGTGTTGGCCGCGCTCCTGCTGGGCAGCACTCTGGCCCTGCTGCGGGCCCTCGACGACGGGCGGCCGGGATGGTGGGTGACCTACGCCGCGCTGAGCTGCGCGGCCATGTATTGCCATTACACCGCTGTCTTCATCCTCGCCGTGCAGGCCGTGTGGGCCCTCATCACCCACCGTGAACGGCTGGCTGCGCTGTTGGCCAGCAACCTGGCCGCGGCCATCCTGTTCGCCCCCTGGCTGCCGGTGCTGATCAAGAACCGGCATACGTTCGCCGGCGTGCTCGATGTCATCGACCCGTTCGGACCCAGGACAGTGGCCAATGATGTCGCCCACTGGGCGGTCGGGCATCCGTTCCTCACCCTGCACCAGGAGCCGGGCGTACCGGCCCTGGTCCTGATCGCCGCCGGCGTGGCGGCGGCCGCCGTCTCTGTGGCCTTCGCCGCCGGGCGGAGGCGCGGCCGGGGGGTGCCGTCCAGCCGTGCGGTGCTGCCCTGGCTGCTCGGGCTGGCCACGCCGGTCGGCCTGGCCGCCTACAGCAGCGTTGGCCAGAGCGCCTGGGACGGGCGCAACCTGATCAGCTCATGGCCCGGCGCGGCCCTGGCCGCGGGGGCGCTCCTGACCAGCCCGCGAGCGCCGCTGCGCCTGCTCACCGTCGGCGCGGTGGTGGCCGGGTTCGCCATCGGCGCCGGGCGACTGCTCTCCTCCGCCGATCAGCGGCCGGACTACGCCGCCGCGGCCGCGCTCATCCGGGCCACCGGGAGCCCGGACGATCCGGTGTCCGTCATCCCCGCTCCCACCCCAGGTCCGTACACGGCCATGGACGCCGCCCTGGCCTACGCCGGGCAGCCCGGTCACCTCGTGCTGCGGATTGGCTCAGCCCAGCTACCCCAGGTTCTGGGCGCCCGGCCGTACGCCGTCCTGCCCCAGACGCCGGCCAGCCGCCTGGTCGCGATGACAGAGGCTCGGCGCTCAAGCGGAAGGGTGTTCGTCGTGGCACCCGGTGTAGCCACCGTGTCGCAGTTGCTGCGCTCGGGGGTGATCGATGCTCCCCTCGTCCTCGGTCCGCTGTTCGGGACCGGGACCCCGGGGCGTCTCTACAGCACCGTGTTCGTTCCGCTGTCGGCCTACCTCCGCGCGCTCACCCCTCGTTATCGCCTGGTGGCCACCCGGCGGCTGAACGGCTTCCTACCCCTGTCGGTCTATGTCCTCGCCGCCCGCTGAGCGCACGCCGGTCATGGGCGATGGCCCTGCTCGGCCTGCTCCTGGCCACCGGAGCCGCCGTGATTCTCTACCTGACCCGGGGGACCACCTTCTTCGAGGACGAGTGGAGCTGGATCCTCGCCCGGCGCAGCGGGGTCGGTGCTCTGGTCCACCCCTACAACCAGCATCTCTCGCTGATTCCGGTGGCCATCTACCGAGTGCTGTTCGCCGTCGCCGGACTGCGTCACTACTGGCCCTACCGGGCGGTCTCGCTGGCCGCCGAGCTGAGTTGCGTCACGCTCATCTTCTTCTACGCGCGGCGACGGGTCGGGCCCTGGCTGGCGCTGCTGGCGTCCACGCTCATCATGTTCTTCGGGCCCGGGTGGCCGGACATCCTCTGGCCCTTCCAGATGGCCTGGCTGATCACCGTGGCCGCGGGTCTGGGCACACTCCTGGCCCTGGACCGTCGCGACCGCGCCGGCGACGTGATCGCCTGCCTCCTGCTCTGCGTCGCGGTGGCCAGCGCCAGCCCCGGCCTGGCCGTGCTGCTCGGCGTGACGGTGGAGGTGCTGCGCACGCGCCGCCCCCGCTGGATCGTGGCGGTGCCCATCCTCCTCTACGCCATCTGGTGGCTGGTTTTCGAGCAGTCCTCGATCCTCGGCGATGCCCTGCTCCTGCTCCCCCGGTTCGTGTTCGACGCCGCCGCCGGCGTCCTCAGCACCCTGACCGGAGTGGCCTCGATCAACGTCACCACCGACACGGGCAACTACCTGACGCTGGGCCCCGCCCTGCTGGTGGTCGCGCTGCTGCTGATCGGCGGGCGCCTTCGCCGGTGGGGACGGATACCCCCGCGGGTTCTGACCCTGATCCTGATCCCGCTCACCTTCTGGGTCGTGGCCGGCGCGGGCCGGGCCGCCACCCGCGTGGACGGGGTCATCCTGCACTTCACCGGCGACGAGGCCCGCTACCTCTACATCGGCGCCGTGTGGGTCCTGCTGCTGGCCATCGAGCTGATCCGCGGCGCACGCCCCGGGCGCTGGACGCTGGCCCTGGCCACCGTGCTGACGGGTGCGATCGTGCTCGCCAACGTGAGCAGCCTGCGCAGCGGCGCGGGCCTGCTCCGCGCGCAGGCCCAGGCGACCAGGGCCGAACTCGGCACCCTGGACATGACCCGCGGCCTTCTCGCTCCGAGCTTTGCCTCGAGCGGCTTCGTGTTCTTCGCCAACGTCACGGCCCGTGACTACTTCGCCGCCGAGCGTGCGCTCGGAACCTTCGGCGCGACCTCGTCCGAGCTGGCCGGCTATGCCAACGGTGCCCGAGCGGCGGCCGATGCCCAGCTGGTCCGGATCCACCAACCCACCCTGACCCCGGTGACGCCCGGCCCCGGCCGGCGCTGCCTGGAGCACACCTCGTCCGGTGCGCTCGCGTTCGTCCTGCCTCGATCCGGTCTCACAGTGTTGACCAGCGGAGCCCCAGCGGTCATTTCGCTGCGACGGTTCGCCTCCACGTTCGCGCCCCTGGGCACGCTGGCCCCCGGCCACGCCGGTCGGCTCCTCATCCGCGGTGATCAGGCACCGCAGCCCTGGCACGTGCAGGTCGCCTCCCCGGCGGCGATCCGCATCTGCTCGGCGTGAGGTGGCCGGTCTACCATCGGGCGGCTTTGAGCCCCACCGTGCATCCCGCCGCTCCCCGACGGGCGACCCGGCTCCGAACGGCCTTGGCCAAGAACGGCTGGTCGACCGCAGCCATCGTCGTGCTGCTCGTCGCCGGAGGGGTGGTGCTCGCCTACGAGACCCGCGCCACGACCTTCTGGGCCGACGAGTGGACCTGGATCCTCACCCGTCGCCAGGGCGCGCTGGGCACGTTCCTGGACGCCCACAACTCACATTTCTCGCTGGTTCCGGTGCTGATCTACAAGGCCCTGTTCGCCACCGCCGGCCTGCGCCACTACTGGCCTTACCGAGGCGTGCTGATCGCTCTTCAGCTGCTTGTCGTGCTGCTGGTGTTCGTATACGCGCGCAGGCGCGTGGGCGGCTACGCGGCGCTGCTGGCGGCGGCCCTGATCCTGTTCTTCGGACCGGGCTGGCAGGACATCCTGTGGCCCTTCCAGATGGCCTGGCTGATCGCCGTGGCCACCGGGATAGGGGCACTCCTGGCCCTCGACCGCCGGGACCGTGTGGGCGACGTAATCGCCTGCGCGCTGCTCGTCATCTCGGTGGCGAGCTCCGGGCCCGGCCTGGCCATGCTGGCCGGCGGTCTGGTCGAGGTGCTCCTGCGCCGGCGCCGGGGCGACCTGTGGATCCCGGGTGTGCCGATCGTGATCTACGCGATCTGGTCACTGGGCTACCAGTCCACGGCCATCGATGCGCACTCGATCTCCCGCCTGCCCCAGTTCGTCTTCCACGCCGCCGCCGGGGTGATGAGCTCCCTGGTCGGGCTGGCCGGAGTCAACGTCTACAGCGACAGCGGGACCTACACCAACTGGGGTGCGCCACTGCTGATTCTGGGCGTGCTCGCCACCGTCCTCTGGCTGATACGCCTGGGCCGTATCCCCCACCGCGTGGTGTCCCTCGCCGCCATCGTGCTCGGCTTCTGGGTGCTGACCGGGATCGGGCGCGCCTACGCCCAGTTGGGGAGCATCGTGGTCACGTCCACCGGCTATGAGAGCCGCTACCTCTACGTGGGTGCCGTGTTCGTCGTTCTACTTGCCGTCGAGCTGCTCCGCGGCCATTCCCCCGACCTGAGGACCGGTCTGCTGCTCGGCGTCCTGGCCGTGGCGGCGATCGTCTCCAACCTGGGCACGATGCGAGACGGGTCCGCGTTCCTGCGCAGCACCGCACAGCTGACCGAGGGTGAGCTGGCCACGCTCAACCTCGACCGCCATCTCGTCCGGCCCGACTTCGTCTCCGGCGGTTTCCTGTTCGGCATCCTCAGCGCCGGCCCGTGGTTCTCAGCCGAACGCGACCTCGGCTACCAGGCCGCCGTCCCCGGGCCGATCGGTGCGCTCGGACCCACCGCCCGCCAGGCCGCCGACCAGCAGCTGATGAAGATCCAGGGTCTGGCCTTGACGCCCGCGGCCGACGGCGCGCGTGCAGCCTCCAACGCCTGCACACACTTTCGGCCCTCCGCCTTTGCTCCGGCCGGGGTCATCAACTCGTTGGCCGTCACCGTGCCTGCCTCCGGGCTCATCTTCAGCAATGGAGCGGCGCCGGCCACCGTGGCCGTGCGACGCTTCGGCACCGGGTTCAACACGCTGGGCACGTTGAGGCCGGGAGCGCGGGCCCGGTTGATCCCGGGCCGGGACGGCTCGCCCACACCGTGGCGAGCGCTGCTCACCGCCACCGAACCCGTCTCGGTTTGCCCGGCCTGAGCGGGGCCGGGGCCCGACACTAGACTCGCCGCGATGATCGTCTTCGCCTCGGCCGTGACCAATCCCGAGATGTACCGCGACTACGCCGAGAAGGGCATCGCCGTCTGCGCCGAGCCCGACACGCTGCGCATCCCCCATCCGGCCAACGGATCCATCTTCGCCAACTACAACGCCATTCTCGACCAGGCGGCGCAGATCGAGGGACTTGAGGCGCTGGTCCTGCTCCACCAGGACTCAGAGATCCAGGACGCTGACTTCATCGCCAAGCTGCGCTCTGCGCTAGCCGAGCCCGAGGTCGGCGTGGTGGGCTGCGTGGGCTCGATCGGCGTGCGCAGCATCGCCTGGTGGGAGGGGTCTGTGACCTGGGCGTCGTTCATCCACCGCTACACCGAGCTTGGCGGGGGTGACTTCCCCTCGCTGACCTGGAACGAGAACGACAGACCGCCCTACGCCCGCACCGGCGAGGTGGACACCGTCGACGGCTTCGTGCTCGGGCTCTCCCCGTGGGTGGTCGAGAACATCCGCTTCGACGAGTCGCTCGGCCAGAGCCTGCACGGCTACGACTTCGACTTCTGCCTCCAGGTGCGCGAGGCAGGCCGCAAGGTGGTCACGGCCGACTTCAAGGTGATCCACAACCATTCCCTGGAGCTCGCCTCCGACCTCGAGCACTGGTCCCAGGCCCACGTGGCCGTGGCCGAGAAGTGGGACGGTCGTATGCCCGGCGTGGGCGCCGGCGGGGGCAGCTGGAAGCAGCGCGCCCGCCGCGGCGAGGCCGAGGCGGCCGTAACCCGCGCCGTGGCGCTCTCGACCCAGATGAAGATCGACGCTCGGGCGGCAGAGCACCGGCGCGAGCTGTCGGTCATGACCGACAGCATCGCCTGGCGGCTGACGGCTCCTCTGCGTCGCCTGAGCGCATACCAGCGCCGGCGCGCCGAGCTCACGCAATCGTTCGCCGATGGTGGCGACGGCGAGCGGGTGCGCCGAGTGCCCACCGTGCTCGGGCGACGGCTGTCGGGCAGCTACCCGTTCCGGCGCCGGGCGCGGTAGTCCCGAGCCAGCCGGGCGCCAGTGCGAAGCGGCTGGGTGAGCCGCCAGCTGAGCGAATCCTCGTAGGCCGCCCGCTCGGCGGCCACGGCGGCCAGGCGCTCCTGCTCGCCGCGGCGGCGTTCGGCTTCGAGGCTCTCCTGCGCCGAACGTTGGATTGCCTCGACCTCCCTCTGGGCCTGGTGGATGTTGTGTTGAAGGGCAGCGTATTCGCGCGGGTCATCGCCCGGCCGCTCGATCTCCGCGGCGGAGATCTCGACGTCGCGCTTGGCCAGAACGGCCCAGCTCTGGTTATGAATGTTGGGCTCGATGTGAAGCACGTCGAAGGCGCGCCCCCAATGCTCGCGGAGCCACCAGTCGGAGATCAGGGTCAGCGGCGCCCCATCGGAGGCGGGGTGGTTGTGGCGCAAGACGTTCATCCCCACCCGGTTCTCATCCCAGGGCTCCCCGGCCAGAAGCTCCGAGGTCCACTCGCCCATGTAGGTGGCGATGAGCAGGCCGCCCGGACGGAGCAGACGGTGCAGCTCGAGCAGCCAGGGAATCGAGTTGTCAGTGAGGTGAGTGAAGACTGAGATCGTCCAGATCAGGTCAAAGCTCGCGGTCTCCAGGCCGAGCGGAGGCATGTAGTCCGACTTCATGACCTGAAACGGAGGGCAGACGGTGTCGCGCAGCAGCTCGACGCTGGTGGCATCGATGTCGACGCCCCAGAATTCGCCCTGCTCGGCCTCGGCATGGAAGTGCTTCAGCGTGCGGCCGGCGCCGCAGCCGAAGTCGAGCACCCGCTTGCCGTCGAAGGAGAAACCATCCGGCAAGAGGTCGAGGATCGCCGTTTTGGTCTCGGGTCCGAGCTTCTCCCACAGCTCCGCGAAGCGGGGAATCCAGCCCGGCTCTAAATAGGTCGACATTGGCGGTCGAGGCTCCTGTGGCGATCAGCTGGGTAACGTTGCCGGGGGTGTACGGCTGCCGCTCGCATACTGTAGGAGTTGGCCCGCGGGCTCGCACGCAGGCCGCGCGCCAGCGCGAGCAGCGCTCGGGACCAGATGGCCGGTAATGCCCGGCGCCGCGATTGGCTCGAGCGCGAGCCGGTGCTGGTCGAGGCGCACGATCTCCACAAGTCGTTCCGCATCCCCGACCAGCGGGTGGACACCCTCAAGGAACGGGTGGCGCATCCGATGCGGCAGATCTCCTACCGCGAACTGCACGCCCTGCGCGGCATCACCTTCCAGGTCCACCGCGGCGAATTCTTCGGCATCGTGGGACGTAACGGCTCGGGAAAAAGCACGCTCCTAAAAGTCCTGGCCAGCATCTACCGCGCCGACTCCGGACGCATCCGCATGGCCGGCCGCCTAGCCCCATTCATCGAACTCGGCGTCGGCTTCAACCCCGAACTAACCGCCCGCGAAAACGTCGAACTGAACGGAGTCATGATGGGCCTCGGACGCCGCGAAGCCCGCCGCCGCCTGGACTCCGTGCTCGAGTTCGCCGAACTACACGACTTCGTGGACCTCAAACTGAAGAACTACTCCTCCGGAATGATGGTCCGCCTGGCCTTCTCAGTCATGGTCCAAGCCGACGCCGACATCATGCTCGTCGACGAAGTCCTCGCCGTCGGCGACGCCGCCTTCGCCCAAAAATGCACCGACGTGTTCCGCGAAAAACGCGACGCCGGCAAAACCCTGATCCTGGTCACCCACGACATGGCCACCGTCCAAGCCTTCTGCGACCGCGCGATGCTCATCCACGACGGCGAACAACGCTACCTCGGCGACCCCGAAGAAGCCGCCCTGCGCTACTACCGACTCAACTTCGCCGGCCACGCTCCAGGGTCGAGCGACGCCACCGTCTCGGTTCCCGATGTCAACGTCAACCTGATCGACGTGTGGGTCGAGGACGAGACCGGCACGCGGGTCGAGAACATCGAGCAGGGCCGGATCTTTCGCTTCAACCTGATCGCCGAAGCGCGCCAGCCCATGGAAGCTCCGGTGTTCAATTTCCACTGCCTGAACATGGACGGAGACTGGGTGTTCGCCTTCGACAAGGCGGTGGAAACGGCCGACGGGGGGCCGGCTCGCCTGGCGACCGGCGAACGGATCCGGATCAGCGCCGAGATAGACAATCCGCTCGTTCCGGGCCGCTACGCGCTCGAGTGCTGGATCTCTCGCCGGCGCGAGGAGGGCGCGATGGCCATTCACATCGTCCGGCTGCTCGACTTCTTCGTCTTCGGAACCCACCCCGGGGCCGGCAACGTGGCCACGAGTGGCAACGTCGAGATCTCGGTCCTGGCCCCCGGCGAGTAACCGGACGTGGACCTCGTCGCCGAGCTGGAGCGGCCGCTGCCGCCTGAGCTGCCCGCCGGGACCGGGACAGCCGTCTTGCTCCTGGGCCATTGCTACCACCCGGCTCAGGCGGTGAGCAAGATCGAGCTGATCGTCGGCGGTGAACGCTTCGCGCCCGACGCCTTCGCCATGCCGCGAGCGGACCTGGCCCGCCGGGCCGCCGGGGCGGATCCCCGCGGTCATCGCTATCTGAGCGGCTTCTGGGCCACCGTGCCGATCGCCCCCCGGTCCGAGCCGGGGACGATCGTCATCGAGCTGGCGGCCACGCTGGCCGACGGGCGCGAGCTGACCGCTCCGTTGGGCGAGATCGCCGTCCGCCCCCCCGAGCCGCCTCCGGCCACGACCGCCCGGCCGGCTGACGGCGCCGCGGAGCTGATCGCGGTCTGTCTGGCCAGCTTCGAGCCCGATCCCAAGCTGCTCGGCATCCAGCTCGACTCGCTTCGCGCCCAGGAGGACCAGGGTTGGGTCTGCGTGATCAGCGATGACTGCTCCTCGGAGGCGGCCTTCCAGGCCATCCTCGATGCGGTCGGGGACGATCCTCGCTTCACCGTCTCGCGCTCGGACACCCGGCTCGGCTTCTACCGCAATTTCGAGCGGGCGCTGAGCCTCGCTCCACCAGAGGCGGCGCTGATCGCTCTCAGTGACCAGGACGATCGCTGGCGCCCGGAGAAGTTATCGACGCTGCGGCGATGGCTGGGCGGCGCAGCGATGGCCTACTCCGACATGCGGCTTACCGACGCCGACGGCGGGGTGCTGCGCGAGACGCTCTGGCGGGGACGGCGCAACAACCACGAGAACCTGGCCTCGATGCTGGTCGCCAACACGGTCACCGGAGCCGCCTGCCTGTTCCGCCGCGAGGTGATCGAGCTGGCCCTTCCCTTTCCCGACAGCCCCGGATTCCAGTTCCACGACCACTGGCTCGGCTTGGTGGCCCTGGCCGCCGGGGAGCTGGTCTTCATCCCCGAGCCGCTCTACGACTACGTGCAGCACCACGCCGCGGTGTTCGGCGATGTCACCCACGGAAGCCGCCGGGCCGACCTGCGCCGGCGCGCGGGCGCCTGGCCCCGGGTGCTCAAGCGCTGGCGGGCGGCGTATTTCTATGGCTATCTGTCGGGCCAGACCCAGGCCGAGGCGCTGCTGGTGCGTTGCGGCGACCGCCTGACCCCGGCCAAGCGGCGAGCGTTGCAGTGGTTTTTGGCCAGCGCCCATTCGCCTGGGGCGTTTGCCTGGCTGGCTCTACGACCGCTGCGCACCCTGCTCGGGCGCACGGAGACGCTCGGCACCGAAGCCGGGCTGGCCCGCGGACTGGTGTGGAAGTGGGCCATGACCCGCGTGGCCCGACGCAGCGGCGAGGATTCGCGACCGCGCTTCAACGCCGGCTTTCCCAACCCGTCGGGGTTCAGTCAGGAGCGCCTGCGTCGCTGGCGAGCCCGGTTCTGAGCGCGGCCTACGCGAAGCGGAACGGACCTCCCGCGGCTCCGGTGCGCTTGAATGGCCCGGGTGTCTGAGAAAGCCGTCGATGTTCCGCCTCGCGAGATCAGTGCCCCCACGCCCGCGCCGGGCGAGGACGCGCTCCGGGATGCCTACCTCGGGCTGCTCAAGCTCGCGCTCTGCGACCTGGCCGGGGCGGGGACACGCACGGTCAGCTGGAGTGGCGAGCGTCGGGTGTTCTCCCGCGATCTGACCGGAGCCGACCAGCTCCAGTGGCGGGCGGCCGGACGCGACTGGCCCCTGAACGCGCTGACCATGACCGGGTTGCACCGCCTGGACGATCTCCAAAGCTGCGTGGAGGCCGTGATCCGCGATGGCGTCGAGGGCGACCTGATCGAAGCCGGAGCGTGGCGGGGCGGGTCCTCGATCCTCATGCGCGCCACCCTGAATGCCCACGGAGCGACCGACAAGACGGTCTGGGTGGCCGACTCGTTCCAGGGCTTCCCGGTGCCCGAGCAGGATGGCGACAGTGCCGATGTGGAGCTCGAGACCGAGATGCGCGGCCTGGACTACCTGGCTCCGAACCTGGAAATGGTCTCCGAGCACTTCGACCGCTTCGGCGCTCGCGACGGCGTGCACTTCGTACCCGGCTTCTTCGAGGACACGATGGCCACGCTCACCGGTCCCACGTGGTCGCTGATCCGCCTCGACGGGGACACCTACAAGGCCACCCGGCTGTGCCTGGAGGCGCTCTACCCCGGGCTGGCCGTGGGTGGACACGTGATCCTCGACGACTACCTGTTTCTGGACGGCTGCCGGCGCGCGGTGGACGACTTCCGCCTCGAGCACGGGATCTCCGAGCCGATCGAGGAGATCGACTACAACGCGGCCCGCTGGCGGCGCGAGACCCCAGCGGCGCCGGACTCCCGGCGAAGCGGGGCTGAGGCTCTGGCCGCGGTGAGTGGCGGCGCTGAGCGCCGTGCCTTCACGGGGACCCCGGTGGCCATGCCCAGCGACCGTGAACTCCAGCTTGAGCAGGAGCTCCATAGCCTGCGGGGACGCCAGGACGGGCTGGAGGCTGAGCTGGCCATGCTGCGGCGCACGCCCTGGGCCCGAGCCCGGCGCTGGGCCGCCGAGCGTTCGCGCCGGGCCTGATGCGCACCCTTCAGCACTCACTCCAGCGAGCGGCCTTCGGCCTCGAGGACGACGGCCTGCTCACCGAGCGCCGCGAGACCCGCGAGCGCATCCTCGAGGCTCCGCCGGTGATCACGGTCGACGGGTTGCACAAGAGCTTCCACGTCCCCGACCAGCGTGCCTCCTCGATCCTCGGCCGGGTGGCGCATCCGATGCGGCAGATCTCCTACCGCGAACTGCACGCCCTGCGCGGCATCACCTTCCAGGTCCACCGCGGCGAATTCTTCGGCATCGTGGGACGTAACGGCTCGGGAAAAAGCACGCTCCTAAAAGTCCTGGCCAGCATCTACCGCGCCGACTCCGGACGCATCCGCATGGCCGGCCGCCTAGCCCCGTTCATCGAACTCGGCGTCGGCTTCAACCCCGAACTAACCGCCCGCGAAAACGTCGAACTGAACGGAGTCATGATGGGCCTCGGACGCCGCGAAGCCCGCCGCCGCCTGGACTCCGTGCTCGAGTTCGCCGAACTACACGACTTCGTGGACCTCAAACTGAAGAACTACTCCTCCGGAATGATGGTCCGCCTGGCCTTCTCAGTCATGGTCCAAGCCGACGCCGACATCATGCTCGTCGACGAAGTCCTCGCCGTCGGCGACGCCGCCTTCGCCCAAAAATGCACCGACGTGTTCCGCGAAAAACGCGACGCCGGCAAAACCCTGATCCTGGTCACCCACGACATGGCCACCGTCCAAGCCTTCTGCGACCGCGCGATGCTCATCCACGACGGCGAACAACGCTACCTCGGCGACCCCGAAGAAGCCGCCCTGCGCTACTACCGACTCAACTTCGCCCAAGCTCATGATCCCGGCCGGACCGATGGCTCGGGGCCAGACGTCGAGCTGGTCGACGTCTGGATCGAGAACTCCGCGGGGAAGCGGGTGCAGGAGCTCCCGGCGGGGGGTGAATTCCGCTTTCACCTGATCGCCCGGGCCGGGCGAACTCTGCCCGCGCCCGCGTTCGGGTTCGAGCTGCTCAACGTCGACGGGACGACCGTGCTCGGCTTTGGCGAGGCCCTGGAGCGTGACGACGGCACCCCCATTGCCCTGCGGGCGGGCCAGCGCGTGCACCTCAGCGCCAATGTGCCCGAACCGCTGGTCCCCGGCCGCTACTCGGTGATCGGATCGATCTCCCGCAGCCACGACGCCGGAGATGACGCCGTACGCGACCTACGCATGCTCGACTTTTTGGTCACGGGCAGTGATCCCATGCCGGGCATGATCTTCGTCTCGGCCCAGGTCAATGCCACGGTGGAGACCGGGAGCCGCACGGAATGAGCACCGAAGCGGCCACCGCGCCGGTGGATGCCCCGAGCCCCGCGGCCACCAACCCCGAGCTGCGCGACGTCACCGGGCCCTCGGCCCTGAGCGGAGGCTGGAAGCGCTTCTGGGAGCTCACCCTGCTGCTGGCCAGCACGGAGTTCAAGCGGACCTATTTCGGCACTGCGCTGGGCTACCTGTGGTCGGTGGGCCGTCCGCTGCTGCTGTTCGCCGTCATGGTCGAGGTGTTCACCCATATCCTCGGCCTCAACCAGCAGGTCGTCCACTACCCGGCCTTCCTGCTGTTCAACATCGTCCTGTTCGGCTTCTTCCAGGAGGGCTCGACGATGGCCGTGACCTCGATCGTCAGCCACGAGGGAATCGTGCGCAAGACTCAGTTCCCGCGTCTGGCCATCCCGATGGCCGTGGTCATGACCGCGCTCTACAACCTGCTGCTCAACCTCGTGGTGGTGGTCGTGTTCATCATCGTCCTCGGAGTCACGCCGATGTGGACCTGGCTGCTGTTGCCGGTGGTCGTCCTGCTCATGTTCGTGGTCACCCTGGCGATTGCCATGATCGTCTCCTCGCTCTACCCGCGCTTCCGGGACCTGGGGATCATCTGGAGCGTGTTCACCACGGCGCTGTTCTACGCCACGCCGATTCTGTTCCCGCTCGAGGTCGCGGTCCGCCGCTCCCACCTGCTCGGCCAGCTCATCGCCCTGAACCCGTTCACCCCGATCCTCGAGCTGGCCCGGGTGTGGATGATCGACCCCAGCGCCCCCTACCCGGGCACCGTGGCGGGCGGAGGCAGCAACCACCTGCTGTTCGCGATCGCGGTCATCCTCGTGCTCTGCGTTCTGGGCGTGTGGCTGTTCCGGCGCGAGGCCCCCCGGATCGCCGAAGAGCTGTAGGTGCGAGCGGTGCGAGGGTGGCGAGACCGCGGCGGCGGAGCGCTCGAGTCCCGGCTGGTCTGGATCTTCGGCTCGCCGCGCTCGGGAAGCACCTGGCTGCTCGATCTGCTTGTGCATCCGCTGATCCCCGACGACGCAAACGCCCTGGGCGTTGTCCGCCGGGCGGCTCCGCAGGCGGGGCGAGCGCGGGCCGTCCCCATCAACGAGCCCTACATCCCCCAGCATCTGGCCCCGCCACTGTTCTCCGACCGGGCCGCCGAGGACGGCCTGGCCATGGTCAGCCTGAACTCGTTCCGGCATGCGTCGCCCAGCTACTTCTTCAGCGACCGCTACGCCGAGACCTGGAGGCCTGCCCTGCGCCAGCTCGTCCTGGCCCGACTGGGTGCCCAGGCTGATGAGCTGTCCACTGCCTACAGCCTGCGCAGCCCGCTGCTGGTCATCAAGGAGCCCAACGGCTCAGGTGGAGCCGGGGAGGTGATGGCGCTGTTCCCGGACTCGCGGATGATCTTCCTGCTCCGCGACGGGCGCGACATCGTCGACTCGATGATCGACGCTCAGGCGGCCGGCGGATGGCTGGAGCGCTCGACGGGGACGGAGCTGAGCACAGCCACGGAACAGCGGCTCGAGCTTGTCGCGCACGAGTCCAGGCTCTGGGTGGCGCGCACCAAGGCGGTCAGGCTCGCCTTCGAAGCTCACCCGGCGCAGCGCCGGCTCCTGCTGCGCTACGAGGACGTCCGTCGTGAGCCGGCGGTGCACCTGGCCGAGCTTGACGACTGGCTGTCATTGGGGCGGGCACCGAGTGAGCGCGCGGACGCCTTGCGTTGGAACGACTTCGATTCCTACCCGGATGAAGCCAAGGGCCGTGGCATGCCCCTGCGCGCGGCCCAGCCGGGCCTTTGGCGCCAGAACCTGAGCCCGGCCGAGCAGCAGACCATGACCGAGATCATGGGACCGACGCTGGCCGCGTTTGGCTACGGCGACTGAACCTGGCCCGAAATCGGCTCGCTGTGGGCCAGCACCGCCCCGGCGGCGACCATGGCCACCAGGGTCAGCGCCGGCATCTGCCAGTCCCAGTCCAGCGGCGAGTGGACAAGGTAGACCACCGTGACGGCGATCGGACCGACCACCACCGGACCGGCGGTGCGCAGCGCCCGGGCCGCCGCGGCGGCCACGCCGGTCAGGAAGGCTCCCAGCAGCGCGATTCCGACCAGGCCCAGCTCGGCCAGCGTCTGCAGGGGGAGGGAGTGCGCGTCCTGGGCCACCTCGTCGACGTGACGCCAGCGCAACCAGTCGACGCTCCAGCCACCCGCCCCCACCCCGTGCAACGGGGAGTCGCCGAAGGCCCGCAGCGCCACGCGCCAGTAGTCGTAGCGGTTGGACTGCAGCGAGGCCAGCCGGGTGGCTCCGTTGGACAATGACTGCACGCTCTTTGAGCTCTCGTGGGCACCGAGCACGATCGCCAAGGCCAACCCGGCGCCAATAACACCGGCGGCAGCCAGCGAGGCCCGCCGGGGCAGGCCCAGCTCGCCGGTTCGCTCCCGGCGCGAACTGATCGCCTGGGCAACGCCGGCCAGCACGGTGACCAGGACCAGCAGGACCAGGGCGATCGCGCCCTGGCTCTCTCGCTTGGAGGCTGTGCCGATCAGCGTCGTCACGCCCTGAAACGAGGCGCAGGACAGCCCGGCCAGGACGCCGACGATCACCCCGCGCAGCACTGCGGCGAGCTGCTCCCGCCGTCCGGCCAGGACACCCAGGGCCACCAGGCCGGCCAGACAGGCGAACAGAGCCCCCCGGGAGAAGGAGATGTAGAGGGCCATAGCGAGCGGAGCCACGGCGGCCGCGGCCACGCTGCGCAGCGCGCGGGCGCGGGTGGCGTCCCCGGCCATCCGCACGCACAGAACCAGGCCGATCGCAGCCAGCTCGCCCATCGCGTTCCAGTAGGTCAGGGGCTGCTCGAGCCGGCCCTCGGCGCTCAACGACGCGCTGAACTGCAGCACCCCCGGCAGCAAGCGCTCGGACAGTCCGTAGCCGATGACGATCAGCGTCCCGCCGGCCAGCACGGGTTCGAGCAGGCGCACTGACCCGTCCCGGAACAGCATCGCGCTGGCCAACAGGGCGCCGAGGTAGAGGAGGACGATCTGACCGGCGTGATAGGCGTTGCCGACGATCGGTGCCCAGAGCATGGAGAGCAGCGTCCAGGCGGCGAGTAGGGCCAGGCCGGCTAGGGCCAGGGTGGCCGGCCGGGAGCGCGGCAGCCGCGCCCCGGCCACCGCGGCCAGGAACACGCCGACCCAGGCCCCCACCCCGGCCCAGGCGCGCGCCTCATCGAAGTAGCCGCCGGCGAAGAAAGCCAGCGCCGTTGGACCCGCCAGCGCCAGTACCCGCGCGGCGGTGAGCATGACCTGGCGCACCGCTTAGCGGTGAGGATCCCGGGCGGCGCGGCGGACCAGGCGCGTGGACGGCAGCGGCTGGCGGCCGCCCGGGGACGGCCGGACGTCGTGAGCGCAGGCAGCGTCGACTTCTCTCTGCAGTCCCTGACGGAAGGCGCTGCGTCCGAAGCGCTCGGCATGCCGAACCAGGACCTGAGGGTCAACCGCCTCCTCGTCGAACTCCAGGACCGCCTGGGCCAACTCATCAGGCCCACCGGTCCAGAAGCAGCCGGTGATGCCGTCGAGAACCGTTTCCAGCACTCCACCCGCGGCCCGGGCTATGACCGGCCGACCGGCGGCCTGCGACTCCACGGCGGCGATCCCGAACTCCTCCACCGAGGTGACGATCAGTGCGCGGGCGCTCTGAATGGTCTGCGCTACCTCCTGGTCGGAGAGCCGGCCGACGAGCCTCACCGTCGGACCGGCCAGGCGCTGCAGGCGCCGGGCGTAGGGCCCGTCGCCGACGATGACCAGCGGCAGGCGCAGGCGGTTGAAGGCGGAGATGGCGACGTCGATCTGCTTGTGGGCCATGAGCTCGGAGACGATCAGATAGTGATCGCCGGGCGGGCCGGGCGTGAATCGCTCGGTGTTGACCGGTGGGTAGACGATCGACGCCTCGCGCCCGAAGTAGGCGCGAATGCGAGCCTGGGTGATGCGCGAGTTGGCCACGTAGCGATTGGTCCGCTGGGCGGCGATCCAGTCCCACTGGCGCCAGCGCCGAAAAGCACCGCGCAGGAAGGCACGGGTGACGGGGTCGCGGCGGGCCAGCGTCTGCTCGCGATCGTTCCAGGCGTAGCGGAACGGGTTGTGGCAATAGCTGACGTGCACGGTCTCCTCATCGCAGAGCACCGCGTGAGCCCAGGCTGAGGAGCTCGACACGACGAGGTCGTAGCCGCTCAGATCGAAGGACTCGATGGCCGCCGGATAGAGCGGCAACAGAGCCCGGAAGGTGCGGGCCGAGGGCCGCAGGCGCTGCAGGAAGGAGGTGTGGACGTTGCGGTTGGCAAACCGGCCCTCGGTGCCGTCCTCGTCGTAGACGGCGGTGTAGATGTCAGCCTGCGGCCACATCCGGCAGAGCTCGATAAAGACCCGCTCGGCCCCACGAACATCAAGCAGGAAGTCGTGGATGAGCGCAACGCGCGGCGGCGGCTGGCTCTCGGTTGGACTTCGGTTCCCCACCGGCGCCAGTGTACGCGGGCCACGACCCCGAACGCAGGGCAAACGATCGCCATAATGCCCCGGCTCGGGTACGCCCGAGGTGGCCAGCCGCGACTTGTTTTTTGTGACCAGATTTCTGTCTGTCAGCTACTCGGGCATGAGCTGCCGGCGGCGGGAGCGCTGATGAACGATCGCCGACCGTGGTTGATTGGACTGGGGGCTCTCGCCGCGGGCGTGGCCGTGGTCGTGGCCGTGGTTGTCCTGACTGGCGGCTGGTCGGGTGGCGCTGGCCCGGGTCATCGCCCCCCGGTCACATCCAGCTCGGCAACGTCCAGCTCGGCAACGTCCAGCTCGGCAACGTCGAGCTCGGCAACAGCGACCGGACCACCGCCCGCTTCGCCCGGCCCGCCCCGTCCGGCCCGGCCGGCCACGGCGAACGAACAGTTCGGGGCCAACGTCAACCTGCTGTTCAACGGCCATGGCCCCCCGCCGCCGATCGTTACGCGACAGCTCCAAGCCCTGCACGCCACGGGCGCGACCGTGGGCCGGAGCGACGCCTTCTGGGAGGCCACCGAGCCGCGGCCGCCCGACCACGGCCGGCACGTCTACGACTGGTCCTTCGATGACCACATCGCGGCCGCGCTGGCCGACGCCGGTCTGCGTTGGCTCCCGATCCTCGACTACAGCGCGCCGTGGGCCCAGTCGCTCGCGGGCCGGGACCATTCACCCCCGCGCTCGAGCGGCGACTACGCCGCCTACGCGAGCGCCTTCGCGGCCCGCTACGGCTCGCAGGGAACCTTCTGGGCCACCCACCCGGCCCTGCCCCGGCTGCCCGTACAGACCTATGAGATCTGGAACGAGCCGGACAGCGGGACGTTCTGGGCCCCGCAGCCGAATCCGGCCGGCTACGCCGATCTCTACGCCGCCGCGCGCAACGCGATCGACAGCGCTGACCCGTCCGCCCGGGTGATCATCGGCGGCCTGACCCAGCTCCCCCGCTTTCTCCCCGCGCTGCTGTCCGCGCGACCCGCACTGCGCGGCCACATCGACGGGGTGGGCATCCATCCCTACGGGACACCGGCTGTGGCCCTGAAGCGGGTCCGAGACGCCCGGGCCACACTGGCTTTGCTGGGGATGGCCGGCGTGCCCTTGTACGCAACCGAGTTTGGCTGGACGACTCAGTTCCCCGGAGTGCAGGACTACGTGCCCGAGACCCAGCGCCCGGGCTACATATTGAGCACGCTGGCCGAGCTCGGCCGGCGGCGCTGCGGACTGGCCGCCGCGCTGCTCTACACCTGGTACTCGCCCGAGCAGAGCCCCGGCGAAGCCCAGCAGTGGTACGGCATCAACGGTTTGAGCGGTAATCCGACCGCGGATACGGCGGCCTTCGCGGCCGCGATCCGGGTCGGGCGAGCCCGGTCGTCGTCCGGCTGCTAGGGGGCGTGAGGGCCGGGGTCACCGGCGGCACTGCGTGGCCAAGCTCCCCTTGGACCGGCAGCCCTCGAGGCGCAGCGCGGCCTTGCGGAATGCGGCCAGGGCAGGCTTCACCTCGACCTGGTGCTTGACGTTCAGTGCCAGCAGGCCGGAGAAGTTGAAGACCGGCGCCCCCTTGAACTCCTTGCCGATCCAGTGTAGTAGTAGATCCCGGCCACGCCGAGCTTCGCCCGCTGACTCGCGGCCATCAGGTCATGAAGCTCGAGATGTCTGCGGCCTGCCCCTTGCGGGTGGTGCTGAAGTCGTAGTGCTGCTGTGCCTGACCGCGACGCCGAAGGCCAGCTGAACTCCGAGTCCAGCATCGGCTTGCGCCCGTCCTTGAAGTGATCCATCGCGTGCGCGCATGAACCGCAGGTACAGGATGCACGTTGGCCGGATGCTGGGTAAAGCCGTTGACCGCCACGAGGTCGAACAGCTTGCTGGCCCCGGAGACCGCGTAGACCTGATCGATCGATTTCCACGCGAAGTTGGTCAGTGCGCCGAGAACCACCTTGGCCTTCGGGATCGGCGCGCTTGATCGCGTCGTGGGCGGCTCGGAGCAACGCGACGTAGCTCTTGCCGAACGGCTGGGGCCAGTAGAACGGGATGTTGGGCTCGTTCCAGATCTGCCACATCCGGACCGGCCTCTTGCGGAGCTGAGGGTTGGCCTTCCAGAAGCTGCCCTGCGGTCCGTAGCGCTGCACCAGCGCCGCCGCGTACTGGGCGTAGGGCGTGACATTCTGCGGCGTGACCAGACCACCGCTGGAGTTGCGCTTGGCGTCCCAACTCGGCGCATAGATGATCGTGGGCAGGATGCTGAGCCCGCGCCGGGCCGCGTTGCCGACCACCGCATCGGTGGCGTTGAAGCTGATCGGGCGCCCGGCCGGGCCGGCGACGAATTCGAGCGCTTGTCCGCGGGCACGTCCGAGAAGCTTGCGTAGGGCTGTGCCGCCGACCAGTCAAAGGCCACCCGGACGCTCTGTACGCCGTTGGTGACCATGCTGCTCATCTGCTTGCCCAGGTTGAGCGGAGTCCCTGGGGTCGAACAGGGGTCCGTCGATGTCCACACCGACAAAGCCCTGGGGGACATGGGAGGCCTTGCCTTTTGCCTTGGCGGCCGCCGGCGCAATGGTGCTCAGCAGCGCAACTGCGATCAGCCCGGCGAGCAGGAGGGCGCTCATCAGCAGTCGGACGCGTCGGACGGACGGGGACAGGTGCACAGGCATCAGCATCAGAACAGCTCCCAGCGCAGAAGGTTTCGGAAAATGGTCCGGGGCGGCGGCCGGGGCGGCGAGGTCTGAGGCCCCGCGGGGCTAGGTCCCGGTCCGGCGGCGCAGCCGCAGCCCACGCGAGCCCAGTCCACGCAGTCCCAGCCCACCGGCCACCAGCAATCCACCGAGGCCGGCGGCCTGCCAATCGTCAAAGCCGGTGAAGGGCAGCGTCTTGGACTTCCCGCCCGGCGCCGTGCTCGTCGTGGTCGCGGTAGGCGAGGTCGTGGTAGCCGTGAGGCCGCCGCAGTGGCCGATGTGCCCGCCGAGGAACTGGCTCGTACGAGCTCGAGCCGTTCCCGCTGTGCGAGTGCACGCCGGAAAGCGGATCCACGTATTGGTTGTCGCCGGCAGAGCTGCCGCCGGCCAGCGCGGCAGCCGGAATGAGCGCCGCGAAAAGGCCGAGAACAATCAGAACAGCGAGCAGTGACCGAGTCTTGGACACGCCTCGAGTATGGCAAGCAGTAGCCGAGGTTGCGTTGGGAGACGGTTGTATCGCCCGGAACAGCTACCCCCAAAGTGACGATTTGCAGGATCTCTTGCAGCCGAGGAGTTGCGGCCGACGCGCCGACGACCCGTGTTACATTGCCGCTGCGCCGTACCTCCCGAGCCGTCGTCAACGCCCCTGACCCTGGCTCCTCCGAACGCTTGACGCGTGGCCCTGCCGCGTCGCCGGCCCCTGCCCCTGCATGCCCAATTTCCCTCACCGCCCCTGGTCCCTGCGCTTCCCCGTCCTGGCCGCGCTGATCCTCGCTCTGCTCGGCACAAGTCTGACCGGCACCAGTGCCGGAGACCTCCAGAGCCAGATCAGCGCCACCCGCTCGGCCGCGGCCTCGCTGCAATCCCAGATCGCCGCCGACTCGGCCCAGATCGCCCACACGACGGCGGGCCTGAACCAGGCGCGGGCGCAGCTGGCCTCCGTCCAGGCCGACCTCGACCGCAGGATCGCCGAACTCAAGCTCGTTCAGACCCAGCTGATCGCTGCCCGCGACCATCTCGTCGCCCTGGAGAACCGTCTCCACCTGGCCACCGACCGTGCTGGCCGCCAACCTGCGGGCCAGCTACGAGGGCGCCAAGCCCGACCTGATGACGGTGATCCTGCAATCCCGCGGCTTCGGCTCCCTGCTCGAGCAGGTGAGCTTCATGGCCCGGGTCGGGCGGCAGGACGCCCAGATCGTGGGACTGACGCGCACCGCCCGCGCGGAGGTGGCCCGGGAGGCCAACAACCTGGCCCATCTGGAAGCCCGCGACCGGGCCCTGGCCGAGTCCGTCCTGGCCCGGCGCAACCAGGCCGCCGCTCTCCAGTCCGCCCTGCTTCCGAGCAGCTACGCCAGTTCGGCGCGCGCTCGACGGTCAGCGCGCGCTACCACGCGCTGCGCGGCCGCCTGCAGACGCTTGAGAAGCGCGCCGCCGAGCAGGCCGCCCGCGCCGCGGCCACGGGCAACGCCGGCGTGGGCGGCGTGGCGCTCAACACCGCGGGCATGGTCCAGCCTCCTCCGGGCGCCCCGGCCGCGGTGGCCCAGGTGATCGCCGCCGGCAATGCCATCGCCACGCTGCCCTACATCTGGGGCGGCGGCCACGGCTCCTTCCACGCCAGCGGCTATGACTGCTCGGGCTCGGTCAGCTACGCCCTGGCCGCGGCCGGGCTGCTCAGCTCACCGATGGTCTCCGGCGACTTCGAGAGCTACGGCGATCCCGGCCCCGGCCGCTGGATCACCATCTACGCCAATCGCCGGCCACGTCTGGATGCAGGTCGGCGGCTGGCGCTTTGACACCGTCGCGCTGTCCTACGGCGGCACCCGCTGGGCCCAGGGCGGCGGCGAGTTCTCGGGCTTCGTGGTCCGGCACCCGCCCGGGCTCTAGACCCCGGACCCCGGACGGCCGGCCCGCGAGACGCCGATCCCGGGCCTCTGGGTCCCCGGGACGTGCACTTCTGCACGCACGCCCGGTCTGTCGGCGGCGTGCGTGCAATGGGCCCCGTCCAGCGCGACGTTCTGCACGCACGCTCGCGGGTGCTCCGGCGTGCGTGCAGAAGTGCGTGCGCTTGGCAGCGCGGCCCTAGCCCACCCTCTCCCGGGAGCGTCCCGCGTGGGCGGCGGGACGTGGGCGCACCGGCGAATGCGCGACCGGAGCAGCCGCCGGACGTGGACGGACCGAGACACCCGCCGTGGGCACGGCACGGTGTGGACCTTCTTCACGTCCAGACCCGGAGCTCGGCTAGCAGCGGCAGGCGGGGCGGCCGGAGCCCCGGGCGCCCCAGCCAGCGCGTGGCCAGCAGCAGGAGCGCCGGGATCACGACCAGCCCGATCATGGCCAAGAACCAGATCTGCCCGGCGTCCGTTCCCTCGCCCAGGGCGTGGGCCAGACCGGCCAGCCACATCACCGCAGTCAGCCGGTGCAGCTTGCGCCAGCGGGTGGCACCGATGTAGCGGCGCAGGTAGAAGGACACGCCGAGCAGGGCCAGGCCCCAGCCGCCGATGATGCCCAGTGAGGTCCAGAACGTCTTGTACGAGGTGACGAACGGGATGGCGATGTCGGCGAATGACAGGTTCGTGAACTGATCGCCCAGCAGGGCCAGGCCGTGGACGGCGATCGCCACCAGCGTGGACACGGAAAGCACCTCGTGGAAGGCGAGCAGATCGGGCCCGCGCCGGCGCAGGAGCTTGGTGCTCATCAGGAGACCGAGGGAGACGGCCAGGCTGGCCAGGACCAGCGCGACGATCCCGGCGGCACGACTGGTGATCCAGAACAGGTGGGGAGTGGCGCTCGTTGTCATGACCGACAAGATCGCCGAGACGCGCGAGAGCGCCATAGGAAGGGCGTAAGAGCGGTGTAGGGAGCGGCGCGGTCAGCGCGCCCAGCGGGTGCCGCCCGACCGCAGCCGGCCGACCGCCGAGATCCGGGCCTGCCGGGTGCGCTGGGAGGCGGTCGAGGCCGGCGCTCCCCGGTAGGTGACCGTGAAGGCGCTACCCCGCGCCGCCAGCGGCGAGACCGATGCCTGGGCTCCGGTCGAGGGGCCGCCGATGAAATGACGCTGCCCGGTAGCCAGCGTGATCCGGGTCACGCCCCAGTGCCGGTTAGAGATGTCCCCGCTGTGGCCGGAGGTGGTGCTGGCCCGGACCGAGGTGAATGCGGCGCTGCCGAAGTTGGCCAGGCTCAGGGTTTGGCAGGAATTGGCGCTCGAGCACTCCGAGGGCGCCTCGACAATCCATTCCGCGGAGGAGACGTCGATCGGCTTGGCCCGCACGCTGCGCGTAAACGAGGTTCGGCGGGTCAGGTCGCGGAGGGTGAGCCGGACCAGACGCCCGTGGACGATGACCGAGGCGGACATCGTGTCCCCGGGATTCACGCGCATGTGGATCGTCCGCGAGGGCGCCGGCACCAGCTCAAACCAGGCGCTGGAGACCACCTGGCCCGTGGCGGTGCAGTCGACCTCGGTGCCGATCTGCTCCAGCGCCTGGGCATTCAGGCTGAAGCCGCCCAGGCCGACCCACATGGATGAGTAGGTCGGGGTGCCACTCGTGCATGTGGCCGTGGGCTGGCGCCAGGTGCCGATGACCTTCTCGAAGCGCACCCCGGATCGGTGGACGGCGTAGCCGGCCCAGTTCGAGCTCTGGGTGCTGTCGGCCAGCGCCTCGGGGGCAGCGGCCAGGAGGCCGAGCAGCCCGCTGAGCAGCACGCCGAGCGACAGCGCGCCCCGGCGGGACCGGCTCATCGAGCGCGCCGCCTGGAGGATTGCCGCCGCGCGTCCCTGACAGTCGTACATCTTGGAATTGTTGCCGCTTGAGGAACTGAGCGTCACCGCAGGGCACGTCTTGGCTACGACCGCCATTGCCGCCTGACTGCCCTGGCGGGTATCGCCGGGGGCCCGGAAGCCCTGCCCGCTACTGGAACTGGTGATCACCCAGCGCAGATGACCGTCGCGAACCTCCATGGCGATCCAGGCCGCGGTCACCGAGCTCTCGCGCCCGGAGAAGCCGCCCAGGCCGGCCACGTTGGCGTTTAGGTCGAGAATGGCCGCCGACGCCGTGCTCTGACTGGCCACCCCGATGGTGCCGCCGCCATGGGCACGGGCGTAGCGAATGGCCGCGTTCAGCGAAGCGCTGTCGCCGCCGAAACCGCCCGGTCCACCGCCGCCAAAGCCACCACCGAAGCCGCCGGCGCCCCGGCGCCCAGGGCGGGGCGAGTTACCGAACAGACTCTGCACGCCCGCACCGGGCGCACCCGCCGCACCAGGGGCACCCGCCGCACCAGGCGCCCCAGGTGCCCCAGGCGGCACAAACCCGCCACCGGCGCCCGGAGGCCCGCCGAAGCCGCCAAAGGGACGCGTGCGGCCACCAGCCCCGGGAGGCCCACCGAAGCCGCCGCCCGCGCTGGCTGGACCACCGGCGGGGAAGGTGCCGCTGGTGGCGTGGCCGATGGTCTCCACGGCCCAGGTGGCCGGCGCAGCCAGGAGCATGGCCAGGGCCACACCGATCAGGGCCGCTCGGACCCGAGCAGAAAGCCGCAGGGCCAGGGCCAGCGCAGCGCCGAGGGCAGCCACGATGATCACCGGCTTGGCCCACGAGAGCTGCCCGCCAAGGGTGCCGAGCACGACGAACTCGGTCACTGCTCCGGCAGCGATGGCCAGTGCGGCAAAGATCCGCGACTCGGCTTCGGGTCGGAGCGCCATCCCCACGCCCGCACCGACCAGTGCGGCGATGAAGGGAGCCAGGAAGGAGACGTAATAGGGATGGAAGATCCCCTGGGCCAGGCTGAACACCACGGCGGTGGTCAAGAAGGCGCCTCCGACCGCGATCAGCCAGCCCGTGCGCGGATCGCGGCGGCGCAGACGCGTGCTGACCAGGACCCCGGCGCCGGCCACCACGGCAAAGCCGAGCAGCCAGCCGGCCTGGTCGCCAAGCCCGGTCTGGAGCAGGCGAAAGACCCCGGTGGCGCCGCCGAACGCCGTGCCGCCAGGACCACCGCCGCCGCCGAACGCCGCGCCGCCGGGACCACCACCACCGCCTATGACCCCGGGACCGCCCGACTGTCCGGCGATCCGGCCGACACCGTTGTAGGAGAAGATCAGTGACCAGATGCTGTTGTCCGATGTTCCGGAGATCCAGGGCCGATCAGCGGCCGGAGTGAGGGAGACCAGCACGGGCCAGGCCAGGCCGACCACGGCCAGCGACAGGCCCCCGGCGAGCAGCTGACGGACGGCGGCCAACCGACCGCGCGGTGCGACCCAGAGATAGGCGGCGGCGATACCGGGGACGACCATCAGGGCCACGCCCATCTTGGTCTCAAAGCCCAGGCCGATAGCCACGCCAGTCCATACCAGCCACCGGGTCCGTCCGGTCTCCAGCGCACGCAGGGCCAGCCACAGAGCGGCCACACAGCACAGGACGAGCAGCTCGTCGGGGTTGTTGTGCCGAGAAACGGCAACCACCATCGGCGTGGTGGCCAGAGTCAGACCGGCGGCTGCGCCGGCCATCCGCCCAAAGCGCCTGCGGGTCAGGTCATACAGGAGCGCCGTGGCCGCGACGCCCATGAGGGCCTGGGGAATCAGCAGACTGAGGGAGTTAAAGCCGAAGATGCGCGCTGAGAGCGCCTGGACCCAGAGCGCCAGCGGTGGCTTATCGACGGTCATCAGCCCGCTGCGATCGAGCGACGCGAACAGGAAGTCATGCCAGCTGGTGGTCATCGAGCGCACGGCGGCCGAGTAGTACGTGTTGGCCCAGCCGTTGATGCTCAGCCCCCACAGGTTGAGCAACCCGGCCACGACCATGAGACCCGGCAGCTCGGGGGCGGCGCGCAGGCGGCTGAGGACGGCCGGTACCGGCCGCCGGACGGAGGGGATGGTGCGCGAGGGCGCGCGGTAGCTGGCCGAGTCAGAGCTCATCGCTGCAGGATCCAATGACGATGTGAGAGAAGGCTGATGGCAGGCTGAGAGAAGGCTAAGACTGGTCCGGCGCGCGCCGGATCTCGGTGTAGGTGCCGGCAGCGGCAATGGCGCCGACGGCGACCACGGCGACGCCGGCCAGGGTGCGGGTGAGCATCGTCATCTCGGGCTCCTCGGGTTAGGAATCGCTCCAAGAATCGGCAGGTGGATGAAGTCGCCTCGAAGACGCTGCTAAGCAAGTTGTAGGAGCGGCAGCCCGACTCCTGATGGGTTGCAGTCTTCGCTGGGCAGAACAGATCTAGAGTTAGACCCAGCCATCCTGAAACCAGGAGTTTGAGACATGTCCGCCAACAGCTTTGACGCCCGGGCCGAACTGAAGATCGGCGACCGCACGTATGAGATCTACCGACTCGATGCCCTGCAGGCCAAATTCGACGTCACCCGGTTGCCCTTCTCGCTGAAAATCCTGCTCGAGAATCTGCTGCGCAACGAGGACGGCGAATCCATCAGTGCCCAGGACATCGAGGCCCTGGCCAGCTGGAACGCCAACGATGAGCCCAGCCAGGAGATCGCCTTCACCCCGGCCCGCGTCGTCATGCAGGACTTCACCGGCGTGCCGGCCATCGTCGACCTGGCCGCCATGCGCGACGCGATGCGCGATCTGGGTGGCGAGGAGAGCAAGATCAATCCGCTCGTGCCCGCGGAGTTGGTGATCGACCACTCAGTCCAGGTGGACGCGTTCGGCAACGCGTCGGCCTTCCAGCGCAACGCCGATCTCGAGTTCGAGCGCAACCAGGAGCGCTACGCGTTCCTGCGCTGGGGGCAGGGCGCGTTCCACAACTTCAGTGTCGTGCCGCCGGACACGGGCATCGTGCACCAGGTCAACCTCGAATACCTCGGCCGCGTGGTGTTCGTGGATGACGAGGCGGGCCAGGCCTACCCGGACACGCTGGTCGGCACCGACTCTCACACGACGATGATCAACGGCTTGGGCGTGCTCGGCTGGGGCGTAGGGGGAATCGAGGCCGAGGCGGCGATGCTCGGCCAGCCCATGTCGATGCTCATCCCCCAGGTGCTCGGCTTCGAGCTCACCGGGGCGCTCGTCGAGGGCGCCACCGCCACCGACCTTGTCCTCACCGTCACCGAGAAGCTTCGCGAGCGCGGCGTGGTCGGCAAGTTCGTCGAGTTCTACGGCCCCGGGCTGGCCAAGCTGCCGCTGGCCGACCGGGCCACGATCGGCAACATGTCTCCGGAGTTTGGCTCCACCTGCGCGATCTTCCCGATCGACGCCGAGACACTGCGCTACCTGGAGTTCTCAGGCCGGCCGAAGGAGCTGATCGAGCTCGTCGAGGCCTACGCCAAGGAACAGGGTCTCTGGCACGACGAGAACTCCGAGGAGCCTACGTTCAGCGACAAGATCGAGCTTGACCTCTCGACCGTCGTGCCCAGCATCGCCGGGCCCAAGCGCCCTCAGGACCGGGTGTCGCTGACCGAGGCGAAGTCCGAGTTCCGCATGGCGCTGGAAGACCTGCTGCCCGACGACCAGGGCAACCAGGAGGACGAAGCCCTGGCCGACTCCTTCCCGGCCTCAGATCCGGTCTCAACCCACCATCTCAACGGGGGGACTACGCCCCTCACGGGGAGACCGGCGGGGTTCAGGTGGCGGACCGCACCTCCGCCCCGTCCCCGGTCACGCTGGCCGACGGGACCGAAACCGAGCTGGATCACGGTCACGTGGTCATCGCGGCCATCACCAGTTGCACCAACACCTCGAACCCGTCGGTGATGCTGGGCGCCGGGATCCTGGCCCGCAACGCCGCCCAGAAGGGGCTGAAGGTCAAGCCCTGGGTGAAAACCTCGTTGGCTCCCGGTTCCAAGGTGGTCACCGAGTATCTGGAGCGGGCCGGCCTCACCGAGTACCTGGATGAGCTCGGCTTCAACCTGGTCGGTTATGGCTGCACGACCTGCATCGGTAACAGCGGTCCGCTGCCCGAAGAGATCTCGGAGGTGGTCGCAGCCGAGGACCTGGCCGTCGTCTCCGTGCTGTCGGGCAACCGCAACTTCGAGGGCCGCATCAACCCCGACGTGAGGATGAACTACCTGGCCTCACCGCCACTGTGCGTGGCCTATGCCCTGGCCGGAACGATGGACATCGACCTCTACGACGAGCCGCTCGGCGAGGACAAGGACGGCCAGCCCGTCTTCCTCAAGGACATCTGGCCCGGGTCTGAGGAGGTGGCCCAGACCGTCGAGGAAGCCGTGCAGTCGGACATGTTCCGCAAGAGCTACGGCGAGGTCTTCGACGGCGACGATCGCTGGAACTCACTCGAGGTCCCGACCGGCGACTCGTTCGCCTGGGCCGAGGATTCGACGTACGTACGCAAGCCGCCGTTCTTCGACGATCTGCCCACCGAGCCCGAGCCGCTGACCGACATCGAGGGCGCCCGCGTGCTGGCCGTACTCGGGGACAGCGTGACCACCGACCATATTTCCCCCGCCGGTTCGATCAAGCGCGACAGCCCGGCCGGGGCCTATCTGATCGAGCACGGTGTCCAGCCCAAGGACTTCAACTCCTACGGGTCGCGGCGCGGCAACCACGAGGTGATGATGCGCGGCACGTTCGCCAACATCCGCCTGCGCAACCAGCTCGCGCCCGGCACCGAAGGCGGGATCACCCTGTATCTCGGGGACGGCGGCGAAGATCAGATGCCGATTTACGAAGCAGCCATGCGCTACCAGGAGCAGGGCACGCCGCTGATCGTCCTGGCCGGCAAGGAATACGGGTCCGGCTCCTCGCGCGACTGGGCGGCCAAGGGAACCCGACTGTTGGGGGTGCGGGCGGTGATCGCCGAGAGCTTCGAGCGCATCCACCGATCAAACCTGGTCGGGATGGGCGTACTGCCGCTGCAATTCTCCGACGGCGACTCCGCCGAGTCGCTCGGGCTGACCGGCCATGAGGAGTTCTCCATCGCCGGCATCGCTGAGGTCGAGGACCTGCCGCGCAAGCTCACCGTCAAGGCCGGTGATAAGGAGTTCGAGGTGACGGTGCGGATCGACACGCCCAAGGAGCAGCGCTACTTCCAGCACGGCGGGATTCTTCAGTACGTGCTGCGCGACCTGTTGCGCTGAGGACGACTAACGTTCCCCGCCATGGCCGTTCCCGAGATGCTGCGCAACCTGCTGAGCGCTCCCGGTCCCTCCGGACACGAGGGCCTGGCCGCACGCGCCTGGCGTGAGGGCTGCGCACCGTGGGCGGCCGAGGTGCGCGGTGACAACGTCGGCTCCTCGATGGCCCGCGTCCCGGGCACGGCCGACGGTCCGACCCTGGCCGTGATCGGTCACATCGACGAGATCGGCGTACACATCTCCCACATCGACGACGAGGGGTATCTGCGTTTCGGGGAGGTGGGTGGCTGGGACCCGGTGGTGCTGGTCGGTCAGCGGGTGCGAATCGCCACTCGCAGCGGGGACGTGCCCGGGGTGATTGGGCGCAAGCCGATCCATCTGCTGCGAGGCCCGGACCGCGAGAAGACGCCTCAGATCAAGGATCTGCATATCGACATCGGCGCCGAGGACGGCGATGACGCCCGGAGCATGGTCAGGATCGGCGATGTCGGAGTGATCGACGCTGAGCCGCTGGAGATCGTCCATGACCGGCTGATCGCCCGGGCGCTGGACAACCGCATCGGCTGCTTCGTGGCCGCCGAGGCGGCGCGGCTGGTGGCAGAGGACGGCGGCGCGCCCGGCGAGGTGGTCGCCCTGGCCGTCGTGCAGGAGGAGACCACGTTCGCCGGCTCGCGCACCAGCGCCTTCTCCCTGGCTCCTGACCTGGCCATCGTGGTCGACGTGACCTTCGCCACCGACCAGCCGGGCGTCGACCTCGGGCCGATCACCAAGCATCCCCTGGGCTCCGGCCCGGTCGTGGCCCGCGGTACCGCCCTTCATCCCGCGGTCACCGACCTGCTCTACGACACCGCCGAGCAGGAGGGCTTCGAGTTCACCGTCGAGTCGCTGGGCCGCTCGACCGGCACGGACGCCGACGCGGTCAACATCAGCCGGGGAGGCATCCCTACCGGACTCGTCTCGGTACCCATTCGCTACATGCACTCGCCCGTCGAGCTCGTGTCGCTCGGCGACATCGCCGCCGCGGCCAAGCTGATCGCCGCGTTTGCCCGCCGTCTCGAGCCGGGCATGTCGTTCGAGCGTTGAGCCTGCTGCTGCTGTTCGATGTCGACGGAACGCTGGTCGGCCACGCGGCCGGCGAGCACAGCCAAGCCCTGCGCCGGGCTCTGCGCGAGGTCCATGGCGTCGACCCCGAGGGGCTGGGCCTCGACCCCGCGGGACGAACCGACGGCGAGATAGCTCGGCTGCTGCTGCTCGAGGCCGGCGTCCCCGCGCGCCGGATCGATGAGCACCGACACGACGTCCGCGAGGCCTGCTGCCGGATCTACGCCGAGCTCTGCCCCCCGTCGTTAGCCGACAAGGTGCTGCCGGGCGTGGCCGAACTCCTCCGATGGCTGGAAGCTGAGGATCAGGCCCGCGTAAGCCTCTCCCTGGTCACGGGCAACTTCGAGCCGGTGGCGCGGCTCAAGCTGACTCGGGCCGGGCTGGGCGCCCACTTCCCCCATGGCCAGGGCGGCTTTGGCTCCGACTCCGAGGATCGCACCGACCTGCCGCATATCGCCCGCAAGCGGGCGGCTCACGACGGCATCGCCCACCCTCGCCAGGACACGATCGTTATCGGCGATACGCCGCGCGACATCCTCTGCGCGCGGGCCGACGGCGTGCGCTGCCTGGCCGTGGCCACGGGCCCCTACGCGGTCGAGCAGTTGAGCGAGGCCGATGGCGTCGCCGCCGGCGCGGCTGAGCTGCGTCCGCTGATCGAGGCGGCGCTCGGCACGACGCCTTAGGCTGCTGCGGACTGTCCGTCCCGGGTCTTGACCCTACTCCGGGCGCGGGAACTGGGCGCGCATCATGAGGTCCCAGACCCTGTCCGGGGTCACGCGGCGCTGGCCGATCAAGATGTGGGCACTGGGGGTGACCGGGTAGCGCGCCTTGGGCCGGCGGGCGGTGATGGCCTTGATGATCGTCTCAGCCACCTTCTCGGGTCCGCCACCGAGCTTGACCATCGGACCCTCGTAAGCGCCAGCGGTGATCTTGGCCACGTGACTGTTGAACGCCGCGTAGGGGTCATCGGGGGCCTGCGCGGTCCGGTCAACCGAGCCGGAGGCGACCTCGCCGAACCCGGTGGTGATGAGCCCGGGCTCGATCAGGATGACGTCGACGCCGAAGCCCTGCACCTCGAAGCGCATCGCGTCACTGATCGCCTCGAGCGCGTATTTGGTGGCGTGGTAGACGCCGCCGCCGGGGAAGGTCAGCCGCCCACCCATCGAGCCGAGGTTGACGATCTTGCCCTGACCGCGCTCGCGCATGCCGGGCAGAACGAGCTGGCACATCCGGAGCAAGCCGAAGACATTGGTCTCGAACTGCACGCGCACGTCGTTCAGCGGGATTGACTCGACGGCTCCGGACTGGCTGTAGCCGGCGTTGTTGATGAGTACATCGATGCCGCCCGCGGCCTGGTTGACCTCGGTCACAGCGGCGCTCATCGACTCCTCGTCGGTGACGTCGAGGGCCAGCGTGTGGCAACCGTGTTCGGCCAGGTCAGCGATCGACTCAGGCCGGCGTGCGGTGGCGTAGACGTCGTAGCCTCGCGCCTGGAGAAGCTCGGCGGTGGCGTGGCCGATGCCCGATGAGCATCCGGTGATGAGGACCGAGGTCACCGGGAAGCCACTAATTGCGGACGAGCTTCTTGTAGCTGATGCGGTGCGGACGATCGGCCTCGGCGCCGAGCTGCTCATGGCGGAAGCTCTCGTAAGCCTCGAAATTGCCCTCAAACCAGCGGACCTGGGAGTCACCCTCGAAGGCCAGCACGTGGGTGGCGATCCGGTCCAGGAACCACCGGTCGTGGGAGACGACCATCGCGCAGCCCGCGAAGGACAGCAGGGCCTCCTCGAGCGCGCGCAGGGTGTCGGTGTCCAGATCGTTGGTCGGCTCGTCGAGCAGGAGCAGGTTGCCGCCGCTGCGCAGGAGCTTGGCCAGATGCAGGCGGTTGCGCTCACCACCGGAGAGCTTGGCCACCTTCTTCTGCTGATCGGTGCCCTTGAAGTTGAAGCCCGCGACATAGGCCCGGCTGGCCACCGAGCGCTCCCCGAGCGTGATCTCATCCAGACCGCCGGAGATCTCCTCCCAGACGTTCTTCTCGGGATCCAGCGCGTCACGGGACTGGTCGACGTAGGCCAGCTTGACCGTCTCGCCCATTCGCAAGCTGCCCTCGTCGGGAGCTCCTCGCCGGTGATCATGCGCAGCAGCGTGGTCTTGCCGGCCCCGTTGGGCCCGATGACCCCGACGATGCCGCCCCGCGGCAGGTTGAAGTTCAGGTCATCGATGAGCAGGCGGTCGCCGTAGGCCTTGCGCAGCCCGTCAGCCTGCAGCACGAGGTCGCCCAGCCGGGGGCCGGCGGGAATGTGGATCTGCACCTGATCGAGCTTGACGTTGCGGTCCTCGGCCAGCAGTGCCTCGTAGGCGTTCAGCCGTGCCTTGGGCTTCCCCCGTCGCGCCGAGGCGTTCATGCGCACCCATTCGAGTTCCTGCTGGATCGTGCGCTGACGGCTGGACTCCTGCCGTTCCTCCTGCTTGAGGCGGGCCTGCTTCTGCTCCAGCCACCCCGAGTAGTTGCCCTGGTACGGGATGCCGCGGCCGCGGTCGAGCTCCAGGATCCAGCCGGCGACATTGTCCAGGAAGTAGCGATCGTGGGTGATGGCCACCACGGTGCCCTTGTAGTCCTGCAGGTGCTGCTCGAGCCAGGCGACGGATTCGGCGTCAAGGTGGTTCGTGGGCTCATCGAGCAGCAGCAGGTCGGGCTGGCGCAGCAGCAGCCGGCACATCGCCACCCGGCGGCGCTCGCCGCCGGAGAGCTTGCTCACGTCGGCATCGGCCGGCGGGCAGCGCAGGGCGTCCATCGCGTACTCGAGCGTCGTATCGAGATTCCAGCCGTCGACGGCGTCGATCTGCTCCTGCACGCGCGAGAACTCGTCCGCCGTCTCGTCGGAGTAATTCATCGACAGCTCGTTGAAGCGATCCAGCAGCGCGCGAATCTCGGCCACACCATCCTCGACGTTGCCCCGAACGTCCTTGGCCGGATCGAGCTCGGGCTCCTGCGCGAGCATCCCGACGGTCGCGTTGGGCGCCAGTTGCGCCTGGCCGTCGAACTCGGTGTCGACGCCGGCCATGATCCTCAGCAGCGTCGATTTGCCGGCGCCGTTGTAGCCGAGCACGCCGATCTTCGCCCCCGGGTAGAAGGACAGTGAGATGTCGGTAAGGACCTCCTTGTCCGGCGGGTAGCGGCGAGAGAGCCTGTGGGTGGTGAAGATGTACTGAGCTGACACGACCGCTGAGGATAGGACGCTCCGGCGCGCCGCGGCCCGGACCGCGGTCTGGCTCGGGGCTCAGAGGCCGGCGGCCGACCTTCAGCGGCCTCCGCCTTGTCGGTCCGCTCCCAGGTGAAGTCCTCCTCCTCGCGGCCGAAATGGCCGTAGGCGGCGGTCTGCTGGTAGATCGGGCGATGCAGCCGCAGGTAGTCGCGGAACGCTCCCGGGCGCAGGTCGAAGTGCTCGGAGATCAGCTCGAGGATCCGCGACCGGCCGATCTTCTCGGTGCCGAACGTCTCCACCATGACCGACACCGGGTGCGCGACGCCGATCGCGTAGGCGACCTGCACCTCGGCCCGGTCGGCCAGCCCGGCGGCGACGACGTTCTTGGCCACGTAGCGGGCGGCGTACGCCGCCGAGCGGTCGACCTTGGAGGGATCCTTGCCGCTGAAGGCACCGCCGCCGTGACGGGCCATGCCGCCGTAGGTGTCGACGATGATCTTGCGGCCGGTCAGCCCGCAATCGCCCATCGGGCCGCCGATGACAAAGCGACCAGTCGGGTTGACCAGGAAACTGCGCTCGAGCGCCCGGGGGTCGTACATGTCGGCAGGGAGCACCGGCCCGACCACGTGCTCCCACAGGTCGCTCCTGATCGGTCCTCGGCCCCCTCGGCGTGCTGGGTGGAGATGAGGAGCTTCTCCACCGAGACCGGCCGGCCGTCGACGTAGCGGACGCTGACCTGCGTCTTGCCGTCAGGCCGCAGGTAGGGCAGCGTCCCGTCCTTGCGCACCTCGGCCAGGCGCTTGGCCAGCCGATGGGCGAGGAGATCGGCATCGGCATCAGCTCGGGGGTCTCGCCGGGTGGCGTAGCCGAACATCATTCCCTGGTCGCCGGCCCCGGCCACGTCGAGCTCGTCGTTGTCGCTGGGGTCGCTGCGCCGCTCATAGGCGCTGTCCACGCCCTGGGCGATGTCGGGGGACTGCTTGTCGATCGCGTTGATCACTGCGCACGTCTTGCAGTCGAACCCGAAAGCGGCGTCGGTGTAGCCGATCTGCTCGATCGTCGTGCGGGCGATGTCCTGGATGTCGACGTAGGTCGTGGTGGTGATCTCACCGGACACGACGACCAAGCCCGTGTTGACCAGCGTCTCGCAGGCCACGCGTCCGTTGGGATCATCGCGCAGGACCGCGTCCAGCACACCGTCGGAGATCTGGTCGGCGATCTTGTCGGGGTGACCCTCGGTCACCGACTCCGAGGTGAACAGGAACTCGTTCTCAGCGGCGTTCATAGGCGATGTCTTCCCTTGGCGGATGTCGTGACGGATGGCGTCATTGGGCCTGGGCGGCTGCGCTCTGCGCGACCATGTGCGTCAAATGGCCACGCAGGTTACGTATCCGCAGCGGGTTGACGGCGGCTGGCACCGCTTTCGGCGTGAGCGCGGGGACGGCCACATACGATGAGCACGGCGCTTCGCGTGGTCTCGGTTCTGTTCGCCAGCGGGGCGGTCGCTTGCCTGGGCTTCGCGATCGCCGGGATGGTCACCGATCGCCAGAGCCCGCGCGCGGGCTACCTCCTCCGCGTGGGCGCGCTGGCCTGTTTCGCGGCTGCTGTGGTGCTGAACGTGATCGCCCACTGAGCGACTGGCGGCGCTCGCTAGTTCTCGGGCTGCCAGCCGCTCAGCACCCAGCCCTCCGCACCGACTCGGCTCGCGGTGGCCAGGGCCACGTGCCAGGCGGGGCGCAGGCCCCGGTAGGCGCGGGGTCGCGGTGGCCGTGGTCAGCTCGCGGGTGACGACGCATATCGATGCGTCTGGTGGCCGAGCGGCGCCACGGCCTCCACCGTCCCGTGGTTGGCCACCCCGCCGCGCCGCAGCTCGTAGTCGGTGGCGGTCTGGCTGGCGGCCAGCGTCATCGCGGCGCGGGCCTGACCGACACTGAGCGCGGCCAGCGCGCGGAGCCGCGCGGTCACCGTGACCGCGGTCCAGTTGATGTAGGCGCTCGGCGAAGGCGCGGACGGCCGCGGCGGGGTCGGCGGCGGCGCGCTCGCGGGCGCTGCCGGAGCGGCGCCGGGTGCTCGGTGGGTGCGCTCGGCCGCGCGCGGCGCGGGCACTCGTGCGGTGCGCTGCGCCCGGGCCAGCGGAGCGGCGGCGCTCGAGCGCGGCGCGAGCGCCGCTCAGCGGGCGCGGCAGCCAGCCAAGGTCAGCGCGAGGACGACGCCGCCCGCGCATCACAGGCCCACCGGATGCCGGGCCACGAACCCGCGTCGCGCTCCGGACAGCGGATGCCAGCCGATGCCCGGCGCCGCCGTCCTGGGGACCGGCGGCGTTCCAGGTGTCCCAGCGCAGTCCGGCCACGTACATGAAGACGTGGGCCGCGCTGGCGTAGATCGTCACCCACCGCCCCGGCCCCGGCTGACCGAAGGACTCGAGCGTCCCCGAGGTGGGATCGGCGCTGACCGGCAGCAGCCCGCCGCCGTAGAGCAGATGGGCCACGCTGCTCGAGCAGTCGTAGGCCGGCGCGATCTGGTTGAGCGGCAACCCGTGGGCCGCCGCCGTACAGGTACGGCCTTCCGGCAATCTGGTTGCCGGCGGCGATCATCCCCTGCACCGCCGCGGGCGCCCCCGCGGGGGCCGCGGCCTGCCCGCCGGCCAGCAGCTCGGCGCGCGGACCGTGCGGTGAGCGGAGCGCGGCCGGGATGACGCCGGGCAGGCCTGCGCGCCAGTGGCTGCCGGCATCGGCACTCGGTGCCGCCCGGCGCGCCAGGTCGCCGACACCGACTGTCCGAGCACGCCCCCCGCCCCCGCGGCCGGCGGCCGCGGTCCACGGTGACGCCCCGGACCAGAGGCCGCGCTCGTAGGGGATGCGCAGGGCGCCGGCCAGCTGCCACCACAGATCGATGACCCGGGGCAGCCCGGCCACCGGGCCCCCGCCGAGACCGAAGTCGCGCTTGTAGGCGATCGCCGAGCGCGCGCCCCAGGTGACCCGCAGCGGCGTCATGTAGGCCAGGCCGCCCATCGCCGTGGCGGTCTGGAAGGTGGTCCCGCCCAGCTCGGCGTAGCTGTCGGGGTGGGCGAGCAGGCTGATCCCCGCAGGCGCCGACGGTCGCCACTGGACGGGTCGCCGGGCCCGCCGTACTCGGTGGCCCCGACGCGCTGCCCGGTACCCGGCCGGTCCCAGCGTGATCGCGTCGCGCGGCCGCGCCCGGCCGGTCGCCGCGACCCGCACCCGGTGCCCGGGGTGCCGGGCGACACGAGCAGGACGGCGATGAATCGCCGCGGCGAGGCTCGCCACCAGCAGCCCGGCAAGGCCCGCCGCCATCGGGAGCACGCGCGTGGCGAGCGGAGCGATGGAGAGGCGGCGGGCATCGCCGGCGACGCTAGGCCAGCCCGGCTCGGGCGGGTCGAACTGGCACAGATTTGTTGCCTTGCCGGCCCCTTACCGGGACGCCTGCAGCTACGCGGCCGCGGCTGGACAGGTGCCCATTAGGGCGATGCGCTCGCTAACCTTCAGTGGTCATGGCCTCGCATCCTGGATGTTGAATCCGCTCTGCTCCTGCTCGAGCTCGAGCCACCGTTCGACCAGCGAGCGGTGCAGCTGGCCCGCCGGCGGATGGCCAAGCGCTGGCATCCAGACATCGCCCCGCCCGGCCGCCGCCACGAGCACCAGCGCCATCTGCAGGCGATCAACGAGGCCGCCGACGAGCTCGAGCGCCTGGCCGAGTCCTTCCGCGGCGGCCGCGTCACGCCGCAACGCGGTCAAGGCCTCGGCCGCCGCCACCCGCAAGGCGCGGGCCGAGGCCGGGCCGCCGGGCCTACGAGGAGGAGCAGCGCGCGCGCGGCCGCCGCCGAGGACCGCGCCAACGCCATGACCCGTTCGGCTCCCGCGTGCCCGACCACTCGGTCGTCCACCGCTACGCCCGCTGCCTCTCCTACCCGGAATGGGGCGTGGGCACGGTCAGCGGGATCTACTTCTCCGGCGACGAGGAGGACGCGCAGCAGTGGGCGCGGGTCATGTTCTCGGTCGGCGTGCGCACGGTCCCGGCCGGCTCGCTGCAGTTCGTCGACTTCTCCAAGCCCGATCCCGCCGCCGACCGCGTCCAGCGGTTCATGACCGCCGCCCAGCACGCGCTGGCCGAGGGCAACGCCGGCCTGGCCGCCCGGCGCCTGGTCTACGCCCGCGATGCCGACCCCGAGAACCCGGTCGTCCTGCGCCTGCTCACCGTCGCCTTCTGGCAGGCGCGGCAACCTGCCCGCGGCGGCGCGCACGGTCCGCGACTGGGCCCGTGCCGACACCGACCGCCCCACCCCGGAGCGCTTCGCCTCCCGCATCTACGAGGACATGGGCGCCTTCGACCTGGCCGCCGAGGCGGCGCGGAGCGCGCGCGCGGACCGCGCTCCGGCCGACGCCTCGGCGTGGGAGCGGCTCGGGCGCCTGCGGCATCCGGCTGATGGATCGCCAGGCGGCGATCACCGCGCTGGAGCGCGCGCGCCTGATCGGACCCTCGGTCGAGGGTCTGCTCGATCTGGCCCTGGCCTACCACCTGGCCGGCGACGTCGGCGCCGAGGTGTCCGCGGCCGAGGCAGCCACGGTGATCGAGCCCGATTCGCCCGCCGGCGTGGTCGACCTACGCCCACGCCCTGGCCCGCACCGACCGGCTGGCCGAGTGCGAGCACGCCTGCCGCCGGGCGCTCGCGCTCGAGCCCCGACCCCGAGGTCGACGAGCTGCTGGCCCGGGTCGAGGCCGCCGCCCCGCGGGGGCTCGCGCAGCGCAGCGCCGCCGCCTGAGGCGGCCGCCGCAGCTCGAAGGCGCCGGTCGCGGATCCGAGTCGCCGACAGACGGGGCGGCGTCAGGACGACGCGACCGAGCCCTCGCGCCCGCACACGGGGCAGGACTCGTGGGCGGCCAGCGGGCGGCCGCCGCAGGCCGGACAGTCGGCGGCCTGCTCGAGCACGCCGAGCAGCTCGCCGACGCGGCAGACCAGCAGGCGCTCCTCCTCGACCTCGACCCAGGCGCCGGCCGAGGCCGGAAAGACGACGTGGTCCCCGGCCTTGACCGGCATCCGCACGCCGACGTGATCCCACCAGTCCAGGCCGGGGCCGACGGCGAGCACGATGCCCTGCTGGGGCGGCGGCTCGTCGGAGCCGGGCGGGACCAGCAGGCCGGAGCGCCGCACCCGATCGGGGTCGAGCTCCTTGATGACGATGCGGTCGAACAGGGGTCGGAGCTGGCTTCGCATGATGTCACTGATGATAGGCGCCGATACTGCCGGGGCCGTCATTAGGCTGTCGGCCATGCGCCTCGTGGTCGCCCGCTGCTCGGTCAACTACTCCGGCCGCCTGAGCACCCATCTCGGGGAGGCCACGCGCCTGCTGATGCTCAAGGCCGACGGCACGTTCATGGTCTTCTCCGACCACGGCAGCCAGAGCGTCAAGCCGCTGAACTGGATGACTCCCGCCGACGATCATCGAGGAGTCGGACGGAACCCTGGTGGTGCGCAAGGGCAGCGGCGCGAGCCGAGGAGCGGCTCGAGATCGAGCTGGCCGAGGTTCTCTCCGACGTCACCCATGAGATGGGCTCTCCCGACGCCGACGTGGCCCTGGCCAAGGACGGCGTCGAGGCCCACCTCCAGGAGCTGCTGGCCGAGCAGCCCGAATGGTGCGGGGAGGGACTGACGCCTGGTGCGCCGGGAATGGCCGACCGACATCGGCCCCGTCGACCTCATGTGCCGCGACGCCGAGGGCGACGGCTGGGTGGCGGTGGAGATCAAGCGCATCGCCGGGATCGATGCGGTCGAGCAGCTCACCCGCTACCTGGAGCGGATCAAGCTCGACCCGGCCTTCGCCGGCTGCCGCGGCGTGCTCGCCGCGCAGCTGATCAAGCCCCAGGCCCGGGTGCTGGCCGGCGCGCGCGGGCATCGACTGCGTCGAGGTCGACCTGGCCGTGCTGCGCGGCGAGCGCGAGCCCGAGCTGCGACTGTTCGCGGCATGAGCGAAGCACGCCGTCCTCACCGAACGCCGGGAGCGCGTCCTGGTCATCACCCTCAACCGCCCCGAGCAGCGCAACGCGGTCAACGCCGCGCTGGCCGCCGGGCTTGGCCGCCGCCCTGGACGAGCTCGACGCCGACGACGGACTGTCGATCGGGGTCATCACCGGCGCCGGCAAGGGCTTCTGCGCGGGCATGGACCTGAAGGCCTTCGTGGCCGGCGAGTCGCCCCATGTCGAGGGACGCGGCTTTGCCGGGATCGCCGAGCGCGCGGCGGTCAAGCCACTGATCGCCGCCGTCGAGGGCTTCGCGGTCGCCGGCGGCCTCGAGGTGGCGCTGGCCTGCGATCTGATCGTGGCCGCCCGGGGCGCGCGGCTCGGCATCCCCGAGGTCAAGCGCGGGCTGGTCGCCGCCGGCGGCGGGCTGCTGCGCCTGCCCAAGATGCTGCCCCGCAACATCGCCATGGAGCTGGCCCTGACCGGCGACCCGATCCTGGCCGAGCGCGGCTCCGAGCTGGGGCTGGTCAACCGGCTGGCCGAGCCCGGACAGGCCCTGGCCACGGCCCTGGAGCTGGCCGAGGCGGTCGCCGCCGAACGGCCCGCTGGCGCTGGCGGCCAGCAAGCGGATCCTGAACGAGGCCGCCGACTGGCCCGAGTCCGAGTTCTTCGGGCGCCAGGGCGAGATCGTCGGGGCCGGTGCTGGGCTCCGAGGACGCCCGCGAGGGCGCGACCGCCTTCGCCGAGAAGCGCCCGGCGGTCTGGAAGGGCCGCTAGCCCTACTCCTGGCCCCACGCGGTGGCCACCAGCGACCGCGAGCCGCCGTGGTCGCGGTGCTCGCCCAGGTAGATGCCCTGCCAGGTCCCCAGCACCGGGCGACCGTTGGACACCGGCAGCGTCAGGGTCGGACCCGAGCAGCGAGGCCTTGATGTGGGCAGGCATGTCGTCCTCACCCTCGAGCGTGTGCGTCCAGTACCGGGCGCCCTCGGGAACGGCTTCGTTGAACCAGCTCTCGAAGTCCCGGCGCACGTCGGGCGAGGCATTCTCGTTCAGGGCCAGCGAGGCCGAGGTGTGCCGGATGAGCAGATGCAGCATCCCAATCCGCAGCTCGCGCAGCTCGGGCAGCTCGGCCAGCACGTCACCGGTGATGAGGTGAAACCCGCGCGGGCGCGGGGCGAGAACGATCTCGCGCTGGATCCACATCAGAGCGCGTCCTCGGGCAGCCGGGCCACCGCGCATCTCGACGCGCTCGCCGCGGAACGGAACCCCCTCGCGCTCGAGCAACCGGCGCTGGCGGCGCCCCTGGGTCAGGGAGCCGTCGGCGCGGACGATCCGGTGCCAGGGGACGCTCGGGTCCATGCAGGCGCTGAGTACCGCGCCGGCCAGCCGCGGAGCGCCCGGAGAGACGTCGCCATAGGTGCGGACGAAGCCCTCCGGCACCCGGCGGATCCGCTCCAGGATCAGTTGCCTACGGTCGGTGTGCAGGCCGGCGGCCACCACACCGAGGAGCATAGGCGCGCGCTTCGAGGCCGCGCGGCGTTGCCCACCCATCAGATCCTGATAAGGTCCCGCGACCGCCGAATTGCCCACAATTACTGGGCAAGCGAGGGACCCAAGGTTTCTCCGGGGCGAATCGCCACCTGATGGTGGCGTAGCGCAACTCGCGCGAGCCCGTCAGCTAACCCCGTAGGCGGATGCCGCCGTCCCCAAAAAATGAGCGCATCCCGACGCACCGCTGCCCTACGCCTGCTCGCCGCTGCCGCGACGACGATCACGCTCGTCCTGACCGCCGCGGGCCGTCAGACGCCGGCCTTGGCGGCTACGCCCAGCCTGGGCGCTCTGAACTCGCAGCTGGGCGCCGAGCAGGCCCGCCAGCAGCAGCTGAGCTCAAGAGTGGCCTCGCTTTCGGGCCTGATCAGCTCTCTTTCCGGTCAGATCTCGCTGGTCCAGAGTCGCGAGGCAGCGGTCCGCCTGACCCTGGTCGCCGATCGCGCTCGGCTGGCCAAGACTGCGGCTGCGCTGCAGCGTGAGCGCGCCCACCTGCTCGTGCTGCGCCAGCGCCTGGATCGCGCGCGGATGCTTCTGTCTCGCCAGCTGCTCTCAAGCTACGAAGGCGACCACCCCGATCTGGTTTCGGTGGTGCTCGAGGCCCACGGCTTCAAGTCCCTCCTCGAGCAGATCAACTTTCTCGGCCGGGCCGAGCATCAGCAGCAGGCGATGATCGCGGTGACCAAGCTGGCCAGGGCGCAGGCCACCCAGGCCGCCAACCAGTTGGCTGCCAACGAGGCCCGCGACCGGCAGATGGCCGCCGCCGCACAGACCCGCCAGCAGGCGCTGGCGGGCATGAACGCGCTGCTGGCGTCCCGGCAGTCGGCTCTGGCCCGGGCTCGCTCGGCCCAGCAGATCTCGCTCCAGGCCAGCCAGTCGCGGGCCAGCGGCCTGCGCTCCCAGATCGCCAGCGTCCAGGCCGCCCAGCGGGCGGCGGCAGCGCGCGCGGCGGCCGCTCAGGCAGCCGCGGCCCAAGCGGCAGCGGCCACCCCATCGGTCCCGTCCAGCTCGGCCAGCGGCTCCCCGTCAGCGCCGATATCGGCCGCACCCTCAGGCGGCTGGGCGATTCCCTACCCGATCGTCCTCTGCGAGTCGGGCGGGCAGAACCTCCCGCCCAACAGCGCGGGCGCCTCGGGCTACTACCAGATCATGCCCGCGACCTGGAAGCTGTTCGGCGGCTCAGGCCCGGCGGCCTACCTGGCGGGCAAGGCCGAGCAGGACGCGGTCGCCTCACGAATCTGGAACGGCGGGGCCGGCGCCTCGAACTGGGTCTGCGCCGGCATCGTCGGAATCCATTAGTACCCGGCCCCGCGCTCGCAGCTAAGCTCCGCCGCCCGTGACGAGCGCGCGTGCTGCCCGGATCGCGATCGTAGCCGTGGTGCTTTTGGCCGCGTTGGCCATCCGCGTCGCCTACGTCGAGACGACGCCCTACCACGCGGTAAACGACGCGGGCACCTACAACCGCCTGGGCAGCATGATGGCCACCCACGGCGACTATCACACCGGCAGCGGACCCCGGACCGGCGCGGGCAACTCCCGCGGGCCGACGGCGTACTTCCCGCCCGGCTATCCCTATCTGCTCGCCGTCTCGGACCTCATCACCGGGCACCAGCAGGGGGGCAAGTCAGCGCTGCGCTCGGAGCGAATCGAGCAGGCCGTGGTGGGAACGATCGCCGTCGGGCTGCTCGGACTGGTGGCCCTGGAGGCGTTTGGCGCCGGAGTGGCGCTGACGGCGATGATCCTGGCCGCCGTCTACCCGGTGCTGGTGGAGCTCACAGGGATCCTGGTGGCCGAGAACCTGCTCGTAGTCTTCGAGCTGGCCGCGACCTGGACTGCGTTACGAGCCCGGCGTTCTCGCCGCCCGATGCGCTGGATCGCCGTCACCGGCGTCCTCACCGGACTGGCCACCCTGACCCACGAGAACGCCGTCCTGATGCTCCTCCCCCTCGGGGTCGCGGCGGTCGGCGCCGCGCGACCCTGGCGCGGCCTGCGCCCAGCCCGGGCCCCCGCCGTCAAGGCGGTGCTCCTCCTCCTCGCCACCACGGCGCTGACCATCGCGCCGTGGACGATCCGTAACGCCGTGGAGCTCCACCGCTTCGTCCCCGTCTCGGATGAGACCGGGATCACCCTGGTCGGGACCTACAACCCCGCCTCGGCCGCGTTCGGGCCGATCCCCTACAAGTGGCGGGTGTTCAGCCACATCCCGCAGGACCAGGTCTACAAGCGGACCGCATCGCGCTACACCGAAGTCGAGCTCTCAGACCGGCTGCAAGCCCAGGCCCTGGACTACATCGGGGCTCATCCCCTGGCTCCGGTGGCCGTGGCCTTCCACAACACGCTGCGCATGCTCGAGCTCGAGGGCAGCTACGCCTGGCATGCCTCAGCCATCGCGATGGGACTGAGCGTCGGGACCGCCCACACCGGCGTGGTCGCGTTCTGGATCCTGTGCCTGCTCGCCCTGGCCGGACTGATGACCAGGAGCGTCCGCGAGGCTCCGGGCTGGATATGGGGAATCCCGCTCTTGCTGGCCCTGAGCACGGTCCTGGTCAACATGGAGACGCCGCGCTTCCGCGAGCCCGTGGACATGTTCCTGATCCTCCTGGCCGCCGGCGCGGTCACGGCCGGGGTGCGGCGGCTCAGGCCTGACCGGATCCGTCGCTCAGGACTGAGCGGTGCGCCAATCTGGCGTCGTCGGCGCGCGGCGCGGATGGCGGGCGACGGACAGCTGGTCGAGATGGGCCAGGGCCTGCCCTGAACCTACGGCCACGCAGGTCAGCGGTGAGTCGGCCCTGATGACCGGCATCCCGGTCTCCTGGGCCACGAGCTGATCGAAGCCGCGCACCATGGTTCCGCCACCGGCCAGCAGAATGCCGTCCCGAGCGATGTCGGAGGCCAGCTCAGGCGGTGTCTGCTCGAGCGTGTCGCGGATGGCCCGCAGAATCTCGCGCAGGGGCAGGGAAATGGCGGAACGAACCTCCTCGCTGCGCAGCTGGATCGCCGTGGGCAGGCCCGTGACCAGGTGACGTCCGCGCACCTCGAGGGTCTGCTCCTCGCCCATGGGCACCGCCGAGCCAAGCTCGATCTTGATTCGCTCCGCCGTGCGGGAGCCGATGGCCAGCTGATAGGCCGAGCGGATGTAGTGGGAGATCGCCTCGTCCATCTCGTAGCCGCCCACGCGCACCGAGCGCGAGATGACGATCCCGCCCAGGGAGATGACCGCCATCTCGCTCGTCCCGCCGCCAACGTCGACCACCATCCGGCCGATCGGCTCCTCGATCGCCACTCCGGCGCCGATGGCGGCGGCGATGGGCTCCTCGATCAGGTGCACGCGGCGGGCACCGGCGGCCAGCGAGGCCTCTTCCACAGCGCGCTTCTCCACCTCGGTGACCCCCGAGGGGGCGCAGACGATCAGCCGCGGGTGGGCCATGCGACGGTCGAGCACCCGGCGGATGAAGTAGCGCAGCATCTCCTCGGTGACCTCGAAATCGGCGATCACGCCGTGGCGCAGGGGGCGCGTGGCCGAGATCGTGGCCGGGGTGCGGCCGATCATCCGCTCCGCGTCGAGGCCGACGGCGTGCACCTGGCCGGTCTCCACATCGGAGGCGACCACCGACGGCTCGGAGACCACGATGCCGCGACCGCCCACGTAGACGAGCGTGTTCGCGGTCCCCAGGTCGATGGCCATGTCATTGACGCCGAGGGTGGGGACGAGGTGGCGCCTGGAGTTGTCGCGGCGGGAGCCGTCTCTACGAAGTCGGATACGAACAAGACTGTCACACGTGAGGGCACCACGTGGACGCCGGGTGCGTTTTCCCGGCTGGCCTGGTCCGATACGGGTTCTAGCGCTCGCCGGGGAGCTTGCGCGGGTACTGCGAGACCGGCTGGCTGAGGTCCAGCGCGGTGGCGACGATCCGGTTCTGCTCGGTGGCGTGGGCGATCGGGTAGCCCTCGCCGGAGGCGGCGCGCTCGGGGCGGCCGATGTAGCCGAACTGAAGTTCCTCGGGGAGAACCTGAAGCAGGCGGGGGGACATGAACGCGCGAGCGCCCATGTTGCGCGGCTCCTCCTGGACCCAGACGACCTCCTGGAGCTTGGGGTAGGAGGCGACCAGGTCCATGAGCTCGGCCTGGGGGAAGGGATAGAGGAGCTCCACCCGGCCGATGGCCACGCTGGGGTTCTCCTCGCGGCTCTCATGACCGATCAGGTCGTAGTACACCTTGCCCGTGCACAGGACCAGACGCGTCACCTGAGCGGGATCGACGGTCGGATCGGGCAGCACCGGCTGGAAGCGGCCCTCGGTCAGTTCGGTCAGGCGGCTGGAGGCGGTGGGCAGCCGGAGCAGGCTCTTCGGGGTCATGACGACCAGCGGCCGCTGTTTGGCGATCCGGGCCTGACGGCGCAGCAGGTGGAAGTACTGGGCCGGCGTGGTCGGGTAGGCCACGCGAATATTGCCCTCGGCGGCCAACTGCAGGAAGCGCTCCAGGCGGGCTGAGGAGTGCTCCGGGCCCGAGCCCTCATAGGCGTGGGGCAGCAGCAGAGTCAGCCGGGAGGTTTGGCCCCACTTGGCCAGGCCGGAGACGATGAACTGATCGATGATGACCTGGGCGCCGTTGACGAAGTCGCCGAACTGGGCCTCCCACAGGACCAGGGTCTCCGGGCCCTCCTGGGAGTAGCCGTACTCGAAGCCCACGCAGGCCATCTCCGACAGCGGGCTGTTGTGGAGCTCCATCGGCGCCAGGGCACCGGGGAGGTGCTGCATGGCGCAGTGCTCCTGACCGGTCTTCGGATCGTGCAGAACCAGGTGACGCTGGCTGAATGTGCCGCGCTCGGTGTCCTGACCGGTGAGCCGGATCGGGATGCCCTCGGTCAGCAGGGAGGCGAAGGCCAGTGATTCCGCATGCGCCCAGACGATCCCGGGGCGATCCGGATCCTCCACCGCCTGGCGACGTTGCTCGAGCTGCTTGGCCAGCTTGGGGTGCACGTTGAAGCCATCGGGGACCGACAGGAGCTCCTCGCCCAGAACCCGAAGGTGCTCCAGCGTCACCGCCGTCTTGACCTCCGGAGACGGGGTGCGGTCCAGCTGATACTCGCCGGTGGCGTGTTCGAGGTCCTTCGCGGCGGCGATCCGGTCCTTGAGCGCGGCGTGCTGATCGGACAGCTCGGCCCACACCGCATCGGTCATCTCGGTCGAGTCCTCCTCGGAGACCACGCCGGAGTCGATCAGCTGGCGGACGAACAGCTCGCGGACCGAGGGGTGCTTCTTGATCACCTGGTACATCTCGGGCTGGGTGTAGGCGGGCTCATCGGCCTCGTTGTGGCCGAAGCGGCGGTAGCCGATCAGGTCGATGAGCACGTCGTGGCCGAACTCCTGGCGGAAGGCAAAGGCCAGGCGCACGGCGCTGATGCAAGCGGCCACGTCATCGGCGTTGACGTGGATGATGGGCACGTCGTAGCCCTTGGCCAGGTCCGACGCCCAGGTCGTGGAGCGGGCATCGTCGTTGTCGGTGGTGAAGCCGACCTGGTTGTTCTGGATGATGTGGATCGTGCCACCGACCGTGTAGCCGTCCAGCGCCTGGAGGTTGAGCGTCTCCGCGACCACGCCCTGACCGGGGAAGGCGGCGTCGCCGTGGAAGATCACCGGGATGGCAGCATTGGTGTCCTGATGGGCATGGGGGCCCTGCCGGGTGGTCTGGGCCGCGCGGGTGGCACCGGCCGCCACCGGGGCGACGAACTCAAGATGGGAGGGGTTGGACTCCAGCCGGACGATGATCGATTCGCCGCCGTCCAGCTGGTAGGAGCCCTGGGCGCCATGGTGGTACTTGACGTCGCCGGTTCCGCCCTGGGGCAGAGTGGTGATCGGCTCGAGCGTGGAGGACCCCTCGAACTCGGCGAAGATCGTCTGGTAGGGCCGGCCGAGGTTGTGGGCCAGCACGTTCAGGCGCCCGCGGTGGGCCATGCCGATCACAACCTCGCGCGCGCCGCGGCTGGCCGCCAGCTGAGTCAGCTCGTCGAGCATCGGCACGGTCATATCGAGACCCTCGACCGAGAACTGCTTCTGGCCCAAGTAGGCCTTGTGCATGAACCGCTCGAAGGCGTCGACCTCGGTCAGACGCTTGAGCAGCGCCCGCTGCTCCTCATGGGTCAGGGGGGAGCGGAACTGGCCGGACTCGATCGCCTCCCGCAGCCATAGCCGCTGACGGTGGGAGGCGATGTGCTCGATCTCGTAGGCGATCGTCCCGCAGTAGGTCTCGCGCAGGTGGGGCAGCGCGTCGGCCAGGGTCGCACCGGGCACGTACATGCGCAGGATGTGGGCCGGGATCCGGGCCATGATCTCGTCGGTCAGCCCCAGCGGCGCCGGGTCCAGGGCCGGGTCACCCTCGGACTCGCGACCCAGTGGATCGAGATGGGCGGCCAGATGTCCGTGGGTGCGGTGAGCCTTGAGCAGCGACGTGGCCGCCTGGACCGCCTGGAGCAACTCTTCGTCAAACGGCGCCGGTTGCTGGGCGGCGGCCTTGGCCGGTGCGGCAGCGCTGGCCGCGGCGGCAGCCGGCGCCGGGGGCGGCGGGAGCTCGGGGAGGTCAACCCCGAGATCGGCGAACACCGTCTCGTAGAAGCGATCATCGCCTTGGAGCAGCGACTCGATGCGCTGCAGGAAGCGACCCGACTCGGCGCCCTGGATGATCCGGTGGTCGTAGGTCGAGGTCATGGTCATGACCTTCTCGGCCCCGATGATGGCCCCGATCTGCTCGAGGCCAACCGGGTAGGCGATCGAGCCCGTGGCCACGATCGTGCCCTGGCCGACCATCAACCGGGGCACGGAGGCGATGGTGCCGATCCCGCCCGGATTGGTGAGCGAGATGTTGGCACCGATCAGATCGTCGGCGCCCAGGCTGTTGGTCCGGGCCTTCTCCACCAGCGCGTTGTAGGCGGCCAGGAAGTCCTTGAAGTTCATCCGCCCGGCGTCGCGGATGACCGGCACCATCAGCGTGCGCGAGCCATCCTTCTTCTCCACGTCGACCGCCAGGCCAAGGTTGACCGCGCCATCATCGTGGCGGTAGGGCTTGCCCTCGATCTCCTCGAAGTGGTGGGCCATGACGGGCATGTCCTCGGTGGCCACCCGGGCGATGGCGTACGCGATCAGATGGGTGAAGGACACCCGCTGGCCGCCGTTCTTGAGCTGCTTGCGGCGCTGGTCGAGGACGGTGACGGTGAGCGTGCGCAGCGAGGTGGCGGTGGGGATCGAGCGGCTCTGATCCATGTAGCGCGCCAGCGCCGCACCGCCGCCCTTGATGAGCTGGGCAGCCGGGGCCGGCGCCGAGGCGCCGTTGGTGGGCGCGCCCCCGCCATTGCCGGCGGCCAGCACGTCGGCCTTGGTGATGCGGCCGCCGCGGGCGCTGCCGGTTATCTGACTGAGGTCGATGCCCTGGGCGGCGGCCACCCGGCGGGCGACCGGCGAGGCATCCACGTCGGCCGAGGCGGCGCCGGTCAGGCCCTCCGCCGACGGCGCTGGGTCCGACCCGGAGGCGGGGCCAACCGGGGCCGAAGCCGCCCGGGGGGCGCCGGCGTCGGCCGACATCCGCGCGATCACCTGGCCGACAGTGACCGTCGCCCCCTCCTCAGCCAGGATCTCGGTGATCGTTCCGCTGGCCGGAGCGGGGAGTTCCATGTCGACCTTGTCGGTGGAGATCTCGACGACCGTGTCACCATCGGAGACCTGATCGCCGACCTTGACCGACCACTCGAGGATCGTGCCCTCGGTGACCGATTCTCCGCCGGTCGGGGTGACGATGTCGACGGTCTTACCGGCCGCGCTGTCCTGCGCGGCCATCCCCTCGGCTTCAGTGCTCTGGCCGGCCGCCACCTCGCCCGGGCTGGTGGGCGGAGATTCCCCGAGACGGGCATCTCCTCGGCGGGTCTGACCTCGCCAGCGCCTTGCGGCTCGGACACCGTGTCCGGCGTCTGCGTGGGGGCGGATGAGCCATTGCCGTTGCCTGAGCCCGAGCCGGCGGCGGCGATCTCGGCCAGCAGCGCACCGACGGCGACCGTGTCGCCCTCGGCGGCGTGAATCCTGGTGATCGTGCCGCTGGCCGGAGAGGGAACCTCGGCGTCGACCTTGTCGGTCGAGATCTCGACCAGGGTCTCGTCGGCGGCGATCGTATCCCCGACCTGCTTGTGCCACTCGAGGACGGTGCCTTCGGTCACCGAGTCCCCCATCGCGGGCATCACGACTTCGATCATGCCTGTGTCAACGGCCATTCCGGCCCTTCACTCTAACGCCTGTCTCGCGCTTCCCCCGGTCGGGTCCTGGCGCCCTTTGCGCCGCTCGGCGAGCACAAAGCCGACCGAGCCGGCGAACGGCCCGAGACCTCCGAGGACGGCCACGGTGACGGCCAGCCAATAAGGGATCACGCGCCAGCGCGCGGCCGCGATGCAGACCAGGGACATGCCGATCCAGAGCAGGCCGTGCCCGAGCCCGAGGATGAAGGTCTCGGGCTCGGGGTTGCCGAGCACAAACGCGCAGAGCAGCAGGGACAGGTAGACGGTGGAGTGAAAGAACGACGCCGCCTCCAGGCGCCGGAAGGTGACCAAGCTCATCCGTCCGCGGCCGAGAGCATCTGGCCCAGTCCTCGTAGCGGCGCGTCAGCTTCGGGGGGCCAGAGTTCGACCTCGGGGGGCCACCAGGCGTATTGGTCGTGCTCGGGATCGGGAGTCACGGCGGCCCCCGGGGCCAGCCAGGCCTGTCCGATCAGGAGGACCATCCCGCCCGGATTGCCGACCAGGGCCTCCACCCGCAACCGCTCCGGCACGACCGACCACTCCTCCTCGAGCTCGCGGGCCAGCGTGTCGGCAGGGTTCTCGTCCACCTCGACGGCACCGCCGGCGCCCAGCGCCCAGCGGCCCGCCCATGAGGCCAGCCAGGCGGCCCGGCGCCCGGCCAGCCAGCGGCCCTCGGCGTCGCGAACCACGCACAACGCCGACAGGGTCTGGGTGGCGTCGTCGGAGACCAGCCGCAGCGCCCAGCGGGCGGGCTGGAGTTCAAGCCTGAGCTCGTCGTCCCCGGCGGCAAAGCTGTGCAGCCGCGCGGCCAGCCCGTCATGGCTGGGCGAGCCCCGGCGGCGCAGGGCGTCGAGCGCCACATCGGCCGCCTCGGTTGCCCTGGCCTCGGGCTCGAATGGATCGGAGCGCCACGACGCTCGCACGTGCGAGGGATCCCAGGGGCCACGGGCCAAGATGCCGGGCGACGGTGGCATCGGCATAAGGTATCCGGCACGCTCGGCGGCGGCCCGCGGAGGTAGGCTCGCCCGGCGTGAGACGACTGAAGCACTGGGGTTGGGGCTACGAGGATGAACAACCCTCGTCCGAGGAACTGCGGGGCCTGGCGGCGATGGCCGCCCAGCGCCTCGGCTACGGCTCGACCGAGCCTGAGACTGCAGTCCCGCTGAACGAGGTGCGCCTTCCCGCCCCCCGGCTGAGGGCGCCGGAGTCGCTGGGCACCATCCTGCGCGATGACGCCTACGAACGGGCGCTGCACGCCTACGGGCGCTCCTACTCCGACATCGTGCGGGCCTTCCGGGGCCGCTTTGACCACGTTCCCGACTTGGTGGCGCATCCCGGAACCGAGGCGGAGATCAAGACCGTCCTCGATTGGGCGCTCGACGCCGGGGCGGCGGTGATCCCCTACGGCGGCGGGACGAGTGTGGTCGGCGGAGTGGAGCCGGCGGTTGACCCCGAGCGGTTCACCGGCGTGGTCACGGTCGACACGCGCCGCCTGGACCGAGTGCTGGAGGTCGACCCGGTGTCCCTGTCGGCCCGGATACAGGCCGGCGCCACCGGCCCCGGGCTCGAGGAACAGCTGCACGGGCACGGGCTGACCCTGCGCCACTTCCCGCAGTCGTTCCAGTTCTCGACCCTGGGCGGCTGGATCGCCACGCGAGCCGGGGGCCATTTCGCCACTCTCTACACCCACATCGACGATCTCGTCGAATCGGTCCGGGCGCTGACCCCATTAGGCGTCTGGGAGTCCCGGCGCCTCCCCGGCTCCGGGGCGGGCGTTTCCCCGGACCGGATGCTGCTGGGCTCCGAGGGGACACTGGGGATCATCACCGAGGCCTGGGTCCGGGTCCGGCCCCGCCCGCGCTTCCGGAGCTCCACCGGCGTTCGCTTCGAGCGATTTGCCGACGGCGCCGACGCCGTGCGGAGCCTGAGCCAATCGGGGCTGAATCCAGCCGGATGTCGCCTGATCGATGCTCAGGAGGCCGCGCTGACCGGGGCCGGGGATGGCCGCCACGCGCTGCTCGTGCTGGGCTTCGAGTCAGCTGCCCACGAGACCGAGCCTCTGCTCGCCCTGGCTCTGGAGTGCTGCGGCGATCACGGAGGTTCGTGGGAATCAGGCCATCCATCCGGCGACCGACGCGCGGTCAGCAGCTGGCGAGAAGCGTTCCTGCGCGCCCCGTATCTGCGCGACATGTTCGTCGCCATGGGCGTGCTGTCGGAGACCTTCGAGTCGGCGGTGACCTGGGAGCGCTTCCCGGCCTTTCACCACAGCGTCGTCGCGGCCACCACCGCCGCCGTCCACAGGGTGTGTGGCTCGGGCACCGTGACCTGCCGCTTCACCCACGTGTATCCCGATGGGCCGGCGCCCTACTTCACCGTGCTTGCCCCGGCCCGTCGCGGCCAGGAGCTCGAGCAGTGGGCCGAGATCAAGCGAGCCGCCGCGGATGCCGTGCTGGCCGGCGGTGGCACGATCACCCACCACCATGCCGTCGGCCGCGACCATCGTCCCTGGTATGACCGCCAGCGCCCAGAAGCGTTCGCAGCCGCGCTGCGGGGGGCCAAGCGCGCCGTGGATCCAACCGGCGCGCTCAACCCCGGGGTGCTGCTCGACCCCTAGTCGGCGTCGAGGCGCTCGCGGACCACAGCGGCCGCCGGCGCCATTTCAGGCGGTAGACGCTCGAGCAGCTCCCGCCAGCCCGGCTGAGCGGCGATCGCCGCCCGGACGTGCTTGACGCCCGCGTCGAGGTCGCCGATTCCAGCAGCGCCCATCCCGGCCCAGAACTGGAGCTCGTGGGACTCGGGCGCGCGCCGGCTGGCCTCCAGGTACAGAGTGGCGGCCTCGTCATGCCGGCCCTCGGCGACCCGTTCGTCCCCCTGGCCGGCCAGCGTGTAGGCCTCATCCAGGCGGACCAGCCGGGCCAGCTCGTCGAGCGGATCGGGGTGATCCTCAACCCGCAACGAGATGACCGTATCCCAGGATTGACCCCCGGCGGGGACGACCAGAAGCGCCGCCGACTGGCGACCGCGGATGTCGCCGCCCTCGAGTTCAGCGGCGTCGAGCGCCCCGAGCAGCCGCTCGGGCAGCCGCCCCTGGTGACTCTCATAGGCGGCCAGCATGGCCGGCCAGACACTGGCCGAGGCCATGATGTTGGCCTGACAGGAGACGGCCTGGCCCTGGCAGTCCCCGGCGAAGGGCATGCAGCTGTCTCCGGTGTAGGCGGCCACGCCCCCTTGGGCATCGACGATCGCCACCTGCCGCGACTCGCACAGCGGGTCCTCGGCCAGCAGCTGCCTCAGAGCTGATCCCGCGTCGGCACCGCGCTCGAGCAGCTCAAGCCCCCGGGGCCCGTAAGCCACCTCGACGTTGGCCTGGGTGGCCACCGCACCGACGCCGGCGCGAGCCCAGGGAACGATGGGGCCGACGCTGAACCAGTGCGACTGGACGGCCACCCCCAGCTCGCCGGTGCTCGGATCGCGGGCCACGATCGAGTACGTGCCCGCTCGGGCGCGGTCGGCGGTCAACGACGGCATGCGAGCGGCGAGCATAGTCGGCGGGACCGCGCGACCAGGGCCGACGCGGGCCGGCTGTGACAGCCTTGCGCGCCATGTCCAGAATCGCCGTAGCCGGTCCCGGAGGGGTGGGCGGCTTCGTCGCCGGGGCCCTGGCCCACGCCGGCCAGGAGGTCATCGTCGTCGCCCGGGAGAACACCGCCGAGGTGGTCAACCAGACCGGGCTCCACGTGCGCAGCGTGGCGCTGGGTAGAGAATTCACCGCCCACCCCGGGGCCGTGACCGAGCTGTCAGAGCCAGTTGATGTCCTGCTGGTGGCCACCAAGGCGGCCGGCCTGGCCGGCGCGCTGGAGCGCATCCGGGTGGATCCGGACCTGGTCGTCCCGCTCCTCAACGGCGTCGAACACATGGCCTTGCTGCGCAGCCGGTTCGGCGAGCAAAACGTGGTCGCCGGAGTGATCCGCATCGAGTCCGATCGTCCGCAACCGGGCCAGGTGGCCCAGCGAAGTCCGGGCGCGAGGATCGACCTGGCCGCCGAGCCGGAACGAGTGCAGTTGCTGACCGCGGCGCTGCAGGCCGCCGGGCTGGAGGTCCGGACCGGGGACAGCGAGAGTCAGGTCCTGTGGGCGAAGCTGGCCCGGCTCAACGCCCTGGCCCTGACCACCAGCGCCAGCAACCGGACGATCGGCTTCATTCGCACCGACCCACGCTGGCGCTCGGCTCTGGAGGGTGCGGTGGCCGAGACGGTGGCCGTGGCCCGCGCCGAGGGCGCCGAGCTGGATCCGGCCGAGACCCTGGCCGAGCTGGACAGCGCCCACGCCGAGCTCGGCTCCTCGATGCAGCGCGACATCGCCGCCGGTCAAGCGCCGGAGCTCGACCCGATCGCCGGCGCGGTGCTCCGGGCCGGGGCACGGCACGGACTGCGATGCCCGACGGTGAGCTGGCTGGCCCGCCGGGTGGCCGAGCGGGCCGGGATCCCCGCCCCCGGGGTATAGCCGGTCTCGCCGGCTACAAGGGAGGCCGAATCGGCGTCGGGGCGTCGATGTAGACCGGCTCGCCGACTTCCTCGGAGGCCACGGCATCGAGCATCTCGGCCTCTTCCTGCTCCTCCTCGGTGTCGTGCTCACCGTCACACAGCACGCGGAAGTTGCCGCTCACCCCGCCGTCGACCTGGAGGACGATCCCGGGCAGGATCTCTTCGCCCTCCTCGAGGCCGAGGCGCTCAATATCGAAGTGGGCCATGCCGATCCCCCAGCTGTTGTGATCGGGGTTCTCCCGGTCATGAGCGGCCACTCCCTGAGCAAAGCGCTCGAGAATCTTGCCCATGGTGGCGTTGTCGACCACGACGTCCTAACCCCGCTCGATCAGCTCGATCCGATAGCCGTCGGGATCGCGTACGAAGCAGAGCCGGTTACCGCCCTCGCGAATCGAGTAGGGCGGTTTCTCGGGCTCGATCCCCTGCTCGGCCAGTTGGGCGAGCGTCCGGTCGAGGTCGGCAGTGGTGATGGCAATGTGCCCGTAGCCGGTGCCGATCTCGTACGGCTCGGTCTGATCGAAGTTGTGGGTCAGCTCGAGCCGGGGCTCGTCGCCGTCGTCGGGCAGGCCCATGAAGACGTTGACCGCCTCCTCGCGGATGGGGGCCCGGCGCTTCTCCTCAAATCCGAGCGCGGTATAGAAGTCGACCGAGCGCTCGATGTCGAGGATCCGGTAGCAGGTGTGGATCAGACTCATGCCTGACTCAGAGGCTACCGACTGGGCCCCGGCCCCAAACCGGAAAGTCCCGTCGCGGGCCACCGGATACGCTCTGAACATGATCGTGGAACGCTCCATGAGCGACCCCTGGCTGTCCAACACCTACGTGGTGGCCGACGAGCCGGGCGGCCATGCGGTGATGATCGATGCCGGCGGTCCCGTGGCCCCGCTGCTCGATTACCTGCGCCGTGGCCAACTCGAGCTGACCCACGTTCTGCTCACCCACCACCACCATGACCATGTCGCCGATCTCGACGCGGTGCGGGAGGCCTACCCCGCGGTGCCAGTCCTCATCCATCCCCTGGAGCGCGAACTGGTCTCAGGTGCGACGGGCCTGATGGAGCCCGGGCAGCCGATCGAGTCCGGGGCGCTCCACATCGAGCCAATCCACACTCCGGGCCACACCGCGGGGATGCTCTCCTTGCTCATCGACGGCAGCGACGTGTTCACCGGCGACACCCTGTTTCGAGGGTCGGTGGGCGGCGTGCGGGCCCCCGGCCACACCACCTATGCCGACCTGAAGAGCTCGATCATGGACAAGCTCCTCAAGCTCCCGGGCGGCACCCGTATCCACCCCGGGCACACTGAGCCGACCACGGTGGCCGAGGAACTGGAGTCAAACCGCTTCGTGCGGATCTGGCGGGGGGCCGACCCTGAGGGGACGAGCCGTGTCAGGCGCTCGGGGATGAGGCGACCCTCGTCCTGCTCGGCGAAGACTATGACGGCGGTCACAAGGCCTGGGTGCGCTGGCCCGACGGCGCTGACGACATCGTCCCCGGATCCCAGGTGCAGCGGGCCGCGTAGTGGGGCCCGGGGGTTAGCGGCCGCATGCCCAGGCCGTCCAAGCCGGACAACAAGATGCCCACCTCCCGGGTGAGCCGGACCGCGAAGATCGGCGGACTGGCGGCCGGCCAGGCGATCCGCCAGGCGGGTACGCGAGCGGCCAACGTGACCCGGACCAAGGAGGGCCGCGAAGCCGCGCTCGAACGCCGGCACGTCGAGGCCGCCGAGCAGATCGTCGCCGCGCTGGGTTCGATGAAGGGTGCGGCGATGAAGGTCGGCCAGGTTCTGTCCTTCCTCGACGTGGGCATGGTTCCCGAGGAGTACCGGGAGGAGTTCCAGAGCAAGCTGGCCGCCCTGCGCGATGCAGCACCTACCGTCACGTTCAAGGACATGCGCAAGGTGATCGAGGAGGAACTCGGCGAGCCCCTCAACGACGTCTTCGACGAGTTCGACGAGGAGCCCATCGCTGCCGCGTCGATCGGTCAGGTCTACCGCGCTCGGCTGGTCAACGGGCGAGAGGTCGCGGTCAAGGTGCAGTACCCGGGCGTGGCCACAGCGGTGCGGTCAGACATGCAGAACCTGGGCCTGATCCTCCGGCTGGCCAAGCGCATTGCTCCCGGCATGGACCCGAAGGCCATCGGCCAGGAGATCCGCGACCGCATCGAGGAGGAGCTCGACTACGAGCTCGAGGCCCAGAATCAGCGCTCCCTGGCCCGCATCTTCCGCGGCCATCCGTTCATCGTCATCCCCGAGGTGGTGACCTCGCTGTCCCACGAGCGGATCATGGTCAGCGAGTACGTGCACGGGATCGGCTTCGAGGAGCTGAAGTCCTATCCGCAGGAGGACCGCGACCGGGTCGCGGAGATCATCTTCCGCTTCTACTTCAGCTGCCTGTACCGCCATGGGCAGTTCTCGGGCGACCCGCATCCGGGGAACTCGATGCTGCTCGATGACGGCCGGATGGCCTTTGTCGACTTCGGCCTGTTCAAGCGCATGCCGCCGGGCGCGGTCCAGCTGGAGATCAACGTGGCCCGGGCCATCATCGAGGGCGACACCGAGACGATCATGCGCCTGGGCACGGAGGTCGGCTTCTTCCGCGAACCGGACAAGTTCAACCCCGATCGGGTTCTGGCTCACTTCCGGGCGGCGACGTCTTGGTACACCTCCGACCGCGAGATCGAGTTGACCCCCGAGTACGCCACCCAGGTCCTGATCGACATGAGCGATCCGCGCTCGGAGTACTTCGGCTACCTGCGCCATGAGTCCGCGCCACCGGATCACATCTTCGGGCGGCGCATGGAGGTGCTGACCCTCGCGGTGCTCTCACAACTGCACGCCCAGGGTAATTTCCACCGCATCGCCCGCGAGTGGTTCTACGACGAGCCCGGGGCCACCGAGCTCGGGGGCGAAGAAGCCGAGTTCTACGCCCAGGCCGCGGCCTGAGGCGGCGAGCGCCGCCGGGCCACGGCCGCTCCGGGTTTGATCAGCTGGACGGGAAGCTCTGTTCCAGCAGCACGGTATCCCCGGCGGTCTGGAAGCGGACCACCTTGCCACCGCTGAAGGTGAGCACGTCAGCGGCATCCCAGCTCTGTCCGCCCACCGTGACCTCGGTCAGGACGACAACCCGCTCGTCGTCGGCGAACCAGTGCTGGGGGGAAGTGGTGAAGCCCTTCTCGCCCAGCTGCGCCCAGTTGGCCCCCACTTCCTGCTTGCCCCGCGCCGTCCCGCTGACCGCACTGCGCCCTGGGGTCACCCACACGATGTCATCGGCCAGATCAGCCATCGCCGCCTCAACGTCCCCGGCGGTGAAGGCCTCATAGCCGCGCTTGGCTATGTCCAGGTTCTCCTGCGCTCCCATCTCTCACCCCTTTGCTCGCTGACTTGAGACGAACCTACACCTCGAGTCGGCCCGGATGAAAAAACTTCTCTAAACCTCTTGCACCTGGAAGAGGCTCGTGGTGCCCGGTTTGCCACTGGGCAACCCAGCGGTTATCCCCACGCGCTCGCCGCGCTTGACCCAGCCGAGTTCGACCACCCGGCGGGCGGCGTCGGCGATCAGCTCCTCGGTTACCTCATGGCGGCGCATGGACGCTGCTTGCACGCCCCACATGAAGCTGCAGCGCCGCACCGTCTCCCGGCCAGGAGACAGGCAGTAGATGGGGACGTTGGGTCGGTGGGCAGAGATGAGCCGGGCGGAGCGGCCGGACAGCGTGGGCACGACCAGCGCGGCCAGGCCGAGTTCGCGGGCGGCGGCGCAGGCGCTGTAGGCGATCGTGTAGGCCGGGTCGCGGGCATCGCGGCGGACGCGCTCCTCGTTCCAGCGCCGGTAGGGCAGTGCCTGCTCGGTATGCGTCGGCGATCGAGGCCATCATGGCCACCGCCTCCGCCGGGTAGTTCCCGACCGCCGTCTCCTGAGAGAGCATCACCGCATCGGTGCCGTCGAGGATCGCATTGGCCACGTCGGCCACCTCGGCCCGGGTGGGGCGCGAGGAGGACGACCATCGAGTCGAGCATCTGGGTCGCGGTGATCGACGGGCGGGCCAGTTGGCCGGCGATCCGCAGCAGATCCTTCTGGACCATCGGCACGGTTTCGATCGGCAGCTCGATACCGAGGTCGCCGCGGGCCACCATCACGGTGTCCGCGGCGCGGATGATGTCAATCGCGTTCTCGACCGCCTGCGGCTTCTCGATCTTGGCGATCAGCGGCAGGCGGGTGTGCCGACGCACGAAGTCCACGTCGTCGGCCGTGCGCACAAAGGACAGCGCGACCACGTCGACCCCGATCGACTCGCCGAAGCGCAGCATGTCGAGGTCCTCCTGAGGTACCGCGGCCAGGCCCCGGGTGGAGCCGGGGATGTTCAGGCCCTGGCGGGTGGCCACCGCTCCCCCGATCTCGACCTGAGTGTCGATCTCCGCGGTCTCGGCCCGCACCCGCTTGACCCGTAGGCGAATGGCGCCGTCGGCGAGGTAGACGACGTCCTCGGGATCAACCGCCTCGCACAGCCCGCGCCAGCTCACGGACATGCGCTCCTCGTTGCCCACCTCGGTCGACCCGCAGACCAGGACGAGGGTCTCCCCGGGCTTCAGTTCGGCGACATCATTCTCGAGCGCGCCGATGCGCAGCTTCGGTCCGGGCAGATCCTGGAGGATGGCCACTGGGCGCCCGGCACGCTGTGATGCCGTGCGGACGCGCTCGGCATTCTCGGCGTGCAGCTCGCGGGTGCCATGGGAGAAGTTCAGCCGGGCGACGTCGAGCCCGGCGTCGACCATCCGGGCCAGCATGTCGGGGTCACGCGAAGCCGGTCCGATGGTGGCGACGATCTTTGTGCGGCGCATTCGGCGCTCACGCTACTTCAAGCACTCAGCCGAAATGCCATCGGTGGGTGCGAACACCGTCTCGCCGTCGGCGGTCAGCCGGCCACCTTCGCGCAGGTCGCAGATCAGATCCCAGTGCAGGCCCGAGACGTTCGTCCCACCGCTCTCCGGGTAGGAGCGACCCAGGGCCAGGTGGACGGTGCCGGCCATCTTCTCGTCGAGCAGTATGTGGCCGGTGGCCCGGTCGATTCCCCGGTTGGTGCCGATGCCCAGCTCGCCCAGGAAGCGGGCGCCGTCGTCGGTGGCCAGCGCGGCCTTCAGGTATTCCTCACCGCGCTCCGCGCGGGCCGACACGACCTCGCCGTCCCGGAAGCTCAGCTCGACCCCGCTGACGGTCACCCCGCGGGGACCGGTGGGCACGGTGAAGCGGATCGTCCCGTTGGCCGAATGCTCGAGCGGGCCGGTGAACACCTCGCCACTGGGCATGTTGCGCCGCCCGTCGGAGTTGATCCAGGTCCGGCCGGTGACCTCGAGGCTCAGATCGGTCCCCTCGGCCTCGATGCGGATGGTCTGGGCTCCGGACAGGCGCTCGATCAGCCCGGCCTGGCCGGCGCTCAGCTCGCGCCAGGCGGCGACCGGGTCGGGTCGGTCCAGGAACAGCGCCCGGTTGACAAACGCCGCGTATTCCCGGCTGGCCATGCCCGCCTGCTGGGCCAGGGCGGGGGTGGGCAGCAGGGTCCCGCACCAGCGACGCGAGAGCGGATCGCTCGCGGTACTCCCCCCGGGCGGCGGCCACGGCGGCGATCAGTGCTGGGTCGATGTCGGCCAGCTCGTTGGTGTTGGCGGGAGCATCGATCCGCACGAGCGCATCGACCCCTCCAGCAACGCGAACTCGATCGGCGGAGACTGACTGCGGTGGCGCTCCCGCGCGTGACGGTAGAAGTCGCCGCCCAGATCCGGTGGTGGCAGGCGCACGAACGGCCAGGCGTCGCGGTCGAGGATGGCGGCGTGAAGGGCAGCGGCCAGCGGCTCGGCCAGCGTGGTCGAATCCACCAGGACGCGGTCACCGGGGGCCACCTCCAGGCACCAGTCGCAGAGCAGGGCGGCGAAGGCCGTCGGGGTCGAGCGCTCACGGCGCCGGCAGCTCGGGGAAGTTCTCGGCCAGGTGCTCACGCAGGGCGTCACGGACGAAGCTCGCGCTCCTCCGCGGTGGCCATCCGGTAGCGGCCGAGCAGCTCCTTCTGCCGGGTCAGCTCGAGCCCGGCGATCTCCCAGGACGACGGCCAGGCGCTCGAACAGCAGCTCGATCGCGCGCTGCCAGGCATCCTCGCGGTTGAGGCCACCGCCGAGGGTCTCGGCGTATTCGCGCCGGGCCCCGGCGGTGAGCGCGCCCCGCAGGCGCAGGACGTTGCCCTCGGCGTCGCGGTACTCGCTGACGGAGCGGCGAGCTTGTCGCGCTGGCGGTTGCGGCGGCCCACTAGTGGTCGTCCCTCCAGCGGGCGGGCGCTACACGCGGCGTCGCCGCGCGGCGCAAGGTGGCGGCCACTGGCGCCGGTGACCGGGTCGGCGTGGCCGGCCCAGGCGACCGCCGGCTCGAGATCAGCCAGCTTGCGGATCGAAGCTCGGGCCGTGCTCGACATCGGCGTCGAACGCGGGGTGCGGCACGCGGGCGGCCGTCCTTGCGGCCAGTCTGGGGATCGAGCGTGTAGAAGCAGTCGGAGACCAGGGCCAGCCGGTCGGACTCGCGGTAGAGCCCGATCAGGCCGGGAGCGTGCCCGGGCAGGTCGATGACCCGGAAGCCGGCCACGTCATCGCCCTCCTGCACCGTGCCGGCGATCGCCACCGCGCCCCCGTCCCAGGTCGGAAGCAGCCGCTTCAGCACGACGCGCCCGTGCGGGTCGAGTTTGCCCAGGTCCCAGTAGTCGCGGACCGGCGCATTCGACTCGGCTGCGACCTGCTCCGCCGGATGGCAATAGACCGGAGCGTCCACCGCGGGCGCCGAGCCGCGATGGTCGCAGTCGGCGTGACCGAGAACGACACGCTTGATGCCGCCGAACCGGGCCCCGGTGGCGATCACCGCCGTGCTCATGGCCTGGATGCCGGCGTCGAACATCGTCACCCCGCCGTCGTCCTCGATGAAGTAGACGTTCATCGATCTTGGCCGGGAAGCCGCCCCGCAGCAGCCAGACGCCGTCGGCGATCCGCTCGGGCTCGCCGCCGTGGATGCGATTGCTCATCTTGGTTCGGACATTGGCCAGCCGGGTCAGGCGGGTCTCGGCCGGCGAGCCGAGCGGCGGCAGGAAGCCGAGCTGGCGGGCGACGTCGCCGCTGTCGAGGTAGGCCATCGTTGCGACGGATGAGATCTTCCTGGACCGTGACGACGTCGCAACCCTCGATGTCGATCCGAGCACCGTTGGGCACGAAGCCCTGAAAGCGACCGGGGCCGGCGAACGTCGCCCGGACGCGCCAGCGGACGGCGGTGCGACCGCGGGCGCTGGTCAGCTCGACGATCTCGAAGCCGAAGTCGGGGAAGGCGGCGAACAGGCGACCGAAGTACTCGCGGATCCCCTCGGGGGCGACCAACTCCTCGCCGCCCACGAAGCGATCGATCGCGCCCGGCGCCCAGCAGGCCACGGCGGCATCGAGATCGTGCGCGGAGAGCGCGCTGAAGTAGCGCTTGGCGATGTCAGCCGAGCTGGCCATCGGAGCGTGGCAGTCTACGCAGGCGCCGTGGACCCCTGCCTCGGTGGCGGCGAATATGGTCTGCGCCGATGGCGCGCGCGCGAGAGCTGGGACGGGGGGAGCGGGTCCTACCCGGGCTCTGGCGCCTGCGCCTGCCGCTGCCCTGGCCCGGGGTGCCGCACGGCAACGCGTGGGCGATCGCCGCCGGCTCCGGAGTGGTGCTGGTCGACACCGGCATGCACGAGCCGGGCTCGATGGCCCAGCTCGAGCGAGCCATGGACCAGGTCAATCTGCGCGCTCGAGCACGTCCGGCTGTTGGCCTGCACGCACGCCCACAGCGATCACTGGGGCCAGGCCGCGCCGATCCGCGAGCGTGCCGGCTGCGAGTTCCTGATCCACCCTCGCTACCGGGACACGCAGCACGAGACGGCCCGGGGACGCGCGCGCCCGTCGTCTTGAGGTGGCCCGCCAGAGTGGGGTTTCCGAGACGGCGATCGCCGCCTACCTGGAGCGAACCAAGGACATCCCCTCGGGCGTCGCCGCGGCCGATCGAGCCCGACCGCGACCTGGTTCCCGGCGTCGAGATCGAAACCGACCTGGGGATCTGGACGGTGCACGAGACCCCCGGACACACTCCATCCCACGTCTGCCTGTTCCAGGCCGAACGCCGGCTGCTCATCTCCGGCGATCACGTGATGGGCCGGATCTCCCTGTTCTTCGACTTCGGCTATTCGCCCGACCCGGTGGCCGAGTTCCTGGCCTCACTTGACCGGGTGGACCGCCTCGACGCGCGCCTGGCCCTGTCCGGGCCACGGCAAACCGTTCGTCGACGTCCATGGCCATATCGAGGGCAACCGCCGCCTGGTGGCCGAGCGGATCGAGGCCACCCTGGCCGCGCTGAGCCCAGAGCCCCAGACCGCGCTCGAGATCGCCCCCACCATCTACGGCGAGCCGATCGGCTTTCACAACGGCAACTGGCTGCTCACCCAGACGCTCTGCTACCTGCACCACCTAGAGCTTCGAGGGCAGGCCCGGCGCGAGACCCGACGGAGACACCGAACTCTGGCGAGCGGCCTGAGCCGCTGCCTCGCGCGGGCCAACGTTGACACAGATGTGTCAACGTTGCTACCGTTCCGCCATGCGCATCGATGAGATCCTGGCCCGGGCCGAGGAGCCGATCTTCTCGTTCGAGTTCTTTCCGCCCAAGACCGATGACGGTGAGCGGGTGCTGGGGGCGGCGCTCGAGTCCCTGAGGCAGTTCGAGCCCGACTTCGTCTCGGTCACCTACGGGGCCGGCGGCTCGACCCGGGACCGGACGGTCAAGCTGACCAAGTGGATCAAGCAGGAGCTGGGCATCGAGGCGATGGCCCACCTGACCTGCGTTGGCGCCTCCCGCGCGAGCTGGAGAAGGTGCTCGACGACATCGCAGGCCGCCGGGGTCGAGAACGTCCTCGCCCTGCGCGGCGATCCGCCCAGCGGCGAGACCGAATGGCGCGCGCACCCGGAGGGGCTGAGTTATTCGGCCGAGCTGGTCGAGCTGATCCGGCAGCGGCAGACTTCGCCGTGGGCGCCGCCTGCTTCCCCGAGGTGCACACCGAGGCTCCGTCTCTGGCCCACGACCTCGACTACCTGAAGCGCAAGGTGGACAGCGGCGCGACGTTTTTGATCACGCAGTTGTTCTTCGACAACGAGCTCTACTTCCGCTTTGTCGAGGAGGCACGCGCGGTCGGGATCGAGGTCCCGATCATTCCCGGGATCATGCCGGTCACCAACGTGGCCCAGATCAAGAAGGTCACTCAGATGTGCGGCGCGACGATTCCCCCGGAACTGCTCACCCAGCTCGAGCTGCGGGCCGGAGACAGCGACGCCGGGCGTGAGCTGGGCGTGTCCTACGCCACGCTGCAGTGCGCCGAGCTTCTGGCCCGCGGTGCGCCGGGGATCCACTTCTACACCCTGAACCGCTCCCCGGCCACGCGGGCCATCCTCTCGGCACTGAAGCTGCTGCGTCCGTGGGTGGGGCGCGAGGTGGTCAGGCTCGAGGTCTGATCCTGCCGCGCTGTCGGTGGGGCTTGAGGTGGGCAGGCTCGAGGCCTGACCCGGGGGCCTCAACTCGGCGGAGTGATGTCCAGCGCGTGGGCGACCGTTGGCCGCCCGTCCACCTGATAGCGGACGTCGACGTCGTCATTGCGCTTGTAGGTCCCGATTCCCCAGAAGCCCAGGAGCCAGGCTCGGGGCCCGAGCTTGTGGCGCACCAGCTCGCGCGCGAAGACCAGCTCACCCTGCGAGACCCGGTAGTCGGGGCCGAGCTCTTGCCGCACGCCATTGACGTAGACCTCGAACGGCGGCCGGACGCCCGGCGGCAGGGTGACACGCCACTCCTTCATGCCGGCCCCAGATCGGCGGGCAGCAGCGACAGCACGGCCACGTCGAGACGCTCGCCGCGCTCGCGGAGGTAGGCCCGCAGGACGCCCTCCTCGGTCATCCCGGCGCGTCGTGCGGCACCGAGCATGCCCAGGTTGTCGGGCTCGGTGAACAGCTCCAGACGCTGCAACCCGCACTCCTCGAACAGCCACCGCCCGAGCAGGACCAGCGCCGCTGAAGCCAGCCCCTGACCACGGTGCTCGATGGCGATCCAGATTCCCGCCTCCGCGCGCAGGTGATCCCAATCCACGCGATGCACATCGGCCTGCCCGCGGCACACGTCATCGTCGGGAGGCAAAATTGTGAACCGGACTCCGTCGCCGTCGGCCCGGCGCTGCTCAGCCTCCTCAACCCGGCGCCCGAGCTCGGCCCCGCTGGGCGGTCGCTCCAGGCCCAGCCGCACGAACAACTCCGGGTCTTCCTGGTGGGCGATCAGCACCTCCGGGATGTCGCGCTCGGCTTCGAAGCGCAGCTGGGCCCGATCGCTGGCCAGTGGCGTGTCCAAAGGCGGGAAGGACGGCATGTCGGAGCCTGACCGTACTCTCCTGATTCGTGGACGAGATCAGTTATCGAATCCGACGCTCGGAGCGCGCCCGCCGGGTACGGGTCACCGTCGAACCCGATCGGGGCGTGGAGGTCGTGCTGCCCCGCCGCGCGCCCGAGCGAGCGGCGGCGGCGGCAGTTCGTGAGCTGGGACCATGGATCGAACGGCGCCTGCGCGAGGTGGACCGGGCCCGGGCGGCGGTGGCCGCGCGCGGCAACACGGTGCCCTACCTGGACACACGACTTCTCCTCCAATCCGAGCCCGGCCGGACCCGCGTTCACCGCCGCGGGGAGGTGCTGCTGACCCCCGGTGGCGCCGAGCGCGGACCGGCGCTCGAGCGCTGGTACCGGCGCGCCGCCCAGAACGAGATCGCCCCCCGCCTGGACGCGGCCTGCGCCCAGGCCGGCTCCACGTATGAACGGCTGAGCATCCGCGGCCAGCGCACCCGCTGGGCCAGCTGCTCGAAGACCGGCACGATGAGCTTTAACTGGCGTCTGCTGCTGGGCCCCGAGCCGGTGCTCGACTACGTGATCTGGCACGAGGTGTGCCACCTGGAGATCATGGATCACTCGCCGCGGTTCTGGTCGCTGCTGGCCAGCCGCTGCCCGGACTACCGCGCTCTGAGCGGTTGGCTGCGTCACCACGGGGCCACGCTGGTTCTCTAGCTCGCGCCTCGGGACGGATCAGGTGAGCTCGCGGGATAGCGCCGCGTATGGCGTCTCGCCCCGCTCGGGCGTGATCGGCCGCCGCCGAACCCGTCCGCGATAAGCCTCGACCGAGCCGTCTCCGCGCACGTCCAGGCCAGCCCGCACGGAGGACACGAGCCGTTCGGGACCGGCCAGCTCCAGCCGGGCCACGACCTGCTGCACCGGCTCGAAGCGCTTGAGCTTGGTATCCAGCGCCCGGCGCGGTGCTGTCTGCGCCAGCTCGCGCGCCCGCGCCTCGAGGCGGGCCAGCGCATCGGGCAGCTCGGAAAAGGTGGCGCGCTCGACGCGGGCTCCGGACGCGGACGGTCAGCTTCCAGCGGGCACTCACGCGCGGATCATGCCAGGAGGCGGCTCACCGTCACATCGGTCTTCCGGGACGGCGGGCCAGACTCAGGCCGCGTCAGCCAGGATCTGGTCATCGAGCTCGATCTCGAGCTCGATCACGGCGCCGCGCTCGAGAAGTGCCACCGGCCCTGCGGCCAGGTGCTGCATGATCCGGCGGATGGCCACGTTGTCGGCCAGCATCGTGGCCCGGAAGCGCTGGATGCCCCGCTCGCGTGCCGCCACGGCCAGCCGCAGCATCAGCTCGCCGGCCAGACCCTGACGGTGAAAATCATCCCCGACGACGATCGCGAACTCGGCCGTGTCGTGGCGCTCGGCCAGACGGATGAAGCGGGCCACGGCGACGATCGACCCTGTGCCCTGACCCCCCTCCGGGGAAGTGGCGACCAGCGCGAAATGGTCAGAGCCGTCGATGTTGACCAGATACCGGGCGTCGGCGGCGCTGAGGCGGGGCTTCGTGCTCAGGAAGCGGCGGTAGCGCGACTCGTCGGACAGACCCAGGTGGTAGGCCTGCAGACGCTGGCCGTCATCCGAGCGGATCGGCCGGATGTCGACCACTCGATGGTCGTTGAGAACGTAGCGCGACACGCATGCACGGTAGTACCGAACGTGCGTTCGTACTGTGGCTCGCGTCACACGGCCCGCGGCCGCCCGGCACCCCGCCCGACCGCCGCGGCGGCCGGGCCGGGACCGTCGAGCTAGTGTCGCGACTCCAGGGGCACGTAATCCAGTCCACGCTCGCCCGTATAGATCTGCCGGGGGCGGGCGATCTTCTGCTCCGGGTCGTCGATCATCTCCAGCCACTGGGCGATCCAGCCGCTCGTCCGCCCGATGGCGAACAGGACCGGGAACATCTCCACCGGCATGCCCAGCGCCTCGTAGATCAGGCCCGAGTAGAAGTCCACGTTGGGATAGAGCTTGCGCGAGACGAAGTAATCGTCCTCGAGGGCGATCTTCTCCACCTCGGTGGCGATCTCGAGCAGCGGATTCTTGCCCGTGACCTCGAACACGTCCTCGACCGCCTTCTTGATGATCTTGGCCCGCGGGTCGAAGTTCTTGTACACGCGGTGGCCGAAGCCCATGAGCTTCTCATCGCCGTCCTTCACACCCTGCATGAAGTCGGCGATGTTCTCCTTGCGCTCGATCCGGCGCAGCATGCGCAGCACCGCCTCGTTGGCGCCCCCGTGCAGCGGTCCATAGAGCGCGGCGACACCGGCGGCAACCGCTGAGTATGGGTCGACCTGGGAAGAGCCGACGCCGCGCACGGCGCTGGTCGAACAGTTCTGCTCGTGGTCGGCATGCAGGATGAAGAGCACGTCGAGGGCACGCTCGAGACGGGGGTCGGGCTCGTATTTGAGCTCGGCCACCTTGTAGATCATCGACAGGAAGTTGCCCGGGTAAGAGAGATCGTTGTCGGGGTAGACGTAGGGCATCCCGCGGTTGTGCCGGTAGGCGAACGCGGCCAGCGTCGGCATCTTGGCCAGCAGGCGGATGATCTGCAGGTACCGGACCTCCTCGTCCTTGATCGCCACGGCCTCCGGATAGAAGGTCGACAGGGCCCCGGTCGCGGCCAGGAGCATGCCCATCGGGTGGGCGTCGTAGCGGAAGCCCTGCATGAATTCTTTGATGTTCTCGTGCACGAACGTGTGGATGGTGATCTCCTGATCCCAATCCTCGAGCTGCTTCTGGTTGGGCAGCTCACCGTGGATGAGCAGGTAGGCGACCTCGAGATAGGTGGACTTCTCGGCCAGTTGCTCGATCGGATAACCCCGATACTCGAGAACGCCCTTCTCGCCGTCGATGAAGGTGATGGCCGAACGGCACGAGGCGGTGGCCATAAACGCCGGGTCGTAGGTCATGAGGCCGAAGTCGTCCTCATGAGTCTTGATGTTGCGCAGCTCGGTGGCCCGGATCGTGTTGTCCTCGATCGGGATCTCGTACTGCTTACCGGTCCGGTTATCGGTGACGGTGAGGCTGTCTCCCGACGTCGCTACGCCGCCCCCATCCGATGTTTGCTGAGTCTCAGTCGTCAAAAGCACTCCTTCGCAAAGCACAGTGGTCGGGGCGGGCCTTGCTGCCCTTCAGAGGCGAGCACGAGACCCACTGGAAACTGTAATACCCGAGGAGTTCGTGGGGTACGCCCGCAGCGGGCAGACCGGGCCCGGGGCCGTGGCCTCGTCCGGGTCGTGCGCGACTCAAGTAGAAAAAGTGACCGCAGCGGTCGCGATTTCTACTTGAGTGATTTGGCCAGGCGGCGAAGGCGGCGCAGCGCGCGCCCGGCAGGCCTACGGGTCGGTGAGGATGGCGGCCAGGATGGTGACCACGATCAGCACCCCGCTGATCGTCATCACTCCCCGCGCGCCGCGCTGGGCGCCCGGAAAGGCCGGCTGAGTCAGCCCCATCCCGGCCAGTACCACCGCCCAAACGGTGAGGACCGAGCCGGCGATGTAGAAGGGCACCTTCGAGGGCTCAGTGGCGGCGAAGATGACGCTCAACATGGGCCGCGACCCTACCTGATTTTGCTGGCGTCGGGAACCGTCTGGCCTCCCTCGCGCGGGTCAGCTCGGTAGCGGCTGGCGGTAGCCGCCCGCTGGCCCTGATAGTGGCTGCCCAGGTCCGGGCTGCCGTAGGGCCGCAGGGCGGGGCGGTCGAGCATCATGAACGAGAGCTGCGCGATCTCGAGCCCCGGATAGAGCTTGATCGGGACGCGGGTCAGGTTGTTGAGCTCGAGCGTCAGTGTCCCCTTCCAGCCCGGATCGCAGAAGCCGGCGGTGGCGTGCACGATCAGGCCCAGGCGGCCGAGGCTCGACTTGCCCTCGATCCGGGCCACGATGTCATCGCCCAACTCGACCCATTCGAGCGTGCGGCCCAGGCAAAACTCTCCGGGATGGATCACGAACGACTCGCCCTCGGGAACCACGACCTCCTCGGTCAGGTTCTCGGGCGGGCAGCGCAGGTCGATGGCCGAGGTGCGGTGGTTGTGGAAGACGCGGAAGGAGTCGCCGAGCCGTAGATCGACGCTGGCCGGCTGAACCAGGCCCGGATCCCAGGGCTCGATTGAGATCCGGCCCTCCTGGACAAACCGCGTGATGGTGCCATCGGAGAGAACCGCCGAAGCATTGGTGTCACTCATTGCCGCCCTAGTCTGCCAGCGGACGCGGAGGTCAGGCGCCCGGAGGCCGGCCCGGGCGCGAACGACGCGCCTACCGGGGCCGCGAACCCGGCGCCGCAGCCCGGCTCAGTGCCCGAAGGAGCGGGCACGGGCGCGCGTGGTGCGCACCCGGGCGGGCGGAGACGGGGCGGGATCGCCATGCGGGCCGCGGCGCGGGCGGCGCGGGAACGGCTGCGGGGGATGGGGACGGTGCTGGCGCTTGATGCCGCCATCGTCGTCGGGAGCACTGTCCTCGGGCTCCTGCTTGATCGCCCACCAGACGATGTAGATCAACGCCGCCAGGGGCAACTTCAGGGCGAGCATGAGCCAGATGAATCCCCAAGTCACGAGGCGGGGATCCTACCGTGATCCCCGCTACTTGTCACCTGAATCCGGACCGGATGCGGACCCCGCCGCCGCCGCCCAGACGCCGACCGACGCCCGGCGGGCGCGCCCTCACCCAGCGGAGCGCAGACGCTCACCAGCGGGGTCAAACAGAGGCTCGGAACTCACCCGTCCCGGCACCCAGCGACCGAAGATGTCCACCTCCACCGACTCGCCCTCCGGCACCTCGGCGGGCAGGTAGGCGTAGGCGATGGACCGCTGCACGGCATATCCGTAACCGCCACTGGTGACCCGACCACGGACCGCGCCGCCGACGCGAACGGGCTCGTTGCCCAGGGCCACTGAGCGAGGATCGTCGAGGACCACGCAGCGCAACCGGCGCTCCGGCTCGGTCAGGGCGTCTGAGCCGATGAAGGCCTTGTCGCGGCGCACACTGAACTCGAGCCCGGCCTCCAGCGGGGAGTCATCGGGGGTGATGTCGGCGGCCCAAACCCGGTAGCCCTTCTCCAGCCGCAGCGCGTCGATGGCCCGGTAACCGCCGGCCATAAGCCCGTGGGGCTGGCCGGCCTCCCACAGAGCCGCCCACAGCCCGGCGCCGTATTCAGTCGGGCAGTAGAGCTCCCAGCCCCGCTCGCCAACGAACGTGACCCGCAGAGCGCGGACCGGCACGTCACCGACGGCCAGCTCGCGCATGGTCATATACCCAAAGTCGAGCGGATCGGGGGTCAGGGGAGCGAGGATGTCCTGGGCTCGAGGCCCCCACAGCGCGAAGCAGGCCCAACGCGAGGTGACATCAGTCAGCACGACTGAGCCGTCCTCGGGCAGGTGACTGCGGATCCACCCCGCGTCGTGCGCTCCGAAGGCGGTGCCGGTGACGATCGAGAACAGCTCGGGCGCCACCCGCGTGACCGTGAAGTCGCACTCGATCCCGCCGCGGCGATTGAGCATCTGGGTATAGGTGATGCGTCCCACCTCGCGCGCCACCCGGTTATCGCACAGCCGCTCGAGCAACTCCGCCGCCCCCGGACCGCTCAGTTCGAGCTTGGCGAACGAGGACTCATCGAACAGTCCCGCTCGCTCGCGGGTGGCGATGGCCTCGGCCCCGATGGCCGGGGACCAGTGCATGCCCGCCCAGCCTCGCGGGCGCAGGCTCTCGTCACCGGCGGCCGCGTTCTCCTCGTACCAGTTGACGCGCTCCCAACCCGACTTCTCACCGAATGCGGCCCCGTGCTGGCGATGCCAGCCATAGGCGCTCGAGAGCCGCAGCGGTCGACCGGCCTGGCGCTCGTGGCCGGGGTACTTGATGTCGTAGTAGGTCTCATAGACCTCGCGCGCCCGGGCCAGCGTGTAACGCGGCGAGCGATACTGCGCGCCGAAGCGCCGTATGTCCATCGCCCACACGTCGAGGCCGGGTTCTCCGGTCAGGATCCAGTCAGCCATCAGCTTGCCCATCCCGCCGGCCCCGGCCAGTCCATGAGCGCAGAAGCCGGCGGCGACGAAGAAGCCGCGGACCTCGGTCTCGCCGAGGCAGAACTCGTTGTCGGGTGTGAAGGCCTCCGGCCCGTTGATGAGCCGCGTGACCTTGGCCTCCTCCATGACCGGAACGCGGCGGGAGCTGTTGGCGGCGATCTCCTCAAACCGCGGCCAGTCCTCCTCGAGCAGGCGGCCGTTGAAGTCGGCCGGTATGCGGTCGACGAGGTGCTCGTCCAGCGACCACGGCGCGCTCTGGCGCTCGTAGCCCCCCATGACCAGGCCACCGCCCTCCTCGCGGTAGTAGATCAGCAGGTCGGGATCGCGCAGGGTGGGCAGATGGGTGATGTCCCCGCCCACCCCCCGGTCGCGGAACGGCTGGGTGACCAGGTATTCATGGGCGAAGGGGACGACCGGAACCCGCACCCCGGCCAGGCGACCGATCTGCGCCGCATACATCCCGCCGGCGTTGACCACCACCTCGGCCTCGATCTCGCCCCACTGCGTCCGCACACCGCGCACCCGCCCGTCGCGAACCAGGATCTCCTCCACGCGGGTGTGGGTGAACACCTGAGCGCCGCCCTCCCGAGCGCCGTCGATCAGGGCGTAGGTGAGCAGGGAGGGATCCAGGTAGCCATCGGTGGGCAGATACGAGGCGCAGCGCACGCCGTCAGTGACCATCAGCGGGAACAGCTCGCGCGCCTCCTCGGGCCCGATCAGCTCCAGCGGCAGCCCGAAGGTCCGCGACCAGGCGACCTGGCGCAGCGCCTCCTGTTCGCGCTCCTCGGTACAGGCCAGGCGGATCCCGCCGCACTCGACCCAGCCGCAGTCCAGCTGCCGGTAGAGCTCCACCGAGTCCATCATCATCCGGGTCAGCGAGACGCTCCCGCGCAGCTGCCCGACCAGGCCCGCGGAATGAAAGGTGGATCCGCTGGTCAGCTCATTGCGGTCGAGCAGGACGACGTCGCGCTCACCGCGCTCGGCGAGATGGAAGGCGATCGAGGCGCCGCCGACGCCACCGCCGATGATCACCACCCGCGCGCGGGCGGGGAGGTTACGAGCCCGCGGCATCGGCCAGCCAGGTTTCGAATTGTGAGTCCGCGGCCGCCTGCTCCAGCCGGGCAAAATGGCGCGCGCCGTAACTGGTGAAGTCGAAGCGCAGGTCGGAGATGGCCGACTGGACCACCCCCCAGGCGGCCTCCCGAGCGTCGGACATGATCCGCATCAGGGCCAGCGCCGCATGCCGTCCTGGGCCGGGCTGCTCACCGAAGTAGGCGGTCAGCAGCCGGTCTTCGGCGGCGCTATCGAACTCGTTGTTGACGGCCAGATTGCCGAGATCGAACAGGCGGTGGCCCATGCCGGCGTACTCCCAATCGACCAGCATGACGTGGTCGACCGAGCCGCTGGGCACCAGCACGTTGGCGGTCAACCGGTCACCGCCGCTGGGCACCAGCACGTTGGCGGTCAACCGGTCACCGTCGCCGGGCACCAGCACGTTGGCGGCCAGGAGGTCATCGTGGCAGGGCACGGCATCGCGGAGCGGCAGGACCGCGGCAATGCGCCGGGCCAGGGAATTGGCCAGGGTGTACTGGTCGGGCAGGCTCTGACCGCGAGCCCGGATGATCCTCGCGTACTGGTCCAGGAGCTCCGGAACCCAGAAGCGGTTGGCCAGCCGCAGGCCCGAGTCGTGAAACGCCCGCAGGGCCCGCGCGATCGCCTCGGGCGCGGCGCGCAAGGCCGCGGGGGTGGCCGGTGCGCATTCGACGTACTCGGTGACCAGGTAACCGGGGCCCACGTCGAGGACGGCCGGACCGATGCCCAGGGCCGCCGCCTGATCGGCGGCCGCCCGCTCGGAACCCCGGTCGATGCCCAGCAGCTCGGTGTCCTTGCCGGTCACCCGCAGCACGCAGTCCTGACCCCCGAAGCGGATGCGGAAGTTTCGGTTGGTGATCCCTCCGGCCAGACGGACGGGTTCGCCGGCAGCCGGGCCCAAGGCCCGCTCGACCAGTCCCACGATCTCCCCCAGATCGGCCATCCGCAGCGGACCCTAGCGTTTAAGGCGCGGTTCCTATACCTTCGCCCGCGTGGAGTCCTGTCGAGCGCAGCGATGAACCTGGAGGAGCTGCGCGCCCAGGTTCAGGCCGGCGAAGTCGACACCGTCCTGCTCGCCCTGACCGACATGCAGGGCCGCCTGCAGGGCAAGCGCCTGACCGCCCGCCACTTCCTCGAGGAGGTGGCCGAGAACGGGGCTGAGGGGTGTAACTACCTGCTCGCGGTGGACGTTGACATGACGCCGGTCGAGGGCTACGAGATGGCCTCCTGGGAGCGCGGCTACGGCGATTTCTCCATGCGACCCGACCTGGCGACGCTCCGTCCGGTCACCTGGCAGCCGGCGACGGCGATGTGCCTGTGCGACCTCGTCTGGGAGGACGGGCGGGACGTCGCGGCCTCACCCCGGCAGATCCTGCGTGGCCAGCTCGAGCGGCTGGCCGAGCGCGGCTGGAGCGCCAACGCCAGCACCGAGCTCGAGCTGCTGGTGTTCCGCGACACCTACGAGGACGCGTGGCGCAAGGCCTACCGCGATCTCGAGCCGGGCAATCTGTACAACGTCGACTACTCGCTGCTGGGCACGGCCCGGGTGGAGCCCCTGATCCGCCGGATCCGCAACTGCATGCAGGGGGCCGGTCTGGAGGTCGAGAACTCCAAGGGCGAATGCAACCTCGGCCAGCACGAGATCAACTTCCGCTTCGCCGATGCCCTGCAGACCGCCGACGAGCACTCGATCTACAAGAACGCAGCCAAGGAGATCGCCGCCCAGGAGGGGATGGCGATCAGCTTCATGGCCAAGTTCAACGAGCGCGAGGGCAGCTCGTGCCACATCCACTTCTCGCTGGCCGACGGGGAGGGCATGCTGTTCGCCCGCGATGACGGTTTGTTCCGGTCGTTTCTGGCCGGGCAGCTGGCCTGTCTGCGGGAGCTCACCCTGCTCCAGGCTCCCAACGTCAACTCCTACAAGCGCTATGTGGCGGGCTCCTTTGCCCCCACGGCCGTGGCCTGGGCCGACGACAACCGGACCTGTGCCCTGCGGGTGGTCGGCCACGGCGCGGGCAAGCGGTTCGAGAACCGCGCCGGCGGTTCGGACCTGAACCCGTATCTGGCCCTCAGCGGGCTCATCGCCGCGGGGCTGTACGGGGTGGAAAACGAGCTCGAGCTGGAGCCCGCCTATGTGGGCAACGCGTATCTGGCCGCCGACAAGCCGCGCCTGCCCACCACGCTGCGCGCGGCCCGGGACCTGTTCGCAGCCAGCGCCGTGGCCCGCAGCGCGTTCGGCGACGAGGTGGTCGACCACTACGTCCATGCCGCGGATGTGGAACTGGCCGCATTCGATTCGGCGGTCACCGACTGGGAGCGCTTCCGAGGGTTCGAACGGCTGTGAGTGCCCGGGCGGCCTGGCTCGCGGTCAGAGCCGGCCCGCTCGCTGGACGCCGTGTTCGCCCCCGTGCGCTCGCAGACCGCCTTCGAGGAGACGGTGGAGCGCCTGGGTACGGCCATCAAACTCGGTCTGCTGCCCGCCGGGTCCCGGCTGCCCGCCGAGCGGGAGCTGTGCGCGATGCTCGGGATCGCGCGCTCGACGCTGCGCCAGGCTCTGGTCGCCCTGGGCCAGAGCGGTCATCTGCATGCGCTGCGCGGCCGGGGCGGCGGCACCTTCGTGGCTGATCCACCGCCCCCCACGCCGCCGGCATCGCCCGAGCTTCTGGCCCACTGGCGGGAGGTGTGCGACGAGCGGATGGCCGTCGAGGTGGGCATTGCCGTGCTCGCCGCCGAACGCGCCCAGCCCGAGTTGGTCGATGCGCTGGATCGCATCGTGGTCGAGATCGACGGCCTGCTGGATGATTTTCCCGCCCAGCGCCAGGCCGACATCCGGCTGCATGTGGGGCTGGCCGAGGCCACCGGGAGCGCACGCCTGGTCACGGCCATGACCGAGACCCAGGGCGTGATGAGCGGGCTCATCGCCTTCATCGCCCACCCCCCGGAGGTGATCGCCTCCTCAAACGCCCAGCACCGGCGGCTGCTGGCGGCGGTCCGGCGCGGCGACGAGGCCGAAGCCGCTCGCGTGATGGCCGAGCACCTGCGCGGGACCGAGCACATCCTGGCCGGACTGCTCCCGCCAGGCTGAGCACCCACCCCGCGGATAGTGCGAATGGGACAAATGTCACTTGACGCCACCCGGCACCCGACATATGTTTGCCGCCACTGAAGGCCCGACAGCCAGACCTTTTCCAGGAGGGACCACCGAATGACCACTGAGGCGTTGACTGGCGACGAACGAGAGCTCGCCGATCTCGGCTACAAGCAGGAGCTCAAGCGCGGCTGGAGCAGCTTCTCCAATTTCGCCATCTCGTTTTCGATCATCTCCGTGCTGGCCGGCTGCTTCACGGGCTACGGCCAGGCGTTCAACAACGGTGGCCCGGTGGCCATCTCGATCGGCTGGCCGGTGATCAGCCTGCTCATCCTGTGCGTGGCCGTGTCGATGTCCGAGCTGGCCTCGGCCTTCCCCACCGCCGGCGGGATCTACTTCTGGGCCTCGCGCCTGGGCGGCCCCGGCTGGGGTTGGTTCACCGGCTGGTTCAACCTGATCGGACTCGTGGCCGTGGTCGCGTCGGTCGACTTTGCTGCCGCCAGCTTCCTGCAGTTCCTGCTCAGCCTCTACGGCCTGCATTTCATCTTCGACTTCACCTCGACCAACCTGCACTACAACGCGCACGTGGTGTTCGCGCTGTTCGCGATCATTCTGCTCATCCACGGCCTGATCAACGTCTTCTCCGGCCACCTGGTTTCGATCTTCAACGGCATCTCGGTCTGGTGGCACGTGGCCGGCGTGGCCGTCATCGTGATCCTCCTGGTCGCGGTGCCCAGCCACCACGCCAGCCTCTCCTATGTGTTCACCGGCCGCGCCTTCGGCCAGTTCAACCACAGCATGTACTGGTTCTACGTGCTGCCGCTCGGGTTCCTGCTGACGATGTACACGATCACCGGTTACGACGCCTCGGCCCACGTCTCGGAGGAGACCCACGGGGCCTCGATGTCGGCCGCCCGCGGAGTGTGGCGATCGGTGGCCTACTCGGCGCTCATCGGCTGGGTCCTGCTGCTGGCCCTGACCTTTGCCGTCCAGCAGAAGGACATCAAGACGATCAGCGCGGCCGGCTTCCCCGCCCTGTCCATCATCACCAGCGCGCTCAGCTCGTCGGCGGCCAAGGCGGTCATCCTGATCTCCACCATCGGTCAGCTGTTCTGCGGCATGGCCTGCGTTACCAGCGCGTCGCGGATGACCTTCGCCTTCTCGCGAGACGGCGCCATCCCCGGTCACAACCTGTGGCGCCGGGTGGGCTCCAACGGCACACCGACCTACGCGGTGCTGTTCGTATGCGTGATGGCGCTGATCATCACCATCCCGGCGTACTTCCCCAACGCGGCCGGGATCCCGGTGGCCTTCTTCGCCGTGGTCTCGATCTCCGTCATCGGCCTGTACATCGCCTACACGATCCCGGTGTTCCTGCGCTGGCGACTGAAGGACTCGTTCTCGCCCGGGCCCTGGACGCTCGGGCGCCACTACCGATGGATCAACCCGATCGCCTTCATCTGGGTGGGGTTGTGCGTGATCATCTTCTGCCTGCCGGTCAACAATCCGGGTGGGGTGTACTTCAAGACCGGCTTCAGCTGGAACCTGGTCAACTACGCCCCGATCGTGACCATCGGGTTGATGGCGGCGGTGACGATCTGGTACCTGGTCTCAGCTCGGCGCACCTTCACCGGACCGGTGCGGACGATCGAGTTCGCCGACGACGGGGTGACGATCAAGAACCCCGAGGCGGAGCCCGGGCTTGCCTGACAGACCCAGGTCCGGGCGGTGAACGCTGCCACGTTGGAGGTCCTCGAGCCCGCCACGGAGGCGGTGCTCGAGGCGGTCCCGCGCGCCGATATCGCTGACGTCGACGCGGCCGTGGCCCGGGCCAAGGCGGCGTATCCGGCCTGGCGGGCGCTGGCCCCCGCCGACCGGGCGCGGCTGCTGCGCCGTCTCGCCGACGCGGTGGCCGAGCACCGCGAGGAGCTGGCGGTGATCGAGGCCCGCAACGCCGGAAAGCCGATCGGGGACGCCCGGGGCGAGATGGACATGGTGGCCGAGACCCTCGGTTACTACGCCGGAGCGCCCGAACGGCTGCTGGGCGACTCGATCCCGGTCGGCGGCGGTCAGGCGTTCACGGTCCGTGAGCCGCTCGGGGTGGTGGGGCTGATCGTGCCCTGGAACTTCCCGCTGGTCATCGCCGGCTGGAAGCTCGGGCCGGCCCTGGCGGCGGGCAACACCGTCGTGCTCAAGCCGGCCGAGCTGACCCCGCTCAGCGCGCTGCGCTTCGAGCAGATCGCGGTCGAGGCAGGACTGCCGGAGGGGGTTCTCAACGTCGTCGTCGGACCCGGTTCGAGTTGTGGCCGGCGGCTCGTCGAGCACCCGGATGTGGCCAAGATCGCGTTCACCGGCTCGACCGAGGTGGGCCGCGGAATCGCCGCCGGCGCTGCGGCCACGATCAAGCGGGTGACCCTTGAGCTGGGGGGCAAGTCACCCAACATCGTGTTCGCCGACGCCGATCTGGAGGCGGCCGCGGCGGCGGCGCCCGGCGCCGTGTTCGGCAACGCCGGTCAGGATTGCTGTGCTCGTTCGCGGATCCTGGTCCAGTCCTCTGTCCTGGATGAATTCATGGGCCACCTCGAGTCCGCGGTGACCGGGATCCGGGTCGGCGATCCGCTGGATGAGGCCACCGAGATGGGGCCTCTGATCTCGGCCGATCAGCGGGCGTCGGTGTCCAGCTACTTGGAGGATGGCCAGTCCGTGGCCATCCGGGGGAGCGCCCCGGAGGGTCCCGGTTTCTGGTTTGCCCCCACGGTGCTCTGCCCCGTGGATCCGGGCGCCCGAGCGGCCCGCGAGGAGATCTTCGGCCCGGTCGCCGTGGTGATCCCGTTCGATGACGAGCAGGAGGCGATCCGCTTGGCCAACGACACCATCTACGGGCTCTCGGGCTCGATCTGGTCGGGCGACGGGGGGCGCGCGCTGCGGGTGGCACGGGCCCTGGAGGTTGGGGTCCTGTCGATCAACTCCAACACCTCGGTGCGTGTGTCCACACCGTTCGGCGGCTTCAAGCAGTCCGGCTACGGACGCGAGCTCGGTCCGCACGCGCTGGATGCCTACACCGAGGTCAAGTCGATCTTCTACGCCACCGCGCCATGAGACTCGAGGGCAAGGTATGCGTGGTCACCGGGGCGGCCGGCGGGATCGGCGGCGCCACCGCGGCCGTGTTCGCTCGCGAGGGCGCGCGGGTGGTGGGCGTGGACGTGCTCGCCCACGATGTCGGCGAACTCTCGCTGGTCGCGGACCTGACCGACGAAACCGCGGTCGCAGCGCTCTACACGCGCGTGCGCGACGAGCTGGGCCGGATCGATGTGCTGTTCAACAATGCCGGAATCTCCCCGCCCGAGGACGCCTCGGTACTGCAGACCGAGCTCGAGGTCTGGGAGCGCGTGCAGGCCACCAATCTGCGCAGCGTGTTCTTCTGCTGCAAGCACGGCATCCCGCACCTGCTCGACTCCGGCGGTGGCTCGATCATCAACACGGCCTCGTTTGTCGCCGTGATGGGCTCGGCCACCTCGCAGATCGCCTACACCGCGTCCAAGGGCGGCGTGCTCGCCCTGTCGCGGGAGTTGGGGGTCGAGTTCGCCAGCCGCGGAGTGCGGGTCAACGCACTCTGCCCCGGCCCGATCGACACGCCCCTGCTCCGCGAGCTCTACGCGTCGGACCCGGTCCAGGCGGCCCGGCGCATGGTCCACGTGCCCATGGGCCGCTTCGGCCGCGCGGAGGAGATCGCCAACGCGGTGCTGTTCCTGGCCAGCGACGAATCCAGCTACGTGAACGCGACCGAGTTCCTGGTCGACGGCGGAATCAGCGGGGCCTACACCACCCCGGTCTAGGTGGGGGCGCATGCGCCCCCACCCGGTCGGCGCATGCGCCGACCGGAGCCGCGCGCATGCGCGCGGCTCGCCACATCACTGCACCAGTCTGGCCAGCCCGATGTCGACGTGGAGCGCCAGGCGCTCAGGGGTCTCCCCGGTAGAGAGGAGCTCGCGCATGCGGGCCAGGGTGCGCGCCCGCTCCTGCACCGGCTGGCCCGCGATCCAGCTCATCGAGGCCAGGTGGTCAAGGATCCGCCCGGTATCGGCCCGGGGGTAGGTGGTGACGCGTATCGCCCACGGCTCGCCCCAACCCTCAGCGGCGGAGACGAAGTCCTGCCACGGCGGACCGTCGAAGTTCGGGTGTTCGGGCCGGCTGGCCATCACCAGCGCTGCGAGCTCGTCAGCCCAGCTCGCTTCGCGCCAGTCGGGCATGGTGTTGAGCAGGGCCAGGCCGCCACCCGGACGCAGCACGCGCCGGATCTCGTCCAGGGCGCGCGGGCGATCGAACCAGTGAAAGGCATCGGCGACCGTGACCGCCTGCACCGAGGCATCGGGCAGGGGAATCGCCTCCGCCACTCCGTCCCGCACGCCGTCGGAGCCGACCCGCTCAGCGAGCATGGCCCGCAGGGCCTCCTGCGGCTCGACCGCGATGACGTCGAAGCCGCCGGCGAGCAGAGCCCGGGTCAGCTTGCCCGTTCCGGCGGCCAGGTCAAGGATCGAACCCCCGGGTCTACCCCGAGCTCCGCGGTCAGCGCGCCGACCACCGCCGGCTCGTAGTCCGGACGCCCCGCTCGTACTCCGCCGCCACCGAGGCGAACTGCTGCGCGAGCGGGTGAAGCGTCATCCGTCCTATGGTGACGCGCCCTCGGCGACCGCGCGCGCAGGCAGTGACGGCTCCACGCGCAGCAGCCGGGCGGGGCGCTCGGGCAACCACCAGTTCCAGCGGCCGAACAGTGAGACCACCGCGGGCACGAGCAGGGCGCGGATCACCGTCGCATCGAGCAGGATCCCCGCGGCCAGGCCGGTGGCGAAGACCTTGATGTCGGTGTCCGGCCCCGAGGCCATGGAGACGAAGGCCAGGAACAGGATCAGCGCCGCGCTGGTCACCAGCCGTCCGGTGCGGCCGATGCCCCGGATCACGGCGGTGTTGGTCGACCCGCTGCGGTCGTATTCCTCGCGCATGCGGGAGAGGATGAAGACCTCGTAGTCCATCGAGAGCCCGAACAGGAACGCGAACACCATCAGCGGGATCCAGGCGCTGACCGAGTGCGTGGCGGCGATCCCGAAGATTGCGTTCGAGCCGTGACCCTGCTGCCAGACCAGCGTGATCACCCCCCAGGCGGCGGCCACGCTGACGACGTTGAGCACGACCGCCTTGAGCGGCAGCAGCAACGAGCGGAAGGCTCGGGCCAGGAGCAGGAAGGTCAGCACCGCAATGAGCGCGATCATCAACGGGAAGCTCCCGTAGATGGCGGAGACGAAGTCCTCGTTCTCGGCCCCGATCCCGCCCACGCGGGCGCCCACACCAGTGGCATGGGCAGCGCCGCGGGCGCGATCAATCGCGTTCAGACCGGCGTTCGAGGAGGCATCGGCAATTGGGAACGCGTCCACGACGGCCGTGCCGGCGCGCTGCCAGGCCGGGCTGACCGGCGCGACCGCCCCGTGCACGCCCCCCACACCACCGACGGCCGCGACCACCCGTGAGGCACCGGCCTGCGGCGTCAGGATCTCGATCGGGGTGAGCGCCCCGGGGCCGATCCCGGAACGCTCGAGGGCCAGCAGCCCGGTGCGCGCGTCGCCGCCCCGGCTCAGGGTGTTGACGTTGGCCTGCCCGGGCTGAAGTCCGGTGGCGGCGATGAGCAGCGCGACGAGCACGACCAGGGCCCCCAGGGCAGCGAACCAGCGGCGGTGCACGACGGCCCGCGCCCACCGGGTCCAGGAGCGGCTGGCCTGATCGTCGTTGCGTACGTGGGGCCAGTCCAGCCGGCTGCCCGCCTTGGCCAGGACGATCGGCAGCAGCGTCGTGGCCACGATGACGCTGACCAGCGGTATCAGCATCCCGGCGTAGCCGATCGAGCGCAGGAAGGGCAGCGGCAGGACGATCATGGCCAGCAACCCGATGGCCACCGTCGTGCCACTGAACACCACGGCACGGCCGGCGGTGGACATGGCCCGGACCACCGCCTCCTCACCCTCGTGGCCGTGGGCGCGCTCCTCACGCCAGCGCACCACGACGAGCAGGGCGTAGTCGATGGCCACGCCGAGCCCGATCAGGGCGACCAGGAACTCGACGATGAACGAGACGCTGGTCACCGAACTGACACCCCACAGGACGAGGAAGGTGGTCATGATCGAGACGATGGCCATGAGCAGGGGGATGAAGGCCAACAGGGAGGCGAACACGAAGACGAGCACCAGCAGTGCCCCGAAGCCACCGAGGATCGACTCGAGCAGCACGCCCGGACCACTGGAACCCCCGGTCTGGTTCTGGAGGGCGTCGATACCGGTCACGTGCACCGGCGCGCCGGCCACGGTGGCGCCGGCCAGGGCCGCGGCCGCGCGCTTGGCGGCGCGGGTGTTGGCTCCGAAGGACTCGCTTTTGTCCGGCAGCGGATGGGCAATCAGGAACGTGGTCCGGCCGTCGGCGGAGACGAAGGCGCGGCTGCCCGTGCTGGCGTAGGAGGCGATGCGGGCGCCGGGGAGGGCGTTGTGCAGGCGCGCGGCCACGTTGGTCAGCCCCGCGCGGACCCCGGGGGAGTTGACCGTCGTCCCGGAGGGCAGGGTGAGGACCGGCAGGATGGGCGCGTTTCGGCCGCCCTGGTGGTAGAGGCGGGCAATGGCCAGGTTGGTCTGGAACCCCTGGCTACCGGGGACCGAGAACTCCTTGCTGAACGACTTGGTCGACTGCGAGACCGTGGCCATCCCCACGACGGTCACCAGGATCCAGAAGCCAGCGACGATGCGCTTGTGGGCCAGGACCCAGCGGGTGGTGGTGCTGATCATGATCGGCTCGCTCCCAGTTCGTTTACAGCCCGCATGGTTTGTAGCACAAACTATTTGTCAGGGCCAGTGATTTGGTAAAGTTCTTGTGGCCATGGCTGACCCCCGCGCAGGCACCCCGGGCCTGCACTCAGCGCTAGTGCGCCATACCGGGTACCTGCTGAGCCGGATGGGCTGGTTCGCCTCCCGGCGCTTCAGCGAGCGGCTCCAGAGCCTTGACCTGACCCCCCGTATGTGGGGGGCGCTGAACGTGATCGAGGCCGAGAGCCCGGTCAGCCAGCATCAACTCGGTCGCGCGATCGGAATGGATCCGAGCTCGATGGTGGGGACGATCGACGAGCTGGAGGGCCTCGGACTGGTGGAGCGCCGCGCCAATCCGAGCGATCGCCGGGCCCATGCCCTGTACATGACCGCCACCGGACGCGAGACCCTGCGCGCCGGTCGCCGGCTGGCCAAGCTGGCCCAGGAGGAGCTCCTCGCGCCGCTCTCCGGAGCCGAGCGCGATCAGCTTCACGCCCTGTTGCTGCGGCTGGCCGCGGGCACTGAGGCGGCCGATCCGGACGCGGTCAGGAACGGGCCACACTCGTCGGCGCCGAGCGCCGCGGACTGACCTGCACCTCCGCGGGGGCGACCACGGCCAACGACACGCCCACCGCGAGCAGGGCCCAGGTGACCGGGTCCTCGAGGAAGTCGGCGTACAGCATGGTGTGGAAGACGAGCGCCGCGAAGGCCGCCGCCAGCGCACTGCGCAACGGATCGCTCCGGGCCCGCCGGATCAGGCAGATCAGCGCCCCGAGGACCAGGCCGAGGTAGACCACCTCGCCGATCAGGCCCTGCTCGGCGGCGACCGTGATCGGAATCGTGTGGGAGGCCGAGAGGCTGGTGGCGGTGGCCCGGTTATGACGGCGGTACTCGGTCTGGAACGAGCCCGACCCGTAGCCCCAGACCGGGCGATCGCCGAATAGTCTGATGCCGCCGCTGACCAGGCCGCCACGCCCGCTCGACGCCCCGTTGAGACCCTGATTGAGGCCGAAGGTGCGCGGTGAGGCGGCCACGGCGATCGCACCCGCCACGATCACCGCGAGGGCGATGTAGAGCGCGCGCGTCGGTCGCCAGCGCAGCGCGGCCAGCACGCCGAGGCCGACGAGCAGGGCCCCGAGGCTCGAGCGCGAGAGGGTCAGGACCAGGGCCGCCCACAGCGCGGCCAGAACCGCGCTGGCCAGGGCCTGCTCGCGCCCGGCGCGCGGGTACAGAAGAAGCGAGGCCAGAAGGATCATGGCCAGGGCGAGAAAGCGCCCGAAGATGTCCGGGTCGAAGAACACCGAGTTGACCGTGAAATAGGTGTGGTAGTCGTTGGTGACGGCCAGCTTGGGGTTGAGGATGATCGTCTTGGTCGCGTACTCGACGTAGGCGATGACGGCGAAGATCAATGCCAGCCCGACGATTACCAGCAGGCAGTTGCGGACCATCTCCCGGGTCCAGCGCACGCTGCGCAGGAGCACGTAGAGCATCGTGAACGGGACGTAGAAGAAGACCATGTTCTGAAGCGCCGGCTGGAAGCCTGTCGAGTAGGCCGCCTGCACCCCATAGAGGAAGATGAACAGGGCCAGCAACCGCTCGACCCACAGCGCCCAGCCCTCCGCCCGATGGATCTCAGGCTCTTCCGGGCTGTCTGGCGCCCCGCCGCCGTCGTCGCGCAACGCGGGCACGAGCCAGGCCACGGCGCCCACGGCCACCAGGAGGTAGAGCGGCACGAGCAGGTTGCGGGCCGCGCCCCCGGCCTGGATCGGCACCCGGAAGGGAAGGGCCAGCACGGCCAGCGGCGCAACCAGGTAGAAGCGCGGCGCCAGTTTCCAGGCCGCGGCGCCCAGCAGCGCCACGGCCACGACGGCGAAGATGGCCACCGGCAGCGGATGGCGATGGATCACGCTGAGCTGGGGTGAGGTCCAGATCGCGCTCAGCAACAGGACCGGCGCGAGCACCAGGGCGCCGGCCATGGCCAGCGCCCGCCGGCGCCGATCATTGCTCAGCAGCATGGCCGCGGCCAGCGCCGCCACCACCACCACGCCGAGCTTGGGCACCGGTCCGCTCAGGGTGGCAAGGGCGAGCACAGCGGGAATCATCCTCTACCCTCTCCCGGCATGTCCTCCGCGAAGCTGGTGCTGGTCTCGGTGCTCGCGGCAGTTCTGTTGTCGGCCTGCGGCATCGCCGCCAAGCCCGAGGTGGATTCGCCCGGAGCGCAGATCAAGGCCCACAACGGCATCGACGATCCGCGCACGGCCCACATAACCTGCCTGAAGCAGGACCATATCCCGGTCACCGCGTTCGGCCGCGTGTGGCTTCAGATCGGCGCCAAGCCGAGCGGGCCGACGGTCCAGTTCACCCCCACTCCCGGTATCGCTCAGGGCGATCAGATCTCCGGCCGGGTGGAGAGTGCCGAGGTCATCGGTAGCGCGTTGGTGTATCCCAACCAGGCCTCCGACCGCCTGCTGCAGAGCGTCGAGGCCTGCATGGCGCAGGGAGTGAAGGGATGAGCCGGCCGCCGGCCAACCTGCTCGCCACCTCGACGGCTGACCTAGCCCAGCCGGCTGCGCCGCCCTCACGCGCCGGGACCGGCACCGGCCTGCGGGCCCTGCGCACGCTCCCCGCGGGCCGCTTCTACCTCTGGCTGGCCGGCGTGGCGCTCGTCGTGGCCGCCCTCTCGCTGCTGATTCCGTCCACGCCGAGTTATGACCCTTGGGCCTGGCTGGTGTGGGGCCGGGAGATCGTGCACCTGAATCTGCACACCGTCGACGGCCCGTCGTGGAAGCCGCTGCCGGTCATCTTCACCACCCTGTTCGCGCCCTTCGGGCAGGCCGAGCCCGACCTGTGGCTTGTCGTCGCCCGGGCCGGAGCGTTCGCCGCCGTGGTCATGGTGTTCCGGCTCTCGTTCCGGCTCACCCGTCAGGTGGGGACCTATTTCACCCGCAGTGCGGGCGAGCCGGGCGGCGTGAGCGTGGTCGGCCCGGCGGTGATGGCCGGAGTGATCGCCGCGCTCGGGCTGGCCCTGTCCGGCGGCTACATCTCCGACAACGCCCTCGGTTACTCCGAAGGGCTGGCCACGGTGGTCATTCTCATCGCCCTGGAGCGCGCCATCGACGGCCATCCTCGCCAGGCCTTCGCGATCGGCTTCGTGGCCGCGCTCGACCGGCCCGAGATCTGGCTCTTCTGGGGCCCCTACGGCCTGTATCTGTTCTGGAAGGATCCGGGTGCCCGGCGGCTGGTGCTGGCCCTGTTCGTGCTCATCCCGGTGCTCTGGTTCCTGCCCGAGTACTGGGGTTCCGGTCACTTCCTGCGCGGGGTGAACCGGGCCCAGCATCCGCGTTCCAACAGCCTGGCCTTCGCTCACTGCCCGTTCTGCTCAGAGCTGGTGAACGCTGCTTGGCCGACGATCCTGCTGCGGTTGAAGATCGCCGCGGCGGTGCTCATCGGTGTGGTCGGCTTCATCTCCTGGCGGGTCTGGCGCGAGCCCGGCCGTCCGGGGCTGCGGACCCGTCGGACCCAAGCGCAAATCGCCACCGCCGGCCTCGGGCTGCTCGGCGTGACCTGGTTCGTGGTCATCGCGATCATGACCCAGGCCGGGTTCTCGGGCAACAACCGCTACCTGATCATCGGCTCGGCCATGGTCGACATCTGCGGAGCGGTGGCCTGGGGTTGGGGTGCCCAGGAGCTGGGCAACCTGCTGGCCGCCCTGCGGGCGCGGGCCCGCTCGGCGGGTGGAGCCGCGCCAACGCCGGCCACGGCCTGGGCGTCCGTCGCCCTGGCCGCCCTGGTATTCGCCTTCATCCCCAACTGGGTGGGCGCGAACCTGATCGACGTCCAGAAGACCCATCGTGCGCTCGTCTACCAGGCCCACCTGCGTCAGGACGCGGCCACGGTCGTCCGCGCCGGTGGGGGTGCGGCCAAGCTGCTGCGCTGCGGGACGGTCATGACCGAGGGCTTCCAGGTCCCGATGGTCGCCTGGACGCTGGGCGTCCACACCGACCGCATCCAGCCCTCGCCGCTCAACGCCGCCGAGCCCGGCACCCCGCCCAACGTGATTCTCCAGGCCAGCGCCCACACGGGTGGGATCAAGTTGCCGATCGTCCGGGCGTGGACGAACGTGAGCTACAGGTTTGTCGCCCAGGCCCGGACCTTCCGCCTGTTCACCCATTGCGCCGGGTAACGCGGGCGGCATGACCCGGGTATCAGGTAGTTAGCTCGTGGCCACCGTAACCGCCCCTGATCGCGCGCCCGCTCGGTCTCCGGAGTCGCGCCCGGACGGACCCGAGAACGACCTGCGGATCCCGGACCGGCTGGCCCGGTATCCGTTCTGGATCCTGGGCGGTGTCGTGGTGCTGATCGCCATGGTCATCTCCGGGGTGCTGCGCTCGCAGTTCTTGGGCGGCCAGTTCTGGATGGACGAGGGGCTCTCGGTGGGGATCTCCACCCACGCGCTGTTCGACATCCCGCACGTGCTGCGCCATGACGGCTCGCCGCCGCTCTACTACATGCTCCTGCACTGCTGGATGAGCGTGTTCGGCTCGACAGAGGTCTCCGCCCACGTCCTGTCGCTGGTCTTCGGGCTGCTCACCATCCCCGTCGGGTCCTGGCTGGCCTACAGCCTGTTCGGCCGCTGGGCGGCGCTGATCGCCACCGTCCTGTTCGCCCTCAATCCGTTCCTGACCGCCTATAGCCAAGAAGCGCGGATGTACTCGCTGATGGCCCTGCTCGGATTGCTGGCCACGGCGGGATTCATACACGGGTTCATCTTCCGCCGCCGGCGCTATCTGATCCTGTTCACCGTCGCCCAGGTGCTGATGCTCTACACCCACGCCTGGGGAATCTTCTTCGGAATCGGGGCGGCAATCGCGTTCCTGGCCGTGTGGCGGGCCAGCGATGAACCGCGCGCTCTGCTGCGTGATGGCGCGATGGCCTTCGGTGCCGCGGCCATTCTCTATCTGCCCTGGCTGCCGACGTTGCTCTACCAGACCAGCCACACGGGGTCGCCGTGGGACAGCGCGCCGAACTTCGGGGTGCCGGTGCAGATATCCCGCAACCTGATGGGCGGGGACCGCGCCACCGTGGCCCTGTTCTTGGCCGGCGCCGTCGGCGTGGCGGCCCTGCTCTACCGAGGCCGCTGGCGTACCAAGTCATCCCTGGTCATCTGGACCCTCGTCCTGATCCCGGTGGGCACCCTGGCCTTCGGCTGGATCGTCTCGCACTTCTCGCCCGCCTGGGCCTACCGCTACTTCGCCCCCATCCTGGGTTCGCTGCTGTTGATCGCGGCCGCAGGGATGGCCCGGGCCAAGGGCGTCGGCTTGCTCGCCCTGCTGCTGGTGATCCTGTTCTGGGCCAACCCTTCGGCGTTCACTCCGCACAACAAGAGCGACATGCGCGAGGTGGCCGCCGAGATGAGCCCGCGGCTACACCGCGGCGATCTGGTCATCCTCGGTCAGCCCGAGCAGGTGCCGCTGGCCTGGTATTACCTGCCCGCCGGGTTGCGCTTTGCCAACACCAGTGGCTGGGTGCCCGACCCGCAGTCGATGAACTGGGTCGATGCCCTTCCGCGACTGCAAGGCGCCAATCCGAACACAACGCTAAACCGCCTGATTGCTACCCTCAAGCCCAACCAGCAGGTCCTCTTTGTGCGTCCTCTGACCGAGGGAGCACAGAATTGGCAGTCCCCGTGGACGCAACTCGTGCGGCGGCGGTCGGCCCAGTGGGGGGCGCTCCTCGCCTCCGATCCGAGCCTGAAGCCGGTCGCGTGGGCTCCGCACTTCTACAGAGGCTCCTGCTGCGTCGCCGACAGCGCGCTCCTATATCGAAAGCTCTAAGCGAAAGCTCTAAGGACCCCAAGTGACCCCTCAGCCCCAAGATGCCAGCGCCGCCGGCGCGGAGATCACGCCCGAGCACCCCGTTGTCGTTCTGGGCGCCGGGCCGGCCGGGCTGACCGCCGGCTACCTGCTGGCCAAGCAGGGCAAGCCGGTGATCGTGCTCGAATCCAGCGAGCACGTCGGCGGCATTGCTCGCACCCAGGTGCGCGACGGGTACCGCTTCGACCTCGGCGGCCACCGCTTCTTCACCAAGGTCAAGGAAGTGGACGACCTCTGGCACGAGATCATGAAGGAGGAGTTCCTCAAGCGCCCGCGCCAGTCGCGGATCTACTGGAACGACAAGTTCCTCGAGTATCCGCTGCAGGGCGTCGACGTGATCAAGAAGCTCGGCCCGGTTGAGCTCACGCGCTGCATGATGTCCTACTTGTGGGCGGCGGTTAAGCCCAAGGGCAAGGAGGAGAGCTTCGAGCAGTGGGTGTCAAACCGGTTCGGCAAGCGCCTCTACAACCACTTCTTCAAGACCTATACCGAGAAGCTGTGGGGCGTCAAGGCGGATGAGATCCGCGCCGAGTGGGCCGCCCAGCGCATCAAGGGCCTGTCCTTCTTCAGCGCCGCCAAGTCGGCCTTCTTCGGCAACAAGGGCGACAAGATCAAGTCGCTGATCTCCGAGTTCAACTACCCCCGCTTTGGCCCCGGCCAGATGTGGGAGCAGATGACCGACGACATCCGCGAGCACGGCGGCGAGGTCCGGTTGAACGCGCCGGTGACCAAGCTGGTCATGTCCGAAGGTCGCGTGACCGAGGTCATCGCCGGCGGCGAGACCCTGTATCCCTCGCACGTGATCTCGTCGCTGCCGCTGCGCACCACCGTCGGCATCGCCGAGCCCGAGGCCCCGCTCGAGGTCCGCGACGCGGCCCGCGGGCTGCGCTATCGCGAGTTTTTGACCGTGCTGCTGGTCATCGACGGCGAGGACCCGTTCCCGGACAACTGGATCTACATCCATCAGCCCGGCGTGCGCGTGCTGCGCATCCAGAACTTCAAGTCCTGGAGCCCGTGGATGGTGCCCGAGGGCGTCGACGCCTCCTCGATCGGCATGGAGTACTTCTGCTTCGAGGGCGACGACCTCTGGAACATGAAGGACGACGATCTGGTGGCGATGGCCGGCCAGGAGATCGAGAAGCTTCACCTCGGCCGCGCCGATCGGGTCAAGTTCGGCTTCGTCGAGCGCGTCCACAAGGCCTACCCGATCTACGACGAGCTCTACGGCGAGCGCGTGGCCACGATCCGCGGCTGGTTGGAGACGGTCGACAACCTGATCCAGGTCGGGCGTAACGGTCTGCACCGCTACAACAACTCCGACCACTCGATGCTGACCTCCATGCGCGCGGTCGACAACATCCTCCTGGGCACCAACCACGACATCTGGGCGGTCAACGCCGAGAGCGTCTACCACGAGGAGCACCAGGAGAACGAGGAGCCCTACCGCAATCCGCCGAACACCCCGGCGATGGAACAGCCGCTCGCCTCGGAGCGGTGAGCTTCAGGCGTTCGGTGCTGCGGAGCCGGTCGGGGGCCGCGGCGGTCCTGGTCTCCCTGGCGGTTGGCCTGGTCGGGCCCGGGGTAGCGGCGGCCGCGGGTAGCAAGAAGTCCTCGTCCTCGGCGTCCTCGAGCACGGCGACCGCCTTGTCGCCGACCACGTCAAGCCCGCTGTCCAACTTCCCCGCCCCGCCGGTCGCCTCTTCGACCTCAGCGACGGCGACGCAGACCAACGCGGTGGCGGGCGGGACCGCGACGGCCGGAAACAGCTCCGTCAGCGGCGGCGAGGCGATCGCCATCGCCGTGGCCGCGATTGTCGTTCTGGCCGGCATCTCGTTGTTCATCTGGCGCGACGCCCGGCGCCGGGCGCCAGTCAAGGCCGGGGCGGGCGGGGGCGCATACAGCGGAACCGACGGGCGGGGGCGCAGCGGCTCCAAGCCGCCCCCCAAGCCCCGCAAGCTCAGCCCGGCTGAGAAGCGGCGGCGGCGGCGCGGGCGGGCCCGGCGGGGCCGCTAGAGTTTCGGCCCGCCGCCCGCGGCTCCGGGTGCCCGCGCGGCCGCCGCCGGCCACTCAAGTAGAAAAAGTGACCTGTACGGTCACTTTTTCTACTTGAGTCATGTTTTAGGCGGCGTCGCGGAGCGCGTGCTTGGCCCGGAGCAGCTGGCGCTCGACGGTACGGCGGCTTGAGCGCGTGTAGTCGGCCATCTCCTCGTAGTTCAGCCCGAGGCCGGCCAGCCACACGAGCTGCTGTTGACGCACCGGGAGCGCGCCCACCCCGTGCAAGCGCTCGCGCCACGCGACAGTTTCCTCCGGCCCGGCGACGACCGGCAGTTCGACCTCGGCAGCACCGAGCACCTCAAGGGACACGTCACGCTCTGCCCGGCGTGTGAGCTTGATGGCCTCGCGGCTGGCCGTGGTGACCAACCACGAGAGCCGGGCTTCGGGATTGACCGTACTCACGCGAGGAATCAGGCGGCTCCAGGCCGCCTGGCAGGCATCCTCGATGACCGCCTCCTGGGTCCGGACCCCTGACTTCACGATCCGCCGCAGGCGGGCCGAGTGTGCGGCGTAAAGGGTCGCGACCGGATCGTGGGCCGGGTGTGGCCCGGCAACGGGCTGCTCCATATTTTTACCCCTTGAATCTAATTGAGTCTAACTTCTTACGTTTCAGGCTAACACCTGTCGCGGCCACTTGCTAGGTTAAAAACACTTCACTTGGCTCAATTAGATTCAGGAGGTGGCTGGTGGTGGCACTTCTCTCAGCGGCGGTCACGGCCCACCCAGACCTGCGGGGGCTGCCGGGAAGCAACGTCCTGCAGCAGCTGGTCAACGGGGCCGAAGCCTGGTCACTGGCCATCGCGCTGCTTGGCGCGTTCGTGGGCAGCGGACTTTGGGCCGTCGCCTCGCATACCCAGAACCATCATTACGCGGCCCGCGGCCGGATGGCGGCGCTCATCTCCGCCGCCGCTGCGCTGATCGTCGGAGCGGCACCGGGCATGATCAACTTCTTCGCGCATCTGGGCACGACCGCCCGATGACCCGAGGCATCGCCCGCGTTATCGCTCCCGTCTTGCTGACGGTCACGCTGGCCGGCCTGGCTTCACCTCCGCCGGCCCAGGCGTACGACCCCACCAAGCCGATCTGCACGCTGGCCGGCCTGGTCAGCGGCCTAGCGGGAAAGGTCTGTGACGCCGCCCGGCACACCGGGAGGGTCCTGAAGGCCGGACAGAAGCTGCTTGGTGGGCATGTCGGCCGAGCGGTGGAGACGTTGAGCGGCGCGGCGACGCCCGTCCGTGCCCTGACCGCCGCCGCAGTCCTGACCGCCGCCGGCGCCTGGGTTCTGGACGGCGCCCGGAGCGTCATGCAGAAGACGGCCGGCGTGATCTCAGCCACGACCCGGCCTCAGCTTCAGAGCACCTGGTTCTCCAGTACCTACTGGAGGATGGCCGGAATCTCGGCCTTGCTGACGTTGCCGTTTCTGTTCGCCGCCGCCATCCAGGCGATCCTCCGCTCCGACCTCAGCCTGCTGCTGCACGCGGCCTTCGGCTATCTGCCCCTCGGATTGCTCGGAGTCGGCATCGCTTCCCCGCTGACTCAGCTTCTGCTTGCCGCCTCCGATGAGATGTCCGCCCTGGTCTCCTCCGCCTCCGGCTACCCGGGCGCCGCGGTGGGCCACGTCACGTTGATCGGAGCCGGTTTCAGCAGTGTCTCGACGTTCCCGGCGTTCTTCGTCGGGGTGCTCGCCGTTGCCGCCACGCTGACGCTGTGGATCGAGCTGCTCATTCGCTCTGCGGCCGTGTACGTCATCGTGCTCATGCTGCCGCTGTTCTTCGCTGCCCTGGTCTGGCCAGCGCGGCGCGTGTGGGCAGCCCGCGCGATCGAGATGCTCATCGCGCTCATCCTGGCGAAATTCGCCATCGTCGCTGTCCTGGATCTGGGCGGCGCTGCCCTTGGGCACACCGCCGTGCCGAGCATCACACAGATGTTGGCCGGGACCACGCTGATCATCCTGGCCGCCTTCTCCCCCTGGGCGCTGCTGCGCCTGCTGCCGCTGCACGAGCTGGCCAGCGGCATCGAGGGACTCCGGGGTGCTGGGGGCCGCGGCCTGGAGCGGGCCGACGCCGGTGCCGTCCCCGCGTACCAGCGCTCGGCGGACTTTGCCGATCAACTTGCCGACGATGGGTCAGCCAGCGCCGGCGCGGCCGCCGCCGGGGGCAGCGCGGCCCGCGCAGCGGTAGAGGGCCTCGGCCCAGAGCGCAGCACTCCTGGCCAGCCGCAGTCCACCCGGAACGACGATCCGGCTCCTCCCGGGCACGAGGACCGCGAGCCCGTGGCCGGCGCTCCGCCCTCGTCCGGCTCCGGCGCCCCACAGGCTGCGCCGGCCTCCGGCGCCCCGCAGGAATCGCAGCGCGAATGGAATGACCCTCTCGCCGAACTGCTCAGCGACGAGCCGGTCGGAGCGCAGTCCGGGCCCCGTCGAGACCGGATCCCGGGGATGGATCGTCCCTGGCAGAGCGCCAACTTCAGCTGGGACACGATCGGCCTGGGCCCGGACAGCCTCCCGGAGGGACCGGTCGGCGCGCCGGGGCCTGCCCCCGAGCCGCCGGCGCCCATGCCGGAGCCTCCGGCCGCGGAGCCGAATCCTCACCCGCAACTGCCTGACCCGAACGGCGGCACGCCGTGAGCGAGCGCCGGCTGACCTACTCCTTCGGTCCACTCGAGCGCCGCGGAGTGCTCGGCTCGCTTCAGGCCGGCCAGGCCGCCGTCCTGGCCGCGGGCTTGATCACGGCGGTGGCCGTCCTGGACCGCTTCCCCTCCGCCGGCGGCGCGCTGGTCGGCGTGCTGTGTGTGGCCAGCACTGTGGCCGCGAGCTTCGCCCCGCTCAGCGGACGCACAGTCCAGGAATGGCTGCCCCTGTCGGTGGCCTTTCTGGTCCGGAAAATCCTCGGGCAGGACCGTTTTCGCTCGCCGCTCCCGCCCACCGGGACGCGGCTGCGCGCCGGGCGCGAGCGCCGGTCGGAGCTCGCCACCCCGCGCCCGCCAGGGGAGCTGCGGGGCATCAGGATCGTCGAGGTTCCCTACCGGGGGCGTCCAATCGGGGCCCTGGCCGAGGCATCCGGACGCCGGCTGACGGCCGTGCTGGGGTGCCGGGTGCTCGCCTTCTCGCTGCTGGACCCCGAAGCGCAGGAACGCCGTCTGGCCCGCTGGGGCCTGGTCCTCTCCGGCGCGAGCAGCGGCGCGATCAGGCGCCTGCAGTGGATCGAGCGCACGGCTCCGGCCCAGGGCGACGAGCTGGCTCGTTGGCTCCACTCCGAGCGCGATCCGGCGGTGCCGCTGCGCGGAACACCGCTGATCGAGTCCTACCTGGAGCTGATCGGCAGCACGACCCAGATCACCCAGGAGCACGAGATCCTGCTCGCCGTCCAGGTTGACGCCCGTCACTCCCGGGGGCGCGGCGGGCGCAATGCGGCCGAGAGTCTCGTCGAGGCCACTGAGCGGGTGGCCAACGGCCTCGAGGCGGCCGAGGTCGATGTGCTTGGTGCCCTCAGCGCCGGACAGCTGGCCCGGACGCTGCGGACCGCCTACGACCCGTACGCGCGCGGCGAACTGGCAGCGCTCGAGGCTGCCGACCCGGAGCGAGACGGTTTGACCGAGTCCAGCGCCTGGCCGATGGGAGCCCGCGAGCGCTGGGACCACTACCAGAGCGACGGCGCGGTGCACGCGACCTACTGGATCTCGGGCTGGCCGCGAATCGAGGTCTCCCCGATGTTCATGGACGCGCTGCTCGGCCGCTCGAACGCGGTACGGACCGTGTCGGTGACCTTTGAACCCCTGGCCACGGATCGCTCCACACGTGAGGTCGAGGCCGCGATCACGCGGGACCAGGCCGACCGAACGCTGCGGGCGCGCTTCGGTCAGTCAGAGACGGCGCGCCAGCGCCAGACGCGCACGGCCACCGCCCGGCGTGAGGCCGAACTGGCCGCCGGACACGGCGAGGTTCGGCTGAGCGGCTTCATCACCGTCTCGGGGCGCGACGAAGCGGACCTGCGTCGCTCCTGCACCGAGGTGGTCGATCACGCCGCTCGCGCGCACCTCGAGCTGCATCGGCTCTACGGGCAGCAGGCCGACGCGTTCACGTTCACCCTTCCTCTCGGGCGCGGGCTGCGATGAGCCTTCGCTGCAGCCAACGACCCGGACACCGCGTGAGCACGCGCCATGCCCAGGCCCTGTATCCGTTCATCGCCGCCGGCGGTATGAGTGGACGCGGGGTCTTCGTGGGACGCGACGCCAATGGTGGCGCGTTCTGCTTCGACCCGTGGCTGCATTACGGCGAGGGCACGCTGGACGACCCCAACGTGATCGTGCTGGGCAAGCTCGGGCAGGGCAAGAGCTCACTGGTCAAGACCCTGCTCTGGCGGATGCTGCTGTTCGGTCGACGCGCCTTCGTCCTCGACGTCAAACGGGAGTACGGGGCGCTGTGCGAGGCAGTCGGAGTCAAGCCGATCTCGCTGGTCCCCGGCGGGGGCGTGCGGCTGAACCCGTTGGCCTCGCGGCCCGAGGAGCACGCGCAGCTCGAGCTGCTGCGCGCGGTGACCGTAACTGCGGTGGGCGGCCCGCTCACTCAGGTCGAGGCCGGGGCGCTGCGCGAGGCGCTGCGCGTCGTTCGTGCCCAGGGTGGCGAGCCCGCGTTGCCCGACATCGCCGCGCTGCTGTTCACGCCCGTGAGCCAGATGGCCGAACACCTGCAGACCAGTCCTTCCGGTCTGGCCGCCGATGCTCGTCGGGCGGCGCTGGCCCTCCAGGATCTGTGCGAGGGACCCCTGCGCGGGATGTTCGACGGCCCGACCACCCCGGGCCTGGATCTCGATGCCCGCCTGCTGGTGCTAGACCTCCACGCCGTCCGGGACTCTCCCGCCGTGGGCATTCTGATGGCCTGCGCCAGCGCGTGGATCAGCGCGCTCCTGGCTCGAACCGCCGATCGGCCGGGCCGCGAACGCCTGATCAACGTGGCCGACGAGTCCTGGAAGATCGTTCAGCACGCCGGCCTGGGCGAATGGTTTCAGTCGAACTTCAAGCTCGCGCGGCAATTCGGCGTCATGAACCTGGTCGTCCTGCACAAGCTGGCCGATCTGCACGGCGCTGGAGACGCAGGCTCCCGGGCAGCGCGGATCGCCGAGGGCCTGGTCGCCGACGCCTCGACGCGAATCGTCTATCACCAGGATGAGAGCCAGATATCGCTGACCCGGGAGCTGCTCGGCCTGTCCGGAGCCGAAGCCGAGCTCATCTCATTGCTCGGTCCGGGCCAGGCCCTGTGGCGGATCGGCGGACGCTCGTTCGTGGTTGCGCACTGCCGCTCGCGTATCGAGGCGCGGCTGACCGACACCGACACGGGTATGCAGGCGACACGCACGGGACCGGTGCGACGATGAGCACCCGCGGCGCGAGCCACGCCCCGTCCGATGCGGCGATGCTGGGGCTGATCGCCACCGCCGCGGCCCTTGGCCTACTGGTCTGGATTTGGGGAGGCCTGGCCGGCGCCCTGTTCGGCCGGGGCTGGCCCTCTCTCGCCCCGGGCCAGATGCCTGCGGTGATCATTCGCTTGCCGGGTCATGCCGGCAATCCAGCCCTCGCGTGGCCGCCCACCGCGCGCACCCGGCTCCCCGGTCCAGTCGGCACCTACGTGACCCTGGGGCTCGTCGTCTTAGCCGTCTGGAGCTCGGCTCGGTTGGCCTTGCGCTCGTCCGTGGCCGGTGCCCTGCTCGGCCATCGGCACCGCGGCGCTCGATGGGCGGGCCCGGCTGAGCTGCGTCGGCTACGCCCCTCGTTCCCGTGGGTCCGTCGCAGAGGCGACGGGGGTCCCCGGCTCACGCTCGGTCGCTATCGGGGCCGGCTGATGCAGGCTGAGGAACGCCACGCCCTGGTTGCGTTCGGGCCGCCGCAGTCGGGCAAATCGGCCGGGCTGGCCGTTCCGGCTCTGCTCGAATGGCCCGGGCCTGCGGTGGCGTCCTCGATCAAGACCGATCTGCTGGCGACGACGATCGAGCGCCGACGCGCGCTCGGCCCGGTGTACGTGTTCGATCCCTTCGAGCTGTCGGGCGCTGAGGCGCAGACCTGGTCTCCCCTGGCCGGCGCTCGGAGCTGGGACGGCGCGCTTGAGGCGGCATGGCGCCTGGCCGGAGCGGCGGAGCTGGATCAGAAGGGCGTCGAGGGCGGCGACTTCTGGGCCGTGGCCGCTGAGCAACGCCTGGCCCCACTGCTCTACACCGCGGCGGGCGCCGGGCTGGGGATGGACGCCGTGGTGCGCTGGGTCTACGGGCAGGGCGGTCGTGATCTGGACGAGTCCGTCGCCCAGCTGACCGGGGAGGCCCGGGAGTCCGCCGAGGTGGACGATGTCCACGCCGCGTATGACGCGCTGCGCGCCTTCGAGGATCAGGCTGACCGCACTCGCACATCGATTGAGGCCACCGCGCAGGGTCTGCTGCGGGCCTACCGCTTCCGCCGGGTCCTGCGCTCGGCGGCGTCTTGCCAGATAACCGCGGACAAGTTGCTCGATGAGCGGGCCACGCTCTACCTGATCGGTGACGCCAAGGCGTCAAAGCTGCTGCGCCCGATCTTCCTGGCCCTGCTCTCCGAGGTGGTTGACCGAGCCTACGAACGCGCCACGCGAGCCGGGGGACGCCTGCTCGATCCGCTCCTGCTCTGCCTGGATGAGGCCGGCAACGTGGCTCCGCTGCCCAACCTGGCCGAGGTCGCCTCGACCGCGCCCAGCCACAACATCCAGCTGATTTCGATCTTCCATGATCTCGCCCAGGCTCGCAGCCGCTACGGCCGTCAAGCCGAGACGGTTATCAACAGCCACCGAGCGCGAATGCTTCTGCCCGGGGTGGCCGACCTGGGCACGCTGCGCTACTTCTCGGATCTGGTCGGAGACGAGGAGGCCCGCGACATGTCTCGGACGACTGGCGCGGGGTCCGGAGGCGGAACCCGGACGAGCTCGGTGCGGCGCCGGCCCCTGGTGGCTGCGGAATCTCTGCGCCAGCTCCCCGACCGTCACGCCCTCCTGCTCTACGGCCGCATGCCCCCCGCCGAGGTGGAGCTCCGAATGTGGTTCGGGGATCGGCGACTGCGCCGACTGGCGAGCGGAAACGCAGCATGACCAATTTCGACCCCGACGATTGGCGCCCGGAGGATCTCGGCCCCGAAGGGAACTGGTTACCGGGCGCGCCCGGACCAGATGAGGACTGGAGCACCGAGGAGATCGACGGCGAGGAGCGGGTCCGGTGGCCGCTGAGTTGGCGCGGTCTGTACCCCCGCGAGCGCTGGCTGTGGTTCGAACGGGTGTGGGCCGATGTCTGCGACCTGCGCATTCGCTACCGGCTGGCCGTGCGCTCGGGCTGGTGGGAGGACGAGGTTCAGCTCGAGACGCTGGCCGCGTTGGCCGCCTGGGCGGACCGCTATGACTCCGGTGAGTGGGATGACCCGCCGGGCAAGCTGGCCCTGCTGTTCGAGCTCGAGCGGGTGGCGGCACTGCTGCGGGATGGCCTAGACCCCTTCCATCCCGAGCGCGACCGGGAGGCGTTCGTGAGCCATCTGCGGCGGATCGGCTGCCAGCCGCCGCCGGACTGAGCGGTGGCTCATAACTGTCGCCCCGGCTGCGCGGTCGCCACCCGGGCGAATAGGCTGGGGACCAGATATCGCCGGAACGACAGGAGAAACCACGGGATGCCTCTGAACGCGCGCCAGCCGAACCGCCCGCACAACCGTCCCCTGGTTCTGGCCAGCGACAAGGACGTCGCCCGCGAGATGCCGATCGACAGCCTCTCCGGGGAGGGGGTTGGTGCCGACGCGGCTTACGAGATGATCACCAGCGAGCTGCTCCTGGACGGCCAGGCCCGCCTGAACCTGGCCACGTTCGTCACCACCTGGATGCCCTCGCTCGGCGGGCGGCTGATGGCCGAGACCGCGAACAAGAACATGATCGACAAGGACGAGTATCCGCAGACCGCGGAGCTCGAGGCCCGGTGCGTGAACATCCTGGCCGATCTGTGGAACGCTCCCGAGCGGGAGAAGGCCGCTGGCTGCTCCACCGCTGGGTCCAGCGAGGCGGCGATGCTGGCCGGAATGGCGCTCAAGTGGCGCTGGCGCGCCCGGCGCCGGGAGGCGGGCAAATCCACCGACCGGCCGAACCTGGTCATGGGGATCAACGTGCAGGTCTGCTGGGAGAAGTTCTGCCGCTACTGGGACGTCGAGCCGCGGCTGGTGCCCATGGAGGGCGAGACCTTTCACCTCACCGCCGAGCGGGCGGTGGCCCAGTGCGACGAGAACACGATTGGGGTGATGGCCATCCTCGGGTCCACCTTCGACGGCAGCTATGAGCCAATCAAGGAGATCGCCGACGCGCTCGACCGGCTGGAGGCCGAGAAGGGCCTCGACGTGCCGCTGCACGTGGACGCCGCCTCCGGGGGCTTCGTCGCGCCGTTCCTGGACCCTGAGCTGGAGTGGGATTTCCGCCTGCCCCGGGTTCAGTCCATCAACGCCTCCGGCCACAAGTACGGGCTCGTCTACCCCGGAGTGGGCTGGGCGATCTGGCGCGACCAGTCTGCGCTGCCCCGGGAACTGGTCTTCGACGTCAACTACCTGGGCGGCCATATGCCCACGTTCTCACTGAACTTCTCCCGTCCCGGCAGCGAGGTCATCGCCCAGTACTTCATGTTCATGAGCCTGGGACGCGACGGCTACACCGAGGTGATGCGCAACCTGCGCAAGATCGCCACCCACATCTCGGCTGGGGTATCGGCCATGGGCCCGTACCGGCTGCTGTCCGACGGCAGCGAGCTGCCCGTGTTCGCCTTCGCCCTGAACCCCGATGTCGAGTACTACAACGTCTTCGATGTCTCGGACCGCCTGCGCGAGCGTGGCTGGCTGGTCCCGGCCTACACCTTCCCGGCACACCGCCAGGACCTGAACGTGCTGCGAGTGGTCGTCCGGGCGGGCATGAACGTCGAGATGGGCGACAAGCTGCTCGACTACCTCGGCGAGCAGACCGCGGCGCTCCAGTCGCTCACCGCGCCGCTCCCGCGGCCGGTGTTCAAGCAGCGCTCAGCGTTCGCGCACTGACCCGCGGGCGGGGGCGGAGGCCGCCGGTCAGGGGCGAGTTCGCGATTATGTGCATATGACATAAACGCGAACGCGGCTGCCCGGTCAGCGGTCCTAGAGGGGGTCGAGCGCAGAGCGCGCAACACTCAGATCACCCCGGCCAGGCGACGCCCAGCGGCCCTCAGCTGCCCGGGCGTCCCGGCCTCGGTGACGGTCTGCAGGTCGAGGATCCGGGCCCCGAACCGGTCCAGGGCGTTGGCGCCGACCACGGCGTGACACGGGACGCCGGCCTGCCGGGCCCGGGTGGCCACCTCGGAGACCGCCTTGCCCACCAGGCTCTGATCGTCGAGGCGGCCCTCGCCGGTGATCACGGCGTGGGCGGCGCGCATGCGGCGATCGAAATCGAGCGCGTCGAGCACGAAGGCCGCCCCGGGAACGAGCTCGCGCTCCGTAGGCCGCCCACAGCCCGCCGGACAGCCCGCCGGCCGCGCCGGTCATGGGCCGGCCGCGGGGATCGCGCGACCAGCTCCGAGCCATCCGGTGTAGACGAGCGCTCAGCCGCCGCACCGTGCTCGGGGTCGGCCCCCTTCTGGGGCCCGAATACACGGGCGGCGTCCTCGAATGGCGTGCGCACGTCGCACAGCACCACGAGCTTGGCCCCGCCCAGCCCGCCGCCCCGGTCGATGGCCTGGATCGCCCCGGCCCCGCCGTCGGTGGTGGCGCTGCCGCCCACGCCGAGATAGATCGTCTCGCGCGCCCGCCGCGACCGCGGCCAGGATGAGCTCTCCCGTGCCGGTCGTGGCCGCGGCGAAGGCGTCCCGCTCTGGCTTCGGGCACCAGGTGAAGCCCGCTGGCCGCGGCGGTCTCGATCACGGCCACGCGGTCCCCGAGGCCGAAGCGGGCTTCGATCTGGCGGCCCAGAGGATCGCGGGCCGGCACGCGCCCGGAGCTTCGCCCCGAGCGGCTCGAGCAAGACCTCCAGCGTTCCCTCCCCGCCATCGGCGATCGGACACAGATCCACGGGCCGGCCGCCGGCGCTCAGGCCCGCCCCGAGGGCCACCGCGACCTCGGTGGCGGTCAGCGTGCCCTTGAAGGCGTCCGGAGCCACGAGCACGGTCTCGGGAATGTGGGCCGCCGCGCTCACGCCGCCAGTATCCGTCATGCTGCCCACGATGGCCGAGTACGAGGTGATAGAGGCGGCGGGAATCGAGGTGCGGCTCTCGAACCCGGGCAAGATCTTCTTTCCCGAGCGGGGGATCACCAAGCTCGATCTGGCGCGGTACTACCTGGAGCTGGCCGGACCGGTGACCAACCAGCTGCGCGACCGCCCGACGGTGCTCAAGCGCTTTGTCGATGGCGCGGCCAAGAAGCCGTTCTTCCAGAAGCGCATCCCGGACACCGCCCCCGAGTGGCTCCAGACTGCCGAGGTCACCTTTCCCAGCGGCCGGACGCGCCCGCGAGCTTCTTCCCAACGATGCCGCGCACCTGTTGTGGGGAGTCAATCTGGGGGTGATCGACTGGAACCCGTGGGCGGTGCGGCTGCCCGATCTCGACCATCCCGATGAGCTGCGGGTGGATCTTGACCCCACGCCGGAGGCCAGCTGGGACGACGTGCGCCAGGTGGCCCTGGTCGCCAGGGAGTGCTTACCGATCACGGGCTGACGGGCTTTCCCAAGACGAGCGGCTCGCGCGGCATCCACGTCAACGTGCGCATCCGGCCCGAGCATGACTTCATCGCCGTGCGCCGCGCGGCGGTGGCCCTGGCCCGGGAGGTGGAGCGCCGCGCGCCGGAGATCGCCACCAGCAAGTGGTGGAAGGAGGAACGCCACGGGGTGTTCGTGGACTACAACCAGAACGCCCGCGACCGGACCGTGGCCTCGGCCTACAGCGTCCGCCCGACGCCCGATGCCCGGGTCTCCACACCCTTGAGCTGGGACGAGGTGCCCGATGTCGACGCGGCCGAGCTGCGGATCGACACCGTCCCGGCCCTGGTCGCCCGGCGCGGCGATCCACACGCCGACATCGACGCCCATGCCGGCTCCCTCGAGGGACTGCTCGAGCTCTCACGCCGCGATGAGGACGACGGGCCTCGGGGACGCGCCCTGGCCGCCACACTTCCGCAAACAGGACGGCGAGCCGCGGCGGGTGGCGCCCAGCCGGGCGCGCAAGGACTGAAGCGAGCGCGGGCCGCGGGGCGGCCAGCGGCTAGGGCTGCCAGCGGCTACAGCTGCATCTGGGCGAGCTGGCAATCGGCCGGCGGCTTGTCCTCGCGCCAGCGCAGGATCTTCGTGCCGTGACGGATCCGCCCGCCGCTGGAGTGGTCGAAGGTCACCTCGACGACCAGCTCGGGGCGAAGGCTGATCCACTCGAGGTCCTTCTCGCTCTTCCAGCGGCTGGGGTCGCCGTGCCCGCGCTCGCCCGTCTCATACGGCGCCAGCGTCTCGACCAGCGCTCGCTTTTCCGCCGCCCGCAGGCCCGAGGAGTGCCCGACCACGTGCAGTTTGCCCTGCTCGTCGTACAGGCCGAGGATCAGCGAGCCGACCGTGTCCGGCTCCTTGCCGGGCCGGTACCCGACCACGACGGCATCGATCGTCCGCACCCGCTTGACCTTGACCATCCCGGCACGCGCACCCGGGCGGTAGGGGGCACCGAGCTCCTTGGCCACCACCCCCTCGCCGTGGGCCAGCCACTCGGCGGTCCCCGCGGGGTCCTGGGTCAGCGGGGTCAGGCCGATGCCCGACTCGGCCAGTTTCTCGAGCAGCTGCCCGCCGCTCGGCGAACGGGCGCCCGGTCAGGTCCTCATCGTCGATGGCCAGCACGTCGAAGGCCACGAACCGGGCCGGGGTCTCCTCGGCGAGCATGGCGATCCGCGACGCGGCGGGATGGATGCGCTGCTGGAGGGCGCCGAAGTCCTGCTGCTCCGTCCGAGTCGGAGTCGATGATGATCTCGCCGTCAACGATGTAGCGCCCGCCGGGGAAGGCCAGCTCGGGGAAGTAGCGGTCCAGCGGCTTGGCGCCCCGGGACTGGATCAGGACCTCGTCGCCGTCGACGAAGACGATCGCCCGGAAGCCGTCGAACTTGGGCTCATAGCTCCACTCCTCGCCCTCGGGCAGCTCCTTCTTGGAGCGGGCCAGCTGGGGTTCGACGGGGGGCTTGAGGGGCAGGTCCATCGCCCGGCGATGCTATCCCGCCGAACGCCGGCTCTGAGCTGTACGAACCGTCTACGATCGTACGATGGCCGCCGAACAAGCCACCGTCGCCGAAGAGGAGTACCTGGAGTCGCTGTTCTGGCTCTTCGAGGCCGGGCTGCCGATGACCGGGGCCAACCTGTCGCGAGCCATGCAGCTCTCCGCTCCGACCGTGCACGAGATGCTCGGGCGCCTCGAGCGGGACGGCTACGTGGCCCGCGGCGCCGGACGGGCGATCGAGTTCACCGAGGACGGGCGTCAGCACGCCGAGCGGATCGTCAGCCGCCACCGGATGATCGAGCGCTTCCTGACCGATGTGGTCGGTGTCCCCTGGGACGATGTCCATGAGGAGGCCGAACACCTCGAGCACGCCATGACGCCCGCGCTTTGAGGCCTATGTGCGCGCGTCCGTGGGAGACGCCAAGACCTGTCCCCACGGCCACCCGATCCAGGTCGGCCAGCGGGTCGATGGAGTACCCCTGGCCGACTGCGAGGTGGGCGCTCAGGTGACCATCCTGCGGCTCGAGAACGAGGCCGAGGATCTCCTGCACTACCTCAAGCGAGCGGGGATCGCCCCGGGCGTCAAGGGCACGGTCACGGTGCGCGACGACGACAGGTCCAGGTCGACGTCGACGGCGAGCCGGCCACGGTCACCGTCAGCGTGGCCGAGACCGTCTCCGTGCTGGCCGATCCCTCACCGCCGCCCCGGACCGCGCTGCCCGACCAGCTGGTGCTGGGCCGCGAGCGCTACGGGCGCTAGCCGGCCCCGCTCTCAAGACGGCCGCGCTGCCGACGCTGGGGCCGTGGGACAGCCGCGCTCAAACGCCGGCCGTCCGGCCCCGCCTTGCCTCGTCCTCAGCCGCGCTCAGACGGCGGCCACAGGCAGCTCCCGCCCCGCGGTCAGCCAGCGCTTGATCTGGGCGTAGACGGCGGGGTGGTTGAGCAGATCGAAGTGGGTGGCGCCGCCCAGGTGGCTGTACTGCTCGATCGGGAACTGCAGCCGCTCGCCGCGGCCCTCGTGTGACCAGGCGCTCGGGCGCAGCACCAGCAGGTCGCCGACCATGCGGCCGACCAGGCGCCTCGGCGTCGCGGGTCAGGGTGGCGCTGACGAAGTAGTGGTTGGCGCTCTTCAGGAACGGGACCACGGTGCCGGTGTTGGTCCAGAAGGCGTCGGGGTCATGGCCCTGCCAGTCCTCGTCGACCACGTAGCCGTAGCCGAGGTCCTTGACCCCGGCGCGCGCAGCCTTGATCGGCGTGGCGAACGGGCGCGTCTCGGGCAGCGCGAGACGGCGGTGGCAGGCGGCGTTGGCGGCCAGCTCGAGCGGCGCGCCCTTGTGCGGCGTGCCGAGCATGAACACGTGACGGACCTGCTCGCGCCACGAGCCCTCGGCGGCGCGTAGTGGCAGGCGCTGCGGGCCAGCAGGCCGCCCATCGAGTGGCCGATCAGGGCGATCTCGGTCACCTCGACCGGCCAGTTCGCGCACCAGCTCGTCGAGCAGCTCGGCCAGCCGGCGGCCGTTGACTGGAGATGTGCAGGCCGCTGTTGTAGCGGAGGTAGAGCGAGGTGTAGCCGAGCTCGGCCTCGAGCCGGTCGCCGTAGGGCACCGAGCGGTGGCGCGCAGGCGCCAGGCGTCGTCGGTCTCGCACAGGCCGTGGAGGAAGATGGCCAGCCGGGACTGGGCGTCGGGAACGCGCCGCGGCGAGGCCCGCAGCTCCAGCTCGAGCGGCCGGCCGCCGCCGGCGCAGGGTCATCGTGCGCAGGCCAGCTTGCTGCGCGCTGCTCCAGCCGGTCCCCCCAGGCGCCGTTGATCGCGCCCACGGCCAGCCGGCCGGGGATGCTGTCCTCCAGCGAGGAGCCGTGCGACGGCGCGGGTCAGGCCGTAGGCGCAGCCGCTCCGCCGCGGACCACGGCGCCGGTCAGCGTCCGGGCGCCGGCGTAGGCGCGCTGCGGCGATGCGGTCGTGCATCGCCCGCACCGGCGCGGCCGGCTGGCCGAGGAGGCCGAAGACACGCGCCGGCGACGCCCTCGATGGACTTCGCGCATCTGCGTGGCCAGCCCAGCGGCGGCCTCTCCGGCCAGATCTCCGAGCGCGCGGGCTTCCTCAGGCTGCATGGGCAGGTGCTCCGATCTGCGTCGTACGCCTCGGCCAGGCGCTTGACGCCCTCCGCGATCTGGGCGGAATTTACTCCTGAGTAGGCAAGGCGTAAAGAGGACTCGCCTCCCTCGAGCAGAAAGTCGCTGCCCTTGACGAAGATCACGTCGCGGTCCTTGGCGGCGTCGAACAGAGCGTTCACGTCGGTGCCGCGGGGGAGGTCGACCCACAGGAAGTAGCCGCCCTGCGGAGCGACGAAGCGCGCGTCGGGCAGATGCTCCTGAAGCGCCGCGCACAGCGTCTGGGCGCGCTCGCGGAGCGCGTCGCGCACCGTGGCGATGGAGCGCTCGATCGCGCCCGAGCGGCAGAACTGGTTGACGATCGCCTGGGCGACCATGTTCGGCGAGATGTAGGTGCTGGTGGCCAGCTTGGCGATCCGGGCGATCAGCTCCGGCGGACCGACCAGATAGCCGACCCGGATCCCGGGACAGACCGTCTTGGAGAACGAGGAGGCGTAGACGACCCGCTCGGGATCCATGGAGACCATCGTCGGGAGCGATCTCGCCCTCGAAGCGCAGGGCGACGTAGGGGTCGTCCTCGAAGATGGTGAAGTCGTGCTCGCGGGCCAGCTCGAGCAAGCGTCTCGCGCTTGGGGCCGGAGAGCGTGTAGCCGGCCGGGTTCTGGAAGTTGGGGATGATGTGGGCCAGCTTGGGCTGAGTGCCGGCGGCGAGCAGGCGCCCCAGGGCGGCGGTGTCGATCCCGTCGGGCTCGAGTTCCACCATCCGCACGTCGGCACCGCGGCTGGCGCAGTGAGAGCAGGGTGCGGTCGTAGGTGGGTCGCTCAACGATCACCGCGTCGCCCGGGCCGACGAGGGCATCGAACAGGAACGCGTCGGCCTGCATCGAGCCGTTGGTGACCAGCACCGACGCCGGATCAACGCCGTGGCGCTCGGCGATCCACTCCCGCAGGGGGAGGTAGCCGACCGAGGTTCCGTAGCCGGTCATCCCGCCCGGATCGGAGCTGAAGGCCTGCTCAGCGGCGGCCCGCAGCCCGTCCACATCGACGATGTCGAGCGAGGGGGCGCCGCGGGCGAAGGAGATCGTCTCGGCCACAGTTCAAGACTACGACTTCGCAGCCCCGGACGGCCTCAAAGGTGGACGTCGAGGATCGCCCGGTCGCCGCCCTCGAAGCCGCGGAGCTCGACGGCGCGCACCTCGGGCAGCGACTGAGCGTGGCCTGGAAGGACCGCAGCGCTTCGGTGCTGGCGAACGGGCCGGCCGAGACGCTCAAAGACGCCGCGCTCGAGGCGGGCGAGGGGGCCGGCATGGGCGCGCGGGGCTCGGCCATGGCCACCCGCTCCACCGCGACGAGCATCTCGCGGCATCGAGGCCAGCACGCCCTCCTGGGCGGTGGTCAGCTCGCGCAGACCGGGCGATCAGCGCGGCGGCTGACTGGGCGCCGGGGGGCTCGGGCGCCGGCGCCGTGCCAGGGGCAGCCTCGCCGGGGATCCTCGATCGCCGCGGCCCCGGCGGGGCCACGGCCCTCGTCGCTGCAGACCGGTCTGGATCGAGTGCAGCCGCCGGTCGATCTCGGCCAGGCGGGCGTCGAGGATCGAGATCTCGGGCTGATCGTCCACGGGGAGCGACCCTACCGGCCCCTCCGGCGTACCGGCCTGAACTGGCGCGCGAATCTAGGCCGCGCTGCCGAGCAGCGAGACGGCCAGCTCGGCCACCTGGGTGGGGGTGCGCCCGACGCGCACGCCACGGCTCTCCAGCGCCTCGGCCTTGGCGGCGGCGGTGCCGTGGGAGCCCGACACGATCGCGCCGGCGTGACCCATGGTCTTGCCCGGCGGGAGCGGTGAAGCCGGCGATGTAGCCGACCGTGGGCTTGGTCACGTGCTCGGCGATGAACTCCGCCGCCTGCTCCTCGGCGTCGCCGCCGATCTCGCCGCACATGACGATCAGCTCGGTCTCGGGATCCTCCTCGAACATCCCGATCACGTCGATGAAGTCGGTGCCGGGCACCGGGTCGCCGCCGATGCCGACGATGCTCGAGTTGCCAAAGCCGCTCTGGGCCAGCACGTTGCCGATCTGGTAGGTCAGCGTGCCCGAGCGCGAGACGACGCCGACGTTGCCCTCGCGGAAGAACTGGGCGGGGATGATGCCCACGCTGGCCTTGCCCGGGGACAGGATCCCGGGCAGTTGGGGCCGATCAGGCGCGAACGGCCGTTCTTCTTCAGCGTGTTGTAGACCCGCAGCTCGTCGTGGGCGGGGATGCCCTCGGTGATGCAGATGATCAGCTCGATGCCGGCGTCCTCGGCCTCGAGGATCGAGTCGGCGGCGAACCGGGGCGGGACGAAGATCATCGCCGTGTTGGCGCCCTCGCGCTCGACCGCGTCGTGGAAGGTGTTGAAGACCGGGATCCCCTCGACGTCCTGGCCGCCCTTGCCCGGGGTCACGCCGGCCACCACCTGGGTGCCGTAGTCGCGGTTGCGCAGCGAGTGGAAGGTGCCCTCGCGGCCGGTGATGCCCGAGGTGCACAGGCGCGTTTCGGTGCCGACGAGGATGCTCATCGGCGCTGCTCCGGCGGCCAGTTCGACGACCTTGGCCGCCGCGCCGTCCATCGTCGCCTCGGCGTGCACGTTGGGCAGGTTGGCCTCGGCTGAGCAGTGCGCGGCCCTCCTCGCCGTTGGTGCCGTCGAGCCGGACCACGAAGGGCACGGTCGGGTTGATCTGCCTGAAGGCCTCGATCAGTCCCTTGGCCACCTCGTCGCAGCGGGTGATGCCGCCGAAGATGTTGAACAGCACCGCCTTGACCTTCGGGTCGGACAGGATGACCTCGACCGCGCTGGTGATGGCGTCGGCGCGGGAGCCGCCGCCGGCGTCGAGGAAGTTGGCCGGGGTGCCGCCGGCCTCCGCGACCACGTCGAGCGTGGACATCGAGAGCCCGGCGCCGTTGGCCAGGATGCCGATGTCGCCGTCGAGCTTGACGTAGGTGAGGCCGCGCTCCTTGGCCATCTGCTCCTGCGGATCCTCATTGGACAGGTCGCGCAGCTCGGCGTTCTCGGCGTGGCGGTAGAGCGCGTTGCCGTCCAGGGTCACCTTGGCGTCCAGCGCCTTGACGTCGCGCTCCGGGGTGACGATCAGCGGGTTGACCTCGACCAGCGTGGCCTCCTCGCCGGTGAAGACCTCGTAGAGCTTGGCCAGCATGGCGCCGACCGGCCGGACCACGTCCGCATCCACGCCGGCCTCGAAGGCGAGGCGGCGGCCGTGGAAATCCTGAAAGCCGAGCAGCGGGTCGACGTGCAGATGGGCGATCGCGTCGGGGTCCTCGTCGGCCACCTGCTCGATGTCCATCCCGCCCTTGGTCGAGAGCATGACCAGCGGAGCCTTGGCGGAGCGGTCGAAGACCACCGAGGCGTAGTACTCGGAGGCGATCTCCGAGGCGCCCTCGACCCACACCTCGTGCACGGTGAGCCCGCGGATATCCATGCCCAGGATGGCCCGGGCATGTTCCTCGGCCTCGGCTCGGTCCTTGGCCAGCTTGATCCCGCCCAGTTTGCCGCGGCCACCGATCTGGACCTGGGCCTTGACCACGCACGGGTAGCCGATGGCATCGGCGGCGGCCACCGCCTCGTCCACGGTATGGGCGGGCTGTCCGTCGGGGACGGGCACGCCGTGGCGGGCGAACAGCTGCTTGCCCTGGTACTCGAGCAGATCCATTGCGGCGGTCACTCTAATGATTCGGACCGGCAAGCGGCTTGATGACCCGCCGTGGCATCATCAGCCGGCAATGGCGATCCCGAAAACGTCTCATTTGTCACTTTTGATGTCTACGGCACCCTGATCGACTGGGAGACCGGCATCTACGACGCGTTCCGGGCCGAGGCCGAGCGGGACGGCTTCAGCGTCGATCGCGATGTGCTGATCCCGCTCTTTCACGAGATCCAGCAGCAGATCCAGTCCGGCTCCTACGAGCTCTATGCCGAGGTCCTGCGGCGCACGGCGGTCCAGATCGCCAAGGAGCTCGACTGGCCGCTGGAGCCCTCGCGCTCGGGCTTTCTGCCCGATTCGGTCCAGCGCTGGAAGCCCTTCAAGGAGACCAACCCGGTCCTCCAGAAGATCGCCAAGAAGTACAGCATCGGCCTGCTCTCCAACATCGACGACAAGCTGCTCGGCCAGACCCGCCGGCACATCCCGCTGGACTTCGACCTTGTCGTCACCGCCCAGCAGGTGCGCTCGTACAAGCCCGATCCCGCCCACTTCACCGAATGCGAGCGGCGCATCGGCTCCAAGAAGGGCTGGGTCCACGTGGCGGCCAGCTACTACCACGATGTCGAGCCGTGCCTGAAGAAGAAGGTCCCGGTGATCTGGGTCAACCGCACCAAGCAGCAGCTCGAGCCTGGGCAGAAGAAGCCCGACGCCGAGGTCGTCCTCGCTCCGCGAGGCGGCCAAGCTGCTCGGCGTGGGCTGAGGCCGGGCCGGCTACCGGGGGCGGCGAGCATGCGCGTGAGCGCACTCGATTCCGACGTGATCGTGTTCGTCTCCGACGTGTGGCAGACGACCTGCACGGCCGTACGCGATGACGATGAGGGCTTCGTGATCGACTCACCGGTCTACCCCCAAGAGCTCGGCGCGCTGCCCGGGGTCCTCGAACAGGCCGGCTTCCCCGTCTCCGGCCTGCTCAGCCACGCATGGAGATTGGGATCACCTGCTGGGGCGGCTGGCCTTCCCCGGTGCCGCCCTGGGCTGTGCCGAGTCCACGGCGGAGCGTCTGGGGGCCGAGCCGGGCGCCGCCCAGCGCCGGCTGCGTGAATTCGACGCCGACCACTATGTCTCCCGCCCCGGCCCGTTATCGCTAGGCACACTTCAGTCGCTGCCCGTGCCCGGCAAGCTGGAGCTCGGCAGTCAGCGAGTTCGAGCTGTTCGAGGCCACGGGCCACACCGCCGACGGCGTCGCCTACTGGCTGCCCTGGTTGGGGATCCTGGTCTGTGGCGACTACCTGTCTCCGGTGGAGATCCCGATGCTGAGTGCCGGCGGGAGCCTCGAGGCCTACCGGGCGACCCTCGGTCGCCTGGGGAAGCTGCTCCCCCAGGCCAAGTGGGTCATTCCCGGGCATGGTGACCCGATGACCGGCGAGCGGGCCGGGCAGATTTTGGCCGAAGACCTGGCCTACCTCGAGCAGCTCCAGGCCGATCCGGAGACCGCCAAACCGCCCGAGTCCCGCACGGGAGCGCCCCAGCGGCGCATCCATGCGGCCAACCTGGCCCATCGGCAATGAGCGCGACTGAACCGAGGACGTTGGGCCTGGCCCTGTGCGGGTCACCCCACGTCGGCCGCTCCACGCTGGCCCAGCGCCTGGGCGACCAGCGTGCCGCGCCGGCCATCATCCTCGGGGCGCCTGCCGACGAACCTTCAATCGACGAGCTGCTGCGGGTCGGCGCCGAATGCGAATGCGCGCTGATCCTGATCGACGCCTCCGAGGGACTCGACGCCGACACGCGGCGGCTCAGCCACCTGGTATCCCTGCTTGGCGTCCCCCATGTGGCCGCCCTGGCCACGAAGATCGACCTCGTCGAGGATGCCGCCGACGCCTTCGCCGAGCTGGAGGCAGACTGGATCGACCTGGCCGAGCGGACTGGACTGTCCGAGGCGGTCTGCCTGCCCGTTTCGGCGCTGCGAGGCGACAACGTCGGGCCCGACGATCCGAGGCTCGACTGGTATGAGGGCATGACGCTGCTTCAGTACCTCGACGGCCTCGCGGTCGGCGATCGTTCGGCAGCCGACTCCGGCCTCGAGGACGCCGACCAGATCCAGGCCACGATCATCTGGGGGCACGACGATCCGATGTTCCGGGGCCGCAGCTACGTGATGCGTATCGGCGAGCAGAGCGTCACCGCCACGGTGGCTCCGCTCAAGTACCGCATCAACCTGGACACGCTCGTGCAGGCGGCGGCGACCAAGCTGGAGCGGGGCGAGGTTGGCGTGTGTGCGCTCGAGTGCAGTCAGGCGATTCGCTTCGCCCCGCACAAGGAGAACCCGAGGGCGGGAGGCTTCGTGCTCGTCGATCCCCTGACCGACGAGACGGTGGGGATCGGCCTGATCCAGTTCGCTCTGCGCCGCGCGCACAACATCCGCTGGCAGGCGCTTACCGTCGACCGCGCCGCCCGCGCGGCGCGCAAAGGTCAGAAGCCGTGTGTCCTTTGGTTCACCGGGCTCTCCGGAGCGGGCAAGTCGACGATTGCCAACACGGTGGAGTCACGGCTCCATGAGCGCGGCCAGCACACCTACCTGCTGGACGGTGACAACGTCCGCCACGGCCTGAACCGCGACCTCGGCTTCACCGACGCCGACCGGGTGGAGAACATCCGCCGGGTGGCCGAGGTGGCCAAGCTGATGATCGACGCCGGACTGATCGTGCTGGTGTCGTTCATTTCCCCGTTTCGCTCCGAGCGGCAGATGGCTCGCACCCTGTTCGGGGAGAACGAGTTCTTCGAGATTTTCGTCGACACCCCCCTGGCCGTGGCTGAGCAACGTGACCCCAAGGGCCTCTACAAGAAGGCGCGGCGGGGTGAGCTCGAGAACTTCACCGGTATCGACTCTCCCTATGAGCCACCCGAACGGCCTGAGCTGCGGCTGCTCACCGCCGAGATCTCCGCCGAGCAGGCGGCGGGGGATGTGGTCAGTCTGTTGGAGGCGCGGGACCTGCTGCCGCGCGGCTGAACCCCTACTCGGCGGCCGCGGCGGTGATCACGGCGATGGTGTCGCCGGTGGCCACGGAGGCACCGACGGCGATCGGCAGCTCGGCCACCGTGCCCGACTTGTGGGCGGTGATCTCGTTCTCCATCTTCATGGCCTCGACCACGGCGATCAGAGCGCCCTCCTCGACATCGGCCCCGGACTCCACGGCCACGCGAAGGACCGTGCCCTGGATCGGCGAGGTCAGCGCGTCCCCGCCGCCTCCGCCCCCGCCGGCTGACCGTTCGCGGCGCGGCGGGCGGCGCGCGCCGGCGGCCGGGCCGGCACCGTTGAGGGGTGCGGCGCCCCCGAAGGCCGGCCCGATGACCTTGACGTCAAAGCGCTTGCCCGAGACCTCGACCGTGTAGCCGTGCTCGACCTTCTCCTCCTCGCCGTCCTCGGCCTCGCTAGCCGACGTCTCAGCGGGGACGGCCAGTCCCTTCAGCCACTCGCGGTCTTCGATCAGGTCCCGACAGGTCTCGGCGGCGGCCCATTGATCGCTCTTCATGATCGCCTGATGGAAGGGGATCAGCGTCTTCAGGTCGCCGATCTCGTACTCGCTCAACGCCCGGAGCATGCGCCGGGTGGCCTGCTTGCGGTCGGCGTCCCAGACGATCAGCTTGGCCACCATCGGGTCATACATGGGCGAGATCTCCGAGCCCGGGCCGACCCCTGAGTCAACCCGCACGCCCGGCCCGGTGGGCTCGCGGTAGGCACCGATCCGTCCCGGCGCGGGGGCGAAGTTCTTGCTGGCGTCCTCGGCGTTGATGCGGCACTCGATGGCGTGACCGCGAATCTCCAGGTCGTCCTGGGCGATCGACAGCTTCTCGCCGGCGGCGACCCGGATGCCCTCCTTGACGATGTCGATTCCGGTCACCATCTCGGTCACGCAATGCTCGACCTGGACGCGGGTGTTCATCTCCAGGAAGAAGTACTCGCTCTTGCCGTCGGTCTCCTGAAGCAGGCCCTCGATGGTGCCGGCGCCGGTGTAGTTGACGGCCGCCGCGGCCTCGGTGGCGATCTTGCCGATCCGCGCCCGCAGCTCCTCGTCCACCGCGGGGGCGGGGGACTCCTCGATCAGCTTCTGATGCCGGCGCTGGAGCGAGCAATCGCGTTCGCCGAGATGGATCACGGTGCCGTGGCTGTCAGCCAGCACCTGCACCTCGACGTGTCGGGGATCGGGCAGGTAGCGCTCGAGGTAGACGGTCGCGTCGCCGAAGAACTTCTCGCCCTCGCGAGCGGCGCCCTCGAAGGCGTCGGTCAGCTTGTCCTCGGAGAGGGCCACGCGGAAGCCCTTGCCCCCGCCGCCCCCGGCCGCCTTCACGGCCACTGGATAGCCGATCGTGTCGGCGATGATCTTCTGCGCGTCCTCGATCGTCTCCACCGGCTCGGTGGTGCCGGGCACGATTGGCACGCCGGCCTTGGCCATCAGCTCGCGGGCGCGGGTCTTGGAGCCCATGGCCTCGATCGCCGAGGCCGGCGGCCCGATGAATACCGTCCCGGAGTCCTCCAGCGCCTTGGCGAAGGCGGCGTTCTCGGCCAGGAACCCATATCCGGGATGGACCGCCTCGGCGCCCGACTGCTCGATGACCTCGAGCAGCTTCTCGATGTTCAGGTAGCTCTCGCTGGCCGGACCAGGTCCGAGCAGGTAGGCCTCGTCGGCGCGCTGCACATGCAGGGCATCACGATCGAGCTCGGAGTAGACCGCCACGGTGGCGATGCCCAGCTCCTCACAGGCGCGTATGACTCGGACCGCGATCTCGCCGCGGTTGGCGATCAGGACCTTCGAGAACATGCGGCGGCCACTTTACCGGGGGCGGAGTCAGGCGGGCCTGCCGGCTCGCCCGGGCGCTCAGGCGGTGGCGCTGACCACCATCCCGGCAGCGACGGTGTCGTTGGTCGACTCGTCGATGAGGATGAAGCTGCCGGTGGTGCGGTTGCGCGCGTAGGCATCGACGACCAGGGGCGCGCTGCAGCGCAGCCGCACGCGGCCGATCTCGTTCAGCTCGAGCTGGGTCGCGGGGACGTGATCCAGGCTGTTGATGTCCACGCGGTGTTCGATCTGCTCGATGATCGCCCGGGCCGAGCGGGTGGTGTGCTTGATCGTGTATCGGCCACGGGGGGCCAGCGGAGCGTCGCTCATCCAGCAGATCACGGCCTCGAGCTCGCGGGCGCTGACCGGCTGGTCATCGGCCTCGACGATCATGTCGCCTCGGGAAATGTCGATCTCCGTCTCGAGCCGGAGCGCCACCGACATGGTCGGGAAGGCGGCCTCGAGCTCCCCGCCGTAGGAGTCGATCGAGGCGATGCGGCTGCGGTGACCACTCGGGAGAACGACGACCTCACTGCCCGGGCGCAGGACGCCGCCGGCCATCTGGCCCCCGTAGCCGCGGTAATCGTGGTGCTCGTCACTCATCGGGCGGATGACCCACTGCACCGGGAAGCGCACATCGTTGAGGTTGCGATCGGGGGCAATGACCACGTGCTCGAGGTGGTAGAGCAGCGGCGCGCCGCCGTACCACTGCATGGCGTGGGAGCGTTCGACCACGTTGTCGCCGTTCAGCGCCGAAATGGGGATGAACGTCATGTCGGGGATCTGCAGCCGAGCCGCCCAGTCCGTCATCTCCTCGAGGATGTTGTAGAAGACCTCCTCGTCGTAGCCGACCAGATCCATCTTGTTCACTGCCACGACCACGTGAGGGATACGCAGAAGCGAGGAGATGTAGGCGTGGCGGCGGGTCTGCTCGCTGACGCCCTTGCGAGCGTCGATGAGCACGATCGACAGATCGGCGGTTGACGCGCCGGTGACCATGTTGCGCGTGTACTGCTCGTGGCCCGGCGTGTCGGCGATGATGAACTTCCGCCGCGGAGTCTGGAAATACCGGTAGGCCACATCGATGGTGATGCCCTGCTCGCGCTCCGCCCGCAGACCGTCGGTGAGCAGCGCCAGGTTCAGGTAGCCGTCACCGCGCCGCTCCGAGGTGGCCTGGACGTGCTCGAGCGTGTCCTCGAGGATGGCCTTTGAGTCGTGCAGCAGGCGCCCGATCAGGGTCGACTTGCCGTCGTCCACCGAGCCGGCGGTGGCGATCCTGAGCAGCTCGCTGGTGTGGCGACGAATCGAGTAGGGGCCGCCGCGCCCGTTGCTCTCGGTACCCGGAGCCGTCATCCCGTCCTCCGCAGCCGAGGCATCAGAAATAACCTTCACGCTTGCGGTCCTCCATCGCCGCCTCGGTCACGCGGTCATCGGCCCGGGTCTCTCCGCGTTCGGTGATGCGAGTGGCGGCGATCTCGGCCACCACCTCCTCGAGCGTGGTCGCGGTCGAGCGCACGGCGCCGGTGCAGGTCATGTCACCCACGGTGCGGTAGCGAACCGACTCCTCGAACGGAGTCTCGCCCTCGATCAGCTCCATGAACTCGTTCTGGGCGTAGAGCATGCCGTCCCGGGCGAAGACCTGGCGAGGGTGCGAGAAGTAGATCGAGGGGACCTCGAGGCCCTCCTCGGCGATGTACTGCCAGACATCGAGCTCGGTCCAATTGGAGATCGGGAACACGCGCACGTGCTCGCCCTTGCGGATGCGGGCGTTGTAGATGGACCACAACTCCGGCCGCTGGCGTTTGGGGTCCCACTGACCGAAGTCGTCGCGGAACGAGAACACCCGCTCCTTGGCCCGGGCGCGCTCCTCGTCGCGGCGGGCGCCGCCGAAAGCGGCGTCGAACCCGTGCTCCTCGATCGCGTCCAGCAGTGTCGTCGTCTGGAGCCGGTTGCGGGAGGCGCGGGGCCCGGTTTCCTCGCTCACCCGACCGGCATCGATCGAGTCCTGGACGTTGGCCACGATGAGCCGCTCGCCCAGACCCTTGACAACCCGGTCGCGGAACTCGATCACCTCGGGGAAGTTGTGGCCGGTATCCACGTGCATGATCGGGAAGGGGAACTTCCCGGGACGGAAGGCCTTCTCGGCCAGACGCAGCAGGATGATCGAATCCTTGCCGCCGCTGAACAGCAGGACGGGCCGCTCGAACTCCGCCGCGACCTCCCTGAAGATGTGGATCGATTCAGCCTCGAGGGCCTCGAGGTGTGACAGCTCGTAATGGAACGGATTCATCGACTCTTCTCAGCGCTCAAACGACGTGGATGCCGCACTCGGTCTTGTCCTGACCGGTCCAGCGCCCTTCCCGCCCCGCGCCCGGCTGCGTGCATGGGGCGCATCCGATCGACGCGTAGCCCTGATCGTGGAGCGGATGGTAGGGCAGATCGTGGCTGAAGATGTAGCGCCACACGTCCTTCTCGGTCCAGTCGGCCAGCGGATTCAGCTTCCAGATCCCGCGTCGCTCATCGTGCTCGATCTTGGGCGTCCCGGCCCGCGTGGGAGCCTGCTCGCGACGGATGCCGGTGATCCAGGCGTCAGCGTCGCGCAGGCCGCGCTCAAGGGCGTCCACCTTGGCCGCGCTGCAGCAATTGGTGGCTGTCCACGGCTCACCGGGGCTGCGGGCATCGAGGACCTCGAAGCTGATCCCGAAGTGTTGCTCGAAGCGCCGCTGGGTCTCGACCGTCTCGGGAAACAGCACGCCGGTGTCGATCGTGAACGCGCGTGGTTCTGCGCTGAGCGCCGTGAGCATGTGAATGAGGACCGATTCCTCCTTCTGGAAGGAGCAGGCCATGGTCAGACGGGGCGCGAACTTCTCCACGCCGTAGGCCACCACCTCCTCGGCGGTGGCCTGCTCCAGATCGGGCACGGTCGCCGACATCAGACCGCGCACTCACCCTCGCCGCGCTGAACCACGTACGGCGCTTCACGGTTCCAGTCGATGAAGTGATTCATGTTCTCGAGATTGAATTCGATCGGCAGCGTCAGATCCTTCACGTGAGCCTCGAATTCCGAGGCTCCAACGCGATCGACGAAGGTGCGGAACAGCTCACCCTCCTCACGTTCTGACTCGTAGAAGCGTACCCACCGCTCGACCGCCTCAGGCACACGCTTGGCGGGCAACCGGGCCTTGAGCCGCTGGCCGTAGCGCACCTCGCCCCCCTCGTACATGCCCCCGATGTGGGCGATGTAGGCGGGGATGGTGTGCTCTCCGACCTTGATCGAGGCACCATAGAAGCCGATGTCGGCGATGTGGTGCTGACTGCACCCGTTCGGGCAGCCGCTCATCTTCACGTGGATGCGACGGGTGAGCGGATCGGTGATGTCCATGCCGACGAGACGATCCTGGACGGCCTGATTGAGGCCCATAGAGCTGGTGATCCCGAGCTTGCAGGAATCGGTCCCGGGGCAGCTGACCACGTCGGTGATCTCGTCCGCGCCGGCGTCGCCCAGCTCGAGCTCGCCGAGGGCCCGCCACACCTCATAGACCGAGTCATCGCGAACCCAGCGCAGGACCAGGTTCTGATGCACGGTGGTGCGCGCGTAGCCGCCGCTGTAGCGGCGCATGACGTCGGCCAGGCCTCGCAGCTGCTCGGGAGTCAAATCGCCGCGGCGCACCTTTACCTCGACAGTGGAGAAGCCGCGTTGGCGCTGGGGGGCCACGTTTGACTCCAGAAAGTGATCAAACACCCGCCGGTCGCCGTTGGCGCTGGCGAAGGTCCGGTCCGGACCGGGTGCGTTGCCCTCCTCGTCGTGCTCCAAGAGGATCTCGTCAAGCGAGAAGTCGCGCTCACCAACCCAGTCGCCCTCGAGCTCCTCCTCGACCAGCTCGCGGAAGGCGTCGATGCCGATCTTGTCGATCAGGACCTTGATCCGGGCTCGCGCGCGATTGACGCGCAGGAAGTCCTGGCGGTCGAAGATCCGCATGCAGGCCTCGGTGACCTTGAGGTAGTCGCCGTTGTCGAGCTCGACGAACTCGTACAGAGTGGGCGCCAGGCGAGGCATGATCGAGGTGCCCCCGCCAACCCGGATCTCGACGCCGCGCACGCCGTCGCGCAGACGAGGCACAAAGGCCATGTCGTGGATCTGGGTGATCGCGTTGTCGTCGTCGTTGGCGGTAAACGCCGTCTTCACCTTCCTCGGCATGGCCTGCGTCGTGGGATGGCGCACGAAGTAGCGCACGTAGGCACCCGCGTAGGGGGTGATGTCGAACAGCTCGTCCTCGAGCACGCCCGCCCGAGGATCTCCGGTCACGTTGCGCATCGTGTTGCCGCAACCCTCGCGGGAGGACAGGCCGGTGACGGCGATCTCGCGCAGCAGCTTGGCCGCATCAGGGAGCGGGATGTGGTGCATCTGGATGTTCTGACGCGTGGTGATGTGGCCCTTGCGCAGCGGGACGTACCTGTCGATGACGTCGGCGAAGGCTTCCATCTGCTCGGGGGTCACGCCGCCCATGGGCAGCTTGACCCGGACCATCTGCACGTCGGGCTGGCGCTGCCCGTAGACGCCCTGCTTGAGCCGAAACTTGATGAACTCGTTCTCCTCGAACTCCCCCTTCAGGAAGCGGGTCGACTCGGTGTCGAAGTCGTCAAACTCGCGCTCGAGGATCGGGATCACGTGGCCGGGGACGTTCTCGACCACCTCGGGGTTCTCGAGCGATCCCGAGCGGCGCGGGGCACTGCCGGTCTGTATCGACGTGGGCTCCATCGGCGTCCTTCCGGTCGGGGTCGGCCGCGGCCCAATCAGGGCCGGATCGACAAATCTACCAAAAGGCAATCCGGGTTCACTGGTTTTGGTCCCGGCGGGAGCTAATCAGCGACCACGCACGCCGAGCGCGAGGGGGGTCCTCACCCCGGCTCCGTCGGTGACCGTGAGCACGAACCTGACCTTTGGACGGCGCCGGCTTGAGATCTGCGCCGTCAGACCAGGCCCGAGCCGGAGTTCGGGCGCGGTCACGCGGATGCTCAGCGCGCGCCGCGTGCGCCGGAGGATGATGCCGAGTACGCCGCGATGCGTGCGCGCGTTGGTGCGCAAGACCTGGCGGGTGCTGAGCGACACCTCGAGACCACGCCTCACCGCGGTTTTCTGCCCGGAAAAGCTCACCCCTCGGGAGCGCGACTTCAGGCTCAGGGCGCGGATCGCGGCGCCATATTTCCCGGCGCTGAGCCGGAAGGCAAGGACGGGCGCCGCCCCGCTGGGGGCCGACAGGCTCAGTCGGCTGACCACCGGTGCTCCGGCAATCGTCCAGCGGAAGCTGGCCTGACCGCGGTTCCCGGCCGTGTCGGCCGCGGTCACGGTCACGGTTGCCTGCTGGGCTCGCCGCGGAGAACCCGAGATCAGTCCGGTCTTGACGTTGATGCTCAGGCCGGAGGGCAGCCCGCTGGCCCGGTAGCGGAGCGGAAGCCCGTTTCGGTCTCGAGCATGGACCTGGAGCCGCTGGAAAACGTGGACGCGTCCGGTCTGCCTGGTCGGCGGCGTCACGGCCACGACCGGGCTGCCTGACAACGGGAGACTGGTCGCGGGATCGACCACCCAGGTGAAGGCAGCCGTCCCCACGCGCGAGTTGGTGTCGACGGCACGGAGAATCACGTTGGAGGTGCCGGCCGCGGTGGGCGTGCCGGAAATGGTGCCCGTCGTCCTGCCGATCGTGATCCCCGGGGGTAGGCCTGAGCCGGAGTAGCTCACCGGGGCACCGGCTGTGCTCGTCGCGGTGACGGTGAACGGGGTGATGGCCGCGCCGGCAAATGAGGTCTGGCTGCCGGGCGGATTGACGAAGCTGACGCTGTCAGCACCGTCGGCACACAGAGCGCTCGCCAGAGCGGCGCCCTGCGGCGTTCCCAGACCTGAGGCCATGTCATAACCGGTTCCGGCCGTGAAGCCGGCCACGCCGCCGAAGCTGTTGTTGCCGGAAGTGATGTCATTGAAGTCATTCGCGTAGGCGCTGCTGGCCGCCCGGTAGAGAGCCGGGTTGGCGAAGCCCACCTCAGTGCCCGCGCAGCTGCTGGATGAATTGGCCAGCGCCGTGAGGGCCGCCCAGACCGGGGCGGCTCCGCTCGTCCCGCCGAGGGTTGTCCAGCGGCTGTGGAAATAGACGACGTAGCCGGACGCCGGGTCGGCACTGGCGGCCACGTCGGGCACCTCACGGCAGACCTGGCCCGAGGACCCGCAGGTGATAGACGACTGGGGTACGGCCGCGGCGGACTGGTAGGACGGACGCCCCCAAAACGTCGAGACGCCGCCCCCGCCGGCGCCACCCGTGTCGTCCCAGGCCACTTCGGAAGGGGGCGGCCCGATCGACTGCAATGAGGTTCCGCCGACGCCGGTCACGTAGGGCTGACTGGCGGGATCGTCCACGCTGGACTGCGTGGACCGTGAACCACAGTCGTCCGCGCCCGAATCGCCCGAGGCGGCAAACACCGACTGGCCCTGGACCGCCGCCTCCTGAAAGAGCGTGTTCTCCGAGCGGGCCCCGCTCGACCCCAGGAGCGCCTCACACAGTCCCCACGAGGTCGAGACCACCTGAGCTGTGTTGTCGGTGACGATCTTCGCGTAGGTGTCGTAGGCCCCGGCGTCGGTGTTTGGACCCTGGTAGACCCGGATCGCGGTCTGCGGCGCGAGTCCGATCACGTTCTCTATGTCCAGTGCAGCCTCTCCCCGGCCAAAGCCGCTTCCGGCACCCCCATCGACGGCGACGTTGCTCACGCTGGCAGCAGTTCCGTAGCAGCTCTGAAAATGCGAGATGTCGGCAGGCGAGTAGGGCTCCAGCTCGTAAAGCGCCACCGTCGCGCCCTGGCCCAGAGCACCCGCTCCGTAGAGACTCGAGAGCCGGTAAGCGGCGGCGATCTGGTTGGCGGTGTAGCTCCCGTTGAGATTTCCCTGGCCCGTGGCCGCCGCACAGGGTGACGGCCCGCTCGTGGGGGGACTGGCCGGGGACGAGGAGCGGGGCGCTGTTGCGGACGTCCGCGCGCGCCCACGGGGCCTGCGGAGGGCCAGGTTGCTCAGGCCCAGGACGCCCTGGACCAACCCCGCCGCGCTGGGCGGCAACGCGGGCGCCGAGGTGTTGGCAAACGCGGTCCGGCCGTCGGCCAGGCGATAGCGGGCAAAGCCGGTCGAGAGGGCGCCGGCCAGCCTGGACGCAGGGGCGGTGAGCGAGAACGAAAGGCGGTTGGGGCCCATCGGCCCGGGCACGAGCCCCCGCGCCTGTAGAGCATCCTTGACTACATCGAGCTGGGGCTGGGTGGAGCGAACCGCTGCGCGAACTCGCTCACGGTCAGATACCGGTGGTAGAAGCTCGAGCCGGGGGTGGAGACCGCCTGCGCGTAGGCGGCCAGGGCGGCCGGATCGCGCGGCTGCAGGGTCACGGTGACCCGAACCGGGACGGAACCGGGCAGCGCTGCCAGACGCTGGGCCCCGGCGGGGAGGATGGGCGCCTGACCCAGGCGCGCGGCGGCCCGGGCGGCGGTGCTGGCGCCGAGCAGCATGGCGAGCACCAGCAGGCAGGCAGCGCCGGCGGGCAGCGCAAATCGACTTCTCCGGCGTCTAGCGGACACGTCTGCCCCCCCTGGATCGAGGCACGAGGACCAGATTCAGGTTAGACATTGCCCGGGCCGACTCCTTCCCGGAGACGAAAGTCGGGGGCCGAGGCCTACGGCTTGACGGTGAAGGCCACGGTCCGGCGCGAGGTCGTCCCGACCTTGGGCACAAACCGAAAGGCGATCTTGATCTGCAGCCGGTGGTGGGCGTGCAGCTTGGCCCGCTGAGCTCGGCTCAGCACCAGCCGGTAGGTGCTCACGCCGGCTCTCTTCACCCGGATGTGCTTCTTGCCGACGGTCAGCGTGCCCGGACCGGTCAGGCTGAGGCGGATCAGCTCCACCGTGTGGCTGGTCTTGACCTTCACACCGGTGAAGCCCGGCGAAACCACAGTGATCGTGCGCGTCGAGCTCGCGCTCATGCCCGTGCCGTCGCGGACGGTCAGAGTCACGTGGTAAAGCCCAGGATGCCCATAGGTATGCGCCGCCGTGAGACCGCCTGCCGTGCCCCCATCACCGAAGCTCCAGGCATAGGAGACCAACGACGAGCCGACATCCGTGGACGGCGAACCGCTGAAGTTCGCCCGGGCCAGCGCCACCGGCCTGGCCGGGGAGACGTTGAAGCCGGCCGATGGGTGGCCGTGAGTGGGCGGGGGCGTCACGACTGGGGGCTTCACGACTGTCGCCGCGGCCACGGCGAGCGTGTGGCTCACGCTGGCGCTGTAGCCGTTGGCATCGGTGACAGCCAGTGTGACCGTGTAGAACCCGGCGCTCGCGTACGTGTGCGCGGGATGCGCCCCGCTTGTCGTGTCCGTGGCCCCGTCGCCGAAGTTCCAGCTGTAGGAGGTGATCGAGCCGCCCGGCTCGGTGGAACCCGAGCCGTCGAAGCTCACCGGGGAGCCGGTGTGGGGCCCAGAGGTGGGGACGCTGAACTGGGCCACCGGGGCCGCGCCGACCGTGACCGGCGTGGGCCCGGAGGACGCGGTATGGCCGTCAAGATCGGTGACCGTGAGGGTGACCTGGTGGGTGCCCGACGTGGCGTAGGTATGGCTCGGGGTCGCCCCGCTGCCCGTGGAGCCGTCACCGAAGTCCCAGCTGTAGGAGGCGATAGAGCCGCCGGTTTCGCTTGAGCTCGAGCCGTCGAAGCCGACCGGGAAGGTGGCCGTCGGATGCGGCGTGGTGGTCGTGAAGGCGGCTGAGGGCGGGTTGTCGACCGTGATCGACTGGGTGGTGGTCGCCGTGTGGGTGCCGTCGCCGACGGTCAGATGGACCGTGTATGTACCCGCCATCGTGTAGGTATGCGTCGCGGTTATGCCGGTCCCGAAATTGGTGTCGCCAAAGTCCCACGTGTAGCTGTTGAGCGTGCCCTCGTTATCGGTCGAGCCCGAGCCATCGAAGCTCACCGACTGGCTGGCCAGGGGATGCGCCGGGGTGGCCGTGAACGAAGCCGAGATCGCGACGACCTGGACCACGTGCGAAACCGTCGACAGGTTGCCGTACTGGTCGACCAGGGTCAGGGTGACGGTGTAGTTACCCGCCGTGCTGAAGCGTGTGAGACTTCAAGGCAGGGGCCGACCTCGAGAACGAGCTCGACCCGTCGCCGAAGTTCCAGGTCGTGCTCGTGTAACCGCCGGCGCTCGTACTGGCCGCGGGATCAAAGTTGACCGAGGTGCCCGGCGCGACCGTCGTCGGTGCGGTGAAGGCCGCGCTCATCGCGCTGGAGGTCGGCTGCATGTTGCAGTTGCCGTCCCCGTTGCTCCACTCGCTCTGGATGTAGTAGTGGTCGTTGTTGAGGACTTGGTTGAAGAGCGTGCCCCCAGACTCGCTGCCGCCCAGGGTGGGGAGGAAAGCGTTGGGGTTGTAGTCGTTGGTCGGGTCGTAGGCACCGGTGAAGTTGCATTGGTCCCCGTCCTCGTTGCCCGAGGAGCCGTTGACCCACCCGGTCCCACCGACTGGGTCGGTGATCGTCTCGCTCATCTCGTGGCTCACCGCCTTGAGGGCTACGTCTGTCAGGGCCGAGGATGTGCCATTCGGGGCCTGTACGGGCGTGGTGTTGTCGTACTGACAGCCCTTGGGACTGTGAGCATCGAGGATCGTGGGGATGTCCGCGTAGACCACCGTGTGGCTGGCCGAGTCGGTGAAGCTCGAGTGGTAGGCGCAGTAGAAGTTGTCAGCGCAGGTGGTGCCGTCCGAGAAGCAGGTGTTGACGCTCGGCGGCGTGACGATGAAGTACAGCGGCGCCTGACCGCCGATGCCGTCGGGGAGTGTGCTGGCCGTGATCAGCCGCTGCACCTCGGCCTGAAGCTGGGTGTCACAGGCAGGCCGTCTCGCTGTGAAGGAGTGTTCTCGTGCACTGACCCGTGGTCGGGTACGCCTGCGTGTCCAGGATCGCCTGGGCGGCCGGACCAGGTCTGGTCATAGTTGGCGAAGCCCGTCGTGTCGGTGAACTGACGGTCGACCGCCCACACATTGCTGCCCATGCCGCTGTCGGCGGCGGAGTCATGGAAGAAGCTGATGAACAGGTTCTTCTGGGCCGTGGTCAGCTCGCTGTTCGGGTCCCAGAAGATCAGGTAGGGCTTGACCCCGTGCAGGACCGGACCGCCGCCGTAGCTGAGGTTGTCGCTGGTGGAGAAGGGGCTGGCGACCGTGGAACGGGCCACGCTGCCGGGTACCGAGGCTGCGCTCACGCCCTTGATTGGCGTCACACCGGCCGTCTGCCCATCGCCAAGATGGACGACGACCGCGCCCGCAGTCGAGGCCGAGGCCGCGGCGGCCAGCACGCACCAGCAGCAGAACCAGCCAACCACGCTTTAGCCACGGATAAACGCCCCTGCATATGACACGCTCTTATCGGCCCCGGTTCGGCGATTACTTTAGCCGACCGGGAATGCACTGACCGCGCCGATCTACAAGTCGCGGGTGAGCAAACGGTTGCTCAGACCCAGGGCAGCGGGGGCTCAGGATGACGATGAACGCCCTCCTGCAAGGCGGCCTGTTGCCAGGGATTGCGCGTCTCGGCCGGCGGGGCGGGGGGCGGCGCGGTCTCGCGCATGAAGCGCTCCAGGGCCGCCACCACCGCGGCGGCTTCCTCGGACGAGGCGGCGGGGGCGATCAACGCGAGCTGGGGGCGGCGGTTCATGCTGACGGCGAGGGTACAGTCCGCGGCCGGTGCCGTCACTACCCGTCCTCGATCACGATGCCGTCCTCAGCACGGTCACGCCGGCAGCGGCGATCGCCGAGGTGCGCGAGGCATTCCTGCGCTTCCGGGCCGGCGACTGGGTGATGCCGGCCAAGGTCTATCTGCAGAGCCCACCGTATGGGGATTTCCGGGCCATGCCGGCTCGTGGCGATGGCCTGGCCCTACTCAAGTGGATCACCTCGTTTCCCGGCAACCCGGCCAAAGGTCTGCCCGCCGTGAATGGCATCATCTGCCTCTCGGACGCCGCGAGCGGATTGCCCTTGATGCTGCTCGATGCCCGGGCGGTCACCGCGCTGCGCACCGGGGCGGTGGCCGCGGTGGCCAGTCAGGCCCTGGCCGCGCCGGACGCGGCCTCGGTGGGGATCATCGGCTGCGGCCTGCACGGTGCCTGGGCGGCGCGATGCCTGGCCCAGGCCGGCTACGGCCCGGGGATCTGCACCGACCCCGACGCGGAAGCGGCCGAGGCGCTGGCCGCCGAGCTCGGCTGGCGCGCCGGCCCGCTCGCCCAGGCGCTGGCCGCCGACGTGGTCTGCTGCGTCACGCCGGGCAGCAGCCCGCTGTTTGACACCGGTGACCTGCGCCCGGGACAGCACCTGAACATGCTCGGAGCCGACGGACCCGGCAAGGCGGAGGCCACGGTGGCAGCGGTGGCGGCGTGCCGGCTGTTCTGCGACGAATGGGAGCAGGCCTCCCACGGGGGCGAGCTCACCGGGGCGATCGAGGCCGGGCTCGTGCAGCGTGCCGACGTCGGTGAGCTTGGTGGCGTCCTGGCCGCCCAGGCGCCCGGTCGCGAGAACCCCACCGAGACGACGCTGTTTGACTCCACCGGGCTGGCCATCCAGGACCTGGCCGTGGCCCGGGCTGCCTACCGGGCCTGGGAGGCCGGTCGCGTGGCCGCCCAGACAGTCAACCTCTGAGCGCCGCCGGCGCATTTGTCCACCCAACATTGACCGCGGACCGGCCGCCGGTTAGATTCGCGCCGATCGAGGGCCGGGGCGGGTTTCGTCGCACTGGTACGTAACGAAGAAGGTGGCTCTCCGGCCTGAACCGCCGTCGCGGGAACCGCGAACGGCACAACCCAGGAGAAGAGATGTCAAGACTCATTGCGGCCCGCGGGGCCACAATCGTGCTCACCGGCGTGCTTGTCGCGGCCATCGCCGGCGGCGGCTACGCGCTGGCCAGCGGGGGCGGCGGGAAGATCAACGCCTGTGTGAAGAAGGGCAGCCGCACGCTTTACAAGGCACCGTGTAAGAAGCACGACAAGAAGATCAGCTGGAGCCAGACCGGTCCCAAGGGGGCGACCGGAGCAAAGGGCGCGACCGGTGCGACCGGCGCGACCGGCGCGACCGGGTCAACCGGGGCTCAGGGCCCAAGCGGCGTGCTCAGCATGGCCCAGCTCGGCCACGTGACAGCCGGGCCCAACACCACCGCCACCCCTGTCTTCGTCAGCCACACGGCCACGCTGAGCTTCACCGACAGCAAGAGCGCGGCCGAGGTCACGGGCACCATCGATCTCGCCTCGAGTAACGGGGCCGCGGTGAGTAGCCTCATCGGCGTGTGCTATCAGGGCTCGGGAGCACCGTCGCCGACGATGGTCGGGTTCGTCCAGCCCAATTTTACTGCCACTTCGGGCAGCTTCTTTGCCTCGACTGTCAGCGGGATCGTGGGCAACCTGGCCCCGGGCACGTATCAGGTGGGTATGTGCGCACGTAGCGAGACGGCCAATGTGGAGCACGGCGACGTGCTGGCCACGGTTATCTTCGGCCAGACCGCGAGCGGCATCACCGTGAACGGAACGTTCTCGCGCAAGGCAGCTCAAGCGCGACCGTAGTAATCGACGTCGGCAAGCGCGCGGGCCGGTCACCGGTCCGCGCGCCGACCGCGCCTCAGAGGGGGATGTTCCCGTGCTTGCGCCGCGGCCCGGTCTCACGCTTGGTCTGCAGCGTATGCAGCGCCGTGATCACCTTGGGCCGGGTCTCGTGCGGGATGATCACGTCGTCGATGTAGCCTCGCTCGGCGGCGACATAGGGGTTGGCGAAATGCGCCTTGTAATCCTGGATCAGCTTCTGGCGCCGCTCGTCGGGGGTCGGCGAGGCAGCGATGTCGCGGCGGTAGATGATGTTGACCGCGCCCTCGGGACCCATCACCGCCACCTCGGCGCTCGGCCAGGCGTAGTTGAAGTCGGCCAGCATGTGCTTGGAGGCCATGACGTCGTAGGCGCCCCCGTAGGCCTTGCGGGTGATGATGGTGATCTTGGGCACCGTCGCCTCGGTGTAGGCGTAGAGCAGCTTGGCCCCGTGGCGGATGATCCCGCCCCACTCCTGGGCGGTCCCAGGTAGGAAGCCGGGCACGTCGCAGAAGGTGACGATGGGGATGTTGAAGGCGTCGCAGGTGCGCACGAACCGCGCCGCCTTGACCGAGGAGTCGATGTCCAGCACGCCGGCCAGCTGCGAGGGCTGGTTGCCGACAATGCCGACCGCGAAGCCGTCCAGCCGGGCGAAGCCGCAGACGATGTTCCGGGCGTAGTTCTCGTGGATCTCGAAGAACTCGCCGTCGTCGACGATCCTCCGCACCACCTCGCGCATGTCGTAGGGCTTGTTGGGGCTGTCGGGGACGATCGTGTCCAGCTCCGGATCCTCGCGCAGCGGGTCATCGGTGGGCAGCACGCGCGGAGGGATCTCGAGGTTGTTCTGGGGCAGGAAGGAGAGCAGGTAGCGGGTGTCCTCGATGCAGCTCTCCTCGTCATCGGCGGCGAAGTGCGCCACGCCTGACTTGGTCGAGTGGCTCATCGCTCCGCCCAGCTCCTCGAAGGTGGGCTCCTCGCCGGTCACCGTCTTGACCACATCCGGGCCGGTGATGAACATGTGCGAGGTCTCCTTGACCATGAAGATGAAGTCGGTCATGGCGGGCGAATACACGGCGCCGCCCGCGCACGGGCCCATGATCAGGCTGATCTGAGGGATCACCCCGCTGCACTTGACGTTGCGGACGAACACGTCGCCGTAGGCGCCCAGGGAGACCACGCCCTCCTGGATGCGGGCGCCGCCGGAGTCGTTGATCCCGATCACCGGGCAGCCGATCTTCGCGGCCAGGTCCATGACCTTGCACATCTTCTCGGCCATGACCTCCCCGAGGCTGCCCCCGAAGACCGTGAAGTCCTGACTGAACACGCACACACGGCGACCGTCGATGGTGCCGTGGCCGGTGACCACAGCGTCGCCCCAGGGCCGGTTCTTCTGCATGTCGAAGTCGAGCGTGCGGTGGCGCACGAACGTGTCCAGCTCCTGGAAGGAGCCGGGATCGAGCAGCTTCTCAATCCGCTCGCGGGCGGTCAGCTTGCCCTTGGCGTGCTGCTTCTCAACCGCCGCCTTGGACCCGGAGTGGATCGCCTCATCACGCAGCTCCTCGAGCTGCGCGCGCTTCTCCTCGTAGTTCTCCGGAGCCTTCTCGCGCATGCCAGGCGGGCGAGTCTATAGCTCGCCGCCCGCCGGCTGCGAGCTCAGCTGCGCGAGAACGGGCGCCGGTGAGCGGTCCCGAGGCTGTCCAAAGCGCTGAGGAGCACTTCGACCTCGGGGGCCGGGGGACTCGGGGGCTCGGGCGGCGTGGCCGGCTGGGCGGCTGGTTGTTGGGCTGCTGACTGGGCCGATCGCTCGGGCGAGTGCTCGGGCGGTCCGGCTGCCGGCTCAGCTGCACTGGCCGGGTCGCTGGGCGGATCCTGCTCGCCGAGCGGCTCGGGCTCGGGCTCGGGCTCCGGACGGCGCCGCCGGCCGAACCAGCGGGCGAAGAAACCGGGGCGCGGGGTGGCTTCGGGCTCGGCGGCCACCTCGGCTTCGGGCTCGGCTGGTGCCTCGGCTTCGGGCTCGGCGGGCGCTTCGGCTTCGGGCTCGGCGGGCGCTTTGGCTTCGGCTTCGGGCTCGGGCTCGGGCTGGGCCGGCGCGTCAACGGCGGTGGCGGGCTCGGCCTCGTCGGCCGCCACCTCGGGCTCAGCCTCGCCCGTAGCGGCACTGCCCTCCCCCGGGGTGGCGGTCAAAACCACCCGGGTTCCCCACCCCGATGGCTCGAGGGTCACCGTGCCGCGAACTTCATCGCCCTCCCAGGCAACGGCGGTTTCCGGCTCGAGCTTGGTGATGCGGATTTCCCCAAAGGCGCCCAGATGACGCGCCAGGGACGCTGCGTCGCTGCATTCCGCCCACAGCTCTGGCGTCGACTTGACCAGGGTTCGGCTTGCCTCGTGCATCGTCATGCCTACGGGTTTCGCAGGCCTGAAACAGACTCCTGCCTCCGGGGCGGCGTGACGGCGGCTGTGCACGGGCGGCGCGGCGGGGACCCTTCGGACGTTTCCCGCCGCATAGGCGGGTAACGTCCAAAGCAACTCATCGGTTGCACAACCCCCCGGGGGCCGGTGACAGGGAGAGGATCATCGGTTGCACAACGCCCGGGACGAGCGCCCAGACAAGAGGAATCCCAACCGCGCAGGCGTGAATCTCAGGACCGGCGGTACGCTGGTCGGCCCGGTGCAGCTGACCCGGGCAAAGCTCTGCAAAAACGCACAAAATCTGGCCCCCGTCCGAGCCGCGCCGGATACTCCCGCCGCCGGCCGGGCATCCGCGTCCACCAGGAGGGATTCACATGACCGTCTTTCGTCCTCGGCGTCCGAGCGCGGCGCTGGTGCTCTCGGCGATCGCCCTGATCGTCTCGCTCGGAGGGACCGCCTACGCCAGCGGACTCGTGGGCCGCAACAGCGTCGGCACCAAGCAGTTGCGCAACGGCGCCGTCACCTCGAAGAAGCTGCAAAACAAGGCGGTCACGACCAGGAAGATCAGGAACGGGGCGGTCACCGCGGCGAAGATCAACTCGCGAGGGCTCACCGTTCCCAGCGCGTTGCACGCCAACGCGGCCACCACTGCCGGGATCGCCTTCAACGCCGGCCACGCCACGACCGCGAACGTGGCCATCTCGGCCGGCTCCCTGACCGGGGTCAATGTCATCCGGGGTGCGCTGAACACCAGCGCCGCGAAAAGACAGTCCTTCGGTGAGGCCGACTGTCCGGCCGGCCAGTTCCCGGTCGGGGGAGGCGTGTGGACCAACAGCGCCGAGACAACGACCACCCAAAGCGTCAACTCGTCGTGGCCGACGCGGCAAAACCCCTCGGATCCCCAACCGGACGCCTGGGGCGCGTGGGTCAACAACACCGGCAACAGCGCGCAAGCCTTCTACGTGTACGCGGTCTGCGCCGCGGGCAGTGTGAGCTCGACCTACACCGCCGATTTCGCCCGGCACCACTGACGGTCAGCGGCGGCCACGGCCGCCGCGCTGTCACAACGCGCTCAGCGACCGGCGTGCGTGGCCATCAAAAAGACGGTGATGACCACGATCACGTTGATCAGCCCCCCGGCGATGGCCAGCACCCGCAGGCCGGACTTGAACTCCGGGCTCCACTGGGCCGAGACCCGCTGACCGCCGGCGGCCACCCCGGTCGCCGCCAGGTCGCGTTGCGCCACTTCGGCCAGGTGACCCGAGCGGCGGACGATCAGCGATCCCTCGAGGGCGCCGATGACGATCACGGCGGCCACCCCCCACTGGACATAAAAGGCCTTCCACTGGTGCAGATCGCTGGCCAGGTAGATGCCGGCCACGAGCAGTACCAGCAGGCCAGGATTGACCAGATAGCGCCCGATCCGCTGCCGGGCGCGCAGGAGCCAGGGCAGAATCGTCGGGTCCAGGCGGCCGGCGTTGGCGAACAGCAGCGGAAAGGCGAACAGGACTCCGAAGCCAACCACCGCAGCCAGGATGTGGATGGCCAGGATGAAGTCGGCGAACGCGACCGCGGGGACGACGAGCATCTAGAACGAGGGGTGGTAGTCGCCGAACACGTCGCGCATCGCTCCGCACACCTCACCCATCGAACAACGGTCCTTCAACGCCTGGCGCAGCACCGGCAGCAGATTGTCAGTCCCGCGCGCACACGCGCGGATCTCCTCAAGCCGCGCATCCACCAGCGCGGCGTCGCGATCAGCCTTGAAGGCCTTCAGACGGTCGAGCTGGGCATGTTCTGATTCGGGATCGACGCGCAGGATGTCGGTCACCTCGAGTGAGTCCTCGACGAACTTGTTGACCCCGACGACGATGTCCTGCTCGGTGCGGTAGCGCTCGTGGTAGCCGAAGGCGGACTCCTCGATCTCGCCGGTCATGAACTCGATGGCATGGACCGAGCCGCCGAGTTCGTCGATCTTGGCGATCAGCTCCCCGGCTCGGGTTTCGATCTCATCGGTGAGCGCCTCGACGAAGTACGAGCCGGCGAACGGGTCCACCGTGTCGGCCGCCCCAGACTCGTAGCCGATGATCTGCTGGGTGCGCAGAGCTATCTTCGCCGCCCGCTCGGTGGGCAGGGCCAGCGCTTCATCAAAGCCGTTCGTGTGCAAAGACTGGGTCCCGCCGCATACCGCGGCGAACCCCTGCAGAGCGACGCGCACGATGTTGTTCTCAGGCTGCTGGGCGGTGAGGGTCACCCCGCCGGTCTGGGTGTGGAAGCGCATCCGCCAGGAGCGCTCGTCCTGAGAGCCGAAGCGCTCGCGCATGATCTCGGCCCACATCCGGCGGGCGGCGCGGAACTTGGCCACCTCCTGAAAGACGTTGTTGTGCCCATTGAAGAAGAAAGCCAGCCGGGGGGCAAAGCGGTCGATCTCCAGGCCGGCATCCAGAGCCGACTGGACGTAGGCGATCCCGTTGGCCAGCGTGAAGGCCACCTCCTGAACGGCTGAGCAGCCCTTCTCGCGGAAGTGGTAGCCGCTGATCGAGACCGTGTTCCACTTGGGGACGCGCTCGTTGCAGTAGGCGAACAGATCCGTGGTCAGGCGAATCGCGCCCTCCGGCGGGTAGATGTAGTTACCGCGGGCGATGTACTCCTTGAGGATGTCGTTCTGGGTCGTGCCCCGCAGCTGCTCGGCGGCCACGCCCTGCTCCTCCCCGACCAGCTCGTAGAGCAGCAACAGGACGCTGGCCGGCGCGTTGATGGTCATCGAGGTCGAGACCTGATCGAGCGGGATCTGATCAAACGCGGTGCGCATGTCGTCGATCGTGTCGATCGCCACCCCGGTGCGGCCCACCTCCCCCAGGCAGCGCGGATCGTCGGAATCGAGGCCGAGCTGAGTGGGCAGATCGAAGGCCATGGACAGGCCCGTCGATCCCTTGGAGAGCAGATAGCGGTAGCGCTCGTTGGACTCCTTGGCGCTGGCGTAGCCCGCGTACTGACGCATGGTCCAGAGCTGCTTGCGGTACATGTCGCCGTGTACGCCGCGGGTGTACGGGTACTGGCCCGGCTCGCCCAGCCGCTGGTCGAGGTCCGGCGGCAGGTCCTTCTCGTCATAGACGGGTTGGATCTCGATCCCTGAATCGGTGAACCGGCGCGGATCGTCGGGGCCGACGATCGGGGCGATCGTGCGGTGTTCGTCGGCGGTGGCCATCTCCCGGGCAGATTACCGTGGGGGCTAACGTTCAGCCGTCATGGTGGTCAGGGTTCGCCTATTCGCCGGGCTGCGCGAACGCGCCGGTGCCAATGAGCTGGAGTTGGAGCTTCCCGAGGGAGCGCGGGTTCGCGATGCGCTGCGCCAGGTGCAAGCGCTGACCGCTGGGGTGCCGGTGGTGATGGCGGTCAACCACCAGTACGCGGCCGAGGACGAACCACTGCGTGGAGGCGACGAGCTGGCCCTGATCCCGCCGGTGTCCGGCGGCGCGCTCGGCGTCATCCACGTGCGCGTGACCGAGGACGCCTTGAGCCTTGACCGACTGCTCGACCGCGTCCGCGATCCACGGGCCGGGGCAGTCGTCACCTTCCTGGGGGTGACCCGCGAAGTAGCGCAGCTCGAGTACGAGGCCTACGTGGAGATGGCCACCGCCAAGCTGGCCGAGATCGTCTCCGCCGCGGTCGAGAACCACGGCCTGTGCGCGGCCGCAGTCGAGCACCGCACCGGAACCGTGCCCCTGTCCGAGCCCTCGGTGGCGATCGCCGTCTCGGCCCCGCATCGGGCCGAGGCGTTTGCCGGGGGTCGCGAGATCATCGACCGGATCAAGGTTCAGGTCCCGATCTGGAAGAAGGAGGACGGCGAATGGACGGACGGCGTGAGTCCGAGCTAAGGGCACTGCCGGCGGTCCATGAACTGGCCAGCGAGCTGGACGCTCCGCCGGCCCTGGCCCTGGCCGCTGCCCGGCGGGCCATCGCCGAGCGTCGCTTCCTGCTGCTGGCCGACGGCGAGACGACCGAGAGCCTGTCCGACCGGGCCCGGACCTACCTGGTCAGTCTGGCCCTGCCCTCGCTGCGGCGGGTGATCAACGCCAGCGGCGTGCTCCTGCACACCAACCTCGGTCGTGCCCCCCTGAGCGAGAGCGCGCGCACAGCGCTCGCCCAGGTCGCCGAGGGCTACAGCAACCTGGAGTTCGACCTCGAGACCGGCGAGCGCGGATCGCGCCACGACCACGTCGAGGGCCTGTTGCGGGAGTTGACCGGAGCCGAGGCGGCGATTGTGGTCAACAACGGAGCCGGCGCCGTCCTGCTGGCCGCGGCCGCCCTCGCGGGCCCGGGCAAGGCCATCGTCATCTCGCGCGGACAGCAGGTGGAGATCGGGGGTGGCTTCCGGATCCCCGACGTGATCGTCCAGTCGCGCTCGGAGATGATCGAGGTGGGCACCACCAATCGCACGCATGTCCGGGACTACGAGCTGGCGCTTCGTAACCCGCCCACGCCCGTCGGGGCGATTCTCCGGGTTCATCCATCCAACTTCCGCACCCTCGGGTTCGTCCACGATGTCGACATCGAGGAACTGTGCGGACTCGGCGTCCCGGTGATCGACGACGTCGGCTCCGGAGCGCTGGCCAGTGCGAAGCTGGTTCCCGCGCTGGCCGAGGAGCCCGGCCTGCGGCGCTCGATCGCGGCCGGCGCCACGCTGGTCTGCTGCTCGGGCGACAAGCTGCTGGGCGGCCCGCAGGCCGGGCTCGTGCTGGGCACCAGCGCGGCCGTGGCCGCCGCGCGCGTGCAGCCGCTGTCCCGTGCGCTGCGGATTGACAAGCTATCGCTGGCTGCGCTCGAGGCCACGCTGATGCTGTACCGCGATCCGGCCCGAGCCGCCCGAGAGATCCCGGCCCTGCGGATGCTCTCCCTCAGTGAGGCCACGTTGGCCGAGCGGGCGCAGCGGCTGCAGGTGGCGATCGGCCCCCAGGCGGAGGTTGTACGAAGCTCCGCGCGACCGGGTGGGGGCGCCCTGGCCCTGACCGAGCTCGAGGGGCCCGCAGTGAGCCTGTCGGCCGATCTTGACCCCGACCGGTTGGCCGCCGCACTGCGCCAGGCCGACCCGCCGGTGATTGCCCGCATTCACGACGGCCGGCTCCTGCTCGATCCCCGCACACTGAGCGAGAGCGAGATCGATCCGGTCGCCCGGGCCGTGCGCATCGCCCTGAGCGGCGAATGAGTGCCGGCCCCCTGACGCTGGGCACCGCCGGCCACATCGATCACGGCAAGTCCGCGCTGGTCCGCGCGCTGACCGGAATCGATCCCGACCGCCTGCCCGAGGAGCGCGCCCGGGGGATCTCGATCGCCCTGGGCTATGCCAGCCTCGAGCTCCCGTCGCGGCGGCGCGTCTCGGTCGTCGACGTGCCGGGGCATGAGCGCTACGTACGGACGATGGTCTCTGGGGCGACCGGGATCGATCTCTATCTGATGGCCGTCGCCGCCGACGACGGCGTGATGCCCCAGACTCGTGAGCACGCCGCCGTGCTGCGCGCCCTGGGCATCGGCCGAGGCGTGGTGGCCGTGACCAAGAGCGACCTGGCCGATCCGGCGCCGGCCGCGCGCCAGGCCAGCGAGCTGTTACCTGGAGCCGAGGTGATCCCGGTCTGCGCTCGGACGGGCGAGGGATTGGATGAGCTGAGGGCAGCACTGGAACGCGCAGCCGAGCAGGTACCGAGTCGCAGTGAAAGCGGCGGCGACACCCGCCTGCACGTGGATCGCGTGTTCACGATCCAGGGGTCGGGCACCGTGGTCACGGGCACCCTGTGGTCAGGACATCTCGCCCGCAGCGATCGTGTTCGTCTGCTCCCCGGGGACCGGCGGGCGCGGGCCCGCGAGGTCCAGGTCCACGATCACACCGTCGAGCGGGCCACAGCCGGCCAGCGCGTGGCCGTCAACCTGGCCGGCCTGGGCCACGATCAAGTGGCTCGGGGGGACGTGCTGATCGACGCGGCCAGCCAGCTCAGCGAGACCTTCCTGCTCGACGCCGAGCTGAGCTTCGAGCCTGGAGCGGAGCCGGAGACCGGGGCACGCGTCCAGGTCCACCACGGGACCCGGGAGACCCCCGCGCGTCTAACTTGGCTCGGCGGCCCCTTCTGGCAGATCCGTCTGGAGCGGGCGCTGATCCCCGCCGAGGAGGACCGCCTCGTACTGCGCGGCATCGCGCCACCCGACACTCTGGGGGGCGGCCGCGTGCTCGATCCTCATCCGCGCCGGCATGGGCCGAGCCGGGATCTGATGGCCCGGCTGACCCGACGAGCCCGCGGCGAGCCCGCGCCGGAGCCCAGCTCGGAACCGGACCCGCTCGCCGAGCCCGCCCGCCGCGCAGCCGCGCCCGAGCCACTGCGGGCCTCGGCGCTCGAACTGGAGGCACGCCTGCGCCGCGCCGGACTGGAGCCGCCGCCAGACCGCGAGCTCGACGCCGCCGATCTGGCCGCCCTGCGCGAGACAGGACGGGCGGTGCGGGTATCGCGCACGATGCACTATCACGCCGACAGCCTGGCCGAGGGCCGCCGCACCGTTCTCGAGCTGGCCGCGCGCCACGGGGGAGCCATCACCCTGGCCCAGCTGCGCGACGCGCTTGGCACCTCGCGCAAGTTCGCCCAGGCCCTGCTCGAGCACCTCGACAACGAGCACACGACGATCCGCCGCGGGGACGCCCACGTGGTGCGGACCCGTCATCAACCGCGCTGACGGCCCGTGCGCTGTGTCATTCTGACCGGCATGGATCAACGCGTCAGCCTGGTCACGCTGGGTGTGTCGGATCTGGCCCGAGAGCGCAGTTTCTACGAGGCACTGGGCTGGAGCGGCGCACAGCAGCCCGATGACGAGGTGTGCTTCTTCCAGGCCGGTGGGATGGTCTTCGGCCTGTGGACCCAGCTCGGCGGCCACGGCGCACCGGGTATTGAGCTGGCTCACAACGTCCACAGTCCTGACGAGGTCGACGCCGTACTGAGTGAGGCCAAGCGGGCCGGCGGCACAGTTGTGCGGGGGGCGGCAAAGATGGATTGGGGCGGCACCTCGGGCGCGTTCGCCGATCCGGAGGGCTATGTCTGGGAAGTCGCCCACAACCCGGGCTGGACGCTCGGCCCGGACGGTTCCGTGCGCATCTAGGTAGATTCAGGCCCCATGGCCACTTCCATCGTCACCGGCGGCGCCGGCTTCCTCGGCTCTCACCTCTGCGATCACCTTCTGGCCCGCGGCGACCGGGTGATCTGCATCGACAATCTCGAGACCGGCAACCTCAACAACATCGCCCACATCCGAAGCGAGAAGTTCGAGCACCGGAACGTCGACATCATCGAGCCGTACTACGTCGAGGAGCCGGTCGACTTCGTCTTCCACCTGGCCTCCCCGGCCTCGCCGATCGATTACCTGCGGCTGCCGCTGCACACCCTCAAGGTGGGTTCCTACGGCACCCACCACACGCTCGGCGTGGCCAAGCGCCATCGGGCCCGCTTCCTGACCGCCTCCACCAGCGAGGTGTATGGCGACCCCAAGGAGCATCCCCAGCCGGAGACCTACTGGGGCCACGTGAACCCGATCGGCCCGCGGGGCGTGTATGACGAGGCCAAGCGCTACGCCGAGGCCCTGACCATGGCCTACCACCGCCAGCAGGGCGTCGACACGGCCATCATCCGCATCTTCAACACCTACGGCCCGCGCATGCGGCCCCACGACGGCCGGGCCATCCCGACCTTCCTGCGTCAGGCGCTCCAGGACCGGCCGATCACCGTGTTCGGAGACGGGTCCCAGACCCGGTCCTTCTGCTACGTCGATGACCTGATTCGGGGCATGATCGCGCTGTCCGATTCCGGCTACCACGAACCGGTGAACATCGGCAATCCAAACGAGTTCACCCTCCTGGAGCTGGCCGAAGAGGTAATCAAGGCCACCGGATCGAGCTCCGAGATCGTCTACGAGGCTCTCCCCACCGACGATCCGCAGGTTCGCCAGCCCGACATCAGCCTGGCCCGCGAGGTCCTGGGCTGGGAGCCGGAGATCATGCTGACCGAGGGGCTGAACCGCACAATTGAGCATTCCGGCCGCGAAGCGCTGGTCGGAGCAATGCGCTAACCCCTAGCAGAGTCACAACCCCGTAACTTCCGGGGCAAGCTACCGTTATCAGCGGGTGGGGTTTACCAGAGCGGCCCCTGACCGCTTAATGATTGACCAAGACGAGGCCATCCGACAACGAGTGAGCCGGCCCAACGGCGGCGGCCAGGTCCGTCTGCCCGAGCGGGACGTGCGCAATAAGCGCGCCCCGATGTTGATGTTCCTGCTCAGACGGGAGACCCTGCGTCGCATCAGCCGCGTGGTGGCCCTGCTGGCGCTGGACTTCATTGGCGTCGTCGGCGCCCTGTACACGGCGATCGTGATCAAGCTCGCCCTGCGCGACACCCTGACCCTCCACGAGGCCTGGCATTACATCCGTCCGTCGATCACCTTCGCCTACATGGTCACGGTGCTCCTGTTCGCCCGCGCCGACCTGTACGCCGAGCGCGCCCGCCGCTCGGGGCTGCCGAAGATCGCCACCGCCCTGTTCCAGGCCACGGTGATCTCGCTGGTCTTCGCGCTGGCCAACGGCGAGCGCTTCTCGAGCTACTACCTGTTCTACGGCTCACTGTTCTTCGGAATCGCCTACATCACTGGCCTGCGATCGCTCTACACGCGGATCACAGCCGGCCTGCTGGAGCGCGCGGGATACCGCCGCCGATCACTGCTGGTCGGCTCCGGACGCCATCTGGACGCGGTGGCTCATGCGCTGAGCGAGAACCCCGAGCGACCGATCGAGCTGGTCGGCTTCATCTCCCTGACCCCGCGTCCCGCCAATGGCCTGCGCTCCTTGGGCGATCTGAGCCAGCTGTCGGAGGTCCTGGGTGAGGAGCGGATCGAGGAGGTCGTGATCGCCGACCCGGACTTCCCCCAGGACCTGGCCCTGGATCTGGTCGACCGCTGCCATCAGCGAGGCGTCACCGTGCACGTCGCCCCCTCGACGATGGAGATCCTGCTCGATCGAGCCGAATTCGTGCCCGGCGAATCGGTGCCGCTGTTCACTCTGCGCCCACCCGTGTTCGAGGGCGTGGCCTTCGCGGTCAAGCGGAGCTTCGATCTGATCGTCTCCGGGCTGCTCCTGCTCCTGCTCTCGCCGGTGCTAGTGGCCATCGCGGTGGCCGTGCGCCTCAGCTCGCACGGGCCGGTCATCTACCGCTCGATCCGGCCGGGCATGGCCGGTCGGCCCTTTGACTGCTTCAAGTTCCGCACCATGCGGGCCGACGCCGAGCGCAGCCAGGCCGACCTGGAGGAGCTCAACGAGTCCACAGGCGCGTTGTTCAAGATCCGTGACGACCCCCGGCTGACCCGGGTGGGGCGCTTCCTGCGCCGCTTCTCGCTCGACGAGCTGCCCCAGCTGGCCAACGTGATCCGGGGCGAGATGTCCCTGGTCGGTCCGCGCCCGCTGCCCATGCGGGACTTCGAACGCCTCGAGGACTGGCATAAGAAGCGCTACCTGGTGCTGCCGGGAATCACCGGCCTGTGGCAGGTCTCTGGACGCTCGGAGCTGGATTTCGACGACCTGGTCCGTCTTGACTTCCTCTACCTGGAGCGATGGTCAATCTTCGTCGACATGTCGATCCTGCTGAAGACCATCCCGGCGGTGCTGAGCCGGCGCGGGGCGTTCTAAGCCGCCAGCCCGAGGGCGGGCGGCGGATCGCGATGGGCGTCAAGCGCCTCAATCAGCTCCGGCCGGAGATCGTTGACTGGCACGCTGCGGCCCGGGCGGGCGCCCAAGCCGCCGGGGTTGATTCGCGCTACCTGCGCCGGCTGCGCTGGATCAGCAAGGCCCGAGCGGTGTACCGCAGTGGCGCGTCTCCGGTGGCCCACCTGGGTTTTATCCTCGCCAATCCCGAGCCGAACAACTTCACGTACGAGATCGCCAACGCCGAAGCGCTCATCCCGTGGGTGAGCAACGTCGCTGGCTGCGGCCCCGAGCGGGCGGCCAGCTTCCTCGGCGAGCCCTCGGCGGACGAGGACCTGCACCGGCGTCTGCACGCCGCCACCACAGGAAGGTGGCTATGGACGAAGGCCAGCCCGCCGTACGGCAAGCGCGTGGCCTGGTACGCCGTGGCCCGGGCACTGCGTCCCGCGCTGATCGTGGAGGTCGGCGTGCACGATGGGCTGGGATCGCTGCTGCTGCTCCGCGCCCTGGAACGCAACGCTGGTGAGGGCTGCCCCGGGCGTCTGGTCTCCTTCGAGGTCAACCCGGCCGGAGGCTGGCTGGTCGGCGATCACCCCCTGTGGGAGTTGCGGATCGGCTCCTCGCGCGATGGGCTGCCCTCGTTGCTGTCGGGAGATACTGGAATCGGCCTGTTCGTCTATGACGGCTGGCACGCTCGAGAGGAGGAACGGCGCGACCTCACGCTGGCGCTGTCCCACCTCGCGCCGTCCGGGGTGCTGATCAGCGACGATGCTCAAATCACCCATGCCCTGGCCGAGCTGAGCGGGGAGCGCGGACTCGAGTACCACGAGTTCCGGGAGTCTCCACGCGGCCACTTCTATCCAGGCTCAGCAGTCGGCGCGGCCCGTCGCTAGCGGCTCCGGCACCCCCGGCGGGAACCCAGAATCAGCGCCGGGCGGTCTCCGCCGGGGAAAATCCGTACGCTCCCACGCGCACCCCATGCCCCCCACCGACCGCTTCGTCATCAGCTTCGCCGCCGAGCCGCCCCAGGAGGCGCTGCCCTACGGGCGCTGGGCGGAGACCCTGCGCGGTTACTTCCTGGCCGCCACTCGGGAGATCGACTCCGACGGCGAGGAGCTGGGCCAGCCCGGCGATATCACCTGGTTCCCGGACCGGACCTATGCCGGCCGCACCTACGTGCCGGCGGTGGCTCGGACGTCGGCGGGCTTCGAGCTGTTCGGGTTCGTCTCCTTCAGTGAGGCGTCGGGCGGCGGCCCGACGGATTTCGAGGCCCGAGCTGACTTCACCGGCGAGCTGGCTGACGCCAACCCGGAGTGGAAGCTCGATCTCAATGACGATGTCGTGGCCACGTGGCGCGGTGAGCAGGGCCACACCGCGGACATGACGCTGGTGTGGGGGGTGCCAATGGTCCCGGGCGGCGCGATGGTCACCGCCGAACTCGCCAACCTGGCCGTCGATCAGTGCGTGCTGGTCGAGGAGCGCTTCACGCTGCTGGGTCCCGACAACTATCGCTCGGACTACCTCGACGTCAAGCTTTGGGATCGCCGCGGTGAGCAGCTGGCCGCCGAATCGCTCTACGTCGAGGACGAGGACGAGGACGAACCAAGCGACGACGAGCCCCCCGCGAGCGAAACTGACGCTGCCCGGGAGACACCGGGCGGCTGACGATTACTTCAAGGACGTGTAGGAGAGGTCCCAGGCCCCATCGTTCCAGATGGTGTCGACCCCGGCGACGTTCTTAGCCTCGATGTTCGGGGCGATGTCGAAATCCTCGGGGATCGCGACGGCCTTGTAGACCAGCATCTTGTCCACGTTGGCAAACGCCTGGGCGCGCGCCGCCGGGTTAGTCACGAGCGCCGCGGCTCTGATCGCCGTGTTGATCTGAGAATCATCGACTTGACCGACGTTGGAGTTCTCGGCTGGCGAGATCGACGGCCCGTAGAAGGTGGCGTACAGCACGGTCAGCGGGTCGGCGAAGTCGCGGACCAAACCCAGGGCCGGACAGGCGTCGACGTTCTGCCGGGCGACCGCGCAGTAGTTGCTGTACATGGACGACTGATCAACCAGGTTGATGCGGGTCCTGACGCCCAGCTGGGCCAGGTCGGAGCTGAGCAGGCGTGCGATGGCCCGATCCTCGCGACTGTCGGAGCTGACGATCTGGACGCTCTGGTTGCCTCGGTACTTACCTCGTTTATAGCCGGCCGCCTTCATGTACTGCTGGGCCAGCGCCCGATCCCCGTGGAGGTTCTGGTTAAACGCGGTCTGGGGGCCAGCGTATCCCCCGGCCTGCTCAAAGCCAGTGACGCCGGGATACAGGAAGTGGGTAGCCGGATCGGCGACGAGCGAACCGCCTCGGACATTGGCAATCGCCGCCCGGTTGAGGTTGGCCCAGACCGCCCGTCTGACGTTGACGTTGGCGAACAGGCCGTGGGCGTTGTCGAGAGCCACGTAATGCTCACCCGCGCCGGGCGTGAAGGTGATCTGGGACGGGTAGTGCTGGTAAGCCAGCTTGGCCGTTCCCGACGACGTGGTGCCGAGCCGCACGGCATCTGAGCCGCTGAGAACTTTCTGGTCAATCACCGTGGGGCTGTCGCCGATTTTGATGTTGATCTGATTCAGATAGGCCGGGCGACGGTCAGTACTGGCGCTCCAGTTGGGGTTGCGGACCAGCGTGGCTGACTTGCCCGCGATGTAACCGATGCCGCGAAACGAGCCGGTGGCGACGTTGGACTTGAACATGTACGGACCGGTCGCGACGAGATACTTGGTGCCGTAGGTGGTGGGGAAGTGCTTGTCGAGCCTGGTCGTGAACACCTTCGGCACCGGGGCCGACAGCGGCAGGGTGAGGGCCGAGACCAGAAACGAGGCGCTCGGTTTCAGGGTGTGAAAAACGATCGTGAACTTGTTCGGCGTCTGGATCCCCGGGATCGGATCCCCTTTGTAACTGGAGGACTCTGCGCCCACCAGCGGCGCCGGCGAGGATGCCCCGAAATAAGACACGAAGTACGGGTTGCCGACGTCTGGATTAGCCCCCCGCTCAATCGCGTAGGCCACGTCAGCCGAGGTCACCTCGCGGTTGACCGGCGGGCTGAAAAAGACTCCCTTGCGAAGGTGGACGGTGAGCGTCCTGCCCCCGTCGGTGATGCCGCCGTTGGCCGTGGTGGGGATCTCGGTGGCGAGATCTGGGCTCACGGTGGCCGAGCTGTTCGGTTGGTAGGAGAACAGCGGCCGTTGGGTCGCGTAGTCGACCACGTAGTCGAGCACAGAGTGAGACTGGCCCGGGTCAAGATGAGCAAAGCCTGAACGTGTATATGCGGTCAGGACGCCGCCCCGCTTCTTGGCCGGACTGATCAGAACCTGGCCGGCAGGGTTCTCGCCCGCCTTGAGGGGCGTTGTCGAGGTGTAGGCAAACGGAGAATCCGGTCGCCCGCGGGGCGAGCCATCAGAACCACATGCAACGAGGCCGAGAACCAACAGCCCGGTGGCCGCAAACGCGGCCACGCGACGTTGACTACCCCTCATAGGTTGCCGCCGATTGTATTTCCCAAGCACCCCTTTTAGCAACGTCGCGCGTGGGTGGATGATGGCGGCTAATCAGCCGCGCGGCGGGCCGGCCGCGCCGGACACGTCCACCGGCGCACTCTCGTGCGCCGTTGGGTCACCGCTCTCCCCGTCCGGCGCCTGCAGTGGGAAGTGACAGGCAGCGCGATGGCCGGCGCCGAAGGACCGCAGCAGGGGTTCCTCCTCGGAGCACCTGGCCTGAGCGCGCGGGCAGCGGGTGTGAAAGCGACAGCCGGAGGGCGGGTTCACCGGACTGGGGAGCTCGCCCCGGATGGCCAGCTCGGACTTGGCACGTTCGGCCGCGGGGTCGGGAACCGGAATCGTCTTGATCAGCGCGTCGGTGTAGGGATGCCTGGGGGTGCGGTAGATCTGATCGCCGCTGCCGATCTCGACCAGCTTGCCGAGGTACATGACGCCAATTCGATCGGCCAGGTACTTGACCACGGCGAGGTCGTGTGAAATCACGATCGAGGCCATACCGTGCTCAGCCTGGAGCCGCTTCATGAGATTGAGGACCTGCGAGCGGATCGAGACGTCCAGGGCGCTTACCGGCTCGTCGGCCACCATCACCTTGGGCTCCAGCATCAGTGCTCGGGCGAGCGCAATCCGCTGACGCTGACCACCGGAGAACTCGTGCGGATAACGCTCGAGCGAGTTGGCGGGAAGACCAACCTCGTCGAGCAGGCGCCGCATCCGCACGTCCTGCTCCTTGCGGTTCTCGACCTTCTGGATCACCAGCGGTTCCTTCAGAATCGCCTGGACGCGCATCCGGGGGTCAAGCGAGGCATAGGGATCCTGGAACATCATCTGCAGGTCTCGTCGCGCTCGGCGTAGCCGCCGGCCGCGCAGCCGGAAGATCTCGGTGCCATCGAGGGTGATCCGTCCCGCGTCGGGCTTTTCCACGCCGACGATCATCTTGCCCAGCGTGGTCTTGCCGCAGCCCGACTCGCCGACCAGGCCGAGCGTCTCCCCAACATCGAGGTGGATCGACACCCCGGAGACAGCCTTGACGCTGTTCACCTTGCGCTGGAGGATCCCGGCGGTAATCGGGTACTCGCGAACCGCGTCCACGACCTCCAGAAGGTGTTTGCCATCGGCCGACGTCTTGGCCGCGACGGCCGCCCCCCGCGGGACGATCACCGGGCGACGGACGATCGGGCCCTCGACCGGGTGCCAGCAGGCGAACCGATGGTCCCGGTCGCCGGTCAGCGGCGGCTCTTGTTCGACGCATTGCCCCGTCGCCCGTGGACAGCGAGGGGCAAAGCGACACCCCGGGGGAGGGTTGGTCAGATCCGGCGGGATACCAGGGATGCTGACCAGCGCCTTCGTGTTGTCGGACTCCAGGCGCGGAATTGACCCCAGCAGCGCCTGGGTGTAGGGATGACGCATGGCGCTGAACAGACGCTCGGTGGGCGCCGTCTCGACCAACCGTCCGGCGTACATGACGTTGATCCGGCTGGTTCGACCGGCCACGACGCCCATGTCGTGGGTGACCAGCAGGGTGGCCATCCCCAGGCGGTCGCGCAGGTCATCCAGCACGGAGAGGATCTGCGCCTGGATGGTCACGTCGAGCGCGGTGGTCGGCTCGTCGGCGATCAGGACCTTGGGCTCGCAGGCCAGGGCGACCGCGATCATCACCCGCTGGCGCAGACCCCCCGACAGCTGATGCGCATAGTCGCCGAGCCGCTCCTTGGGTCGTGGCAGTCCGACCAGCTCGAGCACCTCAAGTGCCCGAGCGGTTGCCTCCCGTCGATTGGCCCCCCGGTGCAGGCGGACTGGCTCTGCCACCTGCTCGCCGATCGTCTTGGTCGGATTCAACGAGGACTGGCTGTCCTGGAAGATCATCGCGATGTCGTCGCCGCGGAGTTTGCGCATCTCCGCCTCCGGCAGCCCGACGAGTTCGCGATCGGCCGCCTTGATCGACCCGCCGACGATCTTGCCCCCCGGAGGCAGCACCCGCAGAATCGACAGCCCGAGCATCGACTTACCACACCCGGACTCGCCGACCAGACCGAGTGTCTCCCCGAGCTCAATCTTCAGATCCACGTTGCCGACCGCCTGAACGACTGACCGTGACAACTGGATGTGGGTGCTGAGGTCGGTGACCTCCAGGGCGGGTGACAAAGCGGCTCTCCGGTCCTAGCGTCGGCGTAGCCGCACGTCGAGCGCGTCGCGCAATGCGTCCCCGACCAGGTTGGACGCCAGCACCACCGCCACCAGGCATCCGCCGACCGGGTAGACCAGCCACCAGTAACCCGAGGACACGTACTGCTGGGCGTTGCCGAGCATGTCGCCCCACGAGGCGGCGGGATACTGGAGCCCGAAGCCGAGGAAGCCCAGGAACGCGAGGATCAGGATCGCGTCAGCGACCTGGAAGGTGACGTTCACGATCACCACCGAGAGCGCATTGGGGATCAGATGTCTGTACATCAGACGCGTCCGGCCGCTGCCCATCACCGTGGCGGCGGAGACGAAGTCACGGACCTTCAGAGTCAGCACCTCGCCCCGAACCAGTCGCGCCGGTACCAGCCACGTGTACGCCCCGATGATCAGGCTCTCGTCGACCACCGTCGCGTGATATTTGGTGGCCAGCACCAGAACCATGAACAGCAGCGGGATCGACAGAAAGACATCGAGGATGCGCATCATGATCGCGTCGACGATCCCGCCAACCAAGCCGGAGATCGCGCCGTAGAGGGTGCCGACCACGGTGGCCACGAACGAGGCGAAGAACCCGATCTCGAGCGCGGTCTGACCGCCGGCCATGATCCGGCCGAGTTCGTCGAAGCCGTTGTCGTCGGTTCCCAGCGGGTGCCCGGAGCCCGGGGAAAGGTCGGTGATCAGTGGGTTGGTCAGGCTCTGATTGGTGTGGTAGATGAGCGGACCGATGAAGCAGAACAGAACGAAGAACAGGATCACCAGCAGACCGACCACCGCCAGGCGGTTGTCCAGGAACTCGCGCAGCGCCAATTGCCAGCCGCTGGCGACGATCTGGACCTCGCCGCCCTCGGGGGACGCCGGCGTGACATGTATCCCACCGCCGAACGCGGGGCCCTCGTCGAGCATGGGCTTGGTCGTGTCAGCCAAGTCGGATCCTCGGATCGGCCACGGTGACACCAACGTCGGCCATCAGATTCCCGAGAACGGTCAGGACTCCGCCGAGGACGGTGTACGCGAGCAAGATGTTGTAGTCCTGGTTGCCGAGCGCGGTGTAGAACAGCAGGCCGAGGCCCTGAATGTTGAACAGCACCTCAATCAGCAGGTTACCCGCCAGCAGAGTGGGGATTGAGAGCCCAACCAGGGTGATCATCGGCAGGCAGGCGTTGCGCAACAGGTGCCGGAACAGAACGGCTCGCTCAGACAGGCCCTTGGCCCGGGCCAGGCGGATGTAGTCCTGAGCCAGGTTGTCCAGTGTCGATGAGCGCATGTAGCGACTGAACGAGGCGACGTTGATGAGCGCCAGGGTGACAATCGGGAGCGTCATCTGCAGGGGATGAGTGATCGCCCCCCAGGTCGTGGTGATGGAGTCACTGACGGTGGGTGGGAAGAGGCCCAGGTCCAGCGCGAAGACCTGGATCAGGATCAGGCCCAGGAAGAACGAGGGCATCGAGTAGAGGATGAAATTGAGCGATGTGACGGTGTAGTCGCCGATCGAGTTGCGCTTGACCGCCTGGGCGATGCCCAGGGGAATGGCGATGATCAGCGAGAGGACCAGTGCCGCCCCGGTCAGGTAGATGCTGCGGCCGGCGTTCTCGCCGAACAGCGCGCCGACGGTCTGGTCGAGCTTGTAGGAGTAACCGAAGTTGAGGGTGCTGAGATTTCCCAGGTAGCTGAACAGCTGGGAGAGCTCGGGCCGGTCGTAGCCGTGGAGCAGGTTCCACGACTTGACGGCAACGGGCTGCGCTCTGGCTCCCAGGACCGCGTAAACCGGACTCGGCTGGAGCCAGTGCAGCAGTAGGAACGTGAACACGGCAATCCCGATCACGACGATGATGGCCACCAGGATCCGGCGGCCGATGTAGCCCATCATCGCCGAGCCCCTCTGCGTTCACGGCTGGTACGCCGGCCTGACACCCAGCCCCTCGCCACGGCGAGGGACCGGGTGTTGACCGCAGGCATGAACATCAACTACTTGGTCTGGTACCAGAACTGCGGGTACCACTGCTGCTGGGTCATCGACGTCCAACCTTCCGGCTGGCTGCCCACATGCTTGGAATTGACGGCCAGCAGATAGTCACCGTCGGGCATGAAGAACACCGGCGGATGCTGGGCGATGTATGCAGCCTCGGCCTTGACGGCCGCGGGGTCTCCGCTGTGCACCGATGCGTTCATCAGTGCGTTGGCCTTGGGGTCGTTATAGGCCCCGGTGTTGAACCCGGCGCCGGGATTCCAGGTTCCCTCGGCGGTCGGGTAGTAGTCGGTGTACAGGCCGCCGAAGTTGTTGACGCCCCAGTCGTTGGTGAACTTGGCGCCGGCCGGGTTGGCGTCGTTGTAGTTGGCGATCAGGAAGTTGAACGTCTTGGTCTGGAGCTGAATGTTGATCCCCGCCGCCTGCTTGGCCTCCGAGGCGATCACCTCGGACTCCAGGGCTCCGGTGGTGGATGCCGACTGTGGCTGGTTGGCCCAGACGAACGAGATCGGGGTACCGGCGGGAATGCCGGCGCCGCACTCATTTGACGCCGTCCCGGGCTTGATGCACGTGGTCGTGCCCCCTGGAACCACCTTCCAGCCGTGGGACTTCAGCAGCGAGACCGCCGTCGACGGGCTGTAGGGGAACACCGGCGTAGCCGCCGATGCCGGCGCATACGGCGACAGCGGAGCCGACGGGGTCTGGGCGTAGGCCGGGACCGCAGCGCCCTTGTACACGCCCTTGATGATCGCCGGCTGGTTGATCAGGTGGTTGATGGCCTGCCCGGACATAGATCTGGGAGATCACCTTGTCGAAGTGGTTGGCGGTGTCCTTGAAGTTGATCTGGCCACCGAACCAGCCCCAGCCGGGACCGCCGAAGATGTCGATTCCCTGCGACTTCAGCGCCGGTGCCTGGGCGAGCTGAGAGGGGTCGATGCCGACGCCGATGTCCAGGCTGCCGCCCTTCATGGCGTTCACCTCGGCGGTGAAACCGGTGAAGGTCTGCACCGAGACCTTCGAGGTCATCGGCTTGGGCGTCCCACCGTAGGTCGGGTTGGGGATCAGGTCGTAAGAGCTGTTGGTGGGGCTGAAGCTGCCCAGCTTGAACGGTCCGTCGATGACCTTCCACAATGGATTGGTGGCGAACGTCGCCACCGAGGCGCCAGCCTTATTGAGGTAGTCGTAGATCTTCTTCGCGTTGGCCGGGTTCGTGTAGTCAAGGTGAGGGCCACCAGGTGCGGCGATGTTCCACGCCGTGCTCGGCAGCGGATACACGTTGTTTGTGTCCTGCAGGTTGTTGTTCAGGAAGAAGCCCGGGTTGTAGGACTGGGTCAGGTTCATGACGACGTCATTGGTTCCCTTGGTGGAGATGCTCTTGACGTTGTCGGGCATCAGACCGGGGGAGTACTGACCCCAGTTGGCGCGGCTCTCCTTGAGCGCCGCCTTCAGCAGGTCAAACCAGAAGACCACGTCCTTGGCCTGCACGGGCGCGCCGTTTGACCACTTGAGCCCGGGCTTGATCGGGATCGTGACCGTCTTGTCGCCGTTGGAGAACTGCGGCGGGTTGGCCGCACTGAGGTTGTAGTCGACCTTCGGCACGGCTCCGGCCGGACCGGCGTACAGCGGCATGAACAGCGAACTCAGCAACGAGATCGTGCCCGTCGAGGTCTGCGCCCCGGGGGCGATCGGGAAGATGTATGTGGGTGTCTGACCCGTGAGCTGGCCCTGCGTGACCGTCCCGCCCGGCTTGGGCGTGCCCGGCGGCGGTAGCGTTCCGAAAATGACAGTGCCGAGCGACTTGTTGACCGTGCCTCCGCCACCTCCAGTGCCGCCGCCGCCACCACTGCTGCTGTTGCTACTGCTCCCGCAGCCGGCAACGACCACGGCCAGCAAAATGACGACCATCCCGGCCAGGAAGACATGCCTGCTCCGGCGGCCGGCAGCTGGAGCTGAATCGGCTCCTCGGCATTCGATCGTCATCGGCTTGTCACGTCGCATATAGCTGTGCACCTCAAGGGGAGAATTGGGCGGGGCATATTCACATCGGTGTTTTTTGCTGTCAAGCGCCGAGGTCCTTCCTTTATCTCCGCATAATGTCACGCCTCGGGCCCTCGTAGCTCAACGGATAGAGCACGCGCCTCCTAAGCGCGGGATGCAGGTTCGATTCCTGCCGGGGGCATAGACCCCGCCGGGGGGACGAATCCAGCTGGCAGCATCTGCCGGGCAGCATCCGGCGGGCGGTGAGCGGGGCCCGACCCCGTGCTACGGTCCGCGCGTCGCCGCTTCAGCGCAAGCACACTCGCGACCAGGATCCCCAGTGAGACGCCGCACTCTGGCAGCCGCTACGGGCGTCGCTTCCCCGCCCGGGCCAACCACCTCGCAAGCCACGCCCGAGACGTGGACGTTGCGCCTGTTCATGCGCCGCCATCCCTGGTGGGCGGTCGCTGTGGGCGTGATCATCCTCTCCGCCGCGCTGGTCGAGTGGGCGGGCACCCGGCCGGGCTTTGACCCCTACGGCTGGCTGGTCTGGGGACACCAGACCACCACCCTGTCGCTGGACACCAACGCGGCGCCGTCGTGGAAGCCGCTGCCCTACCTGTTCACGACCGTCGTATGCGCTGGCCGGCCACTACGAGCTTGGCCTGTGGATGGTGACTTCCACCGCGGTCTCGCTCAGCGGCGTGGTATTCGCCGGGCGAATCGTCTACCGGCTGACCGATGCCCCAGCGGAGCGCCGCTGGGCCGGGATCGTCGCCGGCGTGCTGGCCGGGGCGATGCTGCTCGGCTTTCCAGGACTACTTCCACTACGTGCTGAGCTCTCAGTCGGACCCGATGATCGTCGCGCTCTGCCTGGGCGCGATCGACTGCTACGTGCATCGAGCGACCGCGCGCCGCCTTCGTGCTCGGCGTGCTGGCGGCTCTGGGTCGTCCCGAGGTGTGGCCGTTCCTGGGGCTCTACTCGCTGTGGCAGTGGCGCCGCCGGCCGGACATGCGCGCGGCTGCTCGTCGGCGGGCTGGGTGGTCGTCGCCCTGCTCTGGTTCGGGATCCCCGCGCTGACCTCGCGCAGCCCGTTCGTGGCCGCGTCCAACGCCATGGGCTCGGGCCGACGGCTGACCAGCAACAAGGTGTTCGGCACGGTCGGTCGCTTCCTCGGCATCAACGAGCTTCCGGTTGAGCTGGCCGCGCTGCTGGCCGTGGCGCATCGCCGCCTGGCGCGCGGCGAGACCTGACCACGCTGGTGCTGGCGCGCCGGAATCGTCCTCTGGGTGGTCGATCGAGATCGCCTTCGCCCTGCACGGCTGGCCCGGGCTGGCCCGCTACATGTGGGAGGCCGGCGGCGTGCTCGTGGTCCTGGCCGGGGTCGCCGTCGGCCGGCTGCTGGCCGACCGGCCCGCGCTCCCCCGGCTTCCCGCCTGGGCCGGGATCGCGCTGGTGGTCGTGCTCGCGTGGCAGCCTGGTGCCGATGGCCATCTCCAAGGCCCGAGCCGAGCATGTGGACCTCAAGGGCCAGCGGCTGCGCACGACGGAGATACGGCGTCTGACGCCGGCCATCAACCAGCTGGGCGGCAGCGGCCCGGCTGCGGCAGCTGCGGCGAGCCGCTGACCCGGCTCGAGTACCAGACGATGCTGGCCTACACGCTCGGAGCTCAACGTCTCCCGGGTTGGCTTCAAGTACGGCAAGGCGATCGCCCACGGCAACCCGATCGTGCTCTTCACGCCGACCTCGCATCGGCTGGCTGATTCAGGCCATGCATCAGGTCGCGCCGCAGTGCCGCACGCTGCCCCAGGCTCACTGACCCGCTTGCTTCGGCCCCCGGGCTGCCGGCTGCCGGGGCTGTCGGCTTTCGGCTGCGGAGGGGCCGATCAGGCCCGGGGCCCTCACGGCCGGTCAGGCCGCTCCGGGTAGACCTCGTCGATCGTGGTCAGGGCCACGAAGGGAGCACCGGCGGCCTGCTCGATCGCCTCAGCCGCCGCCGGCCAGCCGGTCGCAGATGGCCAGCACCCCGCACACCTCGTGCCCCTCGGCCCGCACCGCCTCCAGGGCCTGGATCGTCGAGCCGCCGGTGGTGACCACGTCCTCAACCAGCATGCAGCGCTCGCCCGTCGCCCGAGCAGCGGGCCCTCGATCCGCCGCGCCAGGCCGTGGGTCTTGGCCTCCTTGCGGACGAAGAACGCCTTCACGTCGGCGCCGCCGGCCAGGGCGGCGCAGGCGATCGGGTCGGCGCCCATGGTCATCCCGCCGACCGCCGTCGCCGACCACACGCGCGGCCTGATGGGCGACCAGCTCGGCCAGGGCGGCGAAGCCGGCGCGCCGCAGGATCGCCCGCTTGGCATCGACGAGGTATTGCGCCGTGGCGCCGCTGGTCAGCACGACCTCGCCGATCACCAGCGCGTGCGCCCGCAGCTCGTCGAGCAGGCGCTGGCGCGCGTCAGCCGGGGCGGGCACCCTCAGCCGGTAGACGTCGACGACGTCGCCGAAGTTCAGCCAGTTGTAGACCGAGATCGCGTCGATGATCGGCAACCGCATGCAGCCGTGGCTGGCCGGATAGTCGGGCGCCGGGTTGTAGCCGTGGATCGCGTAGCCGCCGTAGAAGAAGCTCGAGAAGTACATCCCGTCGGGCAGGTACCCCGGGGTGCGCCGGTAGACCCGGAAGTGACCCAGGACCGTGGGCGTAGACGGCTTGCCCGAGCTGATCGGGTAGATCCGATACACCTTCGAGCCGTTGATCTCAGCCAGCAGCTGCTCGCCCCAGGTTGCCCTCGATGTGCTTTCCGTCGCGGGGATGGCGGACCACGAAGGTGCCGCGGCCGTCGAGCAGGGCGCTGCACCGTGCGGCCGTCGAGACTCTGGGAGACGCCCCAGCCGAGCAGACGGTGATAGGCGTCGAGGGCCAGTCCGGTCTGCTGGTCATAGACGCCGTTCTGGGGCACGTAGACATGCACGGCGTTCAAGCGCTGCTGGATAAGGGCCACGAAGGCCCCCCGGGCGCCGAAGCCGGCTCCGCGTCCCGAGCACGGCCACAGCCCGCTGGGCGAAGAAACCCTGCTGCTGCGACGTCCGAGCGTGGCGCACCCGCACCCTGAGGATGCCGGTCCTGGAGCTGGCCACACGCTCCGTGAAGGTGCCGAAACGGCCGTTCGCGGACGGCTTGAGCCGCAGGAGGTCGGACTTGACCAGGTGCCGGCCGGCGAACGAGCGCACGGTCACCGACTGTCCGGGGATGTAGGGGGTAACGATCCCCTGCACCTCGAGCGTACGCCCGGCCACGGTGACGGCGTTGCCGCGGAGGAAGAACGCGTCGCGCAGGTAGAGACGCACACTGGCCTTGGCCGCGGGCGCCGGCGGGGGGCTCGTGGGCGTGGTGGGTGGCGCGGTCGACGTCGTCGATGTCGTGACCGGCGCGGTCGGGGTGGCCGGGGTGGCCGTCGAGGTGCCGGCAGCCAGAGCGGTGGCCGTGGAGGCGGCCAGACTGGCGGCCGCGGCCAGCGTGGCGAGGGTGGCGATCCGAGGCGAGCATGGGCGAGAAGTAAATCAGTCGCCCCCACAACCGCCGCAACTCTCAGGCCAGGCGCGGCGCGCGAGCACCCAGCGGAGCGGTGACGGCAGCCACCACCAACCAGGATCCGACAATCAGCGCGATGATCTCGGCCCCGTTCCAATGCAGCTGGTTAACCCCCAGGGCCAATGAGTTGTTGGCGCTGTGGATGGCGATGCACGGGTACAGCGAACGGGTCCGCCAGCGCACGATGCAGAGCACGAAGCCGAGAAAGCCGAGCGGGATCAGATACTGCACCGGCGCGGAGTTGAGATGCACCGCCCCGAACAGGATGCCGGTCAGTAGCGCGGCGATCCAGGTGCCCAGATCGCGCCCGCCGACGGGCACCTTCAGGCGGCGCAGCGCACCGAACATGAACCCGCGAAAGAACATCTCCTCGGCAATCGGGGCCAGTACGCAGACAAAGATCGCCGCGGCGATCAGCGCGGCCGTACTTTGGGTCACGCCGAGCTCGCTGGGCAGCTTGTCCTTGCCCTGCAGATGGAAGATCGCCCCGTAGATGCTGGTCAGTCCGTAGTAACTGATCACGGCCAGCGCGAAGGCGGCCACGCCCCGCTTGAGCGCCACCGGACGGAAGCCGAAGTCAGCCAGTCGCGCCGCTGCGCCCTGGAAGGCAAAGTACAGCGCAGCAACGACGAAGCTCAGGTCAAAGACCACGTCGCCGGCGATGTTGACCGCGGGCGAGGGGTGGGCCAGGGTGGAGCCGCCCAACGCTCCGGCCAACTGGACCAGGATGGTGGCCACGGTGCCGATGCCGAGGCCGAGCACGATGGCCGCGGGAACGGTCCACAATGGCCAGGGGGCGACGTCCGCCTCGGGCGGTTCGGGGAGCACTTCGGGGGAGGGTCCGGCTCCCGGCTCGGGCGCCGGGACCGATGGCGACGAGCTCGGCATCGTTCGCCAAGGGTAGGGCCGGGCGGATTTAGAGGCGGCGGGGGAGCTCGGCCAGGCTGGAGATGGGCGCCACGTCCCCGGCAGCGGGCAAGCCTGAGCGCGAGCGATCGAGCCATACCGCTCGGATGCCCGCCGCTCGGGCACCGGCCACATCCTCAGCCAGGCTGTCGCCGACGTGCAGGGCGTGCGCCGCACCAACCCCGGCCTCGGCCAGAGCGCGGGCGAAGATCTCCGGGTCGGGCTTGGCCACACCGGCAACGGCTGAGGTCACGACCTCATCAAGCGATTCCCTCAGTCCCACGCGGCCCAGCACCTCGGGCAACGCGCTGTCCCAGTTGCTGACCACGACGATCCGCATCCCCCGCTGCCGTGCCCAACGCAGCGCGGGCAGAGCATCGGGATACGCGGTGAAGTGCAGCGAGGCCAGAAGTGCCTGCACCAGCTCCGGAGTACCGACCTCGGTCAGCCGCCGGTCCGGGGGCAGCGCGGCCCGTAGGGCCTCTGCCGCCGCTGCCCGCAGGGCTCGAACTCCTGCCCGGTCTGAGGCGGTGTGCATTCGCTCTCGGTAGACGGCGATCTCCCCGTTTATCGCCAGCTCAGCCTCGGCGGGGGAAAGAGTCAGGCCAAAGCGCCGACCCAGCTCACGCCGCAGGCGTGGCCCGGGCGGATCCAGGCGCACGAGCGTGCCCATCGCGTCAAGCAGAAGAGCACGGACGGGTGGGGCGGCCGGCTGCATGGTTTATGCCATTCCGGCGCCGGGCAGGAGCCCGTACCGGCAGGCCGAAACAGCCTTACGGCTAGACTGGTTGGTCGGTTTCGAGCGCCGATGCCACCGCGCTTGCGCCGCCGTAGTCCGCAGGCCACCACCTACTTCATGAGCCGACGCGATCGACACCGCCGCCGCGCGCGCAACCGTGGATCCGCGCTGAAGCGGTTCTTCGCCATGACTGGCGTCCTCACCGTCTGTGCGGCGGTCATCGGCGCACTGGCGGTGGCCGGCTGGGTGGTCAACGTCGCGCAGTCGGCGCCTGACCTGCGTTCGCTTCCGCCGCAGATACCGGGTTCCCCGTCGCAGGTATTCGCTGCCGACGGATCCTCCCTGGGCTACATCTGGTCCCCCACGGTCCGCACCCCGGTCTCGAGCCAGGCCATCCCCGAGAGGCTCAAGCAGGCCACGATCGCGATTGAGGATCGCCGCTTCTATCAGCACGGCGCCCTTGACTATCAGGGCATCTTGCGGGCGGCTATCCGCGACGCCCTCCATGGTGGCACGAGCCTTCAGGGCGCTTCGACGCTGACCATGCAGCTGGTGGACAACGTCTATCTCCCCGAGAGTCTGAAGGCCAATCACAATCTCAAGTACAAGATCATCCAGGCCAAGCTGGCCCAGCAGCTCGAAGGTTTGCACCACAAGAACTGGATCCTGACCAGCTACCTGAACGACGTGCCCTACGGAACCGTCGGTGGCCAGACCGCCTATGGGGTGGGCGCCGCCTCGGCGGTGTTCTTCAACAAGCCGGTGGGCAAGCTCGACCTGGCTCAGGACGCCCTGCTGGCCGGCCTGCCCCAGGCCCCCTCGCAGTACAACCCATTCCTTGACCTCAGCGCCGCCCGCCATCGCCGGGGCGAGGTCCTCCGGGCCATGGTCCAGGCCGGGTACATCACGCAGGCTCAGGCCGACAAGGCCAACCGGGAATCCCTCCAGGTCCATCCCGACCGGGCCCTGTCGATACACCGCGACCCTTACGTGTTCGACTACATCCAGCAGTCCGTGGCTCGAGATCTGTGCCCCCGCACCCCAAACAACTGCCCGATGCTGACTAAGGGGGGCATGAAGATCTACACCACCATCGATCTGCGCAAGCAGGCCCTGGCCGAGCAGGCGATCCTGTCTCACGAGGGAGGCCCCGGGCAACCCGGCGCGGGGCTGGCCTCGGTCGATCCCAACACCGGCCACATTCTGGCCATCGCCTCCTCGGGGAACTACAAGCAGACCAAGTTCGACTACGCCACCCAGGCCCACCGGCAGCCCGGCTCCTCGTTCAAGGTCTTCGTACTGATGACCCTGATCCACGATTACCACGGCGATCCGGGTCAGACCTACTACAACTCGCATCTCCTCGCCCCGGGATGGCTGCCCGGCTACCCGACCTACACGGTGCACACCGCGGAGGACACCTACCAGGGCAATATCAACATCACCAAGGCCACGGTCCTGTCCGACAACACGGTGTTCGCCCAGCTGGATGCGGACCTGGGTCCGGACAAGGTCCGCTCAACCGCCTACGCGATGGGGATCACCAGCCATCTCGATGGGCTGCCGGCCGAAGCGATCGGCGGCCTGCGGATCGGCGTGACCCCCCTGGAGATGGCCGATGCCTACGCCACTCTGGCCAACGGTGGCAGTCACGTACCGGCGACGATCATCAACCGCGTCGTGTTCCCCGATGGCAGCGTGCGCAACTTCGGCAATCCGGCCCGCAAGACCGTGTTCACCGATGGCGAGGCCTACGCCGCCACCCAGGTGCTCAAGGGCGTGATCACCAGCGGAACCGGGACAGCGGCCGGCTACGGCTGCCCGGCGGCGGGCAAGACCGGTACGGCCGAGAACTACGAGAACGCCTGGTTCGTGGGCTACACACCGCGGATGTCCACCGCCGTATGGGTCGGTTATCCCCTGGCGAACACCCCCATGGCCAACGGCTTCGGCGGCACGCTGGCCGCGCCCATCTGGCGCCAGTACATGCAAGCTGCGTCGAGCGGCTACTGCGGCGACTTCCCGACCCCGACGACTCCGTTCAGCGGCACGGCCTTCTTCGCCCCGCATGCGACCACGGGCACCTCGGCGACGCTGCCCAAGAGCGGTCACTCGCACGGTGCGGGCACGCCGTCCAACCCCTACAACAACCCCTCCCTGTTCGCCCATCCTCCCCAGCCGGGCGCGGCCAACCCGGGCGGGACGAACGGAAACGGCAAGCCGAACGGGAACGCAAACGGCGGCTCGGGGCTCGGCGGCGGGGGCGGAGGCGGCAAGAAGCACTGATCCGCGGCTGGTAGCTTTGTCAGCCCGGCTCGCGCCACCGCGAAGCCGTTTCGAAACCAGGTTTATCTCCGCATGCCCAAAGAAGAGAAGGTCGAACTCGAAGGCGAGGTTGTCGAAGCTCTGCCGAACGCCATGTTCCGCGTGAAGCTCGACAACATGGATCGCGTTGTGCTCGGCCACGTGGCCGGCAAGATGCGTCGCTTCCGGATCCGGATCCTTCCCGGTGACCGGGTCCGCGTGGAGCTCTCGCCGTACGACCTGGATCGGGCGCGGATCGTCTACCGCCACCGCTAAGTGGTCCTCGCCGTGAGCGCGGGCGACCACTAGGCCGCAGTCCTCGCCGCCAGTGCGCGAGCTGGATCTGATCGCGGCGCTCCAGCAGGTGCTGAGGCCGGGCGGGCCCCGAGTCCTGCGCTGGCTGGGCGACGACGCGTCGGTGGTGCGGGGGCACCGCTACGCGGTCACCTCGATCGACACGATGGTCGAGGGGGTGCATTTCCGCCGTGGCCAGCTCTCCGCGGAGCAGATCGGGCACCGAGCGCTCGCAGCCGCGGTCTCCGATCTGGCCGCCATGGCGGTAACCCCGGGCGAGGCCTACCTTTCTCTGGCTCTCCCGGCAGGGATGGGACTGCCCGAGGCCACCGCGCTGGCCCGCGGAGTGGGGCTGCTGGCCGACGAGCTGAGCATGACCGTGGCCGGTGGCGACGTCACCGCGGCCGATCAGTTGACGATTTCGGTCACGGTGGTCGGCTGGACAAGTGATCCGGGCGAGGTGGTGGGTCGCGATGGCGCCCGTCCGGGGGATCGCGTGGCGGTCACCGGCAGCCTGGGGGGGGCGGCCGCGGGACTGGCCCTGCTCGAGCAGCGGGCGTCGGGCCGCGGGTGCAGTCCAACGACGCAGGCTGAACTTCGCGCCCGCTACGCCACCCCCAGTCCCCGGGTCGAGGCCGGGCGGAGACTGAGCCGTCAGGGGGCCACGGCGATGATCGACGTCTCGGACGGCCTGGCCACCGACGCCCGACATCTCGCCGTGGCCAGCGGCGTGTGCCTCGAGATCCCACTCAACGGGCTTCCCCTCCATCCGGGGGTGGTCGAGGTGGCCGCCGAGCTGGGCGTGGACGCCCACGAGTTTGCCGCCACGGGTGGGGAGGACTTCGAGCTCTGTGTGACGCTGCCGGCGGCCGTGGGCGAGCTGGAGGGAGTCAGCTACCTCGGGCGGGTGACAGACGGCCCTCCCGGTCTGGTGCTGGCCGGCGGGCGCGCGCCCCTATCCGGCTACGAGCACTCGTCCTGAGCGTGCTTGGGGTCTTCCGGGCTGAGCTGGCTGTGCAGCAGGCGCCGGACGATGGCGTCAGCAACCGCACGGGTGTCGACCTGATAGTCGCCGCGACCGACCTGCTGTTGGATTTCGTTGAGGCGCATGGCGCCTGTTCCTCCTGCTTTGGGCACGCTCTGCCTTTTCAATGTGGCCTCAGTGTCGGCAAGCGAGGTTAGGCGCTCTACCGGACGTGTCCACACTCGACATTCGTTCAAGCCGGGCCAAGCGGCTTGATCGAGTGCAGCCGCGCGAACACGATGATTCGCTGGGCCGCGGAGTAGAGCGGATTGCAAGCCGAGAGGACGAGGCGGTCATAGCCGACGTTGTGCGTGACCCACAACGCGGTGGGAAGAACTATCCGGTGGTACTGGACGACGTACGTGAAGCGGCCATAGGGCATGGTGAGCACGATCCGGTTGCCGGGGCGGAGCTCGTTGATGCGCTTGAACGGAGCCAGGTAGGTCGTCCGGTGCCCGGCGATGGCCACGGTCTGTCCCATGCCGGGTAGCGCCGTTCCGGGGTAGTGACCCGGGCCCTTCTCCAGGCTGAGCTCATCCGTGCCCTGCACAACCGTGTACCGGGCGCCGATCTTGGCGATGCTGATGTGGCCGATGGCGAAGCCGGTCTTGAGTTCGCGCGCCTCGCGACGGGCCAGGTATTCGATCCGCTGAGCGCGTGAGCGCAGGCCGGCCAGAGCGGCACGGTCGACCACCGACAGCGGTGCCGTGCGATAGCTCAGGTAGCGGTTGTTGACCTGCCCGCGCACCACCAGGCCGATGGCGGCGGTGACCGGTTCCTGCCAGAGCAGGGTCACGCCCGCGTCGAGGACCAGCAGGAGCCCCGAGAGGATGAGCACCGAAGAGACGTCACGGATCAGGCGCCGCATGCCCAGATCGTACGCGCGCTGGGTTGCCCGGAAGCGGCTGGTCCGTTAGCTACCGGCGGATGGCCGACTCGGTGCCGCCCAGGGATCCCGGGCCGGCGTAGGTCACTGGTCCGCGCATGGTCACCGGGACGGGCTCGGGCTTGGGTTCCTGCGCGGTGAGAAGGAGGAGTCCGGTGGCCACCACCCCGCAGCCAAAAAACAGGCTCCACTCGAGCACCGGCAGCAGACCCACGTCATGGCCAACCAGCAACAGCACGGCGCTCCAGGCCAGCTCCAGCGGGCCATAGCCCATAGCCACCCAGTAGTAGACGACGACAGCAGCCACTGGGAGAAGACCGAGCAGCAGCAGGGCGGCCCGGAAGGGCAGCCGCAGACGCAGATCGGGACTGACCGCGGCCAGCCAGAGATGAAGGGGCACAACGGCCAGCGCGGCGGCGAACGGGTTGTCCAGCCAGATGGCCACCGTCGCCGCGCACATGACCACCAGGACGGCGGCGACGATCCCCTCGCGGTACTCGCCGATGGCCCGGCGCAGCGTGCTGCGACCCGCCGCGAAGCGGATCGCCAGGGGGCGCAGGATGGCTGCGCTGCCCGCGGCCAGCAGCGCAGCCAGAATGAGGATGGCGATCGCCCCGGCGCTCACGGATATTGCCGCGGCGGGCAGCGGCCCCGGCGGCGCGGCGGAGATCGCGCCGATCAGCCCGGCGGCGAGAACGAAGGCGGCGGCGAGCAGAAACGGCACCGCGGCGGCCAGAACCACGACCAGCCAGCGCCACACGGAGTGGCCGTGGCGCCGGGCGCGGGCCAAACCATCGATGGTGGTTAGGACCACGGGGACGATCAGGGCGAGGATGAACAGCGACAGGGCCCATCTCGGAACCTGCTTGCCGCTGAAGATCAGATAGGCCGATGGGGCGGGGACGCTGGGGCCGCTGTCCAGAGCCGAGACCGTAGCCAGCACAGCCCGGCCGACCGAGTTCAGCTGATCCGGTCCGGCCAGCACGGCCCCGGGCCCCGGACCCTGCTCCCCCGACAGTGACAGCGCGACCGCGGGTATCCCCCGGCCGCCGAACGGCGCCTGCGCGGTGATGCTGAGCGGGAAGGCGAGGTGGGTGAATTGTCCGAACAGCGATGTGCCGGTGGTGGTCATGGCCGCCTGCTGGCTCAGCTCCGCCCCCAGCGTGTTGCGCAGGACCGGCGGGGCAACCTCCTGCGTGTTTGACCACGGGATCAGGATCGGCTGGTGAAGGTGCGCGCTGGCCAGATCCCCGAGCACGATCACGGCATCGATCGGACCGGCCGTCGTCGCGGCCAGGCGCAGCGCGCCGGCTGCGCCTTCCGAGCCGCTGGTGGAAGCCAGCACGATGGTTCGATGCAGGGTCTCCCCGGCCAGATCACGAGCCAGCTCGAGTACCGTCGCCGTCCCGGACAGGGCGGCCGTGGCCGGGGAGCCGCGCGCGTCCCGGGCCGCGAGGATGACCAGACTTCCGCTCTGGATGCCGGGCCGGGTGGCGACGACGTTCTCCAGCGTGCGGGTGCCCGAGGCCGTCTGGCCCGAAAAGGCGTCGGTGGACACCGTGTAGCCCTCATGCCGGAAGGCGGCGCGGACCCCGGAGGCGAGGTCGTAATCGGCCGAGGACCCCGGCGCCCGGTCGGGATAGGTCTTCGCCAGCTGGGACATGGCGTTGAACACGTTCTGGCCGTTGAAGGCATCGGGAGCCAGGGTCGACGGCAGCGGCTGCGGCTGGTCGGAAAAGGAGAATCCGAGCACCAGCACCGCCAGCGCCACGACCACCAGACCCGTCCGGTAGATGCGCCCGTCAAGCATCAAGCGACTTTATAGCGGCCCTGGCCCATTACTCTTGGACTCAGAGAGAGAGTGGCCGACCGATCAGCGCGCATCCTGCTCGTCGACGATGAGCAGTCGATTCAAACGCTGCTCTCCTACCCGCTGCGTAAGGAGGGCTACGAAGTCGTGCAAGCGACGGACGGCCGCCAGGCGCTGGAGCGCTTCGGGGAGCAGAGCTTCGATCTCGTGGTCCTGGACCTGATGCTGCCGGTGCTCGACGGTCTCGAGGTCTGCCGACGGCTGCGCAGCCATAGCTCGGTCCCGATCATCATGCTCACGGCCAAGTCCGAGGAGATCGACAAGGTCGTCGGCCTTGAGCTGGGCGCCGATGACTACATCACCAAGCCCTTCTCGCTGAGGGAATTTTCCAGTCGCATCAAGGCTGCGCTGCGCCGAGCGGAGATGAGCCGGCCGGCCGAGACCGCCCCCGACGAAGCACCGCTGGAGATCCGCCAGCTCCGGATCGACTTCCCCAAGCGCACGGTGCGGGTGCGCGGCGACGACGCCCAGCTGACCTACGTGGAGTTCGAGATCCTGGCCGCTCTGGCTCGTACGCCGGGCCGCGTGTATACGCGCGACATGCTCCTGGCCCGGATCTGGGGTGACTCGGCGTATCGCGATCCGCGGACGATTGACGTGCACATCCGTCATCTGCGCGAGAAGGTCGAGCGCGACCCCAAGGACCCGGAGTACCTGTTCACGGTCCGTGGCGTCGGCTACCGGTTCCGGGACACCGAGCCGTAGAGATGGCCATGAGGCTCTCGCTGCGCAACCGGCTGGTCGTGATCTTCTTCGCCATCACGCTGCTGGCCATCGGAGCGCTGTACCTGTACGTGGCTCCGGGTCTGCAGTCGCGGCTGATGGGCGCCAAGCTCCAGGAGCTGGCCAGCGCGGCCGCCCAGCACTCAGGCCCGATCAGGCGGACCGTGGGGGGCTCGATATCGCTCCCCAACGTACGCGAGGTCGTCGTGCGCACGGGGGGCGCATCCAGCGACCGGGTGACCCTGCTGTCGGTCAACGAGGTCCAGGGCGACCGCCAGCTGGCCGTCGTCGCCGACTCCAGCAATCCGGCGGCCAGCGGCGCTCTACGTTTTCCCATCGCCCGGCGGGCCATCGCCACCGGACGGATGGTCACCGGCACCGAGCCGACCTCCTCGGGCATCACGGCCGAGGCCGCGCTTCCGATCCGTTACGCCGGTCGGGTGGCGGCGGTGCTCGTCTACTCCGCCCCGGTCTCGGACATCGTCCGCAACGTGTCCACGGTGCGTCACGAGATCCTGGTCGCGGGGGGGATCGCTCTCGCTGTGGCCCTGATCGCCGGCTACCTGGTCGCCCGCTGGCTCTCCCAGCGCGTCCGGCGTTTGGACCAGGCGGCCAAGCGGGTGGCGGCGGGGGAATTCGGGCACCCCATCCGGGTCGACTCCTCCGACGAGCTGGGCCAGCTGGCCAGCACCTTCAACGCGATGCAGGAGCAGCTCGAACATCTCGAGCTGGCCCGGAAGCGGTTCATCGCCACGGCCTCGCACGAACTGCGCACGCCGGTCTTCTCGCTGGGGGGCTTTCTGGAGCTGCTCGAGGACGAAGAGCTCGATCCGGAGACCCGGCGTCGATTTCTGGATCAGGTCAGAGATCAGGTGCGCCGCCTGGGCAAGCTCTCGGTGGACCTCCTCGACCTGTCCCGTCTGGAGGCGGGCTCGCTGGACCTGAATCCCGAGGATGTCGACCTCAGCGAGCTGACTCGCTCGGTCTCGGGGGAGTTCGAGCCCACCCTGGCTCAGCACGACTCGCGCCTCGAGCTCCGCCTGCCCGCGCGGCGTCTGGACGCGCAGTGTGATCCCGTGCGGGTGGCCCAGATCATGCGGATCCTGATCGACAACGCGCTGACCCATAACCCGCCCGGGACCAAGATCGTGGTCACCGCCGGGCGCGAGAACGGCAGTCTGCGTCTCGCCGTCCGCGACGATGGCAAAGGCATCGAACGCGCCGTCACCCAGCGCATCTTCGAGCCCTTCTACACCGCCGACGACGCTCAGGGGTCGGGGCTGGGACTGGCCATCGCCCGTGAGCTGGCCGAGCGGATGTCCGGAGCCCTTTCGGTTACCTCGGCGCCGGGCCAGACCGAGTTCCGGCTGGAGCTGCCGGGGGCGTGAGCGGGTTAGCCCAGCGCCCCCCACCCATCGAGCAGGGCCAGCCACACTTCGCTGCGGGTCGGGAACGCCGGTATGGCGTGAAGCAGCCGCTCCCGGGGCACCTCGGCCACGATGGCGATGGTTGCCGCCTGCAGCCAGTCGGCCACATCGGGCCCGGTGAACGTGGCTCCGATGATGAGATCGCGCTGGCGGTCAATCACGATCCGCGCGCTGGACGGGGCGCCCTTGCCGACAAAGCTCGCCCCCGGCGTGCGCCCGACCTCGGCGTCGACGGCGTGCGCCTGGACGCCGTCGGCCAGCGCCGCGGCCAAGGTCTGGCCGACCGCCGCCACCTGGGGCTCGGTGAACACCACCCGGGGAGGGCCGGCCACGTCGGCCCAGGCTCGCAGGTCGCGATTCATGATCGTGGCCGCGGCGACCCGCGCTTGGTACTTGGCGGCGTGCGTGAGCAGCGCCCGCCCGTTGACGTCGCCGATCGCGAACAGCCAGTCGTGGCCGGGGACGCGCATGCGCTCATCGACCTCGATCAGCTCGCCGGGCTCCAGGCCCACCGTCTCGAGGCCGAGGTCTGAGGTGTGTGGCTGACGGCCGATCGCCACCAGCAACTCATCGCCGATCAGCTCCCCACCCCCGGCCAGGGTGAGAACGATGCCGCTGCCCTCGCGGTGAGCGGACTGAACCGTGGCCTCGTGGCGGATAGCCACGCCGATCTCGCTCAAGCTGGCGGCCACCTGATCGCCGGCGAACGGCTCCTCGTCGGGCAGCAGGCGCGCCTCCGACTCGATCAGCGTCACCTCGGCCCCGAGCGTCGCCCAGGCCTGGGCCAGCTCACAGCCGACCACACCGCCGCCGAGCACAAGCAGCCGACCAGGGACCGCCTTGGCCGTCGTCCCCTCGCGGCTGGTCCACAGATCTATCTCGGCCAGTCCGGGAATCGACGGCACGGCCGCGCCGCTGCCCACGGCAACGACGACAGCGCGCCGTGCCGTGAGACGCTCGCCGGAGACGACGACCTCCCGTTTCCCGTCCAGCCGCGCCTGACCCCGCTTGAGATGAATTCGCTTGGCCTCGATCCACTCGAGCTGAGCCGCGTCGTCAAGGTCGTGGATGACCTGGTCGCGGCGGTCGAGCACCGTCTGCGGCTCGAGCCGCCCGGTCACCGCCTCCCGCGCGCCGGGCACGCGCGCGACCTCAGCCAGCAGCTCGGCCGGACGCAGTAGGGCCTTGGCCGGCATGCAGGCCCAGTAGGCGCATTCACCACCAACCAGCTCGCGCTCGACCAGCACGACATTCAGGCCCTCGCCGGCGAGCCGTGCCGCACACACCTCTCCGGCCGGGCCGGCCCCGACCACGATCACGTCGTGCTCGCTCATCGTGAGCCGAAACCGTAATCGACACCGGAGTCCGGGGAGGCCGGTGACCGGCTTTAGGGCCCTTAGGACACTTCGCGCAGGCGCCCCGTCTCCACCTCGTAGACAAAGCCGCGCACCGAATCCTTCCTGGGAATGAACGGCGAGGCCTGGATCCGGGCGATGGACTGCCGCACGTCGCCCTCGAGGTCGGGGAAGGCCTCGGCGGCCCACTCGGGACGGATGCCGGTGTCCGCCTCGACCGCCGAGCGGAACTCATCGTCGGTGAACGTGAGCATCCCGCAGTCGGTGTGATGGATCAGGACGATCTCCTCGGTCCCGAGCAGGCGCTGTGAGATGGCCAGACTGCGGATGGCGTCGTCGGTGACCACGCCACCGGCATTGCGGATGACGTGGGCGTCACCCTCGGTGAGCCCGAGCGCACCGTGCACATGCAGCCGCGCGTCCATGCAGGCCACCACGGCGACCTTGCGCGCCGGAGGTAGCGGCAGATCGGCCTTATCGAACGCGGCGGCGTACTGCTCGTTGTTGGCGATCAACTCGTCTGTCTGGCTCACTTGGCTCTCCTTGGGGTGTTGGTTCGCTTTGGCGCCAGCGCCTGCGCTGGCCGTTGTTGCCATTGGGCCGCGTTCGCGTTTATGTCATATGCGCATAATCGCGAACGGACCCCCGGCCCTGGGCCTGGCCGTGCGGTGGGATCAGTCGTGGCGGACCGCCCTGGGTTAGGTTTGCCCAGGTGGACTCTTCCCTCAACACGTCCGCGCGACGCCAGCAACTGGTGCTCGATCTGGGCCTTGAGCTGCGCGAGCGCGTGCTACCCGAGCTCGGCGCCTTCGCCGGACGCGCGCACACCGGGGACGGCGCCGGCGGGGACATCACCTTTGCCGTAGATGCGGTGGCCGAGCGGGCCCTGGAGGAGTTCCTGGCCGAGCGTGCCCCCGGGCTGGCCTATTACTCCGAGGACCGCGGGCTGGTGGCGGCGGGGGAATCCCACGACGTGCTCGTCGTCGACCCGATCGACGGTACGCGTCCGGCCATGGCCGGCCTGGAGTCGGCCTGCGTGGCCGTGGCCCTGGCGCCACTGGGCGACGGTCAACCGACGATGGCCGACGTGGACAGCGCCTGCGTGGTCGAGATCAAATCCGGCCACTGGTTCCAGGCCGGCCGGGGCGAAGGGGTGAGGATGTCCACCGGCGCCCCGCGGCTGAGCGCCAATGAGGATCCTCGGCGCATGTTCTGGGGATACGGCTTCCGCGGGCGCCCGGCTCGAGCCACGGTCGAGGTGCTGGCCGACCTGATCGACGGCTCCTCGGTCGGGGGTGGCACCTTCGAACTGGGATCGCAGGCCTTCGCCATGACCCGCATCGTGTCCGGACAGCTCGACGCGGTGGTTGAGGTCGGTTCGCGGATGATCGACGAGGTTCCGGGCATGCGAGCCGAATTTGAGCGCGTGGGCGGCGGCCAGGTGCTCAACAACTCCCCATACGACCTGGCCGCCCCCTGGCTCTGCCTCCACGAGGCGGGAGGGGTGATCAGCGACGGCTGGGGTCGGCCACTGGATGATCGGCGGCTGCTCGGCTCCGGTCACGAATTCCATTGAACGACACCGGGACGACGAGTTCCCGGACCTATCGCGACGAGGGTTTCAACTACGGCTGGCTGGGCCTCCTCGGCCTGGCGGGCCTGGCCGGCTTGATGCCCAGGAAGAACCACACGATCGCGTCTCACCGGCCCGGCGACACCAACGTGCGATAATCTCGCGAATCAGCCGACGCGGCCACCGGGAATAGGGTGGCCGTGTCATCACCGCCTCCCGCGGCGGACGTCCGGGAAATGTCCGCGAGGTTGCCGGTGGCGAAAAGTGTCCCTTCTTGCGCGTCGGTCCGACGACACGAATGGCACGTAGTTTTCCGCAAACTATTGGCTGCTTGCAAGTTGCGGCGATTTCTCCAGGGATTCGTCTCACAAAAATGGCCTGAATGAACATAAGATTGTCTTGCAAGATCCCCTTGATTGCCCGTAAATTGGAAAATTATATATATCAGCAAGTCATTTGATCTGTTCGCAGGCTCGGAGTCGCAAGCGGTTTTCCAGCAATGTTTTGTGGCACTTCTACGTGCCATTCGTCCGACGACACCGACGCGTCTTCGGGGGTTGCCTCTGGTTCCAGGATGGCCAGATTAGCTTGGTGCCGCCGCACCTCGCCCGCATCTGAACACCTGTCGCCAACGTCGCGCCGAAACCTGTACTTAAATTCCCGAGAATTTAACCATTTCTTCATATCCGCCTCGAGGGTCCTTCGCGTCGCCGCGCGAGACGCTTCTGTCGGCGTGGGATGCGGGCGGACGGGTAGGGCATGGCCAGGGCGGGTCCGGGGCTGCTACGATGAGGGGCGTCGGCGCGGCCGGATCGCGGGAGTTTCGAACCGGTTCCGGCCGCCCCGCACATTTCGACCGCTCCCGTACGCCCCACCCCGACGAGCGAGGGCCGCCGCCGTGACGGGGGATCCCGCCGATCGCGAGCTGCTGTTCGAGGCCCTGGCCGTGCACCTGGGCTTCGTGCCGCGTCACGCCCTCGACGACCTGGAGGCGGCCCGGCGACGGGGCGCGCCGCGGTCGCGGACCGGCCGCTGGGCCGGGCTGCTGGTCGAGGCGGTCCGTGCTGACCGCCGAGCAGTGCGCCGTCCTGGAGACGCTGGTCGACGGCCTGATGGAGCGCCACGGCGACGTCCGGCGGAGCCTCGACGCGCTCGCCGCCTTCGGCCGGCTCCGGGCCGAGCTGGAGCGGCGGCGGGCCGGCCGAGCCCGGCGCCGGCGCCAGGCCCGGGCGAGGGCAACCCCAGCAACAATCCCACCCTGCCGTCGATCCCGATCAACGGCGATCGCCACGGGCCCGGCCCGAGGCCGCCGCGAGGACGAGGCCGACGACTCGTTCCTGCCCGGCGTCGATCGACGTGCCCGACGACGACGAGGGGCCGCTCGAGCCGCGGCGGGTCGACTGGTCGCTGGGGACGCCCACCTCGCGTGGGGACGCGGTTCCGCATCCTCCGGCCGCACGCCCAGGGGGGCATCGGCAAGGTCTCGGTCGCCTTCGACGCCGAGCTCCAGCGCGAGGTGGCGCTGAAGCAGATCAAGCCCGAGCGCGCCGACGACGCCGACAGCCGCGCGCGGTTCCTGCTGGAGGCCGAGGTCACCGGCCGGCTCGAGCACCCGGGGATCGTCCCGGTCTACGGCCTGGGCACTGGACGACGAGGGCCGGCCGTTCTACGCGATGCGGTTCGTCCGCGGCACCAGCTTCGAGGAGGCGATCCGCGCAGTTCCATCAGCGCCGACGCGGACCCGCGGCGCGACCCGCAGGAGCGGTCGCTGGCCCTGCGGCACCTGCTCGACCGGTTCGTCAACGTCTGCCAGACCGTCGCCTACGCCCACAGCCGGGGCGTGCTCCATCGCGACCTGAAGCCGGCCAACGTCCTGCTCGGGCCGTTCAACGAGTCGCTGGTCGTCGACTGGGGCCTGGCCAAGGTGCTCGGCCGCGGGCCGGGCGAGCCGTCGGCGAGCGAGCGGCCGGCGCCGCCGGCGCGGGCCGACCGCGATCGGAGCCGGCCCGGCGGTGCCGACGGACGACGAGCCGCGGCCGGCGCCGTCTCGGCGAGCCGGCGGCCGGTCAGGAGCCGCCGACGCGGCGCGAGCCCGGATCGTCCGAGCCGCCGCTGGGGTGTCTCGAGCTCGACCGACACCGTGGCGGGGACGGCGTTCGGCACGCCGGCCTACATGAGCCCCGAGCAGGCCGAGGGCCGCCTCGACCAGCTCGGGCCCGGCCAGCGACGTCTACAGCCTGGGGGCGATGCTCTACACCCTGCTGGCCGGCCGGCCGCCGTTCGATTACGTCTGGTGCGACGTGACGGCGCTGCTGGACCGGGTCCGGCTGGGCGAGTTCCCGCCGCCGCGGCAGGTCAACCCCCGCGTCCCCCGGGCGCTGGAGGCGGTCTGCCTCAAGGCGATGGCCGAACCGGCCGGAGGACCGGTACGCCTCGGCGACCGAGCTGGCCGAGGAGATCGAGCGCTGGCTGGCCGACGAGCCGGTGCGCGCCGATCGCGAGCCGGCGCCGGCGCGGCTGGCCCGGTGGGGCCGGCGGCACAAGCCGATCGTCGCCGGCGCGGCCGCGCTGCTGCTGACGGCCGTGGCCGCGCTGTCCGCCGGGATCGTCCTGGTCGGCCGCGAGCAGCAGCGGACCGAGCAGCAGCGGCTGCTGGCCGAGGAGCAGCGCAGCTGGCCGACTCAAGTCGGACGAGGCCACCCAGCGGGCCGAGGCGCTCCGCCGCCGCGACGCGGTCAGCCGCGTCAACCTGGCCTATCGCGAGTACCTCGACGACAACGTCGCCCTGGCCGACGAGCTGCTCGACGGCTGCCCGGTCGACCTCCGCGCCTGGGAGTGGGCCTACGCCCGTCGGCTGGGCCATGCCGAGCTGAAGAGCTGGACCGCGTCCGAGCCAGGGCCTGGACGTCTGGTGCGTGGCGTTCTCGCCCGACGGCGCGCGGATCGCCGCCGGGACGGGCCCGTGGGGCAGGTCGGCGACGGCCCGACCGGCGAGCTGGTCGTCCGCGACGTCCACACCGGCGCGCGAGGTCTTCGCGCTGCGCGGGCTGACGGGCGCCGTCCAGGCCGTGGCCTACTCGCCCGACGGCCGCACGCTCGCGGCGGCCCACGGGTTCACGGGCAAGGACGCGAGGCGCCGTCCTGCTCGCTGCTCGACGCCGCGAGCGGCCGGGAGCTCTGGCGGGCCGACGAGCGGGGCGTGCAGATCCTCAGCCTGGCGTTCGCGCCCGACGGCCGGACGCTCGCCACCGGCTGCGGGCACTTCAACGATTACGCGACCGAGCGGCTACGCCCGGCTCCGCGACGCGCAGACCGGCGAGCGAGCTCGGGCCGCCGATCGCCGGCGGCCCCGGCGGCGTGCTGGCCGTGGCGTTCGCGCCCGACGGCCGGCAGCTCGCCCTGGCCAGCCGCGACGTCGTCGACCTCTGCGACCTCGCCGACGCCCGGTCGCCCGCTCGCCCACCGGCTCGACGGGCACGTCAACTTCGTCTATGCCGTCGCCTTCAGCCCCGACGGCCGCCGCGTCGCCACCGGCGGCTGGGACAAGACCATCCGCCTCTGGGACCGCGAGACCGGCCGGCTCGCTCGAGACCCTGATCGGCCACCGGGGGTTCGTCCGCGGGCTGGCCTTCTCGCCCGACGGCCGCCAGCTCGTCTCCGGCAGCGAGGACAAGAGCGTCCGGCGCTGGGACCTCGACGGCGGCGAGAACGCCGCCTTCCACGGCCACACCGGGTTCGTCCACTGCGTGGCCTTCGGGCCCGACGGCGCGCTGGCCGCCTCGGGCAGCCTGGACGGGACCGTCAAGCTCTGGCCGGCCGCGGCGCCCGACTCGCAGGTGACCTTCCGCAACAGCGCCGGCTGGGTCGGCGCCCTGGCCTTCGCGCCCGACGGCCGCCGGATCGCCTCGGCGCACAACGGCAACGTCCGGATCTGGGACCCGCGCACCGGCGAGGAGCTGCACCGGATCATCGCCCGGCGCGGGCTGCTGGGCCACATCGCGCCTGGCGTTCTCGCCCGACGGCGCGACCCTGGCCGCCTCCGGGCCGGACGGCGAGCGTCATCCTCTGGGACGCCGCGACGCTGGGCCCGCCGCGGCGTGCTCGACGCGAGGGCGCCGGCCGGCCACCGACGCGGCGTTCTCGCCCGACGGCCGACGCTGGCCACCTCCGGCGAGGACGGGACGGTCCGGCTCTGGGACGTCGCCCGGCGCACGCTGATCCGCGGACTTCCCCGGCCACGAGCGGGGCGACAACGCCGTGGCCTTCTCGCCCGACGGCCGGACGCATCGCCGCGGCGGGCGAGGACCGGGTCGTCCGCGTCTGGGACGTGGCGACCGGCGACCAGCTCGCCGCCCTCACCGGCCACGCAGACCGGCGTGCGCGACGTGGCCTTCGCGCCCGACGGCCGCCGCTTCGCCTCGGTCGGCGGGGACTATCACGGCCCGGTCCCCGCCGAGGTCAAGGTCTGGGACTGGCCGACCGGCCGCGAGGTCGCCTCGTTCGCACGGCCACACCAGCCTGGTCACCGCCGTGGCCTATTTCCCCGACGGCCGCCGGCTGGCCACCGCCAGCGACGACCGGACGATCAAGCTCTGGGACGTCGCAGACCGGCGAGAACGTCCTGACGCTCCGCGGCCACACCAGCGGCGTCGTCAGCCTGGCCGTCAGCCGCGACGGCCGCCAGATCGCCTCGGGGAGCATCGACTACACGGCCAGGATCTGGAGCATCGAGGCCGCCGAGGGCGAGGCCGCCTTCGAGCTGTCGCTCCGCCGCGCCGCCGTCGAGCGGGTCCAGTCGCTCTTCGCCCGGCACCTGCTCAAGGACGACGTCCTGGACGAGCTGCGGGCCGACCGGACCCTGAGCCCGCGGCTCCGCGCCGCGGCGATGGAGATCGCCGGGCGCCGCACCGAGAACGCCTCGCGGCTCTACGAGGCCGCCTGGCTGACGATCGTCCGGCCCGTCGGGCAGCCCGAGGACAATCGGCTGGCCCTCCGCCGGCTCGAGGCCGCCTGCCGCGTCGTCGCCGACGACCCGGCGCGCTCGCCGAGTACCGCCACGCCCTGGCCCTGGCGCTCTACCGCGCCGGCCGGCCCGCCGCAGGCGATCGAGGCGCTCGCGAGACCGGCGCGAGCAGATCCCGGGCCGGCCGCCCTCGCCGCTGGACCTCGCCGTCACCGCCATGGCCAGCCACCGGCTCGGGCGCGACGCCGAGGCCCGCCGGGCCCTCGAGCAGCTCCGCGAGCTGTCGCGTCCGGCCAGTCGGAGCCAGGATGCGGTCGGCTTCCTCCGCGAGGCCGAGCGGCCTCGAGTCCGGCAGGTCGAGCGATCGCCGACGCGATCACTCGCTGGCAATCCCCGGTCGACTGGGCGACGGCCATACGCACGGCCTCATGCCAGCTCATCAGCAGCCGGCGCCGGGTGTCTGCCGGTCACCTTGACCCGATCGGCGATCCGATGGCCGACGACCCAGACGATGCCGAGCCGGTCGCAGACGAGCGGGGTGCGGCCCGCCGATCGCGCGGGACGCCCCGGCCGCGGAAGAAGTCGGCCAGGGGCGTGCTCCGGCCGCCCATCCCCAGCGGCGCGAACCGATCGCCCGGCGCCGGGGCACGGACGACGAGCGGGAGCTCCAGCCGGTCGAGGTCGATGGACTCGTCGCCGGGCCCGTCGGGCATCGACCTCGACGACGATCCGGCCGCCGGCCCAGGGCACGGTCGCCGTCGCCGGGGACCTCGAGCGGGATCGGCTCGGTGGAGATCGCGCCGGGCGATCGGCTCGGCGAGTCCGGCGGGCGATCGGCGCAGGACCAGGAACGGGTCCTTCGGTCGAGGCCGACACGCCGGCGCCGATCGCGACGCCTCGGGCGATCTCGCCGCGTCGCGCCAGGGCCGCCAGCCGCCGCCATCGCCGCGCCGACATGCCCCGCTCGGGCCATCCGGCGCGCCGCCAGATCCGGCGGAGCACCTCGGCGCGGAGGAACGCGGGGCAGCGACCGCAGGACGCCGCGCTCGAGCACGACGCGATCCGGCGAGACGGCTGACGACCGCCGCGTCCTCCAGCTCGCGCACGGTCGGCCTCGATCGCGCGCCGCGACGCCGCGGCGAGGCCCCCGAGGCGGACGAGGGCCTCGGCGACGTCGGGGTTGTACTCGGCCGGCGAGCCGGGGCAGCAGGTCGTGGCGGATGCGGGCGCGGGTCCGCGTCGAGGTCGGCGTTGGACGCGTCCTCGCGGCAGGGCTGGCCCAGCTCGCCGAGGTACGCCCGGATCTCCTCGCGCGAGACGTCGAGCAGGGGCCGCACCAGCTCGATCGCCGGGTCCGCGGCGAGCCGCCTGCGGCGACGGGATGCCGGCCAGCCCGCGCGGGCCGGTGCCGCGGAGGATGCGGTGCAGGATCGTCTCGGCCTGGTCGTCGCGCGTGTGGCCGACCGCCACGACGCCCGCGCCGCGCGACCGGGCGACCTCGACCAGCCACTCGTATCGGGCGCGGCGCGCGTCGGACTCGAAGTGGCCGGCGCGGTCGGGCTGCCAGCGTCCCAGGTCGAAGGGCAGGCCGAGCGACGCGGCCAGCTCGGCCACGAACGCGGCGTCCGCCCGCGCCGCCTCGCCCCGGACGCCGTGGTCCAGGTGCGCCACCGACAGCCGCAGGCCGGCCGACGGCGCGAGCTGGTGCAGGACCCGCAGCAGCCCGACGCTATCCCCGCCCCCCGAGACCGCGACCACCCACGTGTCGCCCAGCCCCGCGAGCGCCATCGCGCGAGCCGCCGCCCGATCCGGTCGATCCAGGATCTCGCCTCGGACATGGCATCCTCGGTATCGTAGGATGGCCGGTGCCTGACGAGTCCGGCATCGCGACCGGAGTCCACGCCCTCCCGGATCGACCGAGCCCAGCCGACGCGAGACCGCCACTGCCACTCATGAATCCCGACCTGATCTCGCTGTTGCGATGCCCCCGATGCCGGGGAACCCTGGAGGTCGAGGGAGACCCGCCGCGGAGCCTGGCCTGCCGGTCGTGCGGCGGGTCGTACCCGATCGTCGGCGGCGTGCCGCGGCTGGCGGGCGAGTCGTACGCCGCGAGCTTCGGCCGGCAGTGGAACCGCTACGACGTGGCGCGGCCCGAGGAGGACGAGGCGACGTTCCGGGTCAAGACCGGGGTCGAGCCGCGCGAGCTGGCCGGCCGGCTGGTGCTCGACGCCGGCTGCGGCGGCGGCCGGTATGCCCGGCTGCTCGGCGGCCACGGGGCCCGGGTCGTCGGCGTGGACCTGAGCTCCGCCGTCGACAAGGCCGCCGCGCTCTGCGCCGAGCTGCCCGACGTCGCGATCGTCCAGGCCGACCTGCTCGACCTGCCGGTCGCCGAGGGGGCCTTCGACCTGGTCTACTCGATCGGCGTCCTGCACCATACGCCCGACCCGCGCCGGGCGTTCGCCCAGATCGCGCGCCGGGTCAAGCCCGGCGGACGCCTGGCCGTCTGGCTGTATCGCCGCAACACGCCGCCCCAGGAGTGGCTCAACTCCGGCCTCCGCGCCGTCTCGACGCGACTGCCGGCCCCGGTGCTCGAGCCCCTCTGCGCCGGCCTGGGCGTCCTCGGCGGCATCCCCGTGCTCAACCGCACCCTACCT
>CAWJSN010000003.1:0-413822 GCA_963845575.1 uncultured Solirubrobacterales bacterium | reverse complement strand
TCGCGAACCTATATTCGGTGAGCCATGAGCGCCGTCCAGAACATCGCCGTCCCGCCCGCACAACCTCGAGGCCGAGAAGTCGGTCCTGGGCGCGGTGCTGCTGGACGAGCGGCATCTGCAGGCGCTGCTCGTCGAGGAGCAGCTCCGACCCGAGCACTTCTACCGCGAGCAGTACGGCGCGGTGTTCGCGGCCATGCTGTTACCTGTACGAGAACGATCGCAAGATCGACCATCTGACCGTCGCCGAGACGCTGCGCCAGAACGGCAAGCTCGACGAGATCGGCGGCCCCGAGACGATCGATGAGCTGGCCGGGCTGGGTTCCGGCCGCGGGGCACGCCCGCGAGTACGGGCGGATCGTGCGCGACAACGCGCAGATGCGGGCCCTGCTCACGACCTCCTACGAGATCCAGGCCAGCGTGCTGTCGCGCGAGGCTCCGGCCCGCGAGCTGGTCGAGAAGGCCGAGCGCTCGGTGCTCGAGGTCGCCCATGACGACCGCCAGAAGAAGATCCGCTCGATCGCCGACATCCTGGACGAGGAGACCGAGAAGCTCCACCGCCTGTCGGTCTCCAAGACGCCGCTGACCGGCACCCCGTCGGGCTTCAAGGACCTCGACGAGAAGACCGGCGGCTTCCAGCCCGGCAACCTGATCGTGCTGGCCGCCCGGCCGTCGATGGGCAAATCCGCGCTGGTGGCCAACATCGCCGAGAACGCGGTCCTGGCCGGCACAGCCGTGGCCCTGTTCTCGCTCGAGATGTCCGAGTCCGAGCTCGCCCAGCGCTTCGTCGCCTCCCAGGCCCGGATCAAGGGCGAGGACCTGCGCCGCGGCAAGGTGGCCGAGTCGCGCTGGCCGAAGATCCTCGAGGCCTGCCAGCGCCTGTCCGAGGCGCCCCTGTACGTGGATGACTCGAGCGACACCGGCGTGCTCGAGGTGCGGGCCAAGGCGCGGCGACTGCACGGCAAGATCCCCGGGGGCCTGGGGCTGATCATCATCGACTACCTGCAGCTGATGCGCCATGAGGGCCGGGTCGAGAGCCGCGTCGAGCAGGTGGGCCAGATCAGCCGCGGGCTCAAGGGCCTGGCCCGCGAGCTCGACGTCCCGGTGATCGCCCTCTCCCAGCTCAGCCGTGCCGTCGAGCAGCGGGGCGGCGAGAAGAAGCCGATCCTCTCCGACCTGCGCGAGTCCGGGCAGATCGAGCAGGACTCCGACCTGGTCATGTTCATCTACCGCGACGAGTACTACGAGAAGGCCGATTCCGAGCGACCGGGCGAGGCGGACATCATCATCGCCAAGCACCGCAACGGGCCGGTGGGTGAGGTCGTCCTGACCTTCCAGAAGGAGTACCCGAAGTTCATGAACTACGCCGGTGAGCGGTTCGCCCAATGAGCGACGACTGCCCGTTCGGCCTGTGCGACGGCACCGGCTTCCAGTACGACGCGGAGACCAACACCGCGTATGACTGCCGCTGCCGGCCGCAGCGGGTGGCCCGGGCCAAGGCCCGCAGCCTGTCCGCGGTCATCCCGCGCCGCTACCGCGATGTCGCCTTCGACCGGCCGCCGGTCACCGACATCGAGCCAGGCGCGTGATCGAGGACGTGCGCGCGTTCGCCAACCGCATCGAGGACCATCTCGACGCCGGCCGCGGCCTGTGGTTCATGGGTCCGCCCGGGAACCGGCAAGACCACGCTGGCCATGCTGGTCTCCAAGGCGGCGCTCAAGGCGGGACGATCGGTGGCCATCTACTCGCTGCCCCGGCTGCTGAACGAGATCCGCGACACACACCGCTCCGAAGCGCTCGCACGTCGACCTGCTCGACCGGCTGACCGCGGTCGACCTCCTCCACATCGATGATGTCGGCGCCGAGCGGACCACCGACTGGGTGCTCGAGGAGCTCTACTCGATCGTCAACGGCCGCTACGAGGACCAGCGGTCGATGGTCATCACCACCAACATCACTCGACCGCGATGAGCTCTGCGACGCAGATCACCGCCCGGACCGTCTCGCGGCTGACCGAGATGTGCGACGAGCTGCCGCTGCTCGGCCACGACCACCGGATGGACCTGCGCACCGCCCAGGCGGGTAGGCCGTGGAGGCCGCGCCCGGCGTGCCCTGGCGCGGGGCGCGCGTAACGGTCAGCGCGGCGCCTGGACCGGCCCCACGTGCAGGTTGCAGAACTGCCCGCTGCGGGGCACGGTCAGCGCCGGCGCGCTGGTTGGGGGGGAAGACCTGGAGGGTCGTGCCGGTGAAGGCGTGCGGGCAGCCGGGGCTGGGAATCACGTCGCTGCTGGTGACGATGAACGTGCGCGCCTGCCCGGGGCCAGGGTGACCAGCTTGACCGGCGTCGGAGCCTGGATCCCGCCGCGCTGGGCCGGGTGCTGCACGATCTGGCCGCCGGCATCGAGGATGGCCACCCCGGGATAGCCGAACATCGTGCACGTGCTCGCGCCGGCGTTGGTCAGCGCGTAGGTCATGTAGGCCGTGCCGGCCGCGCCCTGGCCGGAGACGAACGACAGATTGCAGGCTCGAGGTCGGACAGCCGCCGACCGCCGCCGCACCGGCCGGGGCGGTGCGTCGACGTCGTGCGGTGGCGCTCGTGCTCGAGGCCGCGTGCTCGTGCGTCGCGGCGGTGGTCGTGGCTGATGCCGCGGCGGTGCTGCGGTCGTTGGCGGCCGTGCTCGAGGTGGAGCTCGACCACCGCAGGCGGCCAGGCCAACGGCCAGAGCAGGCCACGGCGGCGAACTCGAGCTTGGGACGCAGTGCGGGCACTCACCGGCGCCCACGGTAGCGAGTCCTCGCCCGGCCGCGGCGGCCGGCCCGAGCCGTCAGTCGGGCTGCCGGGCGCCCAGAGACCCAGGTAGCGGCCCAGCGTGGCGAAGCCGAGCAGGCAGAGCAGCCCATCGCCGACCCCGCGGGCCACGCCGTCGTAGGCCGTCCGAGCCCAGCACCCCGCCACCGTCAGCAGCACGAAGATCGCCGCCGGCCACGACCAGGGCCAAGCGCCACGGCCGGCCGCGAGACTGCGCGGCAGCCATGCCCCGACGTCATCGAAGATGTCCCCGGCGGGCCCCTCGGCCAGCGACGGGCAGCCGCCGGGCCGCGAGCAGCGCGGGCGCCGACGGCCAGCAGCGCCAGCGACGCCGAGCGCCGCGCATACCCAGGCCAGGGTGACCCACCAGCCGGGCAGATAGGGGCGAAGCTCGTCGGCGAGCAGAGCCAGGCCGATCATGCTGGCCAGGCCGGCGACCGACGCCGACCGTCGCCCGGCGCAGACATCATCCGCGCCTCGGCGGCGGCAATGACCGGCGCTGCGGCGCGGCGGCGCAAGGCGCGCAGCAGCGCCAACAGCCCGGCCGCGAAGGCCACCTGCGGGGCGATGACCGCCGCCCAGTTGCCGAGCGCGCCCGGCCAGCGACGCCCCGGCGGAACCGCGCCGAACGCAGGCCGGGGGCGAGCTCAGGAAGGCCACGCCGAACAAGAGGCCGGCCAGGGCCAGGGCGGCGAAGCTGGCCCAGCCGGCCCGCCGAGCCCGGCGGTGCCCGAGCTCGTCGGCGAACTGGCGGGCGAGGAGCCCGGGCGCGCCGAGCTCGGCGCTCGGGTCGCACTGGAGGTGATCCTCGATCTCCGTCAGTGATCCGGGCTGCGCAGCCGGCCGGTGATCCCGACCGTCGGTCAGCTCGCGACTGCAGTCTCGTCGCGGTAGCTCATGCCAGCACCGACCTCGACCGCGACGGGAGAAATCGCGCCACTCGCTCGCGGCGCACACCCAGCTCACGCTGACCCCGGCGGGTCAGCTCGTAGACCCGGCGGCGGCGGCCGCTCTCCTTGGACCAGGCGCTGCGCAGCAGACCGGCCTCCTCCAGGCGGTGCAGGGCCGGGTAGACGGTGCCCTCGGGCAGGTCCAGCGAGCCCGCCGCTGCGCCGCTTGAGCTCCTCGATGATCGCGTAGCCATGCCGCGGCCCGCCGGCGAGGACAGCCAGGATCAGCGCGTCGAGGTGTCCCTTCAGGGACTTCCGCCCTCATACCTAGTGATGCTATACCTAGTTTGCTGGGTGTCAAGGACCCGGCGCTCGGTGGGCGGTCGCGAGGCGTGGCTGCGGCCGGCGTCGCACGTCGCCCGCCGCCCCCCGTACAACTGGACCGCGTCATGCCAGGCATAGTGATCAGTTGGCGCCCAATGGGGCGACGAGGGCAAGGGCAAGGTCACCGACATGCTCGCTGAGCGGGCCGACGCGGTGGTCCGCTTCCAGGGCGGCAACAACGCCGGCCATACGATCGTCCGCAACGGGGAGACCTGGAAGCTGCACCTCATGCCCTCGGGGATCCTGCACCCGGGCAAGCTGTGCGTGATCGGCAACGGGGTGGTCATCGACCCCAAGGTGCTGACCGACGAGCTGGACGCGCTGCGGCGCCGCCGGGTGGACACGCGCGCGCTGCGCATCTCGGCCAACGCGCACCTGATCATGCCCTACCACATGATGCTCGACCACGCCGGCGAGGCCAAGCTGGGCAAGCTCCAGATCGGCACCACCCGACGGGGGATCGGCCCCTGCTACGCGGACAAGGCCGCCCGGCTGGGCATCCGGGTCCAGGACCTTCTCGACGAGAAGATCCTCAAGAAGAAGATCGTGGCCGCGCTCGAGCCCAAGCGACTCAGCCTGCGCCCCTTCGCCAAGGATCCGGCGCTCGACCTCCAGGCGATGACCGACGAGTACCTGACCTACGGGCACGTGCTCGAGCCGTTCATCGCCGACACCTCGCGGCTGGTCCTGCAGCGCCTGGACGACGACGAGATGGTCGTTTTCGAAGGCGCGCAGGGAGCGCTGCTCGACATCGACCACGGCACCTATCCATTTGTCACCTCCTCGAACCCGGTGGCCGGCGCGGCCTGCATCGGCGCCGGCGTGGGCCCAAGGACATCGACGAGGTGTGGGGAGTGGCCAAGGCCTACGTGACGCGGGTCGGGGCCGGGTCCGTTCCCAACCGAGCTCGATGGCGACGCTGGCCGACGCGATCCGCGAGAAGGGCGGCGAGTACGGCACCACGACCGGCCGGCCCCGCCGCGTTGGCTGGCTCGACCTGGTCGCCCTGCGCTACGCCGCGCGGCTCAACTCCCTGACCGCGCTGGCCATCACCAAGCTCGATGTGCTCTCCGGGCTTCGACCGGCTCTGCGTCTGCACCCGCTACCGCGGGGCCGAGGGCGCCGAATTCGACTACTTCCCCTACCACCAGACCGTGCTGCACCACGCGGTCGGGGAGTACCAGGAGCTGCGCGGCTTCGACGGCGACCTGAGCGAGTGCCAGTCCGAGTCCGATCTCCCCGACGCCGCCCGCGAGTATCTGCGCTTCGTCTCGGAGTTCGTCGGGGTCCCGATCGCTCTGGTGGGAACCGGCCCGGCCCGCGAGCAGGTCATCTGGATGTCCGGGGCCGAGCGCAGCGCGATCGTCGCCGACGGTTCCGTGCCGGCGTAACGCGTCAATCCGCTACTGGCATGACCGACGCCAGCCATGTCCTCGGCCCGCGAGGCCTGCGGGGCCGCCGCGCGGCCAGCCGCTTGCCGGTCGGCTCCTAGGAAGCGCTGCGCTCTCGCGAGTGACGGCGCCCGGCGTAGAGGGCGGCGTCGGCACGCTGGATGAGCTCGTCGAGCGTGTCGGGGTCCGCCAGCGTGGCCAAACCGACGCCTATGGATGCTGCGGGGGTCCTCTGCATCAGGTTTCGCGCGACCTCGTCAAACCGGTGCCCAGCGGCTGTGATGTCGCTGCCCGACAGCGTGCAGAGAAACTCGTCGCCTCCGTACCGGACAACAACGTCGTAGGATCGCAGCTCGTTGCTCAGCGCCAGCGCCACATCGCGGAGCAGCTGGTCGCCGGCAGCGTGGCCGTCAGCATCGTTGATGGCCTTGAGGCCGTCGATGTCAACGAACGCGAGCACGAGTCGCCCGTCCGAGCGGCGTGTCCGGTCGATTTCGCGCTGGAGATCGACGAGGCCGCGGCCTCGCCTGAGGGCTCCGGTCAAGACGTCGGTGCCCTCCCGTTCGCGGTCGTGGGCAGCCTCGTCGCGGTCACGGGCTGCGCCTTCGCGGGTTAGGGCTGTCAGCTTGTAATCGCTGCTCGTGTGTTCCGCTGCTGCGCCGTCACGCTCGCCGGCCGCACGATCGCGTTCCGCTCCGGCGCTGTCGCGTTCGGCCGCCCGCTCCCGGTCCTGTGCGGATCGGTCACGATCCCGCGATCGTTCACCGCTGGCCCGGGCTGACTGCTCGTTCGCGCAGGTCGGACATTCGGGAGCCCCACGGTCACGTTCGGCGGCGGCGTTGTCCCGTTGTTGGGCATACCGTCGGTCCTGTGCGGACCGCTCGCGATCCCGCGAACGCTCAGATCTGTCCCGGACTCCCTCCTGGTGCTCGCTGCGCGTGCGTTCAGCGGCCGCACGGTCGCGCTCCTCGGCCGCGCGGTCGCGCGCCTCGGCCGCACGATCGCGCAGTTCCGCGGCGCTGGCGCGCTCGTCGACCGGGGTGTCGCGTCTGTGAAGGGTCAAGCGTTCCTCTGCCGCATCTGCCGATCCGCCGTGCCAAGCACGGCACCGGCTGGTAGCTGCGATTGAGAAACCCGCTCATCTCCCGGTCGTTCCGTCTGGGACTGACGACCGAATTCACCATGAGCTGGCGAATGGTGGAGCCCAGCGGCTGCTGGTACCTCAATCGAGGGAGGCCTTGATCGTACCTCAATCGAGGGACGCCATCGCGCTATCGACGTTGAAATCTACGAGCTTGCGGACGGCTCGAAGGCGAACGCCCCCGGATCGGCGTAGTCAGGGTTCTGCGCGGTCCCTGCGCCGCCGAAGGCATGCGAATGGGTGAGGTGTGCCTGCCTGAGGATTTCCGGGGCCACGGAACGCTCGTCATACGGGCAGGAGGCGGTCAGCGGAGACGCGGCGAACACCAGGTTGAACAGGGACTCGTATCGAGTCCAGAGGCGAACCTCGGCGTCGGATCTCTCAGTCCACCTGGGCTCACCAAGGATTCGCACCCACGGGGCGCCGCGGCCGAGATGGTCCTCGGTAAAGGCCCTGTATCCCCGGAGGGCGGCGATCGGCGTGGTGTAAAAGCTGCTCGACTCAACGAACTCGACCCTTCGCGCATCGGCACCGAGGTGCGCGCGGAGAAGCTCGATATTCGGTTCGGTGGTGACGGCGAGGACGGCCTCGGAGCGCTCGACGCCTGCGGCCAAGAAAGGCCCCATCGTTGTCTGGAACTGATCGTCGGCGCGGTAGGGGAACGCCGAATGGTCGAGCATGGTCGGGGGCGACTGGCCGCCATCAACGAGATAGTCAATGCTCACCCCGAGCGCTCGCGAGAGCGCCATGAGGGTGCTGGGCCGAAGGTTGCTGCGCCGGCCGGATTCCACCTGGGCGATCGCGGACCAGCTGAGGCCGGAGTGGAAGGCAAGGGTCTCCCTCGTCCAGCCGAGGCGATCCCGTGCGGCTCGGACTCGAGAGCCGATTCCGCCAGCACCGCTTATTTCTGCGCCCATCAACCCCATAAACTTATCTTAGTGGTACGGTTGACTGTGTCAAATGACTCACTGCTGGCAACAGAAATGACCGCAAAGCGACCCGGGTCAGATCGAGTCTCACGCGAAGTAGGAGCGGCCGCCGAGGCGGTACTTGATGCGCGTCACGAAGCCTCGAGGCTCAAGCGCACCTTCGAGCAGAACCCCGTGCCGATGGTGATGATCGATGGTCGGCGCCGTTACGTGGAGGCCAACCGCCCCGCCCGGCTGTGGTTCCGGCTCAGTCTCGAGGAACTGCGCGAGTTCGCGACCGGCGACCTCACCGCCGCGCCCGCTCCTGGAGTTATGGAGCAGGCCTGGGAGCGGTTGCTTGATGTGGGAAGCATCGCTGGGCGCTACCCGGTGGACGGCAGCGACGGCCGGCGCTTCGACGTCGTCTACTACGGGCTGGCGCGCGTCCTGCCGGGCCTACATCTGATCGCGTTCGCGCCCGCCGATTGGCCCGAGGACGAGTTGGAGGCGACCGAGTACGAGGGCCCCAACGCCCCCGATTCGCTGACACCACGCGAGATCGAGGTGCTGGCACTCGCTGCCGACGGACTGGCCGGCCCGGAACTCGCCCATCAACTTGCCCTGAGTCCCGCCACGGTGAATGCCCACTTCAAGAACATCTACCGGAAGCTGGACGTACGAAACCGCGCTGCCGCCGTCGCCAAGGCGATGCGACTTGGAGTAATCGAGTAATCCGTGTTGGCGCTTCGGTCAGGCCGCCGTGGCGAGAAGCCCGCGGGCCAGTACGGTGGGTTCGTCGCCGGCGCGGGGTAGGCAGGCCACAGCGTTGCGCCCGGCGCGCTTGGCCGCGTAGAGCGAGCGATCGGCGGCCTCAAAGAGAGGGGTGAACTCGATCCCGTCGCCGATCGCGCTAGACACGCCGAACGAGGCGGTCACATGTATGCCGACCGGCTCGCTTTGCTCGATCGCGCGTCGCGCGCGTTCAGCGATCTCGCAGCCGACGCTCAGCTCGGTGCCAGGGAGGATCAGAAGCAGTTCCTCACCGCCGATCCGATACAGCAGCTCGAACGAACGCAGCGTCTTGCGCAGCGCGTAGGCCACCTCCGTGAGCACGGCATCGCCTTGGGCATGGCCGTGCGCGTCGTTGATGCGCTTGAACTCGTCCAGGTCAAAGGCCACCAACGACACCGGTTGATCGCTTAACCGCGCCTGCTCGGCAACCTCGCGGAAGCGTCGCTGCAAACCTTGGCGATTGAGCAGCCCAGTCAGCGGGTCAAGCACCGCGTCACGGCGCCAGCGCGTCTCGGCATCGAGCAGTGGGCGCTGCGCGACGACGAGCGCTCCCAGCAGGACGATTACGCCGATCAACGGCGCCGGGTCGTTGACGAGCGCGCTCGATGACGCCTGCACAGCCGCAAGCACAAGCCCGGCGGCGGCCAGTATCGCGCCGGTTAGAAACACCGGCAAGCGGAACCGCGCCGCGGCGGTCACGACCGGGATCGCCACCCACGGCAAGAGCGGGCTATGCACCCCGCCACTGATACCGACGCCGACGACGATCAGGATCGTGTGCAGCAGCAATGACGCGGCCACCAAGCGCTCGGGCCGACGGGCATGGGCCAGGAGACGATCGAGGGCCACCAGCGGCGCGGGCACGACCGCAAACACGACAACTGGCCACCAGCCGAGCCAGGGCACCAGGGCCACCACTCCGACCCCGCAGAACAGGCCCGCGAGCAGCCGGGCGCGGCGCACGGCCGGGCTCATGTCAGTCAGCCGGACGCGATCCGCCTTGGTCGGACACAGCCAGCCCCCGTCGTAGCGATCATCCTCGTAGCCAGGCGACCGGATGCGCCCGGGGGCGCTGCCCAGCTTGTTTCTCAGCAAGCCGTATAGCCAATCGCGCAACATTGTTGTGATCTCGCGCGGCTGCGCGAACTGCGTCATAAGACGTTCCTCTGTCAGAACCGATTCGGTAACCCGGCCGACCTCGAGGGTCCCGTGGCTTTGCGGACCCACCTCACGGCGGGGGTGCCCTTGTCGTCGACGACGGACACCGTCCCTATCGGCACCTCCTCCCCCGAACACACTACGTAGTAACCCACACGTCTCAGGCGAGGAGGAGAACGCAAGTTGCGCGGTACAACGCCAGCAAGCTGGCGTCCAGCAAGGAGGGAACGCCAGCATCGTGGGGACGATCGTCCGCTTTCGCCAGGCGCGTCCGGTTGGCCTAGGGTGCTTGACAGGCAGCCGCGCGGCTGCGTATTATAAGCAGCCAGGTGGCTGCCTATCCCCACATGGACGAGATCTTTAGGGCGCTGGCCGATCCGAGCCGGCGGCTGCTGCTTGACAGCCTGAACGATCGTAATGGCCAGACGCTGCGCGAGCTCGGCTCGAGGCTGGACATGGCTCGCCAGTCAGTGAGCAAGCACCTCGCCGTGCTGGAGGCGGCCAATCTCGTCACCACCGTTCGCCGCGGTCGGGAGAAGCATCACTACCTCAACGCGGCGCCCATCAACGAGATCGCCGAACGCTGGATCACGCGGTACGAGCAGGACCGCGTCGATGCGCTCGCCGATCTGAAAAGAGCACTGGAGGACACCCCCATGGATAAGCCCTCGTTCGTCTACACGACCTACATCCAGACCACGCCCGAACGGCTCTGGCAGGCGTTGACCGAGCCGGCGTTCACCGAGCGCTACTGGGCGCTCAAGTTCGACTCTGACTGGAAGGCCGGCTCGACGATGACCTGGCACACCCGCGGCCTGACGATCGCCGACCCCGAGCAGGTGGTGGTCGAGTCCGAGCCCTACCGCCGGCTGTCTTACACATGGCAGACGTCCACCCCCGAATGGGCCGAGTCACTGAATCTCACCGACGACGCCCGCGACCGCCTGACCGCTGAGCCGCGCTCGACGGTCACCTTCGAGATCGAGTCTCTAGGCGAGCAGGTCAAGCTGACGGTGATCCACGACGACCTCGAGCCCGGCGGCGTGACCGGCTCGCTTGTCAGCCAGGGCTGGCCGCGCGTCCTGGCCAACCTCAAGACGCTGCTCGAGACCGGTGAGACGCTCCCGGACCTTCAGCCGAAATCGCCCCCCAGAACCGCGACAACCTGAATCACAAGGAGAAAAGCATGAACACTCACACCGCCAGTCGAGCAGAGTGGCTCGCCGCCCGACTCGAGCTGCTCGAGGCCGAGAAGGAGCTGACCCGCCACAGCGACGAGGTGGCCCGCCAGCGCCAGCAGCTGCCCTGGGTCCCCGTCGAGAAGGACTATCGCTTCGAGACCGAAGCCGGCTCCGCGTCACTGGCCGACCTCTTCGGTGGGCGCTCGCAGCTGCTGGTCTACCACTTCATGTTCGGACCTGAGTACACGGGCGGCTGCCCGTCATGCTCGGCGATCGCCGATGGCTTCAACGGCTTCGCCGTCCACCTGGAGCACCACGACGTCGGGATGATCGCGGTGTCACGCGCCCCGATCGCCGAGCTGCAGGCCTACAAGCGACGCATGGGCTGGACCTTTCCGTGGGCCTCCTCGCTGGACAGTGACTTCAACTTCGACTTCAACACCTCGGTCACCGAGGAGCAGCAGGACTCGGGGAGCGTCGACTACAACTACCGGCCAAGGGACACGACGTGGATCCGGGAGGGCCGCGGGTCTGAGCACGCAGCCATGTGCGGCACCGACACGGCCACATACACCCGTGAGCAACCCGGAATGAGCGCCTTCGCCCTCGAGGGCGGCGTCGTCCATCACACCTACTCGACCTACGCGCGCGGCCTGGACGGACTGTGGGGCATGTACCAGTGGCTCGACCGGGCGCCAAGAGGGCGCAACGAGACCGGACCCTGGTGGCGCCGGCGAGACGAGTACTAGATCGAGCGCCCCGGGCGCGGCCAGCGACGCCGAGGCGGCCTGGCGCGGCTCCGGCCGGCCGGCACAGGGAGCTCCACCCGACGCCACGCGGTCTCGACCTGATCGGGGCGACCGTCCGACGCCGCGAAGCGCAGCGCGCTGTAATAGGGGTCGGCCGGGGGATACCGTTCAAGCTCAGAGGGAGGGTATGGCGCATGAGCAAGGTTCGTCTGCTGGGAGCACTCGCGGTTGGGGCGATCGGGCTGATCAATACCGGGTCGGCGTGGGCCGGCACGGGCGTTTCGGGAACGCCCACGGTCAAGCCGCATCCAATCACTGCCTCGGGGTTCAATCCGAAGTCGGTCACCGTTGGCGGCGGTGCCTCGGTGTTGCCCACGACCCGGACGATTCCCCACTGGTACGGGACCACGACAAATCCGCAGAACGGCGTCACCTACGGCTACAACATGGTCGGCGCCAATCCCAACACCTGTTCGGGAAGCGCGTGCGCGGCCACGATCCAGGCCGACATCACGCCGCTCATCGTCCACTTTGACGGTATGACCTTCGACGGCACCTCGGTGGTCGGCCCCACACTCGCCTCGCCGGTGTTCGCCACCAATGACTACGGCTCCACGCCATTCGCGACCGCTGCCGGGAACTTCCCCAACAACCCCAAGCTCGTCCGGGGCCCGGGAGGGCCGCTGTCGCAGGGCGACGCGGGGCAGGCGCTGCAGTTGGAGGACGCGACCATGCGGGCCCAGTTCAACAAGGTCGGCGCCGGGAGCGGCTATCACCTGATGCTGCATCCAAATGTCCTGCCGGCCGTCACGATCAATGTTCCCCAGAATCAGGGAACGCTCATGGAGAGCCCCCAGGGGATCATCTTCCCAGCGCTCAACATCAGCTGGTGGTCAGCTCACATCAACAACCTTGAGCAGTCCGCCGACGCTACGCACTTGCCGATCTACCTCAGCAACGACGTGCTGCTGACCCAGGGCGGCGGATGTTGCGTGATCGGCTATCACGGAACGCGCGCTGCCGGCAACGGCGGCGGCAACGGCGGATCGAACGGCAACGCCGTGGTACAGACGTTCGCCTGGGCATCGTGGGTCCGCCCAGGGACTTACCCCCGGACGACGACGACGCCAACCGACTGGGCGCTCCAGGACATCCACGCACTCAGCCACGAGATCGCCGAGTGGGGCGACGATCCGTTCGTCAACAACACCGTGCAGCCATGGCTGACGCCGACCGCGCCGCAATACGGATGCACGAATGTCATGGAGACCGGCGATCCGGTGGTGGCGATCGGCTTTGCCAAGGGAACCAACACGTTCGAGCAGGGACCAAATCCAGACGGCTCACAGAGCGCCGACGGCTACTACCACCCCGAGGATGAGGCATTCCTGCCGTGGTTCATGCGCACGTCTCCGAACACGATCTCCGAGCCGACGCAGAGCCCGTCGACCAACGTCGGCCGCTACACCCTCATGGGCGACCTAAATCCCTTCCCGGGATTCCGTCAACCCGCGACCGGGTGCTGAGGCCCTGACCCTCAGTATGTGAGCAGCGGGAGGCTTGCCAGGCGAACCTCCCGCTGCAGCGTGCCCGTAGTTCGGGCGGTGGTGGCCTTATTGGTCAGCTGGTCAGGCCGTGGTGTCCTGGGCGGCGGGTGCGGTTCTTGGACACGGCGAGCGCTCCGCCGAGGCCGATCATCGAGAGCGCAAGGCCGCCGGCGGCGCCGATGCCGGCGTCGCCCCAGTCAAAGCCGCCGTTGGACGCGCCAACGCGCACGATCGCCGGCGAAGTGCTCACGGTCCGGCTCGGTCCGTTCGGCTGGGCCGCTGGCTGCGTGCTCGTAGGCATCGCTGGAACCTCAGACCCGTTCGCGTTGATGTTTGTGGGCCAGGCCGACGCCGGAGCGGCACTGGCTCCGAGAGCCAGCGCGAGCGCGATGGCGGTGGTGATGCGATGCGTAGTGGTCATGGCGACTCCTCCGTACTTGGGTTGATCGCGGTGTTGCGATCCGATGCCAGGAACCATGCTTTGTGGCGGTCGAGATACGGTCCACAGCGGTCAACGATCGGTAAACGCGCAGGAAAGGCGGGGAGCGTCTGTGGGTCGGAATGCGCTGGTAGGGTTGACCATGGGGGGTTAGCTGCTGATCGAGTTCCGAGTCTTGGGGTCGCTTGAGGTGGTCGAAGGGGACCGTCCGTTGGCGCTCGGTAGTCCCCAGCAGCGGGCGCTATTGGCGGTGCTACTCGTGCATCGCGGCGAGCCGGTCTCCTCCGATCGCCTGATCGAGGCGCTATGGGGGGAGCAGCCGCCGGCCAGCGCGGTCAAGATCGTTCAAGGGTACGTTTCGAACCTGCGCGGGCTTCTCGGTGAGGGAATGCTGGTCACCCGCGGCCGCGCCTACCTGCTGCAGGCCAAGCCTGGCCAGACTGACGTGGACCGCTTCGAGTCGCTCGTCGCGGAAGCTCGGCGTGTGGCGCAGGATGATGCGAGAGCTGCAGCCGCGCGGCTGCGGGAGGCACTTGCGCTGTGGCGTGGTCCACCGCTGGCTGATTTTGCCTATCAGTCGTTCGCGCAGTCGGAGATCGCGCGGTTGGAGGAATCACGGCTGGCCGCACTGGAGGAGCGGATTGACCTAGAGCTCGCATTAGGCGAGCACGGACGACTGGCGGGGGAACTCGAGGCGCTTGTTCGCGAGCATCCGTTGAACGAGCGGTTCATCGGTCAGCTGATGCTCGCGCTGTACCGATCCGGGCGCCAGGCCGACGCGCTGGAGAGTTACCGCGCCGCGCGACGGCGTCTGCTCGAGGAGCTTGGGCTCGACCCCGGCCGCGAGCTACACGAGCTCGAAGGAGCGATCCTGGCCCAAGACCCGGCGCTGGACCCGTCGGGGCACGGTCGCACTCAATGGCAGCCGGCGATCGCCGCTCGCCGGCGACGGCGAGGCGGCGTGCTGATCGCCGCCGGTGGAGCGATCCTGCTGGCTGCGATCGTCACGGCCGCGGTGAGGCTGGCCGGCTCTGGCGCCAGTGCGGTCCACGTCGCGCCCAACTCGCTGGCGGCGATCGACACTCACAGCAACCGCGTCACCGGAGCCGTTCCGGTGGGCGCCCGCCCCGGGGCGGTCGCGTTCGGCTCGGGATCGCTGTGGGTGGCCAACCTCGACGAGCAGACGATCTCGCGCGTCGACCCAACAACGCTGCGCACCCTGCTGGCGATCCCGGTCCTGGGCCCTCCCACCGGTATCGCAGCCAGTGCCAATGGTGTGTGGGTGGTGGAGTCAAATCTGAACCCGTACGCGGGAGCGAGCACCGTCCTCGTCGGCCGCGTGGACCCCGAGTTCGACAAGCTCGGCCCCCCCGTTCGCATCGGCAACGTCGTCCCGAACGGGCCGGGAGCGATCGCCGCACAAGCCAACTCGGTCTGGGTCGCTCCGTCCACCGGCCTGCTGACCCACCTCGACGCGCGGAACGGAACACCTCGGAGGCAGATCGACCCGAACGCCAGCCCGACCGGGATCGCGCTCGGCGACGGGGCGATCTGGCTGACCGACACCGAAGCCAACAACGTGGTCCGGGTTGACCCGAGCGGGCTGCCCACGACGATCGCAGTTGGCAATGCGCCTACCGGGATCGCGGATGGCGCGGGCGCGGTGTGGGTGGTCGATTCGCTCGACGACGCGGTCGTCCGGATCGATCCAGGCACCCGATCGGTGACGGCGAGCATCCCGGTGGGGCAATCGCCCGCCGGAGTTGCGGTCGGCGCGGGGTCGGTGTGGGTAGCCAACAGCGGCGACGGGACCGTCACCCGCATCAACCCGGCCACCGCCAAAGCGATCGCGACGATCGCGGTCGGCGGCAGCCCACAGGCGATCACGATTGCCGGTGGGAAGGCCTGGGTCACGGTCGATGCGCAGTCGATCGCACCGACCCAGGTCGGTGGCGGCACCCTGCGGATCGTCTCCTCGACCGACATCGACTTTATGGACCCGGCGCTCGGGGTCGGGTCGGACCAGCTCCTCTACGCCACCGGCGCTCAGCTGGTGAACTACCCCGACAAGCCCGCCCCCGCCGGCTCGGAGCTGACGCCCGAGGTGGCGCAATCGTTGCCTGTCCGGTCCCCCGATGGCAGGACCTACACGTTCAAGATCCGCCCCGGCTTTCGCTTCTCGCCACCGTCCAACCAGCCGGTCACCGCGCAGACGTTCAAGCAATCGATCGAGCGCACCCTGAACCCCGGGATGCACAGTCCGTTGGCCCACTTCTTGGCCGACGTCGTCGGTGCCCGCGCGTACATGGCCGGGAAGGCCAGCCACATCGCGGGCGTCGTCGCCAACGGAGACACGCTGGCCATCAAGCTGCTCGCTCCAGCCCCGGACTTCCTCTCCCGCCTAGCGCTGCCGGCTTTCTGCGCGGTCCCGTCCAACACCCCGATCGACCGCAACGGGGTTCGGGTGATCCCGTCAGCCGGCCCATACTACGTGGCGTCGTACACGCCCGGTCAGGGCGTCGTGTTGATGCGCAACCCCAACTACCACGGCAGCCGTCCGCACCACTTCGCGCGGATCGCGCTTAAGGTCGGGATCTCCACGCAACGGGCGGTCGCCGAAATCGAGGCGGGCACCGCCGATTACACCGCGATCGGATTGGCGGCGGCCGCCTCGACCACGACCACCGCCCTCGCCTCACGGCTCGTCGCCCGGTACGGCCCTGGCAGTGCAGCCGCTGCGCACGGCGGGCAGCAGTACTTCGCCAACCCGTCTCTCCAGCTGGACTACTTCATGCTCAACACCCACCGGCCGCTGTTCCGCGACGTGCGCATGCGCCAAGCGGTCAACTACGCAATCAACCGGCGAGCGCTCGCCCAGCTAGGAGATGCTTTCCAGCCGCTGCCTGAGCGGCCGGCCGACCATTACCTGCCGCCGGCAATGCCTGGATATCGCAACGCCCACGTGTACCCGACGACACCCGACGTTGCCAGAGCGCGAAAGCTGGGCCGGGGCGGTGGGAGAACGGCCGTGCTCTACACCTGCGACGTATCTCCGTGTCCGGAGCAGGCCCAGATCGTCAAAACCGATCTGAGGGCGATCGGCCTCCAAGTCCAGGTGAAGAAGTTCGCGGGCAACGCTCTGTTCGCGCGAGCGGCACGACCGGGTGAACGGTTTGATCTCGCCTGGAGCGGCTGGATACCCGACTACCTCGATCCCGCGGCGATGCTGACGTCGATCCTCGAGGACAAATCGGTAGGCCCGACCTTCGACGACCGGCTCTACCAGCGCAAGCTGACCAGCGCGGCGCGGCTCTCGGGGCCCAAGCGCTACCTGACCTACGGCAAACTCGACCTCGAGCTCGCCCGCAACGCCGCGCCGCTGGCCGCGTTCGGGAGCCTACCCAGCGACGACTTCTTCTCGGCCCGGACCGGGTGCCAGACCTTCGGCATCTACGGCATGGACCTCGCCGCGCTCTGCGTCAAGCCCACGCACACATGATCCTTGACTGATGGCAGTGAGTGACGGGTGAGCTTACGCACGCACGTTATTGTCGTAGTCCATGACTGAGCGCTCGGATGAGGTCTCGACCATGGCTGTCGGGCTGCCTGGAGTACGTCCGTTCATTAAGCAGGTCGTAGCTCCCGCTGGCGCCACACAAACGCGCCGAGTGGCGCTTGACACGCTGGCGCCAGCGCTGGGCCGGATGGGCTTCGAGCTGCTCGAGCAGTCCGCCACCGGATTCATCTTTGAACGCGTATCGCGCAACGGTTGGTTCTCGAACCGGCGCGAGCGGGTCGCCATCAGTCTTGAGGAACTTGGTGCTGACCAGACGCGAATGATCTTCCACGGTCGCGCTGGCCGAGCCGTGCGAAAACGGTTCGCCGCACTCAGCTTCTGAGCCTCAAGCGGCGCGGCGCGGGCCGGTCCCCGGCGGCCGGGGCGCGGGGTCGGGTATACGCTGAGCGGCATGAGCTTTGTGCCGCCGGCCCGGCATCTCCTCCGCGCTAAGGACCTCGCTGACGCGAGGTACTCCGAGTGCCTCGACGTCGACGATCTCGCCCGCGCGGCGGGGTTGTCTCGGGCCCACTTCAGCCGTCAGTTCCGCCGCGCCTTCGGCGCCTCCCCGCACGCCTACCTGCTGACGCGACGACTCGAACGGGCGGCAGCGCTGCTGCGAGCGACCGATCGATCGGTGGCCGACATCTGCTTCTCGGTGGGGCTACAGAGCGTCGGCTCGTTTACGACCAGCTTCACGCAGACGTTCGGGATCTCGCCGACCACGTACCGGGCCAGGTTTCCGCCGGCGGCCGATTACGCGCTGGTCCCTGCGTGCGTTGTTCGCCTCTACGCCCGCCCGCAACGCAGCACGTTTCGAGAAGACAATGGGGCGGGGCGGAATTAGTGTGGCCAGCACCGCACAACGACCACAGGAGGAAGCATGATCAAGCTCGCCAACGCCCAGCTGTGGGTTCATGACCAGGACGACGCACTCGAGTTCTACACCAAGAAGCTTGGGATGGAGGTCCGGCAAGACGTGACGCTCGCTGAAATGGGCAACTTCCGCTGGCTGACCGTTGGTCCGGCGAAGCAGCCCGACATCGCGATCACTCTGATGGCGATCCCAGGGCCGCCGGTGATGGAGACTGAGACGGCCGAGCAGGTGAGAAGCCTGATGGCGAAGGGGTTCGCCGGGACGGTCTTCCTGACCACTGACGACATCTACGCCGACTACGAGCAGCTCACGAGCCGTGGCGTGGAGTTCTCCGAACAGCCGGAGGACCGCCCTTACGGAATCGACTCAGGCTTCCACGATCCGTCCGGCAACAGCTTGCGCCTGACGCAGGTGACGCAACTGTCCGCGGTCTGACCGCGGCTACGGACGGTCCTCCCCCACGCCACAGGACTCGACCCGAAGCACGCTGGGCAGAAAAGCGTCCATATGGTTCGCTTTTCTGCCCAGGGCTCGTGTTCGCCGGGCCGGGCTCACGCTGCCCGCCCGAGCCGCTCAGGAATGGTGGGGCCAACCACGGTCGTCTCGGGGTAGCGCTTGTCGCCCGCCGTGGCCGCATCGGTGGAGGCGGTGGCGCTGGGCTGCTCGAAGTAGTTCGTGAATTGGCCGGGCGTGCAAACGAGCACGTAGCGGGCCTGACACGCTGTGAGGTTGGCGACTGTGTGAATCGCTCCTCGCGGGGCGAACACGAGCTCGCCGGGCCCGGCCGCACGCAGCGTCTCACCGAGCTGGAAGGTCAGCTCACCATCGAGGACGTAGAAGGCCTCATCGAAGTCGTGGTGGTGAAGCGGCGGCCCGTCCCACCCTGGAGGGACGCTGAGCTCGACGATTCCGACGACGTCGTTTGACTGGCCGGTGTCTAGGAGGATGTCTACCTGCGGTCTCATGGTGCTCCTTGTGTGCTTGGGAGTGCCTACGGTGCCGCGATCGGGCTGTAATGGGTCCCGGCCAGGCGCCAACTGGTGCCGTGTCCGATCGCGATCGCGGTCACGCGAAACTGCCCGTCGGCCGGCTTGCCTGCGTGGGTACCAGCCTGCTCGAGCCTCCCGATCGCGATTGCGAAGTGCGCGTAGGCGTGGGTTCGGATGTCGATCTCGTCCCATTCGAGCGACTGGATCTCGAGCATGCCAGTGCGGAATTGTTCTAGCCATTTCTCCTTCGGGACGACGAACCCGAGAGGACCGACGAGTTTGAAGTCGTCGGTCAGCAACCCGGATAGGTCGTCGACGTCGGACCGTCGCTGGGCTTCGGCGAACCGCATCAAGAGGTCGGTGATCTCGCCTCTGGTCGTGGTCACGATTTGTTCGTCGCTTGTGGTCATTGATGCCTCCAGTTCCAGTGGCAATGGTTCGGTTTGAGGGATGGGGGCTCAGGCGGCTGGTGCTTGCCGGGCGAATGGCGCCATCCCGGCGAGCTTGCCGCCGTCGATCGGGATCGTGGTACCGGTGATGAACGACGCGGCGTCGCTGCATAGCCAGATGACGGCGGCTGCGACTTCCTCGGGGCGACCGATGCGTCGCATTGGCATGGCCTGCGCGGCGCTCTGTTGCGCCTGTGCGCCCGCCCGCTCGAGCTGCTCGGTGAGGATCGGTCCGGGAGCGATCGCGTTGACGCGGATGTTGCGGGCGGCGTACTCGAGAGCGGCGACCTTGGTGAGTCCGACGATGCCGTGCTTGGTCGACACGTAGGCGGCGAGGCCTCCGACCGCCTCAAGACCGGCGGTGGAGGCCATGTTGATAATGGCGCCGCCGCCGCTATCGAGCATCGCGGCGATCTCGTACTTGAGGCAGAAAAACGTTCCGCGCAGGTTGGTCGCCAGGGCGCTGTCGAAGTCCGCGGTGGCGACATCGGTGAGCGGAGTCGGTGGGTGGCCGCCGCCAGCGGCGTTGTTGACGGCGATGTCGAGGCGGCCGAACACGTCGAGCGTGCGCGCGACCAGCCGTTCAACGTCGTTCGGGTTGCTGATGTCGGTCGGGACGCTCAGCGCGGTGCCGCCGGTGGCTTCGATTTCGCCGGCCAGCTGCTCGAGGCGTGCCGTGTCGCGCGCCGCGAGCGCGACACTCGCCCCCGCGGTGGCGAGGGCACGTGCGGTCGCGTTGCCGATCCCGCGGCTCGCGCCGGTGACGATCGCGACTTGATTGGCGAGGGGGCGGTTCATGGGGTGATCCGTTCATTGGTGTTTGAAGGAGCGGCGACGGTGCGTCGTCGTGACGAGGGGAGCAGGGCGGCGGCCGCGATCAGCCACGAGAGGCTGCCGAACCGGGCGATCGGCAGCAAGACGGCCGACGGCTTTGAGAGCAGCGCGATCGTGGACAGCTCCGCGACCAGGGCGAAAGCGACGCCGGCTATCCACACCGGTCTGGGCAGCAGCCGGCCGATGGCCGCCGGCACGGCGATCCCGGCGACCAGCAGGCCGAGGAACACGACGACGCCCGGTCCGCCCGTGGCGAAAGCGAAGTCGGTGAGCGCACGGGCGACGCTGGGGTTACTCGCCGTCGCCGGGCGCGAGAGGACCCACTGCGCCAGCGCGCTGACCGCCAGCATGCCGCTGGCCAGCGTGCCGCCGGTGGAGGCGATCAGCACGCCGGGTACCCGCGCGAAGCCGAGGTAGCGCAGGCGGCTCGACAGCGACGCGGCGAGGATCGCCAGCGGTACGGCCGAGGCGAACTGAAGCGTGGCCACGACGCGGACAGTCGTGGCGTGAGCGGCGAAGAAGGCGATTACGGTGTGCGTGTCGTCATACGGGGAGGGGAAGGGGCCGGCGGCGGCGGCGCTGACGACGAGACTCGCCGCGAACAGCGCAACCGAGATGAGCGCGAGCGCCAGCAGCGGCGGCCCGACATGACGGGACCCGCGGGACGCGGAAACGGTGGGCGGTGAGGACATCATGGATCAAATACTACCAGAAACGATTACTCTCGATATCGGTTACTCGGAGTCTGTACTATTCGGCCGAGATGCCCTCGCCCCCGGCTGACCGAGAAGCTCCTCACGACGGCGGCGTCGCGTTCCTGCTGGCGCAACTCGGGGCGCACGCCGCCGCCGCGTTCGCCGAGCGCATCCGCCCGCTCCAGCTCACGCCGCCTCAGGCCGGAGTGCTCCGGCGCCTGGCCCACTTCCCGGGCCAGAGCCAGCGCGAGCTGGCTGACGCGCTGGGGATGCACGCCCCACGACTCGTCGCGCTGATCGACGAACTCGAGGCCCGCGGCCTCGTGGCACGCCAGCGCGACCCCCGCGATCGCCGCAATTATGCGATCTCGCTCACCGACGAAGGCCGCCAGCTTTTCACCGAACTCGGTCGTGTCGCCCGCCAGCACGAGCACGCGCTCACCGCCGCGCTCGGCGATACCGAGCGCGCCCAGCTGCTCACGCTGCTTCGGCGCCTCGCCGAAGAACAGAACCTAAGCCCCGGAGTGCACCCCGGCTTTCGCCGCCTCGGCCGCCACGCCTAACCGGCCCCCTTCTGTGACCCGCGTGCAGACCGGGGCGCGCAGGTCCCGAACTAGCGCCAGCGCTCGAGCAGATCCGCCTCGGGAACCCGGCGGAGCACCCGAGCGGGCACGCCCATCACCACCGCACGAGGCTCGACATCTCGGGTGACCACCGCGCCGGCGGCCACGTAGGCCTCTTCGCCGATGACCACGCCCGGGGTGAGAACCACGCCCGCGCCCACCCGGCAGGCGCGGCGGAACAGCGGGCCGGACAAGCCCGCGCCGCCGGGGTGGCGCCCCATGGTGTCGTCGTTGCTCGTGTAGACGCCGGGGCCCAGGAAAACGTCATCCTCGACGATGGCGCCCGCGGTCACGTAGACGCCGGTCTGGATCAGCACCCGGTCACCGACCACACAGTCGAAGTCGACGGTCGACGCGTGTCCGATCACCGAACCCACCCCGACCATCGAGCGCTCGCGCACGGTGGCCTGATCGCCGATGATCGCCCGCGAGCCGATCCGCGCGGCCGCGTAGAGGACCGCTCCGCAGCACACCGTCACCCCATCGCCGAGCACCAGCGCGTCGGGATCCGCGTCCAGCGCAGCACTCGAGCCCGGCCGCAGCCGGGGAGCCTTGCCCAGCAGTGCCCCCTCCTCGATCACGCAGCCCCCGCCGACCAAGACCCCGGGCCGGATCACCGCCCCGGAGGCGACCGTGGTTCCAGCTCCGAGCGACACCCCGGATCCGATCACCGCGCCGGGGCCGACCTCCACATCAGCGGCCAGTTCAGCCCCGGGATCGACGAAGGCACCGTCAGCGACCACGGACCGCCGCCTGACGCCGCGAAGCCTCCAGCGAGTTCTGCAGGCCCTCCAGCACACGCACCACCCGAAGCCCGCTCGCCCCATCGGAACGAGGCTTGATGCCCTCTCGCGCGCAGCGCACGAAATGCTCGCATTCCACGCGGAGCGGCTCGACGTTGGCGATCCGGGGCGAGAAGATGTCCCCGCTGCGGGTTATGTACTCGCCATAGGTGCGGGCGTCCTCATCGAAGCCCTTGTCGTAGACGGTCAGCTTGCGCTCCAGGTCCATGTCGTCAAAGGTCGCCATCCGCTTTGAGCCCACGACGGTGAAGCGCCGCTCCTTATGAGGGTCAAGCCAGGACAAGTGGAGGTGAGCCGACAGCCCGGAGGGAAAGCGCAAGAAGCAGAAAACGACATCCTCGACGTCGGGCCGGACATAGGCCTCGCCATGGGCCACGACCTCCGTCGGCTCCTCACCGGCCAGGTACAGCACCACTGAGACGTCGTGCGCGCCGAGGCTCCAGAGCGCGTTCTCGTCCGCCCTGAGCTTGCCCAGATTCAGGCGGTTGCCGTAGATGTAGTAGATCTCGCCGAGCTCGCCGGACTCGGTCAGATCCTTCAGCTTCTGCACCCCCGGGTGGTACTCGAGCAGGTGCCCGACCATGAGGATGCGCCCGGCACTCGCAGCTGCCGCCACGGCCTGCTCGGCGTCAGCCACCGACTGGGCCAGCGGCTTCTCGACGAAACAGTGCTTGCCCGCCCGCAGCACGGCGGTGGCCAGCTCGGCATGGGTGGGGACCGGTGTGGCCAGCACGACCGCGTCCAGCTCTGGGTCGGCCAGCAGGTCACCGAGCTCAGCGGTCACCCGCGCAGTGGGATGAGCCAGTGCGGCGCGGGCGCGAGCCTCAGCCGAGGCATCGCAGCACCAGGCGACCTCAGCAGCCGTCGATGGCAGCGAAGTTCCGGGCCAGGTTGGGACCCCAGTAGCCGAGACCGGCGACGCCGACCCGGAACGGTTCATCGCTCATGGCTGCAGGAGTCTAAGCGCCGCTACGACGCGCTGGGCAGCTCGGCCGTCTCCGTACAGAGCGGGGTGTAGAGGGGGAACCCGGCGCTCCAGCGCGGCTCGAGCAGCGTCGGCGTCGAGATCCACGAGCACGTTCCAACCCTGCTCGACCGTCTCGGTCCACTCGGTGCTGGGGCGCATGGTCACGCAGGGCACCTCGGCCAGATAGGCCTCCTTCTGCAGGCCGCCGGAGTCGGTCAGCACCGCCCGGGCGTGACATAGCAGAGTGGTCATCTCGAAGTAGCCCAGTGGCGACTCGACCTGGACCCGCGGGGGCGTCACGGAGCTGCTGGAGCATTCCCGCCGCCTCGAGGCGCGCCTCGGTGCGGGGGTGCAGCGGGAGCAGGACCGGGAGCGGCATCGTGGTCAAGAGCTCGACCAGCTTGCCGGAGCCGAGCGGGATCATCGACGTTCCCGGCGCGATGGGCGGTGGCCAGCAAGTATTCCCCCGACTCGAGACCTCGGGCACGGACCAGATCAGCCCGCTCCCGCGCCTTGGGCTGGGCGACCAGGGCCATATCGACCATCACATCACCGACCATCTCGCTGCGGCCGGCGGCCGCCTCGTGGCGCAGGTTGGCCATCGCCACCTCGGTCGAGCAGAGCAGGAGGGCGCTGGCGTGGTCGACCAGCACACGGTTGAGCTCCTCGGGCATCGTGCGGTCAAACGAGCGCATCCCCGCCTCGACGTGAGCCACCGGGACACCGGCCTGGGCGCCGGCCAAGGCGCCGGCCAAGGTCGAGCTGGTGTCGCCGTAGACCAGCACCGCGTCGGCCGCCGCCTCGGGCCAGGACGGGCTCGAGCGCGGTCAGCATGCGGGCGGTCTGCGACGTGGTCGATCCCAGCGCCACACCGAGCTGCTCATCGGGAGCGGGCAGCCCCAGCTCGGCGAAGAAGACGGCCGAGAGCTGATCGTCGAAGTGCTGGCCGGTGTGGACGAGCAGCTCGTGGTGCTCGGCGCGCAGCGCCGGCGAGACCGCCGCCGCCTTGATGAACTGCGGCCGATTGCCGATCACCGTCAGGACCTTCACGAGGCTTATCGGCTCCGCTATCGGGCCAGCTCAGCGCGGATGCGCGCCTCGACCTCGACGGCGGCTCGCGCGGTGACCGGCATCACGGGGGCGTAGGTGATCTCGTCCACCGCCGACCACCGGCTGAACCTCCCGCGTCGTGGAGGCCACGAACACCGCGTCGGCGGCGAGCAGGCGCTCGATCGGACAGGTCTGCTCCTGGGCACCGGCCACCTCGATCGACCAGGGCGCGCGTGATCGAGGCCAGGATGTGCTCATCCAGCGGCGGAGTCAGCAGCTGCTCGCCCTCGACCCAGAACACGGAGCTGGTCGGCGCCTCGAGCACCCGGCCGTGGGGGGTGACGAGAAGGGCCTCGTCAAAGCCCTCCTCGCGAGCCAGGCGGCTGGCGAGCATGTTGGCCGCGTAGGAGAGTGACTTGATCCCGTCCAGGAGGCGGGTCGGCGCGTAGGTGACCGTCTTCAGGCGCAGGTGGTCGGGGGTTCGAGGTAGCGGCTCGGTCATCAGCAAGCGCCGCCCGCCCCGCGTGATGACATGATGCGCAGGAGATCGTGGTCGGGCCCGGAGCCGGCCTGTGCGATCAGCCGGTAGGCGTCGGCCCGCACCGCCTCGAGATCGATGGGCAGACGCAGGTTGCGCCCCGAGCGCTCCAGCCGGGCCATGTGCTCCTCGAAGGCGTAAAGCTGACCGTCGTAGACGCGCATGACCTCGAAGGCGCCGTCGCCGCGGATCAGCCCCTCGTCGGTGGCGGGGATCAGGCGCCTCGCCGGCCGGCATGATCTCGCCGTCGAGCGAGGCGAGCGAGGTGGGGCCGGGAGCGGTCATCCGGCGGGCACCTCAGCGCCAACCCGCGTCCAGACCTCGGCCAGCCGGACGATCGTCGCCGCGGCCGAGGCCATGTCCTGCAGCGATGCCCATTCGCGCAGGGAGTGGTACTCGTGGCCGCCGGTGAACAGGTTTGGCGTCGGCAGGCCCATCTCGCTCAGGCGCGAGCCGTCGGTCCCGCCGCGGATCGCCGTCCGGCGAGGCTCGATCCCCTCGGCCCGGATCGCCTCCTCGGCAGCGGCCAGGACGTGCGGCACCGCATCGATATAGGCGCGCATGTTGCGGTACTGGACGTGGGCGTCGATTTCGGCCTGAGCACGCGGCTCGGCAGCCACGACGTCGGCGACCGTCCGCCGGAACAGTGCAACGTGCTCGTCGAGCTGCTCGTCGTCGAAGTCCCGCACGATGGCCCGCAGCTGGACCTCACCGGCGCTACCCCGAATCAGGTAGGGATGGATGAACCCATCCCGGCCGGAGGTCGTCTCGGGTGTCAGCTCGTCGGCCGGGAGCGCGGCCAGAACACGGCCGGCCAACCGCAGAGCGTTGACCAGCTTGCCGGTGGCCTGTCCCGGATGGACGTCCACGCCGCGGATGGTGGCCATCACCTCGATCGGCCGAAAAGGTCTCGTCCTGCACCTCGCCGACCTCCGAGCCGTCGAGCGTGTAGGCGCACGGGGCACCGAAGGCGGTCGATGTCGAACAGGGTCGCGCCCTCGCCGATCTCCTCGTCGGGGGTGAAGCAGACGCGTAGCGTGGGCGCGGGGGCTGTCCGGGTGAGCGGCGAGGTAGGCGACCGCGGTGACGATCTCGGCCACTCCGGCCTTGTCGTCAGCCCCGAGCAGGGTGTCGCCGCTGGAGGTGACGATGTCGTGGCCGACCTTGCCGAGAGCTCGGGCATCGCCGCCGGATCCAGCCGCGTCGCCCCTCTGGGCAGCTCGATCACGCCGCCGTCGTAGTCGCGGTGGACGATCGGCTCCACACCCGCCCCCGGAGCGTCCGGGGACGTGTCCATGTGGGCGATCAGGCCGACGACGGGCTCAACCCCGGGAGATCCCGGCAGGGTGGCCGTGACGTATCCGTTCTCGTCCAGGCCCACGTCCTCGCAGCCGGCCTGATCGCAGCTCCGAGACGAGCATCCGGGCCAGGTCCAGCTGGCCCGGGTGCTCGGTGACTCGGTCCGGTCGCGGCGGGATTGGGTGTCCACCCGGACGTAGCGCTCGAAGCGCTCCAGCAGGCCGGGGGCCAGCTCGCGGGCCAGCTCAGAGGTGTAATCGGTCATCGCCCCAGTATTCCAATCCGTCGTCCTCCGGGTAGTTGGCGGTCCTTCGCTTGAGCGGCGATCAGGTGGGTAGACAAGCTGCTGCGGCCGGGAGCACGCCCGGGGTAGAGGCGGACGGCCGTGCTTAAGACCTTCATTCCAGGCAGGAGATCAGTGACCCCATCGCAGCAACGTCCGCGGCTGCGCCGCTCGGATTGCTCCCGCCCCGGCCTGACCCGGGTCAAGCGCGGCCGCGGCTTCTCCTATCTCGATGCCGACGGCCGTCCACTGAAGGATCCCGAGGAGCTCCTGCGCCTCAAGGCGCTGGCGATCCCGCCGGCGTGGCAGGACGTGTGGATCTGCCCGGATCCCCGCGGCCATCTCCAGGCCACCGGCGTCGATGCCGCCGGGCGCAAGCAGTACCTCTACCACCCCCGCTGGCGCGAGCTCCGCGACCGCCAGAAGTTCGATCACATGGTCGATTTCGCCCACGCGCTGCCGCGGCTGCGCAAGCGGATGCTGGCCGACCTGGACGGCGAGGAGCTCGACGAGCGGCGCGTGCTGGCCTGCGCGGTGCGGCTGCTCGACGTCGGCCTGTTCCGGATCGGCAGCGAGCAGTACGCCGACGAGGAGGGCGGCGTCGGCCTGGCCACGGTCGACCAAGGACAGCGTCCGGATCGAGCGACGACGAGGTGGTCTTCGACTACCTGGCCAAGGGCGGGATGCGGCGCGTGCAGGCCGTGCAGGACCCGCTCTCGCAGGCGGTGGTGGCGGCCGCTCAAGCGGCGGCGCTCCGGGCGGCGAGCAGCTGCTCGCCTACCGCGAGGGCCGCCGCTGGTGCGGGGTGCGCTCTGAGCAGATCAGCGACTACCTCAAGGCCCAGATCGGCGAGGAGTACAGCGCCAAGGACTTCCGCACCTGGAACGCGACCGTGCTGGCGGCCGTGTCGCTGGCCGCCGACGGCCGTGACGCGCACAGCGCCAGCGCGCCCGCAAGCGGGCCATGGACGGCGCCGTGCGCGGGGTCGCCGAGGTGCTGGGCAACACGCCGGCGGTGGCCCGGCGCTCCTACATCGATCCGCGGGTGTTCGACCGCTACCTGTCGGGCTGGACGATCGGCGGCGCGCTGGACCGGATCGGCGAGCTGCGAGGGCCCGGACGACCGGCGGCGCGCGCCGGCTGGAGAAGGCGGTGCTCGACCTCCTGCACGACGACCGCGGATCCCCCGCGGTCGAGCAGTTCGCCGCTCGCCAGGCCGCCTAAGAACCCGGACAAACGCTGCCGCGCGACGTCCGGGCGCCGACGGGCCTGTGATAGAACGCAGGGTGTCTGCGAACTCAGGGAGGTCAGCGATGTCGGTGTCACCCGATCACCGGCAGCCTTGGCGGTGACCCGTCAGCTCCGACTGAGCTGTTCAAGCGGTGGCGCGGAGGCGCGACCGCAGTGCCCGTGACGCCCTGATCGAGCGGTTTCCTGCCGCTGGCGCGCAAGCTCGCGCGGCGCTATGCGGCGTCCAACGAGCCCTACGACGATCTGGTCCAGGTGGCCAGCCTCGGCCTGGTCAAGGCGGTGGAGCGCTTCGATCCCGACCGCGGGTTCGCGTTCACCTCGTTCGCGGTGCCGACGATCGTCGGCGAGCTCAAGCGCTACTTCCGCGACACCGCGTGGGCGCTGCACGTCGACCGCAGCGCCCAGGAGCGGGCGCGCAAGATCGCCGATGCGCAGCGCGAGATCAGCAGCCTGCGCGGTCGCGCCCCCACGGTCGTGCGAGCTGGCCGAGTATCTCGAGATGCACCAGCGAGGAGGTGCTCGACGGCCTGCAGACCGGCGAGGCCTACGACACGGTCTCGCTCGACGCCCCGCGCACCGAGCGACGGCGACGGCGCCGGTCAGCCGCCTCGAGGCGATCGGCGACGAGGACGACCGGCTGGAGCGGGTCGACGAGCAGGCGACGATCTTCGCCGCCGCCCAGCACCTGCCCGAGCGCGAGCGCCAGATCCTCTTCCTGCGCTTCAGCGAGGACCTGACCCAGACCGAGATCGCCGACCGGGTCGGGGTCTCGCAGATGCAGGTCTCGCGGCTGCTGCGCCGCTCGCTGCAGCGCCTGCGCGAGCTGACCGACGAGCGCCCGCCGGCCGCGCGAGTCGCGGCTAGCGCTCAGGCGTCGGGCGCGCTTCGCTGCTGTCCGGGCTCCTCGTCGGCCTCGCCGCCGTCAGTCTGGCGCGACGATCGTCGTCCTGATCAGAGAGGCGTCCTCGAGCACCCGGCGGGCGGAGTGCTGGTCGCCGTGGCTGGCGTGCTCCTCGAGGTCCTGCTCGGCCAGCTCGAAGCCCTCGGACACGCCCTCGCCGGCCTCGATCAGCGGCGCCTGGGCCGGGTCGACGGCTCTCGCCGTCGTCGTCGTCGGCGACGGGTCGTAGCTGACGCGTCCGTCCGATCCCGGCCGCCTCGGCGGCCGCAGCCTCCTCCTGCTCACGCTCGAATTCCGACTCTGACATCTCGGCACTCTCCTTGTGCGTCGCCTCCGGCGCCCTTCAGGCAGCCCGGTCGCACCGCGCCGGTCGATGGCACGCCAGCAAGGATGCCCGAGCGTAGCGACCGCCTACCGTCGTAGCCACCGCGTACGCGATCTCCGAAGCCATCGACCATGCATCAGCAGCACGGGACCGCCGAGATCAGTAGGCTCGTGCGCCAGCGTGAACGGTCAATTCCGGGTAGAGGTGCGCAAGGAGGGCCGGGAGGCCCTGATCGCCGTCACGCGGGGAGCTCGACCTGGCCTCGGCGCCGGAGCTCGAGCAGGTGCTGCGAGCGGTCTCACCGACGAGCCCACCGAGCTGCTCGTGATCGACCTGCGCGAGCGTCGACTTCATGGACTCGACCGGGCTCAGCATCATCGTCAAGGCGCACCAGCGCTTCGCCGAGGACGGGCGCCAGCGTCGGCCTGGTCAAGGGCTCCTCGCAGGTGCAGCGCCTGCTCGACCTGACCGGCGTGGCCGAGCGGCTGCCGCGTGGCCGACTCGCCGGAAGAGCTGTTCGGCGAGGACTGATCCTGGGCAGGGAGATCCCACTCGGCGAGCGCATCCTCGCAGGGGCGCGGGCCCGAGTTCACGGAGCTGCTGGAGACGCTCGCCGAGGCGGTGACGATCCGCGACCCCAACGACCGGATCCTGTACGCCAACCGCGCGGCGCTGCGCCACCTCGGCTTCGACACGCTGGAGGAGCTGCAGGCGACCTCGCTGCACTCGATCATGGACGAGTACCTCGTGTTCGACGAGCACGGCGGGAGCTGACGATGAGCGACGTGCCGTCGGTCCGGCTGCTGCGCGGCGAGAGCGCCGAGCCGCTGCTGATGCACACCATCAACCAGCGTGACCGGCGAGGCGCGCTGGGAGCGGCTCAAGACCACCGCGCTGCGCGACGCCGACGGCCGGCTGGCGGCGGCGGTGACGATCATCGAGGACATGACCGCGGTCAAGACCGCCGAGGTCCACACGCGCTCCTCGCCAACTCCGGGCGCATCCTGGCCTCCACGCTCGACTACGAGCAGACGCTGCGCAACGTCGCTCGAGGTGGCCGTGCCCGACCTCGCCGACTGGTGCATCGTCGAGCTGCTCGACGAGCGCGGGCGACGCGAGCCGGTGGTCGATCACCCACCGCGACGACGGAGAAGCGCGAGCTGGTCGAGCGCGCTGCGGGCCTTCGAGCCCGACCAGCTGGATCCCGAGCAGCACCGTCGGCCGCGTGTTCCGCACCGGCGAGCCCGAGCTGTTCTTCGAGGTCGCCGACGAGCATCTGGTGCAAAGCGCGCGCAGCGACGAGCACCTGCGGCTGATGCGCGCAGCTCGGCGTCCGCTCGGCCGCGGTCGTGCCGATGCGGGTCCCGTCGCGGACGATCGGGGTGATGACCTTCCTGATGGCCGAGTCGCGGCGGCGGCTGACCCAGGACGACCTCGAGCTGGCCGAGCAGCTCGGCGCGTCGCGCCGCGGTCGCCGTCGAGAACTCGCGCCTGCACACCACGCTGGCCGAGGTGGCCCACACGCTGCAGCAGAGCCTGCTGCCCAACGAGCTGCCCGACGTCCCCGGCTGGGAGATCGCCGCCCTGTACCGGCCGGCCGGAGCCGAGCAGCGGATCGAGGTCGGCGGCGACTTCTACGAGGTGTTCGACGCCGGGACGTCGTCGTTCGCGCTGATCGGGGACGTCACCGGCCACGGCGTGACCGCGGCCACGCTGACCTCGCTGATGCGCTACGGGGCCCGGTTCGCGAGCCGCCTCGAGCCCCAGCCGGCGGCGATCCTGCGCCGGCTCGACGAGGAGCTGCGCCAGCGCACCGACGCCGAGCTGTGCACCGCTCTGTGCGTCCGGATCGAGGAGCGGGCAGCATGGTCGTCGCCTCGGCCGGCCATCCGCCGGCGCTGATCGTCGACGCGCGACAGGCGTCGGTCACCGAGACGCCCGAGCCGGGGCCGCTGCTGGGCGCCTTCGAGGACTCGCACTGGAGCAGAGCACGTGCCGGTCGACCGCGACCAGCTCGTGCTGCTCTACACCGACGGCGTCACCGAGACCGCCGGGCCGAGCGAGCGGTTCGGCGCCGAGCGGCTGCGGCGGCTGCTCTCAGAGCACGCCGGGCTGACGCCCGGCGAGCTGCTGACGCGCCTCGACGAGACGCTGACCGACTTCCGCGGCGGGCCGGCCGACGACGACGTGGCGGCGCTGGCGCTGCGACCCCGCCCTGACTCGGCCGGGCGTCACTGCGGGCCGGCGGTCGATGACGACCACCCGCAGCAGCTCGCCGCCGTCGATCGGGCTCCACCGAGACCTCGTCGCTGAGCAGCACCAGCGGCGACGGGCTGCGGCCGGCGGGCGGCGGACCGCAGCTGGGCTCCGGTGCCGCTGCGGAACGGGCCCACGGTCAGCTCGAGCCGGCGCTCGTCGGCGGCCATCCGGGCGCCGATCCGCGACCCGGCGGCGGCCGCGGCGGCGTGGGCGGCCAGCGTGTCGGTGACCAGGTAGACGTCGGAGAAGCGGTCCAGCGAGAAGTGGGCGGTGGCGGCCAGGGTCCGGGCCAGCCGGCCGAGCACGCCGGTGAGCAGCGTCACCGGCGAGAGCGAGACGACGACCTCGCCGGCGTCCGTCACGGCTCCAGCCGCTCGTCGGGGTCGGCGCGTCCGGCGCCGTCGGGCAGCGTCCAGCCGTCGTCGCGGGCGGCGAAGTCGATCTGCACCTCGGTGCCGCCGTCCGGGCTCGGAGGTGAGCACGACTCGTCGGCCAGCGCGCGGATCACCGACACCCCGATCCCGTCCGAGCGCTCGCCCGGACAGACCGCCGCGGGCATGCCGACGCCGTAGTCGCGACGGTCACGCGCAGATCGCTCCTCGTCGACGTACAGCCGCACGCCCATCGGGCCGACGCTCGCCCTCGTAGGCGTGCAGCACGACGTTGTTGCAGGCCTCGCTGACCGCCGTCTTGAGGTCGTCGAGCAGCTCGGCGTCGATCGACAGCGACTCCGCCACGCCGGACGAGCATCCCGCGGACGATCGTCAGCGTCTGGGGCCGGCTCTCGAGGTCGAGCCGGACGGTGGGCGATTCCGTGATCACATCCGCTTCCACCAGATGCCCGCCGCGTGACCCGGTCAAACGAGCCCGCGGGCTGTTCCTCAGCCCGGCTCGGATCCAGGCTCGGTGAGCTCCGACAGGCGCGCGAGCGCCCGGCGCAGGATACGCGAGACCTGCATCTGCGAGACGCCGATCTCGTTCGGCGATCTGCGTCTGGGTCATGTCCTGGACGAACCGCAGCATCAGCACCTCGCGCTCGCGCGGCGGGCAGCTGGCGCGCGGCGGCGCCGACCGTCACCCGCTCGTCGGCCAGCCGCAGGCCGGCGATCCTCGGCGCCGAAACGGTCGACGACGGTGCCGGCCTCGCCCTCGCCGTCGTCGTAGGGGGCGTCGAGCGACGAGGCGTGGTGGGCGCGCGAGGTCTCGAGCGCCTCGAGCACCTCCTCGATGCTCAGCTCGAGGTACTCGGCCAGCTCCTGCACCGTCGGCGAGTGCCCGGTCGTGAGCTCAGCGTCTGCTGGGCCTCCTCGACCTTGACCGCCTGCTCCTGGGCGCCGCGCGGGACGTGGACCGCCCAGCCGAGATCCCGGAAGTAGCGCTTGAGCTCGCCCAGGATCGTGGGCACCGCGAACGAGGAGAACGCCGTCCCGCGCTCGAGGTCGTAGCGGTCGATCGCCTTGACCAGGCCCGAGGCTGGCGACCTGGAGCAGGTCCTCGAACGGCTCCCGGGCGCCGCTGTAGCGGCGGGCGAGCTTGCGGGCCAGCGGCAGGAAGCGGCGGACCAGCTCCTCGCGTGCGCGGGGGTCGCGTCCCTGCTGCCAGTCGACGAACAGCTCCTCGTTGGCGATCCGGGCAGATGCCGCGGGCGAGATGGTCGGAAGGTCGTTCGTGACGTATGTCGAGCTGTGGCGCTCATCAAGATTGTTCATACCCGCTTCGGCCTGAGTTCACGACAAAGTCCGCAGTCCGGCGCGATTCTCACGATTCTCTGAGATTCATCTTAGGAAACTCCCAGGTTGGCGGCGGACGATGCCGCGGCGTGCCGGAGCAAGACGGAGCGCCTGCGGGTGCTGGTGGTCGACGACGAGCCGAGCATCGTCGACGTGTCTCGATGGCGCTGCGCCACCACGGCTACGACGTGGCCGTGGCCGACACCGGCACCCAGGCGCTCGACCGAGGCCCGCGACTGGCGGCCGCACGCGATGGTGCTGGACGTGATGCTGCCCGACATGGAGGGCTTCGAGGTGGCCCGCCGGCTGTCGGCCGACCGCGCCGGGGTCCCGATCCTGTTCCTGAGCGCGCGCGACAACACCGCCGACAAGGTCCGCGGGCTGACCACCGGCGGCGACGACTACGTCACCAAGCCGTTCAGCCTCGAGGAGCTGATCGCCCGGCTGCGCAACATCCTGCGCCGCAGCGGCGCGTTCGCGGAGCGCCTCCAGCCGGCTGACGTTCGCCGATCTCGAGCTCGACGAGGACACCCGCGAGGTCTCCCGCGGCGGGCGGCCGATCGAGCTCACCGCGACCGAGTACCGGCTGCTGCGCTACCTGCTGCTCAACCCGCGCCGCGTGCTCACCCGCGCGCAGCTGCTCGATCACGTCTGGAGCTACGACTTCGGCGGCGACGCCCGCGTGCTCGAGACCTACGTCAGCTACCTGCGCAAGAAGATCGACGCCGACGGGCCGCCGCTGCTGCACACCGTGCGCGGGGTCGGCTACGCGCTGCGGCTGCCCCGCGAGTAGACGGTGTCGCTGCGCGCCCGGCTGCTGGCGGGCATGGTCGTGCTGGTCGCGGCCGGGCTGGCGTCGCCGCGTTCGCCACCTACGAGGAGCAGCGCTCGTTCCTGCTCACGCGCGTCGATCAGCAGGTGCTGTCCGCCGTCGGTGCCGTTCTCCGCCGCAGCTGCGCTTCGATCGCCTCGATGCGGCGCCCCGGTCGTGGCCGCCGCCCACCCGCCGGGTTCGCTGCCCGGCCGCGGCGCTCGGCGGTAGCCGCGGCCGCGGCGATCCTGCCGCCGGGCACCTTCGGCGAGCTGCGCGGTCCGGGCGGCACGGTCCTGCGCCGCCGCACGTTCAGCTACGACGGCAAGCGCCGGCCCGACGCCGGCGCTGCCCGCCAGTTTCCCGCGTCAGCCAGCGCGGCCATCGGTCCCGCACCTGTTCACGGTCAGCCACCGGCGCTCCGAGACCGCGTACCGTGGCGCTGGCGTTCGCGGTCGGCCGGCGACACGGCGATCGTCGCGGTGCCGCTGCGCGAGGTCGACCAGACGCTGCATCGGCTGATGGTCGTCGAGGCGCTGGTCGGCGGCGGCGTGATCCTGGCCCTGGTCGCTGCTCGGCTGGCTGGTGATCCGCATCGGCCTGCGGCCGCTGGAGCGGATCGGCCGGGTGGCCAGCGAGATCGCCGGCGGCGACCTGTCGCGCCGGGTGACCCCGCCGACCCGCGCACCGAGGTCGGGCGGCTCGGGCTGTCGCTGAACGAGATGCTGGCCCAGATCGAGCGGGCGTTCGAGGACCGCAGCGAGAGCGAGGACCGGCTGCGCCATTTCCTGGCCGACGCCTCGCACGAGCTGCGCACGCCGCTGGCGTCGATCCGCGGCTACGCCGAGCTGTTCCGGCTGGGCGCCGCCGAGGACCCGGAGCCCTGGCACGGGCGATGGCGCGGATCGAGGCCGAGGCGACGCGGATGGGAGTCCTGGTCGAGGATCTGCTGCTGCTGGCTCAGCTCGACCAGATCCCGGAGCCGCGGCGCGTGCCGGTCGACCTGCGCGAGCTCGCCGAGCACGCGGCGCAGGACACGCGCGTGGTCGCCCCCGAGCGCGAAATTGAGCTCGAGGCAGCGCCCGATGAGGTGGCGCGTGCTCGGGGACCCCGACCAGCTGCGCCAGCTGCTGGCCAACCTGTTGCGCAACGCCGTCATCCACACGCCGGACGGTCGCCGATACGAGCTGCGACTGACGGCCGGTGGGCGCTGGGCGCATGCTCGAGGTGCGCGACCACGGGCCGGGCCTGCCGCCGGGCGCCGGCGAGCGGGTGTTCGATCGCTTCTGGCGCACCGAGGGCGGCCGAGCCGCGGGCGCGGCGGCGCCGGTCTGGGGCTGGCGATCGTGCGGGCGATCGTGGTCGCCCACGGCGGGAACGTCAGCGCCGGCAATGGCGACGGGGGCGGAGCGGTCTTCCGGGTAGCGCTGCCGCTGGCCGGGGTTGATTCTGGTCCCCAGGCTGAGGATCCGCCTCTCTCTCCGCCGCCCGGCTCAGGAGAGGAGCTGCACTCAGCCGACTCTCAGCTTCCTCACGGGACGCTTTCAGGTCGCTCGGTGATAGTCGAGGAGTGACAAGTTCCCTGTCGGGCGCCGCGGCCCATCTGTGCGGATGAGCACGCGGACCCGTCCTCGCCCGTACCTGATTGCTCTCGCCGCAGCCGGCGTGGCGCTGTGGTCGGCGGCGCACTCGAGGTCGGACCACCCTCGAGCTCGGCCCGCACCTCGCGCGAGATCGTCACCGCCCAGCGCGGCGTCGTGCAGTCCACCGTGACCGGCACCGGCAACATGAGCCCCGGGGTGGACGTACAGGCGAACTTCAGGACCAGCGGCACCCTTCCAGCGTCTACGTCAAGGTCGGGCAGCACGTCCGCGAGGGCCAGCTGCTGGCCACGCTCGATCCGACCGCCGACCAGCTGGCCGTGGACCAGGCGCAGCTGAGCCTCAACGCCGCCGAGGACCAGCTGACCACGGCCGAAAACGGCACCTCCTCATCGGGCGGCTCGTCGTCGACCGGAGCCAGCGCCAGCGCCGGAGCCGGCGGATCCACGGCCACCGGTGCCAGCACCAGCGTCTCGGCGTCGGCTCAGTTCGTCGCGGACACGCCTCGACGCCGACCGTGACTGCCCCCCAACCGACCACAACCGCTCCGAAGACGACCGCGCCCGGGAAGGCAACGACCAAGTCCCCCACGTCGAACGCAAGCAAGCCCACCGGGACGGGCACCGCGAGTACCGGAACCACGAGCACCCCCGCGCGCTCGAGCTCGGGATCGGCGAAGCCGGCCTCGACCACCCAGACCAGCACCACGAGCGCGCCTTCGCCGGCCACCATCGCCTCCGCCCAGGCCTCGGTCGACGAGCGCAGACCAGCCTGCGCAACGCCCAGACCGCGCTGGCCGAGACCCGGCTGTACGCGCCCGCCGCGGGCACGATCGTCTCGCTGTCGAGCCTCAGTCCCGGCGACCCGGTCTCGGCTGGCAGCGGATCCGAGGCTCATCGGCCGGCTCGTCCTCCACCGGTTCCACAAGCAGCGGTGGCGGCGTCAACCGGGTCGGGACTCGAGCGTCTGCCGGGAGTCTCGGCGGCTCGAGCAGCTCATCGTCCTCCTCGGCGTCGAGCAGCTCCGGCTTCGCCGAGATCGTCGACACCGGCCAGATGACGATGACCGTCGCGCTTCAGCGAGTCCGACATCAGCAAGGTCAAGGTCGGCCAGCCGGCCACCGTCACGCCTCGACGCGCTCACCGGGGTCGAGCTGGCCGCCCACGTGAGCTCGATCTCCACGCTCGGCACGACCAGCAGCAGCGTCGTCAGCTACGACGCCACGCTGACCTCGACCAGACCGACTCGCGGGTCAAGCCCGGGATGAGCGCCTCGGCATCGGTGATCACCAGCCAGGCCAGGGGGTCACGCTCCCAACAGCGCGGTCACCGGCACCGGCTCGCTGACCACCGTCACGTCCAGCGCGAGCGGCAAGACCGTCTCGACGCCGGTGGTGGTGGGCCTCGAGGGCGACAGTCGCGACCCAGATCGTCAGCGGGCTGACCGCCGGGGCGCAGGTGGTCGTGACGACGACCCTGCCGTCGCTGGGCGCCGGCACGACCGCCTCGGCACGGGTCGAGCGGGACGCCTCGGCGGCGGGGCTGATCGCCCGGGTGGATTCGGCGGCGGCGGCTTCGGCGGCGGCGGCTTCGGGGGCGGCGGGGGCGGCCGGCCGCGGCGGAGGCGGGCGGCTGCGGCGGCGGGCGGCGGATGAGCTCCGCGCCCGGTCATCGAGCTGCGCGACGTTCACAAGACCTACCGCGTGGGCGAGATCTCCGTGCGCGCGCTGCGCGGCATCACGCTGCGGGTCCAGCGCGGCGAGTACGTGGCGATCATGGGCAGCTCGGGCAGCGGCAAGAGCACGCTGATGAACATCCTCGGCTGCCTGGACATGCCCACCGCGGGCACCTATCGCCTCAACGGCCTCGACGTGCGCGACGCCGACGAGGACGACCTGGCCGACCTGCGCAACCGCGAGATCGGGTTCGTGTTTCAGAGCTTCAACCTGATTCCGCGCACCCGGGCGCTGGCCAACGTCGAGCTGCCCCTCGCCTACGCGGGCCTGCAGCCGCGCCGAGCGCCGGCGCCGGGCGCTGCGGGCGCTCGGCCGAGGTCGGGCTCGCCGACCGGGTCGACCACCTCCCCTCCGAGCTCTCCGGCGGCCAGCAGCAGCGCGTCGCGATCGCCCGAGCGCTGGTCACCAACCCGGCGATGATCCTGGCCGACGAGCCGACCGGGAACCTCGACACCACCTCCACGCAGGAGGTGCTGGCCATCTTCGAGCGCCTCAGCGACGAGGGGCGGACGATCGTCCTGATCACCCACGAGGACGAGGTCGCCGCGCACGCCGCGCCGGGTCATCCGCGCTCAGCGACGGGCGAGATCATCTCCGACGAGCGCGTCCGCTGGCCGGGAGCCGGCGCCGTGATCGAGACCATCCGCGTCGCCTTCGCCGGGCTGGCGGCCAACAAGCTCCGGTCCGGGCTGACGATCCTCGGACTGATGATCGGCGTGGGCTCGGTGATCGTGCTGATCGCGGTCGGGACCGGCTCCTCGGCCGCGGTGCAGAGCCAGATCGACGCGCTGGGCAGCAACGTGCTGCTGGTCAGCACCACCCCCGACCCTCGGCGGCCTGCGCGGCGGCGCGGTCGCCAGCGCAGCCCAGCTGACCGCTCGCCGACGCCACCGCGCTTCAGAACCGCTTCAAGGCCCCCGACGTGGCCAGCGCCTCGCCGGTCGTCAACGCCAACGGCGTGACGCTCACCTACAACGGCACGCACCTACTCCCCGTCGTCGTTCGTCGGCACGCACCCCGAGCTACCGGGCCGCGCGCAACTACACGCTGGCCGAGCGGGACCTGGTTCACCGACGCCCAGGAGCAGCCGCACGCCCGCGTGCTGGTCGTCGGACCGACCGTGGTCAGCCAGCTGTTCGCCGGCCAGAGCCCGGTCGGCGACACGGTCAAGGTCAACGGCACCAACTTCCAGGTCATCGGCGTCACCGCCTCCAAGGGCTCCAACGGCACCACCAACCAGGACGACGTCGCCTTCGCGCCGCTGACCGCGGTGCAGGACACCCTGACCGGCTACGGCGAGCATCAGCCCGATCATCGTCCAGGCCAAGTCACGCGACCAGCTGAACGCCGCCCAGACCGAGGTCACCGACATCCTCAACCAGCGCCACCCGACCACAGCGGCCTCGACCACGAGCAGCTTCAACGTCATCAACCAGGGCTCGATCCTGCAGGCCTCCAGCTGCCACCAGCGGCGTGTTCACCACCCTGCTGGGCGAGGTGGCGGCGATCTCGCTGCTGGTCGGCGGGATCGGCGTGATGAACATCATGCTCGTCTCGGTCACCGAGCGCACCCGGGAGATCGGGATCCGCAAGGCCGTCGGCGCCCGGCGCAGCGACATCCTGGTCCAGTTCCTCGTCGAGGCGGTGCTCGTCTCGCTGTTCGGCGGCATCGCCGGGGTGATCGGCGGGCATCGTCGGCAGCCAATTCAGGATCGCCGGCGTCCAGCCGGTGATCGCTCCCTACTCGGTCGGCCTCGCCTTCGGCGCCGCCGTGCTCACCGGACTGTTCTTCGGAACCTATCCCGCCGGCCGCGCCGCCTCGCTGCGCCCGATCGAGGCGCTGCGCTTCGAATGAGCCCGCCGTCCTCCCATCCCCACGCCGAGCCAGGAGCCGTGCAGACCATGAACACTGCCACCTACGAACGCGATGACGAGCCCGCCGGCCCCTGACAACAGCGGAGCGCTGCCCCGCCGCCCGCGCCGGCAGCTCCTGAACCGCCGGAGCGCTGCCCTGCTGCCGCCGTGCGCACTGCCGCGGCCGGGTTCTACGCCGGCGTGCGCATCGAGAAGGGCCACGTCAGCGGCTCGACCACGAGTACTGCGAGCGGCCGGGACTGGCGGGACTGGCCGGGCGCGCTTCGCGCGGGGGGTGGCGCTGCGGGTGGGGCGGCGCTGCGGGCGCGACGGGCGGTGCGGCTGGTCGGTTGGGCGGCCCGGGCGGTGCTGCTGGCGCCGGTGGGGGCGGGGCGGGTGCGGGCGGCGCGGGCGCCTCGTTCGGAACCATCTCCAGCGTCAGGGGCGGACGCTCTACATCACCGAAGCACCGGGAACACGGTCAAGGTCAAGCTCTCCGGGGCGACCAAGGTCACCAAGAGCCTGAGCGTCCACCTCCTCGCTGCACCCGGGCGACACCGTCGTCATCCGGGGGGTGGCCAACGCCACGGGGACCTCTCGCCGCCACGGTCAGCGACACCGGATCCGGACGGGGCGCGGGCTCGGGCCCGGGCGGCAGCTCCGGCAGCTCCAGCGGTCGGCGGCCTCAGCTCACTCTTCTCGGCCAGCGGCTGACCCGAACCTGATAAAGGACCATCAACATGAACGCACACCTCTCCCCTCTGCTCGCGCGTGCTCGCTAGCCGGTCTGCTGGCCGGTTGTGGCAGAGCTCGACGTCAGCTCGTCCAGCTCCGCGGCGGCGGCGTCCGGCAGCAAGCCCGGCACCACCACCCGGGCGAAGCTTGTCGCCTGTCTCAAGCAGCACGGCGTGACGCTGCCCTCGCCGGCCCCGGGCGGCAACTGGCCGGCGGGGGCTACGGAGGCCCTGGCTCTGCGGACGGGTGGCGGCGGCCCGCCCGGAGCGGCGGTGGGCCGGCTGGCAACCCCAAGTTGCGGGCCGCCTTCAAAGCCTGCGGCGGTGGTTTCGGCGGTCGTCTCCCAGGCGCATCGCATCCAGCCCGCAGCGATCAAGCGTTTTGTCACCTGCGTGGATAAGCACGGCTACAAGCTTCCGCAGCCGAACTTCTCGGGAAGGGCTCGATCTTCCCGGCCCGTATCGAGACCAACGCCAAGTTCCAGAACGCCAGCCGTGCCTGTGACAGCCTGCTCAGGCCGGGTGGGGCGGCAGGCGGCTCGGGGGCGCCGGGTGCGCCGGGCGGTTCGGGTTCGCCGGGTCGCACCGGGCGCGGGAGGTGCGGCCCCCAGTGCGTGAGCGCGGCCGTTCGTGACCAGGAGCTGTGGAGGGGGTTGGTGGCCGTGAGGGCCGGGACCTGGGTGGGCCGCCCTGGGGCGCCCGACCAGCGGGGCCCAGATCGTGAGGGGCCCAGATCGTGAGGGGCCGGCGATTCCCTCGCGACGACCCTGCATTTTTGGGAACATTCGCCACCCGCTCCCGAATTTTCCCGCTTACGCTGCCTGAGCCCTACGTTCTGGGAAAACTCCGACGGCCCAATCCAGTTTTCCCGAAACTTGCATGTGCGAGTGCACACCCCCGACTCTGCGTGTAGCTAACCTGAACAGAGCGTATGCCCGGCTCCTCCCAAGCCACCGGGCTACTTCGATCACGACTCCATGATCCGCCGCGTCCAACGCGAGCGGGCCGTGGCCCTGGCCGGGCCGCGGGCGCTGCTCATGCAGGCCGCCCATCCGCTGGCGGTGGCCGGACTGCTCGCGCACTCGGGATGCGCTCGACGATCCCTACGTCCGCCTGGCCCGGACCGCTGAGGTCCTCAGCCTGATCACCTTCGGTCCCCGCGGCGAGGCCGACCGAGTGGCCCGGCGGGTGCGGGCCATGCATCGCGGGGTCAGGGGTCGCCTACCCGAAGCCGTGGGCCGCTATCCGGCCGGAACCCCCGTATCGAGCTGACGACCCGGCGCTGCTGATGTGGATCCTCTACACCCTGGTCGACTCCTCGATCGTGCTCTACCGCACCTACGTCGGCCGCCTCAGTCGCGATGCAGCGTGAGCGCCTGTGGGCCGACTACCGGGTCCTCGGTCGCCTGTTCGGCCTGCGCAGACGCAGATGCCGCGACGCTGGCCGACCTCGAGGCCTATGGCCAAGCCATGCTGGACGCGGGACCAGCTAAGCGTCGGCGACTGGGCCCGCCGTCGCGCCCGCGAGATCGTGCTCGAGCCCCCGGTCCCGAGCCTGGCCCGGCCGCTGCTGGAAACGGTCGAACTTCATCACCATCGCCCTCCTGCCAGACCGCATCCGCGCCGAGTACGGCTTCGCTCCCCTGCCGCCGGTCCCCGTGCGGCGAGCGCTGGTCACGCGCCGGCGCGGTGTACGTCCGCCGGGGCCTGCTGCCGCTGCTGCCGGCCCACGCTGCGCCACGTCCCGGCCGCCCGCCGCGCGCTGCCCATCCGAGCGCGACCCGCGAGGCGCGACGAACCGCGGACGGCGCCCGGCTAGCCTGGCGCGCGTGACCAGGGTCGCGGTCGTCGGGCACGTCGAGTGGGTGCATTTCGTTCGCGTCGACGCGCTTCCCCGAGCGCGGAGCCGTCACCCGCGGCCGAGGGCCTTCACCCACGCCGGCGGCGGGGCGGTGGTCGCGGCCGCGGTCCTGGCTGACCTGGGTGCCGAGGTCGACCTGTTCTGCGCGCTGGGCCGCGACGCCAACGGCGAGGCGGCGGCCGCCGAGCTGACGCGACGCGGCGTGAACGTCCAGGCGGCTTGGCGCGCGCAGCCGACCCGCCGGGTGATCACGCTGCTCGAGACCGGCGGCGAGCGCACGATCGTCACCATCGGCGAGCGGCTCCAGCCCCACGGTGACGACGCGCTGGACTGGGACCGGCTCGACGAGGCCGACGGCGTCTACTTCACCGCGGGCGACGCCGGGGCGGCGGCGCATGGCGCGGCGAGCCGGCGCTGATGGTCACACTCCGCGGGCGCGCGCGGCGCTGGCCGACGGGGGATTCGCCGTCGACGCCCTCGTGTTCAGCGCCGGCGACGGCGACGAGGTCCGTGGGCCGCGCGCCTCGAGCCGCACACCCGGCTGATGGTGGCCACCGAGGGCGCCGAGGTGGGCGCTGGTGGGGCGAGGCAGAGGGGCGCTGGTCGGCCGCCGCGCTGCCCGGGCCGCCCCAGGACGACTACGGCTGCGGCGACTCCTTCGCCGCCGGCTTCACCTTCGGGCTGGCCCGCGGGCTGTCGGTTGAGGAGGCGGCCGCGATCGGCGCCGAACGGGGGCGTGGGCGCTGACGCAGGTCGGCGCGCCCTGAGCGTTGCGTTCACGCCTCGGGCGTGCGGGGCGCATAGCGGTGATGGAGCATCAGGGCATTGCCGTCCGGGTCGGAGAAGAACGCCATGTGGCACACACCGGTGTCGAACGTATCGCCGACGAAGGTCACGCCCGCGGCCTCGAGCTGCGACCGCGCCGCCTCCATGTCCTCGACGTGGAGGGCCAGCGCGTTGGCGATTCACGTGGTGCTCCATGCCCATGCTCTCGAAGTTGGCCAGCGACAGCGTCACATTCCCGGTCTCGAATTCGGCGAATTGGCGCTCGGGCAGATAGGCGGAGCGGCGGAGACCGAGTGTGGTGCCGTAGAACTCCACGGCGCGGTCAAGGTCACGGACCGGTATGGAGACGAAATCGACTCCGGCCACCAGCTGCTCAACAGTTGCCATCGCGGCTCTCCCTAATCGTTGTGTTCGTCCTCGCCGTTGACCCTACACCCAGGTCCTGAGGCGGATCGGATCGGCCTTCCGTCCGCAGCATATACGAACATATGTTCGTGCTCAAATGGCCCACCATCCTTCATGCGGACCTCGATTCCTTCTACGCCTCGGTGGAGCAGCGCGATGATCCGAGTCTGCGCGGGCGCCCGGTGATCGTGGGGCTGGGCGTGGTTCTGGCCGCCAGTTACGAGGCCAAGGCCTGCGGGGTACGGACAGCCATGGGTGGGCAGGCGGGCGCGCGCGCTCTGTCCCCAGGCCGCGGTCGTCTCGCCGCGCATGTCGGCCTACACCGAGGCCAGCAAGGCCGTGTTCGCCGTGTTCGAGCGAACGTCGCCGTTGGTCGAGGCACTGTCGATCGACGAGGCGTTTCTCGATGTGCGCGGCCTCGAGCACATCTTGGGCACGCCGCGTGAGATCGCCGTCCGCCTGCGCACCGAGGTGCGGGAGGAGGTGGGGCTGGCCATCACCGTCGGGCTCGCCGGCACCAAGTTCCTGGCCAAGGTGGCCAGCGCGGTGGCCAAGCCCGACGGCCTGCTCATCATCCCGCCGGGCTCGGAGCTGTCCTTCCTGCATCCCCTTCCGGTGGAGCGCCTGTGGGGCGTGGGGCGTGTGACGTCCGAGCGGCTGCGCGGCCAGGGGATCACCACCGTGCGACAGGTGTCCCGGCTCGAACAGGACCAGCTCATCGCGATGTTCGGCCGGGCAGCCGGGCGTCAGCTGCATGCGCTGGCCCACAACCGCGACCCGCGGGCAGTCCGTCGTCGGCCCCGACGTCGATCGATCGGTGCCCAGCGCGCCCTGGGTCGCCGGGGACGGGACCCGGTCGAGGTCCAGGCGGCGCTCATGACCGTCGTCGATCGGGTCGCCCGGCGTCTGCGCACGGCGCGGCGGGCCGCGCGCACCGTCGTGCTGCGCCTCCGTTTTGAAGACTTCGTGCGGGCCACGCGGTCGCGGACGCTGGCGGAGGCGACGACTCGGACCGCCACGCTGTTGCGAGTTGCACGTGGACTGTTCCGAGACGCCGAGCCGCTGATCCGGAGGCGGGGACTGACGCTGATCGGAGTGGCGGTGACCAACCTCTGTGACCAGGACGCCGTCCAGCTGGCCCTACCCTTCGACCGGATCTCCGAGCTTGATCGCACACTCGATGAGCTCCGCGAGCGCTTCGGCTCCGGGGTGGTGGCGCGGGCGTCGTTGATCGGGCGCGACGCGGCCCCCTGGGTTCCCCTACTTCCCGACTGATGCCCAGCTTGGTGCTACTGACCCGACTCAGGCGGCCGCGGAGTCTCAGAGGCGTCCTCGTAGAGCATGAGGACAATCTTGGCCTCTCGGGGAGCGCTGCGGTCGGTCGGGGATGTTGGGCCCGCTCCGCTCGGAGGTACCTCGTCCCCGCTGACGTTGCCGTCCCCGCCGGCCATCGGCCGCGTTGCTGGATCGGCGAGTCGCCGTCCGCTCTCGGCTTCGATCTCCTGCACTCGGGCAGAAAGCGAAGCCAACTCCGCGGCCAGTTCGCGCCACCCCTGCTCGTCGACCGTCACCCCGGCCTGACTGAGACGGGCCTCGGGGGAGTTGAAGCCGCCGGCTCCGGCGGCGGCCGAGACCTGGGCGCCGACCTGGCCCAGGGCACCGGCGATCGATGCATCCTTGACCGCCTCGGGCGTGGCCTTCCAGGCCGCGTCGGTGACCGGCGGCCGCACCGTGGCCGTGTAGTAGTGCTCGACGGCGCCACGGCGCGGGACACGCCGCACCAGCTTGAGGAAACCGAGGGCGTTCAGGCGCCGGATGTGGTAGCTGAGCACCCCGAGCGGGACGTCCAGCTCGGCCGCAAGCTCACTGGGGCTGGCCGTCCGGTCCTCGAGCGCGACGAGCAACCTGGTCCGCAATGGATGGGCCAGAGCCTTGGCGACCGTCGGGTCGGTGATGTCGTGAAACGGCTTCATCGAAAAACGACGAACGTCCCAGGCATGAACGGGACACGCCCGGTGCGGGCTCCGTTCCCGTCGCGCAGAGCAAAAGTCGAACCGCGCTTCGGTTCTGGGCGGCAAATAATCGCACTCCGCGCATGCTTAACGGTGCCTCACCGGATGAATGATGCTGAGGAAAGCGCTGACGAGCGGGTCAGCGCTCCTCGGAAGTGGGCGTCAGGCGCCCGGGATCAGCCCGTCGACCATCGCCGCCCAGAAGCGCCGGCCGAGGACATCGGTGTGTATCTCGGCGGGAGGCGGGTTGCTGGCGTGCCCCACGCCCAGATGACTTGATTCCATGAGCCGGCGATCGGCACCCAGACTGCAGATCTTGAGTATTTTCATCATCACTCCAGAATCTGTCCGGTCAGGGAGCTGACAGGTTGGATCGGTTGTCTCCCTGCGTGGCATGGGAAGGATCCACAGCAGCCGTGGTCAGGACCCAGAGCAGCCGTGGTCAGGACCCAGAGCAGCCGCGGCCAAAATCCACCGCAGCCGCGCGCAGGGTCCAAAGGAGGCAGGCGATGAAGGAAGCGCACACAGACGAGACGCCGACGGGGAAAGTCGTCGCCGACGACGGCTGGTTCATCCTCAACCTGGCCGAGATCGGCTGGGAGAGCGTGCCCGGAGGCGGCACCTGGTGTGCGTTCGAGTCCCCGGATGCGCGCTCACCCCGCCTGGGCATCGGCGTCCATGTGTTGCAGCCCGGGGAGTCGCCGGGCTTCTACCACGCCGAAAATGAGCAGGAAGGCTTCCTGGTCCTATCCGGCGAGTGCGTGGCGGTGGTCGAAGGACAGGAGCGGCGCATGCGGGCCTGGGACTATCTGCACTGTCCGCCCGGGACGGCCCACATCACTGTCGGAGCCGGCGACGGGCCGTGCGCGATCGTCATGGTGGGCACGCGCTCGCCTGACCACGGCATTCAATATCTCGTCGACCCGGTGGCCGCGCGACACGGGGTCAGTGTGACCCGGGCCACCGACTCGCCCGCCGAGGCCTACGCCGACCGGCCAGGCTTCAGTCCCTCCTCTGCCCCGGAGCCATTCGCCCAGGGTTGAGTCGGCGTCTGCTACTCGAGCCAGCCCGGCCGGACCAGCCCGGTCTCGAAGGCGAGCACGACCAGCTGGGCGCGGTCGCGCACGCCGAGCTTGACCATCGCGCGGCTGACGTGGGTCTTGGCGGTCGCGACGCTGACCACCAGACGCTCAGCGATCTGATCGTTCGAGAGCCCGCCGGCCGCCAGCGCCATCACCTCGCGCTCGCGGTCGGTCAGCTCCTCGAGCGCGGCCGACTCGGGCGGCTGCTTCGCGCGCGCCGCGAACTCGGCGATCAGCCGTCCTGGTGACCGACGGCGACAGCAGCGCCTCGCCGCCCGCGACCACCCGCACCGCCTCGATCAGGTCGGCCGGCTTGGTGTCCTTGACGAGGAATCCGGCGGCGCCGGCACGGATCGCCGTCGAACACGTACTCGTCGAGCTCGAACGTGGTCAGGATCACGATCCGCACGCCGTCGAGCATCGCCGTCGCTGGCGATCTCGTGGGTCGCCTGAAGCCCGTCGAGCACGGGCATCCGGATGTCCATCAGGATCACGTCGGGCTTGAGCTTGCGGGCCAGCTCGACCGCCTCGCGGCCGTCCGCCGCCGAGCCAACGACCTCGATCCCGTCCTGCGCGTCGAGCAGCGCCTGAAAGCCGGCGCGCACGAGCTCCTGATCGTCGGCCAAGAGCACCCGGATCATCGCCCGGCCTCCGGCGAGAGCGGCAGGCGGGCATGCACACGGAAGCCGCCGGTCGGCAAGCTGACCTGCATCGAGCGAGCCGCCGAGCGCCGTGCGCCCGCTCGCGCATCCCGGCGATCCCGCTCCCCATCCCTTGCCCGGCGCCGGGGCCCGCGCCATCGGCCGAGCGCGACCCATCGGCAGAGCGTGAGCGTCGCCAGAGCGCGAGCCGTCGGCCCCGCGGCCGTCGTCATCGACCTGCACGGTCAGCTCGGCGGTTTCGTATTTGAGCGTCACTGTGGCCGCTGCGGCCCCAGCGTGACGGATGACGTTGGTCAGCGACTCCTGCACGATCCGAAACGCTGCCAGGTCGATGCTGGCCGGTAGCGGCCGCCGCTCGCCGCTGATGTCGAGCGACACCTCGACGCCGGCCGCCGCCGCGCGCGAGACCAGATCATCGAGTCGGGCCAGGCCGGCCGTCGGCGCACGCGGGGGCTGCTCACCCGTGCCGCGCAGCACCCCGAGCACGGAGCGCACCTCGCGCAGCGCCTCGGCGCTGGCGTCGTTGATCGCCGCCAGCGCGGTCCGCGCCTGCTCGGGCTGCTTGTCGATCAAGTGCAGCGCCACCCCCGACTGAACGTTGATCAACGAGATGCTGTGCGCCAACACGTCGTGCAGCTCACGCGCGATCCGAAGCCTCTCCTCGTCGGCCTGGCGGCGGGCCCGGAGCTCGCGCGCGCGCCGCGCCTCCGCGACCTGCTCGCGCCGCACGCGCACCCCCTCCGCGCCGGCGAGCAGTACCAGCAGCCAGGCGGTGATGGCAAGCGCCGCCAGCGCCGTCGGCGCCCCGGCGGTCCCGAGCGCCGCCGGAAGCCACAGGAACGCGACCCAGCCGGCGATCACCCCGGCCGACGCCGCGATCCGGTCGCCGGCCATCGCCGCCGCCAGCACCGCGAACACCAGCGAGACGTAGTTCGGCCCCTGCACATACCCGAGCGCGACATACACCAGGGTCACGGCAAACACGAACGCCAGCACCGCTCGCGGATGCTGGCGACGGACGAGCAGCGCCACCGGGCCCAGCGCCAGCAGCATGTACGCCAGCGGGTCGAGCTGGCTCGGCGTCTGACACGACGACGCCCACCAGCAGCTGTGGCCTCCGTGTCCGTGCCCGTGCGCCGCCGCCCCGCTGCTGGCCCCGATCTGGATCGCCGCGGCAATCACCGCGATGCGGATGTCGCTCCGCCGCAGCCCACCCCGCCACCCGGGTCGGAGGTTGCTCTGCCAGTTGGTCACAGCGGCACCTTAGCCCCGCGCGAGTGCCGCGTCATCGCCTGCCGGGAGCACCCGGACCTACCCCGCAGGGAGTAGTGCGGACCGCTCCGACCCTCCCGCGGACGCAGCCCAGAAGCATCTCCACAGCCGATGACGGGGGCGCCGGCAAGAGGGACGATGACTGCCGTCGAACCCACCAGACGAACCGAGGGAGCAGCTATGTATGGGTACAACGGATATGACTACTACGGCGCCGCGCACGACCCAAGCGTGCGCGCCGCCGATGCCGACCGGGAGGCCACCGCCGATCGGTTGCGCCAGCACCACGCTGAGGGCCGGATCGACGTCACCGAGTTCCAGGAGCGGCTCGACCGCACCTACGAGGCCAAGACGGTCGGCGAGCTACGCCAGCTGGTCAGCGATCTCCCCCGCGAGCCGCAATCCGGGCCGTTAGGTCGGGGCTTCCACCTGCGTTCTCTGTGGATGGCGCCGTGGATTCCGGTCGTGTTTCTGATCATCGCCATTTCGGCGCTCACCGACCACCATCACCCCGGCCTGTGGGTCCTGATCCCGGTGTTCTTCCTAGCCCGGTTCGTGTTCTGGGGCTACCGGCCGTGGAGCCGGCGTCGCTACCAGAGCCCGCACCTCTAGAGGCGGCGGTGACTCGGGACCAAGGTGCGAAGCGAGCTGGGCACGACTGGTGCGAGGAATCACCACTCAAAGCGCCTGCTCTGGTGGCATGGAAGGAACCGATCGAACGCCGGGTTCTTGACGCCCGAGACATGCGAGGCGTGGTGATCGTCTCCAGCGTGGCCTATGGCAACGGCGGCGGAGGGCTCCCCGGGCTCCTTCTCAACTCACCCCGAGACGAGAGCGGCAACCTGATCATGCTCGGCACCGGACGGCAGCACTGGTCGACAATCCATGTTGCCGACCTGGCGAGGTTCTTCCGGCGCGTGCTTGAGGCCGACTCGGCCCGTGGCCGCTACGTCGTTGGCGATGGGTTGAACCCGACCGTCACCGAATTGACCGAGGCGGCCGGCGTCGCAGTCGGCGCTCCCGGAGCGGTCCCCGGTTCCGATGATGAGGCCCGGGCGCGTCTGGGCGACTACTTCGCCGAGGTCCTGCTGCTCGACCAGGGCACATCCGCGGCCAACGCTCGGGATCACCTCGATTGGGCGCCGACCCATCCAGGACTGGCCGACGAGTTCCGACACGGGAGTTACGTACGTGAGGTGAGAGCGCCCTGACACGGACCCGTCTCGCGGACTTGCTCTGGCAGCGGTCAGCTGTTCGCGGAGCGGCATGAAGCTTCTTGTCTCTAGCTCAGCGAAGCGTTAGTGTTCTGGACGTGGCGTCCAAACCGCGTAGGGGTGGTCGTCCTTTTTGTCCATCATCCGGACACCTTTCCTACCTCGAGTGGGGGGCTGGACGGGAGGAGCCATATGTCGTATCTGAACTGCCCGAGTTGCGGTCTAACCGTCCGGGTGCGAGCGCCGTTCCTGGGTCTGGACCATTGTCCGCGCTGCCTGGCACGTCGTCGTGTCGCCGTGGAGATGCTCGCTTCGGAGCGGCGCATGTGGCCACCTCAAGCCAGCCGGGGCGGTGGAAGGGGGAGCCTGGCCACCGGAGTGGGCGCTTCGCGCGCTCAGACGCGATCTGACGGGATCAGCGGCCAGATTCCGTAGGCGAAGCGACGCTGGTTTGCTCAGCCGCTGATGCTGGGCGTGGTTTGGAACACGATCTGGACCGGCGCGGAGGTGATGCCGCTGGTCGCGCACTGCTCCAGGAGGCCGGCGGGGTCTGAAGAGCTGACGTAGGCGACTCCGGTGGCCGAGCCGCCGTTGCGGCCGCTGTATGCCAGGGCGGCCTGTCCCCCGGCGCGGTTCTCGACGACATTGAAGTGCACGGCTCCCTGCTGGAAGATGAGTTCGCCGCTGCCGGCGGCGTTCGGGTCGGAATTGCACGACTCCGCGGTACCGAATTCGGACGCGTGATACCGGACTGCCGAGTTGCTGAGTTGCGTGGTTCTGCCGCTGGCCGTGGTGAGGCTCCCCGAGCACGATCCGCTCGCCGTGACGTTGTTCCGCACTGGCGCGGGAACGAGGGTCACTGACGAGCTGAACGACGAGGTGCCGGCGAACTGGCACTGCCCCGCGAACGTGGTCGCCCCCGCACCCGCCCCAGCGGCAAACGACGTCGCCGCAAAGCAGGCGGCGCCAACGGACACGCTGACGACGGCGGCAACAGCTCTGAGACGGCTCATCCTGACCTCCTGGCAGTGGGCGAGCTGGCACGGAAGCGGTTCGCCCGTCCATGCCTTCGCTACCCGCTCCGTATTCGCCTTACGCGCCCCGGGCTCGGTCAGTCGCGCAGCGCGGGCGTGTACGAGAGGCCGACGATGATTCCCTCCGGCGAAAGCGTGCGGGCGACCGTCTGCCCCCATGGCTCCTTTCGCGCCGCGTGTAGGAGCTCATAGCCCGCGCTCTGCAGCTCCTCGGCGGCGGCTGTCACTGCTTCAGGGTTGGCCACCTCGAACTCGATGCTCGCCTGGGGCACCGGCAGTTCGGCCGGCCACTCATTTGCGCCGACGCATGCTTGTGCCGCCTGGGCAAGAGGCCAGACACCGAAGCTCTTGCACCCCGCGATTTGCTCGCTGTGGATGTAGTCGTGCTGCCCCTCGAGTGGCAGGCCGACCACGTCGACGTAGAGCCGACGGCTGGCCGCTGGGTCGGCGGTGATCACGGCGATGGACGCGATGAACTCGATCTTCATGAGTGGCAATAAACCAACTCACGCGACGGAAGGTTCGACCGCGCTCGTCGCCAGGCCGCACGACGGTCGTCGACTCGGCGGCGTGGCCGGCCAACCGTCTCGTTCGAGTTCTGGTTCAGGCACGGCGGAGGTTCGTTCTCTAGTTCCTAGGATGCACAGCCATGGCAGTGCTACTCCCCACGCGTTCGGCGAGCTGGCCGATCCAGATGCTCCCCGGCGATTCATCATCCGCGCGGGCGTAATGGGCGACCACCTCATCGTCCTTCATTCCGCTGTGCGAGCCTGCCCGGGCTACAGCCGCCATGACGCTCCCTCGATTCTGTTGGACGGCTCATCGATCGCGCGCGAGACGGAGCACGGTCGCGCCGTCACCGCGCAGATGACGCGCCGCCACGGAACGCTCGAGGAGGCGATCGATGCTGCGGGCTTCGCGCTCGGCGCTGCGGGGTTGTCAAAGAGCATCCGTCGTCAGGCGCGCGCGGCGTGCGAGGACTACTTCTACAGCCGGCTCGACCTCACGCCAAGCCACGAGCTGGGCGGCCGGGGAGAGACGGTCGAATCGCTCGAGCTGATGCCCGAGCCGATCTACCGGGCACTGGAGGGCGTAGTCGCCCTCGTAGTAGACGGCGACTACGAGGAGCTGCGCGTCGCGTCGGGCGATCGGCTCAGAGTCGAGGACCTGCGCCGTCGCGTCGAGGACGACTGCCCAGAGTCGCTGGTGCTGCCGGCGCGCGAGGTCTACCAAGTCGAGGCGATCACCAAGTCCGACGATCCGGACCAGCCGGGCTGGGCCTACTTCCTCGACCTGTGGACCGAGACCGGCCCCGCACGCCTGCACATCGAGGGCGAGCTCGAGGAGTCCGACGAGCGGTTCACGGCGACGCTGAACGACATCCTGCCCTGATCCGCCGCCGTCTGCGGTCGCGCAACAAGAGGCGGCGGGCCGTTAACGCGGAAAGCCCACCCGTGGGTGGACTCTCGGCCATCAGAAGATCAGGCGGCTTTCGCGGGAAGGGGACGTTCAGATGAAGGTCTCGCCCTCTGGTTGCCATCGCTATCTGACCCTGCCAGCGTAGCGCACCGCCTCCGAGCGGGCGGGCGTGACGGGGGCGCCAGCGTGTAACCGCCTCGGCGGTCAGGCGTAGGGCGCGTACCGGTGGTGGAGCATGAGGTCGTTGCCGTCCGGGTCCGAAAAGAAGGCCATGTGGCAGACGCCGGTGTCGAAGGTGTCGCCTGCGAACTGGACACCCTTGGCCTCGAGCTCGGCCCGGGTGGCAGCGACATCGTCGCACCCCAACGCCCACGGGTTTCCCTTCTGGGCCACGAACGGCATCCCGACCTTCTCGGGCTCCCAGATGCCAAGGCACGTATCGCCGGCCCACTGCTCATAGTCACCGTGCTCGTCGGGACGAAGCCCAAGCGTGTCGCGGTAGAAGCTGCGGGCGCGGTCGGCGTTCTGGGAGGGAATGCCAATGAAGTCGAGTCGCGTGATCACGGGTTAGGTATAGCTCGCGTTGCTCAGCAGTGCGGCAGGCAGGATCAGCGCTGGTCGAGGTTCTACATGAAGCCGGCCCGCCGATATCGGCGGGCCGGCAGTGCTGCTCACATGCGGATCAGTCGGGTCAGCGGTGGTGCACCTTCTTGAGCGCCGCCGCGAACGGGCCGTCGTTGAGACCGAAGCGGGAATCCGTCCAGCTGAACGGCAGGATCTGAGCCAGCCTGAGCTTGGAGAGGCCAACCAGCGCCGCGTACACGTACGGCTTGACGTTCTTGGCCTTGGTCCAGTTGTAATCGTGATGCGAGGAGCTCCAGCCGAACTCATTGGCGATGATCGGCGTGGATCCACGTCCATAGGCGCGCATCTCGGCAATCGAAGACTTGGCCAGCGCGACCGTGCCCGCAGGCGTGGACGCGTAGGGGTGGATGGCCAGCGCATCGATCGGCTTGCCTCTGAAGGCCTTGAGCAGCCGCGGCAGCGAGCTGTGCGTGAAGGCCAGGCCGCCGGTCATCACCTTTGTACTGCGGCTGGCGTGTCGCACTGCCGAGCGGACAGCCTCGTACATGGCGGCGTAGGAGTGCAGGTTCACACCCGGGCCCCAGTTGTAGGAATTGTCGGGCTCGTTCCACACCTCGACCGTATTCACAGGTAGGTACGGGAGCTTGCGATTCTTGGCCCAGAAGGCTCCATGGGCGCCGTAGCGCTTGATGAATGCCGAGGCGTAGTAGGCGATGGTGCCGAAGTTGCCTGGGGGTAGCGGAACCACGAACCGGTGGCCGCGCGGCCCGACCACGTTGGGCCGGTGAGCCTCCGCCCATTTGGGGGCGTATTGGAGGGTGGGCTCCCAGCGGAGATGAGCCCGGGCCATCTCGCTGACGAGCTGGTCGTCATAGGCCCACTTGAAGGTGGTGTGTCCGTGCTTAGGAGCGTGAGGCTCCGCGCCCGCCCAGTTGGAGTCAGCACGGCCGATCCGGCCGCCGGCGGAATACAAGGCCTGTAGCGATTGCATCACCCGCGCCGGGGTCCAAACACGATAGGTCTGTTTTGAAAAATCGCTGCCGACGGCAGCGCCGAAGGTGGCCGCGCTCGCGGTCGCGGGGATGGCCAGGGCAATCAGCAACACGATGAATGACATGCAGCGTTTCATAGGCTCCCAGGGGTGGGGATTGGCTTAAAGGGCGCGGAGGTCGGCTTCGAGGAGCCGCGACGACACAGCGGCGCCCAGGCTCAGACACCTTGTCAGTTTCGCCCGCTCCAGACTTAACCCAGTCTCAGGCTAAACGTTGCGGCGTGGGCCCGGCATGACGCTCGCGCAGCGTCCTCTACGTCCGCGCCGGCGACGATCCGGTCGACGTGGCCCTGGCGCGCGCGCTCGCTCGCTCGCAAACGGTGAGGTCGCGCGCCGCCTAGTCCACGACTGCGTCAGGCGACCGTGCCGCTCGCGTACCAGGCGCGCGCGTCCAGCGAGAACTGGCCTTCAGGCACATGTGCGCGACAGCCCTCGCGTACCGCTGCCCGCTCCTCCGACGGAAGGCTCGCCAGCGCCTGGCCGGCCGGCCCGACGGCAAGCGTCAATGGGTCCCAGAAGTCGTCAAAGCCCGCGTAGTCGGCGGAGGCGTGCAGCGCCCCACCGGTGACGCTGGTCAGGCCGGCACGCTCGAGCCGGTCGGCGATATCGCCTTCCCACGTGCCTGGGCGCCGCTGCTCACCGGGGACGGCCGGGTGCAGGTCGCGCATCACCGACCAGAAGATCCGGAGCATCGTCATGCCGCCGCCCGCGATATCCCACATGCAGATCGCCACGGTGCCCTTCGGCCGGGTCACGCGGGTCATCTCGCGCACGCCGCGGTCGGCGTCGCGCATAAAGCCGATGACCAGGCAGGAGAGCGCGGCGTCGAAGGCGCCGTCCTCCCACGGTAGCTCCTCGGCGGTGCCCTCACGCGCATCGACGCCCGGGTTTCGCGCGACACACGCCGCGACGAACTGCGGCGCCGGATCGATCGCGGCGACCCGTTCGGCGCCCGTCCGCGCCACGAGCTCGGCGGTCAGGCCGCCGGGACCGCAGCCGACGTCGAGCACCCGCTGCCCGTCCACGACCCCGGCGGCGTCCGCGAGCGCCGCCGCCAGCGACGGTGTGTAGCGACCCATGAAGCGGTCGTAGTGCTCGGCGGGCGACAGGAACTGCCTGGCTTCGCTCATCTCATCTCCTCGATCGCTCAGAGCAGACAGTGTGCATCGCTGGTGCGATGCTGACAACGCTGCGCAACGAGAGCCTCGCTTGCGATCGGTCCAACAAAACCGCTCCTTCTCATCGATTTGCCGGGAATAGACCGCCGAGCTCATGAGTCCTCAGCGAAGGCGCTACGTTCTTCGATCGTGGCCGCAGTCGACCAGCAGACACACAACGAGGAACGAGATCGCGAGCGGGGTCCCGACGGCGGGCGCCAGGTCGACCGCAGGCTGCTGACCGTGGCCGGAGTGGTCGTGCTCGGCGCGATCATGTCGATCCTCGACACGACGGTCGTCAACGTCGCGATCAAGACGCTGGCCTCGAGCTTTCATACGACGCTGCCCACGATCCAGTGGGTGGCCACCGGATACACGCTGGCACTCGCGACGGTCATCCCGCTCAGCGGCTGGATCGCGGATCGCTTCGGCACGAAGCGGCTGTACATGGCCTCGATCGCCCTGTTTGTCATCGGCTCGGCGTTGTCGGGAATCGCTGGCTCGGCCACCGAGATCATCATCTTCCGCGTGCTTCAGGGCCTCGGCGGCGGCATGATCATGCCCGCCGGGATGACGATCCTGACCAGGGCCGCAGGGCCTGACCGGATCGGCCGCGTGATGGCGATCCTCGGCGTCCCGATGATGATCGCCCCGATCCTCGGCCCGGTCCTCGGGGGCTGGCTGGTAACCGATGCCTCCTGGCGCTGGATCTTCTTCATCAACGCTCCTGTCGGGCTGCTGGCGCTGATCGCCTCCTACGTTGTGCTCCAGCCCGATGTCGGAAAGCCGGGCGAGAGGTTGGACTTCGTCGACCTGCTGCTGGCCTCGCCTGGCCTGGCGCTGCTGATCTACGGGCTGGCCGAGTCCAACCCCGGGGGATTTGGGCAGACGAAGGTGCTGATCCCCATGGCGATCGGGGTGCTGCTGCTCGCGGGGTTCGTCTGGCATGCGCTGCGCTCGAAGCAGCCGCTGATCGACCTTCGCCTGTTCAAGGACCGCGTCTTCGCCAGTTCGTCGATCACGCTCGTGCTGATGGTGATCAGCGTGTTCGGATCATTCCTGCTGCTGCCCTACTACCTGCAGGAGGTCCGCTTCGAGTCTGCCCTTAACGCGGGGCTGCTGATGATCCCGCAAGGCATCGGGTCGATGCTCATGATGCCGGTGGCCGGCGTGCTGTCCGACCGCACGGGGTCGGGCCGGATATCACCGTTTGGCCTGGTGATCATCGCCGCCTCTGTCCTGTGGCTGACCGGGATCGGCGCTCACACGCCGTTCTGGCAACTCGAGGTCGCCCTGTTCGTGAACGGGCTCGGCCTGGGCCTCACGATGATGCCGATCTTCACCGGAGCAATCCAAACGATCAAGGACTTCCAAGCCGCACGCGCATCCGCGCTGCTGAACATCCTCCAGCAGGCCGGTGCCTCCGTCGGCACCGCCGTGCTCAGCGTAATCCTCGCCAGCGCGATTGTCTCCAACCTGCACGTCCACGGCACCTTCAACGCCGGCGCAACGATCCCGTTGGCAGCCCGCGCGCACCTCGCCCCACCGCTTGCATCGGCCTTCGGCCAGGCGTTCTGGTGGGCGTTCGGGCTGATCATCGTCGCACTCGTCGCGAGTCTCTTCCTCCCGAAGCACAAGCCGGAGCGGGCCGAGAGCACGCCGCCGATGATGATGTAGGGGATCCGAAGTGCTAGAAGTTCGGCCATGCTGGGAGGCCGCTGCGCCTGTGAGGCCGTCGGTTACGAAGTCGCGGACGAGTTCGTCGTCGCCTACAACTGTCATTGCTCAAATTGCCGCGCACTGACAGGCTCGGCTTTCTTGCCTTGGGGTGAGATCGAGCCTGAGAAGCTGATCGTGACCCAGGGTGGTGAGTCGTTGCTGATCGATGGGGACCCGGACGACCGTCATGCCACGCGCTGCGGCAAGTGCTTCTCGCTTCTGTATTGGACAGGCTACGAAGGCAGGATTCGCGTGCCGTACGGATCGCTGGTCGACGCGCCGACCCTGAAACCGATGGCCCACATGTTCGTCGGTTCCAAGGCGCCGTGGTACGAGATTCGTGACGATCTACCGCAGCACGACCAATACCCGTGGCCTGACGACTGAGCTGCCCCCGTTGCTGCCGGGTGAGGCCACCGAGTTCTAATATCCTCTGTGGTAGAGTAAAATACTTGGAGTCCCTTACAGCGTCACTCCGGCTTGCCTCGGCGGGGTCTTCAACTGCGATCGGCGTGCTGCGCGCTGTCCACGCCGCGCCAGGAATCACCCGAGCCCGACTAGCTCGAGAGCTCGGCATCTCCAGCGGGCTGGCGAGTGAGACCGTCGCGCGTCTCGTCAAGTCAAGCCTCGTTGCTGAGGGGCCAGGCCCTGCCACAGGCAGCCGGGGGCGCCCCACAGGCTCACTCGGCCCCCATCCCCGGGGGCCGGTCGCCGCGGTTGCTGCGATCTCCCATGAATCGTGGGAGGTGGCCACCGTCGCGCTCGGCGGAGAGGTGCACACCTACCAGACGCAGCGCCACGATCGCGAGAGGTCCTCGGTCTTTGCCGGGGTCGAGGATGCGCTGAGCAGCGTTTGCGCCCGCTACGGCGCCAGTGTGGGGGCGATCGTGGTCTCGCTGCCAGGGACCGTGTCCGGTACGCGCCTGGTTCAGGCGCCCAACCTCGGCTGGCAGGACGTGGAACTTTCGCTGCTGGCTCCGCGCACGATCGCGTCGGTCCCGTTGCTGGCCGGTAACGACGCGACCTTCTCGGCGATCGCGGATGCGCGACGAGGCGCGGCGGCGGGGTCCGCGAGCTCGGTGCACCTCTACATGGACTCAGGCGTCGGGGGTGCACTGCTCGACGGGGGACAGCTCATTCCTGGCGCTCGGGGGATGGCCGGTGAGTTCGGGCACATGCCATTCGGCTCGCCGGCCGTGCGCTGTCGATGCGGCGCCCACGGATGCTGGAACACCGCCCTCGACGGCCAGGCGCTTGCGCGTCATCTGGGCGAGTCGGTTCCGGCCGATGAGGTGAGCTACAGCCGCGAGGTCCTGGCAGCCGCACACGCGGGGTCAGGGCCGCAGCGACGCGCTGTGCGGGAGGCTGCGTTTGCGCTGGGCCGGGGGACCGCAGGACTGGTCAACGCTCTGGATCCCGCGCTGGTTACCTTCGGCGGCCTCGCCCCCCAGCTCCTGGAGGTCGCGGGTGACCGGGTTCAGGAGGCCTACCACGATGGCCTGATGGGGGGCGGGGCAAAGGGCGCTCCCCCGCTTGCCCCGAGCACCCTTGGCGGCCGGGCACCGCTGATCGGTGCGGGCGAGCATGCCTTTGACCACATCCTGACCGACCGGGCGCTCGCCACCTGGAGGGCGGCGTGAGCACTCACGCCCTGGATGACGCTGCGCTGGGCGGCGCGCAGGCGCTGCTCATCGATCTCGATGGGACGCTCGTGGACTCATCGGCACCCGTGACCCGCGTTTGGAGCGCTTTCGCCCACCGCCACGGTCTCGACCCCGACGAGGTCCATGCATTCGCCCAGGGCAGGCCCTCGTCAGAGACGGTGCGCCTGCTCGCGCCCAGCGCTGATCACGCCACCGAGGCCTCACTCATCGAAGCGGCCGAGACCACGGACACCGCCGGCGTCTTCGCCTTGCCCGGCGCCGGCGACCTGTTGAGGTCCGGTTACCCATTGGCGATCGTCACCTCGTGTTCCTCGCAGCTCGCAGCCGTGCGACTTCGCGCGGCCGGCCTGCCTCGCCCCGAGGTCGTCATCAGCTCGAGCATGGTGATGCGCGGCAAGCCCGATCCCGAGGCGTTCCTGCTCGGTGCCCGACGGCTGGGCGTGACAGCGCCACGGTGCGCGGTCCTTGAGGATTCTCCCGTCGGGATCGATGCCGGTCGCGCCGCCGGTGCGCGCGTGATCGCGCTCCGCACGACCCACGGCGATGACGCGCTCGGTCGCGCCGACGTGATCATCGACGATCTGGCAGCACTCTTCGCGCGAGGCGGTAAGCGCGGTTGCTAGATCGAATGGCCAGGCCGACCTCGACTCGAGACGAGCCGGACACAGAGCCCGCATATCACCGAGATCGGCTCACCTGGACGATGTTCTCGGGACTGTTCGGGTTTGGCGTTCTGAACGCCATCCTGGGTCCCGCGCTGCCCTACCTGCGGGCCGAGGAACACCTCTCCTATCTGTCGAGCGCGCTGCATCAGTTGGCCTTCGCGGTCGGTGGTGGCCTTGCCGGCCTGCTCGCGATCCGAGTGGAGGCGCGCCTAGGCCGGGGGGTAACGATCCGCTTCGGGTTGGCCGCCGCGGCGGTCGCGGGGCTCACCGTCGGCTACGGCGATGCGATCACGATCACGGTGCCTGGGGCGTTCTTCATGAGCCTGTTTGGCACCTCGGCGCTGGTCAGGATGTGGGCTGCGCTGGCCGACGCGCACGGCCCGCGGCGGACGGTGGCGATGACCGAGGGGGAGGTGCCGGTCAGCCTCGGCGGGACGGTCGTACCGCTACTACTCGGTGGCGTTGCGGCGACGGCGCTGACGTGGCGCTTTGCGTTCGTCGCCGGTGCAGCGATTGTCATCACCGCAGTGTTGGCGATGGGTGCCGTGCGCATCCCTCGGTCCGAGCCCGTGGCCTCGCCCGATCAGCCGCCGCGCGGCGCTGATCTTCCGCTGCGGTCCTCGCCAGCGCCGACCTTGGTGATCGTATTCGCGATCGTCGCGCTGGAGTTTTCGCTCAGCTTCTGGCTCGCCAGCTACCTGAACGGCAGTGTCGGCATCGGCCGTGAAGAGGCGGTCCTGATGGTCAGCGGGCTGTATGCCGCGAACCTCACCGGCCGATTGGTCGTGAGTCGCCTGGCGCGCCGGGCCACGACGGAGCGCCTGCTCGGGGCGTCGCTGATCCTGGCTCTGGTGGGTCTGCCGATTCTGCTGGCGGCCGGCGGCGCGACTGTCGCAGCCGTCGGCATCGCGCTGACCGGCATCGCTATCGGCGCAATGTTTCCGCTCACCTCCTCGATGCACGTGGGGGTGAGTTCCCGCAATGCCGACGGTGCGATCGGACAGGTCCAAGGGATCGCATCGATCGGCCAGATCCTCGGCCCGCTCGCGGTGGCAGCGATCGCCCAGGCGGCCGGTCTGCGTGTCGGCCTGTTGATCCTCCCGGGGCTGGTTCTCCTCGCCGCCTCGGGACTTAACGGCCACCAGCGCCAGATCCAACTCTCAGCCCGGGCGGAACGGTTGGTCACCGCTGCGCGACGTAGTACGCGTTGAGGAAATCGGCCTGGACGCGTTTGACCTGGACGTCCGCGAAGCCCGCGTTGGCCAGCAGCTCGAGCGCTTGCTGCTCGCCCCACATCGTTCCCAGGCCGGGCCCGTCGTTCGCCAGCGAGACGGTCAGGCAGTGAAACAGCGAGGCGGTGTAGAGCGCTGGGCCGAGCGGATGGTCGATGTTGTCGTGCACATGGCTCGATGCGGCGACGTCGACCATGAGGAAGACGCCGTGCGGTCTCAGCGCGGCGTGGATGGCCGCGACGGTTCCGCCTGGGTCCGGCAGGTCGTGGATCACGTCAAAGGCGGTCACGAGGTCGTGGGAGTTCGGCTCGAGCGACTTAGCGTCGCGCAGCTCGAAGGCGACGTTGCCGAGCCGCAGGTTCACCGCGGCCGCCCGCGCCGCGGCGATCCCCTGCTCGGAGATGTCGATCCCGCTCACGCGACTGGCGGGAAACGCGTCAGCGATCAGATTCGCGGCGTGGCCGTGGCCGCACCCGACGTCGATAACGGCGATGCCCGCCCGCAGCCGCTCTACGAGCCCGTCGACGAGCGGCAGAGTCACGTCGATCAGCCCGGCGTCCTGGACCTGTGCCGACTCTTCGGCCTGCAGCGCTTGGAAGCGAGGCATCGCGGAGTATGGAACGCCGCCCCCGACAGCCATCATCAAATACTGGCAGTGAGCCTTCGCGATGGGGTCGATTGGTACGGTGTTGTCGTGCTGATCGGCCGCGGGAGGCGTCTGCCGATTGTCTTGATGGTGGCGCTGGTCGCGTTGCTCCAGGCCGGCTGTGGCGCCTCGCATCCTGCTCCGGTGAGGCGGGGGGTGGTTGTCGCGACACCTGTGTCCGGGGTCTTCGACCAGCCGGTGCACATCGTGGTCAGTCACGTGGGCGCGGATCGAGAACTCACCGTGAGATTGCGGTCGGTCGATGCCACCGGCACCTTGTTTAGCGCGCAAGCCACGTTTCGTTCCAACGGGGCCGGCCGGGTCGATCTTGCGTCCGCGCCGGCGGGTGGTGGGGGGTTCTATGCGGGCGTGAATCCGATGGGACTGATCGACGCGATGCAGCCCGCGTCGGGCGGAACGGCGCCATACCACTGGAAGGGCACTCAGCCTCGGCGTTTCGAGCTGACGGTGAGCGAGGGCAGGTCGCGTGTCGCCTCGGGCGAATTTACCCGCCGTGGGGGGGCGCCGGGCGTGACCGTGCGCGCGGAGTCGATCGCCGCCACCGGGTTCTACGGTCAGTTTTGGGCGCCGCCGGCTGGCCGCCCGCGCCGTCCGGCCGTGCTGGAGTTCGGAGGCTCGGAGGGGGGCATCTTTGCCCCGGGCAAGTTGATCGGCGCTGCCCTGGCCTCGGCAGGGTACCCGACGCTCGATATCGCGTACTTCGGTGAGCCGGGGTTGCCGGCGACGCTGAGAGAGATCCCTCTTGAGTATTTCGCCCGGGCGCTGCGCTGGCTGGATCGCCAACCACAGGCGCTCAAGGGCCAGACATATGTCCTCGGCGGATCGCGTGGCAGCGAAGCGGCGCTGTTGCTTGGCGCGCACTACCCGACGCTCGTGCACGGGGTGATCGCCAGCTCACCCAGCGACGTCTCCTTCGGCTCCTACCCCGGCCCCGGGTCAGCCGCCTGGACGCTGCACGGCCGGCCCGTGCCGTACACCCGCGCGATCGTCAGCCCGAACGTGCGGGCCGATGATCCCGCGGCGAGCATCCCGGTTCAGGACATCCGCGGTCCGGTGTTCCTGGACTGCGGCACCGACGATCAGGTCTGGACCTCCTGCGCCTACGCGCTGCGGATCGAGAACCAGCTCACCGCTGCGCGCTTTGCCTACCCCCACGTGCTGTACCGGTATGAAGGCGCCGGGCATTTCGTCAACCTTCTGGTGCCCTACCAGCCGGGTGGAATCCTTTCCGACCTCGACGAGCCCGCCGGCCAGGGCAGCACGCTTCTCGCCAACGCCAACGCGCACGCCCGCCTGTGGCCGCAGCTGCTCGGCTTCCTGGCACATCCCGCAGGACAGACGGGCGTGGTCACAGCGCCGTCGACCGCGCCCCCACTCACGCCTCGCTAAGCGTCCCGTTGACGAGGCTCAGTCCATCCCGAGCGTTTTCAAAGCTGGTGATGGCGCCCTCGCGCACGCGGAAGACCGCGGTGCGGAACAACTCCTCCCCGCGCGCGAGCTCACGGATCGGCACGTTCACCTGCACCCCGCCGTCGTCGGGCTCGACCCCCTCGAGCGCGGTGCGCACGACCAGTAGGTCGAGGTGGCTGGCCGTCTCGAGCAGTTCGCTCGCCGCCGGATGTCCGCGCAGGGAGGAGCCGTTGGGACCGCGCAGCTCCACGTCGCCCAAGACGAGCGCCCGCACCGCCTCGTAGTCACGCGCGTTGAACGCCTCGATGAACAGCCGCGTCAGGGCGACCACGTAATCGACGCTGCGGCGCCTCTCGTGCTGTGTCTGTTGAGCCACTACCCGTCCCAGTAGCCCGCCGGCGCCTGCAGTCAAGGCGACGTCCGCATGCGACCGAGGGCAAGCGCCAGCCAAGCGCGACCGTCGCTTACGAACCTTCTCTGGGGACATATTCACCCATGCCACCGGTCCCGAACACACGAAAAACCCCGCCTAACTCGGGCTTTCGAAAATGGGCCGTGGAGGAATCGAACCTCCAACCTTGGGATTAAGAGTCCCCTGCTCTGCCAATTGAGCTAACGGCCCTGGGGGGCGTTCGATGTTACCCAGAGCGACTCGGAGTGGAATTCTGCCCGGTGCGGCCACAAATTCTCTTCGAGTCACGCCCGTGGGGACCGCCGGCACAGGGGCCAGCTGCCCGAAGACTCAGCAGCCCTGGGCGATCGACGGTGTGGTCTTGGCCGCCTGAACCTGAGTCTTCAGGGTTGACTGGCTCAACTTCGGGACCAGGGTCAGGGCCTTGGCCAGAGCCAGGTCGCCTTTACGCGTCTGCTGGGCGGCGTAGGCCGAGACGGCCAGGCACTCGAAGCCCTTGGCCGAGGTGGGGTTGGCCGCGGAGACGATCTCCCAGGCATTTGCCGCGGCGGGGTACTCGTTCAGATGAGCGTAGGCGCGGGCGGCCAGGGTGGCCAGGTCGGAGTTCGGGGTCTTGGTCAGCTGGGTGTAGCGCTGCCAAGCGCTCGTGGTGGCGGCGAGCTCTTTCTTGCCCGAGGCGGTGAAGTTGCCCGTTGTCGCGTTGTAGTTGCTCCCGGCGGTGGCGTTCTCCCAGCGGGCGGCGATCAGCGAGGACCAGGCGGCGGGGCTGGTCGGATTACGCTGGGTGGCCTTCACGGCCGTCTTCTCGGCCTGGCTGAGCACGGAGCCCTGAGAGTTGCCCGAGCCGTTGCCGGTGAAGGCGTTGAGCAGGCCGCCGTTGCCGTTGCCCGCCCCGACGCCGAACAGGACCAAGCCGCCGCCCATGAGCAGGGCCAGGCCGAGGTAGACGAACTGCACGGTGCGGCGGCGACCGCGGCTGCGGAGGTCAAACAGCAAGGCGGTCAGCTCTCCCCGTCGAGTTCGGTGAGATCGGCCAGCGCTCGCTTGGCGTCACGTCGATCGGCGATCTTGAGCATCACAATACTGGCCAGGAAGAGGATCACCAGGGGCGCAGTCTCCAGCGCGGTGGTCACTGGATCTGCCCCTGGCATAGCCGCCGCGATGACGGCGATTATCACCGTAGCGTAGCGCCAGTTCCGGGTCAGGGTGCTGCCGTTGATGATGCCCGCGCGCTGGAGCCCGAGCAGGCCGATGGGCATCTGAAATGCCAACCCGATCGCTCCCATGGTCAGCACCTCAAACGAGTACAGGGGCTTGGCCTGGACAAGCGAGTTGAACTCGTCCTGGTTGTAGCCCTGGAGGAACTTGACCGCGGCCGGAAGGACGATCAGATATGTGAACACCACCCCGATCACGAACAGCACCGGAGCGGCGAGCATGATCGGGAGGACCAGCCGTCGCTCCTGCGCGCTCAGAGCGGGGATGATGAACGCGTAGGCCTCGTAGAGCAGCACCGGCAGGGCGAGCAGCAGGGCGAAGTAGAAGCTCACGGTCACGGTGGTGGTGAACGGCTCACCCACTCCGATCGTGATGGGCACATTGCGGGGCGTGGACTGAGGCAGGGCGTGGGCGGCAGCTGCGAGCTTGTTGGCGATCGCGGACAGCAGCGCTCGGTCAGAGGCGGCGAGGTGGCTGGACATCGAGAGCTGATGCATCAGCCCGCCGGCCTGCGCGAAGTCGCGTGAAGCACGAACCGAATCGGTGGTCAGGCCGCTCAGGTGGTTGGCCTGCTGATGGGACAGCGACGGCAGCGGGCGGTTGAGCAGGTTCAGCAACGTGTGGTTGCCGACGAAGCAGATCGCGAAGGCGACGACCAGCGCAGCGGCGCAGATGATCAGCCGAGAGCGGAGCTCGTCGAGGTGGTCTACGACGCTCAGCCGATCCTCGTGGCCGACCGGGCGAATAATGCGCGGCATGGACTAGTCGCTGTCCTCGCCGATGCCGAGCGCTCGCGCGCCGCGGGGCGGCGCGGCTGATCCGCTCTGGGCAGGCACTGCTAGCGGGGGCGCTCTGAGCCGACCTCGGCCGAGCTCCGCTCCTGAGCCGGAGCCTCCTCGGTCGGGGAGGCGCTGCCCGGCGCGGGCGATGAGGAGGAGATCGCCGGGCGGTCCTCTTCCTTGGAATCGCCGGTGATGCCTTCCTTGAACTCTCGCATGCCGCGCCCGAGGCCCTTGCCCAATTCAGGCAGACGCTTCGGCCCCAGGATGAGCAGCGCGATCACCAGAATGACTATTGCGTCGACTACGGGACTACGGAACATTTGCTTGGGCCTCCGAGACGGGGCCACCAAGCGTAGCGGTCGATGCGTCCAGTCGGGCTGGACTGCCCCTCAAGCTCATGTTCACAACCGCCGATATCTGGCTCGAGGAAGCAATGAGCCAGCGTCGCGATACCCACTCCATTCGACGGATCGTTCTGCCCAGCGGGCGAGCGATCGAAGTCGTGCGATTCTCGGTTGACGAGAAGGTCGGCCCCGGCCTACACGCCTGCCCCCAGTGCCAGTCCGACCTCGTCCAGCCGGTGCAGTGGGGCGAGACGGCGGGCGGCGTCTGGGAGCTGACCCTCCACTGCCCGAACTGCGACTGGCTGACCGAAGGCGTCTTTGATCAGACCCAGGTCGATGAGTTCGAGGAGCGTCTGGACGAAGGTCTGGCCGAGATGCTCGCCGACCTACGACGCCTGACCCAGGCCAACATGGCCGAAGAGATCGATCGCTTCACCGCCGCGCTGCAAAGCGATCTGATTCTTCCCGAAGACTTCTAGCCGCCCGCCCGCGCCCTCGCCCGCTCGCGCCCTCGCCCGCGCCCGCGCCCGCGCCCGCGCGTCACGCGTAGCGGGCCACCACGCCCTCGGCCACCAGTTCGAGCGCCATCCTCTGACGGTCAGGCAAACCCGGCAAGAGCCGCCTTGGCAGTGGCGATCAGCCCCAGAGCCCGCTCGCGGACAGACTCCAGGGCCCCGGTGCCGGCAATCCGGTCGCACACGCGCTCGGCCTCGCCCGGGTCGATCGATGGTCCGCGGATCGAGGGCGGCCAGGTCCGGGTCGCGCTCGCGGGCAATCAGCAGCGGAAGCGTCACGGTCCCGTCGAGGAGATCGGTTCCGCGGGGTTTGCCGGTGCGCTCCGGGGGACCCGACACGTCAAGGACATCGTCGAGCATCTGGAAGGCGATGCCGATCTGCTCGCCGAACGCGCCGACCGCTTCAACCGACCCTCGGCCCTCCAGCGCGCCCAGCTCACAGGCGGCGCGGAACAGGACCGCGGTCTTCAATCGACAGCGCTCCAGGTAGCGCTCCTCCGGTACAGCCCGATAGGCGTCCTCGCGTTGCATGAGCTCGCCCGCGGCCAAGCCCGAGCTGGCTCGGGAGAGCGCGCGGACCATCGCCTCGGAACCCGTGGCGGCCAACTCGGCGAAGGCGCGGGAGAAGAGTAGGTCTCCGGTCGCGGTGGCCAAGTGTCGTCCGGCGCTGGCGACCACGGTGGGGCGCCCCCGGCGCAGAGCCGCACCATCCAGGACATCGTCGTGGACCAGGGTGGCGCTATGAACCAGCTCGACGGCCACCGCGGCGCTGAGCAGCGTTTCCGTCTCCGGCGGCGGCGTGCCCGCGGCCAGGAAGACCAGCAGCGGGCGCAGGCGCTTTCCCCCGGCGGCTAGGGTGTCGCCGCCCAGGCGGGCCAGCTGCGGGTCCGTAGGCGCAGGCCAGCGCGGCCATGCGCTCGTCGAGACGGTCCATGAGCCGTGACGCGGGGGCGCCGCCAGCCTGGACCACGGCCTCGACCGCGCTCATGCGGGCACCGTGCCCGACATGCAGCGCGATGATCCCGCCTGCGGTCAGCACATAGCTGATGTCGCGGAGCCCGCATCTGCCACATGAGCGTGGCCAGAGCCTCCGGGGGCGGAAAGCGCCGCACCGAGTTGGGCAGGTAGCTGTAGGCGTCGGAGTCCCCGGCCAGCCTCCCCAGCGCCGGAACGAGATGGTCAAACCAGACCTCGAGAAAGGTCGACAGCGGCGGACGCGTCGGGGTGGTGATCTCGAGCACCACGACCCGCCCTCCCGGGTCGCACGACCCGGGTCATCTCGGCCAGTCCCTGGCCCAGGTCGGAGAAGTTGCGGGCGCCGAAGCCGACGGTGGCGGCGGCGAACTTGTCATCGGCGTAGGGCAGGGCCAGCGCGTTGGCGGTCTCGAAGCGCACTCTGACCCCAGCCGGGAGCTCGGCCTGGGCGAGCTTGGCCCGGGCCAGCTCGAGCATCCCCTCCGAGAAGTCGGCGGCCACCACCGACCCCCCAGGCGCGACCCGGCGAGCCAGCTCGAAGGCCAGGTCACCGGTTCCGGTGGCCACGTCCAGAGCCCGGTCGCCTGCGGCCAACGCCGGCCAGGTCGACCGCGCGCCGGCGCCACTGGTGATGCAGGCCGGCGGTCATGACCGCGTTCATACGGTCATAGACACCGGCGATGCGGTCGAACATGGCCCGGACCTGGGGTTCGGCCAGCGTCCCCGGCGTGCCCGGGGCGGGGGTGCTCGCCGTCACGACCCCGCGGCCTACTGGAGCTCGGACAGGAAGTTGACCAGGTTCTGGAACTTCTGGGGGTACTGCTTGGCCAGCCCGGCAAACGACGGCATCGGTGCCGTCGGGTTGCGCAGCGTCGAGGCGATGGCCGCCGGGCGCAGGATCGACCCGACGTGGGTCAGGGCCGGCCCGGGCCCGTTGTTGCCGTTCTCGCCGATCACGTGGCAGGCCAGGCAGCCTGACTGACCGACCACCACCTCACCGGCCGTGAAGGTGGCCTTCTGGGCGGCGGTCAGGCTGGCCGGCGGCTTCATGTCGACCGAGTTCGGGGAACCGGTGGTCGGCGCCCGAGTAGGTCAGGTAGGCCATCGCGAAGATCGTGGCCAGTCCGGCCACCAGGGCGACCGGCCGGCGCTCGATCCGGCGCTCCGGGCTGCGGTCGTAGAAGGGCAGCAGGAAGAGCAGGATCATGCAGATGGTCGGCACGCCGATCGTGGCCATGTCGGTGAACTTGGGGACGTTCTTCATCACCCGCAGGACCTCGAACAGGAAGTAGAAGTACCAGTCGGGGCGCGGGACGTAGGTGGTAGTGGTCGGATCTGCCTTGGGTCCGAGCTCGGCGCCGAACATCGCGGCCAGGAAGATGATCACGATCATCACGATCACGGCCATGATCGAGTCCTTGGCCACCGCGTAGGGGAAGAACGGCTTCCCCTCGTTCTTCAGGATCGAGTAGTCGCGGAGGTAGGCCTCCTTCTCGGCCTGGTTCATACGCGGGCCTCACGCATCTCGGTCTCCTCCTCGGCCTTGATCCACGGCGGCGCGGAGATGCCGAGCTTGGTGATCAGGTACAGGTGAGCGCCGATCAGGGCGGCGATCAGCCCCGGGATCAGCATCATGTGGATGGCGTAGAACCGCGACAGCGTGGTGGCCCCGAACTCCGGCCCGGCGCGCAGGAAGTCGGACAGGTAGGGGCCGATGAACGGGCCCGTGCCGTTGATGTTCACGCCGACGATCGTGGCCCAGTAGGAGCGCTGATCGAAGGGCAGCAGGTAGCCGGTGAAGCCCATGGCCAGGGTCAGGATCAGCAGCACGACGCCGATGATCCAGGTCAGCTCGCGCGGGTACTTGTAGGCGCCGAAGAAGAACACCCGCGCCATGTGCAGGAAGATCAGGATGATCATCACCGAGGCGCCCCACTTGTGCATGGCCCGGACGAGCTGGCCCAGGAACGCGTCGTCGGTGATGTAGCGGACCGATTCGTAGGCCCCGCCGCGAGGCGTCCGGCCGGTAGAACATGGCCAGAAAGACGCCGGTCACCGCCTGGTTGAGGAAGGCGAACATGGTCGCCGAGCCCAGCGTGTAGAACCAGTTGATCCCCCTGCGGGACCTTGCGGAACAGCAGCCAGCGGATGCCGGGCGAGAGCGAGGTGCGCTCGTCGATCCAGTCGACGACGGTGATCCCGGCCTCGACACCGGTCTCGACCGGGGTCATCGAGCCGTTGCCGTTGCCGTTCTGACCCGGGCGCTTGGGCCGGGGCTGGAGAATCTTGGGAAGCGGAGGGGCGGGAAGCTTGGGCATCAGGATCTCGTCATGCTCACTTGCCGGGGAGAACGGAGGTGTCGAACCGGGCCGGGTACAGATATTGCCCGATGCCGTCCAGCGGCTGGCCGGGGTCACGCGGCGAGAAGCGCTGAAGCTCGGAGTTGACCGAGTAGCGCGGCCCGATCTCGACCAGGCCGGTGGTCGGGTTCACGCGGGTGTAGAAGCGGTCCAGTGGGCGGACCGGCGGACCGCCGGCGACCATGCCGCGGAAGTCGTAGACGCCGCCGTGACACGGGCAGATGAAGCGCGCGGCGGCCGCGACGAAGCGGACCGGGCAGCCCAGGTGCATGCAGCGCGAGGAGAGGGCGACGAAGTGGTTGTACTGATCTTCGGGCTCGGTGTCGATGGCCGGGTTGCGCGTGCGGACGTAGGCGATCGACTTGCCAGCCTCGCCGATCCCCTGAACGATCGGTGATCACCCGGACGGTGTAGGTGTCGGTCGGGGAAGTCGGCGGGCGGCCCGATCGGCTGCCAGTCGAAGGGCACGCGGCTGAACAGCGGGCCCAGCGCGAAGCCCAGCGCGGGCAGGCGCGAAAGCCGCCGCGGCCACGCCGCCGGCGCGTATGCGTCACGCCGCCCATGAAGCGCCGCCGGGTGACGGTCTCGCCCTCGAAGGCGCCCGGCATCTGCCGGTCGGCTGTGTATTTCGATTTTCCCGCTTTGTGTCTGTCTTCCACTGGCGCCTCGATCAAGGGCGGCTAAGCTGTAATTCACGAGGCATAAGCGTACCGTCGTCGGTGCTCGGCAGTCACGCGCCCGCGCGGCCGGCGGCCCGCAGCAGGGCCGCCTGGGCGGAGGGATCCTCCGAGCGGGCCAGCGCCTTGGCCGCCTCGTGCTCGGGACCGCCGCCCCAGCCGATCGCCCGCGCCCCGGCCGCCCAGACCGCCGCGGCCAGCTCCGGGTCCTGACGGGCCTGAGCCTGGGCCTGGAGCGAGATCAGGTCGGCCAGCTCGGCCACCGCCTCGAGGTCGCCGAGCTCGGCCAGGCGGGCCAGCCCAGCGGCGTAGAGCCGGTCGCCAAGCAGCAGCGCGCAGGTCGGCGTCATCGGTGGCGAACACGCGCGGGTGTCCGTAATGCAGGCGGGTGCCCTCGTGGATCATCTCCAGCAGCAGCTCGTACTCGGGCTCGCGCCCGCTGGCCCGCGGTCCCGCCGCCGCCTGCTGGGCCGGTCCGGGGCCGTTCTCCGTCCGCTCGGCCCGGAGAGGGTGCGCACAGCGCGGCGGCCAGCAGTCTCCCCCTCTGCCTGCGAGCTCGGCGTACAGAGCCCGCTGCCCGTCGGCCGCGCTCCTCATCGTGCGGCCACCTCGGCGAACGCCTCGCGGGCCGCAGCCACGGTGTGCTCGCCACATGCTCAGCCGTATGGGCCAGGGACGGAAACCAGGCCTCGAACTGCGACGCCGGTGGGTAGACGCCGCGGGCCAGAAGTTCCCGGCACCAGGCCGCGTAGGCATCCAGATCACAGCCGGCCGCTCCGGGGTAGTCGTGGACCGAGCCGGAGGTGAAGAAAACGGTCATCAGGCCGGGCAGGCTCTTGATCTGCACGGGAACGCCCGTCTCATCGGCGCCCTCGCGGATGCCCCCGGCCAGCGTCCTCGGTGGTCGCGGCCAGACGCTGTAGGCCGCGAGGGTCGAGCTGGTCCAGAGTGGCCAGCGCCGCGGCCACCGCCAGGGGGTTGCCCGAGAGCGTGCCGGCCTGATAGACGTCGCCGGCGGGGGCGATCCGCTCCATCAGCGCGCGCGGGCCACCGTAGGCGGCGGCGGGGAGCCCCCCGCCGATGATCTTGCCCAGGATCGTGAGGTCGGGAGTGACCCCGATAGAGCTCCTGGGCTCCGCCGCGGGCGACCCGGAAACCGCTGATGACCTCGTCGAAGACCAGCAGCGCGCCGGTGGCATTGGCCGCGTCGCGCAGCAGCTCGAGGAAGCCATCGGCTCGGGCGGCACCAGACCCATGTTGGCCGGCACCGGCTCGGCCAGAATGGCGGCCAGCGGCTGGCGCTCGGCCGCGGCACGCAGGGCATCAGGGTCGTTCCAGGGGACGATCACGGTGGCGGCCGCGGCGGCCGCCGGCACCCCCGGGCTGGCGGGAATGCCCTGTGTGGCCAGCCCGGAGCCGGCCTCGGCCAGCAGGCCGTCCACGTGGCCGTGGTAGGCGCCGGCGAACTTCAGCACCTGCTCGCGCCCGGTCACCGCTCGGGCCAGCCGGATGGCGCTCATCGTCGCCTCGGTCCCCGATGAGGTCATCCGCAGCATCTCGACCGAGGGAATGCGCCCGGCCACGGCCGCGGCCAGTTCAACCTCACCTGCGGTGGGCGCGCCGTAGGTGGTGCCTCGCTGCGCCGCCTCGCGCACGGCGCGCACGACCGCGGGCTCGGCGTGGCCCAGGATGAGCGGCCCCCAGGAGCAGACCCAGTCGACGTACTGGTTGCCGTCGACATCGGTGAGCATCGCCCCCTTCCCCGAGGCGATGAAGATCGGATCGCGCCCGATCGAGCGCATCGCCCGCACCGGGGAATTGACCCCGCCCGGGCATGAGGGCGAGCGCTCGGGCGTAGAGCTCTGCCGAGCGAGTGGTGTCCGGCGCGGCGGCGCTCACACGCCGGCGTGCTCGCGTTCCCAGGCGCGGTAATCGTCGGTGAAGTAGAGCAGTCGGATCTTCTTGAATTCGGTCGAGGAGTAGAGCGTGGCCCGCTCCTCGATCCCGGTGTCGAGCGGCGATCGAGTCGAGGATCGCGTCGCACTCCTCCTTGGAGCGGCCGTGGGCCATGGTGAACACCGAGTAGGGCCAGTCGGCATACGTGGGGCGCTGGTAGCAGTGCGAGATGCCCCGGAAGGAGGCCATCCGCATGCCCAATTCGAGGATCTGCTCGTCCGGGACCTTCCAGACGCCCATGCCGTTGGCGCTGAATCCCGCCCGGCGGTGGAACAGGATCGCCGCCACCCGGCGCAGAAGCCGGCGCTCCTGCATGCCCCGCAGGTGCTCGAGCAGGCGCTCCTGGGACAGGCCGAGTTCCTGCGCCGCGGGGGCGTAGGGCTCAGAGACGACAGGCATGTCGCCCTGGGTGGCCCGGATCACGGCACGGTCGAATTCGTCGTAGGGCTGAGCCTCGGTTTCGGCGGGCTCGGCGGCCTCGGCCGCGGTGGCCAGGGCCTCCGTGCCGGCCTCCATCTCCAGGTCCATGCGGATCTTGAACAGCTTCAGCGTGGGCAGCTGACGGACCGATTCGGCGCCGGCCAGCTCGGCCAGGACCTGAAGCGTGCCCTCCAGGCCCAGCGGCGAATCGGGCTCCGTGGCGATGGTGAACCAGATGTTGAACTCGTGGTTGCGCAGGTAATTGTGCGACACCCCGGGGTGGGCGTTGATCATGTTGGCCGCCCGCCACGGGTTCTCCGGATCGACCTTGGCCGCGACCAGCATCGAGGAGTAGCCCAGGGCGCGGGTGTCGAAGATCGGAGTGACCTGGCGGATGATCCGCTCGTCGAGCAGGCGCTGGACCCGGGACAGGACCTCCTCCTCGCTGATCCCGGCCTCGCCGGCCACGGCCTGGTAGGGGCGAAGGGCGATCGGGAAAGCGGCCCTGCATCAGGTTGAGCAGGCGCCTGTCGAGATCGTCAAGCGCGATCGCGGCACCCTGCTTACGGCTCCGAAGCTTCGGCCCGTGCTGGCTGCGCTGCGCGGGAACGGTCCCAGATGCGTCTAGCTGAGCCATAGCGCAGCCTCCTTCGCGAAGTAGGTGATGACGATGTCGGCTCCGGCGCGACGGATCGAGGTCAGGGCCTCGAGCACGGCGGTCCGTTCGTCGAGATAGCCGGCGGCCGCAGCCGCCTTGAGCATCGAGTACTCGCCGCTGACGCTGTAGGCGGCAACCGGCATGGCCGTCTCATCCTTGATGCGACGGATCACGTCCAGGTAGGGGAGGGCGGGCTTGACCATCACGATGTCGGCACCCTCCTCGACGTCGAGCAGGGTCTCGCGCAGCGCCTCCTGGGCGTTGGCCGGATCCATCTGATAGCTGCGCCGGTCACCGAACGCGGGAGTCGAGTCGGCCGCCTCGCGGAACGGCCCGTAGAAGGCCGAGGCGAACTTCGCCGAGTAGGCCATGATCGGAGTGCCCGTGAAGCCCTCGTCATCCAGCGCGCCCCGGATGGACCCCACCCGGCCGTCCATCATGTCGCTGGGGGCGATCAGGTCAGCTCCGGCCCGAGCCTGAGAGACCGCGGTCCGCGAGAGCAGCTCGAGCGTGGCGTCGTTGTCGACCACGTCCTCGCGCCAGGCCGTGCCTGAGGCATCCGGCCGGCGCAGCACCCCACAGTGTCCGTGGCTGGTGTACTCGCACAGACAAAGATCAGTGATGACGAGCAGATCGGGGTGGGCCTCCTTGATGGCCCGGGTGGCCAACTGGACCACGCCCTCATCGTCCCAGGCCCCGGAGCCCTCCTCGTCCTTGGTGGCGGGCAAGCCGAACAGGAGCACGGCAGGGATACCCAGGGCGTGAGCCTCGCCGGCCTCGGCCACGGCGTGGGCGATGGACAGGCGGTCGATGCCGGGCATGGCCTCGATCGGCTCGCGGCGATCCAGGCCGTGGGCGACGAACATCGGGTAAACGAAGTCCGCCGGATCGAGGCGCGTCTCCCGGACCAGGCCGCGAAGCGCGCGGGTGGCCCGAAGCCGGCGCAGGCGGGTCTGCGGAAAGGGCATAAGGGTCATTCGAGCATACCGGCCCAGAACGGCTCCTCGGCGCCGATGCGCACCGTTAGGACAGGTTCCAGCGCTCGACTCGCCAGGAGGTGATCAGCCCGGCCAGCTCGTAGGGGTCGGCGGCCACGAACGCCGCCACGTGCTCGCGATCGACGCCCCGGAAGTGCAACGCCGCGCCGGTGGGGGGATCAAACGGGCCCGACGAGACCAGATGCCCCGCCGCTCGCTCAGCAGCAATCCGTTCCAGATGGGCCTCCCGGTGGGGGCCGCGGCGCTGCGCCATGTCCGGAACGTAGTCGTAGATCAGCAGGTGATGCGGCGCGGGATCGGCCATACCCCAACCGTACCGGGGCACCACTCGGTAGGCTTGTCAGACGATGAGCAACCTGGACCGACGCCGCGGGTACACACCGCGCCGAGCGCGTGAGCAGCGGGCCTACCGCCTGGTGCAGATCGGCGGTGCGGCCGGAGCGATCGGAGTCGTGAGCCTGGTGTTCGCGATTGTCGGCGTGATCGGCCTTACGCTGCCGGTGGTGGCGCTGATCGTGGCCGCCATCTGTTTCGTGCTCTTCCAGCGCAGCACCGGCCAGCGCTAACCCGGAAACCGCCTCGTCGACGAAGGCCTGACCGAGGGTTGCTGTAGAAAGACGCGCATGAGGGGAGCGGGTACAGCACGGGGGTGGGTGCTCATCGGCCTGAGCATGCTGCTGGCCGGCGTGGGCGGACTGGGCGGCGCGGGTCCGGCGGGCGCCAAATCGAGCCCCACAGTGGCCAAGGCGCCCGCGGGACCGATCACCTTCGGACCGAGGGTCAAGGTCGTGCAGACCAACCCCGGTCTTCACCAGGCGCTCGCTCCGCGACCGGGTGTGCGTTTCTCCAGCCAGGCGCCACGGTCAGGACCCGTGATCACGGTCCACAACCGGACCCGCTATCAGCACTTCCGAGGAGCGGGCGGGGCCATGACCGACACCTCGGCGTGGCTGATCGGAACCCAGCTGCGCCCCGGAACTCGGGCCTGGCTGCTGCGCCATCTGTTCGGACCCACAGGGATCAACCTGAACCTGATCCGCGTCCCCATGGGCGCCTCGGACTTCACCTCCCAGCGTTACGCGTACTCCTATGACGACCAGCACCACGGTCAGACCGACCCCACCCTGAGTCAGTTCTCGATCGCCCACGACCTGCCCTACATCATCCCCGTCCTGCGCCAGGCGATCGCGCTGGCCGAGCGGCCGTTTGTCCAAGCCACCCCCTGGAGCCCGCCGGGCTGGATGAAGACCAATGACGCCATGGGCAACTGGGGTAACGGCGGTCGTCTCCTGCCCCAGGCCTACGCGCCCCTGGCCCAGTATTTCGTGCGCTTCCTACAGGCCTACGCCCGGCAGGGCGTCTCCGTCGCGGCCATAACGCCGCAGAACGAGCCCGGCCAGCAGTCCACATATCCCGGTATGGCGTGGACCGCCGCCCAGGAGGCCGGCTTCATCGCCACCTACCTGACCCCCGCGCTCAGTGCCGCCCATCTGCACCCGGGGATCTTCGCGGACGATGGCATCTGGATCGGCGCGGCCCGATTCGGCAGCACGGTGTTGGCCAGCCCGGCCGCGGCCGACCTCGCGGGCTTTGCCACCCATTGCTATTACGGCTCGCCCACGGTCATGGCCACACTGCACCAGATCAATCCCAGGCTGGAGCAGATCGAATCCGAGTGCGCCCCGGGGTCGCTCCACTTCCCCGTCCCGGAGCTCGAGATCGCCAGCCTGCGCAACTGGGCCACCGGGATCGAGCTCTGGAACCTGGCCCTCGATACCCACGGCGGGCCGGTCGAGGCACCGAACAATGGATGCCATGCCTGCCGGGGCATAGTGACCATCGACCCCGCCACCGACAACGTGACCTTTGGGCCCGACTACTACGACCTGGGCCAGCTGTCGAAATTCGTGCGCCCCGGCGCCGTGCGCATCGCCTCCAACAATTTCGTCTCCTACGCGTACCCCTTCGTGGGGGCGGACATCGCCAGCCGCGGCCTCGACGACGTGGCCTTCCGCAACCCGGACGGAAGCGAAGTGCTGGTGGCCTACAACGGCGCAGCCAAGGCAATCAGCTTCAGTGTCCAGGAGGGTCATCGTTACTTCGCGGCCAAGCTTCCGGCGGGCGCGATGACCACCTTCACCTGGAAGCCGTAACCCCGTAGAGGCTGGCCGCGCAGCGGCCAGAGCCGCGACCCGGGGCTCAGCCCGGACTGCGCACGCCCGCCTGGAGCGACGCGCCGCAGGACCGGCAGAAGGCATCACCACCGGCCGAGGGCTGGCCACACTCCGGACATCGGTCCGGGCCGGAGCTGAGGACCCCCACGCCGGCCCCGGCCCCCAGCACCGCCCAGGGCTCGAACACGAGGTGGCGGCGCAGGTAGACCACCGTCTGACGGATTACCGCGATCACCGGCAGGGCGACGAGGCTGCCGACAATGCCATAGAGCTGGTAGCCAATCAGCAGGGCGAGGATGATCAGGATCGGGTTGATCCGAAGCGAAATGCGGAACACCTGCGGGGCGACCACGTGGCCCTCGAGCTGCTGGAGCGCGACGAACAGCAGGATCACCCACACCGCACTGATCGGGTCCTGAAACAGGGCCAACAGGACGGCGGGCACGGGGCCGATGATCGGACCGATGTAGGGGATGAACTCCATCAGGCCGTAGAAGGCACCGAGGAAGACCGCGTAGTGCTCGCCGTCGGGAAAAATCCCCAGCAGGCCGAAGATGGTCAGGGCCAGCGCGGCACTGGCCCCCATGATCAGGCTGAACAGCAGCTGGCCCCGCACATAGCCGGAAACCGCCTGCTGGACCAGAAGCGGGTAATCGTCCTCCGGAGTCCCGTCCCCGGAGGGCATGATCGAGCGGACCAGACTTCCGATCTGCCGCCCGTAGATGAGCAGGTAGATGGAGAGCACCAGGATCAGGACCAGGTCGAACCCGATCGTCACGAGCCCTGAGAGCAGGTCCCGGGAGAAGGTGATGATCGTGCTCGAGCGCTTGGCCACATCAGTCTGCAGGGTGTCCAAGGCCGTCTGACCCTGACGCTGGATATGGATGTTGAGTCCCTGCTGGGTCAGCCAGCGCTGGATGTCGGCGAGATCCCGGTTGGCCCCGGCGATGATGCTGGGCAGGTTGTGCCTGAAGTTCGTCACCTGGCTGCTGACCGGGCTGGCCAGCAGGTAGCCGATCACCGCCACGAGCAGCAGGCCGCCCAGGTAGACGGCCAGGATGGCCAGCCCGCGGGGCATGCGCCGCGCCAGGCGCCGAACCAGCGGATTCAGGATCAGGGCGATCATGCTGGCCACGATGAAGATCAGCACCACCGACCCGGCGGCGCGGGCCAGAGCCCACAGGCCGAGCAGGGCCAGCGGCAGCATGACCATCTGGACCCACCGGGGCACGATCATCGGAGCGACCGGCGTCGGGACTGGCATCTCCGGTGCAGCCGTCCTCGGCCCGTGACCCGCGGAGGCGCTCTCGGCCCTGGGCTGCGGGGCGGTGAGTGGCTCATCTGGCCTTGATGTGGCCCCAGAGAGCCGGCCCGGGAGGCGCTTAGGTACCCGGAAACGCATCAGGGGGTGCTGGTTTGAGCCACAAGCTGGAAGTATGCGCTGCCTGACCCACGGAGAAACAGATAAGTCGGTCCGCATCCTGTTCATCGGCGACGTCGTTGGCGGACTGGGCAAACGCACCCTGCTCACGCTGCTGCCCGGCCTGCGCGAGCGGTTGGCGCCTGACTTCGTGGTCGTCAACGGCGAAAACGCGGCCGGCGGCATCGGGATCACGCCCAAGATCGCCGATCAGATCTTTCGGGCCGGAGTCGATGTGATCACGCTGGGCAATCACACCTACCGCCAGCGGGAGATCTTCACCTACCTGGATGAGCAGGAGAGCATCCTGCGCCCGGCCAACTTCCTGCGCACCCAGCCGGGACACGGCTGGTGCATCGTCTCGCAGGGAGACGTACGCCTCGGGGTTCTGAACCTGTCGGGCAATCTGTTCATGGACGCCGGCCGTCCCGCTTTCCTGGAGGCCGATGCGGTACTGGAGGCGCTGGAGGGGCGGGTGGACCATCTGCTGGTCGACATGCACGCCGAGGCGACCAGCGAGAAGGTGGGTATGGGCTGGCATCTGGACGGGCGGGTGACAGCGGTGGTCGGGACCCACACCCACGTACCCACCGCCGATGCCCGGATTCTGCCCGGGGGCACGGCGTACATCACCGATGTGGGGATGACCGGCCCGCGTGGAGGAGTGATCGGGGTGCGCCGCGACTTGGCCGTGGCCGCGATGCGAACCAAGATGCCGGTCCGCTTCGAGACCTCGGATGAAGATCCATGGCTGCAAGGTGTCTTGATCACCACCGCCGCCGCGCCGATGCGCGCCACGGCCATCGAACAAGTGCTGGAGGCCGCCCCGAACCTGGGGAGCGCCTGATGAGCCGCCGCCTGGACGCGGTGCTGTTTGATTTCGCCGGCACGCTGTTCATGCCTGCTCCGCCGCAGAACATGATGGCGGCGGCACTGCGTGAGCTCGGCCTGAGCCCCCACCGGGAAGAGATTGAGCGCCTGGCCGCGGATTACGCCCAGGTCGGGATCGCCGGCGGGCCCTACCCGAGCCAGGTTCCCGAGGCTCTGGCGCAGCTCTACGCCGAGCGAGACCTCTCCGCCGAGAACCATCGCCGGGCCTATATCGGACTGCTCTCATCGGTGCCCGGGCCCGACCCGCGGCTGCCGGCGACCTTCTACGCGGAGCTGCTGCGCCCTGAGAGCTGGGTCCCCTATGCGGAGGCGGCGGAGGTGGTCGCCACGCTCGAGGATCGCGGGGTCCTCACGGGCCTGATCTCCAACGTCGGCTTCGACCTGGGACCGATCCTGCGTGCGCACGGGTTCGCCTCCCTGGGCCGCCGCCTGACCATGTCCTACGAGGTGGGCACCGCCAAACCCAGCCCGGCGATCTTCCGCGCCGCCCTGGCCACGCTGGCCACCAAACCCGAGCACACCCTGATGGTCGGCGACAACGCCGAGGCCGACGATGGCGGACTGGCTCTGGGAATGACCACGCTGCTGTTGCCCATGACTCCGCCGGGAAGCCGCCACGGGCTGGAGCTGGTGCTCAGGCTGGCCGGGATCCCGGCGCCGGGTTGACCGCCGGACTCAGGCCGGTTCGGCAACACGAACGCCGGCCGCGAGCGCCTCGGGCTCGGGGACTCCGCCCGGCCGAGGCCAGATCCGATCCTCGGGATGGCCGGCGAACAGGGCGACCATGACGAGCGGAAAGAACCAGAGGATGTAGGGATAGAGCCAGTAGTTGGCCGTCAGCTGCAGGGCGATCAGAACCGCTGCCGCCAGCGCCGCCACCTCCACGGGACCGCGGCGGGCAGGGATGAAGGCCAGCAGACCAGCCATCGCCACGACCACCAGCTCGAGCAGCGGGTGGACCGGACCGAGCTCGCCCCACAGCCCCCAGATCGAAAACGGAGTCACACGGCTGGCCTGGTAGACGACCGAGTCATGCCAGAAGTAGTCGAGGTCGCCATTGAGCAGCACCGGCTGAAGCGCAGCGAACACCACCAGCCCGAAGACGACGATGTAGATCGCCGCGGCGCGTTCCGTCGGCCGACGTCCAGTCCCGCGCAAGAACAGCGGCGCCAGGGCGAAGGGGGCGAACTTGGTCAGGCCGGCCAGGGCGGCCGCCGCCCCGCGGGCCGGCGCAGAGCTCACGACGAGCAGGGCCAGGAGGACCATGGCCGAGACCAGGGCATCGTTGGTGTTCGAGTTCAGCGTGAAGAGCGTGAACGGGTATGCCACCCAGGCATACATGAGCAGCACGCCGAGGCGGTGGCCCCGCAGGCGCCGCCCGAGCAGGTAGAGCTCGCCCACGGTGATCAGATCGAAGGAGATGGCGGCGGCGTGGGCGGCGGGCAAGGCATCCCAGAGCCCGCTCCAGCCGAAGATGAGCCGGAAGGGCACATAGGCGAAGTAGGTGAAGGGCGCGTAGGTGTCCCCGTAGGCGTTGTCATGCGGCCAGAGCCCGTAGAGGAGGTGGCCGTGAATCAACTTGTCGGCACCGATCACACCCGCGTAGCCGACATCGATGACGTTGGAATTCATGATGTTGAGACCGATTCGCAGCCCGATCAGGAAGACCACGGCCGTGAACAACCAGCTGGTCGGCACGTTGACCCTGAGCGGCTCCCGGGGAACGCCGCGGCCGAAGGCGAGCCGCAACATGCGGACCAGCAGGTAGATGAGGAACGGGTAGACGAGCGGGACCGACAGGCCGATGTCGGCGTTGTTGAACAACGCCAGAGAGATCGAGAACCCGAGCAGCATCAGCAGATCGAGGTGCAGCAGGGTCAGGCGCCCGCGGCTGCTCCCGCGCCCCCGGCCGCGCCCGCGAAGCGGCAGGAACGGGGCCAGGAACAGCAGGCAGAGCGGAAGCCACACGTACAGAGCGTTGGAGCGTCGACCAAAGGCGCCGGGATAGCCGCGGGCCATCGTCCAGGCAACCTGAAACCCGGTCCATATCTGCGTCACGCTCGCGGTGCGATCGTCGACGTAGACCTGGATCAGCTCCCGCTGCTTGCGCCCGGCGGAGAACCAGCTCACCTGCCACACGGGAATGCCCTTGGTGTACTCGTAGGCCAAAGCGCCGCGGTACTTGCGCAGCTGCGCCCGGACGCGGGGATCGGCCGTGGCAATGGCCAGCACGCGAGCTGCGGTGAGCCGGAAGCCCTTGGGCGAGCGGTTCAGCGAGTTGACCAGGACCGGGTTCCCGGCCGGGGCCGCGGTCCTCAACGGAACGGCGGTGCCGGCAGCGGCCTGGGAGGCTGCTCCAAGGCCGGCGAGGAGAGCGAGGCAGAGGACGGCCAGAGCCACAGCCGGCCGGCCGGTAAAGCGAGTGCGAAGGACCGGTCGGGTCGCCGGAAGCGCTACGCGGCGAAGCTCCACAGCTTCTGACCGATGAACGAGAGCGGCGTGGCGGCGACGATCGACAGCGCCTGCGCCACCACCTTGGCCATCCCCGCGCCATCCACCAGCGAGACCAGGATCACGTAGCTGAACCCGAAGGTGACGAGTGATACGGCGAAGAAGCGCAGACCCTGCGACACCGGATGCGCGGCCGCCTTGGCGCTCATGAACGTCCAGTGGCGGTTCCACCAGAAGTTGTTGGCCACCGAGACGACAAACGAGATAACCGCGGCCAGCTTGTAGTTGACCGCCAGCAGGTGCACGCAGGCCGCAAAGACGGCCAGGTTGACCACGTAACCGCTCGCCCCGACGGCGACGAAGCGTCCCAGCTGCAGCCAGTTGTGCGGCTTGCGGACACCGAGTCGAAGGCGGTGGTGGAACGGCAGCGCGACAGCGGTGGTCAGCTCATCGGACATGTCGGTCAATGTATCGGCGGTTTCTGGTCGGCTCGTTAGTGCGGCGGTTCGCCTAACGGGTTTCTAATCGGTTGAGATCGTCCCTAATCCGAAATGCTCACGCACCATCGGAGTCACGTCGCGCAGCGACCACTGCTCCTTCGCGCTCTTCGTGCTGGGCCCTGTACCACACCACAAAAGCGCGCCCAATGAGTCAGACCGGTGCAGGCTCCCGTGGGAACCACCGCCCACGTGATCGGATCCGCCCCAGTCCACGAACTCATAGCCGGGAGCCGCGGAGAGCAGTATTTCTCCTGCGTTGGGGCAATGCAGAGCCGACCAGACGCGGGTCAGCGCGTCCGGATACTCGGTGGACAGGAAGCGCCCGTCCTGGATCTCGGCCCGCAGCACGGAGAGCTCCCCCTCGACGTGCCAGTGCTCGCCGCGCAGGTCGGCCAGATCACCACCCGGAGTGAAGCGCAGCTCTCCCCGCCGCCCGCGGACCACCGCTTCGTCGCCCCGCCGGGTCATGATCAGATCGACCCCCTCGAGATCCCTGACCGCGTCGATCGAACGCTCGACCAGGGATTCCGTGCGCTCGGGGTCCAGGGCATAGATCATGGCCGAGCGCTGGGCGGGACTGAGGGCCACCTCCGCCCCGATCGAGCGCGACGGGCTCGGGGTGGCGACATCGAAGTCGGCGAAGGCCAGATCGAGCTGGATCCGCCGCTCGACGGGCGCCTGCGAATGATCTGAGCAGACGACCACGGCATGGGTCTCGAGGAACTCGTCCGGGCCGCCGGCGGCGTGCATCAGGCGCTCGATCTGTCGATCGGCGGCGGCGATCGACGTCACCTGAGCGTGGGGCCCGTTGCGATGCGAGTAGGCGTCGTTGTCGGGCAGCGAAAAGAGCATGAAGTCGTACAGGTCACGCTCTTCCAGGTATGCCCCGACACAGCCGGTGTGCTGGTCGCGGGCCCCGGGCAGCCCGAGCTGGCCGCGGCAGCCCGTCTTGCGGGAGGCGTAGAGGTCGGCGTAGAAGAGCTCGCGCGGCCCATCGATGGTGCGCCGAAACAGCGTCGAGGTGACGATCCGGGCCAGGGCGGACTCGTTGGCCACCTCGTGGGGGTGGCGGCCGCGGTAGATGAGGTAGGTGGTTCCGGCAGTGCGGACGTCGATGTCGTCGAGGGACTCGAACACCGTCTCCACGTCGCGCGACAAGTGCTCGTCATTCATCCGGTAGACGGTGTCCGTCATCGAGCGCACCACACCGAACTGACGGCTGGCCGAGAAGCTCGAGCCGTACTCGATGTAACGGGCCTCCTCGCGGTGATACCAGTTCATGCTCGGGATCAGATGTCGGTCGGGCCCGACGCCGGTGGTGATGGTGGCCGCGCAGACCGGCGTCACCGACGGAAACGCGGCCACGCAGTCGCCGACGTAGACCCCCTCCTGGCGGATGCGGGCCAGCGCGGGGGCACGTCCGCCGGCGATGGCCCGCTCGAGCATGGCCGGTTTCATCGCGTCGACCACAACCAGGACCAGCTTCTTGGGCTGGGCGCTGTTCATGTGCGGACCACCCTCAGCGGAGGATGCGCAGGCCGGCGTACTTCTGCTCGCCGCGGCCCCGGCCGGCGATCAGCAGCCACAGGAGGAGCAGCAGAACGATGATGCCGACCGGCGGGAGGAGCACCGAGAGTGCGGCGGCGATCACCGCGGCGCCCTCCGCGAACAGAGGCAGCGCGGCGGCCGCTTCGGGATCGAGCCGGTCCCGGACCCGGGCCAGCAGGGGCCGCGTGGCGGCAATCCCGATGAGCGCGCAGATCACGCCGCCGATCAGGCCGGGCCAGGTCGCGTAGCCGCCGCGACACAGTGCTGCCCCGAAGAACAGAGCTCCCAGCGCAACCGCAGCGACAGCGATGATCAGCGCGATCGGGCCGCTGTCCAGGCGCTCGCGTCCCAACCGACGTTCGGCGAACACCAGCGCAGCCGTCCCGAGCACCATGACGAGCAGGAAAGCCGCGCTCTGCAGAAAAGAGAAGTCACTGTGGACGAAGTCGATCTGGGCGTCCTCGGCGGCCAGCACTCCGACCACAAGGCCGGGCAGAAAGGGCCGAATACCCACCGCAGCGGCGATACCGATCCCCTGGAAGATGTCGAAGACGAGATGCACCGTGCTGTACCGTGACGAGGCGTGACGATAGACGAGAGGGCAGCGTGAGCTCGGGTCCGAGCGACGCCGGCCCAGGAGTGCCACGCCCATCCACCCCCGGGACGCGGCGGCCCCGGTCCACGGCACGCGATATCGAGCGCTACGCGGCGTTGTTCGCGGAGCGCACCAAAGTCATGCGCTCATCGGCGATGCGCGATCTGATGGCCCTGACCGAGCGCGACGATGTGATCTCGCTGGCCGGTGGCCTGCCCGACACCACGACCTTTCCCCCTGACTCCTACGCCGCCCTGATGGGCACGGTGGCGGGCGAATCCTGCGCGCGGGCCTTGCAGTACGGGCCCACGGAGGGGCTCTCGGTGGTCAAGCAGTGCATCACCACCGTGATGGGTGCCGAGGCGATGCACATCGACCCCGACGAGGTCCTGGTCACCACCGGCGGGCAGCAGGTCATCGACCTGGTCTGCAAGACCCTGCTTGACCCCGGGGACGTGGTCGTGGCTGAAGCGCCGACCTACCCGGGCGCGATTCCCACCTTCTCCAGCTACCAGGCCGACGTCGTCCAGGTGACGATGGACCGCGATGGCATTCGCACCGACGAGCTCGAGGCCACCCTGAAGGCGCTCGAGACCGAGGGTCGGCGGCCGAAGTTCATCTACACGGTGCCGAACTTCCACAACCCGGCCGGGGTGACCATGTCGCTGACGCGCCGGCGCGAGCTGGTCCGCATCGCCGCCGAGCGCGAGCTGCTCATCCTGGAGGACAATCCGTACGGATTGCTCCGCTATGAAGGCGAGCCGCTGCCCACCCTCTACTCGCTGGACAGCGAGTTTGTGATCTACGCCGGCACGTTCTCCAAGATCCTCTCGCCGGGCGTGCGCCTGGGCTGGGCGGTCGGCCCGCCTCCAATCACGGCCAAGATGCTGATCGGCAAGCAGGCCTCGGACCTGTGCTCGTCCTCGGTGTCCCAATACTTCGTCAGCGCCTACTTCGAGTCCGGGCCATGGGAGCGATACGTGCGCTCCCTGGTCGAGATCTACCGGCGGCGGCGAGACGTGATGCTCGACGCGCTGGCCGAGCACTTCCCTCGCCAGGCGACCTGGACGCATCCCCAGGGAGGCCTGTTCATCTGGGCCACGATGCCCGAGTACATCGACACCACCGACCTGCTGGCTCGGGCCCTGCGTGAGCAGGTGGCCTTCGTGCCCGGTCGCTCCGCCTATGTGGACGGCCGCGGCGCCGCCTCGATGCGGCTGAACTTCTCCGGCGTCGATGAGTCGGCGATCCATGAGGGGATCCGCCGGATTGGCGAGGTCGTGCGCGAGCAGGTCGCCATGTACGGCACGCTGACCGGTCGCAGCTCGGTCCCCGGACGGACACGCGCCGAGCGGCAGGTCGATTCATCCGGCCCCACCCAGCGGCCCTCTTCCGGTCGGGGGGTCGATTCATCCGGCCCCACCCAGCGGCCCTCTCCCGGTCGGGGGGCCGATTCATCCGGCCCCGCTGAGCGACCCGAGGATGAGCTGGCCAAGGTCCTGAGGCTGCCGGCCAAGCGCGGACACGGAGGCTAGTGCCCCCGTCCGCACACTGGTGAGCCGGATCGCCGTCCTGAAGGGCGGTCGCTCGCTGGAACGTCAGGTCTCCCTGCGCTCGGGGGGCCGGGTGCAGGACGCCCTGGAGCGCCTCGGACACGAGGTCCTCCCGGTGGACGTCGGGCCCGATCTGGTTCCCGCCCTGACCGCTCAGCACCCGGACGTCGCCTTTATCGCCCTGCATGGGCGCGACGGCGAGGATGGCACCGTCCAGGAGCTGCTCGAGGTGATGGGGATCCCCTACACGGGCTCCGGCGTATCCGCCTGCATCCGCGCCGCCGACAAGGTGCTGGCCAAGCACGCCATGCGGGATCACGGGATCCCCACGCCCGACTTCTACGCCTTTAACGAGACCGCCTTCGAGGCGCTCGGCTCAGCGCAGGCGCTGCCCGCCATCGAAGAGCGTCTCGCCTTCCCGATCGTCGTCAAGCCCGCCCGGGGAGGCTCCGCCCTGGGGATCAAGTTCGCCCGCACCGCCGCCGACGTTCCTGCCGCGCTGTTGGCCGCTTTCTCCTATGACCGCAAGGTGGTGCTCGAGCGCTATGTCCTCGGCCGCGAGCTGGCGGTCTCGGTTCTGGACGGGGACGATGGCCCCGAGGCGCTGCCGATCGTCGAAGCAGTTCCGGAGCAGGAGGACTTCTATGACTTCGAGTCCCGTTACGAGATCGGCCGCACCCGCTTCGTCTGCCCGGCGGAGCTCGACGCCGACGTGGCCGCGCGCGCGGCCAGCATCGCCCTGCAAACCTACACGCTGCTCGGCTGCACCGGATTTGGCCGGGTGGACTTGATGATGGACGCCGCGTCCTCTGAGCTCTACGTGCTCGAGGTCAACCCGATTCCGGGCCTGACCGAGACCAGCCTGCTGCCCCAGGCCGCGGAGGCGGCCGGGATCTCCTTCGACGGTCTCATCGAGCGGGTGCTGGCCGCGGTTCCGGCCCGGGCTTAGGCCACAGGCCCTCGTCTAGCGAGATGCAGGTCCGCGCTGGCCGGCCGCGGGCCCGAGCCTACTCGTCGGAGGCGAAATCCTCCGGGGTGACGCGATCCAGAAAGTCCTTGAACTTCTCGACCACCTCTTCGGTGTCCTCAACCTCGTGCTCGAACTCAATTGCCGATTCGGTGATGACCTCGTCGGCGGCGAAGATCGGTGCGCCGGAGCGGACGGCCAGCGCCAGCGCGTCGCTGGGACGAGAGTCGATCTCCAGATCGCGCCCGCCGGCGCGAAGGCTGATCGAGGCGTAGAAGGTGTTCTCCCGCAGCTCGGTGACGGACACGCGGGTGCATTCGACATCGAGCTCGCCGAGCATCTCCGACAGCAGATCGTGGGTCATCGGCCGGGGGGTCGAGGCGCCCTGGAGCTTCATGAGGATGGCCGCCGCCTCGGGATGGCCAATCCAGATGGGCAGGAACTTGTTGCTCTCTACGGTCTTCAGCAGCACGATGGGCTGCTTGCCCACCATGTCAAAGCTGACGCCGTAAATGACCATCTCCTGCACGCGCGGGGACTCCTCGTCCGGGTTGGCCCAGTATAGGCGTCACCGTCATCGGTCTAAGCGGCTGTCTAAAAACCCCGCGCGGGCGCGCTGAGCCGACCTTCTAGGGTCGCGAGCCGGAAATTCGTGACTTAGGCACTAGGCCGGAACGGAGGCGATGGCAGGCCGGGAGCGGCGCTCACTGCGCGTGCGCTTGGCTTCGAACATCGCCGCATCGGCGTGTCGCAGGAGGGTCTCAGCGTCCGAGCCGTCGATCGGGAAAACGGAACGCCCGACGCTGGCGCCCAGGCGGATCTCGCGGCCGGCGACCGGGAACGGGGCGGCAAAGGCAGCCTGGATCCGGCCGGGGACGGCGGTCAGGGCGGCAGCGCTCTGGGCGGTGAACAGGATCGCGAACTCATCGCCGCCCAAGCGGGCGACCACGTCGGTGGTCCGGGCACAGCTCTTCAGCCGCTCGCCCACCGCAGCCAGCAGCACATCGCCGACGGCGTGGCCGAACTCGTCGTTGACCGGCTTGAACCGGTCGAGATCGATGTAGAACAGCGAGACCTCCTCGCCATGCTCCCGGGCCCGGTGCACGGCGCTGCGCAGGTCGGTGGTGAACTGGGCCCGATTGGCCAGGCCGGTGAGCTGATCATGCAGAGCCTGATAGGTGATCTGATCCACCAACTCGCCATTCTGAAGCGCGGTGGTGGCCTGGGCGGCCGCGCCGGATAGGCGGTCGAGCAGTTCGACGGTCGGGCGCAAACGATCCCGCCCCTCATACACCGAGACGGAGAGGAGGCCCAGAAAGCGGGCCGGGGTGACCAGGGGGACCAGAATCGTGGCTGCGAAACCCAGTCCCGAGAACAGGCCGCGCAATGTGGGGTCGCCGGTGTCCTTGTCGAGGAACAACGGATCGGGATTAGGCTCACTGACGAGACGCTCAAGGACGCCGCCATTGGTCGGGGTCCAGCTTGACTGATCGGTGATGTGGGCGGGCTCGCCTTCGCCGACCTGGGTCAGGGCGCTGCGGACCAGCTTGCCCTGGCCGGCGTCCCACAGGTAGGTGCCGACCCGATCGCAGTCGACGACCTCCGGGATCGCCTCCGCCAACCGCTGGACGACCTCGTCGCTGGTGGCGGCCGTGGCCAGCGCGCGGGCCAGGCCCAGCAGCGCACTCGACTGCCGGTAGCGACGTTCGGCCTCGAGTAGGCTGGTCGCGCTGTCCAGGGCGCTGGCGGCGTAGCGGGCGTAGACCTCGAGCAGCTCCCGCTCCTGGGGGAAGAACGCCATCCCGGCGTCGTAAATGGCCGCCAGGCGCCCGTACTCATGCCGGTTGGAGCGAACCGGGACCACCAACCAGGACTTCGGGAACTGCGAGGTGTCGGTGCTGAGCAGACGCTCAGCATGGGCGCTGGCCTGGGCGGGATCGAGACCACGCTGATGCAGATGAGTTTCGTCGCTGTCGGGCATGCGGACGGCCAGCAGGTAGCGGGGGGCGCGAACCTCGACGGCCGCGCGGCTGGCGATCCGGGACAGGACGTCCTCGATCTCTCCCGCGCCGATCAAGTCAGCGGCGGTCTGGAACATGCTCTGCAGCCGTTCCTTCATGGCCTCGAGCTGCTGCTCGAGCAGTTCGATCTGTTCCGAGGACTCGCTGCTGCTCGGGACCTGCTCGGCAGACCAGGTGACCCGGTACTCACAGGCTGGAGCGCCAAAGGCGGCGCAGCGCACGTGTTCGACGGTGGCGGGCGGGAGGCCGAAGAGCTTGGTCGGCTGGGTGAGCAGGCCGCAGGTCCAGGCGCAGTGCTCGGGGCTGCGGCGGAAGCCTTCGGCGGGCACGGCGCGGATCTCCACGAAGCCGGGTCCTGAGTCTGTCGCCTCCAGGTGGGCCACGCTGCTGTATTTCGTGGCCGTGGTGGCAATTTGGGAGTACACCGCCTCGGGCGAGCCGAGCGAGCGAAGCAGCGTTGCCACCGGCGAGCTGTTCAGCCGACGGGCCGCATCCTCGCCCACCGCGCGCGCGAACTGTGGATGGTGGGTGATGATCGCCCCGGCCCGCCACAGAGCTACGGCCTCGTCGTAGGAGATCCAGTTGACGATGTCGGACAGTTCCTCCACCGAACGGCGGCTGCCCGCCTTCTCGAGCAGTTCGCGAACCGCAGCGTCACCGCCAAAGTCGCGCACGCGCGCGACCAGCACAGCGCTCAAAGCGCAGGAGAAATGCTGGCCGGGCGCAGCCGGCGCCGCAGCGTCCGGCGCTTCGGGCCTGCGCTCGGATGAAGGCATATGTCCTCTATCGGTTCCCAGGGCCGCTTTCCTTGAGCGATCTCTGGCCGGGCTATGGTCCGGCCCAGCCGAGGGCTCCGCTGTGATAGCCATGCGCCCCTACATCCAACCAACAGGAAGGCGGGCGCGTGAGCACCTCGGAAAGCGCAGGATTGAAGACCGACATGACCGGTCTGCCCGATCACGTCGGCAGTCATCTCGGCTACACCGACTGGCAGGTGATGGATCAGGAGCGGGTCAACCGGTTCGCCGATCTGACCGACGACCACAACTTCATCCACGTCGATGTCGAGCGGGCCAAGGCCTCGCCTTTTGGCGGAACGATCGCGCACGGTTATCTGACCCTGTCCATGGCGGCGCCGATCACCATGCAGCTGCTCCAGGTCAGCGACGCCGTCGCCGGCGTCAACTACGGACTGGACAAGGTCCGCTTTCCCGCCCCCCTTCGCGTCGGCGCAGAGTGGCGCGGAGGGGCCGAGCTGCTCTCCGTGGACGAGGTCTCCGGTGGCCTCCAGGGCAAGCTAAAGGTCACGATCGAGGTCCGCGACCAAGAGCGCCCGGCGATGGTCGCCGAGTGCCTGGTCCGCCTGTTCGGCTGACCGTTGGCTTTAATCGAGTGCGCCCCGGAACCGGCGGGATATGAGGCCGGAGCTCGGGGCGCGCTCGAGGGAGGAGAGGTACTGCACCGCGCATGATGGAGGCAAGGAGGCCAGAAGTCCAAGACGAGAATGCGAACTGATTCATAATCAGCGCTTATGGAGCTTCGGCAACTGCGCTACCTGGTCGCCCTGGCCGAGGAGGGGAACTTCACGCGCGCGGCGGCCAACGAGCACATCGCCCAGCCGGCCCTCTCGCAGCAGATCCGCCGCCTCGAGGACGAGCTCGGGCTGGCGCTGGTGGAGCGGACCACCCGCCGGGTCGCCCTGACGGAAGCCGGAGAGATGCTCGTTGTCCGCTGTCGGCGCATCTTGACCGAGCTCGAGGCCGCGGAGTCCGAGCTCCAGGCCCTGCGTGGGATGGATACCGGGCATGTCTGCATCGGAGCGATGCACACCATGGGACCGGTCGACCTCTCGCTGGCCCTCGCGCTGTTTCGCGAACGTCATCCTCACGTGAGCTTCACCGTGCGCGAGCAGAGCAGCGAGGAGATGGCCGAAATGCTCCGGGTGGACGAGATCGACCTGGCTTTCCTGTCGGTCACCGAGCAAGTCGAGAGCCGCGGCCTGGGCTTGCACCAGCTCGTCTCCGAGGAACTGGTGATCCTGCTGCCGCCCGCCCACCGCCTGGCCAAGCGGGCGCAACTGCGGATGTCGGAGCTGGCCGGAGAGCCCTTCATCAGCTTCCGGGCGGGCGCGCGTCTGCGCGAGCTCTTGATCGCGGCTGGGCGCCAGGCCGGCTTCGAGCCTCAGGTGACCCACGAATCCAACGAGAGCCAGCGTGTGCGCCGCCTGGTCTCGCGCGGGCTGGGCGTCGCCATCCTGCCCCGCTCAGACGCCGAGGGGCCAGGGGCCGAGGTGGCGGTGGCCACGCTCACGCAACCCGCGCTCAGCCGAGACATAACCCTGGCCTGGCGCGAAGGCCGGCGTCTCCCCCCGCCGCCGCCGAGTTCCTCGACCTGGCCCGGGAGACCTTCGATCGGGATGCCGACCCCGACCAGGCTGGACACTAGTCTCGGCGGCCTATAGGACAAGCAACCACCGGCGAACGTCGGTGTACATCCGTTGACCCTCGTTTAGAGGTGGGCGTGCTGATGCACACTCACCCCCACGGCCCGGGTTTTCGGGCCCGTTAGCGCGGCGTTAACAGCTTCGCCGCAAAAGTACGATGATCGTCGAACTTTTGCTATGATTTTGTTCGGAGCAAAACCATGAGAACTACGGAGAAAGATCTGAACAGCTTTGAAACCCAGGCTCGGGAGGTCCCGGCATCGGGACGCGAGCACACTGACACGGGTCAGCGCGCGCGTAAGCGCGGTGAGCATACGGTGAGCGCTGCCAACACTGCCAAGAATCGCCGGCGTCCAACCCGGCGACGGACTGTCCACACCGGCGAGCATCGTGGGAGCGCAGAGAATCGGCGCACCAATGTCGAGACGGGTAGTGGACTGGCCGAGAATTCCCTCGATCTATTCCTGCGTGCGGCTCGGGCTCATTCCCTGCTCACCGCCGAGGAAGAGGTTGAGCTGGCCCAGCGCATCGAGCGCGGCGATCTGGCTGCCAAGGAGCGGATGATCAACGCCAACCTTCGCCTCGTGGTCTCCCAGGCCCGGCGCTACCAGGGCCACGGACTGCCGATGGAGGACCTCGTGCAGGAGGGGATGCTGGGCCTGATCCGCGCGGTCGAGAAGTTCGACTGGCGGCGAGGCTTCAAGTTCTCCACCTACGGCACGTTGTGGATTCGCCAGGCACTCCAGCGCGGGCTTCAGAACCACGGCCGGACGATCCGGCTGCCGGTCCACGTGGCCCAGCGCCAGACCAAGGTGCGCAAGGTCGAAGGCGAGCTGAGCACCAAGCTCGGCCGTGAGCCGACCGACGAGGAAGTGGCGGCTGAGGCCAAGCTCCCCGTCGAGGAAGTGGCTGAACTGCGCGAGCTGACCCGAGGCCTCACCAGCCTTGACCAGCCCGTGGGCGAGGACGGCGAGACCGCCTTTGGCGATCTGCTGGCCAGTGATCAGCCCCAGCCCGCCGAGGAGGTCGAAGACGCCGAGCGCCAGTCGCTCATCAATGGTGCCGTCGACCGACTGCCTGAGGCTGAGCGCAACGTCATTCGGCTGCGTTTCGGGCTGGAAGGCACCGAGCCGCTGAATCTCCGCCAGACGGGGATCGAGCTCGGTATCCCGCTCGGTAAGGCTCGCGAGCTGGAGCAGCAGGGCCTGAGCCGCCTGGCTCAGAGTTCCGGACTCGAGGAGCTTCGCCGCGCCGCCTGACCGGCACCGCCTGATTCATCACTAACGCCGGACGTGGATTGGCCCAAGGGGTCGGTCCCGTCCGGCGTTTTTTGTTGCCCTGGTTGCGCGTCCGGGGCGGGCTCGCTGTCGGTATCGGTGTCAAGGGTGGCAATCGCCGCCTCGACGGAGCTGCCCTCCGGGGAGGGCTCGGCTCCCAGGCGCGCAGAGTAGATCGACGGGGCGCCCAGCCGTCTGGCCACCACGGTGGCCTCGACAATGGCCAGCAGCGCCGGGGCCATGAGGACGTCGAAGTGCCGCGTGAGCTCGAGCACCAGGACCACGGCCGACAGCGGTCCCTGCATGGCCGCGGCCAGGAAGGCGCCGCCGCCGATCAACGCGTAGGCGGGGGCGATCGTGTGCGGCCAAACGTGGGACCAAACCCCGGCCAGTACCCCGGTCAGAAGCACCCCGACGCTGAGCGTGGGCGTGAACAGGCCTCCGGGGGCGCCGGCGCCGAGGCAGGCTGCGGTGGCCAGCGGCTTGAGGATCAGCAGTACGGCGAACAGCCCCAGGGAGATCCCGCCCACGAGGGCGCTCTGGACGATGTCCTGGCCGTTGCCCAGCAGCTGTGGGTACTGGAGCGCGACCACGCCCAACAGCCCCAGCACCACGAGCGGCGCGATGACCCGCGCCCGTCCCCGCGGGCGCAGACCATTGGCCCACTGGATCAGCTTGACCCAACCCACGGCCAGCAGTCCGAGTACCGGGCCGCAGACCAGCGCCCAGACCATCTGGGCGGCCTGGAGATGGAAATCGGCCATGTGGTAGGTGTGGGCGGTGCCGAGGAAGATCCAGGCCACGGCGGTGGCGATGACCGACATGCCCAGGGCAGGAAGAACCAGCGGCAGGGCCAGGGTGCCGAGCAGCACCTCGAGCGCGAACAGGGCCCCGCCGAGGGGCACGTTGTAGACCGCGGCAAACCCAGCGCCGGCGCCCGAGGCCACCAGCAGACGCCGCTGCCAAACCGGTAGCTGCGCCCAATCGGACACCCGGCTGGCCAACGCCGCCCCGGCTAGCTGAGGAGCCGCCTCACGGCCCAGCGATGAGCCCATCCCGACCGTGACCACCGAGAGCGCACCGCGAGCCAGGCTGGGCAGGAGAGCCAGGCGCCCGCCGCGGAACCACAAGGCCTCGGAGACCTCGGTGCCCCCCGCGGTCCAAAGCCGGCGCATGAGCACGGCTCCGAGTCCGACCAGCCCACCGGCCAGGAGCAACACCGCCACGCGGTGCAGACCCGAGACAGCCTCGGCCGCGGCCAGGAACGAGCCAGCATGAAAGCCGTAGGCCAGGTGCTCGGCCAGGTGCAGAAGCCCCATCAGCGCCGAGGCGCTCAGGCCGGTGAGCACCCCGAGACCACCGACCAGCGCCCAGAAGCGGGCGCTGTACCCGGCCACGATCCCACGGCCGGGCACATTCGGCTGAAACGAGAGCCAGCGGCGCGCGCGCTGAGAAGCCACCGCGCGGGAGGATAAGCGTCGGACGCTCGGGCGCGGATCAGGGGCCGGCCGTCGTCAAGAGCGCCGCGCTGGCGGCCGGCAGCCGGACGACGAAGTGACCGCGGACGGGGGTGATCGAGGTGGTGTGTACTGCGCCCGACAGGGTCCCGGTGCTGGTTTGGGCCCCGAAGCTCTGGCCGGCCAGCATTATCCCGCGTTGCGACGAGGCGCTCGGGGCGCGGAGACGCGCCACGGTGGCGGATCCCGATGCCGACGGTAGGCGCACTGCCACCACAAGACCGCGATGAAGCGAATCGTTGACCACCAGCACCCGCTCGCGCCCACCGGGGCCACCCGTGGTCCAGATGCGCAGGTAAGACGGCCCGCGATGCGTCGTGGCGAGCAACCTGGACCCCGGCGGTGCGGCGCGGGCGAAGAGGAGCAATCCGTAGTACATCGGCCTGACCTGCGCCAGCCAGCGCCCGTGCCGGTGCGTGAAGGCGAAAGGCGCGTAGATCGCACTCCGAAAGGTGTGGATGTTGACTCCGTCGACGTGCGCCCGGGCCATGTTGAAGAGCGTGTCCAGCGCCCACAGCGCCGCGGCAAAGGTGTCGCTGACCCCTCGGGCGCCGGCGCAGGAGACGCTGTTCAGTTCGTCGGCGCGGAAACGGACATGACGGGCGTGGGCCACGGCGACCGCGGCGGACAGGCTGCTGGCCGGCCCGATCGAGGCGCCGGGCCGGAGCAGATTGGGGATCGATGGGTAACCGAGCGAGGTGCGCGCGGTTGCGCAGCGGTGCAGCGGATAGCGGTGGAAGGTGGCCACCGCCACTCGGGGCTCGGCGCGAAGGAAGCGCGCCAGACCGGCCAGCCAGTTCCGGGGCGCCCGAGGCCGGCCCGACCAGGGGCACGCCGGAGGGCAGCGCCGCCCTGACCGACGCGTAGTCAGGCAGGTAGGCATTGAGTCCGTAGCCCGGCCGGCGCCCCAGGATGGGAACGGTGTGGTGCAGGTAGTACCAGCCGAGGGTCGAGTAGGCCTCGGGCTCGTTGCCGAGCTCGAACCCGGCAATGTAGCGGCGCCCGATGGCGCCGCAGCAGAGCCCGAGACTCGGCCGAGGCGATCCGGCGCCGTCAGCCTCGAAGTTGATCCCCAGGATGAGCCGTGCATCGAGGGCCCGGGCGGTGGCGGCGGTGACCGCCAGCCACTGCCGGGTCAGTGTGTAACGGATCCCGCCGCGGCCTGGCCGGCCCGCGCACCGGCCACCAGGTCCAGTCCGCCGTGTCGCCGCCGAAGCGGATGCACCGGCGACTGCCCGGGATTGAGGCTGCGGACCAGCCGGAGGAAGACCGGATTGAGGCGAGCCGGGTCGCGGCCCGAATAGCCGATCGAGGACGGGTACTCGATGCGAGAGGCCGAGGAACCCCGGCGGGAGCCGGACGCGCTCACCGGACGCGAGCCGACGTTGACCATGACGGCATCCGCGGGGGATGACCTCCGGGGCAGTGTCTGACCGCAGGCGCCGAGGCGCATCGGTCACGGCCAGCGCGACGAGCCAGGAGCCGATCATCGCCGGGACGAGGGAGCGCCGGACGGAGCGCCGGACGGCGGGCGAGGACGGGCGTGGCATGCGGCCGAGCGATCCTACGCGGCGCGATGCGAGCCCCCAGGTCCGCGCCAGACGGTCGCGCACCGAGTCGGCCGACGGGCACAATTCCGGTCATGCCAGATCGGCCGGCCGCTCCGTCTCCCCCGCTGCGATGATCTGCTCGGCGCGCTCTCGGTGCTCGCCTGGGCGGCGCGGCCGGTGGGGCGGGTGCGGCCGGGCGGCAGCGCCGCCGGCGATCGCCAGGTGTGCGTTCGGGAGTGACGTCCCCGGACTCGCCGGATTCCTGGCGCCGGCGATCAGTTCGGCCGCGGATCGCTACGCGGCCGGAGTCAGCGCCGCTCGAGCGCCAGCAAGGCGCGCACTGTCTTCACGGCTGCGGCCGCCGCCTACGTCTACGGCCTTCCGCAGGTGACCGAGCGGGCGACGGTCAAGCACTTCGCCCGCAACGAGATCATCAGCGTCGCCGCGCTGGCCAATCCTTCGGTGCAAGACAGTCGTCGCGCCCAACGTTGATACCGCCTACACGGTGTCCTGGCTCGATCTGGCCAGCGGGCCGCTGGTGGTCAACGTGCCTGACACCGGCGGCCGCTTCTACACCTTCCAGTTCCTGGACGCGTTCACGAACGCGTTCGCCTACCTGGGACCGGCTCGACCGGGCACGGCCGCGGGCGCCTACGTGCTGGTCCCGCCTGGCTACACGGGAACGCATTCCCGCCGGTGTGACCCGCATCGCGCCCCGAGCAACACGGTCTGGCTGCTCGGGCCGGACGCTGGTCAAGGGCTCCGCCGACCTTCCCGCGGTCAAGGCGCTCCAGGAGCAGTATCAGGCTGACGCCCGCTGCCGCGTGGGACGACAGGCACGCGGCAGCCGCCGGTGGTGCTCGACCAGTATCCGCCGACGATCCCCAAGAGCATCCCCTCCGGCGTCGCAGTTCATCGCCGCACTCAACCAGCGAGATGAACATCGATCCGCCCCCGGCGGCCGATCATTGCGCGCTGCAGGCGATGGCGCCGGCGGGAGTCCAGGTGCCCCATCCGACCCCGGCCCAGAGCCAGGCCGACGACCTCTCCGACGAAGCGCCACCGTTGCCGGCCCAGGCCGGTGACCCGGTCGCAGCGGCGGCAATCGACGCTGGCATTGCCGCCGCCCCGGGAATCATCAACAACGCCGCGAACCGCCTCAATGCGAGCCAGCCGGGCCGCCAACAACGGTTGGGAGATCCTCGGCAACTGGGTTGGCCCGCTACGGCACGCGTTACCTGGGCCGGTCAATCGTGGCCACTGACCTGCTGGCCGCCAACACCCCCCAGCAGACGATCTACCCGATCGCCGACACCGACAGCAGCGGGCGCACATTGACCGGCGCCGAGCGACTACACGGTCCGCTTCCCGAGGGCGAGACTCCCTCCGGTCAAGGCGTTCTGGTCGCTGACGATGTACAACAGCGCCTTCTTCCTGTCGGCGAATCCGATCAACCGGTACGCGATCGGCGACCGGACCTCGGGGCTGCATTTCGCGCGGGACGGGTCGCTCACGCTCTACCTGCAGCACGCGGCGCCCGGTGCGCCGGGCGCCCGGGCCAACTGGCTGCCTGCCCCGGCGGGCCGGTTCCATCTCATCATGCGCCTCTACCAGCCCCGGGACGCCGCACTGAGCGGGACCTGGAAGCCGCCCCCAGTCATCCGCACCGGCGCGGTACCCTCGGCGCCCGTCCTCAGCCGGCTGCGTGTCGTCCCCTCGTCGTTCCGCGCCTCGTGGGGCGGCGCGGTGCTCGTCCGGCGTCATGGCCGCGCCCGGGTCAGCTACCGAGACTCTCAGGCCGGCGTAACCCGCTTCACGATCCTGTCCGTGCGCCGCAGGCGTCACTGCCGTGTGCGCCGTGGGCACAGCTGCGCCGTCCTGCACGTGGTCGTTCGCTTCACCCACCGGGGCCGGGCGGGAGCCAATCATCTGCTCCTCAGCGGCCGCGCGCACCATCGGCGACTGGCCGCCGGGCGCTACCTCCTGCGCGCGGTGAGCGGCGGCGTTCACGGACAGCCCGCAAGCAACACGGTGTCGCGCCGCTTCCGCATTCTGCGTCCGCGTCGCTAGCAAACCGAGACCGCTCATCACGCACTGAGCGACGAACGTCACACAAAGACCGAGGGGACGTTCGCTAGTGTGCTGCGCCGTCGGGTTTGGCCACACGGCTAAATCCGCGCATGCGCGGCGCACGAATCGAAAAGCAGCGTCGCGCTAGCTAGCGGCGCACGTGCGCCGCAGATCCGCTGAAACGAGCGTTGCTCACGCCCAGCTCAGCGTGTCGCCCGCCACTGGTGGGGATCTCGGCACGTCTGGCTGGTCGGCGCAACTTTGAGTTAGGAGTCCCCAACAATGAAACGGTTCATGCTTCCTGTGGGCGCCGCGATCTTCGCGGTGCTCCCCGGCGTTGCCGCCGCGAAACCCACCACGCCCGCCCACGCCAAGCAGTACGAGCGGGCGTATCACCAGGTCAGCCACAAACTCGGGCGCCGCGCGCCCGGCCGCAACCTGCTCAAGGGCGGGATCAGGGCACACCGGTCGGTGAGCGATGCCAAGACCCTGGCCTCGCTGTTCGTGCTCGAGCGTATGCTCGCACCCACCCCGAGCCCGGTGAGCGGAGCCTCGGCGGCCCCGATCGGCAGCTCGGTCGCCAGCAGCACCGCCGGCGCCGGCGGCGTGCCCGCCTGCGCAAGTGAGTCGGGCAGCAACTACTCGACCGGCTCGAGCAACACGAACGGGTCCTCGGGCGCGACCGGCCGCTACCAGATCCTGCCCTCCACGGCGGCTGCCTACGGCTGCAACCTGGGCAGCGCCGCTGGTCAGGACGCCTGCGCGCAGACGATCTACCAGCACCAGGGCGCTTCTGCCTGGGTGGGCTGCGGCGGCTGAGCGGTTTCGGTTGGAACCCGGGGCGCTTCTGCCTGGGTGGGCTGCGGCGGCTGAGCGGTTTCGGTTGGAACCCGGGGCGCTTCTGCCTGGGTGGGCTGCGGCGGCTGAGCGGTTTCGGTTGGAACCCGGGGCGCTTCTGGGCCGCGTCGGCGGTGGCCGGGGCCAGAGCGGGCCCCGGGGCCGCCGCCGCCACACCCGGCCTTAGGGGGTTCTGTATCTAACGATCGATTTTCGACGCTTTCCTCAATACCCCCAAGGGGTCCCGCGCCTCGTCGCCCGTGATGTGCAATCCGGCCGATCCGCGCCCGGCCCGCTCAGGGGGTCGTTATCGTGGCCCCCGGTGATTAAGGAGCCTCTCATCTGCCGTGCCATCCCGTGACGAACAACGGTCACACCCGCGCTTTTTTGCACGTACCCAAGAGTGCGGGGACCAGCATCACGACCGCCCTCGAGGCCTGCCTGCCCGACGGCTCGGTCAGTCCCAAGCGCCAGGACACGGAGCTCCTGTGTGGCTTTACCGCGCTTGACCGCATCGCCCCGGCGGCGCGGGAGATTCTGGTCACAGGCCCCGAGGACATCGGCGCGCTGGCGGAGTACCCGGTCATCAGCGGCCATTTCTCCCTGGCCACCCTGGCCCAGGTGAGCCCCCCGGAGCTGATTGCCACCGTTCTGCGAGACCCGCGGGCGCGGCTCCTGTCCCACTACACCTACTGGCGATACTCCTCCGGGCTGCGCGAGATGTGGCGCGGCTATCTGCCGATGCTCGAAGCGCTGCGGCCGCTCGAGGAGTTTCTGGCCGAGCCGCGTATCGCCCAGGCCACCGACAACCTGGTTTGCCGCATGCTGCTGCCCGGGGATCCCCGCATCCCTGCCCAGGATTTCATTCTCGAGGCTGACGTTCAGGCCGTCGCGGCCGACGCCATCGCGGTTCTGGCCACATTCGGCTACGTCGGAGTGGTCGAGCAGGCTGGCGCCATGTGGTCCGGATTGTCGGCCTTCTTCGGCGTGGACCTCGAGCGCCGGCACGACAACACGACGGCGTCGGAAGGCAGCTCGTCCGATATTCCGGCCATGGCGCTGAGAATGCACCCGGCGACCCTGGACCTGATCGAAGCCCGCAGCGCAGCCGACCTGGTCGTTTATGTGCACATTCTCGCCGCGCTCACTTCCGCCAGCGAGGCGACTGAGATCAGCCGGGCGGCGTTCGCGGGGCAGTTGCTCGCGCTGGGAGACACAGGCGGGCCGGCCGCGCAGGCGGCTCGCGAGCGAGCGCGCGCGATCGAAACCCTTCGCGACCAGTTGGCGAGCGCCGAAGCCACCACACAGAGCCTGCAGGACCAGCTGGCGGCGATCCAGCTCGAACGCGACGAGGCGGTGCTCGCCCTCAACCGGTGGCGCGAGTCCTTGACGAGATCACTCAGCTGGCGCGCGACGGCACCGGCACGAGCGGTCATGCGACGGGCTCGGCGCAAGAAGCTTGGTTCGGCCAACTGACGCCGGGCCGCGCCGGGGTGTGGGCGCAGACTGTGAGCCTTCGCTCGTACGGGACCGATGGGCGATCCAGGACTCGAACCTGGGACCTCTTCCTTATCAGAGAAGCGCTCTAACCGACTGAGCTAATCGCCCTTGCTGGGCCCATCTTAACGCGGGCGCGCTACACGTTCTGGGCTGGGTGAGCCCGTATGCCTTCAAGCGCAACTGCGAGATGTCGGCGCCAGTCTGCACTACCGGGTTTGAAGTACATCGTCGACGTGATGCCGCACATGATCATCTGGTAGTCGTCCATGCTGAGATCGGCCCGCGCCACGCCGGCGGCGACGGCACGCCCGATGATTCGCGTGACCACCTCAGCGAGAGCGGCCTTCTCCTGCTCGATGCCCTCCCAGTCGAGTTGGCTGGCGCCCATCATCGCCAGTTGGAAGCCCAGGTCGTCCTCGACGGCTTCGGCGGACTCGCGCATCATTGTCTCAAGCGCCTCCCAGGGGTCGGCGATTCCCTCGGCCAGCCGCGCGGTCTCGGCGAAAACGGTAAAGCGGTCCCGGACCATCGCCGTCAGCAACGCGTCCTTGGTGGGGAAGTGGCGGTAGACCGTCCCGATGCCTACGCCTGCGTGCGCGGCGATTTCGTCCATTTGTGCCTGCTGTCCCTCCCGAGCGAACAGCGCGCGCGCGGAAGACATGATCCGATCGCGATTTCGCCGGGCGTCAGCGCGGAGTGTGGGCTGGTCTGTGGACATCGCCTTGACAAACGGAATCCTACCTCCGTATTCTACGTTCCGCAAGAGGAACCGTACTTCCGCTTCCACATAGGGAGCGCATCATCCCGAGAGGCACTCAATGATCATCAAGACTTCTACACGCTCCGGACCTGATCTGAGCTCAGCGCGCGGCAGGAACCTTGCGCTACTGCTGCTGGCCATGACGCAGTTCGTCGTGGTGATCGACGCGTCGATCGTCAATGTCGCCCTGCCGTCGATCGGTGCGCACCTCGACATCTCTCGAGACAACCTGACCTGGGTCGTCAACGCATACACGCTCACATTCGGCGGATTCCTGCTGCTCGGCGGGCGTCTGGCCGACCTGCTCGGGCGCAGGCGCATGTTCATGATCGGGCTTGTGGTCTTCTCGCTCGCTTCGTTGGCCGGCGGCCTGGCGCAGTCGGAAGCGTGGCTGATCGTCGCGCGGGCAGTTCAGGGGCTCGGCGCCGCGATCGTCTCACCGGCGGCGCTGTCGATCATTACCACGACGTTCGCCGAAGGTGCTGAGCGCAACCGGGCGCTGGGTATCTGGGGTGCTGTTGCCGGAGCCGGCGGTGCGGCCGGTGTCCTGCTGGGCGGCATTCTCACCAGCGGCCTGAGCTGGCGCTGGGTGCTGTTCGTCAATGTGCCGATCGGTGTCGCCGCCGCGATGATGGCGCCCAGGTTGCTGCTGGAGAGCCACGCCGAAGACGGCACGAAGGGCTTTGACCTCCCCGGCGCCGTGGCCGTGACAGGCGGGCTTGCGTTGCTCGTCTACACGGTGGTCGACGCCGTCAACGTGGGGTGGGGATCGACGGGCACCATTCTCAAGCTCATGGGCGCGGTCCTGCTGCTCGCGGCGTTCGTCCTGATCGAGCGCCGTCAGCGCCACCCGCTGCTTCCGTTCGCCATCTTCCGCCTGCGCACCCTCCGCGGCGCGAACATCGTGGGGCTGCTGATTGGCATGTCGCTGTTTTCGATGTTCTTCTTCATCTCGCTCTACATCCAGGACGTTTTGGGCTTCTCGCCCATCAGAGCCGGACTGTCCTACCTGCCGCTCGCCGTCGGAATCATCATCGCGGCCGGCGTCGGCTCGCAGCTGGTCACGCGTTTCGGCTTCAAGCCCGTGCTCACGGGAGGCCTGCTGCTCATCGCTGGCGGTCTGCTGTGGTTTTCGCGGGTTCCGGCGCCTGGCGGATCGTTCGGCGCCGACGTGCTCGGGCCGTCGCTGCTGGCCGCCTTTGGGCTCGGCTTCTCGTTCGTATCGGTGACGATCGGAGCGATGACGGGCACGAAGCCCCATGAGGCCGGTCTCGCCTCGGGTCTAATCAACACTGCCCAGCAAGTCGGCGGCGCGCTTGGCCTCGCGATCCTCGCCACCGTTGCCAATAGTCGCACTCAGAGTCTGCTTCACGCCGGTCAGCACCACGCATCGGTCGCCCTTACCAAGGGGTTCGACCGGGCCTTCCTGGTCGGAGCGGGCTTCGCGATCATCGGCGCGATCCTCACGCTGGTACTGGTCTCCTCACGCGACAGCCGTGAGCAGGCCAAGGCAGCGCGGAGCGGCGAACTGGAACCGGTGCCCGCCTAGGGATCGTCCGACATGAGTCTCGATCCGAGCGCCCGCCGTGGAGCCGCCACCCACCGCCTAATCCCTGCTCTCGGCCCGGATCGGGCTAGCGCCGCAGGCGCGTGGCCAACTCGAACGCCTCCTCGGCGGTAGCGAAGCTGAGCTGGACCCGGTAACCGCCGGCGCTGGAGGCGATCACGTCGACATCCTGCCCCAGGAGAGCTCCGAAGGTGTCGTGAATCTGGGCCATGGCCGCCTCCTGGTCCGGGTGAAGGGGGCGGCCGCGGGCCCGAGGGCTGCGGGAGGAATCGGCCTCGCCGTTGGCGCGGCGCGCGGCCGCCTCGAGCTGGCGCACCGACCAGCCGTTGGTGATGGCCAGGCGGGCCAGGCGCCGGCGCTGGTCATGCTCGCGAGCCGTGAGCAGGGCACGGCCATGCCCCTCGGAGAGCTGTCCGATCTCGATCGCGCCCATTGCCTCATCGGGGAGGTCGAGTAGGCGGATGAGGTTGGAGACCGCGACCCGGCTACGGCCGACGCGGGCGCCGACGTCCTCGCGGGACAGGCCGAGCTCCTCGGTGAGAGCGGCGCAGGCCCGGGCCTCCTCGATCGGGTTGAGGTCCTCGCGGGCCATGTTCTCGACCAGGGCGACCTCCAGCGACGCTGCATCGTCGTGGTGGCGGATGATCGCCGGCACGGTCTCGAGGTGGGCCAGACCGGCCGCCCGCCAGCGCCGTTCGCCGGCGATCAGCTCGTACGTGCCGCCCGGTACGGGACGTACCAGCACCGGCTGCAGGACCCCGCGCACCTTTATCGACTCCGACAATCCAACCAGCGCGGACTCGTCGAACACCGTGCGGGGCTGGTGCGGGTTGGGGACGATCAGCTCGAGGGGCAACTCGCGCAGCTCCTCGGCCTCGTCGCGGGGGGCGACGGAGAGGATGGCGGAGAGACCACGCCCCATGCCGCCCCTCTGGCGCTCAGCCAAGGGCCGCCACCTCCTTGGCCAGCTCGAAATACGCGTCGGCGCCCGCGCAGTGCGGGTCGTAGTGGATCACCGGCTTGCCGAAGCTGGGCGCTTCGCCGATCCGGACGTTGCGGGGGATGACGGTGTTGAAGACCAGACTGGGGAAGTGCTCACGGACCTCCCGCTCGACGTCCTGCGCCAGGCGCGTACGCCCGTCGTGCATGGTCAACAGCATCCCGGCCACGGTCAGGCGGGGGTTGAGCTCACGCTGAACCAGGGCCAACGTGTCCAGGAGACCGGCCAGCCCCTCGAGGGCGAAGTACTCGGCCTGCACCGGCACGATGACCCGATCCGCGGCCACCAGAGCATTGACGGTCAGGGGCCCGAGCGACGGCGGGCAGTCCAGGAGCACGAAGGCGTAGCTGTCGCGCAGCGGAGCCAGTGCGTCGCGCAGGCGGTTCTCCGAGCCGACGAGACGGGGCAGCTCGACCGTCGCTCCGGCCAGGTCCGGGCCGGCCGGGACCACGCTCAGGTGGGGAATCCCGCTGGGGATTACCGCGTCGGCCAGCTCGTGGTCACCAACCAGCGCGTCGTACACCGACGGCCGGGTGTTTTTGTCCAGCCCGAGACCCAGCGTGGCATTGGACTGAGGATCGATATCGATCAGCAGCGACTCGTAGTCGGCTTCGGCCACGCAGGCGGCCAGGTTGACCGCGGTCGTGGTCTTGCCGACCCCACCCTTCTGGTTGGCGATTGCGTAGACGGTCCCCATCGGTCCTTGAAGCTACCGCCGTCAGCGGTCAGATGACAGGCCGGGGTCGCCGCCAAGCGGGCGTTTGCGGGCCATGCCGGGGCGGCGGGGAAAACGGTCCGGGGTGGCGGAGGTCTTGAGCATCGGATGCAGATGGCGATTCGCGGCGCCCGTGTAGGGCTTGACCCGCACCGGATCCCCCGCCTGCAGTCCCAGCTCTGCTGCGGCGCGCGCGCCTCGGGCCTCGTCTTCGGGATCGCGCCGTCCGCGCCAAGCCACCAGCGTGCCACCGATCTGCAGCAGCGGCGCGGCGTACTCCGCCACGACCGCCAACGGCGCCAGCGCGCGAGCGGTGATCAGGTCACAGGCGGTCACTCCCGCCGTCCACTCCTCGACGCGCTCGGCGACCACGCTCACGTTGTCCAGACCACAGGCCTCCGCGGTCCGGGCGATGAACTCGGCCTTGCGCCCGTTGCTCTCCACCATCGTGACTGGCGCCCCCGGGCGGGCGATGGCCAGCGGCAGCCCGGGAAGCCCGGCGCCGGCACCCAGGTCGGCCATCGCCCCCGCGCGGCGCACCACCTCCAGCTCGAGCGCCACCAGCGAATCGGCCAGGTGGTCATTCAGGGCCTGCCTGGGATCGCGGATCGTCGTCGGAGCGTGCGGATCCTGGGTCAGCGCCTCAAGCAGCACCTTCAGCTGCTCGCTGGATCCCGCGGGCAGGTCATAACGAGCCCGGAGTTCCTCCAACCCGTGTTTCACGTGAAACATCGGCGCGGCGCTCGATCCAGGCGTCTCGCACGAACCATCGACAAGAGGCTCGCTCCACCCGGACGTTTCACGTGAAACATCCTCCAGAGCCCGCGGAACGCGCTAATTGACCAGCGGGGCGACCACCAGGCGGCGCGAGGGCTCCTGGCCTTCACTGTAGGTCTCTACATCCCGGCGGGTCTTGAGATGCTCGTGGATCACCCTGCGCTCTCCGGCACTCATCGCCTCGAGGGGGACCGCGCGGCGGTGATTGACCGCGGTCTCGGCCGCCTGGTCCGCCGCGGCGCACAGGGCCACCGCACGGCGTTCGCGGTAGCCCGCGGCGTCAACGACGACCGATCGGCGCTCGCCATCCTCACCCATGGCAAAGCGGTAGGCGAGATGCTGGATCGCATCGATGGTCTGGCCATGGTGGCCGATCAGCAGTCCGAGATCGTCCCCATCGCCGAGGAACTCGGCCACGAGGCCGTCGCCCTCCTCGTGAATCTCCACCGACGCGTCCACGCCGGCCGCTGCGGCGATCCGCTCGAGCAACTCCTGGACGCGGGTGGCGGCATCCTCTCCGGACATCGTCACCGTCGCCGGCCGGAGCGCTTCTTCTTCTTGCGCGGCGGTGCCGGCGGGCGGCCACCTGGAGCCCGGGGGGTGGGCACCGGGGCCTCCTCGGTGACCTTGCCCTGCCGCTGCTGGTTGGCGCGGGCCAGCAGGCGCGCCCCGAGGCCGCCGCCTGGGGCGCCATTTCCGCTACTCGGACCGGAACCGTTGCCGGCGGTCTCGGTTTTGGACCCACTCCGGCCGGTGGGTACCACGCTGGTGGCCGTTGTCGCGGCCCCCGCAGTCGCCGCCGCGGCCGTGGCGGGGCCGCTCAGGCGCCGGATGACGTATTGCTGACCCATTGTCCAGGTGTTGGTGGTGATCCAGTACACGATCACGCCAGCCGGGAAATTGATCACGAAGAGGACGAAGATCAGCGGCATGAAGAGCATGATCTTCCGCTGGGTCGGGTCCATCGTCGCGCTCGACATCATCAGGCTGGAAGCCAGCTGAGTGCCGATATAGAGGATGATCAGGACGACCAACGTCGCCCCGGTGGCCTTGTTGGTCAGGTCGCCCACGAACAGGAAACCAGCCCCGTGACCCACCCCGCAGGGGCGCAAATGGGCGGTGTCGATGACGTTCAGGCCATGAACCAGGTGCCGGGGCTGAAGGCTGGGGCAGATGTCCAACCGCAGGCTCTGGCGCAGCATGTAGAAGAGCGAGATGAACACCGGGATCTGCGCGACCATCGGCAGGCAGGACCCGAGCGGGTTGACCTTGTTCTCCCGGTAGAAGCGCATCATCTCCTGCTGCTGGCGCTCCTTGTCGTCCTTGTACTTGGCCTGAAGCGCCTTTATCTGCGGCTGCATCTGCTGCATGCGCTGCATGGAGCCGAATTGCTTCACGGTCAGGGGAAGGAGCACGGCCCGCACGGCGACGGTGAGCAACACGATCGAGAAGCCCCACGAGACCCCCGCGCTGTGGAAGAACTTCAGGACCGTCTCGAAGACGTCGATCAGCGGCTGGAAGATGTTCGCGCTTATAAGCATGCTTAGGCGCTCGCCGCCGGACTGCGGGTCTTGAAGAGCCGCTGGCTCTCCACCGGATCAACCCCGCCATGGCTCCAGGGGTTACAGCGAATCAGACGCCACCCGGCCAGGACAAGCCCCTTGAGTATGCCGTATGACTCGATCGCCTGCACGGCGTATTCAGAGCAGCTGGGGTAGTACCGGCAGCGATCGCCGAACGCGGGCGAGATCAACCGTTGGTAGGCCCGAATGGGCCCCACGAGCAGCCAGCGTGGGCGCATCATGCCGCTTCTCCGTCGGGCTGAGCGTCGCCCTCGCCTCGCGCCCCCGGCACTCTGGCCATGAGCTCGGTCAGGGCGGCCCGCATGCCGGCCAGGCCTTCACGTTCGGCCAACTCGCGCACGCCCTTGCGGGCCACGACCACCGCGTCGCTGCCGGCGGGAAGGCGAGCACTCTCAGCCGCGAAGGCCTCGCGGAGCAGACGCTTGACCCGGTTGCGCTCCACCGCGCCGCCCACCTTGCGGGAAACCGACAGCCCGAGACGGGGGGCACCGCCCTCCTCGCCCCGGGGAAACACGTACAGCACGAGGTCACGGCCGGCGTGGGAGCGGCCGTGACGAAATACCCGATCGAACTCAGCGCTGCGCGAGAGTCGGCCCCGTCCAGGGCGTGGTCCGGGCTCGGATCCCGCCCGACCGGCCAACATCAGACCGTTAGGCGCTTGCGTCCCTTCGCGCGCCGGCGCTTGAGAGTCAGACGCCCCGCGCGTGTGCGCATGCGAGTGCGGAACCCATGGGTACGTGCGCGCTTGCGCTTCTTTGGCTGATAGGTGCGTTTCATGGCTACGGCCCCTGCTGGGGAGCGTCGGAGTATACGCAGCCGGCCGCGGAGCTCCGAAACCAGCCGGAGGGGGCTCTCGGACACGCGCTGGCCACTTCTCGTTCACTTTTTCCCGCGCTTTGCGTCAAGGCCCCGGGAGAACGGATTCCGGGCCTGGATGTCGTTGTATATTCGCCGACTCCGGGGTGTTTTCCGCCCCTCAACTCATAAATGTTTTCGATGCTCCTGGGAGGAGTCCGTTGGCGCTGCCCGCGCAATCTGAATCGCTGCCTGCGTGGCGCACCATCAAAGCCGACCTGCGCCGGCGCGTCGGTGACTCCCAGTACGAGATCTGGCTCGCTGGGCTCGAGCTTCAGAGCTGGGACGGCGAGCGCCTTCTGCTCTGCGCGCCGCCCGCGACGCGCAGGTGGGTGGCCGATCGCTTTGGGCGAGAGATCGAGCGCTGCGCCCGGAGGACCCTCGGCGATGCCACCACCGTCGTTCTCGACCCGGTTGAGGGCGCCGCGCCCGGAGGCGCCCCGGGGCCCTCGCCCGAGCCGGCCGCCGCGCCCGTTGACAGCCTGAACCCCCGCTACAGCTTCGACCAGTTCATCATCGGCCACGGCAACCGCTTGGCCCATGCTGCCGCGCTCGCCGTAGCCGAGCTACCGGGGCAGGCCTACAACCCTCTGTTCCTGCATGCCCCACCGGGACTCGGTAAGACCCACCTCCTGCACGCCATCGGCAACTACGTCCGGAGTTATGGCGGCGGCGCCACCGTCCGCTACACGACCGCCGAAGCATTCACCAACCACTTCCTGACCGCGCTCAATGCCAAGACGCTCGCGCCCTTCAAGCGCGCCTACCGCGATGCTGACGTGCTCCTGATCGACGACGTTCAGTTCCTGGCCAGCAAGGTCAAGACCGAGGAAGAGTTCTTCCACACCTTCAATGCGCTCTACGAGAGCGGCCGTCAGCTGGTGCTCACCTGCGATCGCCTGCCCCGTTCGCTGACCAGCATCGAGGCTCGTCTTCGCGAACGGTTCGAGGCGGGCCTGGTCGCCGACATGGCTGCACCCGATCACGCCACACGCGTGGCCATCCTGCGCAAGCGCGCCGCACTCGACGGCATTCGGCTAGCCGAGCCGGCGGTCCTCGATCTGATCGCGGCGCGCGTCACCAGGAACATCCGCGCGCTGGAGGGCGCTCTCATCCGCGTCGTGGCCTTCCATTCCTTGACCCAGCGCCCGATCGACCTCACCCTGGCCCGGGAGGTCATGGACTCGATGTATCCGGGGCGGGGTTCCACTCAGCCCACCGTCGAGGACGTCAAGCGGATCGTCGCCGAGCAGTTCTCCCTCTCCACCGAAGAGCTCACCTCGGCCAGCCGGACGGCTCGCGTCGCCTGGCCTCGCCAGCTGGCGATCCATCTGGCCCGGGAGCTGACCGGTGCCTCGCTCAAGACCATCGGAGAGGCGTTCGGCGGACGCAACCATGCCACGGTCCTGCACGCCTGCAAGCGTGTCTCAGAACGGTTGGCGAAAGATGACAACATCGCCCACGATCTCGACTCCCTCACCCAGCGCCTAGATCATCAACAAGTCGACCGCGGTGATTGACAGACTTGCCTGTCCCCTCCGCGCAACAACTTCCGCGCTAGATGCGGGACATCGCGCAGTTCTCCACATCTTCTCTTAGCTCTATGACTTCTAATTCCTTCTTGAGGTATTCATCGTGAAGATCTCCCTCGATCGAGACAGTCTGCTCGCCCAGCTGCAGACCGTGAGCCGAGTCGCCTCCACCCGGAGCGCGATCCAGGCCCTGTCGGGCGTACAGCTGGCCGTGAACGGGACCGGCGGGGAGCTGCGGGCCACCGACATGGATGTCGGCCTGCGCGTGCCCCTGGAGGCCGAGGTGATCAGGGAGGGCACGGTGGTGCTCCCCGCTCGCCTCCTCGTCGACGTCGTCCGGTCGCTGCCCGCCGCCTCGGTGACGCTCGAGCTCCGCTCGGCCGAGCAGGACGTCGAACTCGTGTCCGGAAACGCCACCTTCCACATTCGCACACTGCGCGGCGAGGACTTTCCTCCCTTTCCAGAGCCGGACACCGACTCCGCCGTCGAGCTGCCCGCCGACGCCTTCGTGTCCACCGCGCTCAAGGTGGCCGGCTCGGCATCGCGAGACGAAACCCGCCCGGTTCTGACCGGGATCCTGGTTTCGGCCTCTGAGCGTGAGCTGCGCATGGTGGCCACCGACTCCTATCGCCTGAGCGTCAAGGAGACGACCCTCGAGGCACCGCTCTCCTCCGGCTTCGAGGTCAACGTGCCGGCGCGGGCCCTACAGGAGCTGGCTCGCCTGGTCAGTCACGCCGAGGGTGAGCGCCTGCAGGTCAGCGTGCGCCAGAACCAGGTCCTGTTCACCCTCGGCCGCATCGTCCTCTCGTCCCGGCTGATCGACGGGCAGTTCCCGAACTACCGCCAGCTCCTGCCCGAGAGTTTTGAGCACGAGCTGCGGCTGGCCGGCCCCGAGTTCACCGACGTGGTCCGGCGGATGAGTCTGCTCGCGCAGAAGAACGCTCCCCTGCGGCTGGCGTTCACGGCCGGCGAACTCACCGTCTCGGCCCAGACGCCCGACGTCGGCGAGGCCCAGGAGTCGATGCCCGTCGCGTTTCAGGGTGAAACGCTCGAGATCGGCTTCAACCCCGAGTTCCTCCGGGCCGGCCTTGAGGCGATCGAGGAGGGTGACGTGCTGCTCAAGCTGATCAGCCCGCTGCGCCCGGGGCTCATCGAAGCGGGAGACGGAAGCGGCTTCCGCTACCTGATCATGCCGATCAGGCTGAACGTCTAAAGGACGGCGGCGCTGATGCGCGTGCTCCGGGTCAGCGCGCGGGACTTCCGCAACTACCCCAGCGCCAGTGCTGATCTGGGACCGAACCTGACGGTCATCACCGGGCCCAACGGCGCCGGCAAGACGAACCTTCTCGAGGCGCTGTACTTCGGATGCACGGGGCGCTCTTGCCGGACCACCAACGAGCGCGAGGTTGTTCGCTTCGGGGAGAAGGCCACGCGGGTGCTGGTCATGGCGGAGGCCGAGGACGGCCAGCATGAGCTGACGGTCGGCTTCGCGCCCGGGGAGCCGAAGCGGATGCGGGCCGACGGCGCCGCCGTGGAGCGCATGGTCGACGTGGGTCAGCGTCCCTTGGTCAGCGTCTTCTTGCCCGACCGGCTTGAGCTGGTCAAGGGCGCTCCGTCGCTGCGACGCGCCCATCTGGACCAGTTTGTCGCCGCCCTGTGGCCGGCGCGGGTGGCCACGCGCCGGGCTTACGCCCAGACCTTGGCCCAACGCAACGCACTGATCGCCCGGGTCCGGGCCGGCGATGGCCATCCGGACTCCTTGTCGACGTGGAATCAACAGTTGGCCCGGCAGGGGATTGCGCTGATGGCGGACCGGCGCGCGGCCGTCGAGGCGATCGCCGCCGTGTTCGTGCGCTGCTGCGGGGAGCTGGGACTCGATGGCGATCCCGAGCTTGCCTACCGGCCCCGCTCTCGGGCCAACGATGTCGCTGCGCTGGCCGCCGAGCTGGCTGAGCGCGCTGAGTCCGATCTGGAGCGTGGCTTCACCGGCCACGGGCCCCACCGCGACGATCTGCGCCTGGCCCGCGAGGGCCGTGAGCTGCGGGCCTACGGGTCCCAGGGCCAGCAGCGTCTCGGCCTGCTCGCCCTGTTGCTGGCCGAGCGCGAGGCGCTGGCCGAGCGCCGCCAGACCCCTCCGCTGATGCTGCTCGACGACGTGATGAGCGAGCTCGATCAGCATCGCCGTCGTTGCCTGGTCGAGCTTCTGCGCACGGGGGGCGGCCAGGCGGTCATCACCGCCACCGATCTCGAGCAGGTGCCCGGATCGGATGAGCCCGACGTGAACCATCTCAGCGTCTCGGCTGGTCGGGTCCTGGCCGCGTCGCCCGCGGTGGTGGGATGAGTCCCCGGAGGAAGGCTTGACTCGCTATCGCCGCGGCCCTCGCGCGCTGGAAGGCGCCTTTTCCCGCCTGGCTGACGAGCTGGCCCCTGACACCCTGCTCGGCGAGGTCCAACGAGCCTGGCCGGGGGCCGTCGGGGAGATGATCGCCGCCGAGGCGCGCCCGACCGCAGCCCGGGGCGGAGTGGTCACCGTCTCCTGCTCAGCCTCCGTGTGGGCACAGGAGCTCGACCTGATGGCACCGCAGATCCTCGCCCAGCTCAACGGGCGTCTTCGAGGGGGTTCCGTGCTCCGCTTGCGCTGCGTTGCCGTGGGTCACTCCGACACCCCGGTCCGGTGACCCTGTTTTGTTACGTTTTGCAGGTAAAACGTCACATGCCACGGAGAGGATTCGACCGCAGCCTGTGCTATCCTGAAGGACATAATTCCTTGACGCCCCGGCGCGCCTAGCCTGGCGCGGGACCGCGGTGTCCCAACGTATCGGAGGATCGTTGGCGAACGACGACGGCGCTGCATCGAGCGCCAACAGCAATTCCAGTTACGACGCGCAGGACATCACCGTGCTCGAGGGCCTCGAGGCGGTGCGCAAGCGTCCGGGCATGTACATCGGCTCGACCGGCGCGCGCGGTCTGCATCACCTCCTCTACGAGATTGTGGACAACTCTGTGGACGAGGCGTTGGCGGGCCACTGTACAGCCGTGTCGGTGACGATCCATCCCGACAATTCGGTCACCGTGGACGACAACGGGCGCGGCATTCCCGTGGCCGTGATGGACAAGGAGGGACGTCCCGCGGTTGAGGTCGTGCTCACCGTCCTGCACGCCGGCGGCAAGTTCGGCGACGGGGGCGGCTACAAGGTCTCCGGCGGCCTGCACGGGGTTGGCCTCTCTGTGGTCAACGCCCTATCGGAGGCCCTCGAGGTCGAGGTCCGTCGCGACGGCTACACGTTCACTCAGTCCTATGTGCGGGGCAAGCCCCAGGCTGACCTGGCCCGGGGCGAGCCGGCGCGCAAGACCGGGACAACGATCACCTACCGGCCTGACGCGGACATCTTCGAGGAGGTCGAACTCGACTTCAAGACGATTGAGGAGCGGATGCGGGACACGGCGTTCCTGACCCGCGGCCTGCACATCACGATCGTCGATGAACGCGGCGAGGGTAACCGGGCCGAGTTCCAGTACGAGGGCGGGATCGTCGACTTCGTCGCCTACCTGAACCAGAACAAGGAGCCGATCCACAAGAAGGTCATCTCCTTCGAGGGCGAGAGCGAGGAGGGCGCGGTCGAGGTGGCCATGCAGTGGAACTCCTCCTACCAGGAGTCGGTGTTCTCGTTCGCCAACAACATCAACACGCTGGAGGGCGGCTCCCACCTCTCTGGCTTCCGCTCGGCCCTGACCAGCGCGCTGAACCGCTACGCGTGGGACAAGGGCGAGCTCAAGGGCAAGGACGACAACCTGACCGGCGAGGATGTCCGCGAGGGCCTGACCGCCGTCATCTCGGCCAAGCTCACCGATCCTCAGTTCGAGGGACAGACCAAGACCAAGCTCGGTAACCCGGGCATCCAGGGCTTCGTCCACTCGATCGTCAACGCTCGGCTGTCCGAGTTCCTGGAAGAGAACCCCCAGGATGCCCGCGCGGTGATTCGCAAGGCGGTCCAGGCTGCGCACGCGCGCTCGGCCGCTCGCAAGGCCCGCGATCTCACGCGACGCAAGTCGGCGCTGGAGAACTCGACCCTGCCCGGCAAGCTGGCCGACTGTTCGGTCAAGGACCCGTCGCTGGCCGAGCTGTTCGTGGTCGAGGGTGACTCCGCCGGTGGCTCGGCGGTCAGCGCCCGAGACCGCAGCACTCAGGCGATCCTTCCGCTGCGCGGCAAGATCCTCAATGTCGAGAAGAGCCGCATCGACAAGGTGCTTGCCAACACCGAGGTCCAGGCCCTGATCACGGCCATCGGCACCGGAGTGCGGGACGAGTTCGATATCACCAAGGCCCGCTACCACAAGATCGTGCTCCTGACCGACGCCGACGTCGACGGGGCGCACATCCGGACCCTCGCGCTGACCCTGCTCTTCCGGGAGATGCAGCCGCTGATCGAGGCCGGGTATGTCTACATCGCCAAGCCGCCCCTGTACCGCCTGACGCGCGGGCAGAAGCATCGCTACATCGAGCGTGAGTCAGAGCTCGAGGACATCCTGCTGGGCGACAAGTTCGAGAAGCTCGAGATAACCGATGGCACCGGCAAGCCGTTCAAGCTGACCGAAGCCCGCTGGAAGCGCTTCTCGCGCCTGCTCGAGACCTACGAGGGATGGGCCGCGGCGCTGTCCGCCGCGCACGGTCACGGAGTGGTCTCCTTCATGCAGCAGGCCCGCCTGCTCGAGGAGCAGATCATCGACGAGGCCAGCCTGCTGCGCCACGTCGCCGAGAGCGAGAACAACGGCAGTGGCGACGCCTACAAGCTGAGCCTGATCGAGGAGCGCCCCACGGAGCTGGTCGTGCGTACGATCGAGGCCAAGACCGGGCTGGCCACAACCCATCACGTCCAGCGCACGGCGATTGAGGCGCACGAGTACCGCAAGCTGGCCGAGGTTCATGCTGACCTGGCCGCCCTCCTGGGCACGCCGCCATTCACCGTCCGTCTGGGCGAGAACTCGCGTGATGCCGAGTCATTCGAGGAGCTGCACGACGAGGTTCTCGCGGTGGCCCAGCGCGGCATCGACTACTACCGCTTCAAGGGACTGGGCGAGATGGACTCCGAGGAGCTCCGGGAGACCACGATGGACCCGGCCTCGCGAACCCTGGTCCAGGTGACCATCGAGGACGCCGCCTCGGCAGATCTCGTCTTCTCGATGCTGATGGGCGATCAGGTCGAGCCCCGGCGGGCGTTCATCGAGGACAACGCCAAGTACGCGATGAACATCGACGTCTAAGGGAGGGCCGAGATGTCTATCGACACGATCGACGGCGGCAACATTGAGCCGCGCGGGCTCGAGCAGGAGATGCGCTCGGCGTACCTCGACTACGCCATGTCCGTCATCGTCGGGCGCGCGCTGCCCGACGTTCGCGATGGGCTGAAGCCCGTCCACCGCCGGGTCCTGCACGTCATGAACGAGCTGGGCCTGCGGCCGCCGCGCAAGCATGTCAAGTGCGCGCAGATCGTCGGTGAGGTGATGGGCAAGTTCCACCCCCACGGCGACAGCGCGATCTACGACACGCTGGTCCGCCTGGCCCAGGACTTCTCGATGCGCTACCCGCTCGTCGACGGACACGGCAACTTCGGGAACATCGACGGCTACTCGGCCGCGGCCATGCGCTACACGGAGGCCCGCCTAGCCCCGCTGGCCACCGAGATGCTGCGCGATATCGACCAGGAGACGGTCGACTTCGTTCCCACCTACGACGGATCGCGCCAGGAACCGGTCGTGCTGCCGGCCCGCTTCCCGAACCTGCTCGTCAACGGTGGCACAGGCATCGCCGTTGGTATGGCCACCAACATCCCGCCGCACAACCTGCGCGAAGTCGTGGCGGCCACGATCGCGTACATCGACGACCCTGCGCTCGATGTCGAGGGCCTGATGAAGCACATCAAGGGGCCGGACTTTCCGACTGCCGGCACGATCCTGGGCCGGGAGGGTATTCGTGACGCCTACGCCACCGGCCGCGGCCGGGTCCGGGTGCAGGCCAAGGCGCACATCGAGCCGATCGGCCAGGGCAAGGAGGCGATCATCGTCACCGAGCTGCCCTTCCAGGTGCGCAAGGGCGGCGACGGCGGGCTGATCCTGAAGATCCGCGACCTGGTCGTCGACAAGAAGATTCCCGAGATCACCGACCTGCGCGACGAGTCCGATCGCCACGGGATGCGGCTCGTCATCGAGCTCAAGCGCGACGCGATCCCCAAGGTGGTGCTCAACAAGCTCCACAAGCACACCCCGATGCAGACCACCTTCGGGGTCAACATGGTCGCCCTGGTCGACAACGTGCCTCGCACGCTGTCCCTGCGCGAGGTGATCGGCCACTACGTCGATCACCAGCGCGAGGTCGTCGTCCGCCGAACCAAGTACGAGCTGCGCCGCTCCGAGGAGCGTGCCCACGTGCTCGAGGGCCAGCTCATCGCGCTGGCCAACCTCGATCGGGTCATCGCCCTGATCCGGGCCTCGCGTGACTCCGAGGCCGCTCGTCACGGCCTGGTCGAGCAGTTCGAGCTGACGGTCATCCAGGCTCAGGCCATCCTCCAGCTGACCCTCTCGCGACTGACCGCTCTCGAGGCCGACAAGATCAAGCAGGAGCACGCCGATCTCGTTGAGCGGATCAAGGAGCTCCGCGAGATCCTGGGCGACGAGGAGCGCGTCAACAGCCTGATCAAGGACGAGCTCAAGGAGATCGCCGAGGCCTATGGCGACGATCGCCGCACCGAGATCACCCACGCCGAGGGCGAGATCGACATCGAGGACCTGATCGCCGATCAGCAGATGGTCATCTCGATCACCAACTCGGGCTACATCAAGTCCCTGCCTCTGTCCACCTACCGCCAGCAGCGTCGCGGCGGCATCGGGGTGACGGGCATGGACATGAAGGACGATGACTACATCGAGCACCTGTTCGTGTGCTCCACGCACGACTACCTGCTGTTCTTCACCAACCGGGGCAAGGTCTACCGGCTGAAGGTCTACGAGCTGCCCGAGGCCTCCCGCACGGCCAAGGGCCGCGCGCTGGTCAACCTGCTGCCGCTACGCGAGGGCGAGCGGGTCCAGTCCGTCCTCTCCACCCGCGATTTCACCGAGGGCAAGTACCTCGTCTTCGCCACCCGAAAGGGCGTGGTCAAGAAGACCGAGTTCCTGGCCTACAACACGCCGATCAAGGCCGACGGGATCATCGCCATCAACATCCGCGACGACGATGAGCTGATCGCCGTGCGCCGGACCGGCGGGCACGACGACATCATCATGGTCTCGCGCTCCGGTCAGGCCGCCCGCTTCAACGAGGAGCTGCTGCGGCCGATGGGCCGCGACACCAGCGGCGTACGCGGCATGAACGTCGGCCAGAAGGGCAACTCCGTGCTGGCCATGGACGTGGCCCGGGACGACCAGGAATTGCTCGTGGTGACGGAGAACGGCTACGGCAAGCGCACCCCGATTGACGAGTACCCGGTCAAGGGCCGCGGGACGATGGGGGTCAAGACGATCACGCTGACCGAGAACAAGGGCGCGCTGGCCGGCGCGCTGGTCGTACGGGAGCACCAGGAGCTCGTCTTCATCTCCCAAAACGGCATGGTCCAGCGCACGTCAGTGCGGGGCATCAACCGCTACGGCCGCGCCTCCCAGGGCGTCCGGGTGATGAACATCCGCGAGGACGACCAGGTCAGCGCCGTGGCGCTGGTCATGGAGTCAGAGGCGGCCACGGCCGCGCCGGTGGCCGATGAGCCGGTGGACCTGTTGTCCTCCGAAGCTCCCGAGCTGCCCGAGGCCGGCTCCGGCGAAGATGACGCTCCCGAGCCCGGTGCGCCGGACTCCGACGACGTCGACGAGTAGCTGACCTGCCGGTCGGATGGCACTCCGGCCCGGGCCCGCGCGGCCCGCGTCGAGGGTGTCAATGTGTTGTGCCGAAATGTCGACCCCTTCCGCTATTCTCCGCATCACCAGAGAAAGGAGGTGGTCCGAACTTGTCTGACAGTTTTTGCGGGACCCTGGAGGTGTCCGGCCGCTAGGTCGGAGGCTGACCCCGCTTAGCGGAGTCCCCCCGCGACACCGCCGTTGCTGGACGCCCGGGACTAGTCCCTCCGGCAGCAGTATCGGTTCAGCGCGGTTTCAGTCAGCAGATGAAGTATCAGCGAAGGGCGCCGATGTCGACGGCGCCCTTCGTCTTTCTCGAGGTATGCGGGTGGCCCGGCGCCAGGTGGCTGCGGTGGCCCCGGCGGCTCAGGTGGCGGCGGTGCGGGTGGCCCGGCGGCCATGGCGGCGTGCGGGTGGCCCCGGCGGCTCAGGTGGCGGCGGTGCGGGTGGCCCCGGCGGCACGGGTTTGCTGGTCCCCGCGCCCGGCAACGTCTACGCTTCGGGGCATGTGTCGAAACATCCGCACCCTCCACAACTTCGAGCCGCCCGCCACACACGATGAGGTCGAGGCCTCGGCTCTGCAATACGTCCGCAAGATCAGCGGATTCACCAAGCCCTCCAAGGCCAACGAGGCCGCCTTTGCCGCCGCTGTCCAGGCGGTGACCGACGCCTCGCTCGAGCTGCTGGGCCAGCTCACCACCAACGCGCCGGCCAAGAACCGCGAGGAAGAGGCAGCTAAGGCCAGGGCTCGCTCAGCAGCCCGTTACGCGGCATAGCGTTACGCAGTCTGCATAACCGCCAACGCCGGGACGGCAGAGCGCGGGCCTGTCCGCCCCGCGCGGCCCGGGCATGCTCGGGCGGCTCAGGCGGCCAGGTAGGCGCGCCAGGCCGTGGGGATCGTCGGGCTGGCCACGTGGATGAACACGTGGGGGCTCGGCGCGGCCGGCTTGGTGCTAAGGATCATCCCCGCCTGACGGGGGGAGGCGTTGCCCTTGCGCCGGTTGCAGGGCGCGCAGGAGGCGACGATGTTCTCCCAACTCGAGGGGCCACCCTTGGAGCGCGGGACCACGTGGTCGACGGTCAGGTTCGAGCGCGACCCGCAGTACTGACAGGTCCACCCGTCGCGGGCGAACACCGCCCGCCGGGTGATCTTGCGCCGGTGGGTATCGCGGGGGATGCGCACGTAGGTGACCAGACGGATGACCATCGGGCGCGCCATTGTCGCGTTGGCGGAGTGGAGCTTCCACTCCGCCCGCTCGATCATCTCCGCCTTCTCCTTGAGCAGAAGGACGACGGCGCGCCGCACCGTGCAGACGTTGATGGGCTCATACGTCGCGTTCAATACCAGCACCCGGCCACCTTCACGCCCGCGCCGCTGGTGCAGTGGCGGCGCGGACCCGGCTGGTGCTGGTGTTACAGAGGCAGGCATCGGACTGCTCGCGGGCAGTGTACCGGGCGCATCGGCTCGGTCTTGCGGCCGTTCTGTGCTCGATGCGTGGCGCCCGAAGCGGCGGCTGGAGGACCCCGGCGAGCGCCCGGCCGGCGCGGCCGGAACCCCTAAGCCGCCGCCGGATACGAGCCCAGCGTGCGCAGCACCTCGACGTGAGCCCGCAGCCCGGTCAGGGCCTCCATGACATGGGGCTCCGTGTCGCGCCCTTCGACATCGCAGAAGAACATGTATCGGCCGAGTCCCTGCTTGCGGGGCCGGGACTCGATCCGGGTCAAGTTGACCCCACGATCGGCAAATTCCGATAGGCAGGCCACGAGCCAGCCCGGGGCTTCGGAGCCGATCCCCCAGAAGACGATGGCGGTCTTCCATGGGCCGAGCGGCTCAACCTCGGTGATCGCCGGGCCACCAGGCGGCGCTCCCGCCCGCCCCAGGTAGACGAACCGAGTCTCGTTGTCGGGAACATCCTCGACCCCGGCCCGCAGAACGTGGCAGCCGTAGCGTTCCGCCGCCACCCGGGTACCCAAGGCCGCCCACGACGCATCGTTCCCGGCCACGAGTCGGACCGCGTCAGCGGTTGAGCCGCCGGCCAGCACCTTCGCGCCGGGCAGGCGCGAGCGAATGAAGCGGGCGCACTGCGCGGTGGCCTGAGGATGGGAGACCACGACCTCGATTTCCGAGAGCTCCAGCTCGGTGCGAGCGATCAGGCAGTGGCGGATCGGCTGGACGACTTCTCCGAGGATGCGGACGTCCTCGGTCTCCATGGCCAGCGCATCGAGCGTGGCGTTGACCGATCCCTCGAGTGAGTTCTCGATCGGCACCAGAGCCCGGTCGACGGTGCCTTGGTGCACGGCCATGACCGTGTCGTAGATGGTGGGTAGCGGAACCTGTTCGATGTCGGCGCCACGGGCGGCGGCGATCAGCGCCTCCTGGGTGAAGGTGCCCTCGGGCCCGAAGTAACCGACACGCATCTGCGTCTGCCTCGGCCGGCTACTCGGCCAGCAACTGCTCGCTGCCGCCCTCCAGCGCGATACGGATGGCCTCATTCTCCTCGGGGGAGAGCTCGAGCTCGCCGCGGCCAGCGTGAACCTGCTTGGCGTACAGGCGCACCTGCTCGCGGTGGTGGATCGAGGACAGGACCACGCCCGAGCGCGACGCATCGAGCAGGGCGATCGAGGTCGACTGGCGACCGGACATCTCGCCGTAAGCGTCATAGCGGACCAGCGACCGGTAGGCGATCGTTCCGTCGAGACGGCCCTCGGCCACGCTCATGCGCTCGCTGGAGCCGGCTCGGCGACGTCCTGGACGAAGTCATTCAGGGCGGCGAACTGGGTCTGGAGCTCGGCGGCGTGCGTGACAAGATCCTCCCGGCGTTCCCCGAGCACCACTCGCTGGTCAGCCCGGACCCGTCGCAGCCGGACGGCCAGGAAGACGCTCAGCAGCAGTGCCACGACGGCGACGCCGGCGGCCGCCAGGGCAACGATGCCCGCGGTGCTGGTCAGGTTGTGCACCACCGAGAGGATAAGGATCGGGCCGGAGCCCTGGTTGCCCCTCCCCTGGGTGCTCCCTGGCGGCGGGTCGCGCCCCTCACGCCGGCAACCGGCGGCCGCTCCGTCTGCTGCCGACGCCACCGCTGCGCCAACCGCGGGAGCCGGTTGCCCGGCGCAGAGGCGCGACCCACCGCCCCGCACCCGGGTGCGGCTGGCCGCGCTCCTTTAGCCAGCGGACGCCAGACCTCCGGTCGCTCCCGCTCGGCAGGCGGGGGCGTGGGGGCCTCCGCCACGGCCAGGCTCGCCGCCCTCACGCAGCACCGCGGCGTCGGCGCCCAGACGCGGCATCGCCTGGCCGGGGCGGACGGCCGCCCACCGCCCCGCCAACGCCAACTACTGGAAGTCGACCGTAAAGGTCTGAGTGTTGTTGGCCGTGTTCGTCTCGCCCGGGACCGGTTCGACCGTTGCCGTGACGGTGTGGTTGCCGGCGGGCGGCGAGGCGTCGAGGGGCACGTTGCAGGTTGAGTTCTGGCCCGCGGTGGTCGTGGGCACGGTCGTCTGGCCGCTGACGCCGGTTCCGCTCACGGTGACCTTGCAGATCACGCCGGTCTCGGTGTTCGAGCCGGCGTTGGTGAAGCTGAGCGTGAAGGTTGCCGGCGGGTTCGCGGGGGTGTGGTTGGTCACCCCGGCCACCATCGTGTTGGAGCCGACGGCGACCGTGTTCAGGGTGTGGCCGTGAGAACCCGGGGCGACCTTGCCGCTGCGCCTGACGCTGATGTGGAGCTGGCCGGCGATGTAGTTCGGCAGCAGCCACTCGACGTTGGGCACGAACTGGCCGCCGGCGATGGACACGCCGTTGGGTGACCCCACGGCGATCCCGGCCGCGTGGAGCGCGCTGGCGATAGCCGGCGCCGTGTAGTCCTTGTAGAGCACGTCGGAGGCGTAGAAGCGGGCCATCTCGGCGGCGATCGAGGTGATCGCGGTCTGGCTGGTCGTGTTGCCCAGTGCGGGTTGGATGTCGGTGGCGATGTTGCGGATGCCGTCCCGGCGCATTCTCAGCGTGTTGATGAAGTTCTGATTGGCGCCCTTCACCGCGTCCGGGGGGCCGAAGTTCTGGGCCGCGTTGAACTCTGAGCGGGCCTGCCCGAGCGCGGCGTTGACCTGGGTCTGGACTTCGGTCGGGCTGCTCTGGCCGCTGGTGCTGGACAGCACGCCGAATAGCTGCTTGCCGGTCGTGTTGGACTGGGTGATCACCGACGAGACATGGTTGGTGTAGTCCTTCAGAGCGCTCTCGTTCGCGCTGACCTGACAGCTGTGCACACCGAGGGCGACGAGGATGACCACGATGAGCACGACGACGGCGAGCACCGCCCGGCGGGCCTGAACCGATTGGTCGTCGCGTGGGGGCCGTCGACCAGTCCCGGAGGATCGGCGCCGGCTGGGCTGGGCCCGCGGCGGTACGCGGGTCTCGGTTCGAGGCTCGTCGGTCTCGTCGAAGAACGACAAGAAATCGCTCCTTTAACGGCGTGTGAAGGGCGCAGTATGGCCGAAGGGACGGCTGGATGAACCAGCACGCAAGCGCGCGGGCAACAAATTAAGCCGCGCCCGCGCGGGCGACGGGGGCGCAGGGACCCGACTCGCGGCAGCGAAAGGCTGACCATGCGTCCCCGTGAGGCCCGGATGGCCCGTGAGCAGACCGCCGCCACCGACCGCGCGACGGCGGCCACCGCCCCACGGACGACGACGAACGACCCGCGGGCGCCGGCCACTGACCAGCCCACGGCGGCCGACCGCTGGAACGCCGGCACCGGCTCCACCCGGACTGCGGACCGACGTCGCAAGCAGATGCCGCCTCCGCCCCTGGTCCTCGACCGCTACCGGCTGTATCGGCGCCTGGGCTCGGGCGCCTTCGGGACCGTCTGGCAGGCCAGCGACGAACGCCTCGAGCGCGACGTGGCGGTCAAGATACTTCCCCGCGAGCGGATCATGAGGGGCCGGTTCGAACGCGAGGCGCGAGTGGCCGCGCGCCTGTCGCATCCGGGCATCGTCACCCTGTACGAGGCCTCGATGGACGACGAGGGCGCCTATCTGGTCTCCGAGCTGGTGCGGGGCCCCACCCTCGACCATCTGCTGGAATCCGGGCAGCTCTCCGATCAGGACATCGTCAGTATCGGCATCGTTCTCTGCGACGCGCTCGAGCACGCCCATGGCGAGGGCATCGTGCATCGCGACGTCAAACCGTCGAACATTCTCGTGCCCGAGCGCCCGGTCTCGCCGGCCCAACGGGCCAAGCTGACCGACTTCGGAATCGCCCGGGTCGTGGGTGGCGACTCCCTGACCCGCACCGGAGATGTGGTCGGCACCGTGGCCTACATGGCCCCCGAGCAGGCCGAGGGTCTGGAGGTCGGGCCGAGTGCCGACCTCTACTCGCTGGCCCTGGTTCTCTACGAGGCGCTCACCGGGGTGAACCCAGTGCGGGCCCCAAGCGGCGCCAACCGGCCGCGGCGCCTGGGTACCTACCTCCCGCCCCTTCGCCGCCAGCGTCGCGACCTACCTCGCGAGCTGGGCTCGGGGATCGACATGGCTTTGCGGCCGCGCCCGCGGGAGCGCGGTGGCCTCATCGACCTGCGGCGGGCCTTGGTCGCCGCCCACGAGATGGTCAGCGATGAGGCCGGCGTGGTGGGCGACGCCTGGACCCTGCGCGACCGCGACCGCGAGCGCGAGCCCGATCACGATTGGGCTGAGGATCCAGCCCCCGCCCGCCGCTGGCGCCGCCCCGCCGAGGACGGGGACCCAGCTCCCGACACCCCGGCCCCGCGGGCGTGGACGACCCGCGGCCTAGGCGCGCTGGGCGCCGGCTGCAGTGCCGCCTGGCTGAGTGTCCATGCCCTTCACCCGTCGCCGTTGCCGGCGGCCGTGCTGGCCCTGGGGGTGGGCGGGCTCACGCTTCTGTTGCCCCGGATCGGGTGGCTGACCCTTATCTTCGCGGCCACGGTCATGGCCATCGCCCAGGGCCATCCCGGCCTGGCCCTGCTCATCCTTCCCGCGGGCCTCATCTCGGTCCTGCTGATTCCCAGGTCGGCGACCAGCTGGCCCCTGCCGTCCTTTGCCACCGCAGTCGGCCTCATCGGTCTGGCTGGGGCGTGGCCGGCCCTGGCCGGTCGAGCGTCCTCGGTCTGGCGCCGGGCGGCGTTGGGCGCAGCCGGGCTGGATCGGCTTGCTCCTCATCGCCCCCATAGCCGGGCACGGGCTGTACCTGGACTGGCTGCCCGGATCGCCGGCCACGGTCTGGGGCGGGTCGCTGCGCGAGACCGTGAATCAGGTCCTGACGCCAATGATCACCTCCGGCGTGCTGGTCCCCGCGGCGATCTGGGCCCTGGGCGCAGCCGTGCTGCCCTGGCTTATCCGAGGCCGCTCTCTGGCCGCCGATTTGGTTCTCGTGGTGGTCTGGTCGGCAACCGTGGTGTCGAGCAGCACGGCGGCGATTGCCGCCGTTCACGGGGCCGATGGCGTCATCACGGCACCGGCCGCAGTGCTCGGCGCGGTCCTCGGCGCAATCGTCGCGTTGGCCCCCGTGTGGCTGCCGGCGCCTGCCGCTCTATGGGAGCGTGGACTCCCGGCCGGGGCGACGCGGAGCCCGATGGGAAGCGTTGGTCGACAATTTCCGTAGCATGGATCCGCCCCGAGGGGCCCTTCTATGAGTGTGCTCAGGAGCATCGAGAGCAAGATCGCTGGCCTCGTCGAAGGCACGTTCAGTCGTGCCTTCAAGTCCGAGGTGCGCCCGGTCGAGATTGCCCGCAAGCTGGCGCGAGAGATGGAGGAGCACAAATCGCTCTCCGTCTCGCGCAGCTATGTGCCCAACGAGTACCGTCGTATTTCTCTCCTCGCGTGACCGGGAGCGCTTCGCCGACTACGAGGACGCGCTGACCAGCGAGCTGGCCGGTTACCTGCTCGAGCACGCGCGCCGCGAGAACCTGGCTCTGATGTCGCGCCCCGTGGTCGAGTTTGAGACCGATGATCGCCTCGGCCTGGGGGAGTTCGGCATCCAGACCCGAGTGGTCAGCCCCGAGCACCAGGATCACCCATCGGCGGAGCCGCCCGACAGTCCCTCGGGTCGGACGATGGTCTACAGCAACGCCGGTCGCGTGGCCGAGCCGCTGGAGGAGCGCGCACGGGCTCGACAGGAGACCGCCCTCCTGCTCACCGGAGGCAAGCGAGTCGTGGTCGGCTCCGGTGGGGCGACCATGGGCCGCAGCCGACAATGCGATCTGATGCTCGACGATCCCAACGTCTCCCGCACCCACGCCGAGGTGCGAGCCCGGGGGGGCTCCTGGGTGCTCACCGATCTCGGCTCGACCAATGGCACCCGGCTCAACGGCCGCCGCATCGAGGGGTCGGAGGTCGCTCAAGCCGGGCGACATGATCGAACTCGGCACCTCACAGATCACCTTCGACCTCGAATAGGAAGGGCCCCACTCCCCGTGCTCGAGCCCGTCTCCGTCGGCCTCAAATTCGGCTTCCTGGCCGTGCTCTACCTGTTCCTGGTCTGGGTGGCCTGGAGCTCGATGCGGGATCTGCGCCGCGGGCGCGGCGGGGTTGTGCAGAGCGATCGCTCTCCGCCCCCCGACGCCACCGGGATGTACCAAGCCGCCTCGGGCCTCGGTGGCGTGGACGACTTCGAACCGCGGCTCCTGGTCGAGCACGCGGCCGGTCACGAGAGCGGTGTCGCCTATGACCTGATGCACGGCGCTACGCTCGGGCGAGGAGATGTGGAGATTCACTTGGAGGATCCGTTCGCCTCCACCAGTCACGCGCGCATCTCGCGCGAGGGACACGTCCTGGTGCTCGAGGATCTCGGGTCGACCAACGGGACGTACCTGAACGACACGCCCCTCGACGGCCCCCAGCCACTGCGCGACGGCGACCGGATTCGGATCGGAGACTCCGAGTTCTCCTACCTGCAATGACCGACTGATGCTTCGCGCCAGCCAAACCACCTGGAAGACCGACACCGGTCGCCAGCGCAAGGACAACGAGGACAGCGCGTTCGCCCGGGCGCCGCTGTTCGTGGTCGCCGACGGGATGGGCGGCGCACAGGCCGGCGAGGTGGCGTCCAGGATTGCCGTCGAGGCGTTCGAGGCCGAACTCCCGGACCAGGGCCCGCCCGAGGAGCGTCTGGCCGGCCGCACCCAGGAAGCCAACCGGCAGATCTACGACATCTCCCGGACCGAGCACGATCGGGCCGGGATGGGCACGACCCTGACGGCGGTCTATGTGGACGATGCCGAGCTGGCCGTGGCCCACGTGGGCGACAGCCGGGCCTATCTCTTCCGGGATGGCCAGCTCGCGCGGCTGACCCAGGATCACACCCTGGTTGAGGAGCTGAAGCGGCGGGGCAAGCTGACCGAGGAGCAGGCCGCCGAGCATCCTCAGCGTTCGATCATCACCCGCGCCCTGGGTGTCGACGCGGAGGTCGACGTCGACACGCGGACCTACGGCGCCCGGGCCGGAGACGTGGTCCTGCTGTGCAGCGACGGCCTGACCTCGATGATCAGTGAGAACCAGGTGGCGGCGGTGCTGCGGGAGGAGTCAGACCTCGATCGGGCGGCCGAGCGACTGATCGCCGAGGCCAATGAGGCCGGCGGCCGCGACAACATCACGGTGATCCTGTTCCGCCTCGAGGAGGCGGAGGACGGCGCTTCGCCGACTGGCGAGCAGCCGACCATGGCCGGGCGTGCCCAACGAGGGACGCAGCGCCGCCAGCGCGGCCGCGCCGGCCGCCACCACCTCATCCGGAACGCTCACCTCCGCGCCTCCGACCACGACGAGCGGTCGAGCCGCACGGGTACCTCTGGCCCGCACCCAGGGCCCGAGCCGCAGCGGCGCCGGGGCGCGGCCGGCGCAGACGCCGGCCGGCTCGACTGGCCAAGCCGGTGGCCGCGCTGGCCACGGTCGTGATCTTGCTGTTTCTGATCGGCGGTGGCGGCTACCTGGCCACTCGGCAGCTGTTCTTCATCGGCACCAACACCCAGGGGATCGTGACCGTGTATCGCGGGCTGCCCTACGACCTGCCGTTCGGGTTCCACCTGTACGAGACCTTCTACGTCTCCGGCGTGCCGGCTGCAGGTCGTGCCCGCCGGCTCGCCGCGGCGAGATGATCAACCATCAGATTCGCTCGCAGACCGATGCGATCAGCCTCGTGCGCGCCGCCGAGCTCGGTCAGCTGACCCGATGAGAGCCCGCAACCGAGAGCTGTTCGGGCTGATCCCGGCCTCGCTGCTGGTGACGGCCGGATTCGCCGGCGTGTTCATCCAGCGCTCCGAACGCGCTGTCCAACATCTCGCTGACCTACGGGGCGATCTTCCTCGGCCTGTGCCTGGCCACGCACATCTTCATTCGCTTCACGCTCCCCCACGCCGATCCGTACATGTTCCCGCTGATCGCGCTGCTGGCCAGCTTCGGGATCGTGATGGTCTACCGGATCGACTCCACCCTGGCCCGCCAGCAGGCCCAGTGGTTCGTGTTCGGGCTGATCCTGTTCGTGGTCACGATCATCGCCTTTCGGGACTACCGCAAGCTCGAGCGCTACCGCTACACGATCGTGGCCGTCTCGCTGGGGCTGCTGCTCCTGCCCCGCGTGCCGGGCATCGGCGCACAGGTCAACGGCGCCTACCTGGGTGTCCGCATCCCCGGGGTGTTCATCTTCCAGCCCACCGAGTTCGCCAAGATCGGCCTGGTCATCTTCCTGGCCAGCTACCTGCGCGACACCCGCCAGGTGCTGGTCATGGGCGCGCGGCGGATCCTCGGGGTTACGCTGCCGCCGCTGAAGCACTTCGGCCCCGTGCTGGTCATCTGGGGCGTGGCCATGATCATCCTCGTGCTCCTGCACGACATCGGCTCCTCGCTGATGTTCTACGGCGCGCTGCTGTCGATGCTCTACGTGGCCACCGGCCGGCTGTCCTTCGTGGTCATCGGACTGCTCGCCTTCGGGCTCGGGGCGTGGTTTCTGGGCACGCATATCCAGCACATCACCGACCGCGCCGACGCCTGGCTGCACCCGTTCGACCCCACCTCTACAACCAGATCGGGGGCAGCTTCCAGGTGGCCAACGGCATCTTCGCCCAGGCCGCCGGTGGATTGTTCGGGCAGGGCTTTGGCCAGTCGGTGATCACGGTCCCGGGCTCCAACCCGACCGCCTACCTGATCCCGGCTCCGCAGACGGACATGATCTACGCGATCATCACCGATGAGCTCGGCCTGTTCGGCGCCGGCCGCCGTCCTGATCGCCTACCTGCTGTTCGTGGCCCGAGGCTTCAAGGCCGCGGTGCTGGCCCGCGACTCGTTCTCGACCCTGCTGGCCGCCGGCCTCTCGGCCGTGTTCGCCCTCCAGGTGTTCGTGATCGTGGGCGGCGTGACGCGGGTGATCCCCTCGACCGGCGTCACCCTTCCCTTCATCTCCTACGGCGGCTCCTCGATCGTGGCCAACTTCGTACTCCTCGCGCTGCTGCTGCTGGTCTCGCGACCGGGCCCGGAGGCCCGAGCGCGGCATGAACGCCCAGATCGCCCGCCTGTTCGGCGTGATCGTGGTCCTGTTCGCGCTGCTGCTGGTGTGGACCTCGCGCTGGACGGTGATCGACGCCAGCACGCTCGACAACAATCCGCTCAACCGCCTGACCCTGATTCACCAGCTCACGCATCAAGCGGGGCGCGATCCTGGCCGACAACGGCGCCGTGCTGGCCAGGTCGGTCCCCGCCGGCGGCGGCACGTGGAAGCGGACCTATCCCACCGGCTCCCTGTTCGCCCAGCCGATCGGCTACTCCAACCTTGCCGAAGGCAGCGCGGCCGGGCCTCGAGCGCTCCGGGGGCCCGAGCTGCGCGGGCTGCAGACCGGCCTGAGCTCGGTGTTCGGCCAGCTCAGCCCGCGTCCGGTCGGCGACGAGGTCTAAGCACGCTTGACCCGAAGGCGCAGCGAGTCGCCCAGGCGGCGCTGGCCGGTCGGGCCGGGGCGGTGGTGGCGCTGAATCCGCAGACCGGCGCCGTCAAGGTCATGTACGCCAACCCGAGCTACGACGACAACCACCCTCCGACGCACCTGACGCCCGGCGTGTCGACCTTCAACCGGGCGACCCAGGCCAGCTATCCGCCGGGCTCGACGTTCAAGGTCGTGACCGCTGCGGCGGCGATCGACAGCGGCAAGTTCACCCCGAACTCGATCGTCAACGGCAAGTCGCCGGTCACCATCTCCGGCGTGCCGCTCAATAACGACCTCAACCAGAGCTTCGGTCCCATCGACCTGACCACCGCGCTCACCTACTCCGTCAACACGGTCTGGGCCCAGGTGGCCGAGTCCCTGGGCCGCCAGACGATGACCCGCTACATGAAGCGCTTCGGCTTCTACTCAAAGCCGCCGCTCGACTACCCGCCGGACGAGATCAACGCCAGCCGCCCGTACTCGACCACGGGCGCTGCCTTCCGCCCGGGGAGCCCCAACGAGGACATCGGCCGCATCGCCATCGGCCAGGGCGGCCTGCTCGTCACCCCGCTGCAGATGGCCATGGTCGCCTCGGCGGTGGCCAACGGCGGCAAGCTCATGACCCCGCATCTGGCCAGCCGCGTGGTCGACCCCGAGTGGCCGGACCGTGAAGACGATCGGCCCCACGCTCTAGCACCGGGTCATGAAGGCCTCGACGGCCAACGCCGTCGCGCAGATGATGAAGAAGGTGGTCGACGAGGGCACCGGCACCCCCGCGCAGCTCGGTTCGGGCATCACCTTCGCCGGCAAGACCGGCACCGCCTCGGTGGGCGTGGCCGGCTCCAACCTGACCCAGCCGTGGTTCATCGGGTTTGCCCCCATCCAGAATCCGAAGGTGGCCGTGGCGGTCACCATCGAGCGCTCGCAAGGGGGCTTCGGCGGCACGGTGGCCGCGCCGATTGCCAAGGCGGTCGTCCAGACCCTGCTCGCCGAGGGTCAGTAGCATCGTCATGTCCGCTCCCAGTCCCAACACGCTGATCGACGACCGCTACAAGGTCCTCTCGCGGCTGGGCTCAGGCGGTATGGCCGACGTGTTCCTGGCCGAGGACCAGCAGCTCGGCCGCCAGGTCGCCCTGAAGCTCCTGCACGGGCGCTTCGCCGCCGACCCCGATTTCGTCGAGCGCTTCCGCCGCGAGGCGCGGGCCGCCGCCGGGCCTTCAGCATCCCAATGTGGTCAGTGTCTACGACCGCGGCAGCTGGGATGACACCTACTACATCGCGATGGAGTACCTGCCCGGCCGCTCGCTCAAGCAGCTGATCCGCCAGGAGGCGCCGCTGGATCCGGTCCGGGCGATCGACATCACCATCCAGATCCTCAAGGCGGCTCGCTTCGCGCATCGGCGCGGGGTCATCCATCGCGACCTGAAGCCCCACAACGTGATCGTCGACGACGCCGATCAGGCCAAGGTGACCGACTTCGGCATCGCCCGGGCCGGGGCGTCGGACATGACCGAGACGGGCTCGATCATGGGCACGGCGCAGTATCTGTCTCCCGAGCAGGCCCAGGGCCACGCGGTCGAGGCGGCTTCGGATCTCTACTCGATCGGGATCGTGCTCTACGAGATGCTGACCGGGCGCGTGCCCTTTCGACGCCGATGCGGCGGTGACGATCGCGCTCAAGCACGTCTCCGAGCCGCCCCAGCCCCCGCACGAGGTCAACCCGCGGGTCCCGCCCGAGCTCGAGCAGATCGTGATCTGGGTGCTGAACAAGAACCCAGCCGACCGCCCGCAGACCGCCGACGAGTTCATCGCCGCGCTGGAGAGCGCGCGCGCGTCGATCCTGTCCGGTAAGAGCGGCCAGCACACCGCGGCGATGGCCGCCGTGGCGGCGGTCGCTGGAGGCGGGCCGGTGCTGGCCGAGCCCGTGGCCTATCCCGCCGCCGATCCCGACCCTCCGGTTGACCCCGATTCCCCCCGAGGAGCGCCGAGGCTGGATGCCGTGGCTGATCGGTCTGCTCGTCCTGCTCCTGGTGGCCGGCGCCGCGGCTGCCGCCTACCTGCTCACCCGCCCGGCGCAGGCGACGGTCCCGCCGTGACCGGGGATCAGCTCAATGTGGCCCGGGACATCGTCCAGAACGCCGGCTTCCAGGTGGCCGTGATCAACGTGCCCAGCAACCAGCCGTCCGGGATCGTGATCGGTGAGGACCCTTCGGGCGGCGCGAAGGCCGACAAGAACTCCACGGTGTCCCTGAGCGTCTCCCAGGGGCCGAGCGCGGTCAATGTCCCCTCCGTGGTCGGGCCAGAGCCAGTCCGCGGCCATGGCTTCGCTGCGCAGGCACCACCTGACCGTCCCGGGTGGTCACCCGCTCCTCGTCGCAGTATCCGGCTGGGCAGGCCATCGGCACCGATCCGGCCTCCGGGCAGCCCGTCGCCCCCGGGACCCAGGTCACCCTGTTCATCTCCTCCGGACCGGCCAAGAAGCGGGTCCCCGACGTGACCGGACTGAGCCAGTCGGCTGCCCGATCGCAGCTGAACAACGCCGGGTTCACGGTGCACACGACCAACCAGACCTCGAGCACCGCCACCCCGGGCAACGTGCTCAGCCAGAGCCCACCCGGCGGCACCAACGCCAACCCGGGATCGGCGGTCAACATCGTCGTGGCCACCGCGCCGAAGAAGGTGGCCGTGCCCTCGGTGGTCGGCCAGCAGCAGTCCTCGGCGACCAGGCGCATCACCGGAGCCGGCCTCAAGGTGATCAGCAAGCCGCAGAACGTGACCGACCAGACGCAGAACGGCAAGGTGATCAGCGAGACGCCGGCCGCGGGACAGAAGGTCAAGCCGGGCAGCACGGTGACGATCGTCGTCGGCCACTACGCGCCGACGAACTCCACCACCACGCCGACCAGCACCTCGACCACGTCCAGCAGCACCACTTCCTCCTCCTCGACCACGTCTGTGCCCGGCGCCACCAAGCCATGAGCAAGTCGCGGGTCGCGGTTCTGGCCGGAGGGCGCTCCTCCGAGCACGAGGTCTCACTGGCCTCGGCTGCCTCGGTGGCCGACGGCCTGCGCGAAGCCGGCTATGCGGTCACGGTGATCGAGGTGGGCCGCGACGGGGTCTGGCGGCGCGGCGGTGAGCCGGTGCTCCTCGGGCCGGGGACTGGTTTTCCCGACCATGATGTGGTCTTCCCGGTTCTGCACGGGCCCTTCGGAGAAGACGGGACCGTGCAGGGGCTGCTCGAATGCCTCGATGTGCCCTACGTGGGCGCTGGGGTGCTCGCCTCGGCGGCCTGCATGCACAAGGTGGTCTTCAAGCAACTGATGGCTGAGGCCGGGCTCCCCCAGGTTGACTACCTGGCGGTACGGGAGGAGGACTACCGCACCGATCCGCCCGGGACCCAACGCGAGCTGGCCGGGCTGGGCCTCCCGGTGTTCGTCAAGCCGGCCCGGCTGGGCTCGTCGGTGGGTATCGCCCGCGTGGCCGAGGCGAGTGAGCTTGACGGCGCCCTGCGGACCGCCTTCGAGCACGATTCGCTGGCCATCGTTGAGGCCTCGGCCCAGGGCCGGGAGATCGAGTGCTCGGTGATCGGCAACGATGACCCACTGGCCTCCGAGCCCGGGGAGATTCTGCTCGCCTCCGGAGAAGGCGGCTGGTACGACTACGCGGCCAAGTACTCGCCCGGGGGCATGCGGCTGGTCGTGCCCGCGCGGGTACGCGACGACGTGCGGGGTCGGATTCGCGAGCTCGCCGTCGAGGCCTTTGTCCGCAGCGGTTGCAGCGGGCTGGCCCGGGTCGACTTCTTCCTCATCGGGGAGGACGGCGTGCTGATCAACGAGCTCAACACGATGCCCGGCTTCACCCAGACCAGCGTTTTCGGCTCGCTGTTCCAGGCCAGCGGGATCCCCTACAGCGAATTACTGGATCGCCTCGTCGGCCTGGCCCTCGAGCGACACGCCGCCGAGCGAGCCCACAAGTTCTGACCCGGCCGGCCGGGTCCGGCCGGCTCGGGCGGCGCCGCGCGGCGTGCTCTTTTGCACGCACGCTGCGCGAGCGGGGAGCCTGCGTGCAATACGCCACGGCCCGCGTGCTACTGAGCACGCACGGCTGGCGGCGCCGCGACGTGCGTGCAGAATGCAGCTCGCAGGCTCGCAGCTCGCAGCTCGCAGCTCGCAGCCGCAGCCGCAGCAGCCAGCCGCAGCCGCGGGCGCCAACACCACCGGCGGCTACGTGTAGAGCGCCAGCTCGTTGATGGCCACCGACTGGTGGCTGCCCAGGCTGGTGATCCAGACCAGGTAGTAGCGGTAGCGCACGTCGCCGGAGTGCAGGCGGATGTCCTGCCGGCTGTGCGTAACGCTCGCCTCGCCGACCTTCACCCACCCGCCCGGGCCGGGATCGAACCGGTTGGGATTGGGGTGGTTGGTGCGGGCGTAGATGACCACCGTGTAGCCCGGGGTGTTGGTGTCCAGGACCATAGAGCGCGCGGTCACGCCCGGGCTGGTGGTGACGTAGAGCCCGACGCCGGGCTTACCCAGCCCTGCGTAATACGTCTCCGTCGTCCAGGCCGTGTTCACGTTGGTGTCGATGGCCAGGCCGGTCTGACCGGGATGCTGATCGTGAGGGCCACTGGTGGCCAGGGGGTTGTAGTCATGCGCGCAACTGCCGCACAGCCGGACCTGGTGGTGGCTGGCCGGCGGCGGGGCCTGGGCCTCGGCGCCGGTGCCGTGGTGGGTGCGGCCGGCCAGGTACAGCGCACCGGCGGCGAGGACGAACACCACGAGGGCGATGAGCAGCCCCATCGTGGCCGGGTGGCGCAGCCGGTAGGGCAGGTGCGAGCGGGCCCGTGAGGGCAGCGTCCGCAGAACGCTGGTCGCCTCCCCGGACGGGATCCCGGTGCGGGAGGCCTCGATGGCCAGCACATCTTCGAGGTCGGCGATCAGCTCAGCGTCGTCGGCGTAGCGCTCGTCCTCCCGCTTGGCCGTGGCGGTGTCGACGATCGAGGCCAGCGCGGCGGAGATCTCCGGGCGCTTGCGCTGAACGTCGGGGAGCTCCTCACGCACATGCTTCATGGCCACCGCGACCTGGCTCTCGCCCTTGAACGGCACCTCGCCGGTGAGCATCTCGTAGAGCACGACACCGAGCGAGTAGAGGTCCGACTGCCCGGTCACCGGCCGGCCCAGGGCCTGCTCGGGCGAGACGTAGTCGGTGGTCCCGATGACGCGCCCATCGGCGGTCAGGCCGTCTTCCTCCATCGTCCGGGCGATGCCGAAGTCGGTGACCTTGGCCGAGCCCTCCTCATCGATCAGCACGTTCTGCGGCTTGACGTCGCGGTGGACGATGTGCCGGGCGTGGGCGGCGCCCAGCGCCCGCGCGATCTCGATCGCGTAGGCCACGGCTTCGGCCACGGGCAATCGTCCCAGGCGCCGGATGCGCTCCTTGAGCGTCTCGCCCTCGACGTACTCAAAGACGATGTAGGGGCGCCCGTCGTCCTCACCGGCGTCGATCACGCCCACCACGTGCGGATGCGAGAGCTGGGCCACGGCCCGCGCCTCGCGCCGAAAGCGTTCGAGCAGATCGGAGTCCTCGGCCACCTCCCGGTTCATCAGCTTGACCGCGACCTGGCGCTCGAGGGTTTCATCGAACGCGCGGTAGACCGTGGACATGCCCCCCGCCCCGATCCGGGCCTCGAGCCGGTAGCGACCGTTCAGACTGGTGCCGACCAGAGTGCTCATCTGCTGCGGCCTATTTTGCGCCACTGCGGCATCGCGTATCTCCGCACCAGTCCTCAGATCGACCCCGGGCGTCCGTACACGGATTCCCATACCCGCGAGTGCCCCGATTCACAAATTTCCGACTCGCGACACTAGACCGCCCGCAAGCCGTCCGAGTCTCCCTCAATTCCCAAGCTGGGGAGCGTCACCATTCCGGTCCGGTCGCTGACCCGCCCGATGACCGCCGCACCGGGGTGGTGTTCGGCCACGAGCTCCACGGCCGCCGGGGCCTGGTCCGGGGGGACGATGGCGCAGAACCCGCAGCCCATGTTGAACACCTCCCACATCTCCGGCGCCGGGACCGAGCCGAGCTCGGCGATGAGCGAGAACACCGGGTTGACCGGGAGCGGAGCGGTGATCTCGAAGCCGATTCCGGACCCCAGGCGCAGAAGATTGAGCAGACCGTCCCCGGTGATGTGGGCCAGGCCATGCACGTCGAGCCCGCGGCGCAGCAGGGCCAGCGCCGCACGCACGTAGATGACGGTTGGCTCGAGCAGGACGTCGGCCACGCTCTGGCCTTCGAGTCCTGAGGGTCGGTCGGTGAGCCCGAGCCCGCCCTGCTCGAGCAGGGCCCGACGGGCCAGAGTCGAGTCCGTTGGAGTGCACTCCGGAGGCGGGCAGGCCCACGATCGCGTCGCCGACCCGGCAGGCGCTGCCATCGATGATCGCGTCCAGGGCGACGGTGCCGAACGCCGAGCCGACCAGGTCGAAGCCGTAGGGAGAGGGGTGGCCCCGGATGACCTCCGGCAGCTGGCAGACCTCGCCGCCGGGGATCTCGACGCCTGCGGCCTCGGCTCCGGTCTTCAGGCCGATGCCGATCTCGCGCAGCAGGTCGGGATCGGCCGACTCGACCGCCAGGTAATCCAGCAGCGCCAGGGGCTCGGCCCCCACGCAGATCAGGTCGTTGACGTTCATGGCCACGCAATCGATCCCGATGGTGTCAAAGCGCTGGGCCTGCTCGGCCACGATCACCTTTGATCCGACGCTGTCGGTGGCCAGCGCGACGCCAAGTCCCGGCGCCACCTTGATCACGCTGGCGTAGTGCCCGGGCAGAGGGACGCTCAGCGACGACCGGCCCGGCTCGATCGTCCGCAGGACTCCGACCAGCGCGGCCACGCCTCGGTCAGCCTCGCTGGTGTCGACCCCAGCGGCGGCGTAGGAGTCGGTCATGGCGCCATTGTCCCTCATGGGCCTGTCGGTCCTCATAGGCCCGTCGGTCCTCATTTTGCCGACCGCGCCCGGCGCCGCCGCAGGCGGGCGACGACCACCCCGGCCAGGGCCATTCGGTAGCCGGCGTAGGGCAGCAGCGAGCGGTCACGCTCAACCTGGCGGATCAGCCACGTGGAACCCAGGGTGGAGGCGAACGAGGCCCCCGCCCCGAGGGCAAAGGGTCCCGCTGTGCCCGGCGGCAGCCCGCGCTTGGCCAGCCGAGCGCCCTTGAGCAGCGTGGCCCCGGCGATCACCGGCAGGGCGACGTGCCGTGAGAGCCGGTTGGCGTCCTCGCGCGTGAAGCGGCGCCGGCGGGCGGCGGCCAGCGTGGCGCCGTTGCGCGACACCCCGGGAATCAGCGCGCAGGCCTGAGCAACGCCCAGCCACAGGGCGTCCAGTGCTCCCGCGCTGCGCGAGCTACGACTCTGCGGGGAGCGGTCCGCCCAGGCCATGGCCAAGCTGCCGCTGATCAGCCCGGCGGCGATCGTCGCCGGCGTCCCGAGGTGCGTCTCGATCGGGCGCTCCAGTGCGTAGCCGACCACAGCGGGGGGCACGAAGCTGAGCAGGATCAGGCCGGCCCGCCGCGGGCTCATCCCGCTGAGAGCCTCACCCACCTCCTCGTGCTGGGTGATGAGCAGTGCGGCCGCCGTGCCCGCGTGGAGCGCCACCTCGAAGGACTTGCGCAGCTCGGAGTCCAGCTGCTCGTAGTCCCAGTCGAGCAGCCAGGGAATGAGGGCGATATGTCCCGAAGAGGAGATGGGCAGTAGCTCGGCTGGTCCATGCAGCGCGCCGAGCAGCAGGGCTTCAGGCCACGGCAGCCAATCAGTTCCCGGCATCGGCAACCGCTTCGGGCTCTCCGCTGGCCCGATCGCGTCGCCGACGGATCACTAGGTAGATGATCCCGATCACTACGGCGACCACGACGGCGTAGTCGACGTAGGCCAGTGCGTCCTTGACGTTGTGCCAATTGTTCTTGGTCAGGAGCCCGACCCATCCGAGGACGAACACCCACGGGACACAGCCCACCGCGGTCAAGGCCGAGAATCGCCAGAACGGCATCCGGGCCGCTCCGGCGGGAAGGGAGATAAAGGTCCGGACCAGCGGGAGCACCCTTGACACCAGCACCGCCTTGGCCCCGTAGCGCTCAAACCAGCGGTCAGCGCGGGCCAGTTGGCGGGGAGAGATGTGCAGCGCCCGGCCGTGGCGTTCCAGAAGCTCACGTCGGCCGTAATAGCCCACGCCGTAGGCGATCCACGAGCCGACCAGGTTTCCCAGCACTCCGGCGACGGTGATGGCGAACAGGCTGTAATGATGCTCGGCCACATTGAAGCCGGCGAACAGCATCGTGACCTCGGACGGGATCGGGATGCACGCGCTCTCAAGGAGCATGAGCAGGAAGATTCCGCCGAGCCCGGCCGAGCCGACTAGGCTCGTCGCGGCGTCGGCCAAGGAGGCTGTGATGGAAGCGAGCTGGAGGACCATCCGCACTCAGGCTATCGACGAAGGTTATGAAAGTTCTTTGCCACTGGGCAAAGCCCGCTCGTGAGGATCTGGGTCGATCTCACCAACTCTCCGCATGTGCTGGTCATGCGGCCGGTGATCGCCGAGCTGGAGGCGCGTGGCCACGAGGTCGAGGTGACCGCGCGGGACTTCGCCCAGACGCTCGAACTGTGTGAGCGCTTCGGGATCGCCCACACGGCGATCGGCCGCCACCGCGGAGCCGGGTTAGTGGACAAGGCCCGTGGGCTGCTCGCGCGCTCGGCCGCTCTGGCCCGCTGGGCCCGTCCCCGGCACTTCGACCGGGCCATCGGCCACGGCTCCAACGACATCACGGTGGCGGCGGCCCTGCTGCGGATCCCCTCGGCGACGACGTTCGACTACGAGTGGGCCAAGATCCAGCACACGGTCAACTGCCGTCTGGCCTCAGGCGTTGTCGTCCCCGAGGTGATCCCCCCCGAGCGCCTGTACCGCTACGGCGCCCGGAACAAGCTGCATCGCTATCCGGGGCTCAAGGAGGAGTACTACCTCTACGACTTCACGCCCGACCCCACCGTCCTGGCCGCGCTGGGCCTCGATCCCGGTGCCCCGATCGCGATCGTCCGCACCCCGCCGGTCGTGTCTCTCTACCACCGCTTCGAGAACGACCTGTTCGGGGCCGTCCTCGATCGCCTGCGTGGGGAGCAGGTCGTGGTGCTGCCTCGCACGGCGCAGCAGCGCTCCGAGCTGGCCGCGGCCGGTGGCTTCATCGTGCCCGAGCGGGCGATTGACGCCCAGTCGTTGATCGCCCACGCCGATCTCGTGGTCTCGGCTGGGGGAACCATGAACCGCGAGGCGGTCGCCCTGGGCACGCCCGTGTTCACGGTCTTCGAGGGCCGGCTGGGCGCAGTCGACGAGGAGCTGATCGCCACCGGACGCCTGCGCCGCCTGACCCGAGCGCAGGACGTCGAGCTGATCAAGCGCCCGCAGGACAGCGATCCCCTGGCCGGTCGGGTGCGTCGCGACCCGGCGGCGTTCACCGACCTGCTGCTGGCCGACTGAGCGGTTTGGCGGTTTGTTAGCGGCGCACTAGCGACAGCTGAGGCGTTCGGTGAGAGTGCTCTCGCCCGGCCGGTGATGGTCAGTCGGGCTGGTACCGTCCGGGCGCGACCGTGTCTGACGCGACTATGGAGACACCTCAGGTCCCCTCTGCCGGGGACGACAGGAACACGTCCGCCCCGAAGGCGGACGAGCCGCGCTTTGCTCTGCGCCGCTTCACCGGGTGGCTGACCGCGCTCGGAGTCGTCGTCCTGGCCGGGATCGTCATCCTGGTCACCGGCACTCGGCCCGGGTATGACCCCTACGGCTGGCTCGATTGGGGCTACCAGACACTGCATGGCTCTCTGAACCTGGGCGGGGCGCCGTCCTGGAAGCCATTCACCTACCTGTTCGACGTGCCCTACTCACTGTTCGGGCACTATGCGCTCTGGCTGTGGATGCTGACCGCGGTCTCGATGTCGTTGGCCGGCGCGTTGTTCGGCGGCCGGATCGCCTATCGGCTGACGGCCCGCCAGGCGGGCGAGGATGGCCCCCGGTGGGCACCGTTCGTCGCCGCGATGTTCGCGGGCGCCTTCGTGCTCGGCATCCAGGAGTACTTCCACTACCTGCTCAGTGTCCAGTCTGACCCGATGCTCGTCACGACGTGTCTGGCGGCGATCGACTGCTACCTGTCCGGGCGTCTGCGCTGGGCCTGGTGGCTGGGCGCGCTCACCGCGCTGGGCCGTCCCGAGGTATGGCCGTTTGTCGGCCTGTACGCGATCTGGCTGTGGATCAAGGTTCCCTCGACGCGTTGGATGCTGGTCGTCGGCGTGCTCGGGAACGCGTTTTTGTGGTTCGGTGTGCCCACGATCACCAACGGGCGGCCGAACATCGCCGGCCAGCTGGCGCTCCGGTCCCCCCGCGAGCTCCACAGCAACAAGATCATCGGCACCTGGGACCGCTACACGGCGCTTCAGTACTGGCCGGTCGAGATCGGCGCCATTGTCGCGGTCGTTCTGGCGGCGCTCCGGCGCAACCTGACCGTGCTCGCTCTGGCGGGGATGACGCTCGGCTGGGTGGTGATCGAGATCGCCTTTGCCCTGCACGGGTTCCCCGGCGTTCCCCGTTACCTGTTCGAGCCGGCCGCGCTTACCGGCGTGCTGGCCGGGATAGCCGTGGGCTGGCTGCTGCTCGACGTCTCGACGTGGCACCCCTCGATTCCGCGCTGGGCCGGGATACCGCTGGTCGTGGCCCTGTTCGCGGTCATGGTTCCCCAGGCCATATCCCAGCTGCGTCTCGAGCACAAGGACATCTACCACGAGCGCGCCCGTACCACCCAGATCAACAAGCTGGCGGCCACGATCAACGCACTGGGCGGCTACCAGCATGTGCTCCGCTGCGGACACCCGGTGCTCAACGTCGAGTACGTGAGCATCATGGCCTGGTACACGCATCTGAACACCGGCGTGATCGGCTACCGGCCCCTGATCGAGCTCAACCACCGACGCTACCCGATCGTCGTCTTCACCCCCTTGCGCAACGGCTGGGGCGTGAAGCCCTACCGCACTCCGGCGAATTTGAAGAGCACCTGCGCCAACATGACGGCGCTGTTCGTGCCCACCGCCCGCCATCCGGGCGGCGTTCTGGTTCCCAGGTAGCCGTTAGCTTCGGATTAGAGGGCGGCGACGGTGCGGCAAATCGCCCGTCCTGCCCACGAATTTCCGACTCGGGGACACTAGAATCTCGCGCGCATGCGCCAGCGGATCAGATCCGCGGCCTTCCCCGTCCATCGCCACGCCATCCCACAGCTGGTGCTCGACGGGGTCCTGGTCGCGTTGGCATACCTACTCGCGTTCCAGCTCCGCTTCGAGAATGGCCTGCGCGGACCGAACCATCGCTACGGGCTGCTGTTCAACGCCACGATCCCCTGGGTCGTCCTGGTGGCCCTGGTTTCCCTGACCGCCTTCGGGCAGTATCAGCGGCTCTGGCGCTACGTCGGCCAGCGGGACTACGAGGCGGTGCTCAAGGGGATGTTCGTGGCCACCGTCGTCGTGGTGGGCGGCATCGCGCTGCTGCATCCCGTCGTGGCCGCCACGCCGCACAGCGTGTTCGTGCCCGGGCGCCGGCATCACCCCGGCCACCTCGAGAGCGTCCTCGGGACGGCCTCCGCGGTCCTGCTGCCGGTCAGCGTCATCGCCCTGTTCTTCCTGCTCACGCTGGCGCTGCTGTTCGGGGCGCGGTTCGCGGTGCAGCTGTTCTTCGAGGGCCGGGTGCGCACCTTCCGCGTCGGTAAGGGCGCGCGTGAGGTGTTGATCATCGGCGGCGGTGACGGAGGACGGCTGGTCGTCCGTGAGCTGATGCGCAACCCCCAGCTGCGCCTCCGGCCGGTCGGCTTCCTGGACGACGACCCGCGCAAGGTCGGAATCAAGGATGAGCACGGGCTGAAGGTGCTCGGCAACACGACGACCGACCTGGTCAAGGTGCTCGACGAGGTCGAGCCCGACGAGGTCGTGATCGCCATCCCCTCGGCTCCGGGGACCCTGCGCGGCCGGGTGGTCATCGCCTGCCGCGAGCGCGGGATCCCCGTGCGGACGACTCCGACCGTGTTCGAGTTGCTTCGCGACGGCTCAGGCGAGCTCAAGGTCACCCGGCAGCTGCGCCAGGTGCAGGTCGAGGACATGCTGGGACGCGAGCCGGTCCGCGAGGAGCTCGAACGGGTGGGCGCCTATCTGGCCGGCCAGACAGTTCTGGTCACCGGAGCGGGCGGCTCGATCGGATCCGAGCTCTGCCGCCAGATCGCCCGGGTCGGGCCGCGGCGCCTGATCCTGCTCGACCACGCTGAGGACAACCTGTTCGAGATCACCCGCGAGCTGGAGGAGGACCGTCACTTCCGCACCGCCGTGCCGGTGCTGGCCGACTGCAAGGAAGAGGAGCGGATGCGCGAGGTGCTCATCGAGCACCGCCCGGCGGTCATCTTCCACGCTGCCGCCTACAAGCACGTGGCCATGATGGAGCAGAACCCGGTCGAGGCGGTGCGCAACAACGCGCTGGCCACGCGCCTGGTGGCCCGGATCGCCGGCGAGCTGGGGGTCAAGTGCTTCGTCCTCGTTTCGACCGACAAGGCGGTTACGCCGGCCACCGTGATGGGAGCCTCCAAGGCCCTGGCTGAGTGGGCGGTGGAGGCGGCCGCCGTCAAGTACCCCGGAACGCGGTACGCGACCGTGCGCTTCGGCAACGTGCTCGCCTCCTCGGGCTCGGTGGTTCCGATCTTCCGTCGCCAGATCGCCGCCGGCGGGCCGGTAACGGTCACCGACCCGCGGATGAAGCGTTACTTCATGACCATCCCGGAGGCCGTCCAACTGATCATCCGGGCTGGCTCGCTGGGCGAAGAGAGCGGCGAGATCTATGTGTTGGAAATGGGCGAGCCGATCCGCATCCTGGACCTGGCCGAGCAGATGATCCGCCTCTCAGGTCTCGAGCCCGGGCATGACATCGCGATCGAGATCGTGGGCGCACGGCCGGGCGAGAAGTTCCACGAGGAGCTGTTCAACCCCTCAGAGCACCCCCAGCCGACCCCGGCACAGCGGATCATTCGAGCCGAGCACGATCGCCTTGATCCCCCCTGGGTGGAGCGCACCTTCGCGGAAATCAACCTGCTCGTGCTGGAAGGTGACGCCGCCGCCCTGGCGAAACATGTCGCAGAGCTCAGTCACGCTCGGGTGACCGGCGAGAGTGTCTCGGCGGGGGAAAGCAGTCCCGTAGGTCCGGCGTGAGCGCACACCGATCCGTGGTGCCAAACACCTAGACTGGCCGCCAAGCAATGGGACCCCCTCCGTATGCGCTGTCAATCAGCCACTTCATCTCCTCAGTGGGAGCCGACGCAGGCTTTGCCGCCATTGTCGGCTTGGCGATCCTCATCCTGCTCTACTTCGCCCAGGCCCGCGAGACGTCCTCGCTTCGCGACCGTTTCTCCGAGGCCGCAGAGCAGGTTCGCCAGCTCGAGCTTCGCGTAGCCCAGCTTTCCCGGCCCGGTGCCGCGAACGCGGTGGCGCCCGCTGTGGCTCCGCGTCCAGCCGCCGCGGCCGCTCCGGTGACATCCCGTCCCGCCGTCCGCACGCCGTTGCCCGTCAGCGCGGTGCCGATGGCTCCGGCCGGGGTCGGCGCCCCGGCCCTGAGCGCCGCCACCCGGATCGTGCCCAGCGGCGATGAGGGAGCCATCTCGATCCGCTCCGGCCGCGCCCAGGTGGCCGCCGCCGCGGCGGGCGCAGGTGCCGCTGTGGCCACGGCCGGCTCAGATGAAGCCCAGGGATCGGGCGGGGGTGGCGTGATCGCGCCCCCCGCCCCTGCGGCCCCCCCGGCTCCCGGCGGCCCCTCGACGGCCGGTCCGGCGCCGGCCACCGCCGCTGGGGGAGCCACCGGCCGGGCCACCGGGGGCACGCCGCCGCCCGCGCGCGCCGGTAACGGTGTCGCCAACGGCACGGGTCAGACCCGGTCTCCGGCTGCGGGGCAGCCACGTCCTGCACAGGCTCCCGGGCGTCCCTACCGGATCGCAGGGGACCGCCCGACCGGGGCTCCGCGCCGTCCCCTGATCGAACCCTCGCCGCCCGCAGGTGGCTCGTGGGCGCGGCGCGGGCTGATGGCTCTCCTCGGGCTCCTTCTCCTGGGCGCGATAGTCGCGGTGCTCGTCCTCGTCACCTCCAACAACGGGACCTCGACTCGGGCGCAAAGCTCCTCGGCGGTCTCTAAGACTGCGAGCACAAAGAAGCACCGCCACAACCGCACTTCGGCCCTGACCCCCGCGCGGGTCACCGTGGCTGTGCTCAACGGCACCTCGACCACCAACCTGGCGCACGACGTCTCTCTGCGCCTCACCAACGCCGGATACAAGCCGGGGACGATCGCCACCGCCACCGATCAGACCCAGACGGCGACCACCGTCGGGTACCTCCCCGGCCAGCGCCGAGCGGCCCAGATCGTGGCCCGCTCGTTGAACCTGGGATCGGCGGCCATCCAGCCGGTGACCCAGACCAACCAGGCGGTGGCCTGCCCGCAGTCGACTGGCTGCCCGGCCGAGGTTGTCGTCACCGTCGGCTCGGACCTCGCCTCGGCCGCGTCGAGCACGCCGGCCGCGTCGAGCACGACCACCTAGCATCACTCTCAACTATGTCGATCACCGAACTCCTGAAACTGCCGGAGAGGGCGCAGAAGCCCCGCGAGGAGGGCATCACCCACGTCCTCGATCGTGGCCTGTCCGTAGCCGACGTAGATGGCCTGATCGAGGTGGCGGGGGACTACATCGACCTGGTCAAGTTGGGCTGGGGCACAGCCGTGGCCACCGGCAATCTCGACGCCAAGCTGGCCCGCTACCGCGAACACGGCATCCCGGTCATGCTGGGCGGGACCCTGACTGAGCTGGCGATCGCCCAGGACCGGCTTGACGCGCTGGTCAAATGGCTGCACGACCTCGAGCTGGCTCACATCGAGGTCTCCGACGGGACGATCACCCTCGAGCACGAGCGCAAGCTGGAGTTGATCCAGCGCCTGTCGGGTGAATTCACCGTCCTGTCGGAGGTCGGCTCCAAGGACGACACGCGCATCATGGCTCCGTTTCGCTGGGTCGAGCAGATCGAGTCAGAGCTCGAGGCTGGAGCCTGGAAGGTGATCGCCGAGGCGCGCGAGAGCGGCAGCGTGGGCATCTTCCGGCATGACGGCGAGGTCCGCATGGGACTGATCGACGAGATCGTGCATGCCGTCGCGCCAGACAAGATCCTCTTCGAGGCCCCCCGCAAGGACCAGCAGGTGTGGTTCATCCGCCGTCTCGGTGCCGATGTGAACCTGGGCAACATCATGCCCGAGGAGGTTCTCTCGCTGGAGACGATGCGGATCGGGCTCCGCTCGGACACCGCGGCCATCGACGTCGATGACTGATGCATCTCCCCGGCGGCTCGTGCCGGCCGGATGAGGCCTCTCGCCCGCGCTCCCCAATCCAGAGGTTCCGGCCGCATGAGCCCAACTCCGGACCTCGGCGGCATCCTTCTCGCCCGTCACGGCGAGACCGACGACAATCGGTCGCCGCATCGATTTCAGGGCTGGACTGACACCCCGCTGAACGACACCGGGCGCACCCAGGCCCACGAGTTGGCCGAGCGGCTGGCCCCAGAGGGCATCCAGGCGGTTTGGGCCTCTGACCTGAGTCGTGCCCGCGAGACGGCGGAGATCGTCGGCCGGCGCATCGGTCTCGCTCCGCATATCGACGCTCGCCTGCGCGAGGGCGCGCGAGGCCGCTGGGAAGGTCATCTGATGCTGGACATCGAGCGCCAGGAGCCGGAGCTCTACGCGCAGTGGCGGCGCGGAGGAAACTTCCGCTTCCCGGGTGGCGAGTCGCTGCTCGAGCACCAGCGCCGGGTCAGCAAGGCGCTGGGCGACATCCACACCGCCGCGCCCAAGCCCACGCTGGTCGTCTGCCACGGCGGCTCGATCCGGGTGATGCTGTGTGAGGCGGACCCGCGCGGGCTGGACGCCTTCCATGACTTCGACATCCCCAACGTGGCGGTGATCCCGCTGTGAGGCGGCTGCCGGTCGCGGCCTTCGTCGCGCTGGCGGTCGCCACCATCGCTGCGTTCTTCGTCACGCAGCACCTGAAGGTGGCCACGCCGCTGCTGGCCGGCACCCCCGCCCCTTCCCCCGCGAACATCAACCCCGTCGACGGGCAGATCTGCAATGGGGTCAACCACCGGCGGATGTTCGTCTCCTTTTACCTTCTCAACCGCTCCGATGACGTCGACGTGTACGTGGAGAACGCAGGCGGGACGACGGTCGCCACCCTGGCCTCGGGCGTACACATGACCGGGGGCAACCACCCCGTGCGCCGGGGATTTACCTGGAACGGCCGGCTCTCAAGTGGCGCGGTGGCCCCCGACGGCATCTACTACATTCGCGTGATCCTGGTCAGCCAGGATCGCTCCGTTCTGATCTCGAACAACGCTGGACCCGAGCCGGTCACGGTTCAGACGATCCCGCCGCGGCCCCGCGTGACCCGGGTGAATCCCGCGCTGATTCCCCAGGCGGCTGGCTCAGGTGTGCAGGTCAGCTACTCGGGCAGCGACGGCCAGGCACCCCGGATCCTGATCTACCGGACCGACCTGCCCGGGGGGCCCCGGCTGGTCAAGACGTTCGCCGGACGGCACGGATCGACCAGCACCTGGGATGGGACGATCGGTGGCCAGCCGGCCGCTCAGGGCACGTACCTGGTCGGGCTGAAGGTAACCGACAAGGCGTGCAACACCGGTCGCTTCCCCGTGGTGGTTCCCCCGCCGGCGGGCACGACGGCCGGGGCCGGGGTAACGGTGCGCTACCTCGCCGCGCAGCCGCCACTGGTCCCGGTTCCCGCGGGCACCAAGGCCACGGTATACGTCGACGCGCGCCAGCACGCCTACCACTGGACCCTGCGGGCCGCGGGGCGCAAGCCGGTGCTGGCGGCGGGAACGACTCGCTCCGTAGCGCTTCAGGTGCCCCTCCCGAGCAGCGGGGCCGGCCTTTACGAGCTCGCCCTGCGCTACGGCTCGCACCGGTCGGTGGTTCCGCTGATCGCCGGCCCGCGGGCTGGCCGCGGCGGCAAGGTCCTCGTGGTCCTTCCCGCTCTGAGGTGGCAGGGGGTCAACCCGGTCGACGACGATCACGACGGGATACCCAATACCCTGACCGCGGGCTACCCGGTGGCGCTGGCCCGCCCGCTGGTCGACGGCCTGCCCGCCGGATGGGGGGATGAGGCCGAGCTTGTGGCCTTTCTGCGCCACCATCACCTGAGCTTCAGCATCACCACCGACCTGGCCCTGGCCGCGCCGGGGGCGGCGGTGCCGAGCGGCTACCGCGGCGTCATCCTGGCCGGAAATGAGACGTGGATCCCACCCTCGCTGGCCAGCACGCTGCGCAGTTATGCCAGCGGCGGCGGTCACATCCTGTCGCTCGGGATCGACAGTCTGCGCCGCGGCGTCACCCTGAGCAGCACGCGCGCCTTTCGCCCGACGGCCCCCCGGAGCACGGACGTGCTCGGCGCCCACGTGGGCACCGTTGCGCCGAGCCGGGGGTCACTGATCCTGGCCGGGCAGGATGGCCTGCACCTCTTCTCGGGCACCTCGGGGACGCTGCGCTATCCCACCTACCAGCCCTTCCCGGGGCTCAGCGCTCCGCTCAAGATCGCCTCGGAGGCCGGGATCAGCCCGTCGCTGCCCGCGGTCATCGCCTACCGGCTGGGCGGCGGCCTGGTCATCGACGTGGGCCTGCCCGGCTTCGGCTCGAGCCTGGCCCACAACTTCGATGGCCGGCAGCTGATGCTGTCCATCTACCGCTTGCTGGCCCGCTGATCCCGCGGCGCCCAGACTGGCCCCGGCCGCCGGCCCGTGCGCTGACGGGCCGGCGAACCGCGACCAATGGCCAGTCCTACATGCGCTGAGCGCAGGCCGAGGAGGCGTTACTCCACTCCTCCTGCAGGTAGTAGTTGCCGCTACTGATCTGCTCGTTGTACTGCGCCCCGGGGGCACCACCGAGCGCAGAGCCGAAGGTGAAGTTGCACTTGTCTCCGATCTCCTGCCCGCTCGAGTCATACCAGGCGGTGCCCAACGGGTCGGTGACCGCCTCGATGTTCTCATGGCTGGTGACGTTGAGCTCCGAGTCGGCGGCGGCGTTCCCGTTCGGGGACTGACCACTCGTGCAACCGGAGATCCCGTCGTAGGGCATGTTCGCGTACAGCAGCGTCGAGCTGCCGCTGCCCAGCGAGCTGTGATACGCGCAGTACACGGTGCCCGAGCACTGGCTCGAGGTGACATCGGTGCAGGTGGTCACGTTGGGCGGGAAGTAGACGAAGTACATCGTGTTCATCCCCTTCGGCCAGCCCTTGGCGGCCACCACCTTGGACAGCTCGGTCTGCAGCTGGGCGTCGGTGATGCACGGTCCCCGGCTGGTCGAGACGCAGCCACTGCGCGGATACGGGTTCGTGTCGACCGTCGACCCACCGTTGGACGCGCTGTAGGCGATCTTGCCCGCACCGTCGTAGTACTGGGTGGCTATCGAGTAGTCGTTGGTGGTGGCCCCGCTGGCGGCTCCGACATTGGTGAAGTACGTGTTGACGATGTTTTTGTAGCCCGCGGTCGTGCTGTAGCCGCTCGGCTCCCAGTAGATCGCGTAGTTGGCGTCCGAGTGCATCACCGGTCCGCCGTTGTACTGCAGGTTGTTCGAGCCGCCGAGCAGACCGGCGCCGAGCGCTCCACGCTGCTGCAGACGCGCACGCAGAGCGCGCCCGGCTTTGGTGTGCGCGGTCACGATGCCCCGGATGTGGCCGGGCGCGACGTTGCTCGGGGTGGCGCCCGCGGAGGCGGGCATCGACCAGCGCCATGGCCACACTGGCCGCGCCGATCCACCTCCCAGCGCACGCGAGTCGTCTGGTGTTCATTGACCCTCCCGTTCGGGTGTCAGGGTGGGCGGCCCTGGATTGCCATCCACCGTTCACTTAGGGCCTTCCCATATCGGCCGTGTTTTATTCCTTTCCGGTAGATCCGAGCAATGAGCCGGTCGCCCGCCCACCCCACCGCCCCGATCCCTACCGTTACCGGCGCATGACCGGTTACCTGAAGCGCCTGGTCTCCTCGCTGGCCGCCTACCAATTGGCCGACGTGGTCTCCAAGCTGATCGCCGTCCTGCTGCTGCCGGTGTACACGCGCTACATCGCTCCGGCCGGCTACGGCGTGGTCGAGCTGCTGGCCAATAGCGTCATCTTCGTCAGCATCGTCGTGCGCTTCGGGATCATCGAAGCCTTCCTGCGCTTCTACTTCATCGACGAGGACCCGGAGCGCCGTGCCGCCCTGGTGCGCCGGGCCGCGGGCTTCCTGCTTCTGGCCAGCACAGCCGCCGCTGGAGTCCTGGCGGCGTTCGCCGGGCCCCTGAGCACGCTGCTGCTCAGCCACCGGGACACGACGACCTTCCTGATCGCGGTCCTCGGACTGTGGTCGTTCACCAACCTCGAGTTGGCCTACGGGCTGCTGCGGGTAGACGAGCGGTTGCGGACCTACGCGATCGCCTCAGTGGCCAACGTACTCATGACGGTGGCCGCGTCGGTGATCCTGGTGGTGGGATTCGGTGACGGCGCCCGCGGGCTCCTGCTGGGCAACTACGGGGCCTCGACCGTGGTGCTGGTCGTGCTGTGGTGGACGATGCGCCACCGGCTGCGGGTCAAGCGCGTTCGCGCTGAGCGGATGGGTGTCCTGCTGCGCTTCGGGCTGCCCACTGTCCCCGCCGAGGCCTCGGTCTATGCCCTCAGTCTCGTCGACCGCTTCTACGTCTACCACGACCGCAGCCACGCTCTGGCCGGCCTGTATTCGATCGCCGTCAAGCTGGCCGGCGCGGTGGCCTTCATCGTGCGCGCCTTCCAGTACGCGTGGCCCCCACTGGCCTACTCGGTGAGCGACGACGTCCAGGCCGCCCGGCTCTACGGCCTGGTCACCACCTACTACCTGTTGATCAGCGGCTGGGTGGTGGCGGGTCTGGCTCTGCTCGGCCGCTGGGTGCTGCGCCTGCTCGCCGCACCCCAGTACTTCGGTGCCTACCGGGCGCTGCCCTGGGTGGCGCTGGGTTGGGCGCTCTACGGGCTGTGGGTCGTGTTCCTGGTCATCGCCGGCCGGGCGCAGGTGACGACGCGCAACTTCCCCGCCTCGCTGGCCGGCTTGGCCGCGAACGTGCTCCTGATCATCGTGCTGGTGCCCGCGTGGGGTATCGCCGGGGCCGGGGTCGCCCTGTGCGGCGCCTACGTGGTCATGCTGGCGGTCATGTACCGGCTGACCCGGGATGCGTTCACGGTGCGGTTCGAATGGGGACGCCTGGCGGGGCTGGTGCTCGTCATGGGGGGGCTGGCTGCGCTCGGCGATCTGCTCCTGCCCACCCACGGCGCCGTGGGCTTCCTGACCCGCGCGCTCGTCTTGCTGCTCATCCCGATCGTGCTCCTGGCCGGCGGCTTCGCCCACCCGGCCGAGCTCAACCAGGCCCGGGCGCTGCTGGCTCGTTTGCGCCGCCCACCCTCGGCCCCGGCCAGCACCGAACCGTGAGCCGTCCGGCGGTCAGCGTCGTCATGCCCTTCGCGGGCTCGCCGGTGGCCGGAGCCGAGGCCCTGGCCGCGCTGCGCGAACTGCGGACCGGGCCGGAGGACGAACTCATCCTGGCCGACAACTCCGGGCTTCGCCTCAGTGCGGAGCGAATCCGGGTCGTGCCTGTGGACGGTGAGCGCTCCCCCTCTCACGCCCGCAACGTCGGAGCCGAGCACGCCGGCAGCGACTGGGTGCTGTTCCTGGACTCGGACTGCCGCGCCGTGCCCGACATCCTCGAGCGTTACTTCGCCGAGCCGATCGCCGACGAGGTCGGGGCCGTGGCCGGCGAGGTCATTCCGGCCCAGGACGGCGCGAGCTTCGCGGCCCGTTACGGAGCCTCCCGGAGCTTCCTCGGCCAGGGTGGCCACCTGGCCCACCCCTACCTGCCCCGCGCGGTGGCGGCCAACCTGCTCGTCCGGCGCGAGGCCTTCGTGGCCGTGGGCGGCTTCTACGAAGGGGTTCGGGCCGCCGAGGACACGGACTTCAGCTGGCGCCTGCAGCGAGCCGGGTGGCGCCTGGCCGCCCGTCCCGAGGCCCGGGTCGAGCATCGTTATCGCACCAGCCTCGACGCGCTGCGTCACCAGTGGCGCGGGTATGCCGCAGGCCGCGCGTGGCTGGGACGGCGATACCAGGACTTCACTCCCGAGCCGGCGCTGCGCCGAGCGAGCCGCAGAGGGCTCGGACGGCTGGGCCGCGGCCGACCCGCTCCACCCGGGCACCGCAGCGTGGCCGGCGCGGGTCAGCCCCCGGGACGGTGGGAGCGCGGTGGCTTCGCCGCCGTGGATGCGCTGCTGGGCGTCGAGGAGCTGGCCGGTTTTCTGCTCTCCAACCGGCCGGCTGAGGAGGCGCACCGGCCGGCTCGGGTGATCCTGGTCGCTGAGCGCTTCCCGGCGCGGGGGGACCCACTGAACGACTTTGCCCGCACGCTGGCCGGTGCCCGGGTCGAGGCTGTGGCGCGCCCCGAGTCCTTTGACCAGGCGGCGGCGCGTACCCTCACCGTCGACTACCGCGAGGATGACGGCGTCGCCGCCCGGGCCCTCGGCCTGCTCCGTCTGGTCGTGCGCCATCCGTTCCGCAGCCTGGCTGACCTGTTCCACCGAGGGCCCGAGGAACCGGGCCTGGCCGCGCTGGCCCCGGCGGTGCTGCGCCTGATGAGTGATCCATCGGCCCGGCTCCAAGCTCTGGGTGGCGTATCGGCGCAGTCGGCGGCGCGGCGTATGGCCGCGCTGGCCGGCCACCCCCTGCAGGAGGGTCCGCTCTGATGCGCGTGGGAATGGTCGATCCCTCGGCATTCACGCTGCCCTACGACCATGCCCTGTCCATGGCTCTGGCCCGGGACGGGGCGGAGGTCGAGCTGCTCACCAGCCGCTTTGCCTACGACGCACCGCCTCCGCCGTCGGGCTATGAGCGCTTCGAGCACTTCTACGGGCACGCCCGGGGGGCGCCCGGCTCGTCGTTGCGCCGGGTCACCAAGCTGGCCGACCACGTGCCCGACATGCTGGGCCTGCGCCGACTGGCTCGGGAGCGGTTAGACCTCGTGCACTTTCAGTGGCTGGCCGTCCAATGGCTCGACGCCTATCTGCTGCCTCGGCCGCCGGTCGTCCTCACGGCTCATGATCTGCTCCCCCGTGAAGCCCGGCCGGGTCAGGGCGCGGCCCAACGTCGGCTCTATGACCACGTCGACGCGGTGATCGTGCACAGCGAGTACGGGCGCGGTCAGCTCGTCCAGCGGCTGGGCGTTCCGGAGGGCAAGGTGCGCGTGATCCGCCATGGCGCCTTCACCCACCTGGCCGACCTGCCCGAGGCGCCGCTGCCCGGAGAGCTGGCTGGCGTTCAGACACCGGTGGTCCTGTTCTTCGGCCTGCTGCGCCCGTACAAGGGCATCGAGATACTGCTGGACGCCTGGCGCGGCGTGAGCGACGCCGAGCTGTGGATCGTCGGGCGGCCGCGTATGGACCTCGAGCCCCTGCGGTCCGCCGCCGGCCCGAGCGTGCGTTTCGTGCCCCGGTTCGTGGCCGACCGAGAGCTGCCCGCCTTCTTCCGCCGCGCCGATCTCGTCGTCCTCCCCTATACGCGAACTGAGCGGCTCGATTTTTCCGGTGTGCTGGCCACCGCGCTGGCCTTCGGCAAGCCGATCGTTCTCAGCGATGTGGGGGGATTGGCCGAGGTGGCCGACGCGGGCGCGGCGCGGCTGGTGGCACCTGAGGATCCCGTCGGCTTGCGCGCGGTGCTGATGGAGCTGCTCGGCGACCCAGGCGAGCGGGAGCGGTTGGGCGCGGCGGCGCAGGCCGCGGCGCGAGGACCGTACTCATGGGACCGGGCGGCCCGGGCCACCCTGGAGCTCTACCGCTCGCTCGTGTAGACGTCAGCGCCCGGCGGCCGGCGCGCCCGCGGTGTCCGTCGCAGGGGTCTGCGTCACTGCTGAGGCCGACGCTGTGGTCCGCCGGTCCACCTCGGACCGGACGACGGGAGCAACCTGGGTGCCGAACAGCTCCATGGATCGCAGCACGTCCTGGTGGGCCACCGCCCCGACGCTCATCTGGGCCAGGTAGCGGGAGTTGCCGAACAGCTCGTGCTCAAAGAGGATCTTCTCTGCCACCTGCTCGGGCGAGCCTGCCGCCACCGCACCGCGCGGGGAGCGGAGCTCCTCGTATTGAGCCCGGCCCGCCGCTGGCCAGCCCCGCTCACGTCCGATGCGGTTCATCATGGCCAGGTAGGCGTGGGCGAAGGCCGAGTCAGCCGCGGCCGAGGTCTCGCCGACGAAGGCATGCGTGTTGATCGCCACCGGCAGCGTGGCGGCATCGTATCCGGCCTGCCGCGCGGCTCGGCGGTAGAGCGCGATCAGCGGAGCGAAGCGTTCCGGCTGGCCACCGATGATGGCCAGAGTGAGGGGCAGGCCAAGCGCGCCGGCCCGAACCACAGACTGCGGTGAGCCGCCCACGGCGACCCACACCGGGAGCGGATCCTGGACCGGACGGGGGAAGACGGCGGCATCGTTGAGCGGCGCGCGCAGCCGTCCCGACCAGTTCAACCGGGGGGCCTCGCGGATCTTCAGCAGCAGCTCGAGCTTCTCGGCGAAGAGCTCGTCGTAATCGTCGAGGTCATAGCCGAACAGTGGGAAAGACTCGGTGAACGATCCCCGGCCAGCCATGACCTCGGCCCGGCCGCCGGAGATCAGATCGAGCTCGGCGAACTGCTCGAACACCCGCACCGGGTCATCGGAGCTCAGCACCGTGACCGCGCTTGAGAGCCGGATGCGCTCGGTCCGAGCGGCGATCGCGGCCAGCACGACCGGTGGCGAGGAGACCAGAAAGTCCTCTCGGTGATGCTCACCGATGGCAAATACGTCAAGACCGAGCTGCTCGGCGAGCACGGCTTCCTCGATCAGCTCGCGCATCCGTTGCTCGGGGCTGACGCCCGAGCTCAGATCTCCGAAGGTGGCCAGTCCAAGTTCCATGACGGTGAACTCTAGCAGTTAGTTGTGGGATCAATTACTGCGTGGGCGGGGTCCGGTCGGGCTTACGTTCGGGTTGCGGTCGGGGGGCCGCGGTCCCTTCGGCCCCGGCCTACGCCAGAATCCCAGCGCGATGACTGTCGTAGCGCTTCTGTTCTGGATCTCCGCTGGCCTGCTCCTCTACACCCACGTTGGCTACTTCGGTCTGCTGGGTCTGCTCTCGCGGGTCCGAAGCCGGCGCTCGGCGCCGGTCAGCGCCGAAGACCCTCCCGGGGTGGCGGTGATCGTCGCCGCCTATGCGGAGCAGGAGGTCATCGCCACGCGGGTGGCCAACCTCCGCGCACTGGACTACCCGGCCGGGCAGCTGGAAATCCTGGTCGCCTGCGACGGTTCGCCCGACGAGACCGCGGCCCGCGCCCGGGCGGCGGGCGCCGACCACGTCCTGGAGCTGCCTCGCGGCGGCAAGATCCGCGCCCAGGACGCCGGCGTCGCGCGGGCACGGCATGACATCGTCGCGTTCTCCGATGCCAACGTCAGCTGGGAGCCGGGGGCGCTGCAGGCGCTGGTGGCACCATTCGCCGACCCGCGGGTGGGCTATGTCTGCGGTCAGGTCCGCTTCGTCAACGAGGCGGGGACCAACCAGGAGGGTCTCTACTGGCGCTATGAGATGGCCCTGCGCGGACTCGAGTCAGACGTACGCTCGGTCACCGGGGGCAATGGGGCCATATACGCGACCCGACGCGAGTCCTACCTGGTCGTCGATCCGATCATGGGTCACGACCTTTCGTTCCCGTTCAACCTGGTCAAGCGCGGCTGGCTCGCCGTTTACGCGCCGCAGGCCCGGGCCAGCGAGAAGATGGTCCCCTCGATCGAGGGTGAGTTCGCGCGCAAACGACGGATGATGAGCCACGGCTGGCCGATCGTCCTGCGCGGCGGGATGCTGAACCCCCGCGGCTATGACCCGCTCTACGCCCTCATGATCGTCTCCCACCGCGTTCTGCGCTACGCCTCGCCGTTCCTGCATCTGGTCGCCTTCGTCGCCAGCCTGATCCTGATCGGGCAGGGCTGGATCTACGTGGTCGCGGTCCTGCTCCAACTGGCTCTCCTGCTGGGCGCCCTGTTGGCTCCGGTGATTCCGTCCCGACCGCTGCTGCTCGCGCGGTACTACGTCCTCACCACAGCCTCTCTGGCGGCGGGGCTATGGGACTGGCTGGCCCACGGCACCCATGCCGGTTGGGAGCCGGCCGAGGGCACACGATGATCACTCGAGCCGTCGACATCCTCCTGGCCGGTGCGGGCTCGGCGCTGAGCGCGCCGCTCGTCGCCCTGCTCATGCTGGCCATCCGCCTCGAGTCCTCCGGCGATCCGATCTACCGCCAGGTCCGAGTGGGCAAGGATGGGAAGCCCTTCGAGATCTACAAGCTCCGCACCATGGTCAGCGGAGCCGAATTCCAGGGCGCGGGCCTGGCCATCGCCGAGGGCGACAGTCGCATCACCCGCGTCGGAGGGCTCCTGCGCCGGTACTCGTTGGACGAGCTGCCGAATCTGTGGAACGTGCTGCGCGGCGATATGGCCATCGTCGGGCCGCGGCCCACCGTGGAGGGCCAGGTGCGCCACTACACGCCACGACAGCGGGGACGGCTGGCCGTCCGGCCGGGGATCACCGGCTGGGCGCAGGTCAACGGCCGGGCAGCGTTGCCCTGGCCGGAGCGCATCGAACTCGATCTCTGGTACGTCGAGCATCGCTCGCTGGCTCTCGATCTGCGCATCCTGGCCCGTACCGCGCGCCTGGTCCTGACCGGTCACGGCATCTACAAGGGCGCCGGCGGCGGGTGGCGCACGCCGGAGGACACGCCGGCCGAGGCCGGCGACGCGCCCAAGCCCGCCGACCCGCCCGAGCCCGAGCGGGTCTGACCGTGATCCCCGGCGCCCCTGCCGTGCTGCTCACCGGGGTGGGCAAGCGCTACGACATCGTCTCGGCCTTTGCCCAGCACACCACCGTGGTGGCTGCCGATCCCAACCCGCTCGCCCCGGCCCAGTACGCCGCCCATCACCGCCGCGCCGTCCCCCGCATTGACGACCCGGCCTACGTCCCCGCCCTTCAGGCCTTGTGCCAGGAGTTCGGCGTCGGTGCGGTGGTGCCGCTCACCGATCTCGACCTCGAAGTTCTCGCTCATGCCCGGGTGGCTGGTCAGCTGCCGGCGTTCGTACCCGATCCCGAGTTCGCCCGCTCGACATTCGACAAGTACGAGGCCCATCGGCTGCTCGAGAGGCTCGGCCTACCATCGCCGCCGACCGTGCTCCCGGGCGATCCCGTGGAGCGCTACCCGGTCATGGTCAAGCCGCGCCAGGGCTCCGGGGCGCGCTCGATCCACCGCGCCGATGACGCGGCCGCAGCTGAGTTCTTCGTCGATTACGTCAAGGAGCCGACCATGCTCCAGCTGGCCATGGACGGGCCCGAGTTCTCGATCGACTGCCTGTCCGACCTCGAGGGGCGTTGCCTGAACGCGATCCCCCGGACGATGCTCGAATCCCGCGGTGGAGAATCGATCAAAGGCACGGTGATCGACGACTCCGAGTTGATCGATCTCGGTCGGCGGGTCGTCGACGCCCTCGGCTGCCGGGGGCCCTGCACCGTGCAGGCCTTCCGCGACAGCCGCGTCGGCCTCGGCATCACCGACGTCAACACCCGTTTCGGCGGCGCCTTTCCGGCGCCCATGTACGCGGCGCGTCCGGGCCGGACCTACCCGGAGCTGATCGTGCGGATGGCCGCTGGAGAGCGGATCGAGCCGCACGTCGGTGACTTCAAAGCCGGGGTGACCTTCACCCGCTACTACTGGCAGCTCGAGCTTGACGACACCTTCACCCCGACCGGGCGGGACATCGTCAGCCCACCGGGCCCGCCCGCACCGCGCTGAGGCTGTTCAGGACGCCTCGGCGCCCACCGGCATGCTTTGCCTGGCCGCCGGCGCCGGTCGCAGCAGCGTCGCGCCGGCCAGGGCGGCCAGCAGGGAGGCTCCGGCCACGACGTACCAGCCGCTCTGGAAGGCGGACAGAGCGGCCGCCGGCGAGGCCGGGACGCCCAGCACCGCGACCAGTACGGCAACGCCGATGGCCAGGCCGACTTGGCGGAGCATGTTCACCACCGCCGAGCCGGTGGCGAACGCCTCCGGCGGCAGCGAGGATGCACCGGTGGCCATGAAGGTGGGCAGGGTCAGCCCGACGCCTACCCCGGTGAGGAGCATTCCGCCGAGCATCTCCCCGGCGTAATCGGGCGTCGTGCCGGCGGCCAGCGCCCACCAGGCCGCCCCAGCGGCGAAGATGCTCGCTCCGACGGCGATCACACGGCCGGGGCCAAAGCGGGCGATCGCCCGGCCGGCGACCAGGAACGAGAACAGCGGCACCATCAGCGGACCGGGGGCCACGGCCAGCCCGGTGGTCAGCGCCGACCAGTGCCATACGTCCTGATCCCAGAGCACGATCGAGAGCAGCATCGCCCCGAAGGCGATCGAGAACAGGACCGCCACCAGCGAGGCGCCGGAGAAGGTACGCACGTGGAACAGCTCGGCGGAGATGAGCGGGTTCTGGGCCCGGGCGCAGTGCAGGGCGAACAGGCCCAGGGCCAACACGGCGACGGTCAGGGCGGCCAGCGTGGAGCCCGAGGCCCAGCCCCAATCGTGCCCCTTGACCAGCCCCAGGGTGAGGGCGGCGACGCCGGCCGTGACCAGGACCGCGCCCAGCGGACCGGGCCGGCGGACCGGGTGCCCGGGCACGGCGGGCAGCCGCCGCCAGCCGAAGGCGAGCGCGGCCAGGCCGATCGGCACGTTGACCAGGAACACCCAGCGCCAGCTGGCTGCGACCAGCAGCCCGCCGACCACCGGGCCGAGCGCAGCGGCCAGGCCGCCCACCGCGGTCCAGGCCCGGACGGCGCTGTGGCGGCGCTCGGGCTCAGTGGTGGCCAGGACGAGACTCAATGACGTCGGTGTGAGCAGCGCGGCGCCCACCGCCTGAACGATCCGGAAGGCCACCAGCATGGTCAGGCTGGTGGCCGCCCCGCAGGCGGCCGAGGCGGCGGTAAACACGAGCACGCCGAGCAGGAAGCCGTTGTCCCGGCGGCGGCTCTCGGCCAGGCGCCCGAACAGGACGAGCAGCGCCGCATAGACGATCGCGTAGGCGTTGAGGATCCAGGACAGATCGCCCAGGTTGTGCTGATGGAGATCCCGGGCGATGTCGGGCAGGGCCACGTTGACGATGAACAGGTCCAGGCTGGCCAGCACCACGCCGGCGCAGACGATCATCAGGACGAGGCGCGGTGAGGCGTCCGCCCGGCGGCTGAACAGCTGGCTTAGGGCGGTCATAGCCAGCACCGTACCACACTGACTTAGCCATCTAGAAGTCAGCTACACTCGGGGCATGTCCGAGGCCATCACCATGACCGGCTCGCTCGAGCCCCGCAGCGGCTGGGTCGCCCAGCAGTGCTCGATCGAAAAGGCGCTCGGGGTCCTGCGCACTCGCTCGGCCTTCGTGATCCTGCGCGAGGCCTACTACGGGGCCACCCGCTTCGACGAGTTCGCCACGCGCGCCCGGCTGAGCGATCCCGTCACCGCCACGCGCCTGCGCGAGCTCGTGGCGGCCGGGCTGCTGCGTCCGCGAGCCCTACCAGGAGCCCGGCCAGCGCACGCGCGACGAGTACCGCCTGACCGAGATGGGCGCCGAGCTGCTCCCGGTGCTCGTCGCGCTGATGCAATGGGGCGACCGCTGGCTGCAGGCGGACGGCCCCCCAGTGGCGCTGCGCCACTCGGACTGCGGCGCAGCCGGTCACTGCCCAGCTCCGCTGCGCCCACGGCCACGAGGTCGGGCCCGGGGAGCTCGACCTGGTCCGCGGGCGCGCGGTTCAGCGCCAGCCGCTCTGAGCCGGGGCGCCTCCAGTCCAGGTACGGGGCCAGCAGGGCCAGGTCGGCCTCGCTCAGCCGGTCGCTGGCCGTCTTGCGCTGATGCCAGTAGGGATAGAGCAGCGGCGGTCGGCTGACCTGCTCCAGGCGGACGCGCTCCTCAGCGGTGAGCGACAGCGTCGGCCGCCTCGAGGTTGTCGGCCAGCTGCTCGTCGGTACGGGCGCCGATGATCACCGAGCTGATGCTCGGCCGGCCGAGCAGCCAGGCCAGGGCGACCTGGGCGGCGGACACGCCGCGACCCTCGGCGACCTCCACCAGCACGTCGATCGTGTCGTAGAGCTTGTCCTCGTCGTAGACGGGCGGCTCGTCCCAGTCGGTGACATGCCGCGAGCCCTCGGGAGCCGTCCTGGCCCGCGCCGGTACTTGCCCGACAGCAGGCCGCCGGCCAGCGGGCTCCAGACCAGCGTGCCCAGCCCCTGGTCGATGGCCAGCGGGATCAGCTCGTACTCGGCCGAGCGCTCCTGCAGCGAGTAGTAGATCTGCTGGCTGACGAAGCGGGCAGATGCTCGCGCTCGGCGATGCCCAGGGCCTTCATCAGCTGCCAGGCGGCGTAGTTGCTGGCCCCGACGTAGCGCACCTTGCCGCGAATCGAGCAGATGCTGGAGCGCGTCCAGCGTCTCCTCGAGCGGCGTCTGGCCGTCCCACTCGTGCACCTGGTAGAGGTCGATGTGGTCGGTCTGCAGGCGGCGCAGGCTGGCCTCGCAGCCCGAGATGATGTGGTGGCGGGAGAGGCCGGCCATGTTCGGCCCGTCGCCCATCCGAGAAGCGCACCTTGGAGGCGAGCAGGACGTCGTCGCGCTTGCCGCCGGCGAGCGCCTCGCCGACGATCTCCTCCGCGCGCCGGTCGAGTAGACGTCGGCCGTGTCGATCAGGTTGACCCCGGCATCCAGGCACATGTCGATCTGGCGCCTGGCGCCGGCCACATCGGTGGCGCCGACGTTCTTGAAGTTGCCCTCGCCGCCGAAGGTCATCGTGCCCAGCGTCAGGGCCGAGATCTGCAGCCCGGTGGTGCCCAGCGGGCGGTAGTCCATGGCCCGGCGGCGCCTCAGGCCGCGGCGCGTCCGGCCGCTCGGCGTGGAGGCTCGGCGCGTGACCGCCGGGCGCTCCCAGCACTCGATCGATGAAGTCGGCGATCTTCGCCGGTCAGCCGCTTCGGGCTCGAGCCGCAGCTCGAGGATCGAGCTGGCGTGGAGCAAGCTGCGCCGTTGGGCAGCTCGGAGGCCAGCATCCCGGCGTCCGAGAACGGGTGCATCGGATCGCGGGGATGGCCGATGACCAGCGTCGGCGCCTCGAAGCCGCACCCGCAGGTTGTGATCGGGGGCCACGCGGCCGTAGAGGATCCCGCCCAGCACCGAAGCGCTCGGCGCCCGGGTCCTGGGAGATCGAATCCAGGCCGATCTCGGCCAGGAAGGGCAGCCGTGCCCGCGGGGCACGGCGCTGGCCCCGCGGGCCAGCACGGCCATGCCGGGACGCCCGAACTTCAAGGCCATGAGCAGCGGGGTGAAGGCGGCCGCCGCAGGCCGGGATCGCGTTGTCGAGCACCGGCATCTCGACCACCATGCCCTGCAGGCGCTCGGGAGCCACCGCGGCGACCTCGAGCGTGATGTTGGCTCCCAGCGAGGTGCCGCCGACGACCGCCCGCTCGAGCTCCAGGTGATCGAGCAGGGCCACGGTCTGGCGGGCGAAGGCGGACATCGAGTAGTGCCACATCTCCATGGGCCGGTCCGAGGCCCCGTGGCCGAGCGGATCGAGCGTGATGACGCGGTTGCCCCGCCGGGCCAGCTGGCGGGCCAGCGGGGTCTGCATCTTCTGCGAGAGCAGCAGACCGGGCAGGAGGACGGTGGTGCGATCACCCTCTCCGTGGGTCGTGTATGACAGGCGGTGGCCCTCGTACAGGAACTGAGCCATGGCCGGGACGATATAGAACCGGCTGCTTGGCCGGCCAGCCAGGGGCCGCCGGGGCCCTTCGCCCGGTAACTTCTAGGCCAGAGCCACTGCATCAAATTGAGGAGAATCGGAAAATGGCGAAAGCGCAACGATCACTGGCCGGCAAGGTCGTCGCGATCACCGGCGGGGGGCGGGGGATCGGGCGGGCCACGGCCGCCGCTCTGATCAACCAGGGCGCCCGCGTGGCCATCGGCGACATCGAGTCCGGGCTCGCCGAGGCGACTGCGCAGGAACTGGGTGGGGGGACGCTCGGGCTGCCCCTGGACGTCACCGACCGGGCGAGCTTCGCTCAGTTTCTGGACACCGTCGAGGAGCGTCTGGGTCCGCTCGACGTGCTCATCAACAACGCCGGGATCATGCCCATCGGTCCCTTCCTGGAAGAGACCGACTCCACAGCTCACCGCATGATCGACATCAACCTGCACGGCGTGATCTACGGCTCCAAGCTGGCTCTGGAGCGCTTCGTGCCCCGTAACCGTGGCCATCTGGTCAACATCGCCTCGGTGGCCGGAAAGGCCGGCTTCCCGGGTGGAGCGACCTACTGCGCGACCAAGCACGCCGTGGTCGGGCTCAGCGAGGCGATCCGGGCCGAGGTGCGGCCCACCGGGATCGACGTGAGCATCGTCATGCCGGTGGTGGTCAACACCGAACTTGGCTCCGGACTGCAGCGGAGCCGTGGGGTGAAGGTGGTCGAGCCCGAGGACGTCGCCGGGGCCATCGTCGAGGCGCTGCAGACCGGCCGGGTCGACGTGTTCGTCCCCAAGTCGATCGGCGGCCTGATGCGGACCATGTACCTGGTGCCGCGCTCACGTGGCCGACTTCATTTCCAAGCTGCTCAAGAGCGACCAGGTGCTGGTCAACCCCGATCACATGCTGCGTGGCGCCTACGAGCAGCGCACCGGGGATGTCCAGATCGGCGCCGCCGGCGGCTACGCCGGCCGAGGACGAAGCCGAGAAGCAGACCGTCTAGCCCGGACGCTGTTCGGCCCGCAACCAGTCGGCGATCAGCTCGCCGATCTGCGGGCCGGCGTCCTCCTGCAGGAAATGTCCGGCGCCTTCGATCACGTGGTCGACGTCGGTGCCGAGGGCCCGGGCGAACCGCCGGCCGGTGCTCAGCGGCAGCACCGGGTCCGAGTCCGCCCACAGGATGAGCTTGCGACGCTCGTCGCCGCGCAGGGCCTCGAGGACGCGCTGCCCCGCTGCGGCTCCGGGCGCCTCGGGGCTCGTGGGCAGGATCAGCGGGAAGGCCCGTGCGCCGGCCTTCTGCGTCGGGTCAGCGAAGGGCGCCTCATACGCGGCGATCACCGCATCGCCCGGGTCTCGATGGCAGGCGCCGCGCACCAGGAAGCCCACCGGGAGGTCGTCGGTTCGGGCCACGAAATCTCGGAAGGCGATCCAGGCGTCAGTCATCTTCTGGTGCCCGGTGAACAGGCCGGTGTCAAGAATGACGATCCGCTCGATTCGATCGGCCTGCTCAACGGCCAGACGCAGGCCGATCGGGCCGCCCCAGTCGTGGACGACAAGCGTGGCTCCCCGCACGTCGAGGTCCTCGAGGAGCGCCGTCATGGCTGCCGTGTGGCGGTCGTAGGTGTACCAGTCGATGTCGGTGGGCTTGTCTGAGCGGCCGAACCCGGGGAGGTCGGGGGCGATGCAGCGGTAGCCCGCCTCGAGTACCGGGGGGATGACCTTGCGCCACAGGAACGACCAGGTCGGCTCACCGTGCAGGAAGAGCACCGGCTGCCCCTGGCCTTCATCCACCCGGGCCAGCCGAAATTCCCCGAAGTCGCTGTACCGGGCGGTAAAGGGAAAGTCCGGGAGGTCCGAAAAGCGTTCCTCGGGGGTGCGGGCGACGGCGGTCACCGCAGGGAACCTAGTGCTTTACGGCCGGCCGGGGCGAGCGGGGGAAGGGGATCGGCTACCGCGCCCACACGCCGGCCTCCCGGGCAACGGTGATATCGATGCTCGATGGCTCGCGAGACCAGGCGATGAGGTTCAGCGCCTGCAGACGATCGAGCACGGCCTGAAATCCATTGGCCTGCGGGGTGCTGGCGTAGCGGCGAGCGATCTGGAACGAGTAGCCGTCGGCTGAGGAGGCGAAGCCCGTGCCCGTCTGGTGTACGTACTGGCGGTCGGCCACCGTGGTCCTCACCACCAGCGGCCCCGCGCCGCCGGCCAGGGAGCGAACGCGAGCGGCCAGCGCGATCAGCATGCGCAGGGCCACCGGTCGCAGACCCCGGTACAGGCCGCGGGGCACACCGAGCTTGCCTGCCCCCGCTCCCATGGCCGGGTCGTAGGCCAGCCCCAGCTGGGTGGCGTTGCTGGGCAGCGGGACCAGCGCATGATCCTGGTAGGCGGCCGACAGGGCGGCGGGGTCGGCGAAGCGCGGCGAGCGGTTGGGCGGCTCCAGGACCAGGGCGTTGGAGGCGGCGCTGGTCTGAAGGGCGCTGAGACGGCGCAGGACGGTGCGGTCGGTGCGGTACAGGCGCATGATCTGCGCCGCGCCCAACACCCGCCACAGGTACAGGGAGGAGTCGTCTCCGAAGCCGGCCAGCAGGTTGTAGGCCTGGCGATGCAGGTCCGGCGCGGTGTCGAAGTAGAGCCGCGCATAGGGGACGGGCGTCCCGCCGTTGTAGTCGCCGAGCACCTGATGCAAGTTGCCGATGCCCATGTGGTAGGACTCGATGGCCAGATCCTCCCGGCCGAACTGACGCTCGGCATCCTGGAGGTAGCGCACCGTGGCCGCGAGTTCGGTCGACGGATTGAAACGCGGGTCGGCCGCGGCGCGCTGGGCCAGGAGAGGCGCCAGCTGCCCGCGCCGGGTGCCGGCCGCGACGGCATCGATTTGGCCGGTCAGCCGGCGGCTACGGGCCAGGTTGATGTTCATGCCCAGCAGCGACTGGCCGGTCGAGGCCAGGATCTGGGTGAGGCCGGCAGCGTTGGCCGGGTCGGTGCCGGCGATGACCTGCGGGCGCCCGGCGCTCTCCACGAACACCAGCGCCTCGACCAGGTTCGGATCGATGTTCGTCCCCGAGGTGACCCGGTCGATCAGCGGCCGGTAGGCCGCCACCCGGGCCGCGGTGGCCATGGCACCGCCCGGACTCTGGACGAACAGGACGTGGGCCTCCCCCGCGGTGGCTCGAGCCACGAAGTCAGACTCACGCGAGGCGCGGTAGCCAAAGGGATCGCCGGGAGCCGCACCCAGAGCGGCCCCGCCGCGAGGCGGCGCGGGCAGACTCCCGCCCAGGGTGGCGAGCAGGATGGACACGATCACGACCAGCAGGAAGATCAGTCCCGCCAGCCGGGCGCGGCGCTGCCGGATGCTGGCTGGGCGGCGGGTGCGGACGCTCATGTCCGGTAGCTGAGGCCCCGGCAGCGGGCGGCCTGGGTCGAGTTGGTCCAGTCGCTGGGCAAGATCTGCCAGCCGTAGGAGTGCGGGTACAGGTTCACGATCGGGTGCTTGTGCGCAGTCTCAGAAGCGGGGTTGAAGTACAGAAATCCGACGTTCGTGCCGAGCTGCCAGGCCAGGATGCTCTGCCAGCCGATGCCGATGTCAGGGTGTCCGCAGGCCAGGATCCGCCGAGCACCAAGATGCTGGACGGCGCTGGCCAGCAGTCCGACGTAGGCGGTCCGAGTCCGCTGGCCACGCAGGTCACGGCGCTCGGCGGCAATCCGCCCGTGGAGGATAGGCACCAGCGCGATGGCGAACGCCACCACCCCCAACCACGCGGCGATGCCCGCGGCCAGCGCCCATTGTGGTCTGTTGATGGTCACCGGTATGGCGGGGAGATCAAGGATCAGCCGGCCGATGAAAACGCCGGCCAGAACCCCCACCCCGGCGGCCGCCTCGTACATGTAGCGCCGTACCGCCGAGAACCCATGCAGGGCGAATGCCGCCTCCACGGCCACCCACAGAATGACTCCACCCGCGAGCAAAAGCACGCGGCGGTCACGACGCAGAACCGCCTGGAGCCCCGCCAGCGCGGCAGCGAGTTTGACCACCGTCGGATCCAGGGACAGGAAGCGGCCAATCGTGCCCGTGACCTTGTTGGCGCGCAGTGCTCGGGGCGAGCGCTCGGCCAGCGTGGCAGCCGAGAAGGGGCTCTTCGAAGTGAGCGCCGGAATGCCGAACCAGAGCACGGGCACGAGGGCCAGCCCGATGAGCATCTGCACGCGCATCTCGGGCTGGGCCCGCCAGGCCCAGAGGAAGTACAGGCCCAGCGGGGCCCACACCTCGGGTCGGCCCAGAGCGGCCAGCCACCAGGCCCAGAACGCCCAGCGATAGCGACGATTCAGGGTGCAGTCGATCGCGGCCAGGGCCAGTGCGACCACGATCGTGTCCGACTCGGCGCTGAGGATCGAGTGGGGGAAGTTCAGGATGGCCAGCAGGGCAACGGCCGCCGTGAGGCCCGCCGCATAGGCCGCGTAGCGCCGTTCGCCGGGGGCGTCGACGAGCCGGAAGGCCACTCGCCAGGCGAACGCGACCCCGCTCAGCGAGATCGCGAACGCGGTCGTCATCCAGAGGTAGAGGGCCCGGTGGCCGATCAGGGTGTAGGGGAGCGTGAACAGAAACGGCAGCGGCTTCCAGGACGGCGCGCCGTTGGTGTCCAGCTGGCCGTGCCAGGTGAGATGGCCCCAGACGAGCCACCCGTACGGGTCATACCCCGGCCGGACTCGAGCCCAGACGACGATCGCCGCCGACAGACCGAGCAGGGCCACGGCGGCGATCGGCCACCGCGTGCGGTGGGCCAGACTGCCCAGGCGGACCACGGTGGTCCGCAGACGCGAGACGCCGACCTGGCCGCCCCCGAACGGTCCGCGCGCCTGAAACGTTTGCTCGGACACGGCAGGGCCACATTATTCCTTCCCGACCGGCCGGCGGCCCGCCCGCGGGCGGTTCGGCGCCGCCCCGGGCGCTGGGTCGCCTATCCTTCACGGGTCTTCGGGCCTGGCCTCAGTGCCGTCCGGTTGGTTATCCTCGTGCGCCTGCGGGTCAGCGTGTCTGTCGCCGCCGAGCCCACCACCCCCGCAGGCGGACCGCGACCGCGCGAGATCCTGCGTAGACAGAACGTATTGGAGCGTCCGATGAACATGGCGGAGAGCAAGTGAGCACCTCCACGACTGAGGCGCCAGCAGGCCCGGACCGTTCCCTGGCCGGTCGACGGATCCTGGTCACCGGAGGCTCGGGCTTCATCGGTCGCCGGGTCGTGGCCGAGCTGACCGCCGCCGGGGCGGAGATCCGCGTGGTCGATCTGCAACCGCACCCCGATCCCGACGTCGATGTGGTGATCGGCGACATCGCCGACCCCGAGGTCCTCGAGCGCGCGTTCGCCGGCGGCTTTCAGTCCATCGTCCACCTCGCGGCGGTGACCTCGGTGCTGCGCTCGCTGGAGCACCCCGAGCTGACCTACCGGACCAACGTGGCCGGAACCGCGGCACTGCTCGAGGCCGGCCGGGCAGCCGGCGTCACCTCGCTGGCCTTTGCCTCCACCAACGCCGTCACCGGTCCCATGGACGCGCCGAAGATCTCTGAAGCGGACGTCCTCAAGCCGCTCACGCCGTACGGCTCGACCAAGGCCGCCGGGGAGATGCTCATGTCCGCCTACACCGCGTCCTACGGCCTGCGCTGTGCCTGCATTCGCCTGACCAATGTCTACGGTCCCGGCATGCAGGCCAAGGACAGCATCGTCGCCCGCCTGATGCGGGCCATCCGCCTGGGCAACACGCTTCGAGATCTACGGGGACGGCAAGCAAGTCCGCGACTACGTCCATGTCTCCGATGTCGTCGCGGCCATGAAGCTCGGGCTGACCAGCGAGGCCTGGGCCGGTCCGATGGTCATCGGCGCGGGTAGCTCGCTGTCGGTACTCGAGGTCATCGATGCGGTGCGCGCCGTCACCGGCGCCGAGATCGATGTCCGCCACGGACCGGCCAAGGCGGGCGAGATGCCGGCGGTGATCGTCGACCCCAGCCGCGCCCACGCGGCCGGCTGGTCTCCCCGGTACCCCGAGCTATCCGAGGGCTTGGTCGGGGTGTGGGAGGAGTGGTCCACGGCCGACATCGAAGCGCCGGTGAGCACCAGCGGAGGCCCGGCATGACCATGGTCGAGCCAGGCCCTGCGCTCGGCCCGGAGGAATACGCCCGGCTGGAAACGGCCGAACGCGGAGCGGCGGATCAGTTCCTGGCCGCGCACCCAGCCGGCGCCGGCGCACCGCTGGCCGTCGTCATCCCGGCCTACAACGAGGAGCCGACGGTGGCCGAGGTCATCGCCGGCATTCCCACCGAGGTGGCCGGACTGGCCACCGAGGTGATCGTCGTCGTCGACGGCGCCAAGGACGCGACCGCGACCAAGGCGCTGGCTGCCGGCGCGCTGGTCTGCGACGTTCCCGTCAACCGCGGTCAGGGCGCCGCGCTGCGGCTGGGCTACTGGCTGGCCCGAGCCCGCGGGGCTCAGATCATCATCACCATCGATGCCGATGGCCAGTACGAGGCCGATGAGATAGCCCGCGTGATCCAGCCGATCCTGGCCGGAAGCGCTGACTTCGTTTCCGGCTCACGCCGCCTGGGCAGCGAGTTGACCACCGACGCCACTCGCCACGCCGGGGTGATCGTGTTCGGGGCGCTGATCAGCGTGCTGGTCCGTCAACGCATTACCGATCCGGCCTGTGGCCTGCGGGCGATGCGCTCTGAGCTGACCGGGGTCGTAACCCTGGAGCAGCCGCAGTACCAGGCTTCCGAGCTGATGATCTCCGCCGCACTGAATGGCTTCCGTCTGGCCGAGGTGCCGACCACGATGCGCGATCGCGATACGCACGCGACCGGCACCAAGAAGGGCGGGAACTTTGGCTACGGGGTGCGGTTCGCCCGAGCCGCGGTCCACACCTGGTGGCGGGACCGCACGGCGGCGCGCAAGCGCGAGCGGCCGGCGAACACCCAATGTTCGTAGACCACGAACTTGGCCACGAAGAAGAAGGCCTGCACGGCCACGTAGGTCGCGGTGACCAGGATCACCCGGATGCCGTGACCGGAGGGGATGCCCTGCACCTGGTCCTGCGACCAGCCCGTCGCCGCGGATGAGGCGACCAGGACGAGCACCGAGATGATCAGGTAGCCGACGATCTCGCGCAGGACGTGGACCTGCCCGCGCATGCCCCACGCCCAGCGGCGGTTGAGGATCCAGTTCGGCACCGCGCCGGCGATGAAGGCCCCGATCGAGCACCACGTCGTAGAGACGTGCATGACGTAGAGAATCGCGAAGACGACGATGCTGGTCGCCAGGGCGACAACCGAGCCAATCGCGTACTTCGTGATCTTGCTTGCGAGCGCAGACGAGCGCAAGCGGCTGAAGAAGTCGGAGACCACCGACGCAAATCCTAGCGGTTGATGGTGTAAGTCCAGAGTCAAGACCCTTATCTACTCTGGGTTTTGCCCTCCGCGGGCCGCGCTACGTTCTGCGGCGGATGCGCGTACAGCCCTGCGATGAGCCGGTCGTGCTGGATGAGGACCTGCTCCTGTGCGGGGAGAATGCCGAAGCACTGCGGCATCTGCCGGCCGGGCAGTTCGATCTCGTCTATATGGATCCGCCGTTCAACACCGGCCGCGCGCAGCTGCGCCAGACGATGTCCGTGGCCGCCGATCCGAACGCCGAGCGAGTCGGTTTCGGAGGCCGGCGCTACCGATCGCGGGTGCTCGGGTCGCTGAGCTACGAGGACACGTACGCCGACTATCTCGGCTTCCTCGAACCGCGCCTCATCCGGGCGCGCGAGCTACTGGCTCCGCACGGGACGCTCTACTTCCACATCGATTACCGGGAGGCCCACTACTGCAAGCTGCTCCTGGACGAGATCTTCGGCCGGGACGCCTTCCTGAACGAAATCATTTGGGCCTATGACTACGGTGCCAAACCCAAGCGGCGCTGGCCCGCCAAGCACGACACGATCCTGGCCTACGTTCGCACCCCCGGCGGCCATCACTTCGACGCCGACGCGGTTGAGCGCGAGCCCTACATGGCCCCCGGTCTGGCTGGTCCTGAGAAGGCAGCCCGCGGCAAGCGGCCGACCGACGTCTGGTTTCACACCATCGTGCCCACCAACGGAGCGGAGAAGACCGGCTACCCGACGCAGAAGCCCGAGGGGGTCCTGCGTCGTTTGGTCGCCGCCTCCTCGCGGCCCGGTGGCTGGTGCCTGGATCCGTTCGCCGGCTCTGGCACGCTGGGCGCGGTGTGCCGCCAGCTGGGCCGGCGCTTCGTGCTCGTGGATGACAATCCCGCCGCTGTTGATGTGATGGTGCGCCGGCTTGGCGCTGGTGAGGGTGGGCTGCTCAGCGCGGGTGGGCGTGGCGAGGGTGGCCGTGAGGGCGGCCGTGGTGAGGCGGCCGTGGTGAAGGCGGCCCTGGTGAAGGCGGGCGTGGCGAGGGCGGGCTCAGCGGGGCCGGCCCCGTACGAGCGGCACGAACCTGACCCGCTCAAGCCGCTCGCGTCGGAACCCGTTCTCCGTCCGACGCGAGCGGACCAGGTGCTGCTCCCGAGTACGGCCGACGGGGGCGATCAGCCGCCCACGCTGGTCCCAGCTGAGCCTCAAGCGGCCGCAGCGCCGCCCAGCTGGTGGCGGCGGCCACGTTGATGGCATCGAAGGGCGCCTTCTCGGGCAGCCCTTCCGATCCATCCCCGGCGACGCACGTGACGTTGGCGACGCCCAGCGCAGCCAGGGTGCGCGCGGCGCGCCGGCTGAGCTCAGCGTGGCGCTCGATCGAGAAGACCCGGGTGACCAGCTGGGCCAGCAGCGCGGCGTGGTAACCGGACCCGGTGCCGATGTCGAGCACGGTGTCATCGGGGGAGAGCTCGAGCAACTCCAGCATGCGGCCAACGACCAATGGCTGAGAGATCGTCTGACGGCAGGCGATGGGCAGGGCCACGTTCTCCCAGGCGCGATCGCGATCCGCCGGCGCGACGAAGCGCTCCCGGGGGACGATGGCGATCGCGGCCAGCACGCGCTCATCGCTGATGGCCTCGCGCAGAGTGGCGATCAGGGCGGGATCCATGGGTGCAAGTTTCCCCGGTTAAGTTCGGGGGGACCCGGATCCGCTGGACTGGAGCGTGCACGGCGCGGTCCCGGCTGCGAAAATCAGCCAATGGCGACTGCGGTGAAGCTTCAGCGCGCGCTCATCGGGGTGCTGATCGCACTGCTGGCAGCCATCGCGTTCGTCATCTTGGCCACGACCGGCGGTACGAGCAGCGGCGCCGCGGGCCCCGGGTCCAAGTCAGCCTTCGACGGGCCGCTGATGCCTCCCAATCTCCGCGCTCGCAACTTCAGCCTGGTGGACCAGAACGGTCACCGGGTCACCCTGTCGAAGTACCGCGGGTCACGTGGTCGTGCTCACGTTCGTCCATGCGCTGTGCCACGACGCGTGCCCCTTCATGGTCGAGCAGATCAAGGGCGCGCTGAACGACCTCCCCGGGGGTGGCCGCGGAGTCCCGGCGATCGGCGTCAGTGTGCAGCCGGCCGAGGACACGGTCCACAACCGACGGGCGTTCCTGGCCAAGCACCAGATGTCGGGACGCCTGGCCTTCGTCAGCGGGCCAGTGTCGGTCCTGAGCAAGGTCTGGAAGGCCTACGGGATTCAGCCGGTGACCCCCAAGGTGGATCACTCGACCTTCGTGATCTTGGTCGACAAGCGGGGTCTCGAGCGGATTGGCTTTGCTGCCGACCAGCTCACTCCGGAGGGCCTGTCGCACGACATCCGGGTGCTGGAGCGCGAGCCGGCCTGACTCTCGTTGTGGATCCCCGGGTCGCTTTCCATGGGTGCGGGGCGTAAAAGGCAGCTGGGGAGGGGAGACGGAGTGTGGCCGTGGGCGCGCGGCGCCGGCCGGTCGCCATGCAGAAATGGGAAAACTCGGGTGGGGGACGCGAGTTTTCCCAGAACGTCGGGCTCAGCCCGCTGTATCGGGAAAATTCGGATCCGAGTAGCGAGTTTTCCCAAAAATGCAGGGGTCTCGTGGTTTCCCAAACCTGGTTAGGGCGTCCGCCCGTGAGCCTTTGGGCCGGCCGGCATGCCAAACGTGACAAATCCGGCCGGGCAGATTGGATTTGTCGCAAACGTGGGGCTAGGCATGCGATCCGTGACAAATCCGGCCGGGCCGATTGGATTTGTCACGCATTCACGCTTGGCCCAGCGGCTCCGCGCTCCTTCTTCAGCCTGCCGTTTACGCCCCGCACCCGCCTGGCGCCGAAACTGCACTGCGCAACGCGAGTCAGCGGATAACCGCGTCGGCCGCGACGGCGACGAACAGCAGCGCCAGGTAGAGCAGCGAGAAGTGGAACAGGACGGCCGCTCGCTTGGGGCTGGTCTGCTGCCAGACCCGCCAGGCGAGCCCGCAGAAAACGACATTGAGGCCGGCAGTGAAGATCAGGTAGATGACCCCGAACGTTCCGGTCAGCACAGGCACCAGCGTCGCCACGCTGAGCAGCACCGTGTAGAGGACAACCTGGCGTGCGGTGGCACTGGCGCCCCGCACGACCGGCATCATTGGAACCCGCGCGACCTCGTAGTGCGGCGCCAGGAGCAGGGCAAGGGCCCAGAAGTGGGGTGGCGTCCACAGCAGCACGGTCAGGAAGAGGAACAGCGCGCCGAGGCCCAGGCGTCCGTGGGCAGCAGCCCATCCGGCCAATGGCGGAATCGCCCCCGCGGCCCCGCCGATGACGATGTTCTGCGTCGTGCGGCGCTTGAGCCACAGGGTGTAGACGAGCACGTAGAACGCGCCCCCGGATATCGCCAAGGTCGCCGCCAGGAGGTTCGTCACTGCGGCCAGGAGCAGGAACGAAAGCCCGCTCAGGGTGAGGCCGAAGGCCGTAGCGCGCGCCGGACTGATCCGCCCCGCGGCCACGGGTCGGGATGCCGTGCGCGGGCCCATCAGCCGATCGATGTCGCGATCGAGCACGTGGTTGAGCGCGCTGGCGCCGCCGCAGGCCAGCCCCCCGCCCACCACGAGTGCGAGCAGGGGCAACAGCGCGGGATGTCCGCCCGCCGCGGGCACCATCGCGCACACCGAGGTGAGGACCAGCAGCGACATGATCCGCGGCTTGGTGAGCGTCACGTAGTCGCCCAGGGTTGCGCGGGCCTGGGCGCCGATCAGCGCCGCGCCGGGAGCGGCGCTCAGCGTAGAGCCCGGAGCGGCCAGCGCCGAGCTGGGAGCGGCGGGCAGCCGGTCGGCGATCTCAGCCACGGCCAGCGCTCCCGGTCGGCTCCCGGGCCAGCGGGCACCAGTGACCATTACGGCTGACCGGCGGGTGGATCCGTTGGGCTCACCTCGTGCACGTCGGACCCGGCGGCGGCCACGACATCCGGGGGCGGCAGCTTCGCCGAAGCCTCGGGGGTGTCCTCAGGCACGCGGCCGACTGCGACCACGTACCAGATCGCGATCGCGATCAGGAGCAGCGTCGGCATCAGCAGTGTGAGCAAAGAGCCGGCCAGGAAATTGTCGGCGAACGCAATCACAGTTCTCCTCAGGTCATTAGCGCCGGTTGGCGGGGGTGGGGACCGGTGTCGGGCTCGAGCCAGCGGTAGAAGCCGACGATCATCGCGATCCCGTACGACAGTGAGCCGGGCACCCACATGATGCCGGCGGCGATCTGCTGGTCGGTGAGTGCTGATATGCCGCCCGGGCGATGGGCGAGCAGGGCGTAGTGCGAGTACAGCGGGTCGGGCACCAGTACGAGCGTGATGGCGATCATCCAACCCACGATCATCGCGCCCACCACGTATGCCACCCGCGCCGGCCACGGCAGTCGTGGGCGCAGCGGCCCGGGGTCGATCACCCGGGCCCAGAACAGCAACCCGGTGAAGAAGAACATCGCGTGCTCGATGTCGTGAATGACGCCGGAGGTCAGGGTGGCGTCGTAGGCGCCCGGGATGTGCCAGGCGACGATGGTGATGTTGAACAGCAGCCATGCCGGTAACGGACGGGCCAGCCCCCGCAGGGGTGAGGTCCAGGGGCTACCCGCCAGCGCGCGGCCGATCCGTGTGCGCGAGCGCAGCGGCAGCGCTCGCCACATCCGCGGCCACGGACGGCCGAACAGAATCAGTGGCGGGGCGACCGTCAACAAGAGCACGTGCTGGGTCATGTGCGCCCAGAACAGCGTGTCCGCATAGCCATCGATCGGCGAGTCGAGCGCGACCACAATCGTCGCCAGACCGCCCACAAAGGCCGCCGTCCGCCCAAACCTCCGCTGCGCCCGCGGGTACCCGCGGCCGCCGAGCCAATAGAGGATGGCCGCGACCGCCACGTAGGCGAGCGGGGGTTCGATCGACCAGCCGCCCCAGGTCACGCGTCTAGAGCAGGTAGAGGACTACGAACAAAACGACGCCGTTGAGGACGTAGAAGGTCCAAAAGAATGAGCATGCTTTGAGGCTCTCGTTCACGAGCACCGTATCGGTCAGCACCTGGGCCGGCGTCGCCTCGACACCGTGGCGCCGCCGCCGCCAGACCGTCGCGACCTGGGTCTCGATCCAATAGACGCACAAGAGCATGAACACGGTGTAGAAAGCGGTCCAGCCGACGTACACGCTGGCATAGCCGCCGCTCGCCGGGCCGAAGCCGAGCGTCGTCCACAGGATGACCTGAAGGACAATGGCCAGCAGCGCCAGGAGTGCCGCCGCCCCGCCCGCTGAAACCGTCAACTCGGGGCGGGTCGCGGCCAGCCGCATGGCCACCGCGCTGATGATCAGCACCACGACGATCGCCACCCCGAGCCCGGTCGACGGGTTGACCGAGCCGATCTTCCAGTCATTGTGCGTGTCGAGTGAGCGCAGGTAGAAGTACGCGAATACGAACGAGATGAAGAAGAACGCGCCCGCACCACAAAGTTGGCGGGCGCTCACCCACATCGCGCGCGGCTGCCACTCAGGCGGCTCGAGCTCGATGTGGGGATGGGTGGGTGCGGAGGCGGAGCCTTCCATCGTTACGCTCCAGTCCGCGCCGGGGTGAACGCGGGCGTCGGGGTGCGCTCAATCCCGTAGGGGTAGGGGTCGGGGTCGAAGGTCGGGAAGCGGTCGAAGTCGTGCACGGGCACAGGCGTCGGGAGCTCCCACTCCGAGGATTTGGAATGCCACGGGTTGGCCTCGGCCGGCTCGCGCTTGATGAACATCGACCAGATGACGTTGATGATGAATACGAGCATTGAGAGCCCGATCACGAAGGCCGATATCGAGACCCAGACGTTGAGCGGCTGAAGGTTGGACGGATACGTGACCACCCGTCGCGGCTGGCCCAGGAGGCCGAGTGCGAACAGCGGCCCGAAGGTCGAATTGAAGGCGATGAACAGCGACCAGAAGTGGAGCTTGGCCAGTTTCTCGTTGAACTTGAAGCCGAGCATCTTGGGGCCCCAGTAATAGACCGCGGCGAACACGCTGAAGATCAGCCCGCCCATGATCGTGTAGTGGAAATGGGCCATCGAGAAGAAGCTGCCGTGCGTGGTCACGTCGCTGGGCACGTCGGACAGGAACACTCCCGAGATCCCTCCGAACAGGAAGTTGAACACCCATCCGAGGCAGAACAGCATCGGCACCGTGAACCGTATTCGCCCGCGCCAGATCGTTCCCATCGCGCACAGGAAGATGAATCCGGTGGGTAGGGAGATCAACTCGGTCGAGAGCATGTAGAACGGACGCAGATCGGCGTTGATTCCGCTCACGAACAGATGGTGCTGCCAGACGAAGAAGCTCAGCACCGACACGCCGAGCATCCCAGCCACGGCTAGGCGGTAGCCCCACAGCGGCTTGCGGGCGAATACCGGGAGCAGCTCGAGCACGATCCCGAAGCCGGGCAACGCGACGATGTACACCTCGGGGTGGCCGAAGACCCAGAACAGGTTCTGCCACAGGTAGGAGCTACCGCCGTTGCCGGGCACGAAGAACGCGGTCTGAACCGTGCGGTCAAACGCGCCCATCATGAGGCCCCCGAGCAGCATCGGAGCGGCGAGCATCATGAGGATCGCGGTGGCCAGGACGCTCCAGACGAAGATCGGCAGCCGTGACCAGGTCATTCCCGGCGCGCGCATGGTGATGATCGTGGCCAGCAGGTTGAAGCCGAGCAGGCACATCGAAATTCCGACCAGGGCGAAGAAGCCGATGTAGGCGTCGTAGCCAGCGGTGCCCTGGTCGCCCAGCGGCTGGTAGCCAGTCCATCCGGTCTGGAATCCGCCGAAGAAGATCGTCGTCACCAGCACAACACCGGCGGCCATCAGCAGCCAGAAGGTGAACGACTCGATCCGCGGGAAGGCCATGCGACGCGTTCCGATCATGAGCGGCACGAGCCAGTTGGCGAACGGGCCGAGCACGCCCGAGGTCATGATCCCCATCATCATCGCGCCGTGCATTCCGACCAGGGTCAGGTACTGGTTGGCCCCGAAAACGTGGACGTTGGGTTGCAGCAGCTCGGTCCGGATCAGCATGGCGTTGATCCCACCGACGAGGAAGAAGACGCCGATGCCCACGATGTACTGGAGGGCGACGACCTTGTGGTCGGTGCAGAGGCGGAAATAGCGTCCCATGCCCTCGCCCTCTGACTCGTGCTCGGCCAGCGTCGCGGGATGCCCGAGCATCCGGCGCACAGGGTAGTTGGCGAAGCCCAGCCCGACGAGGAAGCCGATCACACCGAACAGATAGCCCAGCAGGACCGCGATGTCGTTCTGACCGGCCTGATCGGAGTAGTAGCTGATGCTCTCGGCGTGGATACGGTTTCCGATCCAGTCACCGATCAGCCATCCGACGATTGCCAGCACGATCCCGGTCAACAGGTTGAAGCCGAGCAGACGTCGCCAGGCGGGCTGCTGGCCTGCTGAGATCGAGATCGAGGTCATCCACCTCTCCTTCCGGGAGCCGGGAAATATCGCTTGGAATAGGGCGTCAGCGACTTCGCCGAGGCGGCGAACTGCTGGCGCTGCTGCGCAATCCAACTGGCGAACGTGGCCGGCGGCACGACATGGCCGGTTTCGAACATGTAGCCGTGCCACACGCCGCAAAGCTCGGCGCAGTGGATGTTGAAGGTGAGGGGCTGCTTGGTGGTGACGTAGGCGATGTTGTCGACCCCTGGATTGGCGTCGGCCTTGACGCCAAGCTGGTAGGCCCAGAAGGAGTGGATCACGTCAAGCGACGTGACATGGAATTCGACTATCTGGTTGGCCGGCAACTCCAGCCTCGGCGTCTCCACCCCGCCGTAGCCCGGGAAGCGGTAGGTGAACTTCCACTGCTGGGCGATCACCTGCACCTGGAGCGCATGGCTCGCGCCCGCCGGGGCGGCGATCGGATTCGGCCCCTGACCGCCGCCCGAACCGTCGGCCAGCATCCGGACTGTTCCGTACCCAGCCAGGAAGAGCACGATGACGCTCGTGACCACCAGCCACGTGGTCTGGATCGTGGCGTCGCCCTGGATGGGGGGGCCGTCGAGCACCGGGCCCCCGAGGTCGCGTTCGCGAAAGGCGATGATCGCGTAGATGAAAAAGACCAGGACGCCCATCGCAATCGGCGTGGAGAGGCCGAGCAGCACGGTGTTGTCCACCACCTGTCCCGAGGCCTCGACCGAGCCGTTTCCGGGCGGCAGGATCGGAGCCAGCAGGAGCACAACCAGCAGCGTGCTGACCACGCTGACCACAAGCCAGATGACGGCGAAGCGACGAAAGTGGTTGGTGGAGTCCATCCCGGGTGCCTGAGTCCGTCAGACGACGTTGATGTAGCCGTCCATGTAGCCGACGGTCTGCATGGGACCGCCGAACCCCTGGATGAACCCGGCCGCGCAGGGCACCAGGCATTGCCAGCGGTACAGGCCGCGGCCGGGCGTCCGGAAGGTGAACGTCGTCGTCGAGTGGTCGTTGCTCAGTGAGCAAGGTGCGTTGCCGCACGGGTTCTTGGCGCTGGCGGGGATTCCATAGATCGGGACCGAGAGCCCAATCTGAGCGATGGCGAAAACATGCGAGGCCGTGCCCGGGTCAATCGCCTGCGCCGGCTTTCCGTTCAAGTCGAACCCACCGCCGACGGTGCCGGTTGCCTGGGAGAGGAACTCGTTGCGCAGGCCGGTCTGTGAGTCGTAGTTGTAGATCGTCACGTGGACCAGCGTGTGGGCCGGCAGGTTGTAGGTGGTGACGTGGCGCCAGTCGCCGCCGCTGGCATTGACCGCGTAGTAGGAAACCCAGGTGGGGTGAGGGTCGTCCAGCGCTGCCGCGGGCACCGTGGCGAGGTAGAGATTCTCGCCCGACGCAGCGCGCACCGCCGCGGAGGACCCGGGCACGTTGGTCAGGTACAGCCCTATGTACAGGCCGACGGCCACGCAGACCGCCAGCGTGACCACGCCCACGCCGAGCAGCCGCTTGGCGGGCGCGCTCATGACTGTCCTTCGCTCATGCGGCGCACAACCTACAACCGGCGGCCGGAAAGGCAAGCGGATGACGGCCATGTCATTCCTCTGTCATTTACAAGTCATCTTGGCGGCGGTACTGTGGGGTGTGAGGGAGTGGATGCGGATACTCGTGGTGGAAGATGAAGCGGGAATCCGTGCCTTCTTGGGTCGCGCGTTCGAGGCCGAGGGCTTCCAGGTGGATGTCGTGGCCGACGGCGAGTCCGGCTTGGCCCAGGCCCTGGCCGGCGACTACGAGTTCGTGATCCTCGATCTGCTGCTGCCTGGCCTTGACGGGTTGGATGTGCTCCGGGAGATACAGGCGGCGCGCCCCCAGCTCCCGGTGCTCATTCTTTCCGCGCGCAGCGATCTGCCCACGAAGCTGCGTGGATTCGAGCTCGGTGCGGTGGACTACATGGCCAAGCCGTTCTCGCTCAGCGAGCTGCTGGCCAGGGCGCGAGTTCAGCTGCGCCGGACCGGGCAGCTGCCGGGAGCCACCCTGCGCGCCGGAGCGCTGACGCTCGACCTGACCCGCCGTCAGGCGAATCTGGGCGCAGTTGTCGCTGACCTCTCCGATCGGGAGTTCCGGCTGCTGCATTTTCTGATGCTCCACCCTGGAGAGGTGATCAGCCGTCAGCGGCTGCTGTCCGAGGTGTGGGGCTATGACTTCGATCCGCGCTCGAACGTCGTCGAGGTCTGCGTGCGCCGGCTTCGCCGTCAGCTCGGTCCCGACGCTCCGATTGAGACGGTCCGCAACGCCGGCTATCGCGCGGCGGCATGAGCGCCGGCGTCCTGGTTCGCCGGTCCGTCGCCCGGCTACGATCGGCCCAGGACGGCAGCATCGACCGCCGCCGGCGTTACCTGAGCGCGCTGCGGACCTCTCGACCGGAGTTGCTGTGGGGACTATTCGCCGGCGTGAACTACGCCGCGATGGTCGTCTTCCCGTCCTGGGAGACGATCCCGTTTCATTTTGTCTGGATCAGCCTCACGGTGCTGTACGGGTTCCGGGTGTGGCCGCTGCGGGCCACGCTGATCGTCCTCGCCTGCGTCATGGCGCTGACCGGCGCCTCAATCGGTCTCGACGCCTTCCGGGGTATCCAACTCTGGGGCGAGCTGTTCGAAGTCCCACTGATGTCGGCGATGTTCTTGGCCATGGTGTGGCATGCCCGGCGCCGGGTGGCGGCAGTGGCCATCGCCGAACAGCAGGCCGAGGAGCGGCGGTCAATGCTCGAGCGCCAGGAGCGCTTTGTGCATGACGCCTCACACGAGCTGCGGACACCGGCGACGATCGCGCGGGGCCACCTCGAGCTCATCCGCTCGCATGGTCGCGACGTGCCGGAGGTGCAGGTGGCGATCGATGAGCTGGTCCGGATCGACGAGATTCTCGAACGCCTGCTCCTGCTGGCCACAGCTGATCAACCCGACTTCGTCCAGTGCTCCGAGCTGGATCTCGAGCCACTGCTCGAGGACGTCTTCATGCGCTGGGCGGAACTGGCCCCGCGGTCCTGGCACCTGCGCGTGCTCGCCCCGGGCCGCCTGATGGCTGATCCCGGCCGGCTGCGCGCGGCACTCGACGCGCTGCTGGAGAACGCGGTCAAGTACTCGGCGCCCCAGGCCAAGGTCGAGTTGCGCGCGCGCGGGGGCCTGGACGGATGGGTCATCATCGAGATCGAGGACGAGGGCTTCGGCGTACCTGATCAGGCCGCCGCGCGGATCTTCGATCGTTTCGCTCGGGCCGACTCAGCGCGGTCGCGCTCGGCCGGGGGGGTCGGTCTGGGTCTGGCCATCGTCGACGCGATCGCCAAAGGCCACGGGGGGGAGTGCCGGCTGAGCAGCAGCGCCCAGGGGTCGACTTTTGCCCTCCGGCTTCCGGGCTTCCATCCCGCTGCTTCAGCGAGTGCCCTCACCGCCTCTCAAAACGCGTGACGGAGGCTGGCCAGAACGGACACCTCCTCCGCCTCCCCTAGGTAGGAGGCTCGGGTACACGCCTTGTTGATGTTCGTCTCGATCACGTCGGCGTTGCGGGTGGTGTCGGGGTACGAGCCGTATTCATTGATGTAGACGTGGGAGTAGGAGATCTTCTGCGCCGGGGTCGCCGCCGCCCATTCCGAGCATGTGGCTGAGTCGCTAAGCGGTTGCCGGCTCGGACTCGAGACCGTGGTTATGAACGTCACCGCGATCACCGCCAGCAGAAACGCGGTGGCGCCCAGGGAGGCGCGCTTGTGAGCAAGCAGGAGAGACGTGAGCGTCCAGCTGCGGTAAGCGCTCGAGCCAGATGCGTGGTCGTCGATCTGTCTATTCGTGTCCATGGTCATCCCTCCTGAGGGCGGGCGGGTTACCAGTCGGGAATGGCCTCACTGAACTTTAACCCCGGGCACAGTCCCAAGCAGGGGCCCCAGGTGATGGCGGACCTGGGTCCCGGCGAGACCCGGGAAGGCGAAGCAAGCCCGACCCGCCACCGTGGTCACCACCAGGCGGGGCGGCCCGGGACGCAGCCTCACGCGCGCAGGCAGACGCACTGCCCGAATATCGGTCCAGGGCAACGTGCCGACCTGGTCCGGCGTGTCGAGGCGGATGATTTGTAGCCCGGCGGCGGAGAAGCGCAGCTCGAGATCGCGTTGCCCGGGACTGAGCCCCGGCACTCCACCCAGATGTATCGCGGACAAGCGGACTGCGTCGGGGGTCGGCGCCACGGGCTGCGGACCCTGTCGGTTCACGGGCGTCCTGATTCGAGCTGCTGGGCGATGGCGACCAAGAAGCGTCCCGCGCCGGCGCCGAACAGGATGCGGCTGTCGGCGGCCAGGGTCAGGCTGACCAGATGGCCGGGCGCAACCATTCCGTCGCGGATCACGGCAACCTCGCGCACTGCGCCGGCGGCGAGCGCCGCGGCCTGTGGGGGGATGATCAAAGTGCTGCCTCGGCTAACTCCCTGCGGTCCAAGATCGGTGAGCGTGAAGGTGGCGCCGGCCAGCGCTGCGGCCGTGAGCTCACCCGCCCCGGCCTGCTCACGCAGCCGCGTCAATTCAGCCTCGAGCTGGCCCAGTGTCTTGGTGTCCGCGTCGAGCAGGGTCGGGGCCACATAGGCCTCCTCGGTGGGCATCGTGACCGCCACGTTGATCCGGGAGTGCAGCTCGAAGCGCCCGTCGCGATAGGCCGCGTTGGCGCGGGGGTGCTCCCGGAGCGCAGCGGCGCAGGCGCGGACCAGCACGGCGGTGAAGGAGCAATCGTGCGCCACCGCCATCGACAGCGCCGGCTCGGCGTCGGCGTCAATGCCCAGCTCCAGGTCGGGCACGGTGGCTCGGGTCTCGGCGGCGCGCCGGCCCACGGTGCGCTCAGCCCGCGTCGGCTCCCGGATGCTCGAGACACCCTTCAGCCCCGGCTCGGTGCTGCCGGGCTCCCACTCACTCATGCCGCCTCACAGTGGCCAATCCTCGGTCCCGTCCGCGCCCTCCCAGCGGGCGATGAAGTGCTCGGCGTCGAGCGCGATCAGCTCTGTGCGCAGTTGCTTGAGCAGGCGTGTGGCCTGCTTTACCGGAAGGTCCCAGAGAAGCACGGTCTCCTCGTCGGCGATCGAGACGAGTTCGATTCGGTCAACGCGACTGCGGTCAGCCATGAAGGCGGGCTCCCGACCCTGGCGCGAGACAGTCAGCCGGTAGGCCCGATTGGCCTTCACCGGCTGGCCTCCAGCTGCCCGAGCATGGCCACGGCCCCAGTCAGGGCGCCGGGCCCGGAGAACAGCTCCCCGGCGACCGAAATGGCCGGCAGGGCGTCGACGCGCGCCTCGCGAGCCCGCTCGGCCGCGCGGCTCAAGCCGGCTTTCACCGACCGCAACCCGACACCCTTCATCACTGCCGTGGGGTGCATCTCGCAGGCGGCCGCGGCGATCAGCACCGTCCCCTCCTCGCCCAGGTCGCGTCCACCGGCGAAGGCCTGGCGAAAGGCTGCCAATGAGAAGGCCACCGCCCGGCCGATGTGCTTGGCGTAGGTGGCGGCGAGCATGGCCAGCTCGGTGTCCGGGGGCCAGGGCGAGGGCCAGCGCAGTGGCTGCAGTTCATGCTCGCTCACCCGTTCGCGCAGCCCGACCGGCTCGCCGGGGGAGAATGCGATTCCCAGGTTCCGGCCCAGCACCGGTTCCCATTCCGGGACGACGGCCATCTCCGACATGACCCGTTCAGCGACCAGGTAGCACTCGGGATCGCCGAGGTCGTAGTAGAAGACAGGTTGGTCAGGCGTCACGACTGCGCTCCGGGGCCCAGCGGCCAGGGGGTCAGCCGTGGATCAGCCAGCCGTCCGCGGCGCGGGCGGCTTCCATGACCGCTTCGGACATGGTCGGGTGACCGTGGACCAGGTGGGCGATCTCCGGGTAGCCGCCCTCCAGGGCCTTGGCGTTGACCAATTCCTGGATCAGCTCGGTGGCCTTGGCGCCGACAATGTGGCCGCCGAGCAGTTCCCCGTAGCGCTTGTCGCCGACGATCTTGACCAGACCGGTGCGGTCGCCGTACACCGTGCCGGCTCCGACCGCTCCGTACTGAACCTTGCCCACCACCACGTCGTGCCCCTGCTCGCGGGCCTGGGCTTCGGTGAGCCCGAAACTGGCCACGTTGGGAGTGCAGAAGGTGGCTCGGGGGACGTCGATGTACTCGATCGGATGGGTGTCCATGCCGGCCATGTCCTCGACGGCGATCACGCCTTCATCCGAAGCCTTGTGAGCCAGGGCCGGCCCGGGGGTCAGGTCGCCGATGGCGTAGATCCCCTCGGCGCTGGTCCGCATCGCCCCATCGACTTCGATCAGGCCGCCATCGCCAAGCTTGATCCCGGCCTGGTCCAGACCCAGGCCCTCGACGTCGGGGCCGCGGCCGGCGGCGATGACCAGCCACTCCGCTTCGCCGGACTCCTCGCCGTAGGTGAATTTCACCGATTCATCGCCTGACTCGATGTCCTTGACCAGCGTTCCGGTGTGGACCTTGATGCCCTGGCGCTTGAAGCCCCGCTCGGCCAGTTTGGAGATGTCAGCGTCCTCGGTCGGCAGCACTCGGTCGAGCGCCTCGAACAGCATCACCTCAGAGCCAAGGCGGGCGTAGGCCGAGGCGATCTCCGCCCCCGACGCCCCGGCGCCGACCACGGCCAGCGTGGCCGGCAGCGTGTCGAGCGCCCAGGCCTCCTCGGTGCCGATCACGCGCCCGCCGAACTGCGCCCCGGGGATTGGTCGCTTGACCGAGCCGGTGGCGAGGATGATCTTCCCCGCGCTGATGGTGTCATCCCCGACCTTGATCTGGCCGCCTCCGGCCAGGCTGGCGGAGCCCTCGATGACGTCAACGGAATTCTTCTTGAGCAGGCCGGCGACGCCGCTGGTCAAGGTGGTGATCACCTTGGTCCGCCGGGCGCTGACCCCCTGATAGTCGATCCCGGGCTCGGCCACGCGGATGCCGAACTCGTCGGCATCGCGTATCTCGGAGACGATGTCAGCTACGCGCAGCACCGCCTTGGCGGGAATGCAGGCGTAGTTCAGGCAGCGACCGCCGACCCGGTCCTTTTCGACCACGGCGGTCTTCATGCCCAGCTGGGCCGCGCGGATGGCGGCTACGTAGCCGCCCGGCCCGGAGCCGATGACGACGAGATCGTAAGAGGACTCAGCCATTACCCCGAATCTATTACAGAGACGGCGCGGGCCGCCGTCAGCGGCCTGGATACCGCGGCATCTGGATCCGGCTGAGCACCCGCACGAGCTTGAAGAACAGGTAGCCCGAGCCGCCCACGACGATGATCGCCACGACCAGTCCGAGCAGGTTGCTGGCCTCGATCAGCAGCAACGAGAACAGCGTGGCCACGATGGCCAGCAGCGCCATGAAACCGAGCACCGCGCCGTACCAGAGCCGCCACATGCCGATCGCGCACACGATCAGGAGCACACTGAGCAGGACGGTGCCGCCAGCGGCGGGAGCCTTGCCGTGGATCTTGAGTCCGGCCAGGAAGGCGACCAGCTGGCCGGCACCGACCAGGAGCGAGATGATCGCCCCGGCCACGATCGCTCCCGGACGCTCTCCGGGCCCGATCGGTGTCAAGCCGGCCCGGACCTCGGCGTCGCGACGCTGGGAGCGGGTCATTCGCGGCTCGACCCGCCAGCCGCCGATGGATCCTGGCGCGTCCCCGGGTGGTACCTCGGGTGCCTGCGGGGACCGCGCCCCGGCGGATCCGGGGCGTCCGGAACGCGGTTTGCGACGCTGCCCGCGCCGGCGGTTACGCTGCGCCAACGCTGCTCCTCTCGGTGAGGAGCCCGGCGTGCAGAGCGCGGGCCGTGGCCTGAGGATCGCTGGCTTCACTCAACGCTCTCACCACGGCGGCGCGGCGGGCGCCGGCCGCCCGCACGGCGGTGATGTTCTCGATCGTGATGCCGCCGATGGCGAAAAAGGGCAGAACGCTGTGCGAGGCCGCGTAATGCACCAGCTCAAGGCCGACCGCGGGGCGGCCCGGCTTGGTGGGCGTGGCATGAACCGGCCCCACGCCGATGTAGTCGACTCCGACCCGCCCGGCGTCGGCCACCTGCTCGGGGGAATGTGTGGACAGGCCGATCAGTCGTTCCGGACCGACGATCGCCCGGGCTGTCCGCACTGAGTCATCCTCCTGTCCAATGTGCACGCCGTCAGCGTCGGCTGCGCGGGCCAGGTCGGGCCGGTCATTGACGATCAGCAGAGCGCCGCTCTCCGCGCACAGCCGGCGGTAGCGCGACGCGGTCTCGAGGATGGACTCATCGGTGCCGTCCTTGATCCGCAGCTGCACGATCTCCACACCGCCGCGCAGGGCTTCGCGCAGGAAGGCGTCGGGCATGGCATCGCAGACCAGGTACAGGACAGAAGCGTGGAGGCGTTCGCGACGATCGCTCACGGCTCCCAGTGTGTCAGGACTGGGGCGCTAGCATTTTCCGCTACGGGAGCCCCACCGTAGGGCTGAGAGGGCGGACGGTAAAGAACGGATCCGCCGACCGTCAGGACCTGGCCGGGTAATGCCGGGGCAGGGAGCTTTCATGTCTGAGCGAAACGCACCAGCTGTGGATGTCGCCGTCATCGGCGGCGGGGTGATCGGCCTCGCGGTCGCCTGGCGGGCGCTTGCCCACGGCCTGAGCGCGGTTGTGCTCGAGCGCGGCGAGGCGGGCTCGGGCACCTCGCGGGTGGCGGCGGGCATGCTGGCACCGATCGCTGAAGCCACGCCAACTGAGGAGCCCCTGCTCAAGCTCGGATTGCGCAGCGCCCGGCTCTACCCGGAGTTCGTTCGCAGGCTCGCCGACGCCGGCTACAGCCGCTGCGGGACGTTGCTGGTCGCCCGGGACGCGGACGAGGCGGAGGCGCTGGAGCGCGAGCTGGCCCTGCGTGAGCGCTACCGGCTGACCGTGGAGCGCGTACGCGCCAGCGAAGCTCGCCGGCTGGAACCGGGACTGGCCCCCGCGCTGCGCCTGGCCCTGGCCATCCCCGATGATCACGCGATCGATCCTCGCCGCCTCACCGCCGCCCTCGCCGCGGCCTTCCGCAAGAGCGGGGGGACGCTGCGTGAGCACACCGAGGTGGCCGGGCTGTGCGTGGGCGAGGACGCTGTCGGCGGCGTGCGCCTGCGTGGCGGCGAGGAGCTCAGAGCCGGAGCGGTGGTGATCGCCGCCGGTGCGTGGTCGGCCGAACTGGACGGCCTGCCCGAGGCGGAGCGACCGGCCCTGCGCCCGGTCAAGGGTCAGATCCTCCGGCTCCATGACCCGTCCGGTCCGGGGCTGCTCACCCGAGTGGTGCGCATGGGTGGCGCTTACATCGTGCCCCGCGGCGACGGGCGCTATGTCATCGGGGCGACCAGCGAGGAGCGTGGATTCGATACCACGGTCACCGCCGGAGCGGCCTTCGAGCTGCTGCGCGAAGCCACCGAGCTGGTTCCGGGCGTCTCCGAGCTGGTGCTGGACGAGTTCTCGGCCGGGCTGCGCCCTGGCACCACCGACAACCTGCCGGTCATCGGTCGTGGGTCGTTCCCCGGCTTGCACTGGGCCACCGGGCACGGACGCAGCGGGATTCTGCTCGCCCCGGTGACCGCCGAGATCGTCTGCGCCGGGCTGCTCGGTCAGGCGTCGGATCCGCTGGCCGCCACCTTCTCGGCTCGGCGCTTTGCCGCCCCCGCGGTGAGCCCGGCATGATCATCACCGTGAACGGTCAGAGCCGTGAACTCGAGTCCGGGGCCACCGTGGCCTCGGTCCTCGCCCTGCTGGACGTGGCGCCCGACGCTCGCGGCGTGGCCGTCGCCCTGGACGGCGTCGTGGTCACCCGCTCGAGCTGGGCGCAGACGGCGCTGGCCGACGGGGCGCTGGTCGAGATCGTCTCGGCCATCCAGGGGGGATGACGATGTCCGCCTCCGAGCCCCTGCAGATCGCCGGCCGGCAGTTCCATTCGCGACTCATCCTGGGCACCGGCGGCTTTGCCAGCCACGAGATCCTGGCCCGCGCCGGGACGGAATCCGGGGCCGAACTCTGCACGGTGGCGCTGCGCCGGCTCGATCCGGCTGCCCGGGGTTCGATTCTCGACGTGCTTACCGAGTGCGGGCTGGAGGTCCTGCCGAACACCGCCGGCTGTTTCACTGCCCGCGACGCGGTCATGACCGCGCAGCTGGCCCGCGAGGCGTTTGCCACCGACTGGATCAAGCTCGAGGTCATCGGTGATGACCGCACGCTGCTACCCGACGCCGTGGAGCTGTTGGCCGCCGCCGAACAGCTCGTCGATGCGGGTTTCACGGTGCTTCCCTACACGACCGACGATCCCGTTTTGGCCCGACGCCTCGAGGACGTTGGCTGCGCGGCGGTGATGCCACTCGGGTCGCCGATCGGCAGCGGCATGGGGATTCGCAACGCGTACAACATTGCCCTGATCGTGGAGCAGGCCGGAGTTCCGGTGATCCTCGACGCTGGCGTCGGCACCGCGTCCGACGCCGCCCTGGCCATGGAGCTTGGCTGCGACGCGGTGCTGTGCGCCAGCGCGATCTCCCGGGCGCACGACCCTGTGGCCATGGCTCGCGCCATTCGTCTCGCCGTTGAGGCCGGCCAGCTGGCCCGCGGTGCGGGGCGCATCCCGCGCCGCCACTACGCCCGCGCCTCGACCCCTGAGGAGGGCATGCCCGACCTGGAGGCCCAGCTCGCGGACCCCGACCTCGGTGCCCGCACGCCGTGACCACCGATGAGCTGATCGACGGCTGGCAGGCGGCCTGGTCGGGTCGCGACCCCGGCGCCTTCGCCGAGGTCTGTGCGGCGGGTATCCAGTATGAGGATCCGCTCACCGATCAGCCGCTGGCCGGGCTGGGCGCCCTCGTCGAGCACGCCCAGCGTCTGTGGGCGGCGTTTCCCGACGCGCGTCTGGAGGGGACGGGCGCGCGGCTGAGCGGCGGGAACTTCCTCGCCGCTCCATGCAAGGTGCTCGGCACCCACCGGCAGCCACTGGAGGGGCTCCCGGCCACAAACCGCTTCGTCGTCGTTCACTGCGTCTTCTACTGCGAGCTCCAGCACGAGCTTCTGCTGCGGGTGCGCGGGTTCTACGACGTCTACAACGCCGCCACCCAACTCGGTGTCCTGCCGGCGCGGGGAACGATGGGCGAGAAGGCGCTGCTGGTGCTGAGAGGCTTTGGTCTGCGGGCCGCCCGACGCTAGAACGCAGGACTCGCAACCGGACTGAGACCGGAAACGTACACTGCTGCGCTTGCCTCGCCACTTCCTCACCGGGCTAGAGCTCAGCCCCACCGAGCTCGATGAGCTGCTTGACCGGGCGACGGTCCTCAAGGCCGAGCCGCTCTCCGCCCGCACGCTCTCCGGTCGCACGATCGCGCTCATCTTCCAGGCCGCCTCCACCCGCACGCGGGTCTCCTTCGAGGCCGGCGTATTCGAGCTTGGTGGTCATCCGATGGTGCTGAGCCGCGACGAGCTCCAGATCAGCCGCGGCGAGTCGGTGCGCGACACCGCGTACGTGCTCTCGCGCCACGCCGCGGCCGTGGGCCTGCGCACCGGGCCCCACGAGCTGGTCGTCGAGCTGGCCGAGCACGCATCGATTCCAGTCATCAACATGCTGACCGCCGAGCATCACCCGTGCCAGGCGCTGGCCGACCTGCTCACGCTGCGCGAGAACTTTGGCGAGCTCTCCGGGCTCACTCTGGCCTACGTTGGCGACGGCAACAATGTGGCCCGTTCGCTGGCGATCGTGGGGGCACTGGCCGGTGTCCAGGTGCGGGTGGCGGCTCCGCCGGGTTACCAGCTCGAGCCGGTCGCGGGCGCGGTGCTGAGCGATGATCCGCGTCAGGCAGTGGCCGGAGCCGATGCCGTCTACACCGACGTCTGGGTGAGCATGAGCGATGACCCCGAGACCGCGCAGCAGCGTCGTCGTGCGCTGGATCCCTACCGCGTCGACGATGAGCTGATGGACCTCGCCGCACCGCACGCCATTGCCCTGCACTGCCTACCCGCGCATCCGGGCGAGGAGATCACCGCCCAGGTTCTCTACGGGGAGCGTCAGCGCATCTGGGACCAGGCCGAGAACCGCCGTCACGCCCAGAAAGCGCTGCTCGAGTTTCTGCTCGCCGCCGCCTGAGTAAACCGGGTCCAACCGCGCCCGGCGCCGCCCTGGGTCAGAATGGGAAGACACCGGAAGGGGATTGGCGATCCGATTGTCCTTCCTCTGTCTCATCGCCAGGGTCCGTTCCTATAGGCTCGGCGCCAGCGTCACGACCACAGGAGCCCAAGTATGCCCGCCGCGAAACGCTCGTCTTCATCCAGCTCAAAATCTCGCTCGGCCAAGCCGGCCGCGAAGCGCACCGCCTCTGCCGCCAAGAGCGGAGCCAAGGCCACGGCCACAAGTACGCGCAAGGCCACCTCTCGCACCTCCACTCAGGCCAAGTCAGGGGCCACCAAGTCCAGCCGTTCTGCGGCTGCGGGCGCGGGCGCAACCCGCAGCTCGGCCAAGGCGACCGGACGCTCCGCGGCCAGGACGGCCAAGACCGCCGGTCGGGCCGCGGCCAACACGGCCAAGTCGGCGCGCTCCGGCGCCAAGGGCACAGCCACAGCGGCCAAGTCAGGAGCCCAATCCGCCGGCAGCACCGCGAAGCGTGGTGCCACCCGCACCCGCCGGGCCGGTGGGGGATCGGAGAGCATCACCTCGGTGGCCGAGCAGCTGGTCCGTGGGCTGGTCAGCCCGCGCGATGTGATCATGCTCACCCGCGATCGCATTCAGGAGACCTTGGACGATGCCGCCTCCCGGGGCCGCGTGACCCGCAAGGACGCCAACGACCTGGTCGCCGAGCTGGTCCGCCGTGGTCGCGCCGAACGCGATGACGTCGTCTCCAATCTCGAGCAGCTCGCCGGCCGCGGCCGCGGCCAGGTCGAGTCGGCCACCAAGCGAGCGCGTCGCGCTGAGCCCGTGGACCGCCTGGTCCGCGCCGGTGACCGTGCTCGCCGGACGATTGGTGTCGGGCCATCGTTCCCGATCCTCGGCTACGACGAGCTGAACGCCAGCCAGATCCAGTCCCGTCTTTCCGAGCTGAAGAAGCCCGAGCTCCGCAAGGTGCTGACCTACGAGCGCAAGAACGCCGACCGCAAGTCGGTAGTCGCCGCGCTGGAAAAGGCCATCGGGTAGCGCGGTTTCACCGGCGGGCCGCGTGGGGCTGCTTACCTTGATGGGGTGAGCGGCATCGATACCCGGCCCGCTCGCCCCCAACGGGGCGACGAGCTCGAGTTGACGATCGACACCCTGGCCTATGGCGGGGCGGGTGTCGCGCGCGCTGAGGGGTACGTCGTGTTCGTCAAGGGAGCGGTGCCCGGCGACCGTGTGCGGGCGGTGATCGGCAAGCGCAAGCGCGCCTGGGCCGAGGCCCTGGCGGTGGAGATCCTCGAGCCGAGCCCGGACCGCATAGCGCCGGTGGCGGTGGACCCGGGGGCGGCCTGGCAGGTTCTGCCCTACGAGCGCCAGCTGGAGGTCAAGCAGGAGCAGGTCGACGACGCGCTGAGGCGGATCGGCAAGCTCGAGGGCTTCGCGCTGGAGCCGATCGTGCCCGCGGTGGAAACCTGGCGCTATCGCAACAAGCTCGAATTCTCGTTCGGCACCGACCCCGGCACGGGGGACCTGGTCTGCGGATTTCACGCTCCCGGACGTTGGGACGAGATCATTCCGGTTCAGGACAGCATGCTCGGCTCAGAGGCCGCCAATCGGGCTCGCGCCCAAATCGTCGACTGGTGCCGCGAGCAGCAGTTGTCGGTCTACGACCGGCGCAGCGGCGAAGGCTTCTTGCGCAACCTGGTTGTGCGCGAGGGGCGGCGCACCGGCGCCATCCAGGTCCGTCTGGTCACCGCTCCGGGCCGGCTTGACCGCGATTCGCTGATTGCCGCCGGCGCCGGACTGGATGGTCTGCTCTGGACTCAGCAGGAGGGTCTCGGCGAAACCACCCAGGGTGGTCAGACCGAGCTCCTGTCGGGCACCGAGCGCTTCGACGAGATCCTCGGCGGTATGCGTTTGAGCATCTCGGCGGAGGCGTTCTTTCAGACCAATACAGAGATGGCCGAACAGCTTTACGCGCTGGCCGTCGACTACGCCGACCCGGGTGGGTTCGAGCGCGTCTATGACCTCTACTGCGGGATCGGCACGATCGCCTTGTCGATTGCTCCGCGCGTGGCCGAGGTCTGGGGTCTCGAGCTGGTCGAGGAGGCGATTGCCGACGCCATTGCCGGCGCGCGCGCCAACGAGATCGACAACGTCCACTTCTTCGCCGGCGATGTCCGACTGGCGTTGCGGGAACTGGCCGAGCGGGCCGGACGGCCTGATGTGTTGATCGTCGATCCGCCCCGGGCCGGGCTCTCGCAGAAGGTGGTTCGGCGGATCATCGAGACCGCGCCGAAGAAGATCGTCTACGTGTCGTGCAATCCGACCACGCTGGCGCCCAACGCTGCCCAGCTGGTCGAGGCCGGTTTCACCCTGCGCCGCGTGCGGCCGGTGGACATGTTCCCGCAGACCCCGCACATCGAGTGCGTGGCCGAGCTGGTCCGGACTGGCTGACCGCGCCCCGCGCCTCAGCGCCGGACGTGGCGGCCACACCCACTGATCATCTAGCCTGCCCGGGCATGCGTGCGGTGATCATTCGCGACAAGCAACTGACCGTCGAGGATCATCCCGATCCCACTCCGGGCCATGGGGAAGTGCTGGTCCGCGTGCGCGCGGCGGGGCTGAACGGCGCCGACATGATGCAGCTCCGCGGCGGCTACCCGGCACCGCCCGGCTCACCGCCGGACATCCCGGGGCTTGAGCTGGCCGGGGAGGTCGCTGCCCTCGGTCCCGGCGCAGAGCGTTTCAGCGCCGGCGACCGGGTGATGGGCATTGTCGGCGGTGGCGGCCAGGCCGAACTGGCCGTTGTCCATGAGCGGGTCCTGGTCCCAGTGCCGGAGAACCTCGACTGGCCCGAGGCCGGTGGCGTGCCCGAGGTCTTCACCACCGCGCATGACGCGGTGTTCACCCAGGCGCGCCTAGAGCCCGGCGAGCGGCTGCTCGTGCACGGCGGCGCCGGCGGCGTCGGTACGGCGGCGATTCAACTCGGCCATGCGGCGGGCGCGCGGGTCACCGCGACCGTGCGCAATCCGGAGCTTCGCGACGGCGTCGGCGCATTCGGGGCCAAGGTGATCGACCCTGAAGATTTCGTCGACCACGGACCGTTCGATGTCATTCTCGAGCTGGTCGGAGCGATCAACCTGGACGGCAATCTGAAGGCTCTGGATACGCAGGGCCGGATCGCCGTGATCGGCACCAGCGCCGGATACAAGGGCGAGCTGCATCTCGGCTTGTTGATGATGAAGCGGGCCCGCATCCATGGCTCGACTCTGCGCTCGCGGCCGCTGGAGGGCAAGGCGCTTACTGCTCGGGGGCTGGAGCGCTCGGTACTGCCGCTGCTGGCCGCGGGCACGGTCCGCGTCCCGGTGGCGCAGACCTTCTCCCTGGAAGACGCTCCGGCGGCATACGAGCGCTTTCAGGCCGGGGGCAAGCTGGGCAAGATCGTCCTGGTCACCGGCTGAGGCTCAGTACGGCGGAAGATCCGCCCACCACTGGCCAAGCGTCCTGAAGGCGCTCCAGAACTCCCGCTTGGCGTGCTCCTCATCGAGCGCATCGTCGATGTTGGGCGTGTAGAGGGCCTGGATCGACGGGGTGAAGCGCTGCAGTGCTCCGACCGCCGGCACCAGCGGCTCCGCCAGTGGCACTTCGAGCTCATTCAACACGCCCACCGTCTCCTCGCCCATCACGACGAGCATCCTGGGCTGCACGATGGCCAGCTCCTCGGTCAGCCGGGCCACGCAGGACGGATCCGCCATGACCGGGTCGGGCACCGGGCACTTCACGCACAGCGTGCCGTAGACGGCCAGCGGGTCGATATCCAGCCGCTTGAGCGATTTCATCAGCGCGTTGCCGCTGCGCCCGTAGAAGGCCACGCCCTCCTCGACCTCCGAAGGCACCGCCGAGTGCTTGACCATGAAGATGTCGGCCTGGGGATGGCCCGACCCGAGAACGGGCATGAGCTGCCCTCGTGGACAGTCCGAGCACTCCGTCAGGCGGCGGGCAAAAGAGTTCAATTCACGGATCGCCCGCTCCAGGTACTTCTCGCGGATCTCGTCGTCGGTGGCTGGCATCCCCCTCGGATTGGACGAAGAGCTTGCTTGTCCTTGCCGCTGCATCAGGACTTGCGGCCCGTGGCCCGCCTGACCCGTCGCTCGCGGGAGGCCTTTCGGGCCGACCCGGGCAGAGCCTTGGTCTGCAGGAACTTGAGCGCCTGGACGTAGAGCAGACTGGCCGGATTGCGAATGATGTCGGCGTCACGCAGGGACTGCAGGAATTCATCCGGACCGTCGAAGTCGCGCATGCGGATCCGCACCGACCCCAGACCCTGGGGCACGTGAGCGTCCGATCCGGCGCCCCCCGGGATCCGGTACTTGGCCGCGAAGCGGACTGCCTCCTCGTTGAACTCCGTGATGGCGATGCGGGGGTTGAAGACCTCGATCGCGTCCACGTCATCGAGCACCGGCAGCAGATGCTCGTAGTCGGGCACCGAGTGCATCCGATCGAAGGGATGGGGGACGTAGACCAGGCCCCCCTGACGCTTGATCTCGGCAATCGTCTGCGCCAGCGTGAGACCGCGGGGGATCTTCTCCTCGATAAACAGCCCGATGACCTCGCCCTGGCCGGCCGTCTTGACCTCCTCGCCGACGATGACCTTGAAGCCATTGGCCTTGGCCTGGGCCTCCAGGGCGCCCGAGATCTCGTTGTGATCGGTAATAGCCACGGCACCCAAGCCCCGCGAGCGCGCCTCGGCCAGCAGCACCTCGACTGGCGTCGCGCAGTCGTAGGAGTGGTCGGTGTGCATGTGCAGATCGACGTCGATCAGCGGCCGGGCGGCGAGCCGGGCCCGGAGCCGGCCGTTGCCGGTCGCCGCATGACGCCGGCTGACCAGCCCGGCGTAGACCGACTCGAGCTCGTCGGCCACCCGTGGCCAGCCGAGACCGGTGGCATGGTCGCGAACCTGCTCGGCCCGCGCGGCGAGCAGCTCGGGCTCATCGAGCAGCCGCTGGAGATGGGCGGCGAGAGTCTGGGACTCGCCCGGCTCGAACATGAATCCGAGCTGGCCCTCGCCCAGGATCTCCTCGTACACGGGCAGCCGCGACGCGACGGGCACGATGCCCTCAGCGAGGGCGTTGATCAGCAGTCCGGGCGTGGCCCGGTCGCCGTCGGAGGCCAGCACAACCACGTCGGCTTGCGCCAGCGCCTCTCCGGGCCGGCAGTCGCCGGCGTCCAGGAAGGACACGCGGTCATGCAGACGCCCGAGCGTGGCCGGAGGCGCCGCCGGACGGCTCAGCCAGACCGTCGCATGCCAGGACGGCTCGGCCGGCAGCAGTCTCAGCGCGCGCAGGAAGGTGCGCATCGCCGCCCGCTCCTCGGTAGCGACGAGGACGAATTCCGGTGGCGTGCTCGGGAGCCGAGGCTCTCGGGGGTCGGCGCCTGGCGCGACCACCTGGTACTCCCCGGGGAAATAGCCCTTCAGAAGGTTGGCCGTGGCCTGGTAGCTGGCCGTGCGGGCGTCGAGCCGGGCGAACAGCAAGCGCGACAGCGGCCGGGTGAGCTGAGTCGAGAGGAGCCGCTCGGTCGGCGCATGGAAGCTGGCCACGTTGAGCGCGCGCGAGTGGCGAAGCGCCGCGCTCGAAGCGCTGGGCGCGAACGGCTCGTGCACGTTGACCACGTCCAGGGGGAGCGTGGCCAGGGCCGACTCGATCGTGCGCGCGACGTCGACCGGCAGTGAGGCCGCCCGCCGCCGGGCGGGGGAAAAGGGCAGCACCTCCCCGACGCCGAGGACCACAGGTCGGCCCTCGGCCTGGTGCAGCAGCTCGGCCCCTCGGTCGCGCAGCGCGCGGCGCGTATCACGGACCAGCTCGGGGCTCTCCGACGGCGCGATGATCAGCACCTGGTGGCCCCGAGCGGCGAGCTGGTCGGAAACCCGGGCCACGTACCGGTTGACCTCGCCCTCCACCTCCCAGGCGAACGGAGTCACCTGTGCGATCGCGAGTGCAGGCACCGGTGAAGCTTAAGGGCGGGACCAGTAGCCGGGCCCGGGGATCGGCTACTTGGCGGGCGCCTTGGCCCTGGCTTTGGCCTTGGCCGCGATCGGCTTGCGCGAGTACTTGGCGATGAATGCCTCGGTCATCTCGTGCGCTTCGTCGTCGGGTCGCTGGTGCATCGGCGACTTCATCAGGTAGGAGCTCGGTCCGTCGAGCTGGCCGGCCAGCCCGTTGTTCAGAGCCAGCTTGCAGCAACGCACCGCGTCGGTGACGATGCCGGCGGAGTTCGGGGAATCCCAGACCTCGAGCTTGAGCTCGGCGGTGAGGGGCACGTCACCGAAGGCCTGACCTTCCAGACGGATATGGGCCCACTTGCGATCGGTCAGCCACGGCACGTAGTCCGACGGGCCGACGTGGACGTCGTCCTTGGGCAGCTCGTGACCCATGATCGAGGTGACAGCATTGGTCTTGGAGATCTTCTTGGACTCCAAGCGCTCGCGCTCGAGCATGTTGTAGAAGTCCATGTTGCCGCCCACGTTGAGCTGCGAGGTGCGCAGCAGCTTGACCCCGCGGTCGTGGAAGAGACGGGCCAGCGCTCGGTGGACGATGGTCGCGCCGACCTGGGACTTGATGTCGTCGCCGACGATCGGCAGTCCGGCCTTCTTGAATCGGTTGTTCCAGTAGTCCTCGCGGGCGATGAACACCGGGATGCAGTTCACGAAGCCGCAGCCGGCCTCGAGGATCTGCTCGACGTACCACTTGGTGGCCTGTTCGGATCCGACCGGGAGGTAGGAGACGACCACATCGGTGCGGGTCTCCTTCAGCACCTCGACGATGTCCACCGTCGGGCCAGGGGCTTTGGTGATCTTCTCGCTCAGGTACTTGCCCAGCCCGTCGTGGGTCATGCCCCGCATAACCTCGACCCCGAGGTCTGGCACCTCGGTGTCGAACTTCAGCGTGTTGTTCTGCCCGGCGAAGATCGCCTCATGCAGCGGCTTGCCGACCTTGTCGACGTCGATGTCGAAGGCGGCGCTGAACTCGATGTCGCGCACGTGGTAGCCGCCGAGATCGACGTGCATCAGCCCTGGGACGGAGGTCCCGGGATCGGCGTCACGGTAGTAATGGACGCCTTGGACGAACGAGCTCGCGCAATTGCCGACGCCGATGATGGCCACACGGACCCTGTCGTTCTGATGGCGCGCGGTGCCGTTCGTGGAACCGTTGTTGCTCACTTGGAAACCCTTCTGAATGTTTGGACCGGCGCTGCTGTGGCGGCGACGCGGCGACGCCTCTAGTTATCCCGCAGACGGTGTTTCGTTACACATCGGCGGCGTTCTTGATGAGCTCGCCGCGCACGTACAGGATGCGCTGGATCATCGTGATGACGGTCAATCCGGCCAGGACGTAGACGGCCGGAGCCAACAGGGAGAAGTTGCCCAGCGAGGCCCCGCGGGCGAAGACCAGGCCAACGGAGAGGATGACTACCCGAACCGGTCGCGTGGCCAGTCCGACCTTGCAGGCCACCCCCAGCGCCTCGGCTCGCGCACGCGTGTAGGAGACCATCAGGGAGCCGAGCACCGCGGCCACCACCGCGGCCACCGCCACCTGGTCGTGGCGCGAGGCGAAATAGGCCGCGACGGCGGTGAGCACTATGCCCTCCTCCAAGCGGTCCAGGGTCGAGTCGAGGAAGGCGCCGAACGGCGTCCCCTTGCCGGACATACGCGAGTAGCGGCCGTCCAGGGTGTCCATCACCGAGCCCACGATGAAGGCGACCCCAGCCAGGAAGAACAACCGCCCGACGACCAGCCCGGCCGCGGCGAGGTTGAGCACAAAGCCCGTCAGGGAGATCGTGTTGGGGGTCAGCCGTGACTCGATCAGCCGCTCGCGCATCAGCTCCTGCGTGGTCGGTCCGGCCCGGCGGCCGCGAGTGCGGCGTGCCCCGGGCGAGGGCGAGCGAGTGGGGGTGCTGGGCTCGGGCATGGTCAGGCGGCGCCACCCATCGTGTCACGTCGCCCGGTAGCGCTGCTGCTGGCGAAGGCGGCCACGCGCTCTATCACCGCGGGTTGATCGAGCCACGGCCAGTGCCCGGCGCCGCTGACCCGAATCAGCTCGGCGCGCGGGAGATGATGCCGGTAGGCCTCGGCGAAGCTCGGGGGCATCCACGGATCCTCCTCTCCCCAGACGATCAGGCTCGGGGCATCCAGCGCATCGAGCCCGGCGCCGGCGGCGGCCAGCCCCGCCGGATCGATGGAACGGTAGAGGCGAAGGATGGCCCGCTGCGTGCCCTGGTCGAACTGGGCCCAGACGGCGTCCAGCCGCTGTTCGCTCCACGCCTCGGGGGTGACGGTCCCGGAGCGCAGACTGCGGCCCAGCAGCCGCCTTCCGATCGAGCCCATGATCAGCTCCCCGAGCGCGGCCCGGCGTAGGCGCCGGACCGATCGGGGCCAGACGAACCCTGGAAGCAGGGGCACCGCGTCGATGACCGTCACCTTCCGGGCCTGCTCGGGATGGGCGAGCGCGAAGGCCAGCGCGATGGCTCCGCCCCAGCCATGACCGACCACGGAGACCTCGTCGGTCTCGGTGGCCCGCAGGAAGGACTCGAGAAAGCGTACGTAGGCGGGCAGCGAGTACTCGAGGTTGCCCGCCTTGCTCGAGCGCCCGAAGCCGAGCAGGTCCGGAGCCAGGCCGCCGCTGAGCTCGAGGAACGGGAGCCAGTCGTCGGAGCTTGTCGGAGCGCCGTGGAGATAGACCACTGTGGCGCCCACCGATGGGGAGTGGCGGTAAAAGACAGGGGCTCCGGCGAGCTCGATGGTTTGCTCGGCGACGGCCACGGCGGCCGCCGAGGATAACGTCCGCGCCGGTGAGCCCGAGCCCCGTACCCGTTCTCTGCCTGGGCGAGGCGCTGGTCGACCTGGTTGGTCGGGGCCCCGCGGACGCGCTGCCGGAGTCCGGGCCGTTCTATCCGCACGTCGGCGGAGTGGCTGTCAACGTGGCGGTGGTCGTGGCTCGCAACGGGGTCCCGGTGATGCTGGCCGGCGGAGCCGGCGACGACGCCTGGGGCGGGTGGCTGCGGGGGCGATTGGTCTCGGAGGGAGTCGACATCTCCCGCTTCACGCTCGTTTCCGGACTTCAGACCGGACTGGCCTTCGTCACCGTGGACGGCGCGGGCCAGCCCACCTACACCCTGCATGGCCAGACTACGGGCGCGGTCATGCGTGCGCTGTCCGATGACGTGGAAGAACTGGCGCATGGCTCCGGGGCGTTGATGCTGAGTACCAACACGCTCGTCGGCGAGCTTGAGCGGGCCATCAGCGCGCGGGCTCGCCGGGGCGCCCTGGACGCCGGCCGGCCGGTGATCTTCGACGCCAACCTGCGGCTGCCCCGGTGGCGCTCGGCCCAGGAAGCGGTGCACAGCGCGCTGGCCTGCGTCCCCGGCGCACTCCTGGTCCGCGCCAACCGCCGCGAGGCCGAACTGATGACCGGAGAGCGGGATCCCGAGCGGGCCGCGACGGCCCTGCTCGACGCGGGAGCGGAGATGGTGGTGCTCACCCTGGGTGAGGATGGCGTCTTGCTGCGGGGCGCCGCCTCCGCCGACCAGGGCGCGGTGAAGGCCACTCGGGTCCTCAACACCGCCGGCGCCGGGGACGCGCTGACCGGCACGCTTCTGGCCGGCCTGGCCCGGGGCGGTTTCGCGCCCGCGGCGGCACTGGCGGCCCTTCCGGCGGCGGTGGCGGCGGCCGCGGCCGCCTGCGAGCGCTGGGGGGCCGTTGACTAGGAATCGGCCGAGCTCCTGGCGAGCGCCACGCGCGGACCGCGTGCAGCGGATCCGCGATCGGCTGCGGGAGCTTTACGGCGTTCCCGGGGCTGAGCCTCACGGCCGTCCGATCGCCGAGCTCATCCTCACGGTGCTCTCGCAGTCCACCAACGATCGCAACCGCGATCTGGCCTACTTTGGCCTGCGCGAGCGCTTTGAAGACTGGGCCGCGGTCCGCGACGCGCCGGTGGATGAGGTCGAGGCGGCGATCCGGCCCGGTGGTATCTCCAAGGTCAAGTCGGCCCGGATCAAATCCATCCTGGCCGCCATCCCGCCGGCCGGGGACTCGGGTGAGCCCTCGCTGCAGTGGCTCGCCGAGATGGACGTCTCCCGCGCGCAGGGCTACCTGTGCTCGCTCCCCGGCGTGGGCCGCAAGACGGCGGCCTGCGTGCTGCTGTTCGCGCTGGGCATGCGCGACGTGCCGGTGGACACACACGTTTCGCGGGTGGGGATGCGCCTGCACCTGCTCCGGCCAGGAGCCCCGTTCGAAGAACTTCACGACCAGATGCTGGCCCTCACCCCGCCAGGTCAGGAGCTCGAACTGCACATCAATCTTCTCCGCCACGGCCGCCGGACATGTCATGCGCGCCGGCCGGCGTGCGCGGAGTGTGCGCTGGCTCGCATGTGTCCGAGCGCCGGACGGGTTGGCCGCGGTTGACAGCCGCGTTAGCGTGACTATGTAGGTCGGATAACTGACCCGGGTGCCTCGGCCGCCGGGTGACCGAGGTGCTCTCCGCCTAACCGGGAGATGCAGATGAGCGCAACCAGGATCGCCCAGCCTTGGCTTGGCATCGTGGCGCTCCAAGGCACCTGATTCGCGGGATCGTCCTGTGAACCTACGCACAAGGAGGAGCCGATGGCGCGCAAGTACATCGACTGCCGGGAGATGCCCAGCGAGACCAACTGCGACGTGGCTATGTCCGGCAGCGAGGACCACCTCGTCGAGGCGGCGGCGATCCACGCGGTCACCGCGCACAAGCACGACGACACACCGGAGCTGCGCGAGCAGATCCGCGGCATGCTGAAGGACGAGGTCCCGGCCGCGTTGGTCTAAGCCAACGGGATCCGGGACCGGGCTGGTCCCGGTTGGCGTCGGCGCCCGCGGACCGGTGGGCGCCGACGTGGCCGGTTGCGCTTCGTTGTTCGAGAAACGACAGCTGGGGAGGGAACGGTGTGGCCGTGTGGCCGTGTGGCCGTGTGGCCGTGGGCCGTGTGGCCGTGGGGCCGTGGGGCCGTGGGGCCGTGGGGCCGTGGGGCCGTGGGGCCGTGGGGCCGTGTGATTTTCCCTCCCCCCGGGCGGCATTTTTGGGAAAACTCGCCACCCCGGCCCGAATTTTCCGGAGTAAGCGGGCTGAGCCCTACGTTCTGGGAAAACTCCGACCGCCCGACCCAGATTTCCCGAAAATGCAGGTCTGCCGCGTCGGCCCTCCCTCCCCAGCTGTCTTTCCGCTGGGGTGCGGAGGGGGTGGCACGTACCGTCCCCATGTGACCGGAACGACCCTTTGGCCGGGCGTCGACATCTGCTACGCTCGCACTAAGATTTTTCGACTCATCAAGGAGTAGACAACACATGGGAAAGACGATCGGAATCGACCTCGGGACGACCAACTCCTGTATGGCCGTACTCGAGGGCGGCGAGCCGACGGTGATTGAGAATGCCGAAGGCGGCCGGACCACCCCGTCGGTGGTCGCATTTACGAGCGGCGGCGAGCGGCTCGTCGGCACCGTGGCCAAGCGCCAGGCGGTGACCAACCCGCAGAACACGATCTTCTCGATCAAGCGCTTCATGGGCCGCAAAGAGGCCGAGGTGCGCGAGGAGGAGTCGATCGTGCCCTACAAGGTCGTCTCGGGCCCGGGCGGCGACGCCCGCGTGGAGGCGGCCGGGAACCAGTACTCCCCGCCCGAGATCAGCGCCATGATCCTCGGCAAGCTGAAGGCTGACGCCGAGGCCTACCTGGGCGAGAGCGTCGACAGCGCCGTGATCACCGTCCCGGCCTACTTCAACGACGATCAGCGCCAGGCCACCAAGGACGCCGGCAAGGTCGCCGGTCTGGACGTCAAGCGGATCATCAACGAGCCCACCGCGGCCTCGCTGGCCTACGGCCTCGACAAGGAGGCTGACCAGACGATCCTCATCTTCGACCTCGGCGGCGGCACGTTCGACGTGTCCGTGCTGGAGATCGGCGACGGTGTATTCGAGGTCAAGGCGACCGCGGGTGACAACCACCTCGGTGGCGACAACTTCGACAAGGCGCTCGTCGATTGGCTGGTGGCGGAATTCAAGAAGGCGCAAGGCATCGATCTCAGCGCCGACCCGATGGCTCTTCAGCGTCTCTACGAGGCGGCCGAGAAGGCCAAGATCGAGCTCTCCACCACCCAGGAGACCCAGATCAACCTGCCCTTCATCACCGCCGACGCCTCCGGGCCCAAGCACCTGGACATGCGCCTCACCCGCGCCAAGCTCAACGAGCTGACCGCCACCCTGCTCGACCGCACGGTTGCTCCGGTCCGCCAGGCGTTGGACGACGCCAAGGAGAAGGGCGCAGCGACCATCGACCACGTGGTCCTGGTCGGCGGCATGACCCGGATGCCCGCCGTGCAGGAGAAGGTCAAGTCGCTGACCGGCAAGGAGCCGCACCGCGGTGTGAACCCCGATGAGGTCGTGGCCGTCGGCGCCGCCATCCAGGCCGGCGTGCTGGCCGGTGACGTCAAGGACGTCCTGCTTCTCGACGTCACTCCGCTGACCCTGGGCATTGAGACCAAGGGCGGCGTGATGACCAAGCTCATTGAGCGCAACACCACCATCCCGACCCGCAAGTCCGAGGTGTTCTCCACCGCGGAGGACAACCAGCCGAGCGTGGAGATCCACGTCCTGCAGGGCGAGCGCGAGATGGCCAACTACAACAAGTCACTGGGCAAGTTCCAGCTCACCGGCATCCCGCCGGCGCCGCGAGGCATCCCGCAGATCGAGGTCGCTTTCGACATCGACGCCAACGGCATCCTCAACGTGTCGGCCAAGGACCTCGGCACGGGCAAGGAGCAGAAGATCGAGATCCGCTCCGGGTCCGGCCTGTCCGAGGACGAGATCAAGCGGATGGTGACCGACGCCGAGGCTCACGCCGAGGACGACAAGCGTCAGCGCGAGCTGGCTGAGGCCCGCAACAACGGCGAGAACGCCGCCTACCAGGCTGAGCGTCAGCTCACCGAGCTGGGCGAGTCGGTTGACTCGGCCTCCAAGGAGCAGATCGAGGCCGCTATCAAGGATGTCCGGGAGTCCCTGACCTCCGAGGACGCGGAGGCGATCACCGCCAAGACCGAGGCCCTGAACACGGCCTTCCACAAGGTCTCAGAGGCCATGTACCAGCGGGCCCAGGAGCAGTCGGCGGCCTCCGGCGACGGCGCCCCTGACGGCAATGCCAAGTCGACCAACGGCGCCGGAGCCCAGGAAGACGTGGTCGATGCCGAAGTTGTTGACGAGGGCAAGTAATGAGTGCTGATCCTCGTACGGACACCCCGGAGTCGGCTGAGGCTGGCTCCGGGGAGCCAGCCGCGCTGGCTGGCTCCGGGGCCCCGTCCGCATCGGAAACCGAAGGCGCCGAGCAATCGGCTCCCGCTGCGGACGGCACCCCGAAGCCTGAGCCCGAGCCCGGTGTTCCCGCTGGGGAGCCGGAGGCTCCGGTTGGGCCTGCCAGCACTCCGGCGAAGGAGAAAGAGCAGGAGCCGGAAACCCCGGACGTCGACGTCGACGTCGACGTCGCGACGCTGAGCGCGAAGGCGGCCAAGGCGGACGAGTATCTGGACCTGGCCCAGCGCACGCGGGCCGAGTTCGAGAACTACCGCAAGCGGTCGGTGCGTGAGGCCGCGGCGGCTCAGGAGCGGGGCGTGAACAAGCTGGCCCTGGAACTGCTGCCGGCGATCGACAACCTTGACCGCGCGCTGGCGCATGCCGCCAGCGCCGAAGGCGAGAACGGCGACGCGTCCCTGCTGCACGGCATCAAGCACGTGCACTCCGACGTGCTGGCCGCGCTCAAGCGGGCCGGTATCGAGCCCTATTCACCGGATGGTGAGCCCTTCGACCCTCAGTACCACGAGGCCGTTGCCCAGCAGCCCCAGGAGGGGGCCGAGCCCGGGACCGTGGTCGAGGTCTACCAGCGCGGTTACCGGCGCGGCGAGAGCGTGCTGCGTCCGGCTCGCGTCGTGGTGGCGGGCTGAGAGCAGGAGGCAGCGGTGGCTGAGCGACCCGACTATTACAAGGTCCTCGGGGTGGGCAAGAACGCCTCCGAGGAGGAGATCAAGAAGGCCTACCGCAAGCTGGCCCGTCAGTATCACCCTGACCGCAACGCGGGTGACAAAAAGGCCGAAGAGCGCTTCAAGGAGATCTCACAGGCCCACGATGTCCTGTCTGACGCCGAGAAGCGCAAGGCCTACGACCGTGGCGGGGGACCGTTCGGCGGGTTCAACATGCCCGGGGGCTTTGACACCGGATCATTCAGCGGCGGCTTCGGCGACATCCTCTCCGATCTGTTCAACCGTGGCTCCGGCGGCCCAAGCACAGGTCGCGCCGGTGGTGTCCGTGGCGGGACGCAGCCCCGCCAGGCGCGGGGGCGCGATCTGGAGACCGAGGTCTCACTGAGCTTCGACCAGGCGGTCAAAGGCGCTCAGGTCGCGCTGGCCGTTCCCACCTCTCAGCCCTGTCCGACCTGCAATGGCTCGGGGGCCAAGCCGGGCACCGTCCCGCGGGTATGTCCGGTCTGCAACGGCCGAGGACTGGAGTCCCAGAGCCAGGGCATCTTCTCGATGTCCCAGCCGTGCTCCAACTGCCACGGCTCGGGCACTGTCATCGACGATCCCTGCCCGACCTGCAACGGCTCCGGCGCCCAGCGCTCGGTTCGCCGGATGCGGGTCAATGTGCCCGCCGGAGTCAAGGACGGCAGCCGGATCCGGCTGGCCGGCAAGGGCGAGCCTGGTCTGCGCGGCGCGGATCCCGGCGATCTGTTCGTGATCACCCGGGTATCCGAGTCGCCCGTTTTCAAGCGCACCGGCGAGAACCTCGAGGTCGAGGTCCCCCTGAGCATCCCCGAGGCCCTCCGGGGCGCGGTGATCGAGGTCCCGACGCTGAACGGCGCCAAGCGACTGCGCGTTGCGCCGGGAACCAAGCACGGGACCGTGCAGCGGCTGCGGGGTGAGGGACCGCAACGCCTGAACGGGAAGGGGCGGGGCGACATCCATTACCGCTTCGTCATCGATGTTCCCTCGACCCTCTCAGATGAGCAGTCCGAGCTGGTCGACAAGCTCTCTGCGGTGATGAACGGCAATCCGCGCTCGCGGCTGTTTCCCGCTGAGACGGCGGAACCGGCGGAGGAGGCGGTCTGATGGCCACGCGGCGCGTGCGCACCACCCGGGTTGAGGTCTCCTCTGAGCGTGGCGTGTTCATGATCTCGGTCGCCGCCGAGCTGGCGGAGATGCATCCCCAGACCCTGCGCATGTACGAGCAGCGCGGCCTGATCGAGCCCAAGCGCTCGCCCAAGGGCACGCGGCTCTACTCCCAACAGGACGTGGACCGGCTGCGGCGCATCCAGGAGATGACCGCTGAGCTGGGCATGAATCTGGCCGGCGTCGAGCGGGTATTCGAGCTCGAGGAGCAGCTGGCCGGCATGTCGCGCAAGCTGGCCGGCCTCGAGCGCCGGGCCCGGGACCTGGCCGCCGAGGTAAAGCGCCTCGAGGATCTCCGCCGCGAGCTGCGCGCCGAGATAGTCCCCTACGTAAAGGGCGGGGCCCTGGTACGCCACGCCGAGGTGACCCGGTTCACGATCCGGGGCCCTGAGGACCGCTCCGAGGAAGGCTAGAGCCGCGGCCGAACGCCCGGGGGCTTTTCCGCTCGAGCGTTTCTGCCGATGAGACCCAAGGCCGGCTCCGGGGCCGAGTGTCGCCAGGCGCGGCCCACGCTGAGCGTGGCGTCAGCGCTCGGTGTGCAACGATCCCCTCGGGAGCCGGGCCGAGGGAACCCGACCGACTGGAGCTTGAAGGTGCCGACGCGTCACTGGGGCCACCGCTTATCGTGCTCGCGATCTCGATCGCCAGCCTGGGCCTGCTCGCGCCTGCCTCGGCGCTGGCCCGAACGTCGCCCAGCCGGGTCCAACGCGTCGGCTCGGCCCCACGCAGCCAGGCGCTGGCGCTGGTTTTCCCGCTGCGGGCTGACCTGGCCGGTCTGGAGCGCTTCGCGACCGCGGTCAGCACCGTCGGCTCGCCCGAGTTCGGCCATTACCAGTCGATCGCCACCCTGGCCCGGCGCTTTGGCGCCTCGCTCGGGGACCGCAACCGAGTCACCAGCTTCCTGCGCCGCGCTGGTGCCAACCGGGTGCGCATCGACACCACCGGACTGTTCGCTGACGCCACGCTCAGCGTGGGCCGCGCCGAGCGTCTGTTCGGCTCCTCGTTGGCCCGCTTCCAGACCGCTCGGGTCGGTCCCGGGGCAGCCAATGGCTACCTCGCCCCCACTGGCGCCACTCGCCTGCCCGCCAGTCTGCGCGGTGCGGTCACTGGTGTGGTCGGCCTCGATACCCGGCCGGTGCTGGCCCAGCCTGCCGTGAAGATGGTCAACGCCGCCCGCTTCCCGCATACCGCGGCCCGCTTCGGAACGGCCAACACGCCCTCCGGGTACGGCCATCGCACGGGTACCGCTGCCGGTTGCGCCGCCGGCCAGGCCGACCGGGGGTTCACTCCCAACCAGTACCTCGACGCCTACGGGTACTCGCCCCTGCACGCGGCCGGCTTCAACGGCCAGGGCGAGCGGGTCTCGCTGATCGAGATCGACGGCTTCCGCTACTCCGACCTACGCGCCTTCGCCGGTTGCTTCGGCCTGCCCATCCCCGCCGTCAACGGCTTCGGGGTGAACATCAAGCATCCCCTGGCCCCGATCGGCGAGACCGAGCTCGACCTGCAGATTATGGATGCGGCTGCTCCGGGTCTGAAGGCGATCGACGTCTACGAGTCCCGGGCCCGGCCCTCGGACGTGATTCAGTCGCTGACCGCTCCGTTGCACAACCATGGCCGCGTCCCCGACGTGATCTCGGTCTCGCTGGGGGTGTGCGAGCCCGCGCTGTACCTGGCGGTGGGCCGCAGCGGCGTGAAGACCGCCGAGGCGGCCCTCTCGCTGGAGGCGGCCAGCGGCATCTCGGTGCTCGCCTCCAGCGGCGACGCCGGCTCATCCTCGTGCATCGTCAAGGGCTCACCGCTGCCCGTCAAGGCGGCGAGCTTCCCGGCCTCCTCGCCGTATGTGACCGCGGTGGGGGGTACGAACATCGTGCTCAATGCGCTGAATCAGATCCAGAGCGAGGTGGTCTGGAACGACGCCCCCTACGACGTCTCAGCGGGCGGTGGCGGCACCAGCCAGCTGTTCAGCCGACCCGGCTACCAGAACGGCTTTGTCAGCCAGCGCGCCCGCAATCTGCCCGACGTGGCCATGCTCGCCGACGTGCTCCCCGGCTACAACATCTACTGCTCGATCGCCGCCTGCCAGGCCAACGGTACGGGTCCGTGGGTCGCGGTCGGCGGAACCAGCGCCGCCTCGCCGCTGTTCGCCGGCGGCGTGGCTCTGATCGACCAGATGCTGCGCCAGCAGGGCAAGCAGAACCTGGGCCTGACCAATTCCCTGCTGTACAAGATTCAGCGCACCAGACCGGGCGCCAACGTGTTCTCCGATATTCGCACCGGCAACAACGACCTGGGCGCCTTCATACCCGGCGGCAACCAGCGTCCGCTGGGTTGCTGTACGGCCGGCCCGGGATACGACCGGACGTCGGGTCTGGGCAGTCCGAACCTGGCCCGGCTCGCCCTGGAGGCCCTTTCCCTGCAGCCCCGCATCGCCAGTCCGGGTATCACCCTGCCGGGCCAGCGCCCCGTTCTGCGCCGCCATCTGCTGGTCAAGGTCAGCTGCTCGCGGCGTTGTCTGACCACCGTCAGCGTGACCATCACCATTGCCGGCCAGAAGTCAATGCACCTCGGTGTTCCGCGTCAGCTGTTCCGCGGGCGGGGTCGGCGCACGCTGAAGCTCCGCTTCTCGGCCCGCCAGCTCGGAGGCCTGCGCAGCGCCCTGCGCAAGCACCGGAAGGTCGAGGCCCGGGTGTTCAGCGAGATCGTGGATCCCAGCGGCGCCGTCGAGGCCGTCAGTCGGACTCACACGCTGCGCATCCGGCACTAGGCGGTCCCGACGCCCACAGCCCACGGGGGCCTTGCCAAGCGGCCCGGCTGATGCGATAATCTTAGTCGTCAAGACTAAGATTTATTCCAGACCGAGAGCAGATTTACATGCAACCAGACCGCTTTACGATCAAGTCCCAGGAGGCGCTCGCAGCCGCCCAGCGGCTGGCTGATGAGCGCCGTAATCCACAGACCAAGCCCGAGCACCTGCTCGCCGTGCTGCTCGAGCAGGAGGGCGGAATCGTCACCCCAGTCCTGCGTAAGCTCGGGGTCGAGCCAGCCACCGTGCGCTCCGGCGTCGGCCAGGCGCTCGACGGGCTGCCCAAGCTGACCAGCACCGGCGGCGACCAGGACCCGGCGGGTGGGTCCGGAGAGCTGGTCCAGATCCTGCGCACCGCCGAGACGGAGATGCGCGACCTGCACGATGAGTACGTCTCCACCGAGCACCTTCTGCTCGCTTTGGCCGCGCACCCGGGAGCGGCCGGCGACGCGCTGCGCTCGGCTGGGGCGACCCGTGAGGATCTGCTCAAGGCACTGGGGGAAGTGCGCGGCTCGCACCGGGTCACCGATGAGAACCCAGAGGAGAAGTTCCAGGCCCTGGAGAAGTACGGCCGCGATCTGACCGAGGCCGCCACGCAGGGTCAACTCGACCCCGTCATCGGCCGCGACGACGAAATCCGCCGAGTCATCCAGGTTCTCTCGCGCCGGACCAAGAACAACCCGGTCCTGATCGGCGAGCCGGGCGTCGGCAAGACCGCGATCGCCGAGGGGCTGGCTCAGCGGATCGTCTCCGGCGACGTGCCCGAGGGTCTGCGCGACCGCCGCGTGGTCTCGCTCGACGTCGGTGCTCTGATCGCCGGGTCCAAGTACCGGGGAGAATTTGAGGACCGCCTCAAGGCCGTTCTGAAGGAGATCGCCGACGCCCGCGGCACGGTCATCCTGTTCATCGACGAGCTGCACACGATTGTCGGCGCCGGCGCGGCCGAGGGTGCGGTTGACGCGGCCAACCTGCTCAAGCCGATGCTGGCCCGGGGTGAACTGCGGGCCGTCGGGGCGACGACGCTCGACGAATACCGCAAGCACATAGAGAAGGATGCCGCGCTGGAGCGCCGCTTCCAGCCCGTCTACGTGGGGGAACCGAGCGTGCAGGACACGATCGCCATCCTGCGCGGGCTCAAGGAGCGCTACCAGGTGCACCACAAGGTCCGTATCCAGGACTCCGCGCTGGTGGCCGCGGCCACGCTCAGCCACCGCTACATCGCCGACCGGTTCCTGCCCGACAAGGCCATCGACCTCGTCGACGAGGCGGCCTCGCGGATCCGCATGGAGATCGACTCCAAGCCGACCGAGATCGACGAGGTCGACCGTCACATCATGCAGCTCGAGATCGAACTCCAGTCCCTCGGCGAGGATGAGGACCCCGGCACGGCCGCCCGCCGCGAGCAGCTCGAGCGGGCTCTGGCCGAAGAACGGGAGACCTCGGCCGGCATGCACGCCGAGTGGCAGCGCGAGAAGGCCTCGGTCAGTGCGGTGGCCGACATCCAGGAGAAGCTCGAGCAGGCTCGGGGCGAGCTCGAGCGCGCCCAACGCGAGGCCGATCTCGGACGTGCGGCTGAGCTGCAGTACGGGACCATCCCGGAGCTCGAAAAGGCGCTGGCCGCGGCAGAGTCAGCGGAGCAGGATTCGGCCGCCAGCAGCGCTCCGCGTTTCCTCAAGGACGTGGTCGATGCCGAGGATGTGGCCGAGATCGTGGCCAAATGGACCGGCGTGCCGGTGTCGCGCCTGATGGAGGGCGAGATTGAGAAGCTCGTGCACATGGAGGAACGTCTACACCAGCGGGTGATCGGCCAGGACGAGGCGGTCACCGCGGTGGCCGCGGCTCTGCGCCGCTCCCGAGCCGGCCTGCAGGACCCGGACCGGCCAATCGGCACCTTCCTGTTCCTGGGCCCGACCGGCGTGGGCAAGACCGAGCTGGCCCGAGCCCTGGCCGAGTTCATGTTCGACGATGAGAGTTCGATGGTCCGGATCGACATGTCCGAGTACATGGAGAAGCACTCGGTTTCGCGGCTGGTCGGCGCGCCCCCCGGATACGTCGGCTACGAGGAGGGCGGCCAGCTGACCGAGGCAGTACGCCGCCGGCCGTACTCGGTGGTGCTCCTGGACGAGATCGAGAAGGCTCATTCCGACGTGTTCAACGCCCTGCTTCAGGTGATGGACGACGGCCGGCTGACTGATGGCCAGGGGCGAACTGTGTCGTTCAAGAACGCCGTGCTGATCATGACCTCCAACATTGCCGGAGGGCGGGCCGGCGTGGAGGCGAGCTTCAGGCCCGAGTTCATCAATCGGCTCGACGACATCGTCGAGTTCGAACCGCTGACCCGCGATCAGATCGGCGCGATCGTCGACCTCCAGGTGGCCAGTGTGGTGCGGCGGGTGGCCGAGCGCGAGATCAGCATCGAGCTCACCGACGAGGCCCGCGTCCTGATCGGGAACCTCGGCTATGACCCGACCTACGGTGCCCGCCCGCTCAAGCGCGTGATCCAGAAACGGCTGGTCGACCCACTCGCACTGGCGATTCTCGAGGGTCGCTTCGTGCCTGGGGACACGGTCGCGGTGGGGGCCAGCGGGGGCGAGCTGACCCTGGCCCGCGCCGAGGCGGTCAGCGCGGTTTGAAGATAGGCTCCGGGGAGTGGCGTACCCGCTCCCACCGGTAGATCTGGTTACGCGGGTCGGCACCGTCCAGGGCGCCGACCCGTACGACTTCTATCTGCGAGAAGGGTCCGCCGTCAGGGGCCGGATCGAGCGCATGCTTCCGGCCGACTGGAGCTGGGCGGGGAAGCGGGCACTGGACTTCGGTTGCGGCTCGGGGCGTGTGCTGCGCCACTTCCTGGAGCTCGACCCGGCGCCGGAACTGTGGGGATGTGACATCGACGGCGCGAGCATCGATTGGCTGAAGGCCAACCTCAAGCCGCTACATGTGTTTCGCAATCGGCTCATGCCGCCGCTGCCGATCGAGGACGACTTCTTCGATCTCATCTGGGCCACCTCGGTCTTCACCCACATCGATCGCTGGAGCGAGTGGCTGGCTGAGATGCACCGTGTGCTCACCCCCGGTGGCGTTCTCATCGCCAGCTGGCTGGGCGAGGGCATCTGGGAGGCCATGGTGGGCGAGCCCTATCGACCCGATGAAATCGGCGTCACCGTGCTGCGCCATTGGCAGGTCGGAGGCGCCTGGGTGTTCCACTCTGAGTGGTGGCTGCGCGAGCACTGGGGCCGGGCCTTCGACGTGCTGGCCGTCGCCCCGCCGCCCCGCCACTCCGACGGCTCGCCCGAAGTGACCCACAGCTACATCGCGCTGCGGGCCAAGCCCGGCCGGTTCACTCCGATCCAGCTCGAGCGCCCTGCGCCCGAGGAGCCTCGCGAGCTGGCCGGGATGCAGACCAACCTTCGGCTGCTGCGAGCCGAGACCGACGGACTGCTCGACGGCACCATTGAGGGCCCTGAGCCCGAGGCGGCGACGGGCTGGCGCCCGGGGCCACGCTTGCGCCAGACCCTTCGCCGCTCACGGCTGGCTGACCCGCTGCGCAACGTACGCCGTGAGTTGCGCGCCCGCAGACGGTAGACCCATCACGAGAGGAGACCAGATGCCGACCTACATCATGCTCACCACGCTGACCCCCGACGGAGTTCAGACGATCAAGAACAACCCGGCTCGCATCCGCGAGGTCAACCAGGAGGTCGAGCAGCTCGGCGCCTCCGTCAAGGCGCAGTGGGCAACGCTGGGTCAATTCGACTTCGTCAACGTGATCGAGGCGCCCGACGAGAAGACCATCGCTCGGGTGTCCATGGAGCTGGGTTCGCGCGGGACGGGCAAGTACGAAACCCTGACCGCGATCCCGATCGACGACTTCATCGGCGCGATTTGAACGTCCTGGTCCTCGGCGCGGGCGCGCGCGAGCACGCCCTGGTCCAGGGCCTGGCGCGCTCTCGGCGCCACCCCCACATCTTCTGCGCGCCGGGCAACGCCGGAATCGCCGCCGAAGTGAGCACGCCTGCTCCCCGGCTGGATGTCACCGATGGCGAGGCGGTCGTGGCGTTGGCCCGGGAGTTGGGCGCGGGCCTCGTCGTGGTCGGGCCCGAGGCGCCGCTGGTCGCCGGGGTGAGCGATGCTCTTACGGAGGCCGGCATCCCCTGCTTCGGACCGTCGGCCGCAGCCGCCCGGCTCGAGGGCTCCAAGGCTTTTTGCAAGGAGATCATGGCCGCTGCCGGCGTTCGGACCGCGGCTTACGAGGTGGTCAGCGATCCGGAGGCCGGGATGGCGGCCATCACCGGGTATCCCACCGTGATCAAGGCGGACGGGCTGGCCGCGGGCAAGGGCGTGATCATCGCCGGCGACGAGGGCGAGGCCCGCAGGGCGCTTGAGGACCTGCTCGTTCATCACCGCTTCGGGACCGAGCAGGTCGTGGTTGAGGAGTTCCTGACCGGACAGGAGCTCTCCCTACTGGCCCTGTGCGACGGGGAGACGGCCGTCCCGCTGGCCTCGGCGCATGACTACAAGCGGATCCTCGACGGCGATCAGGGACCCAACACCGGCGGTATGGGCTCCTATTCGCCCGTCCCCGCCATCGACGAGGCGGCGGCGGCCGAGATCTGCGCCGCCGTTCACCAGCCGGTCCTGGACGAGCTGGCCCGCCGGGGCACCCCGTTTCACGGGGTCCTCTATGCCGGTCTGATGATGCCGGGCGGGCGGGACTCGATCCCCAAGGTGCTCGAGTTCAACGTCCGCTTCGGCGATCCGGAGACGCAGGCCATCCTGCCCCGATTGGACACCGATCTGCTCGATCTGCTCGAGGCCGCGGTCCGGCCCGGGGGTCTGCGCGGGGTCAGCACCCAATGGGCCCCGGAGACCGCGGTTACGGTCGTGCTGGCCAGCGCCGGCTACCCCGAATCGTCCTCCAGCGGGGATGTGATCTCCGGTCTCGACAAGGTTCCCGATGACGTCTTCGTGACCCACGCCGGAACCGCCCGGGGCCCCGACGGGGGGTGGTTACGGCCGGCGGCCGGGTGCTCAGCGTGACCGCGCTAGGGACCGAGCCGCCGCCAGCCGCGCGGAGGCTTATGCTGCTGCCGGCATGATCGACTTCAACGGGCGCCAACTACGCCAGGACATAGCGCTGCGGGTGGGGCAATGAGCGAGGAGGAGCCCGAGTTGGTGCCCGCCCGGGGGATGCCCGCCGAGGAGCCCGCCCGCGAGCCCCCAGCCGAGGGCGAGCCCATGTCCGAGACCGCCGCTGACATCGAGGAGCTCGAGGTCGGCGAGCCCCGCGTGGCCATCCTGATGGGTTCCAAGAGCGACCTGCCCGCCATGGAGAAGGCCGAGGCCGAGCTCAAGGCGCGCGGTATCCGCTCGGAGACCCGGGTCATGTCAGCCCACCGGGAGCCCGACGTCGTCGCCGACTACGCCAAGAACGCGAAGCTGCGCGGACTGCGGGTCATCATCGCCGGTGCCGGGCTCTCAGCTGCCCTCCCCGGAGTGGTCGCCGCCCATACCGAACTGCCGGTGATCGGGGTTCCCCTGACCAGCCGCACCTCCGTGGCCGGCGGGCTGGATGCGTTGCTCTCGATCAGCCAGATGCCACCGGGTGTGCCCGTGGCCTGCGTCGGCGTGGACAACGCCCGCAATGCGGCCGTGCTGGCCGCGCGCATCCTCAACGCCTAGAGGAGCGTGCCATCCGAGCGCCGATGCTGGTGGCGACGAGGGCAAGGATTCCGGCCAGGAAGGCGAGCGCCGCCCAGAGGATGTCGGGTGGGGCGTAGCTGAATTTGATGTGGTGGGTGCCGGCGGGGATCGGGGTGGTTTGGAATAGCCCATCGGCTTCGTGGATGGGGACCTGGTGGTTATCGAGGCTGGCGGACCACCCGGCCAGGTCGGTTTCGCGGCGGGTGAGTGTGGTTGCTCGGGGGCACGTGAGGGTGGCGTTCTGGCGGTCGCCGGATTGGACGCGGCATCCGGGGGCGGTGAAATACGCAGCGGCGCCGGTCAGGTGGTAGATCCGGGTGGTGGGGGTACGGGCGGCGAGTTGGAATCCAGTCGGGCTCTGGGTGAGGGTCTGATTGGCCGGCGTGAGCACGTAGCTGACTCCCAGCGCGCGGTAGCCGGCCAGGTTGCGCAGGAGTTCCTGTTGCGTGGTGGGGACGTAGGGGCTGCGCCCGCCACCCGTGTTCCCCACCAATACGATCGGGTTGACGAACCGGTCCAGCCGGGCGTGGATGTAGCTGGAGTACAGCTTGGGGATGGGCAGATCGTTGATGTTGGCCGAGGCCAGACCGAAATATGAGCCGTAGTTGGGCTGCAGGGGCCCCAGGGTGAAGAAGCGACCTTCGCCGAGGTGGCGGCTGAGAAAGGTCGCGGGCTCGGTGTCCAGAGCCACATGGCGGGGCAGGGAGAGCTGCGGGGCGGCAAACAGCACGATCGCATCGACGGCCACCACCGCACACAGGATCCGGCCGCGGGATGCCGGAGCGCGCAGACGAGCGCCAACGGCCAACCCGGCCACGGTAACCAGCGCCCAGCCCACGGCCAGCTCGAAGTAGGGTCGCTGGCTGTACTTGCTGCCCAGTGCGTCGGCCAGGGGCCGCGCGGCCAAGACGGTAACGACGAGCAGGGCGAGCATGGCCACGGCGCCCCAGAGTGCCCGGCGCCGGTGTCCCGGCACCCGGACGAGATCGTCGATACCCAGTGCCGCCAGGATGATCACCGGGAGCTCGAGGGCGGGTGTGCCGTAGCGGAAGAAGGCGATCCGGCTCATGCCCGGCAACCAGCCGATGACATGCCCGAGCAGCGGCACCTGGCCATACATGCGTGCGAACACGAGCAAGGTCCACACCCCGAGGATCACGCGCAAGCCGAGACGAGCTCGGGAGAGCAATCCAAGTCCGGCCAGCATGAGCAGTGCGGCCGACAGATACCCCCCGAGCACGACCCAGACGTTGGTCAGCGCGCCATGTGGCCCGGCGAACTCGAGCAACGGCCCAAACAGGTAGGGCATGAGGAGCAGCGGCAGGCCGTTGGCGCTGATATGGGAGGCGCCGTAGAACCCGGAGGCGTGGGTGCTCAGCTCGCCCCGGTTGAAGTAGTCGATCGCCGCCACCCCAATCGGGGCGCAGAGCAGAACCCCGACGCCGGCGCCGAGACTCCCCTTTAGCAGCAGCCGGCGGCGCGCCGGAGCGCCGAGGGTGCCACACCGCCAGGCGAACCAGACAACGCCGAGTAAGGCGTCGATGTAGGCCGTCTCGGGGAAGCCGGCGTACACCGATAGGGCGCCGGTCACCGCGATCAGCCACCAACCTCCCGGCGAATCAGCGGCCGCCGCGTCGCGGGCCCGCTCGATGCCCAGCAGGAGCAGGGGCAGCAGGGCCACCGGGTTGACCGGCGCATGGGTGAACCAGGAAAAGGTGCCGTTGAGCGCGAAGGCGATGCCACCGGCGAGGGCCGCCCAGCGGGTCACCTCGAGTCGCCGCAGGAGGAGATAAGTGGCCAGCCCGGCGATCAGCTCGAAGAGCATGTGTTCAAACAGCTGACCGTTGCTCAGCAGGGTGAGCAGCGTGGGCGGAAACAGCGCCGCGGACTGCATCTCGCCGGCCAGGGGCGCGCCGCTGCCCTCATATGGATTCCACCAGGGCAGGCTGAGATGGACGACGTCCAGGGCGGCGCGGTGGCTGAGCGCCTGCGAGACGAACCCGTTGTTGGGATCCAGCGTCGGCTGGCCCCCGGTCAGTCCGTTGCCGAAGCTCGACACCAGTTCGGCCCGGAACCCGAGCGGATTGGCGGTGAACTCTCCCGACAGGGAGGGCAGGTTGGCCACCAGGACCACGCCGACGATCATCAGCATCGCGGCGCGGTCAGGCGAAATCCTCCTCAGCGCGGCGCGTACCCCCACCCGCGCATGATCGCGCAAGCGGCCGCCATGACGCCCCGCGCACCGCCCATCGCGTCCCGGGCACGGCCGTCGCGCCCCGGGCACGGGCCGCCGCGCCCGGCGTTCCGGCCACCGCGTCAGCCGGCGCGGCGCTCTAACTCAGGCCGCCGGCGCGCAGGGCACCGGCTCGTGCGGGTGGGTGAGGTCCTGGATGTATTGGGCGATGACGGCGGCCGCGGTACGCTGAACACGCGAACCCATCCCTGGCTGGTGCTGAGCTTGTCTCTCGTTTCTCATAAAGTTCACCCTGGTCGTTCGTTGTACGATGAGTGCCGTACATTATCAAAGTCCGATGACCGTCGTACAAAACGTTCGATAAGCGTCGTACAATAAGCTGTACAAGATGTCAATCGCCACCGAACCGATCCCTCATCCGGCCCGCGCGGAGCTCGAGCTGAGCGCCGTGCTGCATGCGCTCAGCGATCCGGTGCGCCTGATGATCGTGGCCGAGCTGGCCAAGGGCGACGGCGAGTACACCTGCGGGAGCTTCTCCCTGCCGGTGACGAAGTCCACCTGCACGCATCACTTCAAGGTGCTGCGCGAGGCCGGACTGATCCAGCAGCGCCAGCAGGGCACGACCCGACTGAACACGCTGCGCCGCGAGGATCTCGAGGCGCGCTTCCCGGGTCTGCTCGACACGATTCTCAGCGCCGTGCCCGACTCCGCCGCCGTGGCCGAAGTCACGGGCTAGGTGCTTCTCCCGACGGAGGGGCACGCCCGGTGATCCCCCGCTACACCCGAGCCGAGCTGGCCGCGGTCTGGTCTGACCAGGCCCGCTTCGAGGCGCTGCGTCAGGTCGAGGTCGCCGCCTGTGAGGAGATGGACGGACCCACGCCGGAGGACCTCGACGCCATTCGCGCGGCCACCTTCACGGTCGAGGCGGTCGAGGAGCGCGAAAAGGTCACCGATCATGACGTCGCCGCCTTTGTCGACGTCCTCTCCGAGTCGGCCGGTCCGGCCGGGCGCTGGATCCACTACGGCCTCACCTCCAGCGATGTGCTGGACACCGGGCTGGCGCTCCAGCTGAAGCGCGTGGACGAGATCGTTCTTCCCGATTCCCGCCGCCTGGTCCAGGCCTCGGCGACCAGGCCCGCGCACACGTGCGACACCCTGTGCGCGGGGCGCACGCACGGCATCCACGCCGAGCCGACCACGTTCGGGATCAAACTGGCCGGCTTCGCCTTTGAGGCGGCCCGCAACGCTGACCGGCTCGAGCAGGCCTTTGCGCAGGCCGCCGTCGGTGCGATATCCGGAGCCGTCGGCACCTACTCGGCGACCTCACCCGACTTCGAGGCCCGGGTGCTGGGCCGCTTGGGCCTGGCTGCCGAACCCGTCTCCACGCAGGTAGTGGCCCGCGACCGCCATGCCGAGCTGCTGAGCGCCATCGCCCTGGCCGGAGCCGGGATGGAGCGGTTCGCCACCGAGCTGCGCCACCTGGCTCGCACCGAGGTCTCCGAGGTCCGGGAGCCCTTCGGCGCCGGTCAGAAGGGCTCGAGCGCGATGCCTCACAAGCGCAACCCGATCAAGTCCGAGCAGATCACCGGACTGGCCCGGGTCCTGCGGGGCAATGCCCAGGCCGGGCTCGAGGATGTGGCCCTGTGGCACGAGCGCGACATCTCCCACTCCTCGGTCGAGCGGATTGTCCTGCCCGACTCGACGATCCTGCTCGACCACCTACAGCGCCGGACGATCGCCCTGGTGCAGGGCATGGTGGTGGACCCGGGCAGAATGCGCGAGAACCTCGAGCTGACCTGCGGAGCGCTGTTCTCCCAGCGCCTGCTCCTGGCCCTAATCGAACAGGGCCAGACCCGCGATGAGGCCTATCGCACCGTCCAGCGCCTGGCGCAGCGCGCCCTCGATGAGCGCACTCCCCTGCGCGAGCTGCTGGCCGCAGATGCCGGCCGGAGCGGGTCTGGACCTGGACGCGATTTTCGACTACGCGCCGTTCGTGTCCACGCCGAGGAGATCGTCGGCCGGCTGGAGGCGGTTGCCTAAACGGACACGGATCTGGGACCTTGCCTCACCGGCTTTTGGTCTATCCCGGTTGACAGCGCGGGTCGAGTGAGCGAACCTAGACCGTAGTCGGGGGAATGCCAGAGGGCGTCCCCAGGCATAAAGGGGAATCATGAAAGCTGTATTCAGGCGCCGCCCGTCTGGCGCGATGGTCGTTGCGCTGATCGCGCTGGTGCTGGCCGCGTCGGGCACGGCCGTTGCCGCCAGCAAGCTGGCCAGCGGCGACAAGGTGATCAAGAAGCACTCGCTGTCGGGCAACCGGCTTCGCAACCACACGATCACCGGCACGCAGGTCAACATGGGCAAGCTCGGCAAGGTGCGCAGCGCCAAGCACGCTGACAGCGCCACCAACGCCACCAACGCGACGAACGCGACCAATGCGATCAACGCGAGGAACGCGAAGAACGCCACCAACGCGAGCAATGCGACTCGGGCAGAGTCCTCCGGGGCGACCGACAGCATCAAGACGTGGTCGGCGAGGGCCTCGGTCAACCAGACCGTGACTCTGTTCACGGCCGGGCCGTTCACCTATACCGGACAGTGCACGCTCGTGAGTGGGAACCCGGACGCCCAGACATACGTCACCACCAGTCAGCCGGGCTCGGTGGCTGATTCGTACGCCACCTACGTCGGCTCGGGCTACCGCCAGGGCTCGTCGAACATCGCCTTCGGGCCGGCCACGGGGCCGATCTCGGTCGGTTACGGGTCTGACGAGAACATCAGCCAGTCGACTGGCGGCCCGCACTGGACCGGACCGTATGACGGCTCTGACACGCAGTTCTCTGCCGATGGGCACACGTACGTGAACACGTTCGCCAGCGTGGGCACGAACCTGGACGGCGCGGCCTGCGTCTTTATTGGCCACGCCGCGGTGGTCGACCCACTAGCGTCGACGACGTGGAGGCGGCGGGGCGCGCTCTGAGCGTCCCGCCGCCGCCGTTCGCTGTCGGGGGCGGGCGCTAGCATCGCCCCGATGACCGCCCTCTCCGACCTCCCGCTGCTCGCCTCGGGCAAGGTGCGTGAGATCTACGATCTCGGCGACCAGCTCCTGATCGTCGCCTCCGATCGGATCTCCACCTACGACGTGGTGCACCCCACCCCGATTCCCGACAAGGGATCGGTCCTCACCGGCCTCTCGACGTTCTGGTTCGAGCGCACCGCCGAGATCCTGCCCAACCACCTGGTCTCGGTCACCGACGGCGTGCCCGCGGAGGCTCGGGGTCGCGGCATGGTGGTCCGCAAGCTCAAGATGCTGCCCGTCGAGTGCGTGGTCCGGGCTACATCACCGGCTCGGGCTGGAAGGACTACCAGGCCACGGGGTAGGTCTCGGGCCTCAAGCTCCCCGCCGGGCTGCGCGAGTCAGACCAGCTGCCCGAGCCGCTGTTCACCCCGTCGACCAAGGCCGAGGTGGGTCACGACGAGGCGATCGACTTCGACGGCGCCGCCGAGCTGATCGGCGACCGCGCGCTGGCCGAGCGAGTCCGCGATGTCTCGCTGGCCCTCTACCAGCACGCCGCCGATCACGCCCGCGCCCACGGGATCATCCTCGCCGACACCAAGTTCGAGCTCGGCCTGGACGCCGACGGCACCCTGACCATCGGCGATGAGATGTGCACGCCGGACTCCTCGCGCTTCTGGCCCGCCGACGGCTATGAGCCCGGCCACGGGCAGCCCAGCTTCGACAAGCAGTTCGTCCGCGACTGGGCCTCCTCCACGGGCTGGGACCGCAACCCGCCGGCGCCGCCGATCCCCGACGAGGTCGTCGCGCGCACGCGCGAGAAGTACGTTGAGGCCTACGAGCGCATCACCGGCGAGACCTTCGCGGCCTGGCAAGCGCGAACCGGCTCGGCTAGGTCAGGATGCGCGCCCGGGTGCTCGTCAAGCCCAAGGCGGGGATCCTCGACCCCCAGGGACAGGCGGTGGAGCGCGCGCTGCCCGCCCTCGGCTTCGACGGGGTGCGCAACGTCCACGTGGGCCGGCTGGTCGAACTGGACGTCGAAGATCCGGACCGATTGCCGGAGATGTGCGAGCGGCTGCTGACCAACCCGCTGATCGAGGACTACGAGATCGTCGAGGTCGACACGCTCGCCAACGGACGGGCGTAGTGGTCAAGTTCGGGATCGTCCGCTTCCCCGGCTCCTGCGACGAGGTCGATGCTCAGCTGGCCTGCGCTCGGGTGGGAGAGGCGGTGATCCTGTGGCACGGCGATCGCGATCTCCAGGGCGTGGACGCCGTGGTCGTGCCGGGCGGGTTCTCCTACGGGGATTATCTCCGTGTGGGAGCGATCGCCCGCTTTGCCCCGGTGATGGGGGCGGTGGCCGAGTTCGCGCGTGACGGTGGCCTCGTGCTGGGGATCTGCAACGGCTTTCAGGTCCTGTGCGAGGCGGGTCTGCTGCCCGGTGCGCTGCTGCCCAACACCTCCCTGCGCTTCATCTTCCGCCAGGTCGAGCTTGAGGTGGCTCAGGCCGACACCGCGTTTACTCGGGCGTGTCCGCCGGCGCAACGACTGTCGATTCCGGTCAAGCACACCACCGGCCGCTTCTACGCCCCGGAGCCCGAGCTTCGCCGTCTGGAGGCCGCCGGCCAGGTGCTGCTGCGCTACGCGCCGGGCCACAACCCCAATGGTTCGTTGCGCGACATCGCCGGGGTGTGCAACGCCGACGGGAATGTGTTTGGGCTCATGCCCCATCCGGAACACGCCGTGGATCCGCTCACCGGCTCGGTCGACGGACTGAGCATCTTTGAATCGATCAAGGCCCAGGTTGCCGACCGCCTTGCCGTCTGACCCCCCGGCGCGACACCGCGAGCTCGGCCTCACCGACCTCGAGTACGAGCTGATCCTCGAGGGCCTGGGTCGCGAGCCCAGCGCCACCGAGCTGGCCATGCTCTCCCTGATGTGGTCTGAGCACTGCGCCTATAAACACTCCAAGAAGCTCCTGCGCCGCCTGCCCACCGAGGGCCCACACGTGCTCATGGGCCCGGGTGAGAACGCCGGCGTGGTCGATGTCGGCGGCGGCCTGGGGCTGGCCTTCAAGGTCGAGTCACACAATCACCCGAGTGCCGTTGAGCCCTTCCAGGGTGCCGCCACCGGGGTCGGCGGGATTCTGCGCGACGTGTTCGCGGTCGGCGCGCGGCCGATCGCCGTACTCGATTCCCTGCGTTTCGGCGAGCCGGCCGAGTCCGCCCGGTCGCGCTACCTGCTTGAGCACGCCGTGGCGGGAATCGGCCATTACGGCAACTCGATCGGCGTGCCCACCGTGGGGGGCGAGATCTACTTCGAGCCCAGCTACGAGCAGAACTGCCTCATCAATGCCATGTGCCTGGGCCTGGCTCCACACGACCGGCTGATCCGCAGTGCCGCGGCGGGTCCGGGCAATGTGCTCGTGCTCCTCGGAGCGCTGACCGGCCGCGACGGAATCGGCGGCGCCTCGGTGCTGGCCAGCGCTGAACTCGGCGAGGGGGATGCGGCCAAGCGCCCCTCGGTCCAGATTGGCGATCCGTTTGCCGAAAAGAAGCTGCTCGAGTGCTGCCTGGAGCTGCTCGACTCCGAGCTGCTGGTCTCCCTCCAGGATCTCGGCGCGGCCGGCCTGACCTCCTCGGCGTCCGAGATGGCGGCCAAGGGCGGGCTCGGACTGGACATCGACGTGGCGCGGGTTCCCCTGCGCGAGGCGGGCCTGGAGCCGTTCGAGGTCATGGTCTCCGAGTCTCAGGAGCGGATGCTCTGCGTCGTGGAGCCGGACCGAGTGCCCGAGGTGATCGCGGTCTGCGAGCGCTGGGAGACGCTGGCCACGCCGATCGGCGAGGTCAACGACAGCGGGCGCCTGCGCGTGCTCGCCGGCCCGGAGGTGGCCGCCGATCTGCCCGTCGGCATCCTCGTCGATGACTGCCCGCTGTATGACCTCGAGCCCTCCCCGCCCTCCGAGCAGCTGTACGGACCCGGGCCCGCGCTTTTGGGTTCCGATCTCGACCCGGCCGGCATCCTGCTGGCGCTGATGGCCAGCGCGAACATCGCTTCCCGCCGGCCGGTGTTCGAGCAGTACGACCCGGTCGTGCAGTCGCGGACGGTGCGCCGTCCCGACCAGGCCGACGCCGCGGTGCTGATGCTTCCCGACGGGAGTGCGATCGCCGTCTCCATCGATGGCAATGGGCGTCGCGTGGCCTGTGAGCCACGAACCGGAGCGGCCGAGGCGGTCCTCGAGTGCGCCGCCAACCTGGCCTGCGTGGGGGCCGAGCCGCTGGGGCTGACCAATTGCCTGAACTTCGGTAACCCGGAGAAGCCCCATGTGGCCTGGCAGCTGGTGGAGGCGGTCGAGGGCATCACGGCCGCGTGTCAGGCCCTGGACGTACCCGTGGTCGGCGGCAATGTCTCGCTGTACAACGAGGCGCCGGCCGGCCCGATCCTGCCCACGCCGGTGATCGGCATGGTCGGACGCCTGCCTGACGCCGCTCGCGCCGGGCAGACCGGGTTTGCCCAGGCTGGGGATGTCATCGCCCTGGTGGGGGAATTTGCCCCCGCCAGCGCCGGATCCGAGCTGGCCAAGCTCCGCGGCCAGGCGCCGACCGGGCCGTTGCCCGAGCTCGATATCGACGCCGCGCGCGCGGCCCACGCCACCGTGCGCGCCGGAATTCGCTCGGGTGCCTTCACCAGCGCCCACGACGTCGCCGAGGGCGGCCTGGCCGTCGCCCTGGCCGAGTGCTGTATCGCCGGCCGGATCGGCGCGACCGTGCAGGCCCCGGCTGGTTTGGACGTCTTTGCCGAGGCGCCCGGGCGGGCCTTTCTGGTCTCCGGACCGCCGTCGGCTCTTGAGGGCCTGGCCCTTATCGGTCGGGTGGGGGGCTCACATCTGGAGCTCGCCGACCACTTGAACGTGGCAATTTCCGAACTCGCCGAGGCGCGGGAGTACGGGTTGGCCGGTTTCCTGTGAACCCGCTGGTAGCCTAGACAGCAGGCGCTCTGGATGGCTTCTCCGCTCGACCATCGCGATGGGCCTCGCGACGAGTGCGGTGTCTTCGGGATTTACGCCCCCGAGCACGACGTCGCCCGACTCGCGTACTTCGCCCTATTCGCGCTCCAACATCGCGGCCAGGAATCGGCCGGTATAGCCACCGCTGCGCGGGGCGGGAACATCATGGCCATTCGCGACCAGGGGCTGGTCTCCCAGGTCTTCAACGAGCACACCCTGCGCTCGTTGGTGGGCGAGATGGGCATCGGACATGTGCGCTATTCGACCACTGGATCCTCGGAATGGGAGAACACGCAGCCCATCGTCCGGGATGACCGCCGGACCCTGGCCCTGGCTCACAACGGCAACCTCATCAACGCCCTCGAGCTTCACGCCGAACTGCGGGGGCGCGACGTGCCCTTCCGCTCGACCTCGGACTCGGAGATCATCGCCGCGCTGCTGGCCACCCACCCGGCGCAGCGAATTGAGGATGCCGTCGCCGACGTCCTGCCCCGACTGAAGGGGGCCTTCTCAACCGTGGTGCTGACCGACGACGCCGTGGTCGCCTTCCGCGATCCCCACGGCCTGCGTCCGTTGTCCCTCGGAGTCATCGACAGCACTGGCGATAGTGCGCCGGCGTACTGCGTGGCCAGTGAATCCTGCGCGTTTGACCTGATCGGCGCCCGCTACCTCCGCGACGTCCAGCCTGGGGAAGTTGTCACTCTGACCGATCGCGGCATCAAGTCCCGGCTAGTGGCCGGAGCCGACCGACACGCTTTCTGCGTCTTCGAGTACATCTATTTCGCCCGGCCCGACTCGCGGCTGGGTGGCACCGTGCTCCAGGTGGCCCGAGCCAAGATGGGCGAGATCCTGTGGCGGGAGTCTCCGGTGGACGCCGACGTGGTCATTCCGGTGCCCGATTCGGGCAACGCCGCCGCCCGGGGACTGGCCCGGGCCGCCGGTCTGCCCCAGGACGATGGCTTCATCAAGAACCGCTACGTGGCCCGCACCTTCATCCAGCCCGGACAGGAGCTCCGTCGCCATGGCCTGCGGATGAAGTTCAACCCAATCCGCGAAGTGGTCGAGGGCAAGCGGCTGATCGTGGTCGACGACTCGATCGTGCGCGGGAATACGATGCCCGGCATCGTCCAGATGCTGCGCGACGCGGGCGCCGCCGAGGTGCACATCCGGATCTCCTCACCCCCGATCAAGCATCCGTGTCATTACGGCATCGACATGTCGACGCGCGAGGAGATGATCGCCCACGGCCGGACGATCAGCGAAGTCGGCGCTCAGATCGGCGCCGACTCGCTGCACTACCTCTCGCTCGAGGGTGTCTACGAGGCGATCGGCCAGCCGCGCGAGACCCACTGCGACGCCTGCTTCAGTGGCGAGTATCCGCTGGCCGGGACCGAGGGCGCGAACGGCAAGTACGCGCTCGAGAACGCGCTGCCTCTGATCCAGGCCTGAGCGAGTTCAGCGCCGCCGGTCGCGACGGTAGAGGTCCTCGAGCGCCAGCACCGGCTGATGGTCGCGCGGGCGGGTCTGGCCGGTCACCGGAACCCCGGTGCGGATCTCGAACAGCCGGCGCTGGGTGTAGTCGAGCTCGTTCCAGACCCGACGAACACGAGTGAGGGCTTGGTGGTTGGGGTTTGTCGGGCGCATGTTTTTCCTTTCGCTACTGGTTCCCTGATGTGACCAATATCGACTAAGCCGCCGCTGGCCACATCGGGACTTCGCCACCACTTTGGGGGCCTTGGCCCTTACCCGCTGAGGCCGTACCCCTTAGGCGAATCGGCCCGCGCGGCGGGCGATCCCGGCCGTGGGGTCAGCCGACCCCGGCGCTAAGCTCGGCCGCCCCATGGACACTTCCGGCTCGCTGCGTCAACTGTTCGGTTTTGACTCCTTCCGCCCCGGTCAGGCCGAGGCGGTGCAGGCCGGGCTGGGCGAGCGGGACGCGCTGGTGGTCATGCCCACCGGATCGGGAAAATCGCTCTGCTATCAGCTGCCGGCCCTGATGCGCGATGACCTGACGCTGGTCGTCTCGCCGCTGGTCTCCCTGATGCACGATCAGGTCACGGCGCTGGAGGCGATCGCCCCCGGGCGCGTTGCTCTGGTCAATGCTCAACGCGGCCAGGCCGCCAACGCCGAAGCGGTTCAGCGGGCGCACAACGGCGAGCTCCGCCTGCTCTACGTGGCCCCCGAGCGCTTCGGCGCCCCCGCCTTCGCACGGGCCATGGCCGGCACGCGCATCGGTCTGTTCGTGGTCGACGAGGCCCACTGTGTCTCCCAATGGGGCCACGACTTCCGACCCGACTATTTCACCTTGGCCGATGCCGCCCAGCATGTTGGTGCTCGGGCCACGATGGCTCTGACCGCCACGGCCACGCCCCAGGTGGCCGACGACATCGTCCGGCGCCTGCGATTGCGTGACCCGGCGCGGGTGATAACCGGGTTTGATCGCCCGAACCTGAGCTTCGCCGTGGTGCCGTGCCGTGGTGGTCGCGACAAGGAGCGGCGGCTGGCCGCGGCGCTATCGGAGCCGGACGCGCTTCCGGCCATCGTGTACGCGGGGACCCGCGGGGCGACCGAGGAGCTGGCGAGCGGTCTGGCGCGATCCCTGGGCGAGCCGGTATTGGCCTATCACGCCGGGATGTACCGCGGCGCCCGGTCTGAGATCCAGGAGCGCTTCATGTCCGGCCAGGCGCGGGTCATCGTGGCCACCAATGCCTTCGGCATGGGGATCGATAAGTCCGACGTGCGCACGGTCTGCCATGCCTCGGTTCCGGGCTCGCTCGAGGCCTACTACCAAGAGGCGGGCCGGGCCGGGCGCGATGGCCGCCCCGCGCGCTGCCTGCTGTTCGCCGAGCAGCGGGACAAGGGCCTGCACGTGTTCTTCATTCAGCGAGCCAAGGTGGCCTTCGAGGATCTCCAGCGGGTCGGCGAGAAGCTGAACTGGGCCGGAGTGGACGGCGCCTATGACGTGGGGCTGTCCGAGCTTTCCGCCCGCCGCGGCGACGAGGACTCGATCCGCGCGATCATCGGTCATCTGGCCCGGGCCGGTGTGCTGGCCCCGCGTCCAGCTCCACCCGACCGCGCCGCCGGTCGCATCACCGGCGGCTTTGACCGCCGGACGGCCGCCCTCTGCCTGAGCTCGGTGCGCGAGGCCGAGCAGGTGCGCTGGGCCCAGTACCGGGCCATATGGCAGTACGTGGAGGGGGTGCGCTGTCGGCGCGCGGCGCTCCTGGCTCACTTCGGAGACCCCTCGGCCGGCGCGGCTGAGGTGGCCTGCTGCGATGTCTGCTCGCCCTCGGCCGCGCCGGCTGATCCGGGGCCGGCCGCGCGGCGCAAGCTCGACCCGGCGGCGGCGGGCGATCTGGACCAGGCCATCCTCGAGGTGGTGATCGCCGCCTCCCCGCCGGTGGGACGCACGCGGGCGGTGGAGATCCTTCGCGGCGGCCGCTCCAAGGTCGTGGCCCAGTACGCCTACGATGGGCTCGACGGATACGGCACCTTCGCCCACCTCCGCTCCGATGAGGTCCTGGGCCGCGTGGACGACCTGCTTCACGACGGCCGCCTGCGCTCCACCGGCGGCCGCTTTCCCAAGCTTCAGGCGGCATGAAGGTCGGTGTCCTCGCCTCCGGTGCCGGCACCAACCTGCAGGCACTGATCGACCGCGTGCACGGCCGCGACGGAGTCGAGTTGGCCGCGGTCGGCTCCGACAAGCCGCAGGCCACGGCGCTGGAGCGTGCCCGTCGCGCGGATCTTGCCACCCGGGCGTTCCCCCTGGCTGAGTACGGGGAACGAGCCCGGCGCGACGCGGCGATGGCCGGATGGCTGCGCTCCTGCGGGGTCGAGCTGGTCGTCCTGGCCGGCTACATGCAGTTGCTCGGTGACCACTTCCTGGCTGCTTTTCCCGACCGGGTGATCAACGTCCACCCCTCGCTGCTGCCCGCTTTCCCGGGCCTGGGGGCGGTCCAGCAGGCGCTCGATTACGGGGTCAAGGTGTTCGGAGTGACGGTGTTCTTCGTCGACGGGGGAGTCGACACCGGGCCGATCATTCTCCAGCGTGCCGTCGAGCTTCCCGAGGCCGATTCGGCCGAGGAGGTCCTCGCGGTCCTGCATCCGATCGAGCACGAGCTCCTACCCGAGGCGGTGAGACTGATCGGCGCCGGAGCGATCGCCATCGATCCCGCCAACCCACGTCGGGTTGTCTCGGTAAAGTCGTAAGCGGATATGGACGCCAGTGCAGACCCCGCCCGCGCCCAGCAGATCGGGGTGCCGGACGTTCAGGTTGCCCGGGCCCTGCTCTCCGTTTCAGACAAGACGGGCATCGTCGACTTCGCCCGGGGGTTGGTGGAGCTGGGCGTCGAGGTCATCTCCACCGGCGGCACGGCCCGCGAGCTGAGCGAGTCAGGGATTCCCGTCCGCGCGATCAGCGATCTGACCAGCTTTCCCGAGATCATGGACGGACGGGTCAAGACCCTGCACCCGAAGCTGTACGCGGGTCTGCTGGCCGTGCGCGACAACCCTGAGCACGCCGCCGCCGCCCAGGAGCATGAGGTCGAGTACGTGGATCTGGTCTGCGTGAACCTGTATCCGTTCGAGCGCACCGCGGCCCGCCGCGGCGTCTCCGACGCTGAGGTGATCGAGAACATCGACATCGGTGGCCCGACCATGATCCGCGCGGCGGCCAAGAACCACGCCTTCGCCGCGGCCGTGGTCAGCCCCGAGAGCTACGACGCCGTGCTGGACGAACTGCGCGAGGCCGACCGGCGCCTGTCCATGGTCACCCGCGAGAGCCTGGCCGCCGAGGCCTTCGCCTACACCGCCCGCTATGACACCGCGATCGCCCGCTGGTTCCAGGAGAAGCGGGAGGACTTCCCGCCCCTGTTCGTGCGGGCCTATGAGAAGGAGCTCGAGCTGGCCTACGGCGAGAACCCGCATCAGCGCGCGGCCTATTACTCGCAGGTGGGCGGCCGTGTCCACGTCCTGTCGATGGTTTCCCAGCTGGGCGGCAAGCCGATCTCGTTCAACAATCTGCTCGACCTCGACGCCGGACGGCTCCTGCTGAACGAGTTCCAGATCCCGGCCTGCGTCATCATCAAGCACAACAACCCCTGCGGGGTGGGCGTCGGAGCCACGGCGCTGGAGGCCTACCAGCGCGCCTTTGCCTGCGATCCGATGTCGGCCTTCGGCGGTGTGGTGTGCCTGAACCGATCGGTCGACGCTGCGCTTGCCGAGGTCCTCTCCGACCAGTTCATCGAGGTCCTGTTCGCGCGTGGCTACGACGAGGACGCCGTCGAGGTGCTGGCCCGAAAGCCCAACACCCGCATCCTCGATGACCGCGAGCAGCGCTTCCCGGACATGATCGAGCCCCAACTGCGCCAGGTCATGGGAGGGATGCTCGTCCAGGATCGAGATGGCGACACCGAGGAGCGGGGGGAAATGCAGGTGGTCAGTGAGCGCCGGCCCACCGAGGCCGAATGGCAGGAGCTGAGCTTCGCCTGGAAGGTGTGCAAACACGTCAAGTCAAACGCCATCGTGATCACCCGCGATCTGGCCACGGTCGGTATCGGCGCCGGCCAGATGAGCCGCGTCGACGCGGTCCGGATGGCCATCGAGAAGGCTCTCGACGGCGTGAAGGGCGGCGTGATGGCCTCCGACGCCTACTTCCCCTTCTCCGACGGGCCCGAGCTGGCCCTCGAGGCCGGGGTCACCGCGATCATCCAGCCGGGCGGGTCCAAGCGCGACTCCCTGACCGTCGAGGCCGTCGACCGAGCGGGCGCGACGATGGTCTTCACCGGCCGGCGCCACTTCCGGCATTGAGTCCCGGCTCTGACCCGGTGCAGCGGTTGGGTGAGGACCCGGTGCAGCGGCTGGGTGGGGACCCGCCCTCGCCGGCCGAGCAGCAGTTCGGCTACAGCCGGCTTGTCGTGGCCGGTGACTTCGTGCTGGTCGGCGGCACGACCTCGGTCGATCCCTCGGGCATGGTCATGGGCACGAGCGGCTACGAGCAGACCATCGAAATCCTCGGCAAGGTCGAACACGAGCTCTCGAGGGTGGGCTGCGAGCTGACTTCGGTCATCCAGATCCGCGTCTACGTGACCGACATCTCCCGCGGCGATGAAGTCGGGCGCGCCTTCGCGGACGTGATGGGGGACGCTCGCCCCTTGATGACCATGGTCGAAGTAGCCGGGCTGTTCGACCCCCGGATGCTGGTCGAGATCGAAACCGTCGCCTACCGGGGTTAGCCGGCCGCGGTTGCCTTGCCGGCACGGGTCCCGCGGGGGGCGCGACCAGGCCCGGCCGGCGGACGGTATGTACATAAGCGTCGATTTTCGATCGCAGAATGCAGAACCCCCCGGCCTGCAGCCGCGCCAGCGCCCGTGACTGCCATTATTGCCCAGCCCGCCGCTGTAGCTCAGTTGGTAGAGCAGCGGACTTTTAATCCGACGGTCGTGGGTTCGAGTCCCACCGGCGGCACTGAGAAGTAGCTGGTATCGGGCAGATTATGGCCGGACGGATCCAGGCCCTAAATGGACCATGTCCCCAATATGCCCCGAGATCTGCATCCGGTTGGCGTGGGCGTTGGCAGGGGCCGATGCACCTGTCAAACGGCGATCCCTCCTGAGTGAGCACGGCCTACACCGAGGGGGAGGCGACCAACGCCGCCGCCAAGTGCTGGATGGGCAGCCGCACGTCCGGCTTCTCACCCGACGCCAGCCGGTCCAGCCGGAGGCCGTCAACAGCGCCGATGAGCAGCTCTGCGTCGCGACTCGGGTTGCCTGACCCGGCCCGCCCCAGCAGCTCGCCGACCGCGTCGACATAGGCATTGGTCCACTGTCGGTTGACTTCGCGCAGAGCCGGACGGCGCGCGGCCTCGAGCCAAAGGGCATATGCGGCGACTAATGATCCCCGCCCGGGGTGCTGGTGCGATTCGGGTGACCCTGAGGCCAGATCGACCGCCGCTTGCAGTGGCGCATCACTTGTCGAGAGCTCTAAGGTGCGCGTGCGCAGCCAGGCGATATCACGCTCGAAAGCGAGGGTGAACGCCGCCGCCAACATCGCCTCCTTGGACTCGAACCAATAGGTGGTCGATGCCAGAGGCAGCCCGGCCGTCTCCGCCACGCGACGGTGTGTCACCGCTTCGGGACCGACGGCAGCCACGATCTGCAGTACGGCGTCGAGCAACGCCTCGCGACGGGCCGGGCCACGAGGGCGGAACCTGCCGCGGTCGTGCCGTTCGTGCTCCGCCGAAACCTCGCCAACCGCTATCGGATCGTCAACCAGCAGGAGTCCTTGATCCGGGTGAGGGCAGCGTTCCCCCGGCTGGGGTTCGCCGGCGGCGGCGAAGCGTTTTGTGCTCAAGCGGTGCCCGCTGGCCGTAGCCCAGACCCGCATCGCGGAGCGCCCACGGAGCCAGAGCGTACTCACTGCGAACCGGGTGCAGGAGATCGCTCCGCCACCCGTTCGTTTCAGTCGCAGTCACAGTTATTGGTCGGCCAGTAGCTAGCTGACGGCTCGGCGAGTACGTGAGCGACCGATCGCGACGGACGTCCCGATCAGCGTCGACGCACGCGGTATCAATGAGAACGGGACAATCCGGCACGGCGTGGCCGGTTTCCCGGTCTCGATTAAGGTGACCAAGAGGTCGACTGCCTGGGTGCCGATCATTTCGGGATTCAGGCTCAGTGCGGTGAGGGCCGGACGCGACGACTGCGCAGCCTGGCTGTCGGTGCATCCGGCCACGCGGAGGTCGTCCGGAACACGGACATTCTTGGCCTCGGCAGCAAGTAGCGCTCCGAGAGCTAGGCGGTCGAGTGTCGCGTAGATCGCGTCCGGCGGGTTCTCGGAATCCAGGAGCCGCGACGCAGCCGCATAGGCTCCGCCTTCACTGAGTGAGTCGGTTACGACCTCGACAATCCCCGCCAAGCCGAGTTCGCCACAGGTGGCCTCGAAGGCCTCGAGGGCGTCGATGGTGTAGGACTGCAGGGCCGGCGCGGTCAGCAGCGCGATGCGCGCGGCTCCCTCGTCGGCCAAATGCTTGATCACGGCCCGTGTGCCCGCGACGTGGTCGTTGTCGACCCAGCAGGCGTCGGTCGGCCCGTCCGGCCGCCGACCCGTCGTCACCACGGGAACGCCGCGCTCGTCGAGCAGATCGACGATCTCATCACCAGGGACGGGATCGACAACCACAGCGCCGTCGAGTGGCAGCCGCTCCAGTACCTCGCGGGTCGCTGCGGCGGGGACGAGGGTCAGGGAGAAGCCTCGGCGAAGCGCCGCTGAGGTGGCCGCGTTCATGACCTGCATGAAGTAGTCGTAATCACCGAAGGTCAGCGCGAGATCGTCAACGAAGGACACGGTCAGTGCGAGCATCCCGGTCCGCCCCCCGGCCAGCCCGCGGGCCAACGCGCTCGGCTTGTAGCCCAGCTCCTCGGCAACGGCGCGGACACGTTGGCGAGTTTCTTCGGTCAGCCGCCCCTTGCCGTTGAGCGCATGCGACACCGTCGTGATGGAGACGCCCGCCACTCGGCGACGTCGCCGATCTTGGTCCGGCCCAGGCATCAGTGGCCGACTCTAGCGTCGGAGGCGTTTGACTTGCAAAAGCGCTTATGCAAGGCTGCGCAGTCGAGTGCGCAAAAGCGCTTTTGCACTGCAAGAAAGGTCACATGGGCACAACCGAGACCAGCCAGTCGACCCAACGATGTGGACGAGCTTGTTGCACGCCGGACTGGCGGGATCATTCATGCGCTTTCCCCACGTTGCGGCACACGCCGAAGCGATCCGAGAGGCAGGGGCCGGGGCGGCGATTTACGGGGTCCCGTTCGACGCCACGAACATCAGCCGGACCGGATCGAACTATGGCCCGCGTGGCATCCGGGACGTCTCGGTCCAGTTCCTGACTTACAACGCCATGCTCGACTTCGACGTCGCTGACGTGCTTGCTCCGGTCGACTGCGGTGACTGTGCCGTGATTCCCGGAGATCCAGCGCGCACGTTCGAGCGCGCCCAGGCAGACATCGAGCAGATTCTGCGTGGCGGCGCGCTTCCCGTGACGCTCGGCGGCGAGCACTCGGTGACCATCCCGGCGGTGCGGGCCACGCGCGCGGTCCATCAGAACCCCGGCTTGATTCTGGTCGACACGCACCTGGACACCGCGCCCGACGTCGGAGGGGAGTTGCTCAGCCATTGTTGTCCCATCACTCGTGCTGTCGACGCCGGATTCGATCCCGCCAAAATCGCGCTGGTTGGCGTCTCCGGATGGATGAATCCGCGCACCGAGCTCGCCTACTGCCGCGAGCACGGGATTACGGTCATCTGGCTCGAAGAGATCTGGGCGCGCGGCGTGGCCTGGGCGATTGAGCGAACTCTCGAGGTGGTTCGGGACGGTACGGACGGAGCGTACCTGTCCTTCGACATCGACAGTCTCGACGCTGCCCATGCGCCGGGCACGTGCTGCCCGACCCCCGGCGGCTTTCAGTTCGCGCGAGGCCATCGAGTTCGTCCGCGGCGTCAGCGCCCCCGGGCTACTCGGCGTCGACGTGGTCGAGGTGGCACCGAGCCTCGATCCGACTCCCAGCACCGCCCTGCTCGGAGGCAGGATCGCTCTCGAAGCAATGAGTTTCCACGCCGGTGCCGGCCGGGATCTCAAGGCGCCGCTGGCACCACGGTGAAGGCCCTGCTGGCACAACTCTCGCCGGTGCCGGGGGATCCCGCGGCCAACGCGGGGCGCGCCACCGAGATCGTGGAATCGGCCGATGCCGAGATCGTGGTTTTCCCCGAGCTCTACCTGACCGGTTATGACCTCGAGCGCGTCGGGGCGCTGGCGCTAGAGCCGACGTCGGAATGCGTGGCCGGCCTTCGGGCTGCCGCCGCACGGTCGCGCACGGCGGTGGTGGTTGGCTTTGCCGAGCGCCGAGGAGGTGGCTTTAGCAACGCGCTCGCCCTTATCGATGAGCGCGGCGAGCTCGTGGCCGTCCAGCGCAAGGTGCAGCTCTTCGGCGAAGAGCGGGTGGTGTTCAAGCCAGGCGAGGAGCTGGTGCTCGCGGTGCTGGCCGGCCGGTCCGTCGGCCCGCTGATCTGCTTCGACATGGAGTTTCCCGAGCTCGCACGAGCGCTAGCGCGAGCAGGAGCCGACCTGCTGGTCACCGCCGCCGCCAACATGGACCCGTTCTACAGCGATCACCAGATCGCGGCCCAGGCTCGTGCCCTCGATAACCGACTGCCGCATCTCTACTGCAACCGATGCGGCGAGGAAGCTGGTCTCGCATTCCTCGGCGGCAGCCGCGCCGTACGTTCCGACGGGACGATCGAAGCCCAAGCCGGCGAGGACGAGCAACTGCTCGCGGTTGATTTTCACCCTGAACCCGCGGATGACCGAGTCGACTACCTGGCCCAACTGCCTGTGGGCATTGACGTCAGGGCGGCGGCGAATGCCATAGGAGGCATCAGATGACTACAGGAAGCGTCAAGACGAGCGGTCCCGCACCGGGCCTGTTCACTCGCAAGGCCACGGGGCTGGTCCGCGAAGCGCGTACCTCAGACGCCCTGTTCTACAACGTGATGTGGGCGAGCGTGGCGCTCTCGTTCACGTTCGCCTGGCTGCTGTACGGGTCGACCTACCTCGGATCAAACATGATCCTGTCCTTCTTCCTGGCCGCGGCTCTTGGCCTGCCGGGCGCATTTGTCTACGCGATGCTGGCGCAAATCATGCCCCGAACGGGTGGGGATTACGTGTTCAACAGTCGCTCTCTGCACCCGTCGATCGGCTTTGCGGCCAACTTCAGCTTCTGCTTCTGGCTGGCCATCATCTACGGCGTCTACACGACCTACATGACCACCTACGGGTTCGGCGCCTTCGGCAGGATGATGGGGGGCTTCACCGGCTCGAGCGGTTGGCTCGATTTCGGCAACTGGTTCTCTCACCCCTACGCCCTGTTCATCACCGGCACGGTCGCCATCCTCATCTCGGCCGCGCTGTTCATAAAAGGCGGCCTGCAGCTGTTCCTGCGCCTACAGGTCCTGACCTTCGCGATCTACATCCTGGGCACGTTTCTGATCCCGGTGTTCGTCGGCCTCTTCCAGAGTCACGCCGGTTTCGTGTCCAACTTCAATAGCTACGCCGCGAACCTCGGGACGCATCACGCCTCCGCAGCGCTGGCCAGCTCCGCTCACAAAGCGGGCTTTGCCCCGACCGGCTTTAGTACCACTCCGACGCTGAAGTCGATCACCGTGTTCTGGTACGTGTTCGGGTTCCTCTACGCCAGTAACTACTTCGCCGGCGAGATCCGGCTGCGCAAACGCACGCATCTGCTCTCGATTCCCGGCGCGGTACTCGTTGCCGTGATCTTCTTCGGTCTGCTGCTGCCGACCTACCTGCACGTGACCGGCTACACGTTCAACGGAATGCTCGGGCTGGCCAGTCCGGCCAGCTACGGATTCACTGCCGGCCCCCCGGCCTACCCCGAGATCATGAGCATCGCCTCCGGGACATGGGTGCTCGGCGCGATCATCATCATCGGCTTCACGCTCGGCCTGTTCATCTGGCTGCCGCAGACGATGGTCCTCATCAGCCGCAGCATGTTCGCCTGGTCGTTTGACCGGATCATGCCCGAGCGTCTGTCGCATGTGGATAGCCGCACCCACTCACCCGTGGTGGCGATCGCCATCGTCACGTTGCTGGCGATCGGAAGCACCGCGATCTATGCCTTCACCACGTGGTTCTCCACGCTGTCGGTGCTGCTCGGATTGACACTGACCCTATTCGTCACCGCCATTGGCGCAATCGTCCTTCCGTACCGCCAACGTGCGATGGTGGAGAACTCCCCCTACGGCGGCCACGTGGCTGGCCTGCCCATCCTGAGCATCGTCGGCGTGCTGGCGGTGCTGGGGTTTGGAGCGGCTATCGCGGTGCTGCTCTGGGACCCGGGCTCGGGGGCAAGCCTGAGCCAGAACCCCGGGAAGGTGTGGCTTGCCCTGGCCGTCTACGTCGTCGCCATCGCTGTCTACTTCATCTCTCGTGGAATCCGGCGACGGCAGGGGATCGATTTGGATCTGAATTACCTCGAGCTACCACCGGAGTAGCGGGTGCCGATCTTTCGTCGGAAGTCAGGCGCTGGCTCCGGGAACGGAGGTCTGCGCCTGTACTACGCCTCGGATATCCACGGCACCGAGGTCCTGTGGCGCAAGTTTCTCCACGCGCCACAGGCCTATCGGGCCCCGGTGATCGTGATGGGGGGCGACGTCACCGGCAAGGCGGTGATCCCACTCGTCGAAGAGCCCGACGGCGCTGTCACGGCCGAGCTCTTCGGGCAGCCCGAGCGGGCGGCAACACCCGAGGAGCGAGACGTGTTGGAGCACCGGATCCGCTCCAACGGCATGTACCCACACGCCATGTCGAGGGCTGAGGTTGAGCGCGTTGCCGGCCTCACAGTCGAGGAGCGAGAGGCGTGGTTCGCCGACGTGATGCTCGTGACCTTCGACCGGTGGTTGGCCCTGGCCGCGGAGCGTCTGAGCGATCCCGCCATCCGCTGCTTCGTGATGCCAGGAAACGATGATCCACCTGGGGTGGACGCGGCGATCGAGCGCGCCGCCCGGGTGGAGGCGTGCGACGGGCGGACGGTCGAGTTCGGGGGCTACACGATGGTCTCGCTCGGCTACTCGAACATCACTCCGTTCGACTCACCGCGTGAGCTGGAAGAAGATGAGCTGTACCGGCGAGTGGAGGCACTGGCCGAACAGATCGATGACATGAGCCATTGCATCTTCAACCTCCACGTGCCGCCCTACGACTCCCAGCTCGACACCGCACCGCAACTCGACGACGAGCTGCGGGTCGTTGCGACGGCCGGGCAGCCGAACATGATCCCGGTCGGCTCGACCGCCGTGCGTGAGCTGATTGAGCGCTTCCAGCCGGTGCTGGCCCTGCACGGCCACGTGCACGAGTCACGGGGGACGATCCGCATCGGGCGGACGCTGTGTGTCAACCCGGGCAGCGACTACCACACAGGCCGAATCTCAGGCGCCCTCTTGCACCTGAGATCCGGCCGGGCCGACTACCAGTTCGTCGTCGGATGACCGTGGCCGTGCCGGCACGGGACCCGTCAATCGAGGGCGACATCGTTGCTGAAGCCGAGCGTCTGCTCACCGCGATTGACGACCAAGGCGTGGCGGCCCGGTTGATCGGCGGGATGGCCATCAGGTTGCTGGCCGCCGAGCGCCTGCACCCCGCCTTCGCGCGACCGGTTCAGGACCTCGACTTCATCCTCAGCAAGCGTGACCGGCGCGAATTCGACCAGCTGATCACGGGGGCCGGCTACGTGCCCCAAGAGCGATTCAACGCGCTGCACGGCACGCGGCGACTGCTCTACGACGATCCGGTGCATGCCCGACAGATTGACGTCTTCGTGGACAGCTTCTCTATGTGTCACGAGCTACCCCTGGCCGCCCGGATCGCCGCCCGCGCTCGCACGCTCCCCCCGGCCGAGATCCTCATGACCAAGCTCCAGATCGTCCAACTCAACGAGAAGGACCGTGGCGATCTCTACGCCCTTCTGCTCAGCCACCCGGTCTCGTCTGGTGACGATGCGGCCATCGATGCCGCGCGAATCGTCGCGCTGACCTCCAATGACTGGGGGCTACAGCACACCTTCGAGCTCAACCTGGTGCGGCTGAAGGACGGCCTCGGCGATCAGCCCCTCACCGTTCAGGAGAGGGACACGATCGCCCAGCGCGTGGGAGCGCTGGCCGGAGCGATCGGGGACGCGCCCAAGACACGCAAATGGAAGCTCCGCGCGAGGGTCGGGGAGCGCAAACGATGGTACGAAGAACCCGAGGAGGTTGACCGATGAATGTAACGACGGAATCCCCGACAGAAGTGATCCCGGCGGCCGAGTATGCCGGGCGGCGTGAACGGCTTCGCGCGCTCGCCGCCGAACGCGGGCTCGACGGCTTGCTCGTGGTCAGCCGGGGGGCGAACGGAGCCGACTGGGGTGCCGACGTGGTCTATCTCACCAACCACTACTCGGCCTTCCCCCAGATCCCTGACCGACCGGGATCGTGGACTGGACGGGGCCACTCGGGGCTCGTCATGCCGGTGGGTGAAGACGGAACGCTCGTGGTCGATATCCCGGACTGGCGCGATGACCTCGTCCAGATCAGCGACGTTCAGGTTTCGCTTGATCTCTGGGCCGGCCTCGCCGACGCGCTGCGCGCCCGCGGGCTGGGCTCCAGCCGCGTCGGATTGATCGGACGGGAGAGCTTGCTCCACGTCGCGGTCGAGGGAATCCGCCGCGAGCTGCCCGATCTGCAGCTCTCCTGGGCGGATGACCTCATCGAAGACCTCCGCCGAATCAAGAGCCCGAGCGAGATTTCCCTCATCCGGGAGTCGACGCGAGTCGGCTGCGAGATGGTTGAGGCGTTCGTCTCGGCCGCCGTGCCCGGGGCGACCGAAGCCGACTGTGTGCTGGCCGCCCTTCAGCGGGGGATTCCGCAGGGGGCTTTCCCGCTCGACATCCCGGTTGCCTCTGGTACGAACGTGGATCATTTCCTCTGGGATCGGATGCCGTCTTGGGACAATCGGCGTTCTCTCGAGGCTGGGGACATGATCCATCCCGACATGTACGGGACCGTGAATGGTTACTTCTACGACATGGTCCGCACGACGGTCGCAGGACGCAAGGCGACCCCGGCTCAGCGCGAGGTACTCGAGGCCTCAGTGTCTGTCGTCGAGCACATCATTGATGACATGTCCCCCGGGGTGAGCTGCGGCGAACTGTTCGAGCGGGGCGCATCTTGGCTAGGTGAGCATGGGTTTGCTGTACCCGGTGCGGAATCGTCGGGGGGCGTCGCGATGCTCGGCCAGAGCTATCCCTCGTTCGGGCACAGCCTCGGCCTGGCTTGGGAGAACCCATCGATCGTGCAGGGCGAGACAGCTGTCTTGGAGCCGAACATGGTCATGGCGGTCGAGGCCGAGGTCGGCCGTGCCGGAGCAGGGACAGGAGCGTTCGAGCACAACGTCCTGGTCACCGAAACCGGCGTCGAGATACTCACCTCGCATGTCAAGAATGTCTGGTGGGATTGACGGTCTGCGTGCGCGCGGCTCTTGAGTCGGATGCCGACTGGCGCGGCGCGATTATCCGGGCGATCTCGCGGGGGGCGGAACTCGTCTGCCTCCCGCACCTGAGCTTTACGCCCTACATGGCAAGCTCTCGTGATCGACACGGCTTGGAGCTCGCCGAGCGCCGCCCCGCGCGCAGCGTGGCTGAAGCCGCGGCCTTGGCCGACGGGGCCTGGCTCGCGGCGTCGGCGTATGAGTCGGAGGGGGAAGGCGTCTTCTACGTCACCGCCTTCCTTGGCCGTACCGGGGCGATGGTGGCCAGTTCGCGACAGCGGTCGGTGGAGGCAAAAGCTGGCCGCTATGAGCAGATGTTCTGGTCCCCGGGACACACGCGGCCTGTAGCGGTCACCCTGCCATGCGGGCCGACTACGAGCCTGGTCGGTGCCGACGTTCGGGAGCCGAAAGCCTGGGAGGCTGCCGCGGCGCTTGGAGTCAGGTTCGTCCTGGCGGGAACGAGCGAGGCGAGCGACGACTGGGAGCGCACCTGCCGCCTGGTTTCGGGGATGGCGTCTGCCTATGAGCTGACCGTGCTCATGACCAACCGAGCCGACGCCGGCTTCGCCGGCGGGGCGGCTGCCTTCGGTCCCGGTGGAGCCTCTCTGAGAGCGGCGAAGGATGGGCTATTTGACATCTGAGGATTCGGTGGGGCTGGGCAGTGTCCCCCATGCCTACTACGAACGAGACACGACCCTCACCGGGGTAGTCTTGCTGCCCTCGCAGAGTGGTCACGACCCGGGCGAGCATCCCGAGAACGTCCGGCGTATTCCCAAGGTCGTCGCTCAGCTGCGCGCAAGCCCGGAATGGGAGCGGCTGTTCGTCCTCTATCCCCGCTACGCGCGTACAGAGGATGCGGCCCGCAGTCACAGCGAAGGCTTTATCGAGATCCTGGAATCGAGCGCGGACGACGCGCCTGTCTGGCTGGACACCGACACCCGGATCTCCCGGGACAGCTTTCGCACGTCGCTGCTCGCCAGCGGCGCCGCACTGAGCGCGGTCGACGCCGTCATGATGGCGGCTTACCACCAGCCCGACAGCCTGTTCACCCTGACGCGGCCTCCGGGACACCACACGGGGGTGGACCGCGCGATGGGATTTTGCCTCCTGAACCACATCTCAATCGCGGCACGTTACGCGCAGGCCGTCTATGGCATCGAGCGGGTGGCGATCCTCGATTGGGACGTGCACCACGGCAACGGCACGCAGGAAATCCACTACGCCGATCCATCGGTGCTCTTTATCTCGCTGCATCAGTGGCCTCTGTATCCAGGGACCGGGTGGCTCTCCGAGACCGGAGTGGGAGCTGGACGCGGGTACACAGTCAACCTTCCTCTGCCTCCGGGCTCCCGGGATCAGGAGCACCTCGAAGCTCTCGACCGGGTGGCGCTGCCGATCATCGAGGAGTTCCAGCCCGAGCTGCTGCTCGTCTCCGCGGGTCAGGATGGCCACGCTGCTGACCCGCTGTCGAGCCAGCTCATCTCAGCGCACGGGTTTGGCGCGATGGCGCAGCGTGCGGCGGAGCTGGCGCGACGGTTGGGGATCGGACTGGTGGTGATCCACGAGGGGGGCTACAACGTCTCCACGCTGCCAATGCTTGACCGTTCGATCCTGGCCGGGCTCGGTGGCTGGCAACTCGAGCATGACGATCTGTTTGTTCCGCCTGACGCCTGCGCGCCCCACGAGTATGAGGAGAGACTCCGTGAGGTGATGGCGGTCCAGCGCCAGTTCTGGAGGGCGGTCCGATAGCGCTGCCACCGCTACGAGTACTGGCCTGGCCAGGGATGCCTGCGGACCGATCACTTACCGAGGGCGGCGCGCGGGTCGGGCGCGAGCTGCTCGTCGAGACTGTGGTGTCCAACGAGTTGCTCGAGCAAAGGCTCGCGGATGGTGACGGCTATGACCTCATCTTCCCCTCGGACTATCTGGTGGAGCGGCTCGCGGCCTGTGGCCGTCTCGCTCCGCTAGAGCACCGCAGGCTGCGGCTCGAGCACTTGGCTGAGTGGAGCCTTGAGGCAGACCATGATCCCGGCTGTCGCTGGTCGGTCCCATTCGCATATGGAACGACCGGCTACCTGACCAGCTGGCCACGGGTCAGCTCCTGGGACGCGCTGTTGGATCCGCCAGCCGGAGCCCGCGTGGGGATGCTGGAGGAGGTCCGGGAGGTGGTCGGCGCCGCCTTGATCGCCACCGGTCATGGGCCGAACGACGTTGGCCCATCAGCGCTCACGGCGGCCAGCTCGATGCTGCGACACCAGCGCCCCAGCGTCATTGGCTACCAGAGCGAGGACTTCATTTCACCGGTCGTCTCCGGAGCCGCCCGCGCTCATCATGCCTGGAGTGGTCCCGCTGCACGGGCCGCCCGGGAGCATTCGCGCCTCCGCTACGTCGTACCGGAGGAGGGCGCCGTGCTCTGGATCACTGCCGCCGCGATTCCCAGCACAGCACCAGATGCCGAGGCTTCGGCGGCCCTGCTAGGCGAGCTGATGGATCCGGTGCTCGCCGCCCGCACAACCGTACTGGGCGGGTTCGCGACGCCCAACGAGGCCGCTCGCAGGCGTCTGCCCAGCGAGCTCCAAGACGACAGGACGTTATTCCCGGGCCCGGAAACGCTGACTCGATGCCACACGCTTCGCGACCTGGGTGAGTGTGAGTCGCGTCTCGCGTCCGCAGCCCCGTTTGCGCCGTGACCGAGACGCACCCGAGCTCCGCAGCCCGTGCAGTGCGACGCGTTCTGGTGCTGTGTGCAAGTCCGCGTCAGGACGGCAACTCTCGTCTGTTGGCGGAGTCCGCGGCCGACGGCGCGCGCGCCGCAGGCCATGCTGCCGGCATCATCGATCTGGGCACGGTGATGCGGGACATGCTCCGGGACTGCCGGAGCTGCAGGCGGCCGGATGGCACGTGCGCCATCGATGACAACTATGGGCGGGTCCTGCATGACCAGGTGTTACCGGCGGAGGCCCTGATCTATGCCACGCCGCTCTATTGGTACGGCATGTCGGCGACCCTGAAGAACTTCTTCGATCGCCTCGTGTGTTACATCTCGGAAAGCTATCCACGCCGAAGCGAGGTTGTAGAAGGCCTCACCGGCAAGCGAGCGGCTCTGTTGCTGGCTTCAGAAGAGCAGTATCCGGGCGCGGCGCTATCCATCATCGGCCAACTGCACGAGGTCTCGCGCTATCTCCACCATGACTTCGTAGGCGTCGTCAACGGGGTCGGAAATACGCGCGGAGAGGTGCGATTCGATCCGGCCAATCCAATCGGCGCGGCGCGCCGGCTTGGGGCAACGATCTTTGATCTCAAGCACAGCGACTATGACATAGACGCCAGCAGACCGAACGCGGTGTGGCCGCAAGCGCGTGACAGTCCGGGCAACTCATGGTTAGGCCCATACTCGGATGTCTGAGCCTCCTACTACACCGACGATGTCCCGGACTCTGCAGGAGGTGCCTGTGCGGGCAGGGTTGTCGTCGTGTCCGCGGAGCTTCACGGGCATCCGGGTGGAGGGCCCCAGCAACCCGACGCTACCGGACGCGAGGCAACCAAAGTCTCCGCGAAAGGCGCCCCGGCTCACGGTGTTCACCGACCCACTGGGCCTGGCGGCTAAGCAGCCGACCGCTGGCCAAATACACGATCGAAGGTCGTGGTCCAAACCACCTTTTCTTTCGGTCCTCGCTCCGTCCTGCCGGAGCGACCTGCGCCGAAACCATTCAAGATCGGCACCAACATCAACCTGATGAATCGGAATGCGTCATGCATTAGTGCCACCGCGATCGCACCCCAGCGGGGTTCGCGACCACCTTTGCCGCGTCATCTGCTCTGTAGCCACCAGGCTGACTGCAGTTCGCAATGAGCGCAGCGGGGTATGCCGGCTTGTCGGCGTCGCTTAACGGCGTGAGGTCGGTCGAGCTAGTGATTGCGCCTCAGGCTACGCGTGAACTCTCGGGGCTGACTATTGCCATCGCGGTCGCCCGAGGAGTCGCGAACTTATTGCCCCCGCGCTGGGATCCCTTGTTTCGCCGAAGGCTTCGATCCTTTGTCAAGCTAAGCCCTATGGAGGCTGGTCCCGCGCCAACTCAGTCCGCGCGCCTGACCAAGATCGAGCTTGTCTTGTCTAGGCTTCCGACGCACCTTCCCGCCGCCGTCGTTCCCGTCGATCTTGACCAGGCCGGCTCGCGGTTATTTCTCCAGACAGCGGGGGCGCCCAGAATCCCACACTTCATCCCGACCTTGGATCATGGCGCTCTGGTCATCGCTTCCGATGCCGATCGGGACGCCGAGATTCGCACGAGCCCGCGAACGTCCACGCTTGCTCTCATCGCAGTCTGTGGCGAAAGCGCTGCCGCTGATATCGCGATCCACGCAGCGGTGGACGCGATATGCGCAGTCTGTGGCGGCACCTGCGTTGCTCTTAGCTCGGCTCTGGTTGACCCAGCGAACCCGCTCATTGTGATGCCAATCGCTCGGTGACGATAGAGAAGCTGAGGCTGAACTCGCGCCCGAGCTGGGACAGGCTTTTATACGACTCGAACGCGGCCTACGCTTCTCGCCGATAGGAGGGAACGCGCTGAGGCGTGCGGGATCGACTATCTGCTCATGCAGGGTCGGCCCGATGCCCTCGACCCCGGCGGCAGACGTTCGCGCACCTGAACTCAGTCGAGTGCCACCTTTCCGAGGGACTCGTCCGCCTCGGCGTGATCGCGCGATGGAAGGGGTCGTGCGAACGGACGCCCGGCTGCTGACGTCGGTCGTTAGGCGTCTCGCCGAGACCTTCCACGAGAAAGCGGTTGTCCGCTACTAACGTGTCAGCACGCTCGGCCAACTAGCGCTGCAGTGAACTTCTCGAGCGCAGCTGGACTGAACGTTCTTTCCGCGGTGGTGCACGAACGAGTGATTTGCGAGACGGACATCGTCGTGCTTAGGGGCAAGCGATGTCCGGCGGTAGCCACTACCACCGGCGCGAGCCGTCACCGCGGCAGAAGACGCGGATCGCGTTCGACGCCACCGTGATCCGCTCGTGGTTTGTAATCGAGCCGAGATCGGCGAGGTCGTAGAACGTCCAACCGAGGTCAGTCAGCGCCACATCCCCGAGGTCGACGGACCCAGCAGTCGGCGCCGAAAAGCGGCCCGCGCCGAAAGGGGTGACGACGCCGCCGGCCTGCGCTGTGCCCAGCAGCCCTCGAGCACCGAGATCGTTCATCTCGCTCTCGATCTCATCGCTCGCGACAACGCGTCCGCTATGTGCTGGATCAGCTTCGCGGAACGCGTGAACGGGTTCCCCTGAACTGAAAGCAGCAAGTAAGACGAGTTGGCGGTACGTCAAATCATCCAGGAGCTTTGTAAGGAACTCGCCGCGCCCCGCGCTGATGTCGCGCCGAAAAAACAGAGAGGCAGACAGAGCGGCGAGGTGGTGCAGCTTTCGAGCGCTCGCCGTGTTAACAGCGATGAGTGCCGCAGACTCGAAGATCTCAGCGCCGTCCGAGCGATCAGCTCGAGGATCGAAGAACATTCGCGACGTGGAGCTCGAGTGTGCCACCTCTAGCTCAACGCCTTGGTTCTCCGCAGTCATAATCGGTGCGGCTTGGTCCGATCCCCCGACCCATCATGACGGTCAAGATATGACGGAGCGACCACGTGATGCACAACTGCTGTGTGTCGAGAGCAGTGGTGCGGACCGCCACAAAGGCTAAAGACATCAGTCCGGCGCGCGCGGGCTCTTAGCGCGGACCTCGTCGGCCACATACTGCAGTACTTCTGCGGGATTGGGCTCGCGGCCGAGTCGCTCAGCGAGTCGCTGAGGTCCTTCAATCATCGCGATGATGATCACCTGCATTTCTCGAGTGCGATCACGAGCGTCGTGAAACGTGTCCATCCAGGCCAGGGGCTCAAACTTATCGGTTCGGCCAAGACGGATGTGCCGGAGCATCTCCGCCGCTTGAAGAAACCGCCAGGCGTGCTCGAACATCTCGATGAATCCGATGTCGGCAAACCAGGAATCCGCAAACGATTCGAGTCCTCGAGCGCCAACGAAGGGCTCCTGGGGATTGACGTGCAGCGACTCGCTGTGTGCCTTGTAGTCAACCGGTTCCCATGACTCGTCCGCGAACGGTGGCAGTCCCGCTGCTTTCAAACGGTCGCGCAGCTTGGCGGGACCGTACTTACGCAGCCGCAGTTGTCGGTCGGAGGTGAGCCATTCGGCGGCGTGGTCCTCGTGTACCGCGAAGTCGAGCAGAAGGTATTCGATCTCCATCACATCGCGCATCGCGTCCGCAGCGACGCCCTGGTACCCGGAGAGGGTGGCCTCTAGGGCCGTCTCAAAGTCGCGCGTGGCGCGTCGAACCAAAAAGGACAAGGAAGCGAGCTCGTCCTCTTCCTCGTACGCTCTCTCGAGTCGCTCGAGGTAAACGTTGAGTTCCTCAAGTCCTTCAAGTCGTCTGCCCGAGACGTAACTCTTGAGCCGGTTGGCTCGGTTTTGTTCAGCTTCCTGTAGCCGCGCACCAATGGCCGGCCGGGTGGCGCGCAGCTGGTCAAGAGTCTGAGCGTACGAGCTAGTTTCGTCGGTCACGGGCCGAGCCTAACCCGAATTCCCTGATGAGGAAGGGCCTGGGAATCCGGTTATAGCCGCTGCCGTCCCAACAACAACGCTCTGAAGGTGGAGGGTATACTCAGCGATCGCCTAGTCGCCGAGGTAGGCGCCGGTTTGACGCGCGCCGCTGATAAATGGGATCGCGCGGTCGACGACCGCCAGGCCCCACGCCATCGCTGCCTCGACGGCAAGCAGGTGCGCCACTGAGAGGGCGGCGTCCACCGCGGCCGGCGGTCTGGCGACTCAGCGGATTAGCATCCACGCCGGGCCGGCCGATGGAGACCAAGAAGATGCCCCGACGGCGGGTCAATGTCGAGGTTGGAGACTCATTCGATAACTGGTCTGCGCAGTCATCATTGGGTCGCGGTGGCAGCAGCATGGTCTGGATGGCATCGCACCCAGAACGTGGTCAGGCCGCGCTGAAGGTATTAAAGGAGCCGTCGCGGTACAACCTTCAGCGGTTCTCCGATGAGGCGAAGGCGCTACGAGCCATTGGCGATCATCCCGGCGTGCTCCCGCTGGTGGCCACCAACGCGTTGACGACACCTACCCCGCGCAAGGCGTGGCTGGCGACCCGAGTCGCCGAGGAAGTACGAGTCGCGCTTGGAGCCGATGTGGACCTCTCGACGGTCGTCGGCGTAGGGCGCGGCTGCGCCGAGACTTTTGCGGACCTTGTGCGAGCAAGAAGATTTATCACCGGGACGTCAAGCCCGAGAACCTATTTCGGCTTGGCGACGCGTGGGTCGTTGGCGACTTCGGCCTCGTCGACTACCCCGGGAAGGTCGACATCACGGCGCCGGACCGCCGGCTAGGCCCCCTCTTCTACCGCGCCCCCGAGATCGTAAACGTTCCACACCAGTCGTTCGGCACAACGGAGCCGTGAGGATTCCTTCTACGCGGTAGGACTGGCCCGATCGCAACCGCCGAACTCGTCACAACATTGCTAGTGAGAACATAGGGAACGATGCGTTTTCGACTCAGAACGCTGAGAGCCGGCTGGGGCCCTGTTGGCGGCGACGTCGAGGTGCGACCCGGCGATCGAGAACTTTTGAACCCGCTGTTCGAGGTGTTGAGAGACCGGCGCGCGCTCCTACACGCAGGTCACGGGCGCGCCGGTCAAGCTCCGTACGTGACCGAGTCCATCAAGGCTATCCGGGAGCAGCTAACCCAAACCCTTCAGAACCTCGATCCGGACTCTGAGGCGCGGGTGTGGGTCGAGAAGCTAAGAGCGGCGTGCCGCGAGTACCTCACGGCCGTCGAGGCCAGGGCACATGACGCGTCGGAATTTGAGCCTGCAATTGCGCAACTCCGCGCGGCCTTCTACGAGGTCGCTAACCATGCGGCAGCGTACTACCGCATTCCTGCAGCACGTGAGCTTGCCAATGAAATGGCAGGAAACCGTAATGTAGCTGGAGCGAGTGCGAGCGAGTTGCCTGGCTCTGAGCTCGGGCCGCTCGGCACGGTCCTACATCCCGACGCCGCGGACCCTGAACCAGTCACCACGCTTGAGCCGTCCTTGCTGAAAGGGCGCGTCTACCCGTATCACTACCTACCTGCTGTTGATACCACGGAGAAGGCGCTTTGCCTGCGCTGCGTCGCAGCCGTCGCGATTCCCACTCGACCTGAGCCGGCGATCGATACTGAAAACGAGGAGCTGTTCGAGCAACTCCTAGCCGACTCGCGACTCGAGAGATGGATCGTGGCTGCGACCTCCCGACGACCCCGGCTTCCTCCTAATGCCTTCTGGCGCTGGGTACATCCGACCCGAAGCACCATCGTGACTCACCAACGCCCGCCGATAGTCACGGTTTTTGGCGGTTGGACTGTCGAGGGCCGAGCTGCAATCAATCTGCGGCCGAATCTGACGATCGAACCGGCCGGGACTGCGTGGGTGAATGTTGACATTGTCGTTCGGCCAGACGCAGAGCCCGCGACGGCCTCCCTCGCGCTAAGTCTTGAGGATCTTTTCCTCCTCGTCTGTACGGAGTTCGACACCGTGATCGAGCACCTGGTCCCGGCGATGAGCCGACAACTAGACAGCACGAGCACCGACGAGCTGCGTGCCATCGAGATGGTCCTCTCCGTTACAGGCGCGAGCATGGCCGAGTTCGTCCCCCTTATGCGCTCGGCATGGCGTCGGGCTGAAGGAGCATTTGACCCGCAAGGCGCGGATTGGTCGCTCGAGGAAGTCTCAGCTCTAGAGGACAAGGACGTTCGGACCGAGACCGCGCGCAGCTGGTTCAAGAGGCTCCTGCGCGACGCGGGCATCCGTGGACACGAGCGAGCCATTGACGCGTTCCCGCCACCCGGATAGTTGGAAAAATCGACCGCAGTTGGCGACGAAATTACTGGCGCTCTGCTGACCACCGACGTTGAACGAGTGGAGTAGGCCGGACGACTACTTGCCACGATCTCGGTCGTCAAGGCCAGCCCAGCCCGCGCGACCGCCTCCGACCCGGTCCCCACGCCCCGCACGAATCCCGCTCGAGCCGACAGTCGTCGCTGCGTAGATAGCGCGCCCTTTTGCACGCATTCTCTCGATCGTTGCCGGCGCGCCTGCGGCCGGCGTTTTGCGAAGGCGCCATGGTTCGGTTGACGGCTCTGCATAGGCATTTGCCGATCCTCCCCGCCACGACCTCCCGCCCTACAACCGGCGAATCGGAGTCCGACCTGGCGTTCGCATCGTCGCCGTAGGATCGTCAGCCCCATGCACGAAGTGGGCGATCGGATTCGTGGCGTTGCGATCGTCTGGCGGCGGTCTTCGCGGATGCGTCCTACGTCGCCAAAGGGATCGCCGGCTATCAGCCGAGGGCAAGCGCGATGCAATCGTCCGGTGGGTTCGATGGGCGGGCTGTTGGGCGAACGAATGTCGCTCCTCGGAGGAGTTGCCAGGCGGAGGGTGCCCGGCCGCCAGACTCCGTCCGTCCGCACGCCTACCTTCAGAGCGATGGTGCCAAGCGACGAACCCACCTTCAGCCGTCTCGGCCCCGGCGATAAGGCTCGGGTGACTTTTGCGGCGATGTCCGTGGGCTATACCGGAGCCCTCGATCGGTTCGAGACGGCTTCGAAGAACCGCGACCCAGTCGCAACGTATACGGCCCTGTTCGAGGCGCTCAACTGGGCCACTGCCGTAGACGATCGAGCCGAGCAGGATCTCGCCCTGTGGAAGAAGCGGCATAAGTACGAGTGGCGAACCCGCGTTCACGACGCCGAGGTCATGGGCAGCGTCCGCTTCGTCCGGAATAGCGTCCACCACGACTGGTCCGACGCGGTTCAGATGGACGAGCGTGGGCGGTCGTTTCCTATGACGTTCCCAGTCGTGTTCTTCGAGTGGGTGTGGCGCCCGGCAGACGATCTCCCGGCGCCCGGCCAGAAGCAGCACCCGGACGGCGCAAGGTTCGATCGGGAGCAGATGCAGGGTCGGCCCGTCCGGCACTCCCTACATGCGCTCCGGCAGGTCTTCCGAACGCTGCACGTGATGCTTGAGCCGACCACGTTCACTAGCGACCACGACCCTGCAGACCAGTACCCGTACCCGGCGGGTGACGAGGGAATCGCGCCGGACTGACTAACGGCTGCCGTGGCCCGGGGGATTTTGTCCGGCTATATGCGTGGGCGAGCTTAGGATTCTGCGACACGATGCCGCCGACGGGGCGGTTCCGTCAAGCAACCCATCGATGGCGGGAGCACCCACGACGCCGACGGCTATCTCGTCTCTGGTGCTGTCCGGTAGCAGTCGCGGTTGCGAGCCACGACAAGCCTGAGCTCGTGGCCGCTCAGCGCTCGGAGCAGAAGTCCGGCAGCTTGCATCGGGCGCTGTCGAGATTGCTGAAGCAGCACCCTCGGCCTCGCCGCTGGATTGTGGCGGTGCGAGATTCTCAGTGTCGATAGCTCAGCCTTCGGCGATCAGTCGTAGCTCGATGACTCCGTACCGGGCGATGGGATGCTTGGCAGACACCTCGATGGCTTCGTCGATGTCAGCGCACTCGATGAGATTGAATCCTGAGGCGGGAGCAGACATTGGTGCACGCGGACCGCGGTCGACCTCCGTCTCGCCCCCGCGCACGCGGACGTTCGTCGTTTCATCGACGTTCGCGAGGACATCGCCCTGCAAGCGCACGCCACGCTGCTGCATCTCCGTCACCCAGGCCTGGACCTGCGGACCAATTTTTCCGCGGTCCTCAGAACTGAACGCGATCGACTCATCGCGGCAGATCAACATCAGAAACCTCATGGGTTCCTCCTTGCTCGGGTGGCGCTCATCGGCAGGATCGTGGCAGCGACGGACGTATGTTGAGGCGTCTCGCCGCTCGTCAGGCTCGCTTCGAGCACCAAAGGAAGCGGTCACCGCGCCTCCGCGGCCGCTGTAGGCGTGGAGCACGCGCCAGCCGTCGCCCAGGTCGGCGACTGCTTCCGACATCCGGCGGTGGTCAGAGCTCACAATTGCATCGGCGACGAGGGGATGATGCGGGTTGGCGTCGACGGGCGAGTGCTTGGCCAAGAATCCGATCGCCACTTCGTGCATGTGGCTGGGGACGCCCACGGCGACGTTCTGATCGCATAGACAAGTCTTCCGATCTGACTAGCGGGGGATTGGTGGTTGGCGTGACCCACACGATTCATGCTGGCCCTGCTTACGGCGACAGGCGACTGTCGCCGAGGATGAGTGCCGCTAATCAGCACGGGCAGGTGAGGGCGAATCGCTCCTGAGTGGCTCGCCGAGACCTCGAGCGAGATCGACCTGATCGCTTCCGGGTGGCTAGCGCTCGAGCTCGGCGATCTGCCCGGTCTCCGCGTCCCAGGTGGCCAGACGGACGTCGAGCGCGGCACGGCTCTGAACGGCGTCGACGAGGCGCCACACCGAATTGAGTAGCTGGCCGTTGACGTAAAAGTCGCTCGGCGCAAGGACAAGGCCAGTTACCGGAAGCCCGACATGAACGTTCGGATCCTTACGGTGGAAGTAGTCGCCGGCGTGCGTGCTTCCTTTGAACAGGCGCAGTTGGCGGAGCAGTTCGACGGACGCGTACCAGGGGTCGTCGGAGCCTTTTTTCACCTCGGCGAGATATAGCCTCTGCTCGTGTCCGTGATCAACGAGAAGCAGGATGTCCGCCTCAACCTTGGGGCGTGTTGTCAACGGGATTGCGTTCATCGCGTCGACGACCCGGCCACCGCAGCACAGTCGACCTTCGGCCACATGCACTTCAGGACCCAGGATCTGATGCTCAACCTCCCGCTCGGGACCGCTCGGGTCTCCGCGGTCCCCGCGCCGGTAAGGCCCGGCGGCCCAGCGGTGGTCCTCGGCACCGGTCGCGGCCAAGAGGGATCGACGGGAACCGTGCACAACTCGATCAGCGCGGCGATTCTCGCGTTGGCTTTTGGCAGGTCAGACCCCGGGTGTTCGGCGAGCTTCGTCCACTCTGCGATCCACGCAGCGAGCTGCATCGGCCGACCGTATCGAGAAACTGGGAGCGATAGTGCGGGTCCGAATTCAGGGGGGCAGGGACCAGGTCGGAGGTTCATCCGTCGAGGTCGAGCACAAAAACGCCCGGATCGTCATGGACCTACTAGTCCTGCCGCGTGGAGGTGAGCACCTCAGGCGACGTGACCCTGCCAGCATCAACCCGCAAGACCGAGCCGGTAGCGGCACAACGGCCATCGGAGAATGTCGGACACGGGTTGGCCGAGCCTGCATAAGCAGTCGTCCGACCTGCACGCCCATCGTGGCGCCCTGCCTTCGGCGACAACCGCGTCTCCGGGTGGGTCGGCTTAGATGATCCGTCCTCGGCTGCCACCGGCGCGCGACCGCGGCGCAGCGGTGGGACCCGCATGCGCGACCGTGTGAGCACGGACTCAGGTAGCGCTATGCCGGCGGCAGACGCACGCCGAGCCTCTCGTAGAGAGTCGAGATCTCTTCCCCTGTGAGGGGGCCCGGGCGACGCGCGAGCTTCGCGACGGCACGAGTGCCGTCGATGAGGACGCCGCGGACGCTCTGACTGCCGAGTAGCGGCAGGCCGTCAGTGTTGACGAAGCACAGCGCGCCCCGGACGTCGGGTGGCTCTGGCGAGAACCGTTGCACGACATCCCGGACGGCGTCGATCTGCTTCTCCACCCCGTCGATGAGATGGGTGCGGTCCCGCCCGGCGATCCTCAGCACCGTCCGGCGTTCGCTGAACAGGCCGCCGATTCGCTCCGTGCGGACCTTGCCGCGGTAGTTCTTGGTGTCGATAACGGTGATTCCGCCGGGACCGATGGCGATGTGGTCGATGTTCGCGACCCCGTGGCCGGGCATTCGGCGGTCATGCAGGAGCTGCACCTGAGTGCCGGCGAGCAGCTTTGTCAGGCGCGTGCCGGCCCGCTCCTCGCCATCAGCGCCGGTCTTCCACGCGCGTGTGCTCTGTGGCTCGTCGACGACGCGGGCAACGACTACCCCCAGCGTCCCAAGCTTGTTGCGCGCACGATCCTCTCGAGCCGCGTGGCGTCGCTCGTACTCCCGGCGAGCGCTGGCACCGGCCGTGTCGGAGCCCAGCCGCACCGCGGCATTGATCGAGCATGTCAGGCAGGTCACGACCCTCCGCGCCGGATGCCACGTCGCCTTGCTGCCGGCGGGCAGCTCGACGCGACAGATGGCGCAACGATCGGGACGGCGCAGACGCAGATCTCGAGCTTCGCGCTGCACACTCACAATGGCGTCATCGGCCGATCGCGACGGCCCTCAACGGTCCACGGCGCTCGCTCGGCGTCTGTATTAGGAGACCACGCGCCCTCTCGAGCGGCCAAACGTGTCCCCAACCGTGTCCCCAACTCGGCAATTCTGAGGCAATCTAACCCGCTCCAACTAGACGCAACCGCCCGTACCTACGCTAAAAACCCTGCATATGAGCATCTGTTAATCCGACGGTCGTGGGCTCAGTCCCACCGGCGGCACTGAGAAGTAGCTGGTATCGGGCAGATATGTCCTGACGGATCCAGAGCCCACCCGCTCTGCCCGACGACCGGATCGCGCGAGGCTAGTTCCACTTAGTCGGTCTCGAGACAGGCCTTGTCGAGCCCTGTCTCGGCGGTCCGGGCGCGCACGGCGGCCAGCAGCGGTGGCGAGTACCAGGCCGGGGCCTCCTGGGCGAGGAACAGCTCGAGCCGTGGGGTCTCGGGACGGGCTCCGCCGAGCAGGTAGATAGCCAATGGGACTGCAGCTCCGGCGATCGCCATGGCCAGACCGATCCACAGGGCGATCGTGGTGCCGGCCTGTGGGTTGCCACCGACGGTGAGCGCGAGGTGCGCGAACACGGGCGCGATCATGAACGCAGCCACGGCGCGCAACAGCTCGACGATGGCAAACACGCGCTGCAGGTTGTTCGAGGGCAGCGAGAAGCCGGCGCAAAACAGCGCCGGAGCTACGGTTGCACCGAGGCCGATCCCGGTCAGGCCGGAGCCGATGAGCGTGGTCGTCTGTGTCGAGGGAACGTGGATGAGGAACACAGCGATTCCAGCGGCCAGGAAGGCCATCCCGATAAGCGGCAGAAGCTGCATCTCGCGGCGGCTAATGACGAGGCCGAGCAGCACCGCGGTCGCTACCGCCCCGCCGAGCTCGGGCAGATAGAGCAGGCCGATGTGGACCGGGCTGTAGCGGCCCGTGAGCAGGCTGGCGGTCAGCGCGGTGGCAGACACCGAGGCGGCGGCGGCGAAAAGCGCCAGCGCGATCCCTGCGACCGGAATAGTGCTCGTGAGCATGGTGCGGATCGTCAAGAGCGGCCGCGGAGTCCGGTACTGGTGGACGATCAACACGATGATCAGCGCCAACCCCACCGCCAGTAGGCCGCATGTCTGCAACTCGAGGAAGGGGTGGGTCAAGAGCTCCGACGCACCCCAGAACGCCGCTACCGGCCCGGCGGCGGCGAGCGCGACCGTGCCCGGCGCGCGCGGCGCGCTGCGGTCAAACGGCGGCGTGTCCTCAAAGGTCAGCAGGGAGAGCACAAACGCGGTGACCGAGATCGCCACCACGACCCAGAACAGGGGCCGCCAAGCGTGCGCACTCGCCTGCACCCCGCCGGCCAGTGGGCCGAGCGCAACGGCACCGAAAATACACATGCTCATGATCACCGCCGTCTCGCGCAGGCGCTCGAGCCCGAAGCCGAGCGCCAGCGGAGGCACGGCCGCGATAAGCAGGAGACTGGTGCACAACCCCTGGAGGATGTGGCCGGTAATGAACATGGCCGGGTCAAGCGCCGTGGCCTGGAGCACCGAACCAACGACGAGCACCCCGACGTATAGGACCATCATCCGCCGCTGGTGCAGAAGCTGGGCGAACTGCACCGCCAGCACGGTGCCGAACGCGTAAGCAGCGTTGCCCATCCCCGAGGCGAGGCTCATCTCCTGCAGGCTCATGTGCAGGCCATGAGCGATGATCGGAGTGATCGGTCCGATTGCGGCCGACAGAGCGAGATACGGGATCAGCGCCGACATCACCATCGCCGCCGCGGCTGGATAACGGCCAGCCAAGGGGCCGCGCAACCGCAGGTCGCCGTCGTGCGCGGCAGGGGTGGGGTTCGCCGGTCCCGACATTCGTTACCGACAGATATAGCGTGAGCGCCCCACCGCCCCGCGCGCGCCGGTCTGACCCGACCGTCGTGGCAAGCTGCGCGCAGAGGGACTCACCGGGCCGCGGCTAGCGCGGCGCCGTCAGCTCGTCAGATCGCCATCCAACCCCTCAGCGCTCCCCGGAGCCTGGCCACACCCCGTCTTGTGCACCAAGCGGCCCCATGCGCGCGTCCCGAAACGATCGCCTTGGGTCTAGCGGCGTACCTTGAACCGCAGGTGTAGCACCCGTTCGCCCTGGATGATCACGTGGGGATCCTCCAGTAGATGCTGCCCATCGATGCTGCCGAAGTAGCGCTTGCCCGACCCAAACACCACGGGCACCACGTCCATTGCCACCTCGTCCACGAGTTCGGCCGTGAGGATCTGGCCGCCCACTTCGCCAGCGTTCACAGCGACAGTTCGCTCCCCGGCGAGCTCGTGGGCCTTGTTGACCGCGGCCGTTACGTCATCGACGAAATGGTATGAGGCCTCGGGGTGCCAGCCCTCGGGCCTGGGCCGGTGGGACACCACAACCACGTGATCGCCCGCGGGTGGCTGACCCTCCCAGCCGTTCACCAGGTCAAACAGTTTGCGGCCAATCACGATCGCGCCGATCGAAGCCCACATCGCCCGGACGTACTCGGCCGAGGCTCTAGAGACCTTGAAGCCGGTTCCAGCGCCGGAATGATCAAACTGCTCGTCGCCGCCGTCGGTGATCGGGGTGTCCCCGCTGAAGTACCAGTCGTGGAGTGGCCCGACGTCGTCGTTCTCGTCGGCGATAAAACCGTCCACCGACACCACGTTGTGCATGATCACTGGGCCCACACGTTCTCCTCGAGTCGGGTTGCGGATTCGAGCGCGATCTTGCCGAACCCGGGGGCGTCTGTCTTGTAAAAAATCAATCGGCAGGCATCGGGCCGCTGTCCGGCGGGAACCCCTGCTCGGCGGGGAATCGGCGCCGTAGGGCCAGGTATCCCGTCGGGGTGTGGCCGGTGAAGTCCTTGAACTCGTTGCAGAAGTGGGCCTGGTCGAAGTAGCCCGCCGTGTGAGCGAGCTCCAACCAGTCGACCGGACGCGAAGCGTCCACGGACAGGATCAGCCGCGCAAAGCGGTATATCCGCGCCACCCGCTTCGGGGCGATCCCGATATGAGACTTGAACTGCGCGGCCAGGTGATTGCCACTCACCCCGGCGGCATCGCTCAGCGCACCAACCGGGACCGCGCCGTGGGAAGTCTCCAAACGCCAGCCTGTTCGCAGGACCAGGTCAAGACCGCGCGACGGGGCCTGGGCGAGTCGCGAGCGCAGCTCCTCCTCCAATACACGCAGCGTCTCGGTGGCCGATGCGATGCCGCCGATCTGGTTGCGAATCCTATCCACCGACCGTTGCCAGACCGCGTCGACCGGCACCCATCGGTCCCGCAACTCGCTCGCCGGCACCTCGACGAACGGCGACATGCCCCAAGGCTTGAAGTGCACCCCGACGACCCGCACCCACGGGGGGTACTCGACGAGGAAACGCCGTGTCCATACACCCATGAACCACCCATCCGTGAACACTGCCGGCGCCGCCGAAGGGTCGGAATCCCACAAGCAGACGGGTCCGCCGAGGTTGACCAGCAGGTGCGCCGACGGCATCGGCGGGATGTTCATCCGGCGGTGGCGCGGAACCCCGGTCAAGCAGTAGATATCGTCGATGAACCTGTCGAGCGGAGCGGCGGGCACCCGGCCGACATATTCCATGCACGCAGTGTGCCCGACGAGGCTTCAGTTCGCATAACGACCAACCCTTCCCACACGGCAGTCCGGAGGTCGTGGCGGGGTCGGCGACAAAGCGGACGTCTGCTGACGCTTGCCGCTGCCGCCGGTTTTCGCACAAACGGGAAGCGGCTGGACGCGTCGCTCGTGACGGGACCAATCGACCGCAATCCCGACGAGCTCGGGTCTGTTGTCGCCTGCCAGATGCGCTCGGGCGGGTGAGGGTAACGGCGACTGATCGAGACTCAGACAGGCCCTCGCCTATCCGTGACGGGACGCGCCGCGCAGAATCGCGTCGGCGTCCCGGTGCGGTGCGCGCAGCCCGATGCCCACGAGGTCGAGGTCGGCGGTGGCGACAGCTCTGACCGCTGCGCGATTCTCGGTGTCGTTGCCGGTCGCGAACATCTGCGAGGTGTAGAGCGCCACGCTGACCTCCCGACGCTCGGCGCGCGTGAGCAGTGTCCGCAGACGCTGTGCCTTGGCCTCGAAGATGAGGACTGGCTGGATGAGGAGTGGAAGGTATTCGTGGTCGAGAACCGTTGCACGACATCCCGGACGGCGTCGATCTGCTTCTCCACCCCGTCGATGAGATGGGTGCGGTTCCGCCCGGCGATCCTCGAGACCACGCGCCCTCTCGAGCGGCCAAACGTGTCCCCAACCGTGTCCCCAACTCGGCAATTCTGCGGCGATCTAACCCGCTCCAACTAGACGCAACCGCCCGTACCTACGCTAAAAACCCTGCATATGAGCATCTTTTAATCCGACGGTCGCGGGTTCGAGTCCCACCGGCGGCACTGAGCAGTAGCTGTAAAGGCGGAAGTTGTCGCCCGCGGGGGGTGCAACACGAGGTTGGTGGTCCCGCTGTGTCAGTCGGGGCGTCCGCCCGGCGCGAAGCTCCGTGGCGGTACGCGCAGGCGACGACTTTGACCCCCGCCGACCGACGTCGCTTACCCCCGGGGTAATCGACACGCCCGTGCTCCAGACGGATCCTCTGTGCAGTTCCAACCACCAATCGCAGTTACTGCACACCGACTAGGAGGACTAATGCAGGATGCACAGATACTTGTGACGCAGTACCTGGAGGCGTTCAACGAGACCGACGCCGACCGGCGGCGAGAGCTTGTCGAGGCGCTCTACACCCCCGACTGCACCTACACCGATCCGCACGTGGACCTGTGTGGAGCCGGGCAGATCGACGGGTTCATCGGGCAGACGCAGGAGCGTTTCCCTGGGTTCACGTTCAGGCTCGGCGGCGCGATCGACGCGCATCACAACCAGGCGAGGTTCCAGTGGCACGCCGGCCCTGGCGACGCGCCCGACGCCTACGTCGGCTTCGACGTGATTGTCGGCGAGGACGGTCGCATCCGCAACGTTTACGGCTTCACGGACGCGACTCCCCCCGCCTGAGCCAACCGCAGCAGTCCGCCGCCCGGCGATACGGCCGGGCGGCGGACAGGTGCAGAGCGATCGAGGCGGCTACCGCACGATCCGGGCTAGCTCGGCCAGTGTCTGACGTAGGCGCGTCCGTTCGACGGGGTTGAGCTCGTTGAGGAACTCGTCCTCCATGGCCCGGATGTCAGCCTGGACGGCGGCGCGGCGGCCCTCGCCGGCCGCGGTCAGCGCGACCGCGTGGGCGCGGCGGTCCGTCGGATCCGGGGTGCGGGTGATCAGGCCGTCGCGCTCGAGCTCATCCAGCAGGCCGATCAGGCGCGTCTTGTCGTACCGGATCGCCTGCGCGAGGGCCAGCTGCGTGCGGGCCGGTTGCTGCGCCAGGTGCGAGAGGGCGATATAGGCCCACATCGACAGGCCGTGGGCCTCGAGCAGCGGCTGCTCAGCGTCGATCAGCCGCCGGGTGATGCGCGCAAACAGGGCGCCGAGATCTTCTTGCTCCATCGCCCCACCACTATACGCCTTGACAGATCATATACATAGGCTTACGATCTACGAATGCATATCAAATCCCTACATCGCGCCGAGACACGAAGCATCTCCATCGCCGCCCCACGCGAGACCGTGCTGGACCTCCTGGGCGATGCGCGGAGGCTGCCCGAATGGGCTCCAGCATTTGCCGTGGCCGTCGAGCCGAGCGGCCAGGACTGGCTCATCGACTCTGGCCGAGGCCAATTTCGGATCCGGGTGCGGGTGTCCCTCGAGTACGGGACCGTCGATCTCCTGCGCCCAAACGACACGAGCAGCGCGGCGCACATGCGCGTCTTGAACCACGGGGACGGCGTCGAGTTCGTCTTCACCGTGTTATTCCCAGACGGGACCGACGAGGCGGCCATCGCGCAGCAGATGGCAACCGTCGACACAGAGCTTCACACCGTACGTGACCTCTGCGAGGCGCAGGCCGGCGGTGCCCCGTGAGGGGGCCTTTACGGTCCGGCCCAGTCCCTCGCACCGACAGGCCGGTCACCGTCAGCCTCACCGAGTTCACCGCCCGTCGACTCCGTGACCTTCCGAGCATCGCGCGCGATGGCATCGCGCTCAGCCGCGGGTGGTGGGCGATGCCCGGCGCCATCGGCATCGTCCTGTACCTCGATGTCCTTGCGAAGACCGGCGGGTCGATGTCGATTTGGACCTCCGAAGAAGACCTTCGCCGTTTCGTGGCGCTCCCTCGCCATGCGGCGATCATGCGCCGATACCGCGACCGCGTGCGCGTCCGTGCGGCAACCTGGACGACCGAGAACTTCAGCCTCCTAGAAGCATGGGAGCAACGCCATCAGCGGCTTGCCACCGCCGGCACGCCGGGCGCGATGGTGTACGGACTTCACGTGGGTTAGGAGGTAACCGATGCCGGTCGGCTATGCGATCACGGTCGTTGTACACGGCGGCGCTCCTGCCGTTGGTGGCGCCGCTTGGTCGCACGGGATGGCGATGCATCGTCAGTTGATTCATCACGCGAATCCAGGGGTCGCCGTCGCCTGGGTCCCGCGCGCTGGCGCCCCGGCCGGGACCCCTGCGCCGAGCGTGTAGCTCAGGTGCCCGCCTAACCAGCCGCCGGCTCCCAGCGCAGCCGAGCCGGCGAGCGATAGCAGCTCGCCTCGTCTGCGAGCGCCTCGCCTGCGGGCGACGTAGGAGCCGATCATGAGCGCGGTCGCCGTCGCGTTCGTGGCAGCGTGAACAAGGCCAGAACGACGCACAGCGGGATTACCCTGCTCGGCGTCCGACCAGTCTGACCAGCCGGTCGCGACGGTCGCGCCCGCAGCGAGCACACCGGTCAGGATCAGCCGATCCGAGGCCGACCGACTCTCCTTCCCACCCGTCCAGTCCAGAAGTACCGCGCTCGTCCATGCGCCGATCGGGATGTCGCTCATGATCGGATGCAGAGCGTGACCGAGCCACGCACCACTCAGCACGTCCTTCGGGGTGCCATCCCGAATCAGCCCGCGGACCGTGCGGCCGGCAAGCTGCGCCGGACCGTCCAGCGCCTGGACCGACTCAAGCCGTGCGGCGAGGGTATTTAGCGGAGAGTTCGCCATCACCTAAGGCCTACCCACTGCACGGCCTTCCGAGTCGCAGCCCCTGACCAACGCCTCGCGGCACGGTCACTCTGGGCGGCGCTCAGCGCCTCGGCACCAGGGTCTGCGCAAGGGCTCCGCTCCGGAAGCGGTGCTCCTCGACGACTTCGAGCTTGAGGTGCTCATGTAGCTTGGCGAAAGGGCTGCGGCCCGCGCCGATCGCGATCGGCACCGTCGACAGCTGGTATTCGTCGATCAGACCCAGGCGGGTCAGCGACTGGGCGAAGTCAGGACCGCCGTGGACCAGGATGGTTCCTTGGTCGTCTCGGGCCTTGAGCTCTGCGATGTCTGCGCTCAGGTCCCCGCCGAAGATCTCGGCCGGTCCCCAGTCCGCGTTTTTGAGGGTGTGGGAGAAGACAGCCTTCGGCTTCTCGTTCATGGCGGTCGCGATTGGCCCCTGCGATGCGGCCCAGTGCGGGCCCATGATCTGGTAGCTGCGCCGTCCCATCGCGTGAACGCCGGCCTGCTCGAGGGCTCGGAGGCTGCGCTCCGTCGAATCCTCGCCAAACCACTCAAACATCCATTCGTGGGTCCCGTCGGGGCTGGTGGCAAAACCGTCGAGGGACATGACCATTTTGAGGATCACTTTTCTGTTGCTCATGCAGGTAGAGACTCGTCCTCTGGCCTGAACTCATCGCCGACATTGCGGCGGATGAGAACTCCCGCCCGTATCCCACAGGGAGGGCCAGGTGTCTCACGGCGGAGCATGGAGGCTTGAAGTCCGGCCGCGACCGCCGACGGCGATTGCTACGGACGCGCGGATGCAGCGAATGGCGAAGACGATCACGGCTGAGCTTCGCTCCCGATTGGATGAGGAAGTCGCTGTTGAGCACATCGAGCGTCGCGTTCGGGTTTCAGCGTTTAAAAATGAGCAGATCGAACAAGCCCGGCGCATCATCGATGAGGTCTTCACCGAGGCGAACACCGAGGCGAACTGGTGGGGAGCCGCGACCGTCTATCACCGTCACGGGCAGGGGCAGAATTGGACCGTTACTACGCCTCAGCACCTAGTGCCGCGGGCAAAGCACCGAGGCCAAACGCTCCCGCCTATCGATCCACCGCTCCTGAGCAGTCGCGCCAAACGGCTCGCCCTGACCGGGGTGACAATCCTCGCGGCGATGGGCGCTACCTACTATGCCGTGAATCCCGGGGTTGCTTCCTACCAAGTCGGATTCGTGCTGATGCTTCCGATGCTGGCGGTCATTCTTGCCTGGTTGCATAAGCGACTTTCGCCCCGCATTCGATGGACGCTGGCGATCGTCCTGGCCGCCGTTGGACCCGCCGGGTATCTCATTTTTGGAGGAGTGGAAGGGGAGTCCACCGATGTTTTGGCTACTGCCAGGAGCATGCTTTGCATCGCGTTCTCCCAGGACTCATATTCTGTAGCTACAGGAACGAGGAGGGGAGACTGGTGATGGCCGTTGCACCGCCTCGGTATGTCGTTCATCATGCGGACGCGATCGAGTATCAACCGATGTTCATCGACGGCGAGCAGGTCGGGGAAGCCCACGAGCTCAGAAGCGAGGGGTTCCATGCCGATGAGCATGAGGCGTGCCTGTGGCGCACGGATGCGCCGGCGCGGTACAAGTACTTCTTTACCGGGGATGAGTCGTTCTATGTCCTGGAGGGCTCGGTGAGGATCGAGCTCGTGGAGACGGGCGAGCACGTTGAACTCAAGGCTGGCGACATCGCCTCGTTTCCCAAGGGCACACGCTCGGTCTGGGCGTTTAGCGAACCGTTCAAGAAGTTCACGGTCATCTCGAACTGACCGGCCGCCGCTCTCCTGCTTCGGGCCAGGAGCAACGTCTGTTCCGCGTCGATTAAGGCGCCAGCCTGAGTGTTTGGATTAAGCGAGTACGATCGGTATCTCGCTCATGTCGTTCATGCCACCACCCGCCGACGGTCTAGGCGGCTTAGCGGAAGACAATTTTCGAACGCGCGAACGCGAGCTTGAGGATAAGGCTGAGCGGTATGCGGAGCTTCATCCGGACGGCGCATCGGCCGAGTCGCCCGGGGTCGTCCGGCGCGTGCTCCACCGCCTGCGCGCGCTGGTAAAGCCTCGGAGCTAAAGCGCTCGCGGTCCGGCGATGCGGGCGTTTCCTGCATCGGTACAGCTCACGCTCAGCACGTTCACCAACGGGCCCGCTGGCACGGGACTAGGCCGACAGGGTCCCGCCGGGGTCCGCCCGTACGGCCTCCGCTACCTGTCTCACTCGCCATGCGAAGAGCGGGCTGTGCCACACCACCTGGCCGTCGGAGAAGGTGAGCTTGCCGCGAACGCGCGTGACGGTGTCCGGACCGAGCGGATACTGACCCAGCCGCGCTCCCGGTCGATGGAACGGCAAGTCCCGGAACACATACACCTGCCGATCAGTTACCAGCACCGTTCGGTGAAAGTGGAAGAACAGCAGCGCGAGCGCGAACCCCACGTAGGGCAACTCCTCCAGCAGCCCGGCGATCACCGCGATGACCAGCGAACTGAACCCGAACGAGATCGTCACGCCCTCCTCGCCGGAGATCTTGGCTCGCCGCGCGTACCTCCCCGCCATCCGCCTGCGTCTGCTGCTTCCCATCCTCGCCCTCACTCCCTGACCTGAGCTCGCCCCGATCCCTTGGCGCGGCATCGTATCTGATCTCTTTAGCCCCACTGACGGAGCCTCCGCCGATCACCGCAGCGACCCCGGCGCCCCGGAACTTCAGGGCTGATAGCTCCCGGGGGTCCAGGCGTGGGTGCTCACACCGATCGCGTTCCATGCGTTGATGGTGGTGATCAGACCCAGCAGCGCCGCGACCTCATCGTTGGTGAATCGGGCGGCGACCGCCTCGTAGGCAGTATCGGGGACGTGGTCTGCGGCCATCAGGGTGACCGCCTCGCAGAACGCCAGCGCCGCCCGTTCGCGGTCGCTGAAGAACGGCGTATCGCGCCACGCGCTTAGGGCGTATAGCCGTTGCTCGGTCTCGCCGACAGCGCGGGCATCCTTGCTGTGCATGTCGATGCAGTAAGCGCAGCCGTTGAGTTGGGAGGCGCGGACGCGGACCAGCTCTCGCAGCCGGGGGTCGAACTCGACCCGGTCAAGCTCCTTGGTGGCGGCGTTGTCCAGGTGCGCCAAGGCGCGGGAGAAGGCGGGGGCGTGCGCGTCGAAGTCCAGCCGGACCGGCACAGCCGAGCAGCTCTGCGTCGTTGTGGTTGCCGAGGTGGTTGGTGTGTCTGTGGTCGTCATGCCGTCGACCGTACGGCAAAAGTAGCCCGCAGGTAAGGTCCACTCTGATGCCAGATTCATGGGCCACTTCTGGTCTGGACGTGCACATCGATCGATTGGGACCACGGGTGCGGGCCGGTCTTGAGGCGGCGCTGCGCGATGCCGTGCGCACCGGCCGACTCACCGCGGGCTTGCGGCTGCCGTCCTCACGGACGCTGGCCGCCGACCTAGGCATCGCCCGCAACACGGTGGCCGAGGCCTACGGCCAGCTCGTCGCCGAGGGCTGGCTCGTCGCTCGGCAGGGCTCGGGCACGCACGTCGCGAGCCGCGGGCCCGAACCCGAGGCTCCAGCCGTCACCGCGGCCCCGCTCACCCACCCTCGTTATGACCTACGCCCAGGCTCCCCGGACCTTTCCGCGTTTCCTCGCGCGGCGTGGCTAGCCGCCGGCCGCCGAGCTCTGAACGCCGCGCCGCCCGAGGCGCTCGGGTACGCCGATCCGAGCGGACGACCCGAGTTGCGCCAGTCACTCGCGGGTTACTTGGCGCGCGCCCGCGGGTTGCGAGTCAGCGCGGAGCGCATCGTCATCTGCGCCGGCTTCACCCAGGCTCTCGGGCTGATCTGCCACGTGCTCCGCTCTCGCGGGGCAACCACACTGGCCATGGAGGACCACGGCCTCAGTGAGCATCGCCAGATCGCCGCGGGCAGCGGTCTGCGCCTTCGCTCGCTGCCGGTCGACGACCACGGTGCGCTAGTCGAGGAACTCGGTGACGCCGACTCCGCGCTGCTGACTCCCGCCCATCAGTTCCCGCTCGGTGCCGTCCTGGCACCGGACCGGCGCTCGCAGGCGATCGAGTGGGCCGCGGGCACCGCTGGACTGATCATCGAGGACGACTACGACGGCGAGTTTCGCTACGACCGCCACCCAGTCGGAGCCATGCAGGCGCTGGCCCCTGAACATGTCATCTACGCCGGGACGGCCAGCAAGAGCCTCGCGCCCGGGCTGCGACTGGGCTGGCTGGTGCTCCCCACGTACCTCATAGGCGACATAGTCGCGGCAAAGGTGCTGGGTGACCGAGGCACCAATACCCTCGAGCAGCTCACCTTGGCCGAGCTCATCGCCTCCGGTGCCTATGACCGACACGTGCGCCGGGCACGCCTGACCTACCGGCGCCGACGCGACCGGCTGCTCGCGGCTCTGCAACGAGACGCCCCGAGGACGAAGGTCACCGGCATCGCCGCCGGACTCCACGCCCTCTTGGAACTGCCCGTCGGCCAGGACGAGCAGGAGGTCATCTCCCGTGCCGCCCGTCGTGGCCTCGCCCTGGAAGGGCTCAGCGCCTACCGGGCCTCGGTCGAAGATCAGCGCGCCGGGCTGGTCATCGGCTACGGCACCCCGCCGGAACATGCCTTCACCGGGGCCATCGCCCGGCTAACCGCAGCCCTGACCGACGGCCCATAGCGCGCGGATAACCCCCGCCGCCCGGCTCGCCTCATTGGCGGAAGCCGGGCGGGGTGGTTTCCCGATCGTAGTTCTTGGACAGCGCCTAGAGGGCGGTGACCACCGACTTGGTCTCGAGGTAGTTGTTGAGGACTTGCGAGCCCATCTCGCGGCCCCAGCCCGATTCCTTGTAGCCGCCGAACGGCATCGCGGCATCGAACACGTGGTAGGTGTTGATCCACACCGTGCCGGCCCGCAGCCGCTTTGCGGTGCGGTGGGCCTTGGAGATGTCGCGGGTGAACACGCCCGCGGCGAGGCCGTAGTTGGTGTCGTTGGCCACCGGGACGATGTCCTCGGGCGAGTCGAACGGGATCGCGCACACCACCGGACCGAAGATCTCCTCACGGACGACCTTCATGTCGTTGCTGGTGTTGGTCAGGATCGTCGGCTGCACGAAGTAGCCCCGATCCCCCTCGCGTCCACCACCGACGACGGCGTCGGCCCCGTCACTGCGGCCTGAGTCGAGGTAGCCGAGCACCTTGTTGAACTGCTCGTCGGAAATCAGCGGGCCCATTTGTGAGTCCGCGTCGGTGCCCGGGCCAACCTTGATCGACTTGGCGGCATCGGCGACGCCGCTCACGACGTCGTCGAAGATCCCGCTCTGCACGTACAGCCGGGAACCGGCGTTGCAACACTGGCCGTGGTTGAAAAAGATCCCGTTCGCCGCGCCGGCGATCGCGCCCTCGAGATCCGCGTCGGCGTATACGACGTTCGGCGACTTGCCGCCGAGCTCCAGCGAGACTTTCTTCAGGTTCCCGGCCGACGCCTTGACGATCAGCTTGCCGACTTCTGTCGAGCCGGTGAACGCGACCTTGTCGACATCGTCGTGGGCGGCCAGCGCCGCACCAGCGTCACCGAAACCGGTGATGATGTTCACCACACCGTCCGGCAGCCCAGCCTCCTGCATGAGCTCGCCGAGACGAAGGGCCGAAAGCGGCGTCTGCTCGGCGGGCTTGAGTACCACGGTGCAGCCGCACGCGAGTACCGGACCGAGCTTCCAGGCCGCCATAAGCAGTGGGAAGTTCCACGGGATGATCTGTCCCACCACGCCGACCGGCTCGCGCAGCGTGTAGGCCAGATACTCGCCCGGCGCGGGCAGCGCCGAGATCGGCACCGTGCTGCCCTCGATCTTGGTCGGCCAGCCCGCCATGTAGCGAAACAGGTCCGCGGCCAGCGGGACGTCCGCGGCGCGCGCCACCGTGAATGGCTTGCCGTTGTCAAGCGATTCGAGCATGGCAAATTCGTCAGCGTTCTCCTCGATCAGCTCGGAGATCTTCCAGATCAACCGGCCACGATCGGACGCGTTCATCCGACGCCAGGGGGAATCGTCATCAAACGCCTTGCGCGCCGCACGGACCGCTCGGTCGATGTCCTCGGCCTGCCCGTGGGCGACCTCGGCGAGCGTCTCCTCGGTCGCCGGGTTGATCGTGGCGAAGGTCTGGCCCGACGCGGCGTCTACCCAGTCGCCGTCGATCAACAGTCGATGGGGTGAATGGACGAAGCTGTCGGCCTGATGCTCTACGGATTCGGCAACCGCCATAGATCCGTCTCCTCTCTCCGCGCGAGCGATCACCCGCGCGCTCGTGGGGGATGCTGCACCTTCAAGCTAGTCCATTCCTGGCGACCTAGCAAGAGAGATGCGGCTCGGTGCGCGGGACACCAGTTCGGCCCCGCACAGAACGGTCCTTGAGGTAGCGCGAGCGCTCGCGACCTGGGCCGCCGCGCTGACACCAGATCGTTTGAAGGCCGGCTGGCGGCGGCGCCAGGGTGGGTTAAAGTCCCCAACGCCTTCAACCGAGGAGAGGAGCTTTTCGTGCCCGTTGATCCGAAGCGAACCGCAGTTGTTCTGATCGAATACCAGAACGATTTCACCTCGGATGGTGGCGCTCTGCACGGCGCGGTCGAGGCTGTGATGGACAAGACCGGGATGCTCGAGAACACTCGCAGCCTGGTCGACGTGGCCCGAGCCGCCGGCGCGACGATCGTCCATGCCCCGATCACGTTCGCGCCCGGCTACGGGGAGCTGTCCGAGCATCCATACGGGATCCTCAAGGGCGTGGTCGACGCGACCGCGTTCGTGAAGGGCGAGTGGGGCGCCGAGATCGTCGACTCACTCGCACCCCAGGAGGGCGACGTAATCGTGGAGGGCAAGCGGGGTCTGGATACGTTCGCCACGACGAACCTCGACTTCATCCTTCGCGCCCGGGGCATCACGACGATCGCGCTCGGCGGGTTTCTCACCAACTGTTGCGTGGAGTCGACGATGCGGACCGGCTACGAGAAGGGCTACTCGGTCATCACCCTGTCGGACTGCGTGGCCGCGACCTCGACCGAGGAGCACGAGAACGCGATCCGGTTCGACTACCCGATGTTCTCCGACGTGATGACGTCAGAGGCGCTCACGAACCAGCTGACAGCTGTTCGCCTCTAGCTCAAATCCAGATCGGAGTGGGCGGCGCGCAGGCGAGCGATCACGGCGGGATCGTCGGAGTTGCGGCGCTCGACGGTCTCCCCGGTACAGGCGCACAGGTCAACGACGACACCCTGATTCGTTATTTCGACGAGTCGCCAGTGTGCACCGGAGCCCACCCAGCGGTCCAGGTCTTCGAGAGTCAGAGCCTCGGTGCTCATCGGCTCCAGGCTATAAGGATCGCGCCAGTGACCGCGGCCGCGGCGCCGTCGAGTGCACCGCCCGGGCCTGTGAGTGACGCGACGGCGCCGATGATAGGACCGCCGAGGCCGACGCCCGCGTCAAACCAGGCGAAGAACAAGCCCGCTGCGGCGCCCTGATCCGCGTCCCGCACACCGGCGAGCGCCATCAGGCCCAGGCCGGGCACCGCCAGCGACTGGCCGATCGATAGCGTCACCAGCGCCAGCAGCGCCATGAGAGGGGTCCCGATGTTGGCGAAGGCCAACAGCCCGAGCACCTCGGCGCCGGCGAACAGGGCGACGGTCCGGCGGCCGCCGAGGCCGTCGGGGATGCTGCCGCCGAAGGTCCGCGAAACGATAACCACGGTCGCGAACACGGGCACGGTCAGGTTCTGGAGCCCGGTCGCGTTCGCCTGCGCTACGGCAGAGCCGAACGACAGCACCGACACGTAGCCCACGTTGACGAGTAGCAGGCCGAGGCCGGACGGAGCGGTCCGGCGCAGTAGCCCGCACGTGGACATCCGCGCTGGCGCCGCGCCCGAGCGCTCGGCCCTTACCGTGCTCACGCGTTCGCGCGCAGCACCGCGCGTATGGTGGGCTCCGATCGCGGCAACGGCACCGAGTAGGGGCAGAACCGCCGCCGCGTAAAGCACGGTGGCGCTCGCTCTCGGGCCGCCCAGGCCCGTGGCCAACAGCGGGCCGAGCGCCAATCCGCCGTAGTTGGCAAGCCCGATATGGCCAAGCGCCCGACCGCGGCGGTCTGGTCCGGCCAGGCGGAGCAGCCACAGGACGGTCGCGCTCATCATCACTCCCTCGCCCGCTCCGGTGAGCAGTCGACTGATCAAGAGGGCGCCAAGCGTCGCCGACGCCGCGGCGGGCACAGCGCCCGTCGCCATCACGCCTGCGCCCGCCAGCAGTGGGCGCAGGGGCCCCAAACTATCGGCCGCACGACCGCCGAGCGGTCGCGCGAGCAGCCCGGTGAGCGCCGGGGCGCCGACCGCGAGGCCGATCGCGGTGGAACCGCCCCCCAACCGATCGGGCACGTAATGCGGGAGGATCGCCAATACCGAGCCGAGGGCCGCGTAGCAGAGCACAGCTGCGGCGAGCACGGCCAGGTACGTGAACGACAGCACGCTGCGGGGCTCGTTCATCGCCCCGATCATCGCGGCGTGACGTTTCGACGCCCGACGAAACGTCGGTGCGCCACCATGTCAGGATGGCCACGACCTCATCGAGACAGCAGATCCACGGCGATGCCGACCTGGCCGCGCTGGGGGCCGTGCTCTCGGAGCCGGCTCGAGCGCGGATGCTCCTGGCGCTTGGTGATGGACGCGCGCTACCAGCCACCGCGCTGGCTTCGGAGGCTGGGGTAGCGGCCTCGACCGCCAGCGCGCACCTCGGGCGACTGCTCGACGCCGGTCTGCTGTCCGTGCGCCAGCAGGGCCGCTACCGCTACTACGAGCTCGCCGGCCCGCAGGTCGGCGAGCTGATCGAGACTCTCGCGCGGCTAGCGCCCACAGCGCCCGTGCGCTCCCTGCGTGAGGGCACCCGAGCACACGCATTGCGCCGAGCCCGTACCTGCTACGACCACCTCGCCGGTCGCCTCGGCGTCGCCGTATTCGCCGCCTTGATCGAGCAGCAGCTCGTGACCGGCGGGGACGGCCGCCACCACTCCGGGCAGGCGCGGAAGGACCGCCTATCCAGTCCGGGCCGTGACATCGACTACCGCCTCACAACCAGCGGCCGCCGGCGCCTCCTCGACCTGGGCGTGCTGCTGCCGTCCAGGACCAGCGAGCAGACTCCGCTTCGCTACTGCATCGACTGGACCGAGCAGGCCCACCACCTCTCGGGCATCGTCGGCCGCGCGCTGACCACATGGATGCTCCAGCAGGCTTGGCTGGAAAGACTGCCGCGTACGCGCGCCCTCAGCGTCACCGAGGCCGGTGCGGACGGTTTGCGTCATCGCCTCGGGGTGGACGTTGCGGGCTCGACCGCATCCTCGATGCCCTCGACGGCCGGCGCCGCATGGCCCGGCGGTAACCCCACCGGGCCAGCGGAGTCTCAGCCTTTGTAGGAGCCGGCGACTTGCCGGGCGGCGACATTGACCCGGTTCCAGACGTTGATCAGCCCGATCTCGATCAGAAGCTGGGCGATCGCAGACTCGTCGTAGTGGCTGCCCACCTCGTCCCAGAGCTCATCAGGGACCGGGTCGGCCTGGTCGCTGAGGCGGGTCAGCGCCTCGGTCAGGGCGAGCGCAGCGCGCTCGGCTTCGGTGAAGAATGGCGCGTCGCGCCACGCCGCCACGGTGAAGAGCCGCTCGTCGCTCTCTCCTGCCTGCCGCATCTCCCGGGAGTGCATTTCCGCGCAGAAGCTGCAGCCGTTGATCTGGCTGGCGCGGAGATGGACCATGTACAGGGTGACGTCGGGCACCCCGCCCGCCCGCGTCGTCTTCTGCAAGGCCTGCATGGCCTTGAACGCGTCCGGGAACATCATCAGCGGGTTAGTCATCCGGGGTTCAATGGTCGCTGTCGTCATGTTCGCCGACTCCTATCTGTGTTGGATGGCCATGGGGCGCTCGGCGCGCTCGCCCACTCGGTCCGGGCTTGTCACATCCGCGCGGTCTCGTGGGTCTATCTGTAAGACACGCGCCAAGCGAGGGATGTGACATGAACGAGCAAAATCAGGATTGGCTGGCGGAGCGCTTTGAACAACACCGAACTCGCCTACGGGCCGTCTCCTACCGGATGCTCGGCTCCTTCAGCGAGGCAGATGACGCCGTCCAAGAGGCGTGGCTGCGTCTCAGCAGGGCAGACAGCAGCCAGGTAGACGATCTGGGCGCGTGGCTGACGACCGTCGTCGCCCGGATCTGTCTCAACGCGCTGCGCTCACGCGCCGCACGACGCGAGCAACCGATCGACGCGCACGTGCCCGACCCGATCCTGTCGGCGGCCGACGGCGTCGACCCCGCGGACGAGGCGCTGATCGCGGACTCGGTCGGCCTCGCCCTGTTGATCGTGCTCGATGCGCTCGCCCCCGCTGAACGTCTGGCCTTCGTTCTGCACGACGTGTTCGACGTGCCGTTCGAGCAGATCGCCGAGATCCTTGATCGCTCAGAGCCCGCCGCGCGGCAGCTCGCCAGCCGCGCTCGGCGCCGGGTCAGAACGGCCGCCGCCCCCGACAAAGATCTCGCCGCGCAATGGGAACTCGTCGACGCGTTCCTCGCTGCCTCCCGCGACGGCGACTTCGAGGCCCTGCTTACGGTGCTCGACCCTGACGTTGTGCTTCGCGCCGACGCCGGCGCGACGGGCCCAGGCGGGTCTCGAATCCTGCGTGGGGCGAAAGCCGTTGCCTCTGGCGCGGCCAGCTTCCAAAGGCTCGGTTACGCCGCCCGGCGCGCGCTGGTCAATGGCGCACCCGGCGTGGTCGCCTTCGCCGGGGAAGAGCCCTACTCCGTGCTCGGATTCACCGTCGCCGGAGGCAGGATCGTGGAGATGAACATCCTCACCGACCCCGCCCGGGTCCGGGGGTTGGACCTGACCGTCCTTGACCGCTGACGGACGGCGGCGAACTGCGCGGCGTCCGCGGGTGACCCCGCCCCCCCGAGCGCGCCCGAGCCCGACCCCGCTCCCGCCAAGCGCATGCAGTTCTGCACGCACGTCCGGTCGCGCAGGGTCGTGCGTGCAGATCGACACGCAGGGCGAGGCCAAATGCACGCACGCCGTCGAGATACTGGGCGTGCGTGCAAAACCGCACGTCTCGTGGATGTGGGCGCGTCTCGGGAGGTGTGAGCAGCGGACCGCCGCGACGTCAGAAGTCGTCGGCCGCCGGAAGCCCGGCGTAGTTCTCGGCCAGGCTTCTGGCCGCCGCCTCAGAGCGCTCCAGGTACTCCAGCCGCGCGAGCTGAAGCTTGCGGTCGAACGGTCCGTGGCCGAGATCGTGCAGCAGCTGGGTCATGTAATTGGAGAAGTCCTGGGCCCGCCACACCCGGCGCAGGGCAGTCTCCGAGTAACGCTCAATCGCGGCGGCCGATCCCGTTCGGTAGAAGTCGACGAGCGCGGCCGCCATCAGCCGCGCGTCGTTGACCGCCAGGTTCAGGCCCTTGGCTCCGGTCGGGGGCACGATGTGCGCGGCGTCGCCGGCCAGCAGCAGCCGCCCGTACTGCATCGGCTCGCATACGAAGCTCCGCATCGGCGTGATCGCTTTGTCGAACACCTCGCCTTGGTTGACTTGCCAGCCCTCGGTGCCGAGGCGCGTCTGGAGCTCCTGCCAGACGCGGTCATCGGGCCAATTCTCGAGCGGCTCGTCGACCGGCACCTGGATGTACAGGCGGCTGACCTGGGGCGAGCGCATCGAGTACAGCGCGAACCCGCGCTCGTGCCAGGCGTAGATGAGCTCGTCCGTGGCCGGCGCGGCGTGGGCGAGGATGCCGAGCCAACCGAACCCGTATTCGATGTCGTGGCCCGTGAGGACACCATCCGGGATCGCGGTCCGGCAGATGCCGTGGAACCCGTCGCAGCCGGCGATGAAGTCGCACTCCAGCTGCTGGGCTCCGGACGCGTCGGCATAGGTGATGCGCGGCCGGTCGCCCCCGAGGTCGTGGACGGTCGTGTCAGCCACCTCGAAGCGCACCGCCACCTCGCGGTCCAGCGCGCACGCGATCAGATCCTTGAGCACCTCGTGCTGGCCATAGATCGTCACGTGCCGTCCGGTCAGCTCGGCGATGGCGATGTGGGTGGTGCGCCCCTGGTGGCGCAGGTTGATGCCGTCGTGCCGGAGCGCCTCGCGAGCCAGCCGCTCGCCCGCGCCCAGCTCGTGCAGCAACTCGACCGTGTTCTGCTCCAGCAGCCCGGCCCGCGCACGCCGTTCGACGTGCTCGCGAGCGCGATCCTCGAGCAGCACGGTCTCAATGCCCTCGCGCTGAAGGAGCAGGGCGAGAGTCAGACCCGCCGGTCCGGCGCCAATGATGCCGACCTGCGTGCGCACGGCACGGTCCACTAGATCGGATACTCGCGGGGCTGCTCTTGGACCGTGATCCACCGCAGCTCGGTGAACTCCTCAAGCGCCGCCCGACCGCCGAAGCGCCCCCAGCCGCTGCTCTTGACCCCGCCGAAGGGCATCTGGGGTTCGTCGTGAACCGTGGTGTCGTTGATGTGGCAGATCCCGCTCTCAATCCGCTGAGCCAGCTCGAGAGCGCCGGCCACGTCTTGGCTGAACACCGCCGCTGACAGGCCATACTCGGTGTCATTGGCCACCGTGACGGCCTCCTCGGGACCCTCCACGGGAATGATCGTGACCAGCGGGCCGAATGACTCCTCGGAGTAGAGGCGCATATCCGGGGTCACGCCCGTGAGCACGGTCGGCGGAAAGCATGCTCCCTGCCGCCCGCCGCCGGTCAGCGGCCTGGGCGCCGCCCGAGACCGCGTCGTGAACGAGTTCCTCGACCCGCCGGAGCGCGTCAGCGTTGATCAGCGGGCCGATCGCGGTACCCGGATCCCGGGGGTCACCCACCGGGAGCGCCTGAGCGCGGCCGGCGATCTTGTCCGACAGCTCATCCGCCACCTCAGCGTCGACCACGATCCGCTCCGTGGACATACAGATCTGACCCTGATGAAAGAACGCTCCGAAGCTCGCCGCCGCCGCGGCACGGTCAAGATCCGCGTCGCGGAGCACGATCATCGGTGCCTTGCCCCCGAGCTCGAGCAGCACCCGCTTCAACTGACGCCCGGCCTTTTCGGCGATGATTCGTCCCACCCGGGTCGACCCGGTGAAGTTGATCCGGCGGGTGGCGGGATGCTCGATCAGCGCGTCGACCACACCGCCGGCATCGGCTGGATCGTTGGTGAGCAGGTTGATCACCCCGGGGGGAGGCCGGCATCCACCAGCGCGCGCACGACGGCCGCGTGTGTCCGCGGGCAGAGCTCCGATGCCTTGAGCACCACCGTGTTGGCGTAGGCGATCGGCGCCGCGACGGCGCGGGTGGCGAGAATCACCGGGGCGTTCCATGGCGCGATCGCCACCACCACGCCGGCCGGGGCTCGGACACCCATGGCCAGTTTTCCGGGCACGTCGGAGGGGATCACCTCGCCGACCAGGCCATAAGCCTGCGCAGCGGCCTCGCGCAGCATGGCGGAGGCGAGCTCGACGTTGAACATCCCCCACCCGAATACGCCGCCTGTCTCCTCGGTGACGATTCCGGCGATCTCCTCCGCGCGCTCAGTGAGCAGATCCGCGGCCTTGAGAAGGATGCCCCGGCGGACGCCCGGCTGGCTCCCCGACCATTCTGGTAACGCGGCTTGCGCGGCGTCGACCGCGGCCCGCGCATCCTCAGGCCCGGCGGCGGCGGCCCGATCAACGACCTCGCCGGTGAACGGAAAGCGCTGCTCGTACTCGCGACCAGAGCCGGCGTCGGTCCACTGGCCGCCAATCAGCAGTTGCTGGGGTGCCATCACGGTCTCCATTTCTCTCGACTGACAAGGCTGTTCGTGCCAACTCCTGGCCAGTAAAGCGCCGGAACCTACTGGTGGTCCAGGCCACGGGGAGCGGCTAGGTTTCCGGGTTGGTGAGCCGGTGACCGACGAAACCCCGAGCGGCTACGGCCGCGAGCCTGAGGACGCGCAGCCACCGCTCGACTACCCGCCATACAAGTCGACGGCGCTGCGCCATCCCACGCAATCGCTGGTGTACCTGCCGCACACGATCACTGAGATCACCGGCCCGCAGCTCGGGCCCGAACGTGTGCGTGAGAACGACAATGATCTGCTGGCCCAGCACGAGGCCATGGCGATCGGCGAGCGGATCGTCGTCTCGGGCCGGGTGCTCGACACCGAGGGAAAGCCGCTGCCCGACACGCTGGTCGAGGTGTGGCAAGCCAATGCTGCCGGGCGCTACCGACACCGGTGGGACAGCTGGCCGGCCGAGCTCGACCCCAACTTCTCGGGCGCCGGCCGGACGCTGACCGATCAGGACGGGCGCTACCGGTTTGTGACGATCAAGCCCGGGCCGTACCCATGGGGCAACCACCACAACGCCTGGCGGCCGGCCCACATCCATTTCTCGCTACTGGGGCGGGCATTCGTCCAGCGGCTGGTCACGCAGATGTACTTCCCGGGCGACCCGCTGTTTGACTACGACCCGATCTTCAATTCCGTCCGTGACCCACGGGGGCGTGAGCGCCTGGTGTCCCGTTTCAATGTCCACGACAGCGTTCCCCATTGGGCGCTGGCCTACGAGTTCGACATCTACCTCCGGGGACCGGCGGCGACGCCGTTCGAGGAGGCGCATTGATCTTCGAACCCACGCCCTCGCAGACGGTGGGGCCGTACTTTGCCCTCGGGCTGCCGTGGGACGCGGGGCCGCTGGTCGTCCCGCTCGACAGCCCGGGGACGATCCGAATCGGCGGGAGCGTCTACGACGGACGCGGCGAGCCGATACCCGACGCCCTGATCGAGACCTGGCAGCCCGATCCCGAGGGGCGGTTTGCCGACCTGCACGCCCATCAGGGGCCGTCGCAACTCCCCGGCTTCCGCGGCTTTGCTCGCTGCGCCACGAAGGATGGCGACGGCCGGTTCGAGATCGTCACCGTCAAGCCCGGACGGGTTCGGTGGCCGGGAGGGGGTGAGCAGGCGCCGCACATCGACGTGTCCGTGTTCGCGCGCGGGATGCTTCGCCGTTGCGTTACCCGGATCTACTTCGCCGATGAACCCGAGGCCAACTCCGTTGACCCCGTGCTCCAGCGCGTGCCCGCTGAGCGCCGGGCGACCCTCCTGGCCCAGCCGACCGATGGCGGGTACGTGTTCGACGTCCGTCTCCAGGGCCAGGGCGAGACCGTGTTCTTCACGGTCTGATCAACATCCGGACCGCGGGGGTCAGTCACGAACCAGATAGACGGAGGTTCTTGGCCTTCACGCGGGAACTCTCGCCCCCAGCGCGCCCCCGGCCCGTCGTCCCGGCGCATGTTGCCGGGTGCGGGCACGGGCGCTCAGCGGGGTGCGGCCCGCTCGCACCGACGGCGGGCGGGCCTGACGGACCCCACGCGGGCGCCGGGAAGGGGTGATCTCACGAATGTAGGCCGAGACGACCGCCTCGGTCGCGATCTGAGCGCGACGGCTGGAGTTGGTCGGGCTGGGAGAATTCAGGCTGGACATGAGGCTCCTTGAGGTAGTAAGGGGTCGTGGGTGTCCCACTCAGGCGGCTTGGCGCTCGAGCGCGGCCTCGGGTTCGCCGGCCATGAGGGGATCTCGCTCGATGGCGACTTCCGGCTCGGTGCTCCTAGGCGACCGCAGCAGGATGAGCGCGCCGAGGACACCGATGGCCACGCTCGTTGCGCCGATGGCGAAGGCGCGGTGGTAGCCGGCCAGTAGCGCTCCAACCACGGGATGGCCGGCCGCCTCCAGAGCATGGGTGTGGGTGGTGGCGATCGTGCCCAGGACGGCCAGGCCGAGCGCTCCGGCGACCTGCTGGGAGACATTCACGATCCCGGAGGCGAGTCCGGCGTCGGCCATTGGGACCTGGGCCATGGCAATCGAGAGCAGAGGCATGAACGCGCTCCCGATACCCAGTCCGATCGTGAAGAAGGCCAAGAAGATCGTCGGGAAGAAGCTCGTCTGAGCTGTCACGGTGGTCAGGAGACCGAGTCCGACGATCACGGTGAGCATCCCGCCGATCAGCATCGGCATGGCGCCAAACCGTTTAACCAGACGGGCGTTGATCCCCAGCGACAGGGCGCCGACGGTCATCGTCCAGGGCAGGAAGGCCAGACCGGTCTGCAGCGCGCCGTAGTGCAGGACGTGCTCCAGGTAGAGCGTCCCGAGGAAGAACGTGGAGTACATCCCGGTGACCAGGAACCCGCGCACGACGCTCGAACTGAGCAGGCCGCCGGTGCGCAGCACGCGCAGGGGCATGATCGGGTTCGCGATCCTGGCCTCGAGGGTCAGGAAGGCGCCCATCAGGACGACGGCCAGGGCGCCGAAGCCGAGCACCGAACTCGAGCCCCAGCCGTGTGCGCTGGCCTGCACGATGGCGTAGATGGCGTCCATGAGCGAGGCGGTGACCAGGAGCGACCCGAGCCAGTCGACCCGCCCGCTGACTCCGACGCCCTGATCGCTGGGGATTAGGAGCCGGGCGAGGATGATGGTGGCAACGCCGATCGGCAGGTTTACGAAGAAGATCCAATGCCAGCTGAGAATCTGCGTCAGTGCTCCCCCGGCGAGCAGTCCGAGTGACCCGCCGGCGACGGCGACGAACACGTAGGCGCTCATCGCGCGAGCGCGGTCGGTCGGCTCGGGGAACTCAGTGACGATGATCGCCAGGATCACCGAGGCCTGGACCGCCGCCCCGACGCCCTGGATAAACCGGGCGGCGATCAGCACGCCCGGATCGGGCGCCACCCCGCAGAGCACTGAGGCGACCGTGAACAGCGTCACGCCGCTGAGGAACACACGCTTGCGGCCGAACAGGTCGCCGAGTCGGCCGGCGAGCAGCAGGAAGCTGCCAAACGTCACCAGGAAGGCGTCAATGACCCAGGTGAGATTCCCCTGAGTGAAATGCAGGTCGCGCTGGATCGCCGGTAGGGCCACGTTCACGATCGTGGTGTCGAGCACGATCATCAGCTGGGCCATGCAGACAACCCCGAGGGCCAGCCAGCGGCGACGATCGCCGTTGGAAGCGGAGGAGAAAAGAGAAAGACGGTGCATAAGCGGTTCCCAGATAAGAGGAGGGGGTGGTAAACTGGAGGAACCCTCCGATAGTGAAGTGGAGGTTGCCTCCGGAACAGACTATAGCGGAGGCACCCTCCGGTTTGTCAAGGGAAATATGCAAAATTCGCCTGTGAGCACGACCAATCCGGTCGAGGAATCTCTTGCCCGCCGCCCCAAGCGCGCGGATGCCCGTCGCAACTACGACCGGGTTCTGGCCGCTGCTCGCGATGCATTCGCCGAGCACGGGACCTCGACCTCGCTGGAGGAAATCGCGCGCCGAGCCGAGGTCGGGATCGGCACCCTGTACCGCAACTTTCCCAACCGCCAGGCGCTGCTCGAGGCGGTCTACGTCGACGAGGTTGACGATCTGTGCCGCTCGGCCGCTGAATTCGACGGCCTCCCACCCTGGGACGCGTTCGCGGCCTGGGTGAACCGGTTGGTCGGGTATCTGGCCACCAAACAGGCCCTGGCTCAGGAACTGCTCGAATACTTCGAGCGCGACGCGCCGCTCTTCCAGGCCTGCCGCGCGTCGCTGTTCACCGCCGGCGAGCCACTGCTCGAGCGCGCCCAGCAGGCCCGGGTCGTGCGGGCCGACACCAACCTCTCGGAGATCATCCAGATCGTCGGGGGAATCGCCAAGATCCCGGCCGCCGAGCCCGAACAGACCCAGCACATGCTCGGGATCGCGCTTGACGGCCTGCGCTACCGGCCGGCCCCGGCGTAAGCCCGGCCAGCTAGGCGTCGTCCAGGCCCGCGGCAATCCGTACCGCCACCCGCTCCTGCGCCGCGTAGGTCGCGCGCAGGGCTGGGATGACGTCGGGCCCGTCGGCTTCGAGCGGAGGTGGGTGAGCGACGAGCAGCTGACGGACCTCTTGGCCCAGCGGCTCGCCGCCGATCGCGTCGGCCAACGCAGCCAGCGCATCGGCGCGCACACGGGCGCCCTCGACGAAGGAGGCGATGACCGTCTCACGGGCTAGCGGCGCGCGCCCGAAGACGCGGGCGTGCATGACAGCGGGGTTGATCGCGTGGGGGCGGACGAGGGCCCGGCGCTCACGGTCCGACAGGCCGGCGGCGGCGGCCAGGTGGTCGATGGCCTGGGTCACGCCTTGGCCATCCACCGGAATCGAGGCCTGGAGATCCACTGGCAGACGAGCCATGAGGCGGGCATGATCGGCCGCGGCATCGGCCAGCACTGCCTCTACGTGCTCGAGGTGACTTGGCTCCATCCCCTTCACGCTAGACGCCCAAGGCCGCCCTAATCCGCCTGATAGCTACCGAATCCTCCCCATGGATTCGCCAGTGACGGTGGAGTTTCGTTGACCGGTGAGGATCGCCCGGGTTAGGCTCGGATTCAGCCGGGCGCACCGGTCCCGGGGGGCACGAGAAGGGGGTAGGCGTGGGGGCGCTTTCGCGGGAGTTGAAGTCGGCTGGCCAGGCGGTCCGCCGCCGCCGGGATGTCGTTGAGGAGAGCCAGCCGCAGGCTCGGCCAAAGGCTCGCTCCACGATTCCTCGTCGGATCAGGTGGGTGCGTAAGACCAAGCGCAAGGTCTGGCCGTGGAGCCTGTGGACGGTCGGGGCGATCACCCTGGGGGTGGCCATCCTCGGCGCGGTTCTGATCGTCATCGGACTGGACTGGTGGCAGACCAGCGAGACGGCCTGCAAGTCCAGCGGTCTGGCCTGCGATCTGAGCGTGCACGTGGTGGGCACGGGCATCGTCTTCGTGCTCTCGTTCGCCCTGATCTTCCTTCGACGGGAAGGGCAGGCTGCGGCCGCCTGGAGGCGCACGGCGCGCCGGCATCCCGAGCAGCTGCTCAGGCGGTGGCTTCCCCCTGAGGGTGGAGTGACGGGTCTGGCCATTGCTCCAGTCCCCACCCGACGCGAGGATGAGCGCAAGACAAAGGCTGGGCCGCACCTACGACTCCGGCGACGACGGGAAGCCGAGCCGAGCGTCTCGCTGCTCGACCACGTGGTCACTCGTGATCAGCTGATTCAGGAGATCGCCGACGATCTCGATGGGGGGCCGGGCAAGCAGTTGCTTGTCGGACCGACCGGCTCGGGAAAGACGATCGTGCTCCTGATGCTCGCGCCGCTGCTGGCTCGGCAGGGCCTGGTCCCGATCGCCTTCTCGCTCCGGGAGGCACACGATCCCAAGGACATCGATTTCGAGCGCATGGCCCAGGAGGCCTACCGGCGAGAGTTTCCGCGGCGCACCGACGAGGAGGCCGACAAGCAGTGGCGATGGCTCATTCGTGGCGGTCAGATCGTCATGCTCATCGACGACCTGGAGAAGGCCGCGGCGGCACCGCAAGACGTCGCGGTCGCGCTCGAAGAGCTGGGCTCGCGATTCCGGGTGATTGCCGCAACGCGCCGTAACGGAATCCCCCCCAACTACAAGCGCGGCCGGATCGACCTGGAAGCCCTTGACCCCGAGGCCGTCGGTGACGACCTGGTGCGGCGCGTCCAGAAGTCCGCGCGGGACGAGATCGACGACGAGGAGGCGCGCGAGATCGTGTCGCGAATCGTCGCTGCGGCCGAGATACCGCAGACCCCCTACTACTTCGCCATCGCCCAGGTGCTGGCGGGGATCGGGGAGTTGCCCGACGTCAGCCTGGAGGGCGTGCCGCGGCTGAACCTACTCCTGCGCTACCGAGCCGCACTGGAGACCGGTGCCCTCCGGCTCGATGCCAGCCTGGACCGTCAGATGCGCCAACAGGTGCTGCGCGGGCTGGAATGGATCGCCTTCCTGCGCATGACCTGCTTGAAAACGGGCGCTCAGGTGGAGCCCAGGCTCCGCGAGCTGCTCGCCGATGACTATGAGGCTTTGCTCGGCAAGGACTTCAGTGCCCAGGCGACGATCGAGTACGGCAAGCGCCTGGGGCTGCTCGATGCCAAGTCCGACACGGTCATCCGGTTCGGTCATCCGACGACGATGGCCTTCTTCGCCTCGTGTCTGCTCTACCGATACGACACCGACCCTCGTCTCTGGGACGCGGTGCTCAAGGCCGAGACCTTCGGCACGGAGACGAGCTTGGCCTGCGTCTTCGCCCACGGCCAGATCGAGAACCCGATCAAGGCCGCCGGCACCTGCCTTCGTCTCATGGACCGGCTGCAGGAGTCTGAGGACGGAAGCACGACGGGCCTCATCACTGATCCGGGCAAGCGGATCCTGGTACTCAAGACCGCGCTTGAGATCGTGATCAGCAGTGCGGGACAGAATGTTCCTCCCGAGGAGATCGACCGGGTGGTCCGCGCGGCGGCAAACGAACGGCGGCGCGAGGGTCTGGCCCGGGAGCAGCTCGAGCTCCTGCGCGATGTCGCACGGCTGAAGTCCCAGGAAAAGAACGAGACGCTGTGGAAGTTCGCCTCGGACGCGGTCGACTATCGCGTGGGTAGAGAGGCAACTCGCTTGCTCCGAGAGGCGCCGGCCGACTGGATGGTCGAGCGGATCGACAAGGTCCTCGCAGAGGTCAAGCGCTTCGAGTCTGAGCAAGACTGCCCGGTCGACGAGGACCGCGGCGCGCTGTTCGGCGATCTGCGGGCGGCGGCGCTGACGCTACCTGGCCTGCGCAGCCGCTCGTTGAAGGAAGAAACGCGTGATCGGCTTCGTCAGCAGCAGGACACGATTCATGAGCTGGCGTGGACGCTGACCAAGCAGCTGAGCCTCGAGGTGGCGATCGCCGACGGTCTCAAGCGAGATGCGGTGAACAATCCCGACGCGGCTCCGGACTCCGTGGCCTGCCAGATGCTGAGCACCGGATCGGGGCGAGCCCGATTCTGGTTCTCGAGGGTTCTGCTCCTCCAGGCCGTGGCGCGGCGGTGTATTGATGGTCCGGAGCCTGGCCGCGCCCGCAAGCTCATCGAGCTGGCGCGTCGCGACCCGCATCCGTTCGTGCGACAGACCGCGGAACTCTGTGGGCAGGCCATGGAGAGCGGCAGCTGGAGGCCTTACATATGGGAGGACATGACCGAGATCGCCGCGGGGACGGGCTCGAGTCTGGCGCTCCCGACCCGGCAGCTGATCGGCGAGATCGCTCTGGCGCTCAACATGAACGAGCACGGCGACGCGCAGGCGCGGATCAGGTTTGGCGCCAGCAACCGGCTGCCGCGATGCCTGACCAAGAGCGCGGACCGGCACGAGATCCTGGGGAAGGCCAAGCTGGCCCGGTGTCCGTTCGCCAGCAACGGCCACTGCCTGTGCCCCTACACCTATCACCGCCCCGGGGACGGCATCCGCCGGGAGCTCAGCCGCGCCTTTTGCCGTGACCAGCGTCGTAATGCCGAGGGGCTGCCCCACAGTTCGATAGACGCCAAGGAGCTGAGGGACTTCTGGCAGGAGATGGAGTACCTGGCCCGCTTCTGAGCTCACGAGGCTCACTGAGGCTCGCTGAGGCACGGAGGAGCACCTGGTCGCTCCGCGTCGCCGCACACCGTGGCAATTTGTTGCGGCTCGCACGGCTCTGAGCGTCTGGTGGTCGTCAGCCCTTGTGGGCTTTCGGCTCGGCGTTCAGGGCGGCGGAGCGCGTGGCGCCCGGTGGTTTAAAGACGATGAGCCGGGTCGGTGACGGGTCTGCCGCCACCTGACTGCGGATCCGATTCAAATCCAGACCGGCGGCGGACCCGACAACCACCGTGTTGCCGACCCCGGCGCCGAGGGCCCAGGTGTGCGGGTAGACCGCGGCCAGTCCGTCGGCGAGACGACGGACGAGCTGGCCGGAGCGGTTATCGACGACGTTGACCAGAGCAAGGGGCGCCACGCGGGCGCAGTCGCTCAGGGCTCCGGCGGTGATCAATGGCTCCGGGACGATCGCGCCCACGAAGGCATCGATGACGATCGCCTCCCAGCTTGCGTCGGGCTGCCCGGCCGTGAACGCGCGCCCCTCGGCCTCCCGCACGCGGAGACCCGGCGCGCGGCGCAGGCCGAGATGCTCGCGCGCGACGGCCAGGACGTCGGGATCGACCTCGCACACCTCCTGGCGCCCGCCTGGGTCCTCGGCGGCGAGCGCGCGAGCCAGGGCACATGCACTGCCGCCGATGTGTAAGACGCGCCGCGCTCGGGCCGACCGCAGAACGATCCGCATCCAGCGCAGATAGTCGAACTCGAGGTGGGAGGGATCGGCGAGATCGATGTAGGAGGCATCCATTCCGTCCTGGCGCAGCAGTCGTCCGGAGGGTCGACCGGGGTCGCGCTCCACGGTCATCTCGCCGCGACGGGCAATGACCGTGGGTGCGGATCGATACCTGGCCACCGGCAGAGGGTGGCACCTTCCCAACTGGAGCAGGTCCCGGGCCGCCCGGATTCAGGTCCGCTGCCCACGGGTAGCGCAGGGGCATGGATAAAAACGAGCCCAAGACCCGTTCGGAGCCCGAAGGGACCGAGCCAGACCGCGCGCCGAGGCAGGCGACGCCGCCGCGGGGGAACCCCGACCGAGATCATGAGTCCGTTGAGAAGGGCGAGGAGCAGCTCGGGAAGATCGCCGGTAACTGACCCCCCGGCGCTTGTTCAGCCCGGGTAGCCAGCGCCTATTGATGGGTAGGCGCCTCCGGCTCCCCCCCAGTTGAGTTGGCTCACAAACAGGTAGCGATCGGCGGACACATGCCCCAGGTTGGGGCCATGTTCGGCGTGGTAGAAGATGTAGGTCCGCCCGTTGGGTCCGATCACGGGAGCGGAGGTTCCGCCGGGCCCGATCCAGCCACGGCCAGAGCGCAGGACCGGCAGCGGGCCCAGCGGCACGAACGGGTGGAGCAGCGGATCCGACGATGTGGCCACCCCCACCGCGTAGGTCCCGGTCCAGGTCGATGCCCCGCTGTAGAAGAGGTAGAACCGTCCATTCCGGTAGTACTCCACGGGTCCCTCGACTACGCACCTGTGGCGAGGCGTGCGGCACTCCCAGCCCGGTGTGGCCCGCAGCACCTGGCGGATGCCAGGCTCCAGAGTCTGCCCGTCCGCCGATAGCCGTCCGCTCCAAATCGAGGCTGGCTGCTCGGCCCAGAACAGGTACAGCCGACCGTCCGCCGCGTCGCGCACAACGCTGGGATCGATGTCCCCGCCGTAGGTCTCCTGGGAACCTGCCAGCCCGTTGAACTGACCCCGGAAGTGGAGCATGTGACTGCGCCAGGGCCCACCCAGCGAACGCGCGGAGGCCACCCCGAGGACCAGCGTGCCCGGGGGCACGGCCCCGGCGTGAGCGAAGTGGGGTTTCACCTCAGCGGGGTTGAACTGAGCCGCGAAATACAACACCCAGCGGTTCTTGATCCGGTACAGCGACGGCGCCCAGTAACGACCGACCGGTGAGGGCAACGTCCACCAGGGCTGATGATGCTTGGGGAAGACGTAGCCGACCGAGTGCCAGGACACCAGGTTGTTTGACCCCCGAATGGGGAATGCGTTGGCGGCGAAGTCGCTGGTGCAGACCAGGTAGTAGCGATAGTGACCGGCATGAGCCTGCACGACGCTCGGATCGGGGCAGCTGAGCGCATGCTTGCCGTCCCGAATTGGCTGGCCCTGCGCCGTTGCGGGCAGGGCGCCGATGAGGAGCAGGATCAAGACCACGCACGCCCATGCGCCGCCCGGCGTGTTCGAACCACCTGCTCTGTGCAACGGGTACCGCCCCTCAGCCGCTGGCTGCTGAGAGGCTGCCCTGGCCCCTCAATTGCCCAGATTGTAGCCCGCCCCGGAACCCGTAGGATCTCGCCGTGCAGCTTTGGGGACGCTTGTTTGCCGCCGGATATGACCGCGCCATGGCCGGACCGGAGCGCGCAGGCTTGCGAGACCATCGAGACCGGCTGATCAGTGGCGTTCGCGGACGTGTTCTTGAGATCGGCGGCGGAACCGGGGCCAACCTGCAGTTCTACGGACCCAAGGTCCGCGAGCTGATAGTTGCCGAGCCGGAGATGCCGATGGCGCGCCGTTTGGAAGGCCGCCTGCGCATGCTGCCTCAGCTCGCAGACCGGGCCCGGATCATCTCCGCCCCTGCGGAGGGGCTGCCGCTGCCCGCGGGAAGTTGCGACTTCGCAGTCTCCACGCTCGTGCTGTGCACGGTCACGGATCCCGCGCGGGCGCTGGCGGAGATCCGCCGCGTCCTGGCCCCGGGCGGCTCACTGATCTTTCTCGAGCACGTACGCGCCCAGGAGCCGCGCCTGGCCGCCTGGCAGGACCGCCTCCACGGCGTGCACAAGTTCACCGGTCACGGATGTCACTGCAACCGCCCGACCCTGGACACGATCGAGGCGGCTGGTTTTCAGGTAACCCGTCTCGAGCGCGACCGCATGCGCCGGACGCTGCCGATCGTCAGCCCCCTGATTGCCGGTCAGGCGATCAGCCCGGCTTGATCGCCTTCTCGAACACGTCTGTGCTGCGGGCCGGCCTCATGCCCACGGCGGCGTAAAGCGCCACGGCGGGCGGGTTGTCAGACGCGACGTCCAGACGTGCCTCGCGCAGCCCGGAGGCGGCAAAGGCACGAAAGCTGCCCAACAGCAGCACGCGGCCGAGACCGCGGCGCCGTTCTGCGGCGTCGACGGCCAGTAGATCGACAAGACCCACCTCATTGCCGATCCGCCGGCACACGGTGAAGCCGACCACTCGCTCTCCCCGGCGAGCAACGGCGCTCATCTCGGGGGCCAGCTCTGGAGCGGAGAGGTGCTCGTCGCGGAAAGCCTCGAACGGCATCGGCTGGTAATCGGCATTGGCCGCGAACATGCGGCTGTCGGCCTCATGCAGGTCTCGCGCGTCGCGGGGAAGTTTGAGCGAGCTGAGGGTCAGTCCCGCTGGTGCCCGCGGGGTGTCGAGCGGCTCATCCAGCGACAGGGTCATGTGGCGCGCCGAACGGACGTGGTCATACCCGGCCTGCTGAAGCAGAGCTCTGGCGCGCTCGTTACCCGAGCCGATCCGTTGGCGGTGGCAGGTCCGATGCTCGCTCTCGGCTCGCCGTTCCACCCAGTCCAGAAGCCGGGAGCCGGCTCCGCGGCCCTCCCCATGGGGGGATACGAAGGCCAGTGCACCGCCGGACAGCAGGGCCACTCCGCCGAGGAGCTCATCGCCGTCCGCGGCCAGCGCGGCGTCGCGCTCCACGTCGAAGTCCTCCGTCCGCAGGGCACCGAGGAGGAGCCAGCGGGTGAAGTCGGGCTCCCCGTAGTCTGCCTTGTCCCGCGCGGCGAGCAGCTCGAGCAGGGGATCGGCCCGGCCCGATTGCAGTTCGATCGATGTCGAGCGATGGGGCATTCCTTTGCGCCCTACCCGATGAGCGGACTTGTAAAGACTGACTGGTGGGCGGCGGACCGTGTAGGTTCGTAAGCGTCATGAGCTCCGATCTCTCGCTCGGGGAAGCGGCCATGGCCCTTGGGGTCAGTGTCGACACGCTGCGCCGTTGGGACCGTAAGGGTCAGCTGCAGACCAGCCGGGACGGGCGCAACCGCCGCCTCGTTCCCGCCTCGGAGGTCCGACGCCTGAGTGCGCGCCCGCAGCGTCACCGGACGGGTACCCAGCGCTCGGCGCGTAACCGCTTCACGGGGACGGTTCGCTCGGTTGAGGCCGACGGGGTGATGGCCCTGGTCGAACTCGAGGCAGGCCCGTTCCTGGTCACCGCGGCGATAACTCGGGACGCCATCGAGGAGCTTGGTCTCGCACCGGGGATTCCGGCCACGGCCGTGGTCAAGGCCACCTCGGTGATGATCGAGCGCGTCTCGCCCCGACTCAGCGCCTGAGCCGGCCTTCATAGGGCGGTGGCGATGGCCCAGGGCCGCCCCAGCCCTCATAGTGCAGCGCCGATGGCCCCCAGAGCCCGCTGGACATCGTCGCCGTCGACGTCCAGATGGGTCACCGCTCGGATGTGCCCTGGGTCGATTGCGGTGAGCGCGACCTCGTCCGCCAGCCTCGCCACCAGCCCCGGCGCGTCGCGAACGCCGAAATTGACGATGTTCGTCTCCACGCTGTCGGGGTCGATGTCGACGTCGGGCAGCTCGGCCAGGCCACGGCTCAAGAGCTGGGCATGGCGGTGATCCTCGGCCAGCCGCTCGACATGGTGATCGAGGGCGTGCAGGCAGGCTGCGGCGAGGATGCCCGACTGACGCAGCGCCCCGCCGATCATCTGCTTCCAGCGCCAGGCCTCGGCGATCAGCTCAGCCGACCCGGCGAGCACGGCGCCCACGGGCGCCCCGAGGCCCTTGGTGAAATCGAGCCACGCCGTGTCAAACCCGCTCGCGTAATCGCTCGCCGAGATGCCGGAGGCGATGACAGCGTTCATCAGCCGCGCGCCGTCGAGATGAGTCCGCAGGCCCTGCTCGGCGGCCACGTCCAGCACGCCACGCACCGTCTCCAGGGGCCAGACCTTCCCCCCGCCGAGGTTCGTCGTCTGCTCGACCGAAACGACGCGGGACCGGGGGGCATAGCGATCTCCCGGGCTCCTGATCGCGGCTCGGAGCTGCTCGGCCGTGAACACGCCGCGCTCGCCGTCCAGGGTCCGGATCATCGCACCGGAGACCTGGGCCGGACCGCCGGCTTCGAAGTTCACCGGGTGGGCGGTGCGGTCGAGCACAATCTCGTCCCCGCCGGGGCGGATGTGCAGCCGCAGGGCGATCTGATTGCACATCGTTCCGCTGGGCAGAAACAGCGCCGCCTGATGGCCCAGCAGGGCCGCGACTCGCTCTTGGAGCGCGTTGGTCGTCGGGTCGAGTCCGCGCTGCTCATCGCCCACCTCGGCAGCGGCCATCGCCGCGCGCATGGCTTGGGTGGGACGAGTCTGGGTGTCGCTGTGCAGATTGACCGGGTCCAAGCCGCGCATGGTATTGGCGGCTGGTGTCCCGCGTGCGCGGGCCCGACAGAGCGCGACCGGGGGGTTCTGTAACAAAGCGTCGAAAATCGAATCGTTAGGTACAGAACCCCTGCCGTGTGCGTGGTGCGCCTACACCTAGAATGGCTGGCGCGCCCCCATGGTCTAGCGGTTAGGACGCCTGCCTTTCACGCAGGAGATCACCGGTTCGAATCCGGTTGGGGGTACTTACCTACTCTCTCACTCCTCACACGTCGGCCTGGGCGGCGAGACCAATGCTGATCGCGGCGGAGCTTCCGGCGACGAGCACCGTCGCGGCAGCCGCGCCCTGTGGGAGACCTCCGCGCGCGGCGATCGTCGCGGCGATGTCGGTCAGATCACCGACCGCACTCGCCGCCAGAAGGACACGAACCGGACCACCGCGCAACGCGCTCGCCAGGGCCACACCATGAAGCACGACCTCGCGAGCGCCGAGACCACGCAGTGCGACGCTCGTGGGCTCCTCGACCGGTCCGAGCCAACGTGCCGAGAGGCGCGCCGGGGCGATAACGAGACCGACCCCGTACGCCACGCGCAGTCCGAGGACCGACGCCACGCCGATCTGCGAGAAAGAACGCATCCACGAACACATACGCAGGTCCGGGCCGAGCGGATCAGTGATCGCCCCGAATCGTCCTGCCCCCTCGGCAGCGCACAGCACAAGACGTTCGACAATCTCCCTGCACAAGCTCCTCGGACCAGCCAAAACGGGCTGATCGCCCGTAGGAACGGCCACATACGGATGTCGCAGTTCAAGTATCGGCACCCGGCGTCGATACCGGCGAGACGTCCTGGACCGCCCGCCCATGAGACAAACGACCACGGATCTCCCGTCCGATGAGCAATCACGCGCGCCGCGCGTGAGCTCGGACCTGTCCAGATCCGCGGGCACGGCCCGGTCCCGGAGACGGCCCGGGTCAAGCAAGACAATGAAGACGAGGCGTGAGCACGCCCCGCGGAAAACTCGGGCCCAGACGGCGGGGGCCCGTGCCCACCCCGCGCACCGGCCCAGACCGAAGGCGAACACTTTGCGTCCGGGTCCGGCGACGCCGATCGGCGTCGCCACGGACGTGATCAGCGCCAGCCCTGAACCCGCGTCCCCCTCGCTTGAACAGGCCCTCGAGACAGCAGTCGAGAGGGCCCCGCGGCCGCGTGCCCCTGCACAGCGCCGCTTCTACGTGCCGCTCCGCTTTCGCGCGCTCAGCACGATGCTGCTGGGGATCCTCTGGGTGGGGTTCTCGCTGTGGCTCTCCCGAACGTGGATCCGGACGCTTGGGCACGACATCACCGTGCCTCTGGCCGTGATGGTCATCACCGGAATCGCGCTCATCCCCGGCTACCTGAACATCCAGCTGATCAGCGCGATCCTCATCGATCGGCCACGGCCACTCGAGTTTGAGGGCGCCTTCCCGGCCATCACCCTGGTGGTGGCTGCCTACAACGAGGAGCTGGCCATTGCCGAGACGCTCGATTACGTGCTCCGCACCGACTACCCCGGCGAGTTCGAGATCGTCGTCGCCGACGATGGTTCGACCGATCGGACTCGGGACATCGTGGCCGACTACGTCGAGCGTTACCCGTCGATACGCCTGGTCTCCGCCCCGCACGCCGGGAAGGCGAGGACCCTGAACTACGCCCTGCGGACCATCGAGACACCGCTGTTGGCCACGATCGACGCCGACACTCTGCTCATGCCCTACTCGTTGCGCCGTGCCGTGGCCCGGATGCTGGTTTCACCGCCGGATACGGTGGCCGTGGCCGGTGCCGTACTGGTCCGAAACTCCCGCGAGAACATCCTGACCCGGGCCCAGGAGTGGGACTACTTCCTGGGCATCGCTTCGGTCAAGCGTGCCCAGAGCCTGCTGCAGGGGACGCTCGTCGCCCAGGGCGCGTTCAGTGTCTATGACACCACCGCTCTGAAACTGATCGACGGCTGGCCGGATCGGATCGGCGAGGACATCGTGCTCACCTGGCGCCTGCTGCTCCAGGGCGGCCGCAGCGTGTTCGAGCCCACGGCGGTGGCCTTCACCGACGTCCCCGCGGGCTGGCGGGCCTTCGCCCGGCAGCGCCGGCGCTGGGCGCGGGGCATGATCGAGGGGTTGCGCGACCACGGCGTCGGACTCCTGCGCCACCGCAGGCTGTACTCGCACTCGGTGGCCAGCAACTTCCTGTTCCCCTTCCTCGACGCCTGCTTCACGCTCGCCTTCATCCCCGGCGTCGTGCTCGCCGGCTTCGGAGACTTTGGCTTGGTCGGGCCCATGACCCTGCTCGTGATGCCCCTCAACGTCGTGCTCGGCAGCATCATGTTCTTCCATCAGAAGCGGGTGTTCTCGAGCATCAAGCTGAAGGTGCGCAAGAACAAGCGCGGTCTCCTGTTCTACTTCTTCTGCTACCAGTTCCTGTCCTCGCCGATCTCGCTCGGCGGTTACGTCCTCGAGGGGCTGCACACCCGCAAGAAGTGGTAGCCGGCCGCACGCCACCCCGACCCGGCGGCTAGTCGATCAGCCGCATCTGAAGGCGCCAGACGGCAACGCGCCACATCAAGACCGCGAACAGGAGCAGCACCCCTGCGTGGAGGAGGTCGCTGGTGCCGATCGTGGCCAGTGAGACATCGCGGACCAGGGCCACGCAGTGATAGAGCGGGTTGAACTGCGCGATCGTGCGCAGGACGTGCGGGAGTGAGGAGATGGGAAAGAAGGTGCCGGCGACCAGGAACATGGGTGTCAGTACTGCGCTGGTCACGTAGTTGAAGTTGTCGATCGTCTTGGCCACGGCGGCGATGGTCACGCCGAAGGCGGCAAACCCGAAGCCGGTCACGAAGCCGATGAACGGGACGAGCAGCATGCCCGGCTCGGGCTTCAGCCCAAAGGCCATTGCCACCAGTAGAGGAGCCAAGCCGTAGATTCCGGCACGCACCGAGATCCACAGGATCTCAGCCGTGACGAGTTCCTCAACGTCGACCGGGGCGGCGAGCAGAGCATCGTAGGTGCGCTGGAACTGCCAGCGGATGAAGGTGTTGAACATGCCCGGGAAGGCGGAGGAGAAGAGCACGGCGGTAGCCACCACGCCGGTGCCGACGTATTCCACGTAGCGCACGTGGCCGACATGGCTCACCAACGAACCGAAGCCGAGTCCGAAGGCGAGCAGGTAGATCGTCGGCTGGACGACGGAGGAGAACGTGGTCGCCTTCCAATAGCGCCGGAACAGGACCACGTCGCGGGTCATCACCCCGGCCAGGGCGGCTGGGTCCAGGCGATGCATCCGGCGCGGTGCTTGGGCCGTGCTCATTCGATCTCCGCTCCAGTCAGGGCGACAAACGCGTCCTCGAGGTTTGCCGGGCGGCGCACGCCGCTGGGCGCCTCGCCGTTGAGAGCCTCGGCGCCGAGCAGGGCCACGGCGGGGCCGCTGCGCCGGTGGGCCCAGCCCTGCTGCTTGGCCTGGGCCTCCACGGCGGCCAGCTCGGCCGGTGGTCCGTAGATCTCCAGCACCTCGCGGCCGGCGTGGGCCAGGACCAGATCGGCCGGCGTCCCCTGGGCGATGATCCTTCCCGCCGACATGACGGCCACGGTGTCGGCCAAACGCTCAGCCTCCTCGATGTAGTGCGTGGACATGAGCACCGTCACGCCTTCGGCGCGCAGACCATCGATCAGGGACCAGAGCTCCTGGCGAACCTGGGGGTCCAGGCCAACGGTGGGCTCATCGAGCAGGACCAGCTGCGGGCGGTGAATGAGCCCCCGGGCGACCAGCAGCCGGCGCCGCATCCCACCCGACAGGTCGCGGACGATCGTGTCGGCACGAGCCTCGAGATTGGCGATCGAGAGCGCCTGCTCTACGGCGGCAGCCCGCTCGCCGCGGGGCAAGCGATAGAGCCGGGCGAACACGCCGAGGATCTGGCGGCAGGTCAGCTCGACATCCAGGTTGTCGAGCTGGGGCACAACGCCCATGACCATCCGGGCGGCCTTGGACTCAGCTGGAAGGTGGTAACCGAGGACCTCGATTCTTCCCTTGTCGGCCAGCGTCTGCGCGGTCAACATCCGCATCGTGGTGGACTTGCCCGCGCCGTTGGGGCCGAGCAGGCCAAAGCACACCCCGGCGGGCACGACCAGGTCCAGCCCGGCCACGGCTTCGATCGCGCCGAAGCGCTTGCTGACTCCGTCAAGCTCGATGGCGGGGCGTGATTCAGTCACGCCGGCCAGCATAGGACCGTGGCTCCGTCAGGGAGCGGACGCCGGCCAGCATAGGACCGTGGCTCCTTCAGGGACTGGCGGCACTGCCGCCGTTGCCGCTCTCTGACTCACCGCTGGACATCTTGAACAGCTGGGCGAGCTTGGCGGCGACCATGATGTCCCCGGCGAGTTGGATCCGACCGGTGAAGTAGGCCTGCATCGGGTCGGAGTTGCCACTCACCAGGCGCAGGAACTCGACGCCGTCCAGGGTGATGGTCAGTCGCGGATCCGGTCCCGGGAGGCCCTTGACGATGCTGGCCTGTCCGTCGTCGATGACCAGGTGGTAAACGTCGGTCTCCCCGTCGGTCCGGCCGGTGATGCACCAGCGGATCGTGGTCTCGACGCCTTCGGCCTGACTGCGGTCCATCTGGCGGGGCATCGACCAGAAGACCCCATCCAGGAGCGGCTTGCGCGCCGGTGAGCGCATCAGCGCCTCCAGCCGATCGTCGGGAGCATCGCGGACCAGGCGGCCAAAGCCGTCAGCCAGGAGGGATGGGGCGTCGGCCGCCAGCCGCTTGACCGCGTCGAGGGCTCGCTGGGGATCGAAGTCGAAGTCCGGCATTGATCAAGACGGTACAGGGTGCAGACGTGGGCCCGGGCAGCAACTACCATGCCCCGCGCGGGCGGTTAGCTCAGCTGGTAGAGCGCCTGCCTTACAAGCAGGAAGTCGGCGGTTCGAGCCCGTCACCGCCCATCGAGGAGCTGCGTCAACGACGGCGCGGAGGACGAATGCGCCGCTCGGAGGCTGAGCACTTCAGGCACAACACCCCGTCGGGCATCGCCTTCAGGCGACCGCGGGAAATTGGCGCGCCGCACGCGTCGCAAATCCCGTAGGTCCCCTCATCCAGCTTCGTCAGGGCACGCTCGGTCCGCTCCAGCCCGCGCTCGAGCGACTCGCCGACGCCGATGTCGGTCAAACGGCTCACCGCTTCGGAGGTGCCATCGCCGATTCGCTTTCCGAAGCCCACCGCGCTGCCACGCTCCGGACGCTCGGCCAGCGCCGCCAAACGCTGGCGGGCACGGTCGCGCCGCGCTTCGAGTTCGGCGCGAACTGAGTCCAGGTTGAGATCGCTGAGGGGCACCGATCTCTACGGTACCCCGACCCGCCCACCGCGCGGCTACGGGCCGAACGCGTAGAGCTTGTGATCCCAGGCGGGAACGACCAGCTGCCCGTTGGCCACCAGTGGCGCCGCGAACAGTCCGCCGGCGATGGTCGTGCCGCTGTTCCAGACCGGCGCGCCGGTGGCGGCGTTAAACGCATACTCGGTGTTGCCGATGCCGTCGCCGTAGTAGACGATGCCGCCGGCCACGGTGGGTGGCGAGACGCTCTGGAAGTTGGGTCCCACGGATTGCTGCCAGGCCAGCGAGAGCGTGCAGTTGGTATGAGCCTGAAGAGCGACCACGCCGTGCACGTAGGGCGCGGAGTCCGACGAGTTGCTGATGTACAGCATCTGGGTCTGCGGATCCCAGGCGGGAATGCCGTTGAACTGCCAGTCCAAGCCCGAGGCCATTTGGAACATCTTGGCGCTCCGAGCGAGCGCGCCCTCGGCTCCGACGACGAGCGCGCCTGACTTGCGCTTGGCCGCGGCCAGGGTGAACGGGCAACCGGTCGGCTTGAAGATGACCGGAGTGGCACCGAAATCGTTGTCACCGCCGACGGGCTGGGGGAAGTATGCCCCGACTACCTGCAGCGTCGAGCTCAGCTCGACCAGCGCCTCTGAGTAGTAGTGGTTCTCGGGGGTGCCGAGCGCATTGCCGGTCGCCGCGAAGACATGGCCGGTTGAGGGGTCGACCGAGACGCCGCCAGGACCCCAGACGCCGCCTCCCGACCACGTGCCGGAGGGGAGGAAGAAGTTGGCCACCTGGTGGCTGGCGGTGTCGATCGCCACCACGGCCCCGTGGTACGGCGGCGCGTCACAGGTGCCGGCCGAGGTGACGTAGAGCAGTCCGCCGGACAGGGTGACCGCCCCATAGGCCAGGTCCATGTTCGGCACGTGGACCGCGCGCACCGGCCAGCCGCTCTGTTCGGCTCCGGTGGCCAGGTCCAGAGCGTGTGCGTTGCCGTCCCCGCCGGCCACGTACACCACGCCGGTCCCGGTGCCGGTGAAGGAGATCGCTCCTGAGCCACCGATCCCAAAGGTTCCGTCCGGCATGTCCTCGCAGCCGGTGAACTGCGAGCCCAGGTTGCGCTGCCAGAGGATCGCGCCATTGGAGGCCCGCAGCGCGTAGAAGTCGCCGTGCTCGGTCCCCTCGTAGATCACGTTGGTGGGCACGCCATTGACCAGCACGTTGGCCGCCTCGACGGGCTGTGCGGTCATCACCGCGCCGAGGTCAACACTCCACAGCTTGTGCACCGCGGCGGCGCTGGAGGTGGTCAGCGTCGACTCAGTGGGGTCGTAACCGCTGCGCTGGTTGTCGTAGCCGTACGTGAGGACGCTGGTTGGCGCCACGGTGACCAGACGCCGGTGGGCGGGTCTCGGGGAGGCGGCGGCGACCGCGACGTTACCGCCGACGACCAGCATGCCGGCCAAAATCGCCAGGCGCAGGCCGTGCCTCAGGCGTGCTCGAACGTCTCGTTCCATGATCGCCTACCCCCTCGTCTGACTCGGCATCGTGCCGCCGTACCGATAGCCCAATTCACGTCGGCTTCCGCCCCCGCGACCGGAGCGGCAGCAAATGAGGAACCTATCATGTAGACCCACCGCAAGCGCTCACCAAGGGCGGCGCGGAGAGCAGATCTATCATCCGCGCAATGGACCGCCCGGCGCCCGCATCGGTGCTCAGCGCCGCGGGGGCGTTCCTCGACGCGCGTCTCTCTCATCCGTCACCTGATAGCCATCGACGATGATCGAGCGCCTGGTTCCCGCCGGCGTCGTGACTGCCGAGACGCGAGAGGACCTGATCGAGGTCGAGCTCTTTCCCGAGGAGCGCCACACGCTGGGGCGCGCGGTCGAGAAACGGCGGCGCGAGTTCGTAACCGGCCGGGCCTGTGCACGGCGGGCCCTCGCGGAGTTGGGGGTCTCCGCGACGGCCATTCCCAACGGGGAGAGGGGCGAGCCCCGGTGGCCGCCGGGCATCGTCGGCAGCATCACCCACTGCCAGGGCTATCGAGCCTGCGCGGTAGCCCGGATCGGTCCGGTACTTGCCGTGGGCATCGACGCGGAAGTAAACGCGGCGCTGCCCGCCGGTGTCCTCGACGAGGTGGCCTTCGGCCCCGAACGCGAGCTGGTCACCGACGAGGCTCCAGTGGATATCGACGGTGGACGGGTGCACCTGGACCGGCTGCTGTTCAGCGCCAAGGAGGCGGTCTACAAGGCGTGGTTCCCACTGGCTCGGCGATGGCTCGGCTTTGAAGACGCCCAGGTGAGCATTGACCCTGAGCAGCGAACCTTCGACGCCCGGTTGCTGGTGCCTGGACCCGAGATCGCAGGCCGGCGGCTGACCCAGCTCGAGGGCCGGTGGTGGCTGGAGGACGGGGTGATCGCCACGGCGGTCGTCATCAGCCCGGTTGAGAGCTTGTAATACCCAGGTAACACGGGCGCAGCGCGCCTTTGCCGCCCGTGGCCGGTGTTGTATCTTCCGGGTGGGCGACAGGGAGCTGTCGACCGAACCCAGCGGGGCGCTGTGACAACTTTTCCAAGCACAATTGAGGATCGGCCGACCGCGGACGGAGTCCACGCGTCCGCTCGTCGCGATGCTGTTCAGCTGATCGGAGCCCTGACTCGGTGAGCGAGCGCGAAGCTGTAGCTGTCGTCGGCATATCGTGTCGCCTGCCTGGGGCCGGAAACCCACGTGATTTCTGGCGGCTGCTCCGGGACGGACGCGACGCCATCACCGACACCCCGGACGAGCGCTGGGCGATGTACGGACTCGCCGGACGGGATGAGTCGCTGCCCGGTCTGCACCGAGGTGGCTATCTCGACCAGGTCGATCGTTTCGATCCGGCCTTCTTCGGGATCTCTCCGCGGGAGGCGGCGGTCATGGACCCGCAGCAGCGGCTGATCCTGGAGCTGAGCTGGGAGGCACTGGAAGACGCCGGGATCCCTCCCGGCCGGTTGGCCAACAGCGAGTCGAGCGTCTACATCGGCGCCGTCTCCAGCGACTATGCAGAGCTTCTCTCCCGGGCCGGAGGCAGCGCGGTCACCCGGCACTCGATGACCGGCACCAACCGCGGCATCATCGCCAACCGGGTCTCCTATCTCCTGGGTCTGCAAGGCCCGAGCCTGACGGTTGACACCGGGCAGTCCTCGGCGCTGGTCGCGGTCCACCTGGCCTGCGAGAGCATCCTGAGTGGCGAGTCGACCTTTGCCCTGGCAGGGGGCGTGAACCTGAACATCGGCCCGCAGAGCGCGGTGGCCCTCGCCCGCATGGGCGCGCTGTCGCCTGACGGTCGCTGCTTCACCTTCGACGCCCGGGCCAACGGCTTCGTGCGTGGCGAGGGCGGTGGCGTGGTGGCGCTCAAGCCGCTCGAGCAGGCCCTGGCCGACGGAGACTCGATCTACTGCGTGATCCGGGGTGGAGCGGTCAACAACGATGGCGGCGGCGAGGGACTGACCGCGCCGGACCAACGCGCCCAGGAGCGACTCCTGCGCCAGGCCTACGCGAAGGCGGGTATCGCACCCGACGAAATCCAGTACGTAGAGCTGCACGGCACGGGAACCAAGCTCGGCGACGCCATCGAGGCCGGCGCGCTGGGCGCGGCGGTGGGGGCGGCCCGCGCCGCCGGGCGGCCGCTGCGGGTCGGATCGGCCAAGACAAACGTCGGACACCTGGAGGGAGCGGCAGGAATCGTCGGCCTCATCAAGGCCGCGCTCAGCGTCAAGCACGGGCAGCTCCCCGCCAGTCTCAACTTCTCGCAGGCCGATCCCGACCTGCCGCTCGACGAGCTGCACCTACGCGTCCAGCAGAGTCTTGACCAGTGGCCGGAGCCCGATCGGCCCCGGGTGGCGGGTGTCAGCTCATTCGGGATCGGTGGCACCAACTGTCATCTCGTGCTCGGCCAGGCACCGGAGGCGGCGGCGGAGGCGCAGACAGCGACGGGTGACAGGCCTGAGCTCGGCGTTGTGCCCTGGGTGCTCTCGGCCGACAGCGCTCCGGCGCTGGGCGCTCAGGCCGAGCGCCTCGACAGGCTGGTTCGAGAGCGTCCCGATCTCGACCCCGCCGATATCGGCTACTCGTTGGCCACGACGCGTTCGGTCTTCGCCCACCGCGCGGTGGTGCTCGGAGCCGACCGGCAGAGCCTGCTCGACGGTCTTGGCCACCTCGCCCGCGGCGAGCTCGATCCTCACGTCATCGAGGGGCAGGCGGAACGTGAGGCCATCAACGAGGGCGTCGCCTTCCTGTTCCCGGGGAACGGCGGGCAGTGGGCGGGAATGGCGGGTGAGCTGCTGGACCGCTCCCCGGTGTTCGCCCGGCACATTCGCGATTGCACCGACGCCCTGGCCCCGTTTATCGACTTCTCACTGGAGGGGGTCCTGCGCGGCGACCCCGATGCGCCGTCGCTGAAGCGCGTCGACGTCGTCCAGCCGACGCTGTTCGCGGTCATGGTCTCGCTGGCCGGGCTGTGGCGCTCGTGCGGGGTACGTCCCGACGTGGTCGTTGGCCACTCGCACGGGGAAATCGCCGCTGCGCACGTGGCCGGCGGCCTGTCGCTCGACGACGCGGCGCGCGTCGTCGCCCTGCGCAGCCGCGCCCTGGCCAGCATCGCCGGCCGGGGCGGGATGGTCTCGGTGTTGGAGTCCGGCGATCGGGTGGTGGCGAAGATCGAGGATCTCAGCGACCGGCTTTCCCTGGCCGCGGTCAACGGGCCCGCCTCGGTCGTCGTCTCCGGCGATCTCGATGCGCTGGACGAGCTGCTGGCTCGGTGTGAGGCCGACGGCGTGCGCGCCCGCCGGGTCCCGATTGACTATGCCGCTCATTCGGCGCACGTCGAAGCGATACGTGCGCAGGTGGTCGAGGCTCTGGCGCCGATCAAGCCGCGCAGTGGTGAGGTCCCGCTGTACTCCACGCTCACCGGCGAGTTGCTCGACACCGGGCAGATGGACGCGGAGTACTGGTACCAAGCGGAACGCCAGCCGGTCCAGTTCGAGCCCGTCATTCGCGCCCTGGCCGGCGACGGACGCAGGACGTTCGTGGAGGTCAGCCCGCATCCGGTGCTCACCCCGGGCGTTCAGGACACGGTCGATGCCGTCTGCGCCCATCCCGATCAGATTGCCGTGCTGGGCTCTCTGCGTCGCGACGACGGCGGCCCCAAGCGTTTTCTCGCCTCGCTCGCGTCCGTGCACGTGCACGGCGTGGACGCCGACTGGGGCGCGGTATTCGCCGGCAGCGGTGCCAAGCGAGTCGACCTCCCCACCTACGCCTTCCAGCGCGAGCGCTACTGGTTTGACGCTTCGCTGGCACCGACCCCCTCGTCCCAGGGGGCGGAGGTCTCGACCGCCGCGGCCGACGCCGCCCCGGACGGTGGGCTGGAGGAGGTCGGGAAGGGTGGTATCGAAGTCGTGACCCCGCCAACCAAGCTCGGTGCGCGCGTGGCCGGCCTGGGCGACGAGGAGCGCGACCGCGCGGTGCTGGATGTCGTGCTTGCGCAGGTCGCCTTCGTGCTCGGACATGCCTCGCCGGCGGCCCTTGAACCGAGACGGGCGTTCAAGGAGCTGGGCTTCGACTCAGCGGCAGCGGTCGAGTTGCGCAACCGGCTGGCGTCGGCCACCGGATTGAAGCTGCCGACCACGCTCATCTTCGACTATCCCTCGCCCGCCGAAGTGCGTGACTTCCTGATCTCAGAGCTGACCGGAACGGGCCGGGAGACGGAAGGCCCCACCGCCCGGATCCTGGACGAGCCGATCGCCATCGTGGGGATGGCGTGTCGGTATCCGGGTGGGGTGCGCTCGGCGGAGGAGTTGTGGTCTTTGGTGGCGGCGGGTGGGGATGGGATTGGGGAGTTCCCGACGGATCGGGGTTGGGATCTTGAGCGGCTGTTCGATCCTGATCCGGAGCGTTCGGGGACGAGCTATACGCGTCATGGCGGGTTTATCTATGACGCGGCGGAGTTCGATGCGGAGCATTTTTCGATCTCTCCGCGGGAGGCGTTGGCGATGGATCCTCAGCAGCGGTTGTTGCTGGAGGTGGCGTGGGAGGCGTTTGAGAACGCGGGGGTGGATCCGTTGGCGTTGCGCGGCAGCCAGACGGGGTCTTCGTGGGGCTGATTGCCACGGACTATGGCGCGGCCTGCACGAGACTCACCCGCGCCTCCGAGGGTTTCCCTCACCGGCAACACGGCGAGTGTGGCCTCAGGACGTCTGGCCTATGCGTTTGGCCTGGAGGGGCCGGCGGTGTCGGTGGATACGGCGTGTTCTTCCTCGTTGGTGGCGTTGCATCTGGCGCGTCAGGCGTTGCGGCAGGGGGAGTGCTCGCTGGCGCTGGTCGGAGGCGCGACGATCCTGGCCACCCCGGGAATGTTCGTCGAGTTCTCGCGGCAGCGGGGCTTGTCTGTGGATGGGCGCTGCCGGGCGTTCGGATCCGGGGCGATCGGGACGGCTTGGGCCGAGGGAATGCGGCGTTGCTGCTGCTTGAGCCTCTGTCGGACGCCAGCGCCAGGGATCATCAGGTCCTGGCGGTGCTTACGCGGCAGTGCGGTGAATCAGGATGGGGCGTCGAATGGGTTGACGGCGCCGAATGGTCCTTCGCAGGAGCGGGTGATTCGGCGGGCGTTGGCGGTGGGTGGCTTGTCGGGGTCTGAGGTGGATGTGGTGGAGGCGCATGGGACGGGGACGGTGTTGGGGGATCCGATTGAGGCGGGGGCGTTGTTGGCGACTTATGGGCAGGGTCGTGTGGGGGCGCCGTTGTTTGTGGGGTCGGTGAAGTCGAATATTGGTCATTCGCAGGCGGCGGCGGGTGTGGCTGGGGTGATCAAGATGGTGATGGCGATGCGGCATGGGGTGTTGCCGCGCACGCTTTATGCCGAGCAGCCTTCTGAGCATGTGGATTGGTCGGCGGGGGAGGTGCAGCTGCTCTCAGAGGAGCGGGAGTGGCCGGTGGGTGAGCGTCCGCGTCGGGCGGGGGTGTCCTCGTTCGGGATTAGTGGCACTAACGCGCATGTGATCTTGGAAGAGCCTGCGGTGATCGGGGCGGCTGACCCGTTGGACAGTGACGCTGGTGGGTCGTGGGGGTTGGGGGTTTGGCCGTGTGTGGTGTCGGGTTCGAGTGTGGGGGCGTTGCGGGGGCAGGCTGGGCGGTTGGGGTCGTTTGTGTCGGGTGGGGTTGTGGATGTGGAGGGTGTGGCGGCGGCGTTGGCGTTGGGGCGGGCGGGGTTGTCGCATCGGGCGGTGGCGTTGGCGTCTGATGGTGAGGGGTTGGTGTCGTTGTTGGGGGCGCTTGAGCGTGGTGAGTTGGTGGAGGGGTTGGTTGAGGGTGTGGCTCGGGGTGGGGCGCGGGCGGCGTTTGTGTTTCCGGGTCAGGGGTCTCAGTGGTTGGGGATGGGTTGGGAGTTGTGGCAGTCCTCGCCGGTGTTCGCTGAGCAGATGCGGGCGTGTTCTGAGGCGTTGGGGCGGTATTTGGATTGGTCGTTGGAGGATGTGTTGAGCGGTGCTTGTGAGGAGTCCTCGCTTGAGCGGGTGGATGTGGTGCAGCCGGCGTTGTTTGCGGTGATGGTGTCTTTGGCGGCGTTGTGGCGTTCGGTGGGTGTGGAGCCGGCGGCGGTGGTGGGGCATTCGCAGGGTGAGATCGCGGCGGCGTTTGTGGCTGGGGCGTTGTCTTTGGATGATGCGGCGCGGGTGGTGGCGTTGCGGGCGTTGGCGTTGCGGGATGGGTTGGCGGGTCGGGGTGGGATGGTGTCGGTGGCGGTGTCTGAGGTGGGGATCGCGGGTCGGCTTGAGGGGTTGGGGGGTCGGGTGTCGTTGGCGGCGGTGAATGGTCCTTCGGCGGTGGTGGTTTCTGGTGAGGTGGCGGCGCTTGAGGAGTTGGTGGCGGGGTGTGAGGCGGATGGGGTCAGGGCGCGGTGGATCCCGGTGGACTATGCGGGTCATTCGGCTCAGGTGGAGGCGATCGGGGAGCGGTTGTTGTCTGAGCTTTCGGGGATCACCCCGCGGGTGCCTGTGGTGCCGTTTTATTCGACGGTGACTGGTGGCTTGTTGGATTCTGGTCAGTTGTTGGATGCGGAGTATTGGTATCGGAACTTGCGGGGGACGGTGCGGTTTGAGCAGGCGTTGAGGGGTGTGTGTGAGGTGGTCTCAGCGGTGGTTGAGGTGAGTCCTCATCCGGTGTTGACGTTGGCGGCGCAGGAGACGGTTGAGTCATCGGGGGCGGGGTCGGTGGCGGTGTTTGGCTCGTTGCGGCGTGATGATGGTGGGCTGGATCGTTTTGTGGCTTCGATGGCGCGGGCGTTTGTGCATGGGGTTGAGGTGGATTGGGGGGTGGTGCTGGATCGTGGCGCGGGCGCCCGGGTCGAGCTTCCGACTTATGCGTGGCAGCAGCGTCGTTATTGGCTTTCTTCGCGTTCGGAGGGGGATGCGGGGGCGTTGGGTCTTTCGGCGGTGGAGCATCCGTTGTTGGGGGCGATGGTCGCCTCGGTGGATGGTGAGGGGGCGCTGTTCACCGGGCGGGTGTCGTTGGAGTCGCATGGCTGGCTGGCTGATCATGTGGTGATGGGGACGGTGTTGTTGCCGGGGGCGGCGTTCGTGGAGTTGGCGTTGCAGGCCGGCGCGAGCTTGGAGGCCGGGGTTTTGCAGGAGCTCTCGGTGCAGGCACCGTTGGTGTTCAGTGAGGGCGAGGCGGTGCAGTTGCAGGTGGTTATCGCGGCTGCGGATGAGCACGGCATCCGGGGGGTGTCTGTGCATTCTCGGCCGGAGGGGGCTTCTGGGGAGTGGTTGTTGCATGCTTCGGGGGCGCTTATCGGTGGTGATGATCGCTGGCCGGTGGTTGAGGAGCGGGTGCGTGATGGTGCCTGGCCGCCGGCGGGGGCTGTGCCGGTGGATGTGGATGTGTTCTATGACCGTTTGGCGCAGGCGGGCTATCACTACGGCCCGGCGTTTCAGGGGGTGCGGGAGCTTTATCGGGCTGGTGGGGAGTTGTGGGCGGAGGTTGCCCTGGCTGAGGAGCAGTCTTCTCAGGCGGCGGGGTTCTGTGTGCATCCGGCGTTGTGTGACGGGGTGTTGCAGGCGGCGGCGTTCGGCTTGCTTGAGGGTGCGCCCGAGGAGCCGCGGGTGCCGTTCTCGTTCACCGGGGTGCGGGTGTTCAGCACCGGCGCGTCAACGGTCCGGGTGCGGGTCGGTGCCCAGGGCCCAGCCGCGGGAATGGTCGCTTTTGATCACAGCGGGATGGCGGTGTTCTCGCTCGAGGGGCTGGACATGCGCGCGATCGACCCGCGCCAGCTGCGCTCCAGCAGCCACCTCGGCCCAGACTCCCTCTACACCCTCCGCTGGCGAGAACTACCGCGCGCCAGCCAGCCGGCTCGGGCGAATCGTCTCAGTCGCGGTGGCGTCTGGGAGACGGGAATGCGGCCGCGAAGCTCGGGATCGACGCGGCGGTGTTTAGCCGATTTGAGTCGCTTCAGCGCGGCGGTGGCTGAGGGTGCACCGCCGCCGGAGCTGGTGCTGGCGCGTTTCCCGCAGCGGGTGGCGACGGCCTGGTTGAGGCTGTACATGGGGTGACGGCCCGGGCGCTTGAGTTGTTGCAGTCCTGGCTGGCGGTCCAGGGGTTGTCTGACAGCCGGCTGGTGTTGGTGTCAGAGCGGGCGGTGGGTGTGGCGGTGGGGGAGTCGCCTGAGCTTTCGTTGGCGGCGTTGCCGGGTCTGGTGCGCAGCGCGCATTCTGAGCATCCGGACCGTTTCGGGCTGATCGACGGCGATGGTGGCCAGCTTCCGTGGCCGGCGCTCGCCGCGGCGCTGCGGGAAGGCGAGTCTGAGCTGGCCGTCCGTGAGCAAACGGTTCTGGTGCCGCGCGTCTCACGGCTAGGTCGGACTGACGATGCGCTGGTGCCAGGACCAGACGATCAGGGCTGGCGTCTGGGGGTGTCTGAGCCGGGGACGTTGGACAGTTTGGCGTTGTTGCCCAGCCCGTCGGCGGGTGTGCCGTTGGGGGAGGGGCAGGTGCGGGTGGCGGTGCATGCGGCGGGGGTGAACTTCCGGGATGTCGCGGTGGCCTTGGGGCTCTGTCGCGGTCGGATTCGGAGATTGGGATTGAGGGTGCGGGGGTGGTGGTTGAGGTTGGTCCGGGGGTTGAGGATTTGGTGGTCGGTGATCGGGTGATGGGGTTGCTCTCGGATGCGTTCGGGCCGCGGGCGGTGGGGGATCATCGGGTGTTGGCGCGGATGCCGGAGGGTTGGTCGTTTGTGCAGGCGGCGTCGGTGCCGGCGGTGTTCTTGACGGCGTATCTGGGGTTGGTGGAGCTGGCTGGGGTGAGGCGGGGTGAGCGGGTGTTGGTGCATGCCGCGGCGGGTGGGGTGGGGATGGCTGCGGTGCAGTTGGCGGGGTATTTGGGGGCGGAGGTGTTCGCCACTGCGCATCCGAGCAAGTGGGGGACGGTTGAGGGGTTGGGGGTCGATCCCGGGCGGGTGGCGTCTTCGCGCAGCACGGAGTTCCGGGAGCGTTTCCGGCAGGCGAGCGGCGGGGCGGGGGTGGATGTGGTGTTGGGCTCCTTGGCGGGGGAGCTGGTGGACGCCTCGCTTGATCTGCTGGGTGAGGGCGGGCGTTATCTGGAGATGGGCAAGACCGATATCCGCGACCCGAACCAGGTCGCCGCCGAACACCGCGGAGTGGCCTATCAACCCTTATGACTTCCACCTACAGCGGATCCGCCGGAGCGTCTGGGTGGGATGTTGAGGGAGATTTTGGGTCTGTTTGAGCGGGGTGTGTTGTCGTTGTTGCCGGTGTCGTGTTGGGATGTGCGTCGGGGTCGGGAGGCGTTTCGGTTTTTGCGGGAGTCGCGGCATACGGGCAAGATTGTGTTGCGGGTGCCGCAGTTGTTGGCGGGTTCAGGGACGGTGTTGGTTACGGGTGGGACGGGTGGTTTGGGTGGGTTGATGGCGCGTCGTTTGGCTGGGCGGTATGGGGCGGCGGATTTGTTGTTGGTGTCTCGTCGTGGTGGGGAGGCGCCGGGGGTGGCGGGGTTGGTTTCTGAGCTTGAGGGGTTGGGTTGCCGGGTGCGGGTGGTGGCGTGTGATGTGTCTGATCGGGCGCAGTTGGCGGCGTTGATTGATGAGATCCCGGCGGGGCGGCCGTTGACGGCGGTGGTGCATACGGCTGGGGTTTTGGATGATGGGGTGATTTCGGCGTTGGATGGTGAGCGTCTTGAGCGGGTGATGGGCCCGAAGTTGGATGCGGCGGTGCATTTGCATGAGTTGACTGAGGGTCTGGAGTTGTCTGAGTTTGTGTTGTATTCCTCGGCGGCGGCGACGTTGGGTAGTCCGGGGCAGGCGAACTATGCGGCGGCGAACACGTTTTTGGATGCGTTGGCGCAGGTTCGGCGTTCGCGGGGTCTGGCCGGTCAGGCGTTGGCGTTCGGGGTGTGGGAGACCGCGACGGGGATGACTTCTCATTTGAGTGAGTCCGACAGTCTGAGCTCCGGTCCGGTGGATTTGTTGCCGATGGGGGACGAGTTCGGCATGGAGCTGATTGATGTGGCTCGGATGGCGGATGAGGCGTTGCTTTTGCCGATGCGTCTGGATTTGGGGGCGTTGCGGGCGCGGGCTCGCTCGGGGGTGTTGCCGGCGTTGCTCTCTGAGCTGGTCAGTGTTCCGGCGCGCTCGGCTCAGGCGTCGTCTTCGTTGGCGCGGATGCTGGCGGCAGCCCAGGAGTCTGAGCGTGATCAGCTCGCGCTTGAGCTGGTGTGTTCTCATGCCGCGGCGGTGTTGGGGCATTCCTCGGCTGGGCAGATCGATCGCGATCGTCCGTTTAAGGAGCTGGGGTTCGATTCGCTGTCGGCGTTGGAGGTGCGCAACCGGATCGCGCAGGCTTCGGGTTTGAAGCTGCCCGCGACTTTGATCTTTGATCATCCGACTCCGGCAGCGGTCGCGGTGTTGCTGCGCGAGCTGGCTGAGGGTCAGCAGCAGCAGCCCGGTTCCCCGCCGGCGCCGGCGGCGCCGGCTGTGGGTGTGGATGAGGATCCGATTGTGATTGTGGGGATGGCGTGTCGGTATCCGGGTGGGGTGCGCTCGGCGGAGGAGTTGTGGTCTTTGGTGGCGGCGGGTGAGGACACGGTCGGGGAGTTCCCGACGGATCGGGGTTGGGATCTTGAGCGGCTGTTCGATCCTGATCCGGAGCGTTCGGGGACGAGCTATACGCGTCATGGCGGGTTTATCTATGACGCGGCGGAGTTCGATGCGGAGCATTTTTCGATCTCTCCGCGGGAGGCGTTGGCGATGGATCCTCAGCAGCGGTTGTTGCTGGAGGTGGCGTGGGAGGCGTTTGAGAACGCGGGGGTGGATCCGTTGGCGTTGCGCGGCAGCCAGACGGGCGTGTTCGCGGGCGCGTTTGCCTCTGACTATGGTGCTGGTGGGCGCTCCTCAGAGCTGGAGGGTTTCCGGTTGACCGGCGGTCATACCAGTGTCATCTCGGGCCGGATCGCCTACGCGTTTGGCCTGGAGGGGCCGGCGGTGTCGGTGGATACGGCGTGTTCTTCCTCGTTGGTGGCGTTGCATCTGGCCGCTCAGGCGTTGCGGCAGGGGGAGTGCTCGCTGGCGCTGGTCGGCGGGGTGACTGTCCTGGCCACCCCGTCGTTGTTTATCGAGTTCTCCCGCCAGCGGGGCTTGTCTGTGGATGGGCGCTGCCGGGCGTTCGGGGCGGGGGCTGATGGCACTGGTTTTTCTGATGGTGCGGGGATGCTGCTGGTCGAGCGTCTCTCAGACGCGCAGCGCAACAATCATCAGGTCCTGGCGGTGCTTCGCGGCAGTGCGGTGAATCAGGATGGGGCGTCGAATGGGTTGACGGCGCCGAATGGTCCTTCGCAGGAGCGGGTGATTCGGCGGGCGTTGGCGGTGGGTGGCTTGTCGGGGTCTGAGGTGGATGTGGTGGAGGCGCATGGGACGGGGACGGTGTTGGGGGATCCGATTGAGGCGGGGGCGTTGTTGGCGACTTATGGGCAGGGTCGTGTGGGGGCGCCGTTGTTTGTGGGGTCGGTGAAGTCGAATATTGGTCATTCGCAGGCGGCGGCGGGTGTGGCTGGGGTGATCAAGATGGTGATGGCGATGCGGCATGGGGTGTTGCCGCGCACGCTTTATGCCGAGCAGCCTTCTGAGCATGTGGATTGGTCAGCGGGGGAGGTGCAGCTGCTCTCAGAGGAGCGGGAGTGGCCGGTGGGTGAGCGTCCGCGTCGGGCGGGGGTGTCCTCGTTCGGGATTAGTGGCACTAACGCGCATGTGATCTTGGAAGAGCCTGCGGTGATCGGGGCGGCTGACCCGTTGGACAGTGACGCCGGTGGGTCGACGGCACCGGATGGTCCCGTGGCCTGGCTGGTCACCGGCAAGAGTGACGCCGCCCTGCGCGCCCAGGCCGAGCGCCTGCTGGTCCATCTGAGCGAGCGCCCCGAGCTCTCGGTCCGCGATGTGGCCTTCTCGTTGGGCACCGGACGCGCTCGCCTGGACCGGCGTGCCGCGGTGATCGGCACCCAGCGAGGTGAACTGCTGGAGGGGCTGGCGGCAGTGGCCCGCGGTGAGCAGGCGGCCAATGTTGTGCGCCGGGTCGCCGACCGGGGCAAGACCGCGTTCATGTTCACCGGCCAGGGCGCGCAGCGGGCCGGGATGGGCCAGGAGCTTCACCGCGCCTTCCCGGTCTTCGCCGATGCGTTCGACGCGGTATGCGCGGAATTCGACCCTCACCTCGAGCGCTCCCTGGCCGAGTTGGTGTTCGCCGAGGCGGACTCGCCCGAGGCCGCGTTGCTGGATCACACCGAGTTCACCCAGCCGGCGCTGTTCGCCATTGAGGTGGCGCTGTACCGGCTCGTGGAGTCCCTGGGGCTCGTGCCCGACTTTCTCATCGGCCATTCGGTCGGCGAGCTGGCCGCCGCGCACGTGGCCGGGGTCTGGTCGCTAGCCGATGCCTGCACACTTGTCGCCGCCCGCGGCCGGCTCATGGGTCGGCTGCCCGAGGGCGGAGCGATGCTGGCCGTGCAGGTCTCCGAGCCCCAGGCCCGCGAGTGGTTGGCCGACTTCGAGGACCGCGTGTCGATCGCCGCCGTCAACGGGCCGCGTGCCGTTGTCGTCTCGGGCGACGCCGACGCCATCGACGCTCTCGAGCAGCGCTTCAAGGAGAACGCATGGCGCACCAAGCGCCTGCGCGTCAGTCACGCGTTCCATTCATCGCGCATGGAGCCGATGCTGGACGAGTTTGCCGCGGTCGTGGCTGGGCTGAGCTTCTCGGCGCCAAGTCTGCCGATCATCTCCAACCTGACGGGCGCGCTGCTCACCGATGAGGAGGCGCGCTCGCCCGAGTACTGGGTCCACCACGTACGGGGGACCGTGCGCTTCGCCGAGGGAGTGGCGGCGCTCGAGGGCGCCGGCGTGTCTCGGTTGCTGGAGCTTGGCCCGGACGGCGTGTTGAGCGTGATGGCCCGCCAGTGCCTCAGCGAGAAACTCGAACAGCAGGCCCTGGCCACCCACACGCTTCGTGCCGGGCGTCCCGAGGCCCAGTCGCTGGTCCGCTTCCTGGCCGAGTCCGACGCCTCCGGCGCGGCGATTGACTGGGCTGCCCTGCTCGACGGCGCTCATCGCGTCGGGCTGCCCTCCTACGCCTTCCAGCATCGCCGCTACTGGGTTTCTCCGCCGGTGGTGAGCGGCAACGCGAGCTCCCTCGGGCAGGCCGCGGACACTCATCCGCTGCTCGGGGCGATGCTGACCCTGGCCGATGGCCAGGGCGCGCTGTTCACCGGCCGGCTATCGCTTGACACCCATCCATGGCTGGCGGGCCACACGGTCATGGGCGCGGCCGCGCTCCCGGGCACCGCCTGCCTGGAGCTCGCCCTGCATGCTGCCGACCGTCTGAGCGCACCGAGCGTGATCGAGCTGACGCTGGCCGAGCCGCTGATCCTCGACGACGGCCCGGTTCAGCTTCAGGTCACGGTATCCGGACCCGACGGGGAGGGCCGCAGGTCGCTGTCGATCCATTCACGTCCGGAGAGCGCGGCCGCCTCTGAGCCGTGGACGCGCCACGCCTCGGGCGTGCTCGGGGCGGACACCGCCGCCGCGCAGGAGCCCCCGACCGCCCCGTTGGCCTCACCCGCCACGTCGGACGCCGGCGGGGACGAGCGCCTCGTCCCCATCGCCTTCAAGGACGTCCGCCTGCATCGTCGCGGCGCCTCAGCGGTCAACGTGCATCTGCAGATCGGCGGTGAGGGGGAGGGCGATGGTGGCGCAATGGGCGTTCCGGCGACGATCTGCGATGAGTCGGGAATGCCGGTGGCCTCGATCGGCGCGGTCATGCTCGGCGCCCCGCCCGACGGCCTGGCCGCTCGCCGCCGCAACACGCTGTTCTCGGTTTCATGGCAGCCGGCCATCGTTCCTGGCCAGGGCCGCCACCAGACGGCGGCGCTTCTCAGCGCCGGCGCCGGTGCGCCCGACTGGCCGCTGCCGCGGCTGGCCTCCGAGCTGGACACCCACGCTGACCTGGCATCACTCGGCGCGGCGGTCGAGTCGGCCGCGCCCGACATCGTGTTTGCCGATTTCTGCGGCCACCCGGCGGTCGGTGACGGGGCCGGTCCGGCGGATGGCGCGCGGGCGGTCCTGCATTCGGCCCTGTCGCTGCTGCAGCAATGGATCGCTGACCAGCGCTTCATTGACTCCCAGCTCGTATTCCTCACTCGCGGTGCGGTCGCGGCGTCGGCCGGCGAGAACGTGGAGGACCTGGGCACCGCGCCGCTGTGGGGGCTCGTCCGCTCAGCTCAGTCCGAGCATCCCGGCGCCTTCGCGCTGATCGACCTTGACCACGCCACACCAGCGCCCCAGGAGTTGCTGGTCGCACTCGGCACCGGGGAGCCACAGCTCGCCCGCCGGAGCGGCTCGCTGCTGGTTCCGCGTCTGGCCCGACTGAACGTGAGCTCTTCCGATGCGGTGCTCACCGGAGCCCAGCCCGGAACCGTGCTGATCACCGGCGGCACCGGGGGCCTGGGACGCCTGCTGGCCCGGCACCTCGTCACCCAGCACGGCGTCGAGCATCTGCTCCTGGTCAGCCGCCGGGGTCCGAACGCGCCTGGGGCTGACGAGGTGCGGCGCCAGCTGACCGAACTGGGCGCCGGCGTGACCATCGCTGCCTGCGACGTGACCGACCGCGCCCAGCTCCAGGCGCTCCTGAGCTCGGTGCCCGCCGAGCACCCGATCACCGGGGTGGTGCATGCCGCCGGCTCGGCCGAAAACGCCATGGTCACCTCGCTGCGCCCTGAGCAGATCGATAGCGTGCTCGAGACCAAGCTCGACGCCGCGCTACTGCTCGATGACCTCACGGCGGGTCTCAACCTGGACATGTTCGCGCTCTGCTCATCCTTCGCGGGCATCGTCGGCGCCCCGGGGGTGGCCAACTATGCCGCGGCCAACGTCGCCCTCGATGCCGTCGCCACACGCCGCCGCGTCCGTGGCCAAGCGGCTATCTCGCTGGCCTGGGGCCTGTGGGCGGACACGGGGATGGCCGGTCGGTTGGGCGAAGGTGACCAGGACCAGCTTCTGCGCCGCGCCATGGGCACGGCCCGGTATCGATCCCTGCCACCGGAGGAGATGCTGACTCTGTTTGACGCCGCGCTGAGAAGCGAGCTGCCGGTGGCCCTGGCGGTCGGCATGGACCGCAGCGCGCTCACCGCCGAGGCCGAGTCGGGTCAACTCCCGTTGCTGTTCTCCGACCTGGCTCCGGTCCCCCGCGCGCAGGTGATGCCTCCCGCCCAGACGCGCGCTGACGGGCCGGCCGGTCCCGCTGAAGTAGTGAGCGGCGACGGGCTGTCAGACGCGATCCGGGGCGAGATCGCGGCGGCGCTCGGCTACGACTCTTCCGAGGCGCTGGACATGCATCTCACCTTCCTTGAGCTGGGCTTTGACTCGCTGGTGGCGGAGGAGTTCCGAAATCGCGTCCATGCTCTCACCGGCCTGCGACTGCCCGCCGAGATCATGTTCGAGATTCCCACACCGGCCGAGCTGGTCGCTCATGTGCAGTCGGCTCTCGACGAACAGCAAACCGGCGCCGAGCCCGAGCCACTGGCGGACCCAGCCGCCCCCGTCGCGGATGCCGTGATTGCGTCAGCCTCGGGCGCTCCGGACGTCGGGGCCACGCCTCCTGTGGTCGGCCACGGCAACGGCAATGGCCGCGGGACTGGCGGCGGGGCACTGGCCACGGTGTTCCTGCAGGCCCAGCAGCTGGACCGGGTTGAAGATGGTCTGGCCGTCGTCCAAGCCGCCGCGCACCTTCGTCCCGCGTTCGGGCCTGAGGCCGCCGCCGAGCATGCTCCGCGGCTCGTCTCGCTGGCTCAGGGGGCGGGCTCCGCCACCGTGTTCTGCCTGGCCTCTGTCGTGGCCACCGGGGGTCCCCACGAGTACGCCCGCCTGGCCAAGAATCTGGGCCAGGTTCGCGAGGTCGTCGGAGTTCCCGCTCCGGGGTACCAGGCCGGCGAGTCCCTTCCGCACTCGCTCGAAGCGGCGGCCGCCGCACAGGCCGAGGCCATCGCCCGGTACGCCCCCGACGGCCCACTCATCCTCGTCGGCCACTCGACTGGCGGCCTGCTCGCGCATGCGGTGGCCGCACAGTGCGTGGCCCGGGGCTTGACGCCCGCGGTCATCCTCATCGACACGGTTTCCAAGGAGACGATGCGCAGGCTGCTGCCGATCGTCTGCCGGCGCATGGTCGCGGGCGACGCCTCCCGCCCGGCCCTTAGCGATGACCGGTTGACCGCGATGGGCACCTATCTCGGCCTCCTGGCCGAATTCGAACCGGCCGATCTGGGTCTGCCCACACTGCTGGTCGAGGCCTCCGAGCCGCTGCCCGAGCTGTCGGGCGGTGACTGGCAGGCTGCGTGGAGCTTCCCGCACAGCTCGGTGGTCGTGCCCGGCGATCACTTCTCGATGCTCGAGGACCACGTCGCCCTCACCGCGCAGGCTGTCGAGCGCTGGCTGGCCGAGCAGCTCGTCGGTTAGGTGCGCGGCTGGTTTACCAGCGCTAGCCGCTAGCGCTCGCCCGCTGCGGCTGCTGCGGCGGCCGCCTGTGCCGCTTCACGGGCCATCGCGGCCAAGCGCTGCGGCGGGACCTCATTGACCAGCGGCGAGGGGTTCCAGGCCAGCTCGACCTCCTCGGGCGCCCGCACGACCACCGGCTCGAACGTGCGGGCGATCGCGGAGCGCAGCGAGGGCAGATTCGGCTGCTCGCGCGGGTCCAAGGGGGGCAGGAAGCGCAGGTCGATGCGCGAGCCGGTTCGTTCGGGCACGACCGGGAGCACCGACGCCTTGGATTTAAACGCCAGGGTGGCAGGCCCACCGCCGAGGGCGACCTTGCGGCCAAGAAACGGCGTCGCCGCCCACCCCGGAACGTCGAAGGCCACGGCCACCGATTCTCCCGCACTCAGCAGCTCGAATAGGCGTGTGGGCTGGTCATCGGCGGAGATCAGGCGCGAGCGATCAAACAGCTTCTCGCCGTACTCGCGGCGGCGGTGCAGGAGCGAGAGTCCCTCGTAGCCGGGAGGTAGGGCGTGCCAGTAGTGGGGGCTGACGATGACCGAGTGTTCGTAGCCCCGCAAGGCCAGGATCGCCGGCACCGCCCACGCGGCCACGATATGACCGAAGACGATCACGCATCCCCGTCCCCCGGCGTGCGCCGTCTCCCAGTGCTCGGCGTCATGGACCTGGGATTTCCGCAGCAGCCAGGGGCGCCAGAACAGTTCGCGCAGCCGTGACTTCTCGGCCAGCCAGCGCTCAGCTAGCTCGCCGGCCTCATCTGCCCGCTCGGTATGCAGGAGAAGATCGTGCATGAAGCGATGGGCGTCGGCGCGCTCGGCCGGATTGCGGCGCTGACGGACCGCCGGGCCGAGTCCGGCCAGCAGCCGCATGGCCAACCCGGCTGGGATCAGGCGGTGCGCGAGCGGCGAGGTGTAGATCCGCAACGGAAGGCTGACGCCGCCGACGTGATCGTCGGCGGGACCCGACCCGGCGTCCTCGACCGGAGGCTGCGGGGCATCGGGCGGCGGGGCAAAGCTCGAGGTCTCGGAACACGGGCCGGCCATTTTAGGCGCTCGCATGTCGCCGACGGAGCGGGATCGGCCTACCATTACCGGCGGGCGGACGATCAGCCTGGACATCTGGAACGGAGGTCACGATGCCTGACAAGGCGATGCAGGTGTATCTCAACGATCATCTGGCTGGAGCCACGTTTGGCAGCAACCTGGCCCGGCAGATCGAGGGGCTCAGCGACGACCCTGATCGCACTGCGCGGATCAGCGACCTGGCCGCGCAGATCGAGGAGGACCTGGAATCGCTGACCGCGCTGATGGAGCGCATGGGCGTGTCCAAGAATCCCGTCAAGCAGGTCACGACCTGGCTGGGGGAGAAAGCCAGCCGGGTGAAGCTGACCGGCCTCAGCTCCGGGGAGGGCGACCTGGGTCTGTTCATGGCGCTGGAGACGCTGTCGCTGGGAGTCGAGGGCAAAGCGGTGCTGTGGCGCGCCCTACGCCAAGTTGAGGATCGTTACCCCGAGCTTGACGCCGGCGAATTGGACATCCTGATCGCCCGCGCGGCGGGGCAGCGCGAAGTGCTCGAGGCCGAGCGACTCGCCGTCGCCGGTCGGGCGTTTACCAACTCTGACGCTGAGTGACGGTCGGCGCGTGCCTGGCGGTGGTGGCCGCCGGCGCACACTGAGGCCATGTTCACGGCCCGGCTCGATGATCACCACCACCTGCGGCTGTTTGAGGAGTCAGACGCCCCGGAGCTCTATGCCCTCGTGGCCGCCAACCGTGAGTACCTGTCTCAGTGGATGCCCTGGGCAGCCGGACAGACTGAGGCCGGAACGCGTGACTTCATCCAGGCCAGCCGCCGCCAGTTCGCCGCCAGCCAGGGGTTCCAGGCGGCGATCATCGCCGGCGAGGCCATCGTCGGAACGCTCGGCTTTCATCGCCTCGACTGGGAGCATCGCTGCACCAGCATCGGCTACTGGATCGCCGAGCAGGCCCAGGGTCAAGGCATCGTCACTCGGGCCGCTGGGGTCCTGATCGAACACGCCGTGACGGTGTGGGAGATGAACCGGATCGAGCTGCGCGCCGGCGTCGAGAACACCCGTAGCCGTCGCGTGGCCGAGCGCCTCGGGTTCACGCCCGAGGGAGTTCTGCGGCAGGCCGAGCGCGTTGGAGAGCGCTACGTCGACCACGCGGTCTACTCGATCCTGGCCAGCGAGTGGAGGACCGGCCCTCGTTCATAGGCAGTGCCCATGTAGAGGGCATAGACTCGCGTCACCCCAAGACCGACCGGAGGACCTCGACAGTGACGCAGCTTGCCCTCAGCTCCCGCATCCGTGGCGTCGGACTGATTTCGCTGGCCATCCTGGTTCTGTCTGGCTGCGGATCCTCCTCGACTCCGTCGTCAGGCACCAAGCACTCAGCCGCCGGGGGAGGCGGGGGGGACACGGGTCGGTGAACGTCCTCTACGCGGGCTCGCTGGAAAACGTCATGAACAAGAGCGTCGGGCCGGCCTTCCAAAAGGCCACCGGCTATTCGTTTGCGGGCTTCCCGGCCGGTTCCAAGGACCTGGCCAACGAGATCAAAGGCAAGGTGCGCCAGGGCGACGTCTTCATCAGCGCGTCGCCGAAGGTCAACGCCAAGCTGGAAGGAACGGCCAACGGCGACTGGGTTTTCTGGTACGCGGCGTTTGCCACCACGTCCCTGGTCATCGGTTACAACCCCAGCAGCAGTTTCGCCGGAGCGCTCAAGAGAGGCCCCTGGGAGAAGGTTGTGGGCCGGAGCGGCTTCCGGATCGGGCTGACCGATCCCAAGCTCGATCCAAAGGGCGTCCTCGCCGTGGCTGCGCTCAAGCAGGCCGCCAGCACGGATCACCTGCCGGCGCTGACCCGGATCGCCTCCAACCAGTCCAACCTGTTCCCGGAGCAGGACCTGGTCGGCCGTCTTGAGGCCGGTCAGCTCGACGCCGGCTTCTTCTACACGGTTGAGGCCAGCGCGGCGAGGATCCCCACGGTCACGTTGGCGCCGATCCACGAGCAGGCCAAGTACACGATCACGATCCTGAACCGAGCCCCCAATACGGCCGGTGCGACGGCCTTCGTCCGGTTTCTCCTCGGCCCTCACGGACAGGCGCTGCTGCGCAGGGTCGGCCTCGTCCTCACGGCCACACCGGCGGCAGTCGGGACAGGCGTGCCGAGCGGCGTGAGTCAGGTGATAAAAGCGTCTCAGTGACCGTCCTGAAATTCACGGAGTTCCGGCGGCGGACAGGCCGGAGCAGTTCGTGGTCGGGGCCGCTGCCGTTCCTGGGCGGGCTGCTGGCGCTGTACCTGCTCGCGCCTATCGCCGTGTTGCTGGTCCATCTGATCTCCGGAGGGTCTGGCCTGTCGACGACCGGTCTGGCCGCGGCAACCTGGGTCTCCCTTCTCACGGCCAGCATGTCGACCGTCATCATTGCCCTGCTGGGTATTCCGCTGGCATGGATTCTGGCCCAGAACCGCGGCCCAATCTGGGACGCGGTGGGGGTTGCCGTGCAGCTACCGCTTGCGCTCCCACCACTGATGAGCGGCATCCTGCTGATCGAGGTCGTGGGTCCGTACACGGCCATCGGCCGCCTATTCGGCGGGGGGCTCACCGACACGATGGCCGCCATCGTCGTGGCCCAGACGTTTGTCGCCGCCCCGTTTCTGGTCGTCAGTGCCCGGTCTGCGTTCGCCACCGTCGATCCCGGTCTGATTGACGTGGCCGCCACCCTGGGGCACGGAGGGTGGTCGCGGTTTTTCCGGGTCAGTCTCCCGGTGGCGGCGCCGGGGATCCGGGCCGGGCTGCTGCTGTCCTGGCTGCGGGCCTTTGGCGAATTTGGAGCCACCATCATCCTGGCTTACCACCCCTACTCGCTGCCGGTGTTCGCCTTTGTGCAGTTCGGTTCCACGGGACTGCCGAGCTCGCTGCCGCCCACCGCGGTAGCGGTCGCCATGGCCGGGCTGGTGCTGCTGCTTGCCCGGTGGCGACCCGGCCGGTGGGCGTGGCGGATGCTTCAGCACCGCGGCGCCTTTCCTCACCCTCCCGACGCCGATCGGATGTTGCTCTCAGGTGCCCCCGGCCCACCGGTGGAGCTTGGTCGCCGTCGGCCAGCCGAGCGTCTTGGCTTCCAGCTCCAAACCCAGATCGATGACTTCAAGTTGGCCCTCTCCCACGACGGCCAGGGCCCCCATCTGGCCATCCTCGGTCCCTCAGGAGCCGGCAAGTCCCTCACTCTTCGTTGCCTGGCCGGCCTCCGGGAGACGGGGACGACGAACGTCCAGGTTGGCGGTCAGGAGCTTGGTCACCGGCGCCCCGAAGAGCGTGGCGTCGGCTGGGTTCCTCAGGACGCCGCGCTTCTGCCGAACCTGGATGTGTGGCGACAGGTCACCTTTGGGGTCGGAACGGTCCCGTCGGTGGCCGAGGCCTGGCTTCAGCGACTGGGGATTGCCGACTTGCGTGATCGGCTTCCGGACCAGCTCTCCGGAGGGCAGCGCCAGCGGGTGGCCTTGGCCCGAGCGCTGGCCCGGGAGCCCGATCTGCTGCTGTTGGACGAGCCGTTCTCGTCGTTGGATGTGCCGGTTCGGGACGAGCTGCGCCGCGAGTTGCGGCGGGTTCAGCGAGAGGTCGAATGCGCCACGGTTGTGGTCACCCATGATCCCGAGGAGGCGGCTCTGCTCGCCGAGGAGGTGATCGTCCTGGACCAGGGTCGCGTTCTTCAGAGCGGTTCGCGCCGGGCAGTCTTCGAGCGGCCGGCGTCGCCCGAGGTGTCCAAGCTGCTGGCCATCGACAACCTGCGCAGTGGGCGGGTCCTCGCGCCCGGGCGCGTGCTCAGCGAAGGCACTGAGTTGATCATCGGGGACGACGGGCTGCGCGCCGGAACCGAGGTCTCGTGGTGCGTACGAGCGGAGCAGCTGATGCTCCGGCCGCCCCTTGACGAGGCGCCGGGCACCTACGCAGCTACCGTGGTCGAGGTTTTCGATCTCGGAGCCTGGCGGGAGGTCAGTGTTCGCCTCGACGGTGGCCTGATGCTGATCGCCCGCACAATCGGGGGCCGCGACCTGGACGCCGGGAGCGAGTGTCGCCTCGGGCTCGCTCCCGACGATGTCACCGTGTGGCCAGCCGCTTCCGGGCAGCCGGCGGCTGGCCGCGGGGGGGCCGTGGAGCCTGAACCTTGGCAGCCTCTCGAACCGAGCCCGCCAAGGGGTTGAGTGGCTTCTGCTCCGGGACGTTCCGACTCGCGACCCTAGTGCCAGCTCGACCGTGATGGGACGGATGGCCCGCGCGCTCAGCCCAGGGGCTGCGTCAGGTCGTAGACCGTCTGCCCGCCGATGGTCACGGCCTTGTAGTGCGCCTTGACCCAGGTGGTGATGGCGCTTGTGCTCGAGCCGCCGGGGCCGCCGGGGCCGCCCGGGCCGGCCCGGCCGCTGAACCCGGCGCCTCCGGGTTGGCCGCCGCCCGGGCTGCCCGGGAACGAGCCCGCCCCTGGGGGCCGCCCACCGCCGGTGGGGCGAGCGCCCCCGGCCCCGCTGCCACCGCCACCGCCTCGCGTTGACCCAGCGATGTAGTAGTGGATCTCATGCTTGGCCACGTAGGCCTTGAACTGGGCCAGGGTCAGGTTGCCGCCCTGGCCGTCAAAGCCGCCGATGGCCATGATCGGTACGCCACCGCTGGCCAATTCCAGGCTGGCGGCGTTCTTTGACCCCGAGACCGCGGCTGCCCAGCGGTAGTGGCCGGACTGGAGGGCCTTGACCAGGGCATTGCTGGTGGTTTGCCCGCCACCTCCAGGCCCGGTGGCGGGGCCGCCCCCGAACACACCACCGGTTCCGGTCGGTCCGGCGGATGGGGTAGATCCGGTGTGCGCGGTGCTGATGGTTTGGGCCGCGTACGCGGCCGGACCGGCCAGGCTGGCGATCATGGCCAGCGTGGCCGCGACCACCGCGACCGGGCGGCGCCGATGCCGCAGCCGGGGCGCGGCCACGAGCGCAGCCGCGGCCAGCACGGCGCTGACCAGAATCACCGGACGCAGCCACGGCTCCCACGAGGCGGTGCGGTCGAGCAGGACCCAGGCCCATGCGGCAGTGCCGAGCACGCCCACCGCCAGCCACAGGCGTGCGCTCAGCGTCTCGCGGCCGACGCCACAGACTGACCGCACCGATCGCCACCAGGGCGGCGATGGCCGGAGCCAGCGCGACCGTGTAATAGGTGTGGATGATGCCGCTGCTGAGGCTGAAGACCAGACCGCTGACCACCAGCCAGCTCCCCCACAGCATCACGGCGGCGCGGGCCCGGTCAGTGCGCGGTGCTTGCCGGCGCGACCACAGGCCGAGACCCAGGGCCAGCAGGGCGGCCGGGATGAGCCAGGCGGCCTGGCCGCCCATCTCGCTATTGAAAAGGCGCAGCAGGCCGACCGGCCCGCTGAAGTTAGCCCCGCCGCCGCCTCCCCCCGGTCCGCCGGAGCCGAAGATCCGCCCCAGGCCGTTGTAGCCCAGGATGAGGTTGAGGATGCTGTTGGTCGATGAGCCATCGATCATCGGCCGGGAACCGGTCGGCCACAGGGCGACGATGGCCACCCACCAGCCCGCGCTGAGCACAATCGCCAGCCCACCGCCGGCCAGCTGCCCCAGGCGCCGCCGCAGACCAGTGGGCGCGGCCACCAGGTAGACCAGGGCAAACCCGGGGAGAACCAGGAAAGCCTGCATCATCTTGGCCAGGAAGGCGAAGCCGATCATCGTCCCGACGGCCAGCAGCCAGCGAGTTGAGGCTCCCTCCAGGGCGCGGATCAGGCAATAGGCGGCGGCTACCAGCAGGCAGACCAGCAGTGCATCGGGATTGTTGAATCCGAACATCAGTGCGGCCACCGGGGTGATGGCCAGCACCGCGCCGGCCATCAGTCCGGCGCCGGCGCCGAACCAACGCTTGACGCCGGCGTAGAGCAGGGCCACGGCGGCCACCCCCTCCAGAGCCTGAGGAATGAGCATGCTGGCACTGCTGAATCCGAAGATCCGTCCCGACAGAGCCATTACCCACAGCGAGGCCGGCGGTTTGTCGACGGTGATGAAGTTCGACCCGTCAAGCGAGCCAAAGAAGAACGCCTTCCAGCTCCGCGTCCCGGCCTGCACGGCGGCCGCGTAGAAGCTGTTGGCGTCACCGGAGGCGCTGAGGTTCCAGATGTATGCGGCGGCCGTGGCCAGGAGGAGCAGGGCCAGTGCGGGGTGAGCCCAGACCTGTTCACGGGGGCGGCCCTGGGCCGTGGGCTCGCGGCGGGTGATCGGCGCCCGGGGCAGTCGGCGCACGGCGGTTGTGCTCATCGGAGAATCCTTGCCTTTGGTCGGTGCAGAAGCGAGACAGCACGAGTCTCGAGCCCCGGCTTGGCAAGGGCGTGAGGACGCCCTAAGAGAGTTGAAGCAACCGGCTCAACGGCTGGCGCGCGCCGGGCTCTCCGCCGGCGTGCGCGCCACCTGAGCGAGGCCGGCGGGACCGAAGGTCAAGCGCAGAACCGCGCCTCCGTCGGGGGCGTTGGCCGCTTGGGCGAAGCCACCATGGGCCTCGGCGGCCTGCTTGACGATCGCCAGGCCAAGGCCCGAGCCCGGCATCCGGCGGGCCTCCTCGGCCCGGTAGAAGCGATCGAAGACGTGGCTCAAGTCGGCCGCCTCGAAACCCGGGCCATGGTCGCGCACGCTGAGCTCGCCCTCATGCAGGGTCACCTCAACCAGCCCGTCGGGCGGGCTCCACTTGCGCGCGTTCTCGATCACGTTGGTCACCGCGCGAGCCACGCGATCCGGGGAGTTGATGATCATCGTCGGCTCGACATCGAGTTGGAAGCTCATCTGTGGCGCCCGCCGCTGGGCGCGAGCCACGGCATCACGGACGATCGTGTCCAGCTCGAGCGATTCAGTGTGCTCGCTCGGCGTTGTTCCCCGCGCGAGCTCGAGCACATCGGCCACCAGCTGCGTGAGTTCGTCGAGCTCGGCCACGATCGCCTCCTGGAGCCCCTCCCGCTCTTCCTCGGGGAGGCGATGCGCTTGCAGGAAGATCTGGATGTTGCTGCGCAGCGCGGCCATGGGCGTGCGCAACTCGTGCGAGGCGTCGGCGATCAGGTGACGCTGGGCGATGATCGAGCGCTCCAGGGCATCGAGCGTTTCGTTGAAGCTGGCCGCCAGCCGCCGGAGCTCGGCCGCTCCTGTCTCCTCGAGGCGTCGCGGGCGGTCAAGCGCGCTGGTCACCTGCTCGGTCTTCTCCGAGAAGCGCTCGATCGGTGACACCGCGCTGCGGGCGATCAGCGCGCCGAGCAGCACAGCCAGGATGACCCCGCCGCCGATCAGGAGTCCATAGGTCAGCACCAGCCCGTTGAGCACCGAGTCCACCGAGGTCAGCGGCAGGGCTACCTCCACGGCGGTGTGGTCGTAGCGGTCGCCGACAGTCAGCACCTCGACGTGGATGCCTTTGACGGTGGCCGAGCGGTAGAAGCTGCCTTTCGCCTGGCGAGCGATCTTCAGGACGGCTGCGTCGACCGGCAACTGGGGGGCGCGGCCATCGCCCGCCACCACGCTGCCGTTGGCATGGACGGACTCGAAGTAGCCCGGCGCGCCACCCAGGGGCGGATTGGCCGGGATGCCACCACCCGGGCCGCGGCCAAAGAAACCGCTGCCGCCTCCGGGCCTGCCGGCCTTTCCGGGCTGGGCACCGGCGTTCTCATGATGGGGTTGCAGGAACGGAGCTGCCCGCGAGCGAAGCTCGGACTTCAACTGACCCGTCAGCTGCGAGCGAGTGCTCAGATACCCGGTCACGCTCAGTCCGACCGCCACCGCCGCCACGGCCAGGGCCACCGCCCCGGTGATCCGGCGGCGCAGGCTCACGACTCGCGCAGAACGTAGCCCACGCCGTGCACGGTCTGGATCAGGCGCGGCTCTCCGGCGGCCTCTAACTTGCGGCGCAGGTAGCCGATGTAGACACGCAGCGCGTTACCGGCCATCCCGAAGTCGTAGCCCCAGATGCGGTCGTAGATCAGCTCTGAGGTGAGCACCCGCCGCGGATTGAGCATCAGGAGCTCGAGCAGCTGGTATTCGGTTCTTGTCAAATCGACCAGGCGCTCGCCCATCCGGGCGGCGTGGGCGTCGCCGTCCAGCTCGAGGTCGCCGAAGCGGAGCGTGCGTCCGTCAGAACCCTCGACGTGTCGGCGCATGATGGCGTGCAGGCGGGCCTGGAGTTCCCGCACGTCGTAGGGCTTGACCAGGTAATCATCGCCCCCGGCCTCGAGGCCGTCGACGCGATCCTCGACGGCGTCGCGTGCCGTCAGCATGAGGATCGGTGTCCGGTTCTCGCGGCGACGGAGCGTCCGGCACACCTCCATGCCGTCGATGTCGGGCAGGCCGAGATCGAGGATGATCGCGTCCGGGACCACGGTTTCGGCCATGTGGAGGCCCTCCTGCCCGTTGGCCGCGGGCAGCACCTCATACCCCTCGAGGAGCAACGCCCGGCGAAGGGCGGAACGGACGGCGTCGTCGTCCTCGATGACCAGAATTCGCATCGCGCTATCCCCGCGGGAGAACGCTATCAGCGGTCATCGGGCGCTCAGGCCGAAGCAGAGTCATGGGGTGATGCTCGTTCGCCGCCGTCGCAGGGCCGTGAGCCCGGGGTAAGAAAATCGTGTGAGCTCCCCTAGGCTCTACTCCGCCAAGTCCCACCTGAACACGGAGAGCGATGAAGACCGTCCCCCTGAACGATAACCTGATCCAGCTCACGCGCGTGGGCTTTGTCAACGCCTACCTGGTTCGCGAGCCCGACGGGTTCACCCTTGTCGACACCACCATTCCGCGCGGAGCCGCAGGCCTGATGAGCGCGGCCTCCCGAGCCGGAGCTCCGATCCGGCGCATCGCCCTGACGCACGGTCATGGTGATCACATCGGTTCGGTGGACGAGCTCAAGGATCGGCTCGGCGACGCGGTCGAGGTTTCCTTGGGCGAGATCGATGCCCGCATCCACGCTGGAGAGAAGGTCGTGGAGGGCAAGTTGCCCGGCAGCTGGCCCAAGCTGCGTACCGTGCCGGCGCGCCTGGCGCCGGGAGACCGGGTCGGCAGCCTCGAGGTCGTTCCCAGTCCCGGTCACACCCCCGGCCATATCGCCTTTCTCGATACGCGCGATCGGACGCTGATCGGAGGCGACGTGTTCACCTCGATCGGTGGCCTGGCCGTGTCCAACCATTTTCACCTGCGCTTCCCGCTGGCCGCCATGGCCACATTCGACAAGGCCCAGGACTTGGAGTCGGCTCGGGCCCTGCGCGCGCTCGACCCGCCCCTGTTGGTGCTGGGGCATGGGCGCGCGGTACGTGACCCGGGGCCGGCGATGGATGCGGCAATCGCCGGCGCGGGGGGCTGACCGGGGGGTTTGCGCGCTCGCTTAGGCCCGCCTGGGCGCTGGTCTAGAGCCGCGTGGCGGCGAGGACCGACTTGGCCAGCAGCGCCTGACCGGCGTAGCTCGGATGCACGCCGCAGTTGCCGTAGGCGCCGAGTTGCGTGAGCAGACCGGCCAGACACGGATTCTGGCCAAAGCGCCGGGCGGCGGTGCGGAATTCCCCAAACGCCCCCGCGATGCGAACGTGGAACGGTTTGGCGGCGCTGTCCTGAGCCTGGTTGAGCCCGGCTGAGTAGCTGGTGATCAGTGGGGAGCTGTAGTTCAGCGAGAAGTACTGCACGATCACGATCTGGCCGCGATAGTGGGCGCGGCCCCGGACCGCCGACAAGATCCGTCTGACGTTGGCCGAGATTTTGGCGAAAGTGGCCTTCTGCTCCGCGGGGCTGGTGCAGCCGTCCTTCGTGTTCGCCTGGCAGAGAAACAGGTCATTGGCACCGATCATCAGCGAGACCAGACGCACGCGGGGATGGCCGCGCAGGAACGTCACGCCAGCCTTGAGCTGGGAGCCGGTGTAGTTGGTGTGCAGCGGGAAGGCCTTGCGATAGGCGTCCTCGCAGCCGAGGGACGGCGCCTTGGGATTGATCAGGCTGGCCGCGGTCTCGGCGGGGCACGCCAGGTTGGTCACCTTGAGATGCAGCACGGTGCCGACTTGCTCGGGATAACCGCGGAAGCCGGCGGCCTGGTGGTAGTTCGGCGCAGGAGTCACCCCGGGCTCCTGATAGCCAAAGGTGACCGAGTCGCCCAGGGCCAGATACGTCGACCCCCGCGTGACCGGCGAGGAGGGCGTGAGCTTCGGTCCGGCAGCGCGGGCGGTTGAGACCAGCGCCAGCGCGAGCACCGCCACCAGTGCCAGCAGTCCCCCGCACCGTGCGCCGACTAGTCCTGCGCTCCCCTCTCCTCCGTGCATCTGCGGGCGAGTCTACCGGTGGGCGGGTTCTAACCTCGGGGGTATGCCTGAGGTTGCGATCACCGATCACCCCGCAGAGCGCCGTTACGTCATCGAAGTGGATGGCGAACCGGCCGGCCTCTTGCTCTACCGGCGGGGCGATGGGCAGATCACCTTCACCCACGCTGAGATCGACCCCGGCCACGAGGGGCAGGGGCTCGGCTCCAAGCTGTCCGCCTTCGCACTCGACGACGCTCGCTCCCGCGGGCTCTCGGTTCTGCCCCGCTGCCCCTTCGTGCAAAGCTACCTCCAGCGCCACGCTGAGTACGTGGACCTGGTGCCCGAGGCGGAACGAGCAGGCTTCGGCCTTTAAGCGGCGCTCGCATGCGCCAGCGTCTGGGCCAGGCGCGCGATCACCACGTAGGCGTGGTTCACAAGCTCGTTCCAGGTAAAGCGGATCACCGTCGCTCCTGCCGCGATCAGCTTGGCGTCCTTTCGCCGGTCGGACTCGAACGCGCGACGCGTGCCGTGGGACTGAAAGCCATCGATCTCCACTACGACGTTGGCCTTCCGCCACAGGAAGTCCACTTCGAAGCCGTGCAGACGAGCGTTGGTCTCGGGCCTCGGTAGGTCCGCCCGGCGGACCAGACCTAGGAACCGCTCTTCGGCCTCTGAGCGCGTGATCGTGGTTCGTGTCTGCTCCTCGAGCAGGCGTTTGACGGCCACCCGCCCGGTGTGAACCGGAAAGCGATCCAGCGCGGCAGTCATTTCAGGGCGCCTTAGAAGGCGGTGAACCTCGGCCTGATCCAGTGCCCGCTCGAGCCAGCGGCCGGACACGTCGGGGGCGATTTCGAGCAAGGCGCGTGCCGGGGACACCACCGGAAGGCCCTGATGGATGCGACGGTCGACCGCATCGAGCCGCCTTGTCCGGTGCACCCGGATCCCCCTTCGGTTGCGACGTTCGCTTCCGGAGATGGTCACGTCGACCTGGTCGGTGGCCAGGTCAGCGGGAAGCATCCCCCAGAGGATTGCTGCGCTGATGTGACTGAGTCTGGCTCCGGCTCCGACGGCTAGAAGCGCTGCGGTCTCCGCCGCGAGCGGGCACGGGGCGCGGTGACCAACGGCGTAGACGCCACGATGAACCCGGAGCAGGTGGCCCCGCGCCTGCAGGCCGTTGATCACCGAGGAGCTCAGGCCCGCCATCAGGAGCTGGGGCCGAGAGACAAGCCCCCGCTGTCGCGAGGCGATCTGTTCGATCCGCGCATCGCGGGAGCCGGAAACGAGCAATTGCGCACCGAGGCCCAGGATTGAGACCGACCGGGCCGGATCTTGTTCGCTGAGGCGTCGGTTCTTCCCAACCGGTCGCGCGGAAGCCGGACTGCGGTGGGAATTGCTCGGTTGGGGGCCCATTCCGGGCAGCATGCACCCGTCCGGGGCCGTTCCGCCCGGGAATTCACTCAATCCTTGCGAACTCGTGCCCCAATTGTTGCTGTCGTGACGGTTGCGTGACTCAATCCGGCGAGGGGCTCGCCGGGGAGCTGGCGTCGCCACCGCCGCCGCTCCACCGGCGCCGGCGACTGCGGCTTGCACCGGCCCACCGATGGCCACCCCCGTGCCGACCTCGACCGGCTCGCACTCGCCCGCCGCCCGGGGCGCCCCGGAGAGCGTGCCGCCGGCACAGTCGCCCGCCGCCACAACCGTGCGGCGTCGGCCCTCGAGTCCCAGCCCGCCGACGCCGGCCAGGATGAGCAGACCGCCGCCGATCTCCACCGCGACATGGAAGGCATCTCGGGATGCACTGGCCGCCGCCCGGGCGGCGAACGCTCGCTCCGAAGGCGGCACCACGGAGGGAGCGATGATCCCGAAGGTGCGTCGCTTCGCCGCCTTCACTGCCGCCGCGCTCGAGGCGGGCAGCCGATTACCGAGACGTTGGTCCAGCAGGGAGGTGTAGGTCGACGCGACGACGGCGCCCACGGCGGCCACGGCGACCAGTCCGGCCGTGCGGGCGATGGCGTTATTGACTGCCGAGGCGATTCCGGCCTCCTCCTCGCGCGCGTCGGCCAGCACCGTCGCGGTCAGCGGAGCGACGGTCATGGACAGCCCGATCGAGAAGACCAGCAGCGCCGGCAGCACGTCCCCGAACAACGACACGGAGGTCCCGTAGCGGAGCATGAGCAAGAAGCCAATGCCGACCACGATCGGTCCTGCGGTCAGGAACGGACGGGGTCCGTAACGGTCAGCCAGCCGACCCATCCGCCGCGAGAGCACGAACATGACGCCGGTCGGGACCAGACCGGTGACACCTGACTTCAGGGCGCTGTAGCCGGCCACCTGCTGTAGGTAAATGGTGACGAAGAAGCCGAGGATCCCGATCGCCCCGTACATGGCAAAGGTCTGGGCGTTGGCCACAGTGAAGTTCCGCCGCGCGAACAGTTCCAGCGGAAGCATCGGATGAGAGCTGCGGGCCTCGTTGGCCAGAAAGGCGCCCAGTAGCAGGAAGCCGAGGAGCAGCGCCCCAAACACCGCTGGATCGGAGAAGCCGAGCACAGGCTCCTCGATCAGACCGAACGAGATCCCGGCCAGTCCGCCCGCGGCCAGCACGGCCCCGGTCCAGTCGATGCGGGTCTCCGCGCTCAGGGAACTGCGGCCCGGGACCGCGATCCGGGACAAGGCCAGCGCCCCGAGGACCAGGGGGATGTTGATGAGAAAGATCCACCTCCAGGACGCAGAGTCGACGATCTGGCCGCCGAGCAACGGCCCGGCCAGGATGCCCACGCCACCCCAGGCCGTCCAGCGTCCGATCGCCGCGCCCCGTTCCTCCACCGGAAACACCGCCACGATGATGGCCAGGGCCGCGGGGGTGAGCAACGCCCCGGAGACACCTTGCAGAGCACGGGCCACGATCAGCACGCCGATGCTCGGCGCCGCCGCGCACAGCGCCGAGCCGATTCCGAAGCCGATCACGCCGGCGGTGAAGATGCGCCGCTCTCCGAGCTTGTCGGTCAGCGAGCCGGCGAGCAGAATCAGCGCGCTCAGGGTGAGCAGGTAGGCATTGGAAACCCACTGCTGGGCGGCGAAGCCACCGCCCAGGTCGCGGCCGATGGCGGGCAGGGCGACGTTGACCGCCGAGGAGTCAACGGCGGCGATGGTCGAGGCCAGAATGGCGCTGATCAGAGCCAGCCGCTTGACCCTGTCCGACGCCACCCCTTCGCTCATTCCTCCCCCCAGACTTAGCTGACTCTCCGCCAGTCAGCTTGGCAAAGCGGTCAAGCGCGCGGCCAGCCGGAGCATCCGGCTGCCGGAGTGCTCAGGCTGGCGACGTGGCCAGAGCGATGAGCCGCCCCGGGCTCGCCGTCCGGCTGGCCATCACGCAGGTGTGCCCCTGGCGTTGCCAGGTCACCACGCGGACCGAGCCGGTGCGGAGCACGGAGAAGCTGATGCCCTTGCTGTGCACGGTGGTGGCCGCGGGCACGTGCAGCGGGGCCCCGCCCACGATCGTGTAGCCGACCCGCGCTCCATGCGGAGCGGTGTAGAAGACGGTGACCACTCGCCGGCCGCCCAGCGTGTCGGTGCGCGTGCCCACCGCCCGCCAGCCCACGGTGGCCTGCCAATAGGGGAACGTGATCCCGCCCGAAGTCACATCCAGGCCGGCGGCACTCTGGCCCGGTGCCGGACCAGTCGGAGAGCGCAGGGCGACTGCCGTGGCCGCGGCCAGGCTCGGAGGCGCTGGGTTGCCACCGCCGGACAGGGCCAGAACGAGCGCCACGGCCACAGCTGCCGCTCCAGCGGCAAAGGAGGGCACGGCCCAGCCGACGCTTATGCGGGGGCGTCGGCGCTGGGCGCGCCGGGCGGCGCGAATCTGGTCTTCGAGGTTGGCGCGCAGCTCGGGTGGCGCGGGCGCGTCGAGCGAGCTGAGGAGAGCCTTGGCGCGCTCCTGCTCAGCCTCGGGAAATTCTGTCGGATCGGGCATCCATTTCTCCATTAGGCGAGACTCCGATTCGACGGGTTTCCTTCCCGGCTGGGGTTGGATTCATTGCCAAACTCCCGCGCGATTCGCTGACGGGCACGGTAGAGCCGGGTGGTCACGGTCGCCTCGCGCGCGCCCAGCGCGGTTGCCGCCTCCTGGTAGGAGAGTCCCAGGATGTCGACCGCGACCAGGGCCAGCCGGAAGTCCTCGGGGAGGCGGCCGATGGCCGCGAAGATCTCCTTCATCTCCGCCGCGCGTTCGGGCTGCAGCGTGCCCCGCGGCTCGGGGGTGGTCTCCTCCAGGGGCGGAGCCACCGTTCGGGGGCGGCGGGACTGGGTACGCAGGCGCGAGGAGAACGTGTTGCGGAGGGCTTGCATGAGGTAGGCGCGCTCGCCGCCGGCCTGGATCGTCCGCGGCTTGGCCAGCACGCGAGCGAATGTGTCCTGGACTAGGTCCTCGGCGTCGTCGCGCGAGCCGCACATAGCCCACGCGGCGCGGTAGAGCGCATCGATGTGCTGGCCCAACGCCGAGGGATCCAGACGCGGCACAGGAGCCAATGCTACGCGCCGATGCGGGTTGACGGGGAAGGAATCGGCTCGGCTGGGGTCTGGATCAGTCGAGCAGTCAACCCGCCTCGCAGTCGAGCAGGCAACCCCCCTTCTGGAGGTCCCATCATGTCGCGCAAACCGATCACCATCTCCTTGGCCGCGCTGAGTGCCGCGGCGCTCACCGGTGTGGCAGCGTCGGCTTCGGCCCACCCGGCCCAGGGAGCCAAGGTCGCCGCGGCGACGGCCGGCGCCAAGGTGCAGGTCAAGCACACGAGCCTCGGGAACGTGCTCGTCAACGGTCGCGGATTCACGCTCTACGCGTTCAGCCGCGACGGCCGTAACCACGACCGATGCATGAGCATCTCGGGCTGTCGTGGGATCTGGCCGCTCGACCGCACGCACGGGCGACCGGTGGCCGGTCGTGGGGTGCATCGCTCGATGCTGGGCACCATCCACCTGGCCGGAGGCGTGACGCAGGTCACCTATGCCGGGCACCCGCTCTACACCTACAGTGGCGACAGCTTCGCGGGCGAGACCGATTACGTTGGGGTCTCGCAGTTTGGCGGGACGTGGCGAGCGATCCGCGCCTCAGGGCACCCGGCCGGCTGAGCGCAGCCACCGGGGCGCTATTGCCAACGGCCCCGCGACTATCGCCGGCGCGTCCGGGCGCTGTTGCCAGCGCCTAACCACTAGATTGCCGGTGGCGATGCGGATTGAGGGCGGCGTAGCGCTGGTTTCAGGCGGAGCCTCCGGGCTCGGCCGGGCAACTGCTGAAGCGCTGAGGGCCCGCGGCGCCCAGGTGGTCGTCATGGACCTCCCCGCGGCCGCCGATCGCGTTGCCGCCGATCAGTTCAGCTTTGCCGCTGCCGATGTGCGTGACCCCGATGCCGTCGCCGCGGCCGTCACACAGGCCACCGCGCTGGGTCCATTTCGCATCGCGGTCAACTGCGCCGGGATCGCTCCGGCGGGTCGCGTGTTGCGCAAGGGACAGGCATTGCCTCTGGACCAGTTCAGCAGCGTGATCGATGTCAACCTGGTCGGCACGTTCAACGTCATCCGGTTGGCCGCCGAGGCCATGGCCGGCAACGAGCCCGTCGAGGAGGACCGCGGCGTGATCGTCAACACCGCCTCGGCCGCCGCTTTTGAAGGGCAGATCGGTCAGGCAGCCTACGCGGCCTCGAAGGCCGGGGTGGCCGGTATGACGCTGCCCATCGCCCGCGACCTGGCCGGCAGCCAGATCCGCGTGATGACGATCGCCCCGGGTCTGTTCGCCACTCCCATGCTGCAGGGGCTGCCCAAGGGGGTACAGGAGTCGCTGGGGGCCAGCGTGCCGCATCCGGCCCGGCTCGGGAACCCGACCGAATACGCGGCTCTGGTGGTGAGCATCGTCGAGAACCCGATGCTCAACGGTGAGGTCATTCGCCTCGACGGCGCCCTGCGGATGGCCCCTCGCTAGTGGCCATGCGCCGCAACCTGTTCGAGCCCGAGCATGCCGACTACCGGGAGTCGGTGAGGCGCTTTGTCGCCGAGGAGATCACGCCTCATCACGAGCAGTGGGAGCGCGAGGGGATCGTGCCACGCGAGTTATTCGCCAACGCGGCGAGCAAAGGCATGCTGGCCATGCAAGTGCCCGAGGAATACGGCGGCGCCGGGGTAGACGACTTCCGGTTCAACCAGATCGTCGGTGAGGAGATCGGTTTGGCCGGCGATGTGGGAAGCGGACTTGGTCTCACCCTGCACAACGACATCTGTCTGCCCTACTTCACCGATCTGGCCAACCCCGAGCAGAAGCAGCACTGGCTACCCGGTATCGCCGACGGTTCGCTGATCACCGCGGTGGCGATGACCGAACCGGAGATCGGCTCCGATCTGGCCGGCATGCGCACCACCGCGGTGCGCATGGGCGACGAGTACGTGGTCAATGGCTCCAAAACCTTTATCACCAACGGCATCAACTCCGACCTGGTCATCACCGCGGTCAAGACCGATCCCGCGCAGCGCCACCGGGGAATCTCGCTATTGATCGTCGAGCGCGGCATGGACGGCTTCCAGCGCGGCCGCAACCTGGACAAGGTGGGCATGCACGCCCAGGACACGGCAGAGCTCTTCTTCTCAGACGTGCGCGTGCCGGTCGAGAACCGCCTGGGCGAGGAGGGTCAAGGCTTCACCTACCTGACCGCCAATCTGCCTCAGGAGCGGCTCAGCATCGCCATCGCCGCCGTGGCGGCAGCGCGCGGGGCGCTGCAGGAAACCGTCGCCTACGTCAAGGACCGCCAGGCATTCGGTCAGCCCGTGGGCTCGTTTCAGAACTCGCGCTTCGCGCTGGCCGAGATGGCCACCGAGATCGAGCTGGCCACGGTGTTCTGCGACCAGGCCGTACTGGCCCTCAACGATGACGAATTAGCCGCCGAGGATGCGGCTATGGCCAAGTGGTGGGCAACCGAGCTTCAGGGGCGGGTCATCGACCGTTGCGTCCAGCTTCATGGGGGCTACGGCTACATGCTCGAGTACCCCATCGCGCGCGCATTCCTGGACGCACGCGTGACGCGGATCTACGGCGGGACGACCGAGATCATGAAGGAGATCATCGGTCGCTCTCTGGGCGTCTAAGCCCTCAAAGGCCGCGGCGACGTCTTCCTTCCGCGGCTCTTTCGCACGCACTTCTGCACGCACGTCTCCTTTCAGGCTGGCCTGCGTGCGGAGGACCACGGGTCCCGCGCGCTTTTGCACGCACGCTCGCCGGCGGGTGGGCGTGCGTGCAGAAGTGCACGTCTAGCGCTGTTTCTGGATCAGCCCGGCGCGGCGATTCAGCCGCTCCGGGCAGCTACGCGGGCCGGCCAACGGTCCGCATCTGTCTAGTTTCGCCGCCAGTTACTTGTGAACGTCGGCGAATAGCCGATCATGAAGCAATGGTGGTTCCGGCACGATCTGTGGCCAGTGGCAAGCTGACGCCCATCGAGGCGCTGCTTGAGCTTGCCCGATCGGCAGTCGAGGACAGCCTGCCGGACGTTCTCTCTACGGTGGCGGAGACGATCAGGACGGTCGGTGGGTTCCACGCTGTGGTCGTCAACATCTACCGGCCGGCCTGGGATGACTACGAGGTCATGTTTGTGCTCGGGTCGGAGGACAGCCATGTCGCCCTGGACGGCACGACGGCGCCCAGCGAGACCTGGGACCGTCTGTTCGCCACCGAGCAGCAACGGCTGCCCGGGGTGTTCTTCCTGACCCGGGAAGCCGAGTTCTGGCAGGACCTGGACAACGTCTACACGCCGGAAATTCCGGTCAGCGATGACCCGGACAGCTGGCAGCCCGACGACGGCCTGATCGTTTTCCTGCGCGACGCGGCGGGAGCGCCGCTGGGCTTCCTGTCGATCGACGAGCCGGTCAACGGCAAGCGTCCCAGTGACGATGACATCCGTCAGCTTCGAGCGATCTGCTCCCACGCCGAGCAGGCTCTGGCCAGCGCGCGACGCAATGAGCTGGCCACCGAAAACGCGCGCATGCTCTCGCAGCTGCTGGCTGCCGCTCCGCCCCTCTCGGCCTGCTCGACCCCGCACGAGCTGCTCGAGACGGTGTGCGACACCGTCGTCCCGCATCTCGGTTTCGAGCGGATCGCCGCCTACGCCGTACAGGACGAGGACACGCTCGAGCTGACCGCCACCCGTGGGTGGGATCCACCGGCGCCGCTGGTCGAGACGCTGGAGGTCGTTGACGTCGAGACCGTCCTGCAGCAGAACCTTGAACAGGCGGGTTGCTGGTTGCTGGACGCGACCGCCTCAACGCCGCTGCACACCCATGCTCCCGGTGAACACTCCCAGCGCAACGGGCACGGCCCGGCGGCCTGGAATGAGCACCGCCTGTTGGTGCCCTGCCGCGCTGACGACGGCTGCCTGCGAGCACTGATCCTGATCGAGGACCCAATCGACCGGCTGCTGCCGACCGCTGAGCGCCGCGGCGCCGTCCGCCTGCTGATCGAGCAGGTGTCCGCGGCCCAGAGCGTCATCGAGCATCGCGATCAGCTGAGCCACCTGGCCAGCCACGATCCGCTCACCGGGGTGCGCAACCGCCGCGGCCTCACCGATCTGCTGGCCCAGCACCCGGGAGCGGCGCTGGTCATCTGCGATCTGGACCACTTCAAGGAGGTCAACGACCGCTATGGCCACAACGTGGGCGATCTCGTCCTGGCCCGCTTCGGCGAGCTGTTGCGCGAGCTCTCACGCGAGCACGACGTCCCGATCCGCCTCGGTGGGGAGGAGTTCTGCGTCGTGCTCCCGGACACCGATCGGGCCGGCGCGCTCCGCGCCGCAGAGCGCCTGCGCACCGAGACCTCGGAACGCATGCGCGACCTGGTCCCGGAGGGCATCACGGTGTCGGTCGGGGTGGCCAACGATCCCCAGGGTGTGCTGGACCCCGAGAAGCTCCTGTCCGCCGCCGACCGGGGGCTCTACGTGGCCAAACAGGCCGGTCGGGATCGCAGCGTCGCCCTGGGCGCGGCCGACGGCGTCACCGCCCCCGACCACTGACCACCCTCAGCCGGCGGTGATCAGCGCCTCTTCGTCGGAGTATTTGTCTCCCCGCTCGGCCTTCTCGACCAGCGAGGCCGGCGGCTCAAAGCGATCGCCGTAGCGCTCGGCCAGCTCGCGGGCGCGGGCCACGAAGCCGGACGGGCCGCTGTCGTTGGGGTTGCGGGTGGGATCGTTGTATCCGTTGATGTACTGGAGCACGCCTCCGGTCCAGCCGGGGAAGCCGATGCCCATGATCGAGCCGATGTTGGCGTCGGCCACGGTCTCGATCACGCCCTCATCCAGGCACTTCACGGTCTCGATCGCCTCGATGATCAGCATGCGCTCCTCGAGGTCCTTGAGCGAGATGGCCGAAGGATCCTCGACCGCCGGGAAGGCGTCCCGCAGGCCAGACCACAGACGGGTGCGCTTGCCGTCCTCGTACTCATAGAAGCCGGCGCCCTCGAGTCGACCGGGACGGTTGAACTCGTCGAGCATCCGGTCGATGACCGCCTCGGCGGGATGGCCGTCCCACGCCCCGCCGTCGCCCTGGGCGGCGTTGCGGGCGGCGTCGCGGATCTTGCGCATGAGCTTCATGTTCAGCTCGTCGGAGAGCTGAAGCACCGGGGCGGGATAGCCGGCCTGTGAGGAGGCCTGCTCGATGCTCGATGCGGGTACGCCCTCCAGCAGCATGGCGATGCCCTCGTTGATGAACGTGCCGATCACCCGGCTGGTGAAGAACCCGCGACTGTCGTTGACGACGATCGGGGTCTTCTTGATGAGCTTGGCCACATCGAGGGCGCGGTAGAGCGTCTCCTCGCTGGTCTGCTCGCCCTTGATGATCTCCAGCAGCGGCATCTTGTCCACGGGGCTGAAGAAGTGCAGCCCGATGAACTCGGTTGGGCGCGAAACCCCCTCGGCCAGGCTGGTGATCGGCAGGGTCGAGGTATTCGAGCCCAACAGCGCGTCGGGCGCCAGATGGGGCTCGATTTGCGCAAACACCTCGGCCTTGACCCTGGGATCCTCGAACACCGCCTCGATGACCAGCTCGGCGCCGTCGGCGGCACCGGGGTCGGTGGTGGGCGTGATTCGGGCCAGCAATGCATCGCCCTGCTCCTGGGTTGAGCGCCCACGCTCCACAGCCTTGGCGACCAGCTTCTCGGAGTAGGCCTTGCCCTTATCGGCCGCCTCCTGGGAGACGTCCTTGAGCACCACGTCGATCCCGGCCTTGGCCGAGACGTAAGCGATCGCTGCTCCCATCATCCCGGCGCCGAGCACGACCATCTTCTGGGGCTTGAACGGCTCGATCCCGTCGGGGCGGCCGCGGCCGCCGGTGGCCCGCTGGAGATCGAAGAAGAAGGCCTGGATCATGTTCTTGGCCACCTGGCTGGTGACCAGATCGACGAAGTAGCGCCCTTCGATCTCGATTGCCGAGTCGAAGTCGACCTGCGCGCCCTCCACCGCTGCCGACATGATGTTGACCGGCGCCGGGTAGTTCGCTCCCTTGATCTGCTTGCGCAGGTTGGCCGGGAAGGCAGGCAGGTTCATGGCCAGCGAGGGCGTCGACGGCGTGCCACCAGGGATCTTGTAGCCCTTGACGTCCCAGGGCTGCTGGGCCTCCGGATTGGCCTCGATCCACTTCTTGGCCGCAGGGATCAGCTCCTCGGGGCTGGCCACCAGCTCGTCCACGATGCCGATCTCCTGGCCCTTGGCCGGGCGCACGCGCTGGCCCTGGAGCAGCAGCTGCATCATTGCGTTGACGATGCCCATCATCCGCACGGTGCGAACGACGCCACCCGCACCCGGGAGCAACCCCAGCTGAACCTCGGGAAAACCGAGCTGGATCTTGGCGTCATCCACGACGATGCGGCGGTGGCAGGCCAGGGCGATCTCCAGACCCCCGCCGAGCGCCGAGCCGTTGACGGCAGCCACGACCGGGCGACCGAGGATCTCCAGGCGGCGCAGCACGGCCTTGCCCTCGCGGACGAAGCTGGCGATCTCGTCGGAGTTCTCCCTGGTCGCCGAGCGCAGATCGTTGAGATCACCGCCGGCGAAGAACGTCTTCTTGGCCGAGGTGATGATCACGCCCGTGATGTCGTCCTTCTCGGCCTCGAGCCGATCGACCGTCGCCTTGATCGACGCCGCATAGGCCGCGTTCATGGTGTTGGCCGACTGATTGGGATCATCCAGGGTGAGGATCACGACGCCATCGTCGTCGCGGTCCCAGCGGATCGTGCTGCTCTCACTCATTGAGGGCTCTCTCTCGTTTCGAAGGGGTGGCAGGCCGCGTCGCGCCCTAGACGCGCTCGACGACCGTGGCGATGCCCATGCCGCCGCCCACGCACAGGGTGGCCAGGCCATAGCGCTTGTCCTGGCGCTCGAGCTCGTCGACGAGGGTGCCCAGGATCATCGCGCCGGTGGCGCCCAGCGGGTGGCCCATGGCAATCGCGCCGCCGTTGACGTTGACCTTGTCGAGGTCGAGGCCCATGTCCCGCACGAAGCGCAGAACCACGGCGGCGAAGGCCTCGTTGATCTCGACCAGATCCAGGTCGTCGACGGTCAGGCCGGCCTTGGCCAGAGCCTTGCGGCTGGCGGGCGCAGGGCCGGTGAGCATGATCGTCGGATCGGCGCCCGAGACAGCGGTGGCCAGAATCTTGGCCCGGGCACGGAGGCCGAGCTCAGCTCCGGTCTGCTCGTTGCCGATCGCCACCAGCGACGCTCCGTCGACGATGCCCGAGGAGTTACCGGGTGTGTGGACGTGGTTGATCCGCTCGATCCAGTGGTACTTCTGCAGCGCCACGGCATCGAAGCCGCCCATCTCGCCCATGGCCTGGAAGGAGGGCTTGAGCCCGGACAGCGTCTCGACCGTGGTGCCGGGACGGATGAACTCGTCGTGATCGAGGACGACGTGGTCGTTGATGTCGAGCACCGGGACGACCGAGTTTGCGAAGCGGCCTTCGGCTTGCGCGGTGGCGGCACGCTCCTGGGAGCGGGCCGCGTAGGCGTCCACGTCGTCGCGGCTGAACTCCTCGACGGTGGCAATCAGGTCGGCACCGATGCCCTGGGGGACGAAAGAGGTCTCGTAGTTGGTCTCCGGGTCGAGCGCCCAAGCGCCCCCGTCGGATCCCATGGGTACGCGCGACATGGACTCCACGCCGCCGGCGAAGACCAGATCCTCCCAGCCGGAGGCGACCTTCTGGGCGGCGATGTTGACCGCCTCAAGACCCGAGGCGCAGAAGCGGTTCAGCTGCACGCCGGAAACCGTGTCGGGCAGGCCAGCCTTGATCGCGGCCGCCTTGGCGATGTCGCCACCCTGATCGCCGATCGGGGATACGCAGCCAAGAACGACATCGTCAACGCGGTTGGGGTCCAGGTCGGCATTGCGGCTCAACATCTCGTGCATGAGCCCGACGACCAGGTCGATCGGCTTGCTGGTGTGCAGCGACCCGTTCACCTTGCCCTTGCCGCGAGGTGTCCGGATGGCATCGAAGACGAGCGGTTCGGTGGCTGGCATGTAGCTCCTTACGTGTTGGCGCACACGTGGTTCGGAAATCTCGGGGTTCAAAATGTTAGCGTCGTGGGGCTTATGGTACGCGCCCGGACCACTGCGATAGCCGGTGGATTGGGGCCGGAGCGGACTCGAAGGTTCCCACGTGGACCACTAAGCTTGGCCCTCGGTGACAGGCGCCGACATTCCGATCGACTCGTCCGCCTCCGCCCCGGCTGAGGCCGAAGAAACCCCAGGGGCGCTGGCGGGACGGACCGCGTGGGCGCGCAACCTGGAAGCGCCGCTGCGCGACTTCCTGCGCACTCAGAGCGGCAGCGCGGCGATTCTCCTGGTCGGTGCCCTGGCCGCAATTGCCTGGATCAACATCGACGTCGGCTCCTACGACCGGGTCTGGCAGACGACGCTGTCGATCCGGGTCGGTGGAGATGGGATCAGCCAGGATCTGCGCCAGTGGGTCAATGACGGGCTGATGACGCTGTTCTTCTTCGTCGTCGGGCTGGAGGCCCGTCGCGAGTTCGACCTGGGGGAATTGCGCGATCGCCGCCGCCTGGCCCTCCCGCTCGTGGCCGGCCTGGGAGGGATGGTGGTGCCGGTGGCGATCTACCTGCTCATCAATGCCTCGGGCCCTGGCCGCGCCGGCTGGGGGGCGGCGATGTCGACCGACACCGCGTTTGCCCTGGGGATGTTGGCCATCGTGGGCCGCCGGTTCCCCAACAACCTGCGGGCCTTTCTCCTCACCGTCGCCGTGGTCGACGACCTGGTCGCGCTGATCGTCATCGCGGTGGTGTTCACCAAGCACGGGGACATGACCGCCCTGATGGTGGCCCTGGTGGTGGTCGCGGTGATTCTGGTGGTGCGGGCCGCGCGCGTGCACAACGGAGCGGTCTACGCGGTCCTGGGCGTGACGGCTTGGGTGGCGCTTCAACGCTCCGGCGTGGACCCCGTGGTCATCGGCCTGGCCATGGGACTGTTGACCATCGCCTACCCGGCCTCGCGGGGCGACCTCGAGCGGGCCACCGACCTGTTCCGCGTCTTCCGCGAGCAGCCGACCGGGGAGTTGGCCTCCTCTGCGCGCGCTGGGCTGCGCTCGGCCATCTCGCCCAACGAGCGCTACCAACAGCTCTATCACCCGTTCACCAGCTACGTGATCGTGCCCCTGTTCGCCCTGGCCAACGCCGGGGTGGTGCTCAGCGCCGGCTTTCTCTCCCATGCCTACACCTCCGCGATCACGCTGGGCATCATCGCCGCCTACCTGATCGGCAAACCGGTGGGGATCTCCGGCACGGCCTGGCTGCTCACGCGCATGACGCGGGGGCGGATCCGGCCACCGGTCGGCTGGGGATCGGTGATCGGCGGCGGAGCGGTCGCCGGGATCGGCTTCACGGTGTCGCTGCTGATCGCCACCCTGGCCTTCCATGGCGTGCAGCTGGACGAGGCCAAGGTCGGCGTGCTGAGCACGCTGGTCGGGGCGCCGCTGGTCAGCGCGTTCGCGCTGCGGGCGACCCGCAAGCTCCCTCGCTCGCTTCGCATTCGGGCCATCGTCGGTTCCGCGGAGGCGATCGTCGATCTCGCCGTGCCCGTCGACCCTGAGCGCGACCACATTCGGGGTCCCGACGACGCGACCGTCACTCTGCTCGAGTACGGCGACCTCGAGTGTCCTTACTGCGGACAGGCTGAATCGGTGATCCGCGAGCTGCTGTCGGACTTCGGCGAGCTCCGCTACGTATGGCGCCATCTACCGCTGAACGACGTTCACCCTCATGCGCAAATCGCTGCCGAGGCGGCGGAGGCGGCCGCCGCCCAAGGGCACTTCTGGGACATGCACGACCTGCTGCTTCGCAAGCAGGACAATCTGGGGATCAAGTCGCTGATCCAGGCAGCGGAGGCGCTCCGGCTGGACATGGACGCGTTTCGCGAGCACCTGCGTAAACGCAAGGGCGCGGCCCGGATTGCTGAGGACGTGGAGTCAGCCGATATGAGCGGGGTATCGGGGACGCCGACCTTCTTCATCAACGGCCAGCGCCACCAGGGCGCCTACGACATCGCCACGTTGTCCAAGGCGGTCCGCCTGGCCCGGGAGCGTTCGCTCGTGCGGTCCTGATGAATCTCTTCGCCAGTTCATCAGGCGCTCTTCGTCGCCGGTTGCACAGTGACCGGTATGAAGATGAAAGCGTTGGCGTCCATCCTTCTGGCCGGGGCCTGCGCGGTCGGCGCGATACCCACGACGGCCACGGCGGCCAGCAACATCACCCAGGCCACGAGCGAGAACTGGTCGGGCTACGTGGCCAGCGCCTCATCCGGTACGCAGCGGTTCTCGAGCGTCAGCGGCAGCTGGGTCCAGCCGCCGGCGACCTGCACCAGCGGTAGCGGCTACGCCGCGTTCTGGGTCGGACTCGGTGGCTCGGGCACCGGCACTTCATATGCGTCGGGAAGCGGCTACGGGTCCGGCTCGGGCAACCCCTCTGGCTCGAGCCAGACGCAGGCGTTGGAGCAGGCCGGCACCGAGGCTGACTGCACCAGCGCGTCTGAGGCCAAGTACTTCGCCTGGTACGAGCTGGTCCCGGCGGCACCGGTGAAGGTCAGCCTCAGCATCAAACCGGGCGACCACATGTCCACCCGGGTCGGCGTGAGCGGCAGCACCGTGACCGTTTCGCTCAGCGACCTGACCACGGGACAGTCGGTGACCAAAAGCCTGACCATGCAGAACCCCGACACCTCGAGCGCTGAGTGGATCGCCGAGGCTCCCTCAGCCTGCAGCCAGGGGATCAGCAGCTGCGCACCGCTGCCGCTGACCAACTTCGGCACGATCAAGTTCACCGGGGCCAGCGCCACCTCCACCGACGGTCACACGGGAGCGATCTCGGATCCGAGCTGGACAGCCACTCAGATGAATCTGCAGAGCGGCGTGGGCGGCACCGGTGGACCGCAGTTCGCCTCCGATGCCTCAGCCGGCGCGGGCGCGACTCCGTCGAGCCTGTCCACCGACGGCGGCTCGTTCACCGTGGCCTGGTCAAACGCGAGCGCGAGTGCCGCGACGAGCGGCGGTTACGGCGGGCCTGGGAGCGGATACGGCGGCTACGGCGGCTACGGCGGCGGCTACTACGGCGGCGGCGGATATCCGGGCGGGTACGGCGGCGGCGGATATCCGGGTGGGGACGGCGGCGGATATCCCTACGGGACCTACGGCGGCGGCTACTAGGGCGTGTTCTGAGCGCGACGTAGTTCGCGCTTGACCGCATCCAGCACGGTCTGGCGCTGGCGGTGGGACAGTTCGTAGAGCTCGACGGCCGCCAGCTCGGCGCTGTCTGCCCCGCCGCGCACGCGGTCGATCACGTCCGCGGCCTTCATCTCGCGATAGCCCGGCCAGGGCTCGGCCACGTGAATCTGGGCGCCCAGCGCCGTCCTCGGCGCCGGTGTCGGCGCTCTCTTCGACGAGCGTGAGCTCCTCGGAAACGTGCTCGGGCTCGGGTGGGGGCGGGACCGGCGGCTCTGGGGGCGGGCTGGGTGTTGGCGGTGCGGCGGATGCCGGGGGTTCGCTGGGTGCCGCGGGTTTGCGGGGTGCCGGCGGTTTGCTGGGTGCCGGGGGTTCGCCGGCTGCCGGCGGTTTGCTGGGTGCGCCGGGTTTGCTGGGTGCCGCGGGTTTGCTGGGTGCGCCGGGTTTGCTGGGTGCCGCGGGTTCGCTGGGTGCCGGGGGTTTGCTCGACGGCGGTGCGGTCTGCGTCTGCTGCGGGCTGGCGGTCGGGGCGAGCACCTCGCCAACGGCGGCGATGGCCTTCTCGGCCAGTGCCTGGGACACGCGTAGCCCGAGTTCCGCTCCGCGGAGACTGACACGGACGGGAAGGGTGAGAAGCGAGATCAGCACGGTCGCTTTGTTACCCCGATCTCCGCCTCGATACTCGCGAGTAACGCGACGCCGGAACGGGTAATCACATACTCTGCGCTGCGCGTGAGGAGGAGAAGATGCTAGACGTCGATGTGAAGGGTCTGCTGGGTGGCGGACTGAAGTTGGCCGAGCGTTTCGGGGACGAGGCCTACTACGTGGCGCTGTGCGTTCGCAGCGGGTTGGTCCGGCCCGAGCTGCCCCATCGCTTGGCCCAGATGCTGATCGCCTTTGAGCGCTACGGGCTGTTGGCCGGTGCGGTCACCATCGGCGCGATTCGCCACGGCGATCAGGTGGCGATCCGCGACGAGCGCGGCGATGTCACCTACAAGGAACTGGACAAGCGCTCCAATGCCCTGGCCAACGCCTGGCGAGAGCATGGCCTCGAACCCGGCGACGGTGTGGCCATCCTGGCCCGCAACCACCGAGGGTTTCTCGACGCCATCTTCGCGGCGGCCAAGTGCGGGGCGAGGATCGTGCTGCTCAACACCTCGTTTGCCGGCCCCCAGATTCGCGAGGTGGCCGAGCGCGAGGGAACCGACCTGCTCGTCTATGACGACGAATACTCGGAAACGCTCGAGGGGATCGACGATCCGCCGCACGGCCGCTGGCGGGCCTGGGTCGACGAGCCCGACACCGACGCCGAGGACACCATCGAGGCGCTGATCGGCCAGGGTTCACCCAAACCACCGCCGCGGCCGGGCCAGGGCCCCAAGATCGTCATCCTCACCAGTGGCACCACGGGAACGCCCAAGGGAGCGCCGCGCGGTGAGCCCAAGTCGCTGTCCTTGGTCGGCGGTCTGCTGGGCAAGGTGCCGTTCCGGGCCGGCGAGGTGAGTGAACTCGGTGTGCCCATGTTCCACGCCCTCGGCTTCGCCCTGATGGCTCTCAACCTGGCTCTCGGCTCGACGCTGGTCATCCGCCGACGGTTCGACCCGGAGACCACGCTGGACAGCTTGGAGGAGAACCGGGCCACCGCGCTGATCGTCGTCCCGGTGATGCTCCAGCGGATCCTGGATCTGGGCGAGGAGGAGATCAAGAAGCGCGACACCTCGGCCCTGCGGATCATCTTCGTCGGCGGCTCGGCGTTCGGGGTCGAACTGTGCAAGCGGGCGCTCAAGGCCTTCGGTCCGGTGGTCTACAACCTGTATGGCTCGACCGAGGTCTCCTACGCGACCATCGCCACGCCCGACGATCTCCAGGAGGAGCCCGGCACGGTCGGCAGCGTCGTGCGCGGATCGATCGTCAAGATTCTCGACGACGATGGCGAGGAGGTCGAGGCGGGGACCTCGGGGCGCATCTTCGTTGGCAACGCCGGCCAGTTTGAGGGTTACACCGGCGGCGAGACCAAGGAGCAGATCAAGGGCCTCATGTCCTCGGGCGACGTAGGGCATTTCGACGACCAGGGTCGGCTGTTCATCGATGGTCGCGACGACGAGATGATCGTCTCCGGCGGCGAGAACGTGTTTCCGGCCGAGGTCGAGGAGCTCCTGGCCGGCCACGAGGCGGTCGAAGAGGTGGCTGCCATCGGCGTGGACGACGAGAAGTTCGGACAGCGGCTCAAGGCGTTCGTCGTCCTGCGCTCTGGCAAGCAGCTCTCCGAAGAGGACGCCAAGGCCTACGTCAAGGACAACCTGGCCAACTACAAGGTGCCCCGCGAGGTCGTGTTCATCGACGAGCTGCCCCGCAACCCGACCGGCAAGGTCCTCAAGCGCGAGCTCGAAGGCGGCTCGGAAGACGACGCGGATGCGAACAAGAGCGGTTCCGATGCCGAGCCGGCGGCGGCGGCGGCCGTCGAGGACGCCTAGCCACGCCCTTCTGAGACGGCGCCCGAAACCGTAGACTCGGGTGGATGCTGATTCTGCCTCCCGGGCATGCCCAGACCATCCGTGAACCGCACCCGTTCCGGTCACGCGAGAAGGCGATGGTCGGTGGTGTGGTGGCGGTGCTGGCGGCGTTCGCCGTTGTGCTCATCATCTCGCTGAGCACCGCCGACCGTCAGTCCGGACACGGCTGCATCTCGGTCGGGCTGGCCTACTCAACCGGGGGCGCCCAGATCTATCGCTGCGGCGCGAGTGCCCGCCAGATGTGCGCCGGGGTCGGTCTCAGCGGCGGCGCGGTGGGCGCGACGGCGCGGTCGCTGAGCACCGAGTGTCGCAAGGCCGGACTCCGGGTCGGTTAGGCCTAGTACACGTGACCGATCCGGCCCAGTTTCGCGCCCAGTTTCCCGTTCTGGCCCACAAGGCGTACATGAACGCCGGCACGGAGGGACCGCTTCCGCGGCAGGCCGCCGAGGCGGTGCGCGAGCGAATCGAGCTCGAGCTAGACCAGGGGCGCTGCGGTGCCGACTACATGACGACGGTGCGTGAGCTGGCCGCGCAGCTGCGCTCCGGCTACGCCCGGGTGCTCGGCGCCGAGGAAGAGGACGTGGCCATCACCGGGTCCACCACCGACGGTGTGAACACCGTTCTGGCCGGGCTCGACCTCCGTTCGGGCGACGAGATCGTGACCAGCGATGAGGAGCATCCTGGACTTCTGGCGCCGCTCGGTCTCGCCCAGCGGCGCTACGGCGTCAAGGTCCGCGTGGTCCCGGTTGCCGAGCTGGCCGGCGCCGTCTCGGCCTCGACTCGGCTGGTGGCCTGCTCGCACGTGTCCTGGGTCAGCGGCCGGGTGGCCGACCATGCGGCGTTGGCCGCCACCGGAGTCCCCGTCCTGTTCGACGCTGCCCAAGCCGTGGGAGCGGTACCGGTCGACGTGGCGGCCCTGGGTTGTGCGTTCTATGCCGGCTCGGGACAGAAATGGCTCTGCGGCCCCGAGGGCAGTGGCTGTCTGTACGTACGTCGCGACCAGCGCAATGAGCTCCGCGTCGCCTGGCCGGGATACGGGTCGTTGGCCGATGCCCACGACGCGCTTCAATCGCCCCCGGCGGAGACGGCGGCTCGCTTCGATCACGGATTTCCGCCTGGTATGCGCAGCGCCTGGGCTCTGGCCTCGCTCGGTGTGTTCGAGCAGGCGGGCTGGGATTGGGTCCACAGCCGGGCCGCTGACTTGGCCGCCGAGCTGGCCCGGTTGCTGGCCGAGCGCGGTCTCGAGGTCGGACCACGCGACCGCTCGACGCTGGTTTCCTGGCGGGCTGAGGACGCCGACGCCGAGGTCGCCCGGCTGGCCGAGCAGGGCGTCGTGGTGCGCAGCATTCCCTCGCACAGCTATGTCCGGGCCTCGGTCGGAGCCTGGTCCTCGGCCGAGGAAATAGCTGAGCTGGCCGGCCTGGCTGTGGCCTGACCGACGCGTCGCCCGATGCTCTCCCAGCGGTTCAGTCGGTGATGCGCTCCGCGCGCGTGTAGACGTTGACCCGGCCGCGGCGCGCGAATCCGCACAGCGTGAGCCCGCGGTCGGCGGCCAGCTCGATGGCCAGCGAGCTCGGGGCGCCGACCCCGATCAGGATGGGTGCGCCGGCTACGGCCGCCTTCTGCACCAGCTCGAAGGAGAGCCGTCCGCTCACGCATAGGACGAGCTCGCCGAGCGGCAGTAAGCCGTCGAGCAGCGCCCGCCCCAACACCTTGTCCATGGCGTTGTGTCGACCGACGTCCTCGCGCGTGAACAGCAGCTCTCCGGCGGAGGTGAACAGGCCGGTGGCGTGGAGGCCGCCGGTGCGGGCGAACCCGGGTTGCTCGAGCCGGTCGGGCAGCGCAGCAGCCAGGTCACGGGTCAGCCGCGGTCCCTGAGGGAGCGGGGCACTCAGCACCGCCACCTCCTCGAGCGCCCCCTTCCCGCACACGCCGCACGAGGAAGTGGTGTAGAAGCGGCGCGTCCCGGGATCGCGAAGCAGCGGGCCGGCGACCTCGACGACGTTGGCGGCGAAGTCGGCGGTCGGTCCGGTGTCACGAGGCCCGTCGATCAGACCCTCGCCGTGGAGGAAACCCAGAGCCAGCTCCTCGTCGTGCCCGGGTGTCCGCATCGTCACCGCCAGTGGCGCGCCGTCGACGCGGATCTCCAGTGGCGACTCGATGGCCACATCGTCACTGACGCCGTCGTGGGAAAAGGCTCGGAACACGGTGCTGAGAACCGTACGCCAGGCGAGCGGAGGCGGCTTAGGCGGTAACCGGCTCGGCTCTCAGCTCGACCCCGAACGACTGAGCCTCACGCTCGAGTTCGCCATCGGCGCCGACCCGGTAGGCGCCGGTCCTCCGGAGGGGCGGCGAGTAGGCGTGGATTGTCACCGCGGGTCCGACGCCGGCATGGAGAACCCGGTGGATGGCCGTCGGAGGCACGATGAACGTCGTGCCCGGTCCGAGCTCCCGAGTGCGTGGGCCGGCCCCGAGGGTCAGCCGGTCCTCACGAACCCGGCCCGAAATGACCGTGATGGCCGCCGCCGAGTCGTCGTGATCATGGAAGCCGGTGTCCTGGTCCTGGCTCCAGCAGATCATCCACGCATTGACCTCGTCGTCGTCCCAGATCTGCTCATAGACGCGCACGTCGCCGGCGTGCCGGACCAGATGAGCCCAGCCCTCGGGGGACGCGGCCAGCTCGTCGGTGAAGCGCTGAAGCTGTTCGGGCGAGAGACTCACGCCATCACCACCGGGGCCGGGACCAGCTGTCCGGCGGTGGCCATCAGCGCCGTCAGCACCGGGGCCGGGACCAGCTGCCCGGCAGTGGTCATCAGCTCGGTCTCGCGACCGGTGGGAATCGGGTCGATGACTGGGCGGTCAGACCCGTAGACGAGCTGGCTCCGGCCTACGCAACGCGCCATCGTCTCCACCATCTGTGGGCCGTAGCTCGAGCTGTCGTACAAGGTCAGCGCGTCGTGCAGCTCCGCCTGGGGGCCGCCGCGACTACGAAGCCGCTCGGTGAGCAGCGGCGCCCCGCCGGCCAGCATCGAAAAAACGATGCGCAGGCCAGGTAGCTCACGCCGGCCGTAGCTGGCGAAGGTCAGCCACGCGGCCTGCATCTGCGCGACATAGCGGGTCAGAGCCGGCCACCACGGGGGTTCAGTCAGCGAAGGGTCGCTCAGGCGATGACCCACGCCGGGGCCCGGATGCACGAACAGGACGGTGTCGTGCCGCTGGACCGCCTCGAGGGACGGTCCCATGAGATCGAACTCCTCTGGGGTGGCGATCGCCCCGGCGGATACCGAGATCCCGGAGCAACCGCGCTCCAGCAGTGCTCCGACCTGGCCGGGGTCGGGGTCGGCCACCGCCAGAGGCCCCCAGGCTCCGAATTCGGGTCCCAGCGACAGCACGCCGTCAAGGTGGGCTCCGATCAGCTCGTGGGCGGCATCGGGATCGAGCACCTCCATGCCCGTTGGACTGGACATGGCGATCAGCGCCCGCCCGGCTCCGGCCAGGCGTGCCTGGCGCTCCTTCGCGCTCCTGGCCAGGCGGTCGGGATCGATCACGAAGGGACGCTCGCCGGCGCAGTGCAGGACGGTTAGCCCCTCGGCGGTCCGTCTCACGAAGGGGAGTGACCGACGGGCAGTCAGGGCGTCGAGCAGAGGCTCGGTCCAAGCGTGCTGATGGAGGTCGAGAAGAAGCACGGTGTAAAGCATACTAAACTAGTTGACTTAGTACAGATTACCTTGCCTGTGGACGACACCTGCCGCGGTGCGTGCGACCTGCCGATGTGTGTGATCGCCACCTGCAGCCCCTCACGCGCGCCCGCGCGCGACGCGGCCGCGTGTGAACGCCGTCAGCCGGTGGCCAGAGAGGTGGCGGGCAGGTGCAATCCGGACGTGATCGCGGTGTCACCGGCTTTGACCGTGCCGGCGTCCTTGATCAGAGCCAGCGTCGCCGAGCGAGCCTTGGCCGCGTCGTGCTTGGTGGCTGCCGCGGTGATCTGGCGTAGGTCGGCGGCGATAGCGTTGAAGCCAACCTCCAACGTGTGCAGAGCGGTCTTGTAGCGGCTCGGCGGATTCAGTGTGGCCAGAGAGCGGGCCTGATTCTTGGCTCGGACGGCCAGCGCCGCGATCTCCTTGGCCAGCTGCGCGTCGGTCTTGTTCTGGGCAGTGGCGATGGCCTGCTGAAGGTCCACGCCCAGCGCGCGAAAGGTCTTTCGCTGCCCGGCAAAGCCGGTCTTGAAGGCACTCAGACTGGGGGCCCCGCTGCCCCCGCAGGCAGTCAGCGCGATGCTCAGCAGCGCGGCGATGATCAGTGTTTTCTTCATGGTCGGCTTCCCGGTCGTCGGCTCGTAAACCGCGCGCACTCTATCGCCACGTGGTTATCGTCTAGGCATGCCCGAAGACGAGCCCACAACGGAGCAGCTGAAGCTGCGCCAGCAGGAGCAGGAAACCGCCGAGCACCGAGCGGTGTCCGAGTCCGACATCGAAGCCGAGGTCGAGAAGCACAGGCGGCGCGCGGATAAGGCCCGCTACCTGCGCGAGAAGCTCGAGCAGCAGGAGCAGGCCGACCGGGAGGCCGGCGGCTAGCGCCACCAGCGCCCCAAAATTCGGTGAGCCTGTGGCAATCGCCACTTGCCTCTTAGCCAGAGCCTACGTTCGTCCGACGTTGGCCTTCGGCGGGGGGGTCATCCTGAGTCCTACCCCGAACGAAGGAGTCCCCGAATGACCGCCGTCATCATCGCCAACGTCGCACTCGTCGCCATTGTCTTCGGCGGAATCGTCGCAATGCACGCTTGGGCCATCCGTTCCGGCCGCCCGACCGTCGTCGGTCGCGAGCGTGTCGCACGCGCCCGCGCCGCCCATGCCGAACCCGCTCGTGCCGCTCGCGCCCGGCGCGCGCCGGGCACCGCGACGGGCTTGGGCGCCTAACCGCGGCCAGCACCGGGGCTTCCTGCAGCCCGCATCCCCGCCTTGGGGGTGCGGGCTGTTCGTTTAAGGGGAGGTCGACGTTTTATGCGAACATACGTTCGTGACCAGCGACGGCAGCCCGTACTCGCGCTTTCGTCGCGCCCTGGAGACCGGTAACGAACTGCTGGTGCTGGGGGCTGCGCGCGAGCTGCCCCAGATCGCTCTCGACGATGCTCTGCGCATCTGCCTGGTCCTCCGGGACGGCGATCCCGGGCGTTACGAGCGCGCCGCCGTGCGCTGGCTGGGTCGCTTCGCGCTCGAGGCCAGGGCGGTGAGCATGCACGACCTGCGCGCCGCCGCGGCGGCGCTTGATGCTCTCCCCACGCGCTCAACCGAGGCCATGGAGCAGCTTCAGCGCCTGTGTTTGGCTCGCGGCATCGCAATTCCCTAACTGAGCATTCACGCCCGCCTTAAACACGTAGCGCACATTCTTGCCACCGGCTCCGGCTGAATGCGCCGTCCTGCCTCGGTTCCCCTTAGACTGCCCGCCATGTCCACCACCACTACCGCCCTCCCCGACGATGTAGAGCCAGTAGGCGACAGCGAGCGCCGCGACCGCATCATCACCGGAATCGTCACCGCGCTACCGGTCCTGAGCCTGTTCATCGTCGGCTGGCAGCTGTGGGCGAAATGGCTGGGCTGGAACGACATCATCGTCTTCCGGATCATGTACGTGCTCACCGGCTTGGGCATCACCGTCGGCTTCCATCGGCTGTTCACCCATCGCTCCTTTCAAACCTCTCCCGCTGTCCGCGGCCTGCTGGCCATCCTCGGCTCGGCGGCCATCGAGGGCCCGGTCATCTCCTGGGTTGCCGACCACCGCAAGCACCACGCCTTCGCCGATGAGGAGGGGGATCCGCACAGCCCGCACGTCGGCCATGGCCAGGGCTGGAGCGGAGCTCTGCGCGGACTGTTCCACGCGCACGTGGGATGGCTGTTCGTCCACACCCACCGCGGTCGCCGTACCCGCTACGCGCCCGACCTGCTCGAGGATCCGGTGGTCAGCTGGGTCCACCGGACCTTCCTGCTGTGGGCGATCGGCGGCCTGCTCATGGCCTTCGGGCTTGGCTGGCTGTTCGGGGGCCGTCTGCGCGACGGCCTCACCGGTCTGCTGTGGGGCGGCGCGGTCCGGATGCTCGTCCTGCATCACGTCACCTACAGCATCAACTCGCTGTGCCATTTCTTCGGCGGCCAGCGTTTTCGCACCGGTGACGAGTCGCGCAACCTGGCCTGGCTGGCGCCCCTGTCACTGGGCGAGGCCTGGCACAACAACCACCACGCCTTCCCGACCTCGGCCGGACACGGGATGCGGCGCTGGGAGCTCGACCCCTCGGCTCTGGTCATCCGCGGCCTGGAGCGTCTCGGGCTGGCCTGGGACGTCGTCCGCATGACTCCCGAGCAGCAGGCGCTGAAGCTCGCTTCTTCCGCAGGGTGAGCCGTTCCGACACCACAGCGCTGCGCGAGGTTCTGGCGCAGGCGCTACCCGAGTCGCCCATTTCGGATCCAGCTCTGGGACGGCACTGCGCTGCCCAGCCACCAACGGCAACGGCGGTCCCGTGTTCACGCTGTCGCTCCCCCCGGGCCCTCGGTCACGTGCTGCGCGCCCCGGGTCAGCTCGGCCTCGGCCGGGCCTACGTCAGCGGCGAGATCGAGGTCGACGACATGGACGCCATGCTGGACTTGCTCGATGGCTACTCGGTGCCGCCGCTGGACACCCGCCGGCAAGCCGCGGCTGGCGGCAGCCGCCGTCCGCGCCGGCGCCCTGCGTTCGATTCCCCGCGCGCCGGCCGCCGAGCTGCGCCCCCGCGGGCGGCGCCACAGCCGCGAGCGCGACCAGCGCGCTGTCACCCACCACTACGACGTCTCCAACGAGTTCTTCCGCCTGTTCCTCGGCGAGTCGATGACCTACTCCTGCGCGATCTTCTCGCGCGGCGCCCAGACGCTCGAGGAGGCCCAGGAGACCAAGCTCGAGTTGGTCTGCACCAAGCTCGGCCTCCAGGCGGGCGAGCGGGTACTCGATGTCGGCTGCGGCTGGGGCAGCTTCGCGCTGCATGCCGCGCGCCAGCACGGCGTCCGGGTCACCGGGATCACCCTTTCGAGCGAGCAGGCTGCGCTGGCTCGGAGCGCGTTCGCGCCGCCGGCCTGCAGGACCAGGTCGACATCCGGCTGTCGGACTATCGCGACCTGGCCGGCGAGCAATACGACGCCGATCTCCTCGATCGGCATGGTCGAGCACGTCGGCAGCGCCAACGTCGACGCCTACGCCGCCCAGCTGGCCTCAGTCCTGCGACCGGGGGGCGGCTGCTCAACCACGGCATTGCCCGGCTGCGGATCGGCGATCCCGAGGCGGGCCCGTTCTCCGAGCGCTTCGTGTTCCCCGACGCGGCGCCGCTGCACGTCTCGCGGATCCTGACCGCGATCGAGCGGGCAGGCCTCGAGCCCACGCACGTCGAGGGCTTCCGCATGGACTACGCGCGCACGCTCCAGGAGTGGACGCGCAACCTGGAGGCCAACTGGGACCGGGCGCACGGAGCTGGTCGGAGCCGAGCGGATGCGGATCTGGCGCCTCTACCTACGGGCCGCGCGGCGCGGCTTTGAGACCGGTTTCACCTCGATCTTCCAGGTCGCTCTGCCACCGGGCCTGAGGCGCGCGAGCGATCCGGCCCAGAGGCGTCGGTCAGCGATCGTAGGTGGCGATCACGCGCAACGAGAGCCCGGTGAGGATCACCCCGAGGCGCGAGGATGACGCCCACGCACACCGCCAGCTGCCCCGCGTTCCAGCCATCGATGATCAGCCAGCGCAGGCCCACGATCACGTAACTGATCGGGTTGATCCGGGCCAGCGTCTCCATCAGTGAGGAGAGCCGGTCGAAGGGGACGAAGTTCGGGCGTCAGGAAGAGCAGCGGAAAGAACAGCAGGAAGCTCGACTGGGTGGCCTGCACGTTGCGCGTGCGCAGCGCGACCAGGATGCCGAAGCCGGCGTATGCGACGCCGAACATCGCCGAGAGCACGACGATCACGATCGCTCCGAGCACCCCCGAGCGGATGCTGGCACCCAGCGCGATGCCGACCAGCAGCACCAGCGCCGAGGCGGCCTGCCACGCACGAGGTCAGCCATCAGGCGGCCGAAGATGATCGATGAGCGCCGCATTGGCGCGACCAGCAGCTTGTCGAAGTACCCGAGCTCGATGTCGGTGACCAGGGCCAGTCCGCTGGTCGCGGTGGCCACGGCGAACATCAGCGACACCGGCAGCTGGAAGGCGACGTAGCCCTCCCCACGGAGAAACGGGGTGCTGCTCGGGAAGGTGCTTGGAGACCTGGCCGATGTTGACGACCAGGAAGAACAGGGGGATGAACAGGGTCGGGATCGTCGCCTCGGGCATGCGCACCACCTCGCGCACGGCGCGCCGGCCGAGCAGCACGATCTCGCTCATACCGTGACCTCCTCGGGGGTCGCCTCGGTTTCCTCCCGGCCCTCCAGGCGTCGGCCGGTGGCGTTCAGGAACACGTCGTCAAGCGACGGACGGGCCACGGAGATGGCGCCGGGGGTGATTTGAGCCGCATCGAGCCGGCGGACGATCTCGGCGATCGAGCCGGCACCGTTCGCGACGTAGAGAGCCAGTGCGTCGGACTCCAGCAGGATCCGCTCCAAACCGGGCAAGCCCGACAGCGCCCCTCGGTGGCCTCCAGGTCGCCGCCGTCCAGGGCGACCGTGACCACGTCGTGGCCCATCGCGGCCTTGAGCTCCTCAGGCGTGCCCTGGGCGACGATGACGCCGCCGTCGATGATCGCCACCCGGTCACATAGCTGGTCGGCCTCCTCCATGTACTGGGTGGTCAGGAAGACCGTGTCCCCGGCGCCGTTGATGCGCCGCACCTCGCCCCAAATGGCCATCCGGGAGGCGGGGTCCAGGCCGGTCGTGGGCTCGTCGAGGAACAGGACGGTGGGGGAGTGCACGAGCGCGCTGGCCAGATCGAGGCGGCGCTTCATGCCGCCGGAGTAGGTCTTGGTACGCCGGTCGGCCGCCTCGGTCAGCCCGACCAGTTCGAGCAGCTCATTCGCGCGGTCACGGCCCTGACGGCCGGTGATGCCGTACAGGCCACACTGAAGCTCGAGCAACTCCCGCCCGGTCTGCACCGGGTCGAGGCCGATTTCTTGCAGGGCCACGCCGATCTTCCGGCGGACCTCAGCGCCTTGACGGACCACGTCCAGCCCGGCGACTGAAGCGCTTCCCGACGTCGGTGGCAGCAGCGTGCACAGCATCCGCACGGTGGTCGTCTTGCCCGCACCGTTGGGGCCCAGGAATCCGAACACCTCGCCTCTGTTGATGCTCAGGTCGATCCCCCGGACAGCCTCGATCCCGCCTTTGAACGTGCGGCGCAGCGACCGGGCTACGACCGCTCCCCCGTCGCCCACCACCTCGCTCTTGCCCTCCGCTGGACCTGCTTGGTCTGTGCTCACGCTCATCTCCACTTCGCCGTGCCGGTCCTGTTCAGACTGGCCATCGAACCAAAACTCATCGCTCGACGCTATGGCAAGGTAGGCGCTCCGGCGGCGGATGGACTCTTCCCGGGCGCGCGTTCAGTCCCCGGTGCTCACAGCAGCGCCGCGATCATCGCGTCGGCGATGAACTGCCCGTAACGCTCAGGCGACCAACCCCGGCGGAGCACGAGCAACTCATACAGCTCGGGCGAGCTGAAGGTCCACAGCACGTCGGCCGCCTGGGCGAGATCGATGGTTGGGCGCAGGTGGCCTCCCTCGCTTAGCGTGCTTGCGTTCTTGGTCATCCTGGCCAGCCGGTCGGCATCCATCTCCTCGAGCAGCGCCCCCACCTCGGGATCGGTGGCGGCAGCGTCACGGATGAGCAGGAGGATCGGGGACACCCGGGGGGCGATCTCTGCGGTCAGCCTGCCCCAGCCCTTGATGATCGCTCGCGGGTTGGGCTCGTGAACCTGCAGCCGGTCTGAGCGAAGCTCGGCGGGCACATCGCCAACCCCTCGCAGGGCGCGGGTGCGGATCGCGCGCACCAGGCCTGGTTTACCCCCGAACGATTTGTAAATCGTGTCCGCTGAGACGCCCGCGTCGGCGGCAATCGCCGCGACAGTGGTGCGGGCGTATCCGTCGCGCATGAAGCGTCGCTCAGCGATGTCGGTTATTGCCGACCGAGTGCGGCGGGCCTGTTCCTGGCGACGCGATGCGTCGTAGGACCTCTTCGGCTTGACATTGGCTCCGCTGGGGTCCATAGTCATTTCATTCCAGTTTACTAGAACGAAAGTCGGAAGGCGGATCCGTCATGGACTCACCCCAGGAAATGGTTGAACGATTGGTGCGGGCAACCAACGCTCACGACGTCGATGCCGTGGCGGCCTGTTTTGCCGAGGACTACGAGAACGAAACGCCGGCTCATCCCGGCCGGAGCTTCCGGGGCCGCGCGCAAGTGCGGCGTAATTGGGAGCAGATCTTCGCGTTCGTGCCCGATGTGCACGCTGTGGTGAAGGGGAGCGCCGCAAGATGGCGACACGGCCTGGACCGAATGGGAGATGACCGGCACGCGGCGCGACGGGACTCCCCACCAGATGCGCGGGGTCATCCTGTTTGGAGTACGCGATGGGGTGGCCGCCTGGGCGAGGTTCTACCTGGAGCCGGTTGACGGCGACTCAGGCTCGGTCGACGACGCAGTGCGGGAGCAGGTGGCGCGATGATCGTCATTGCCGGTGCAACCGGACGACTGGGCACGCTCGTTACGACCCGGCTGGCCGGGCGCGGTCTCCAAGTTCGCGCACTGACCCGAGAGCCGTCCCGGGCCCGCCATCTGTCTGGTATCGCCTCCGAGGTCGTCACGTGCGATATCCGGGATCGGGCCAGCCTCGACGCGGGCACAGCGGGCGCCACGGTACTCGTATCCGCCGTCCAGGGCTTCGCCGGGCCCGGGCGAGGATCGCCTGACACAGTGGACCGCGAAGGCAATGCCAACCTCATCGAAGCCGCGCTGGCCGTCGATGCGGACGTCGTGCTGATGTCGGTTATCGGCGCCTCGCCCGAGAGCCCGATGGAGCTCTTCCGCGCCAAGTACGCCGCCGAGCAATACCTGCGGGCCAGCGGAGCCCGTTGGACAATCGTGCGCGCCGCCGCTTTCGTGGAACTGTGGGCCGAGATCATGAGGAAGCCGATCGTGTTCGGCCGCGGCGATAACCCGATCAACTTCGTCTCGGTCGCTGACGTCGCCTCTGCCGTCGAGCGGGCGGTGATAGACGCCAGTTGGCGCCAGCAGGTGATGGAGGTCGCCGGCCCGCGCGATCTGACCTTCAACGAGCTGGCCATGCTGCTGCAGCAGGTCCGCCAGGAACCGGCCAAGGTCCGCCACGTCCCGCCGTGGCTCATCCGCTCGATGTCCTCAGTCTCTCGCAAGGCACGCGCGGCTGTGGCCATGGACACGCTCGACATGACCTATGTCGCCGGCGCCAACCGCCCGGGTAATGGTGAACTCCAGATGACCGATGTCCAGACGGCGCTGACCCAAGGACTGTCGGAACGCGATTAGGTCCGTCGACAACTGCAAGCAATCGCAGGAATCGCAGATCCCGCGCCATTCCGGCGGCGCACCGCGCTGAGCGGGAAAGCGCCGGCTGCGTCTCGTGACCGGCTTCGAGGGGTAGCCGATACTGCATGTCGCGCTCATCCGTACTTCTCGCCGCTCTGACCAGTGACCCGACGACCACCTCTGACCTGTACGAGCGCATCGGCTATCCCGCCCTCACCCGCATCGGCCTTGTCCCGTATCCGGCGTTCCGCGCCGAACTGGCCAGGCTCTCGGGCCTGGGGCTCATCGAGAGCGAGATCAGTCCCGACGGTTCGACTTCATGGAAGCTCGTTGCTCCGACGCCCGGGGACAGCCCCGGGTCGGACTGAGGTGGCCTCGGTTTGGAAATAGTCCTGTCGTTGGTCTCGGCGATGCTGTTCGCCTTGGCCACGGTGCTGCAGCAGCGGGCCGGTACGAGCGAGCCCTCGCTCGGCACCCACTCGGGGCTGGTACTCCGCATGGCGCGGCGACCGGTGTGGCTGGCCGGAATCGCTGCCGACGCCCTCGGCTTCGTTGCTCAGGCCGCGGCGCTGTCGATCGGGCGCCTGGCCGTCGTTCAGCCCCTACTGGTCGTCAGCGTGGTGTTCGCCCTACCGCTGGGCGTCCGCTTTAGCGGCCAGCGGCTTCACCGTCATGAGGTCGCCGCCGCTGTGCTCGTCGTTGCCGCGCTGGCTGGGTTCCTCACGGTGGCCAGTCCCTCGGGGGGGCGCAGCGAGGCGCCGCTCCGCGAGTGGCTGGTCGTGACGCCCATCTTCGCTGCGCTGTGCACACCGATCGTGCTGCTCGGTCGCCGCGGGCCGGCCCCGCGCCGGGCGGCGCTGCTGGGCACGGCGGCCGGACTCCTGTTCGCGTTGTCGGCCGCCCTGACCAAGGCGGTAGTCGATCAGCTCAACATTGGACTGCTCAACGTGATCGACAGCTGGGAGCTCTACGCGCTGATCGGGATCGGCTATGCGTCGATGACCCTCAACCAGCTGGCCCTCAACACCGGCGCGCTAGCGGCCACCGTGGCTACGAGTTTCGCCGCTGACCCAGTCGCCAGCGTGGTCCTGGGCGTGGTCCTGTTCCACGAGTCACTGCATTTGGCTGGCCCGCGGGCGCTCGGCGCGCTTGCCGCCTTTGCTCTCGCCCTAGCGGGAACCGCCGTGCTGGCTCAGGCACAGGAGCACGTCGGGCCGGTCCACGACAGCGGGTAGGAGAAGGCGGTGCTGGACTCGCCCCGGTCGTAACCGGCCGAGGCGAATCCCATGGCGTTGGTGCTTACTCGCTCGGGTCGTACTTGAACGAGATCCCGAGACGAACGCGGTAGTTGAGAACGCTGCCGTCCTGAACCGTCAAGTCCTGACGCACGACCTCGGCCACGCGCAGTTCGCGGACGCTCTTGGCTGCGGTCTCGACCGCTACGCGGGCTGCGGCCTCCCAGGATTCACTGCTCACCCCTACCACCTCGGTAACGCGGTACACACTGTCGGACATACAGACCTCCGTTCGCAGATGGCGCTGAGGGCAGTCTTACACCCTCGAGGTGGCTCGTGTCGAATCTCGCCGACTCACTTCTCAACGTCCTGGCGACAGTCCAGCCCGAGCACCCCGGCAACGGTTCGGACGGCCAGCAGCTCGTCGTGCGGTGCCTGGCCGGCGAGCGCGATCACGGCGCCCTCGAGCGCCCCCCAGAACGCCTGCGCCACGGCTTTGGCGGGGGGACCGGCCGGGATGGACCCGTCTCTCCGGCCCGCATTGATCAGACGAGCGCAGCGCTTGATCAGCTCTCTTGAGATTCGCTCGATCTCGGCCCCCACTGGATGGTCCCGACTGCTGAACTCGACCCTCAACGCCATCATCACGCGGGCCACATCTCGTCGGCAGTAGATGGCGTGACCGCGGGCCAGGGTCATTAGTGCCGAGACGGGATCGGGCTGCCGGTCGACCAGGCTCACGACCTCGCTCGTGTAGGTCTGGTTGATCCAATCGATCACCGCCAAGGCCAGATCCTCCTTGTCCTTGAACTGGTGATACAGGGCACCGCGGGTGTAGCCCGCGTCACGCGCCACCTCTTCGAGCACCAGGTGGCCGTAGCCCGAGCGGGAGAGACCCCGCGCGGCTGATTCGAGTAACGCGCTTCGTGTGCGGGCGCTCCGCTCAGCCTGGGTCGACTTCAGACCACCACGCGGCGCCAAGGGACGGGTTGCCGAAGAAGAACGTACATGCATGTATGTATGTTATCATCCAACGGGACGGCAGAGTCTTCCCTCGTGGATGAAGGGACACCATGAACCGGGACACAGCCATTGGCCTTCTCCCGCGTATTCCGTTTCCGTCGGGCGCGGTGCGCCAGATCGCGGTGCCTCCGGCCGTGCGAGGGCTCAGCACGCTCTCCCGCATCGACTACGCGGACTCTTTCCTCCTCGACAGCGGCTCAGCTCAGAGCCGGACCTGTTTGCCACCTTCGTCGAACTGGAGAGCTCACTCGCCCATGTTCTGTGGGCCGGAACCGAGCTCGTACATCCACCGGTGGTCCGGTACGTCCTCGAGCAAGCCAACGCAAGGATTTCCGCAAAGGAGCAAGGCTGATGAACGCTGAACTGGCGATCGCCGGGTTGGGCTGCTTCATGCTGGCTTTCGGTCATGCGACGATCGGACTGCGCTGGGTCCTGCCCAGTGTGACGGTCGCCCGGCGAGGAAGCACACCCTTTGGTTCGCCCTCGATGACGCTCAGCATGGTGCGCTTTTCATGGCACGTAGTCACCATTTTTCTCGTGGCCTTCGGCGTCCTCTTCATGACACTGGCCGCGGCTCCCCACGCCGATACGAAGACCTTGGTGCTGCGTGGGTCCGCGGCGCTGTGGGTTGCCGCCACCGCGAAGGCCGGCTGGGACGCCCGCCGCCGTCCGAGCAGCGTCCTGCGTTTTCCCGTGCCCTTCGTGTTCGTGGCGATCGCGGTTATGTGCTGGAGCGCATCCACCTGAGACAGGGTGGCGTTCGATGACCTCGCCCGACCTTAGCCGTAGTTGCGCATGACTCGTACTTCGTCGCACGAGTGGTTAGGCGTAACCAGCCAGCACCTCCCGGGGCGAAACCCTCGTCTCGGACGGGTGACCGTGATCGAGCAAACGCTCAGGTGCTCCGCGATCCGCAGGACCGGGATCGTCCGCCGACATTCTCCGCCGGTGTCCTTCGCCATGCGTTCCGCGGTCTGGTCGATTTGCCGTTGAAGAGCGTCTCGATGTCGGGCGAGCGCCTCTCGCTCGACGGCCAATCTCTTCCGCTCTTCGCGCGCCGCGGCTTCTTGCCGTTCAAGCTCCTTGAGGCGACCGGCAAGCATGGAACGCCATAGCTCGGCATCGCGCCTCAGGGTTGCCGCAAACGACAACAGCGTCGCCAATTCTGCGCGCAACATGGTCTGGTCCTCGATGAAGGAGTGGGCGCGAGCCACACGTTCGCGCAGAGCGGAGAGTTGCCGGTTGAGTTCTCGATATTCTGGCACCTCGCCTCGGGGATAGTCATGCTCAGACGCCGACGTACGTCCGTTGAGCATCCGGTCAGCGCATACAGCCTCGTGGTCTATCGCCGTCCGTAACCGGGCGATTTCAGAGAGGACGTTGGTCTGAGGCGCATCCGGCACAGACAGGCCTTTCGCTCACGAGGGAACGTTAGAAGAAGAACGGCTGATTCCATAGTCTCGGTCTGAAGGGTCCACCGCTGTGTCTCATGCCGGGTGAGGGGCAATGTCGTGCAGGAGTCTCATGGCTGTGGGAGCGTTCGCTGGGTAGAAAGCCTCGATGGCAAGTTCGGACAGGGTGATATCGGTCGCGGTGCCGAAGGTCGACACCGTGCTGAAGAACGAGAGCTCGCTCTTCCCGTCGAGGTCGAACAGCTTGAGGGGAAGCAGGACGTCGGCGGGTTGGACGTCGCTGTGCGCGGGAACGGTGTGGACTCCGGGATAGCCGGCCAACTCGTCGTAGAGAGCGGCGAGCTCCGGATCTCCGCTGAGCTGTGCCTCGCGACGCACACGTTGAAGGAGGTGCGCGCTCCACTCGGCCAGGTTGAGCGTCCGCGGCGCCATCCCCTCCGGGTGCAGCGCGATCCGCATCGCGTTGGCCGGCGCCTCGAGCAGACCCGGTGAGACTCCGTCCAGCAGCAGGTCGAGGGCATCGTTGGCGCCGATCAGGTTGTGATACCGGTCCACGACCAGTGCCGGGTAAGGCTCGTGCGCGCGCAGGAACCGATCCAAGGCCTGGCGAACGGGCGCCATCTCCGGCGCGTCGAGCGGACGCTCGGCGTAGATCGGTGCGTAGCCGGCGGCGAGCAGCAGCGCGTTGCGGTCACGCATCGGGACCTCCAGCTCCCCGGCCAGGCGCAGCACCATTTCGCGACTCGGCTGCGCGCGTCCGGTCTCCACGAAGCTGACGTGACGTGAGGAGACCTCCGCGCCGAGCGCCAGCTCCAGCTGGCTGAGGTTGCGCCGCTGGCGCCAGGAGCGAAGCAACTCTCCGATCGGATTGGGGACGGTCGCGACGGCCACGGTCCGAAATTACCCGGTGATCGTCATCGTCGCAATTACCTCTCACGTAGTCCTCGGGAGTAGTCGGGACAGCGCCGCGACCCCGATCAGCAGCAGCGCCAGCGCCGCCGCCGTCATTTCGAACGCGGCCGGGTACCCGCGGTGCAGGGCTCCGAAGAAGATCACCCCGGTGACCGCGACGCCCAGGGCGTTGCCGACGTTCTGCACCGTGCTGAGCATCCCGGAGGCGGCACCCGCCCTTGTTGGCTCGAGCGTGCGCAGGATCGTTGCGACGAGGGGAGCCAGGACCAGCCCCATGCCGGCCCCCACAAGCAGCAGCCCGGGCGCCAGCACGGCCAGCGAGCCGCGCACCCCGAGGTGGGCCACCGCGCCCAGCAGTAGGCCATGCCCACTGGCCAGCATCAGGGCGCCACCCGTGATCACCGTCCGGCCGTGTCGCACGCTCAGGCCCGGAGCCACCGTCGAGGCGACGAGATAGGCGCCGGCCAGGATCGTGAACACCAGGCCGGCGGCCAAAGGGCGCAGTCCGCGTCCCTGTTGCAGGTAGAGCGCCAGGACGACAAAGAACGACGCTTGACCCGCCCAGAAGCACAGCTGCGTGACCAGCCCGGCGGTGAACGACCGTGCGCGGAAGAGCCCGAAGTCGACGAGCGGGCTGCCGCCCTGTCGCGCGAGGCGACGCTGATGAACGATGAAGGCGGCAAGGAGCACCGGCGATGCAGCCAGCGTGAGCCAGGTCCACGCGGGCCACCCGTGCTGGCGCCCCTCGACCAGAGGCAGCACGATCGCCGTCAGCGCGGCAGTCACCAGCACGGTCCCGCCAAGGTCGAGCCGCACCTCCCCACGCCGGGGCGAGGCCGGAATGAAGCGCGGGGCGAGCAGCAGCCCGACGGTGCCGATCGGGATGTTGATCAAGAAGCAGGTTCGCCACCCCAGTCCGGCCGGGTTGAGCGCGATGAGCGCACCGCCGATCAGCTGACCGCCAGCGGCGGCGAACCCCATCGTGGTGCTGTAGAGACTGAGCGCGCGCAGGCGATCAGACCCCGGATACAGCACCCCGATGATCGACAGGACACTGGGCGTCAGCAGCGCTGCGGCCACCCCCTGGAGCAGACGGGCGAGCACGAGCTCGGTCGGGGTGGTGGCCGCCCCGCAGCCGGCCGACGCCAGAGTGAACAGCCCCAGCCCGAGTGAGAACACGCGACCGTGACCAAGTCGGTCGCCGAGGCGGCCGGCGCTGATCATGAAGATCGCCGACGTGAGCGCATAGCCGGCCACGACCCACTCCACTGCACCGCTGCCGGCATGCAGTCGGGTCTGAATCGAGGGCAGCGCCACATTGACGATGAAAAAGTCCAGGACCACCATGAACGTGCCGGCGAGCACGATCGGCAGGGGAAGCCACCGACTCGCGGCCAGCCGCGCCCCTGAGGGGCGCGTCCCCCGCGGCTCGTGGGTCGAGCTGGGAACGTCCGGGATGGCAGGGGCAACGGTGGAGGTAATCGGTTCGGAGGTCATGCCCGGCACCTTGGCCGACGGCAGTGAGCTAGTCGATTACGCGCGAGGTAGCGTCGTTACCTCGCAGGTAGTTGCTCCCTCACCGGGCGATCCAACGGCCCGAAAAATTTAGGATTAGCCAAACGGCTCGCGTGGGTACATCGGGTGTCTGAGAGAGAGGGAGGGTCAGCATGCACGTACGGCGAGCGATCATGCTCGGTGTCATATCCGCGATCGCGGCCAGCGGAACGGCTGCTGCGGCGCCTGAACTGTCGACGAATTCCCGGCTGTCGGATCGTCGCGAGGTGACGGCCGGCCAGCGGTCCTACGCAGAAGGATTCGAGAACGCCCGCTGGTACGCGAACGGCTGGCACATCACTGGTGAGATGGGCGGCGTCTGGGCGCCCCCACTCAAACTCGTCGACGGTGTCTGGTTCGGCCTCGATGGCCACTGGACCGGCGAGGCGACGCGGTTCTCTTCCGGCTGGGGGTACGCGCGCTACGTGCTGCCCAACACCGACGGGGTGCGGCTGCAACGGATCGACTTCGCACCGGACGCCAACCGGGCTGTCCTCTTCGGGCTGAAGATTACGAATCCCAGCGCGGCCCGGACCGTCACCGTGAGCGTTGACTCGCACTCCGAACTGCTTCGGGCATACCCCTGGGGATTCACGACGCCTAGCGCGGCGGACGCAAACGCCCCGGACGCCGGCGCATACAACGGCCGCGACCTCGTCTTCACCGATACGGGGCACAAACACTGGTCGGCGCTCGTCGGCTCGAACCTCGCACCGGCCTCGGGTGTGGCAGCCGCCTCCGACGGCAACTACCGCGGCCCACAGTCCAAGGACACAGTTTGCCCGGCCAATGACGGCACCTCGCCACCGAGCGCGTGCGACGACGGCCCCTACGGCCGCGGCACCGGCGGCGAGCTCACGTACAAGGTCGCCCTGCCGGCGCACGGGACGCGGACGCTCTGGATCGCCGTCGCTGGGTCCGATAAGGGACTCGCCGACGCGCAGAGCCAGCTCGCGGGGGCCCTGCGCGACCCGGCCGGCGAGCTCGCCGCCAAGACCTCCTCGCGCCAGGCGCTCGGACACAACACCGTCGTGTCGCTGCCCGGCGATTCGCTGCTGCAGCGCGCGGTCACGTGGGGCAAGCAGAACCTCGCCGACGAGACGCAGACTGCCTCACACCTGCAGATCCGCTGGACGAACCAGGGCAAGCAGTACCCGGCGCCGCTCGGCGCGGTCGCGCATGCGCGCTGGTTCGCCGCGGGCTATCCCGACTACCCCTGGATCTTCGCCACCGACGGCGAGTACACCGCGTTCGCTGCGGTCACGGTCGGGCAGTTCACGACCATCGAGGACCACCTGCGCGTCCTCAAGGACATCTCGAAGATCCTCAACGGCAGCTCGGGGATCGTCGCGCACGAGACGGTCTCTGACGGCTCGGTCTACTACGGGCACAACAGCAAGACGACCGCGAACGGCACGACGACGAACGATTTCAACACCGACGAGACCGTGAAGTTCCCGAGCGCGGTCGCCCTCGTGTGGCGGTGGACCGGCGACAGCGCCTTCCGCAACGAGATGTACAACTTCGCGCGCGAGGGGATGCGCACGATCGCCACGCGCTACTCGACGCCTGACGGCTGGCCCACAGGCTCGGGCAACGTTGAGCGCCCCGGCATGGGCCCGGTCAAGCTCGACAATGCCGTGTACTTCATCCGTGGCCTGTACGACCTTGCCGACATGGCGCGCTCCAAGCACGACGGTCGCACGGCGGCGTGGGCCACGCACCTCGCCGACCGGCTGAGCTCGAAGTTCGAGTCGACGTGGTGGGATGCGCCGTACGGGCAGTACGCCGACTCGCTGCAGGAGCCGGGCAACGTCAAGACCTTCCAGAAGTACTGGATCGGCCAGACCCCGATGGAGGCCCAGCTCACCTTCGGGACGCGCACGCTGCCCGGGCTCGCGATCAGCAGCAATGGGAACACGGCGCTTGCCGGCCGCGAGAACAGCTGCTACAGCGGCGAGCGCCCGGGCAACCGCGGCCTCTACCACAACGGCTGCGGTGGCGGCGCGGATGGCAAGGGCGACACCGAGATCTTCTCGCTGACGACCTCGATCCAGGCGATCGGCGAGGGCAACTACGGCCGGCTCGGCCCTGACCAGCAGCAGCGCTACACCGACGCGAACGCCGAGACCATGTTCTCCGAGCCGGCGACGGGCGGCACGCCCGACGAGATGCCGGGAGCGATGCCGGAGATCTTCCCCTCGACGCCGCCGCAGGGCATCTACCCGACCCCGGGCATCCCCGCCAACATCGACCGCTGCTGGACGTGCCGCTCGAGCGTCATGCAGGCATGGGGCAACTACGGGACGATGTGGGCAGTGGTCGGCCAGCAGCTCGGCGTGCGGCCGTTCCTGCCCTACAGCCTGCTCGAGGTCGTCCCGCAGGTCCCGAGCGGCCAGCCGAGCGTCGCCGGCTCGCACATCCGCCTCGGGATGGGCAGCGGCGCCGTCAACGTGTTCGCCTCACACGCCGCGAATCACTACACGACGCGGATGTCCACGAGTCGGCTCTCGCTCAAGACCGTGCTCATCGGCCATACACTGCCGCACGGCACCCGGCCGGCCGTGGTGACCCTGGACGGACGGAGGGTCCACAACTACAAGGTGAACAACACGAACCGTGGTGCCGAGGTGACGGTGCGCGTCAAGGGCGGCGGCCTGCACACGCTCGTCATCACCGCCGCATAACGCTCGGGGAAGAGAACGCGGCCGTGGCGGGAAGCTGTCGCGGCCGCGTATCTACCCACTACATGTCGCCGGAGGTGACCGGCTCGACACCGAACTCCTCGAGCGCGGCGTTGGGGTCGCGCTTGGGGACAGCTACGGAACGGGAGCGACGGGACTCGAACCCGCGACCTCCGGCGTGACAGGCCGGCGCTCTAACCAACTGAGCTACGCCCCCCTGGGGGCTCCCCAGTATAAGAAGGCGGGTGGGTTAGGCCGGACGCCGTTCAGGCGGTGCGCAGGACGCAATCCTCGAGCCAGCGGTTGACGAATACCCCGCGGGGATCGAGCTCGTCACGCAGGCGACGGAAATCGTCGAAACGCTCGTAAACGCGGGCCAGCTCGGCAGCTCGCGCAGTGAACACCTTGCCCCAGTGAGGTCGGGCGGCAAAGGGTTTCAGGGCAGCCTCCATCAGCGCCATGACGCGCTCGACCTCGGCCGGACGCCGCTTCCAGGTGAAGTGAAAACCGGCCGTGTCCTGGCCGTACTGGGGACTCAGCCACAACGTATCCGCCGCCATGGTGCGCAGCTCGCAGATCAACAGGATCGGGCGTATCCGTTCGGCCAGCTGGCGCAGGGCTCCCAGCGCCGGCATGGCCTGCTCGCGCGCGACAAAAAGCTCAGACTGGATCTCCTCCCCGGCGCTCGGCGTGAAGCCACTGCGAAAGTGGGGCAGTCGCTCTGACCACGGACCGGGCACATCGAGTTGCTCGGTGGTGTTGGCCGGATCGCTCCCCGGTACCGGGTTGCGGGGCCCACCGGCAGGGCGAGCTCCGAACAGGTCCTCGGCCGGCGGTGCTAGCCCGTCCTCGACCTGCGCGGCGCTTGACCCAGACCTGCTCGGTCGCCGGGCCGAAGCGGTGAAACACGCTCACGCTTTCACCCTGGCCGGTGATCTCGTCGTAATGCTCGGAAAGAGCCTCCCAGGAGAGACTCTCGTAGACACGCTGGCGCACCGTGTAGAAGGGCTCAGTCTCCAACACCACCTGGGTGACGATGCCCAGTGCGCCGAGTCCCACGACGAGCCCTTCGAAGGTCTCCTCACCGCGCGCGACGAACACCACCTCGCCGTCAGCGCGGACGAGTTCTAGCCCGGTGACCGCGGTGGCCAGGTTGCCGTAGGTGTCCCCTGAGCCGTGGGTGGCGGTGGCCACCGCGCCGGCCACCGAGATATGTGGGAGCGAGGCCAGGTTGTGAAGCGCCAGGCCCTGGTCGTTGAGGACCGCAGCCAGCGTGGCGTAGGTGGTGGCAGCCGGCACCGAGACCGTCCCCGCCTCCTGGTCGACCGTGATCACCCCCTCCAGCTCGCTCAGCGAGACGAGCTCGGCCGAGTCAGCCATGGACGTGAACGAATGCCGCGTGCCCAGCGGGCGGATGCGGTCAGCGCCGCGGACCAGCTCCTGCAGAGCCGCCAGTGTCCGGGGGTGGTGTAAGCGGGTGGCCCGGTAGGCGTAGTTGCCCGACCAATTGGTTCCTATCTGCTGGAGACCCACGCCGGTATCTAAGCCCATGCACGAGTCTCGCAACTTTTGGCCCGGAGCCGGGTTTGACGGGGCGTAGACCTCCCGGGTTGCGTCCAACCCGGCCGTGGGCAAGGCTCGGTGAGGCTCGGCGGTGGGGACCCTGGAAGCGGGTCCCCGCCGTGTTTAACCAGCCGGTTTCGACCAGCGGTCGATTTACCGGGCCCAGATCAGCTTCATGACCGCGAGGACGAAGCGCTCATAGCGCTCGGGGGGAAAAGGCCTCGGGATCTGTCAGCACCATCCGTCCGGCTTCCTCGCTGAGACTGCGTATGGCGCGGGCGCACAGTTCGACATCGAGATCCTCGGGGATGTCCGACCGCGCGATGGCCCACCGGACGATCGTGGCGATCCGCCCCTGGATGAGGGCCCGGTTTCTCTCCACCTGATTCCGGACGTTGGCCGGCGTCCCCTCGGGGGGCAGCAGGATGATCCGCCAAGACTCCGGGCGGGCGAGGACCGCGTCGAGGAAGCGCCGGACACCGGCGGCGAACAGTTCGGCCGGCTCACCCACGCCACTCGGGGCCTCGGGTACGACCGCGGCCAACTGCTTCAAGGCGTGTTCTTCCTCGCGCTCGATGAGCGCCCGCAGCAACCTCTCGAGGTTGGGGAAGTGGTCGTAGATGACCGGCCGGGTGACACCCGCGGTGCGGGCGATGGCTTCGATCGACACGCCCTCGTAGCCCTGCTCGACGATCACGCTCAGCGCGGCGTTCAACAGCTGCTCTCGGCGCAGCTCGGGCGCCATCCGCGGCGCATACCGTCGGCGAGTCTTGGCGGCGGCCTCCGAGGGGGATCGCGGCGTCATCAGGCGCGGCAACGCTATCACGGCGAACTACGGGCCTGTAGGTTCACCGGCCTGCCTCGATAGGTACGTTGGTCTCGTGCTGGCGGTGTTTGACGGACACAACGATGCCCTCACCCGGGACGATCACGCCGACTTCGCCACGGGCCGGCCGGCCGGGCACCTTGATCTTCCCCGCATGCGCGAAGGGGGAGTACGCGGGGGCATCTTTGCGGTCTTCACGCCATCGGCGCAAGAGAACTGGGATCCGGTCCGGCGTGAGGACGGAGTCATCGAGATAGAGATGGCCTCCCCGGTGAGCTACCGCGATGCCGCCGCGTTTGCCACCCGCACGGCCGGTCGATTGGCTGCCCTAGAGCGAGCCGGCCATATTCGCATCGCCCGCTCGGTCGCGGACCTCGACGCGGTCGCCGATGACGAGGCTGCGTCTCCGGTGGCCGTCCTTCACCACGAGGGGGCCGAAGCAATCGACACCGGTCTTGAGGCGCTCGATCATTGGTACGCGGCGGGCCTGCGCTCCTTAGGCCCGGTGTGGAGCCGACCCAACGACTTCGCCCACGGGGTGCCGTTCGTGTTCCCGAGTTCGCCGGACACCGGGCCCGGCCTGACCCCAGCGGGACATGCGCTGGTCGCCCGGTGCGCCGAGTTGGGCATTCTGGTTGACCTGAGCCATCTCAACGAGGCCGGCTTCTGGGATGTCGCCGGAGCCGAGCTCGGGCCGCTGGTCGCCTCCCACTCCGCCGCCCATGCGCTCTGCCCGGCCTCGCGGAACCTGACCGACAGGCAATTGGATGCGATCGCCGAAAGTGACGGACTCGTGGGGATCGTCTTCGCCTCGCTCTTCCTGCGTCCTGATTTCGCCGACACGGGCGACACGCCGTTGTCGGTGATCGTTGAACACGCCTGCTACGTGGCCGAGCGCATTGGCGTCCGCCACGTCGCCCTAGGCTCGGATTTTGACGGCGCGACGATCCCCGACGAGCTCGGCGACGCCGCGGGGATCCCGCGGCTGCTCGAGGCGCTGAGCACGGCGGGCTTTGACAACCAGGAGCTTGAGGAGCTCGCCTGGGGGAACTGGCGCCGGGTGCTCGGCGCGTGGTGGAGGTAGACCCGCTTAACGCCGACGACGGTGGCGTTCGGACTCGCCCTCGATCACGCGCTGGATCACGTCCTCGTCCCAGCGGTGGGTGCGCAGCAGCCGGTAGCGCTCCCCGCTGACCCGCATGTAGGCCTCCGTCTCGGTCTGGCCCTCGATGAGCTGAGCGTCGCGGAGCATCTCGATCACGGGCCGGTACTCGGTCTCCAGCCACAGAAATGCGGTCTCGCGGCGGCTGATGTGCTCCCCTCGGTCCTGGCTGGTGCGAAAGCCCCACGCCTCGACGTTCTCGGCCAAACGAGCGTAATCCCATGAGTCCGTGACCTGGATTCCCGACCGGGCATCGTCGGGCAATGGCACCCGCTCGAAGAACTCGCGCTCGAGGCTCTTGGTGGGTAGATCGGCGTAGGTGATGGTGTGCTGGGCACCCACCCTGGTAATCACCTCGGTCACGCACGCGTCGATGTCGGTGTGGCCCAGAGCCCGAGCGACCGAAACCCGGTGGTGGCCATCGCGGACGAAGTAAATTTCCCCAATTCGCAAGAGGTCGACCGGCGGCAAGGCCTCGCCGCGGCGCATGGCCGCCGCAATGTGCTCCCAGCGCGAGCGAACCCGTCCTGTGGTGGGGCGAAAGCGACGATCAAACTCCCGTTGGCGATCGACGGTGCCGACGATGTCGTCCAGGGCGACGACGGCCGGTCCCACTTGCTTCTCGCTGACGAAACCGAGCGCCTCGATGACCTCCTCGTAGGGGAGGATCTGCCGGACGTCGTCGGGCTCCCCGCGTAGACGGGCGGCCACTCGGGCCATGGTGGCGCGACGTCGGGCGCGCAGGAAGTCGTGCTGCGCGTCGACAGCGGGCATTCCGGTGGAGTGCCGCTCGGGCATCAGCGCTTGCCATTATGGCGGGTGCGCGCCGGCCCATTTGAGTTTGCTGTGAAGTCGGCGGGGACCCGCGCCCGTGCTGGGCGTCGGGGTGCCCCCGCCCGGACCGTCATGCGGGGTGGAGCGCGTAGCTCTGGAACACCATCGTGATGGAGCGCGTAGCTCTGGAACACCATCGTGATGTCCCGGTCCTTGGGGGCGCGGTTGTCGCGCCTGGAGGGCGGGAATGCTGGACAGAATGAGCCGGATGAGTCGAAACCAGGTGCTCGACAGCTCGATCCTGTCCGACGAGGGGTGGCCGTACGCATCTTCGCTGTCGATCAACGCAGAGGATCCTGGTCGGTTTCATGCCCTTTTCGGGCGTGACTCCCTGATCAGCTCGCTGCAGGTGCTGCCCGCTCAGCCGGACGTTGCCCGTGCGACGCTCCGCGCGCTGGCGGGGCTCCAGGGCCAGCGCTTTGACAGCTGGGCAGACGAGGAGCCGGGGAAGATCGTGCACGAGTACCGTCCCCGGGCGGACCCCAGGTTTGAGCAGATGGGCTGGCCGGTGCGCAGTGGGCAACTGCGCTACTACGGCTCGGCGGATGGAACGTCCTGGTTCCTTGTGGTCCTGGCGGCGCTCGGCGATCCCGCACTCGAGGATGAGCTTTCACACCACTGGCGGGCCGCGAGCGCGTGGGTCAAGCGGGCGCTCGAGCGCGGCGACGGCCTGGTGCGTCATGGGCCGCGGGAGTGCCGTGGCGGGCTGGCTCAGCAGGGCTGGCGCGATACCTCCGACCCGCGGCACGCGTACGGCGGCGGGATCGTCGATGCCGACGGTGGCATTCCCGAGCCGCCGCTCGCGGATGCGGACACGCAGGCGGTGACTGTCGCAGCCTTGCGGGCTACGGCCCGGCTCACCGGGGACACGGGATGGTTGTCGCTGGCCGAGCAGACAGCGGACCGGATCGCTCGCGCCTTTACGCCCGACACGATGGCCGTTGACCGGAGCGATCGGCGTGTCTCGGGTGCGGGATCGCAGTTGGGGTGGCTGTTGTGGGCCGATGCGCTACCGACGGGGCAGCGCGAGGCCTACGCCGAACGGCTGAGCCAGCCCGACGTGCTGACTGACTTCGGCCTGCGCACCCTGTCGTCGGAGCACCCGCAGTTCGACGTGGCCGCATATCATCGCGGCGCCGTCTGGCCGTTCGATTCGTGGTTGGGGTGGGGTGGTCTGCGTGCCGCCGGCAGAAGTGAGGAGGCCGAGCGGGTACGCCAGGGCGTATTAACCGCGCTCGAGCGGCTGGGAAACTCGCCGGAGCTCTACGCCGTGACCCCCGGTGGTCCCGCGTCGGTCCCGATCGCCAACCACGTGCAGGCGTGGACGATCGGTGCGCGGTTCGCGCTCGAGCAGGGCTGGGATGGACGCATCAGCCTTTGAGTCATGGCCTGAACCGGCTCCGTTCGACGCCTGGGCGCTTCCGGGTAGCCTCTGTCCGTGACGCCGCTGGGCCAACCCGCGACGCCGATCGGCGAACGGCATCTGGCCGCGCGTGCGGCGACGCTCTCGCTGGAGCAGAAGGTGTGCCTGCTCACAGGCGCGGATTTCTGGTCGCTTCACCCCGAACCGGCGATCGGCTTGCGTCGCGTGGTTCTTTCCGATGGTCCGGCCGGCGTGCGCGGTGAGACATGGGACGAACGGGACCACTCCGCCAATCTCCCATCTCCGACCGCGATTGCGGCGAGCTGGGACGAGGAACTGGCTGAGGAACTGGGAAGCCTGCTGGCGTTTGAGGCGCGCCGCAAAGGCGTCGATGTCGTGCTGGCCCCTACGGTGAACCTTCACCGGACGCCGTACGGCGGGAGGCATTTCGAGTGCTTCAGCGAGGATCCGCTGCTCACGGCCCGGATCGGCGTCGCCTACGTCCGCGGTCTGCAGGGCGCCGGCGTCGGGGCAACTGTCAAGCATTTCGTTGCCAACGACTCCGAGACCGAGCGCATGACCCTGGACGCGCAGCTGGATGAGCGGACTTTGCACGAGGTGTACCTGGCGCCATTCGAGGCGATCGTTCGCGACGGGGGAGCCTGGTCTGTGATGGCCGCCTACAACGCAGTCAACGGTGAGCGGATGACCGAGAGCCCACTGCTTCGCGACGTACTCCACGACGAGTGGGACTACGACGGGCTCGTCATGTCCGACTGGTCGGCAACCCGGTCAACGGCAACATCCGCCAATGCGGCGCTTGACCTGGTGATGCCCGGACCAGATGGCCCCTGGGGTGACGCACTCGTGCGTGCGGTTCGCGATGGCGAGGTCGCTGGCGCCGAGATAGACGACAAGGTCGTGCGGCTGCTGCGCTTCGCTGCCCGAGTCGGGGCGATGGATGAACCACCGGCGCCTCCCAGTCGGCACTTTGACGATGCCCGGGTGGCAGACACGATACGGCGAGCAGCTGCGGCCGGCTTTGTGCTCGTCCGGAACGAGCGCTCGGCGCTTCCGCTCGTCCGCTCGGAGGTGAAGCGCCTCGCGGTCGTCGGCCCCAGCGCCGCCGTGGCCCGGACAATGGGCGGCGGAAGCGCGACGGTCTTCCCGGAATACGCTGTGTCGCCTCTGCACGGTCTGCGCGCGGCGCTCGGGCCCGCCGTCGAGGTCCGCCACAGCGTTGGCGCACGGGCCAGCAGCCGCATCCCCGTGGCAAGCGCTCCCTGGGTTCATCGATCCGATGGCGCCAGCGGGGTTGAAGTGCGCTTTCTGGCCGGCGACGGCACTGTGCTCGGGTCCGAGCATCGCCTGGGCTGCGCGTTCAACTGGCTGAACCCCTTCCCATACACCGCGCCGGTTAAGTGCATCGAGGTGCACGCCGTATTCCGGGCCACAGACCCCGGGACGTACACGATCGCGGCTTCGGGGATCGGGCGCTATCGCTTGTCGCTCGACGGCAAAGAGGTGCTCGACACGCAGCTGGAGCCTCGAGCGGGTGCAGACATCGTGGAAGCCCTCGTGGTCCCGCCGCAGGCGTGCCATGAGGTGCATCTTGCCCGGGGAGAGAAGTCAGAGGTCGTTCTTTCCCATGTCGTCGGATCCGCGCCGACTGTGGGCGGAGCAGCCGGCGTGGCCTTCCAGCTCGGACTCCAGCCGCCTCATCGCACGGACGACGAGGAAATCGAACGCGCGGCGGCTCTCGCCCAGGAAGCCGACGTCGCAATCGTCGTCGTCGGTACGAGCGCGGAGGTCGAGAGCGAAGGCTTCGATCGGAGCTCGCTGGCGCTGCCCGGCCGGCAGGACGAGCTCGTGCAGCGCGTCGCCGCGGCGAATCCGTTGACCGTCGTCGTCGTGAACGCCGGCGCTCCAGTGCTGCTGCCGTGGTCCGAGGACGTAGCCGCCATCCTGCTCGCCTGGTTTCCGGGTCAGGAGTTTGGGAATGCATTAGCCGATGTCCTGCTTGGCCGAGCCGAGCCCGGAGGGCGCCTTCCGACGACGTGGCCGCGGTCCGAGGGTGGCCTTCCTTCTCCCCGGCCGCGTGATGGGCTGCAGCCCTACGACGAGGGGCTGTTCATCGGCTACCGCGGGTACGATCGTGATGGCAGGAACCCGAGGTATCCATTTGGCCACGGTCTCGGTTTCTCCAGCTGGCGATACCTGTCGATCCACGCGCCGGAGGAGGCGGAGCCGGGCGCGGACCTGCAGGTCAACATCGTGCTTCGCAACGTGGGTCCCAGACGTAGCAAGGAGATCGTCCAGGTGTATGCGAGCCGTCCGGGAAGCGCCGTCGAGCGCCCGGTCCGGTGGCTCGTGGGCTTCACGGCCGTTGCGGCGGATGCGGGTGGGGAGGTGATCGCGGCGGTCACCATCAGGCCACGCGCGCTCGAGCATTGGAATGTGGAAGTCGGCCAGTGGGAGCTCGAACCCGGCACGTTTCAGCTCTTCGCCGGATCGTCGTCAGCGGCGCTGCCTCTCACCGCCGAAATCGCGACCATCCCGGAAAGCCGCGGTCCGGCGCTCTAGATGAGGTGAATACAGCAGCATGAACGACGCTTCGGAGCAGGTGGAGCCGAGCGCTGCCGGCGCCGATACGCCGTGGTGGCGCAGTGCGGTCGTCTACGAGGTCTACATTCGCAGCTTTGCCGACGGTAACGGCGACGGCATCGGGGACATTGCTGGGCTGCGCTCCCGCCTGCCTCACCTCGCTCGTCTGGGAGTGGACGCCGTGTGGATAACCCCGTGGTACCCGTCCCCGATGAAGGACGCCGGCTACGACGTCGCGGATTTCCGCGACATTGAGCCGGTGTTCGGAACTCTGGCCGACGCCGAGGCGATGATCGCCGAGTCGCACCGGCTCGGAATCCGAGTGTTGCTCGACATCGTGCCGAATCACGTCTCTGACCAGCATGAATGGTTTCAGGAGGCGCTGGCTGCCGGCCCCGGATCACCCGAGCGAGGTCGCTTTATCTTCCGGGACGGCCGTGGCCCCAGCGGTGACGAGCGCCCCAATGACTGGGTGAGCAGGTTCGGCGGTCCGGCATGGACCCGCGTCACCGAGGCTGACGGACGCCCGGGGCAGTGGTACCTGCACCTGTTCGCGCCTGAGCAGCCAGACCTCGACTGGAACGACGACAGCGTGCGGGCCGAGTTTGAGGAAACGATGCACTTCTGGTTCCAGCGAGGGGTCGACGGCTTCCGCATCGACGTGGCTCACGGTCTCGTCAAGGCCGACGGCCTCCCGGATGTCGGCTCAATCGAGTGGCCGCCGCTCACGTCGGACCCGGTCGACCATCCGCACTGGGATCGTGACGAGGTCCATGACATCTACCGCAGCTGGCGGACTCTGGCCGACGCCTATGAGGATTCCCGGGTCTTCGTGGCGGAGGCATGGGTGCACAATGCCGAACGCCTGGCTCAATATCTACGCGGCGACGAGCTGCACACCGCCTTCAATTTCGACTTTCTGCTCGCCCCTTGGCGGGCTGAGGAGATGCGGGCGTCGATCGTCACGTCACTCAACGCGCATGACCTGGTCGGTGCTCCGCCCACTTGGGTCCTCTCCAACCACGACACGGTCAGAGTGGTGTCTCGGTACGCCCGCCCTCAGGATGCTCGACCGCCGCACAGGCTGACCGATTTGATCGATCTGCCGGCCGACTTCGAGGTTGGTCTGGCGCGCGCTCGCGCCGCAGCGCTGCTGATGCTCGCCCTGCCGGGAGGCGCGTACGTCTACCAGGGCGAGGAGCTTGGCCTGCCCGAGGTCGAGGATCTCCCTGACGAGGTATTGCAGGACCCCACGTGGGAACAGTCGGGCCACACAGACAGGGGGCGTGACGGCTGCCGCGTGCCGATCCCCTGGTCAGGGGACGAGCCGCCGTACGGATTCAGCCCCAAGGGGGCAGGTGCTCCACCGTGGCTGCCACAGCCTCACCGATGGGCGGCGCTGACGGTCGAGTCGCAGACCGATGACGACGCCTCGACACTTGAGCTCTACCGCCGCGCGCTGAAGATTCGGCGCGGGCACGCGGCGCTCGGCGACGGCTTCCTGCGATGGCTCGACGCGCCCGAGGGCGCGATCGCGTTCGCGCGCGATCCCGGATTCGTATGCATCATCAACTTCTCCGCGGATCCTGTGAGCGCTCCGGACCGCGCGAAGAAGCTGCTCGCCAGCGGTCCTCTGACCGAAGGGAACCGGGTGCCGGTCAACACGGCCGCTTGGTACACGGAGTGACGGTGCCCGAGAGGGCCACGAACGCGACATCGAACCTTGATGTGCTCGCGGCCAGTGTCGAGGCAGCGATGGCAAGCGGGAGCTTCCCGCTTTTCGACCCGCAGGCGGGCGAGACGGTGCTCGCCCCCGATACGCCGGGAGCAGGGTGTTGGGTTGGAGCGCCGAGCGTGGTCTACGACGCCGTATCGCGGCGCGTGTTGATGGCCTATCGCCGCCGCCGACCGCGGGACGGGTCTGGGGATGAGCGTGGGTACGTGGGGATCGTCGCCCAGAGCACCGACGGCGGCCGGTCGTTCACCGAGGTGTGGCGCGTGACCAAGCAGCAGATCGGAACCTCTTCGCTCGAGCGGTTCTGCTTGCGCCGCGCGCCGGCCGGCGACTGGCTGCTGTACACCAGCTGGGAGGACCCGCCGTCGAGCGACCACTGGCGAATCGACCTGCTGCGCGCCCCCGAGCCCGAGCACTTCGACATTTCAACGGCACAACCAGTGATTGCGCCCGCGGATGTCGGCGTGGCCGCCGTAAAAGATCCGTACGTGATCAGCCACGGCACACAGATGCTGATGTACATCAGCACGTTCCTGCGGCAAGACGGGCCGGCGCCCACGGCGCTCGCCAGCAGCCGAAACGGCCTGCGCTACGACTGGCGCGGCGAGGCACTGGCCGTCGGCAGCAGCGGTAGGTGGGACGCCTACCAGGCAAGGCTCGGGTGCGTGGTCCCGTTCGGCGACGGGTTCGTCGGCTACTACGACGGGGCCAGCAGCGAAGCCGCGGACACCGAGGAGCACTGCGGCATTGCCTGCAGCCTCGATCTCACCAGTTGGCTGCGCATCTCGGTCCAAGCCCCGGCGCTGGTCTCGCCCCATGCCACCGGATCGCTGCGATACGTCGACGTGGTGAACATCGCCGATTCTTGGTGGGCGTACTACGAGTACAGTCGAGCTGACGGCTCGCACGAGCTTCGGCGCACCGAGGTCCTGGCCGGTGACGGGCGCTCATCGTTCCAGCCTGGCGGGACGGCGTAGGGTGCCGGCGATTGCGCAGGCGAGGAGAAGAAGCGCGATGACCACGGTAAGCGCGTGCAGCAAGGTGTACCGCTGGGCGAGAAGTCCGAGCACGGGTGGTCCGGCGAGGAAGGCGCAGTAGGCGATTGACGCGATGACGCTCACTCGAGCCGCGGCCAATGACGGGTCGTCAGCGCCGGCACTCATGCCAACTGGAAACCCAAGCGAGATTCCTGCGCCCCACAGCACTGTGCCGGCGAACGCGACCTCGATGCCGGAGCCGAGGGTGAACATGAGGAGTCCCGCGATCGCCAGGATCAGGGTCGCGCGCAGCACCGGTACCCGTCCGTACTTGTCGAGAAGCCGTGGACCGCACCAGCGCCCGGCTGTCATCGCGGCCAGGAAGACGGCGAGCGCAAGCGTTCCCACCACGGGTCGCGCATGGTGGCCGCCGATCATGGCCAGGCTGATCCAGTCGTTGCCAGACCCTTCGGCAAACGCCAGCGCGAGCACAAACACGCCGATCAGCACCGTGCGCGGCTCGCGCCAGGCTCTCAGTGACCTGCGGGCGGCTCCCGCGTCTGAGGGCATGGACCCAGCGTTAGCATCGACATGATCATCAATGAAGGGCTTTACGGCCATCGGCACGCCGCTCGCGACGGCCAGGCCCACAATGGCCAGATGCGCGGTCACCGACACACCAAGCGCGAGCATTGCGGCGCCGCCCAGCGCTCCGGCGACCGTCCCGATGCTGAACCCGGCGTGAAAGCGCGGCATGATCGCGCGGGCGCGATGCCGTTCGACGGCCGCACCGTGCACGTTCATCGCGACATCCCAGCTGCCCGTCCCGACCCCCAGCGCGAACAGGCCCACAACGACCGGGACCACGCCGATGCGGCAGCCGAAGGCGATCGCGACCAGACCCGCGCCGGCGACGGTAGCCATGCGCGAAACGACGGCACGCGCACCAAATCGGGTAACCGCGGGGCCCGATAGCGGCAGCGCGAGTACCGATCCGGCGGCCATCGCCAGTAGGACCAAGCCGAGCTCCGAGGAATCCAGATTGAGCTGCTGCCTGACCTGGGGGATCCGCGACGCCCAGCTCGCGAAGGCAAAGCCCGTGCTGACAAAAGCCGCATACGTGGCGCGCGTCGCCGCGTCGATGGCGTGGCGGTCTGGACCGTTCAAGACCCGTACCCTTCTACCCGCGACCCGCGAGCCTGTGCGCTGTCGAAATGTGTGGAGCTCGAGGTGCGATAGAAGTCGTCGATGCTCGCACGTATGACAGGGCGAATTGCGCTCATCACCGGCGTCAGCAGACAGGCGGGAATCGGCTTTGCCATCGCCCAGCGCATGCTCGCTGAAGGCGCCAGCGTTGTCGTGCAGTCCTGGGCGCCCCACGATGCCGAGCAGCCATGGGGACCCGATCTGGGCGGTGTGCAAGCGGTGGTCGACGCCCTCGGAGGTGAGAGTGATCGACTCAGGAGCATCGAGGCTGACTTCGCCGATCCCGAAGCTCCGCGCCGTGTCGTCGACTTCGCCGTGGAACAGCTCGGAGCGGTCGACGTCCTGGTGGCGAACCACGCTCGATCAGCCCCAGGAAGCCTGCCTTCGGTCACGGCAGCAGATCTGGATCTGGCCTGGGCGGTCAATGCTCGTGCCGTCGTCCTACTTGTCCAAGCCTATGCCGACCGGCACGATGACTCGCGCCGCGAGGGCCGGGTGGTGCTGTTCACCTCCGGGCAGCACTTGGGGCCCATGCCGAGCGAGCTGCCGTACGCGATTAGCAAGGGAGCGGTGCATCAGATGACCTGGTCGCTCGCCGACGCGCTCGCGGAGCGCGGGATCACGGTGAACGCGATCAATCCCGGCCCGGTCGATACCGGATGGGCCTCAGACGCGGATCGCCAGGCGTTACGCAATGCGTTTCCGGTCGGGCGCTGGGGCACGCCTGCTGACATCGCGGCAGTCGTGAGCTGGCTCGCCGGTGCGGACAGCGCGTGGATCACGGGCCAGGTCATCAATGCCGAGGGCGGCTTTCGCCGATGAGGCTCAAGCCCGCAGGTTGCAGAAGGTCGGCGTCAGCAGCACCTGGTCGTCGGTGAGGACGGTCATGGCGGTGAGCCCGGCTGACCACGCCGGCCCGCGGGATCCCATGGCGAACGCCGCTGTGGCGTGAGCGTCCGCCTGCGCGAGCGTACGGTCGATCATCGTGACGCTCACCGTTCCGACCGGTGGCCGCCCGGTGTGCGGATCGACCACATGGCCCCCGCGCTCGTAGGCGCCCGAGGTGGCCACAGCGCCACTGCGGAGCACGACCACCGCCGCGAGCTGCTCGCGCTGGCGCGGATGGCGGATGCCCACGCGCCAGGGTCCTCCGGCCACCCGCACATCACCACCCGCCTCGATGCACAGCTGCTGCGCGCCGGCCCGGCGAAGTCCTGCGAAGGCCACGTCCACCGCCCACCCCTTGACGAGGCCCGACGGGTCGACGCCGCCGGGCAGGGGAGCGTGCGCGTCGAAGTACCCATCCGTGCCGGCCTTTAGGGCCTCGCACCGCGCCAGCACACTCCGAACGAGGGGGTGCGTGTCGGGCAGGCCGATCTCTCCGGCGTTGAGCCGGCTGACATCGCTGGCCGCGTCGTAGGTGCTGAACCTCCGATCGACCCATCTCAGCCAGGCGAACGCGTGTTTGAGGGCACGGTAAGGGACGGCCCGATCGCGGATCTCGACGGTAACCGCCGTGCCCATCAGATGCTCGGTGCGGCGCTCAGCCACGGCGGGCCGCCTCGATCGCCTCGCGCAGCGACTTGATCCAAACACGGCTGGTGTAGGTCGCACCGCTCACCACGTCGATGCGCGCGCTGTGGGCCTGCAATGCCTCACGGCGTAGGATCGGCTCAGCGCGTGCGTTGAGGGCCTGCGTGTGCGGCCCGTCGCCGGTCAGGGCAACCGTCTCGACGCCGGTGAGGCGACCGTGCGTAAGCGTCACTTGCACCTGCACAAGTGAGAACGGTGTGGCCATCGGCGCGCTCGTGGCGGTGCGCACGCCCGGACGAGTCGGGGGCCGGCGCGGGCCTGGCTGAAGCGCGCGAGGCGTACGAGCCGCCGGCGGCGCGTGCAGAGCCGAGAGCGGGTTCTTGACACGGGGCGCCTCCGTATGGAACCGCGCCAGCGCCACCACCGCGGCGGCGGTGAGCGCGAGGATGGTCAAGGCGCGCCTCACAGGGAGAACCCCTCCGTTGTGATCTGGGCGGCGGGCACGCCGTAGCGCCGCAGCGTCGCTCGCGTCGCGCGGGTCATCTCCGTCGGCCCGCATACATAGATGTGGCGCTCCGCGATGTCGGGAACGAGCGCCCGCAGGTCGTCGGCCGAAGGCGAACGACGCTCGCCGATCACGTAGTGGATCTCCGCTCCCCGTCGGGCCGCGAGCTCGTCCAGCTCCTCGCGCAGGATCAGTTCCGCGGTCCGCGCGCTGCGATAGACCACGGTGATGTCTCCCGGCTCGCCCGGCATGTCCTCAAGCAGGGCCCGGATCGGGGTGATGCCGACGCCACCGGCGATGAGCGCTACGCGCCGCCGCCGGCGGCTGGCGGCCGTGAAGGCGCCGAACGGACCCTCAGCGATCACCCGGGTTCCGGGCGGGATCGAGCGGACGCGCTCGGTGAAGTCACCCAGCCCCTTGACGGTGATCCGCAGGCGCCGGCCGTCGGGCGGCGCCGACAGGGAGAACGGATGAGCCTCCCACCAATGGTCACGGGTTAGGAAGCGCCAGGTGAAGAACTGACCGGAGCGCACGGCCAACCGGTCGAGGCCGCGACCCCCGACGTCGATCGAGGCCGCCGTGGCCCCCTCGTCGACAACGCGCAGGACGCGCAGCCGGAAGCGGAAAGCGTGCACGAGTGGCGCGCCGACCCGTCCGGCAAGCACGATCGCCGCGGTCACCACATAGAGACCCATCCAGTACGCCCGGGCGGCCGGGTTGCCCACGAAGTCGCTGCCGGTGGCGAGCTGATGGCTGTACGCCAAGGCGACTGCCAGGTAGACGTAAAGGTGTGTGAAGTGCCACGTCTCGTAGCGCAGTCGACGCCGGATGCGCCGGGCGCAGGTCGCGGTCACGCCGAGGAGCAGCCCGAGCGCGGCCACTGCCGTGATGACGCCGGGATATCCGCTCACGAGCCGTCCAACCTCCGCCGGCAGTCCGAGGCGGTCGCCAATCGCGTAGCCAGACGTGATGAGGACCGCGTGGGCGCACAGCAGCCCGATACAGGCGGCCGCGGCGGGGCGGTGCCAGGCGATCCGCCGGTTGAGCGGCGCGGCCCGCTCGAGTGCCGGCAGCCTGGACAGCAGCGCGAGCTGCACGAGCGCGAGGTAGGCGCCCAGCAGGCCGGTCAACCGTCCAGCGCTCACGAGCGCGGTGGGGAGATCTCGCACGTCGCCGAGACCGTTCTGGAGCCAAAGCGAGACGGCGACCGCGGCACCAGCGGCAATGACTGCTGCCACGACGACGGGTGGGCCCATCGTCCGCCAACTCTTCATGGCCGAAGTCTCGCACCATGGCGCGCCGAACCCTGGGGCTCTGCCCGCACTCGGCGAGGCGGAACCCAGCGGCGCTCAGTGCGTCAAGCTGGAGCCGTCCTTGGGATCGAAGAGCTTGATCTCCTCGCTCTCGAGTACGAGGTCGATCTCGGCGCCCGCCGCGGCTTTGGAAGCCGCATCGAGCCGTGCGACCACGGTCGTGGCGCTCCCGCCGTGCTGCGGGAGATCCTTCAACTGAGCGTCTCGAGCGAGCTCCTCAAGCTGCTCAGACCCCGCGTTCTCGGTGGCCAGGTCAAAGTACACATACAGCTCGGAGCCCATCGACTCGACCACCTCCACCTTCGCGCGGAAGCGGAGGCCTTTGATTGCTTCGCCGGCCACGGCCGCGTCCTCGAAGTGCTCAGGACGGATTCCGACGATGACGTCGCGCACGCCACCGTCGCCGCGCCGCTCCTGCAAGCGGCTGCGCAAATGCCCCGGGATCGGGACATCTCCGATGGGGAGTCGCACGGTCTCGCCATCGATCTGGCCGGGCAGGAAGTTCATCGACGGAGATCCGATGAACCCCGCCACGAACAGGTTGACCGGGTCGTCGTAGAGGATCCTGGGCGACGCCACCTGCTGGATGATCCCAGCGCGCATCACCGCGACTCGGTCTCCGAGGGTCATGGCCTCGGTCTGGTCGTGGGTTACGTACACGGTTGTCGTGCCCACGCGCTGCTGGATCCGCGACACCTCCGTACGCATCTGCACGCGTAGCTTGGCGTCGAGGTTCGACAGCGGCTCGTCCATGAGGAAGAGCTTCGGGTCGCGGACAATGGCGCGGCCCATAGCCACGCGCTGCCGCTGGCCGCCCGAGAGGTTCGCCGGCTTGCGATCGAGGTGCTGGTTGAGGTCGAGGATCTGGGCGGCTTCCTCCACCTTGCGGTCCATCTCGTCCTTGGGCGTCTTGCTCAACTTGAGAGCGAATCCCATGTTTTCGCGCACGGTCATGTGCGGGTACAGCGCATAGTTCTGGAAGACCATGGCGATGTCGCGATCGCGCGGCTCCAAGTCGTTGACCCGCTCCCCGCCGATGCGCAGCTCTCCGTCGGTGATGTCCTCGAGTCCGGCCATCATCCGCAGGGCGGTCGATTTCCCGCAGCCGGACGGCCCGACCAAGATCATGAACTCGCCATCTCCAATCTCGAGTTCCATGTCCTTTACGGCTTCGAACCCGTCGGGATAGCGCTTCCAGATGTGATCGAGCTCGACCTCAGCCATGTCTGCCGTCTCCTCCCTCGGTGCCAGGCCATGCGCAAGTTATCACGCGGTCACGGGCGCGGGGGCAGTTCACGAACGGCTCGCGGCGCACGGCGCGCCGATCACCACCGCGTTACCCGGGCCATGACCCTCCGCTTCGATTGCCGCGAAGTTCGGGGTTGTGTACGGTTCATCGTTGCACCACGCGGGTAGACGAGTATCGTTCCGTTCCGCCTGCGGCCCAAGCGCCGCAGTTCACGAGGAAAAGCCGGAGGAGGAGACATGAGGCGTGGACTTGGTATCGCGATCGCTTCCACGATCGCGTTGGCGGTGACCGCTTGTGGCAGCAGCGGTAAGAGCAGCAGTGGCGGAGGCGGTGCCCAGCGTCTCGGGCGCGAAGACCCTGTCGGCGAGCGCGATGAATAACCCGCCGAAGGGCACGATCACATACTGCACAGGGAAGGACACCACGGGCGCCGCCCACTACGTGGTCGCCCAGTTCAACGCCAAGTACGCCGCCCAGGGTTACCACGCCACGTTGGTGGAGTTCCCGGCCTCGGCTGACCAGCAGCGGGCGCAGTTCATCCAGCGCCAGCAGGCGAAGTCGAGCTCCTGCGACGTGTTCTCCTCCGACGTGATCTGGACGGCGGAGTTCTCCAGCCAGAAGTGGCTTTACGACCTCACCCCGTACGTGACGGCGAACGCGTCGAAGTTCGTCAAAGCGCCGCTCGACACCGTTCACTACGGCGGCAAGTACTGGGGCGTCCCGCAGACGAGCGACGCGGCCTTCATCTACTACAAGAAGGGCGAGGCCGTGCCGTCGACCTGGCAACAGGTGTACGCCAATGCGAAGAAGACCGGCGGCATCGTCTACCAAGGGGCGCCGTACGAGGGACTCACGTGTAACTTCCTCGAGCTCGCTTTCGCGGCGGGCGGTCAGGTGCTCTCGCCCGACGGCAAGAAGTCGCTGATCAACTCGCCGCAGAACCTCAAGGCGCTCGAGCTCATGGTCAGCGGCATCAAGGACGGGTCGGCCCCGCAGTCCGTGACGACGTACATGGAGCCGGAGACCGACCAGGCGTTTACCTCGGGCAAGTTCGGCTATATGCGCAACTGGACCTACGCATACGCGGCCGACGGCACGGGTGCGCTGAAGGGCAAGATCAACGCCGCCCCGCTGCCGACCTTCGCCGGCGCAGGTAAGGCGAGCATCCTCGGCGGTCACAACAGCGTCATCAGCGCCTACTCGAAGGATCCGGGCCTCGCGCTCAAGTTTGCCGACTTCTTCGCCTCCCCGGCGATGCAGAAGGCGCAGATCCTCAAGTTCTCGCTCGCGGCCGTCATCCCGTCGGTCTACAGCGACGCGGACGTCCGGAAGGCGGTCCCGTACGCGCCGCAGCTCCTCCAGGCGCTGTCGCAGGCGAAGGCGCGGCCGGTCTCGCCGGTCTACCCACAGATCTCGCAGGCCATCTACACGAACGTCAACGACGCCCTGGCTGGTCGGATCAGCCCACAGGCAGCTCTCCAGCAGGCTAACTCGAAGATCGCCGCGGCCCTCGCGACGTTCTAACGGTCATGGCCACGGTGGCGAATCAGGTTGGAGCGCCGGCGCCCAAGAGCCGGCGCTCCAGGGGCCTTTCCGAGAAGCGACTGGCCGTCCTCATGGTCTCGCCCTCGATGGTGCTCATCGCGCTCGTGGCGGCATGGCCAATCATCTACGCGATCTGGTTGTCGCTGCACCAGTACAGCGTGCGGGTCGCGGGCCTTTCGCGCTGGGTGGGCGTGGACAACTACACGGGTGCTCTTTCGAGTTCTGACTGGCGCTCGGCGCTGTACCACACCCTCATCTTCACCGTCATCTCCGTGACGCTTGAGGTGTTCATCGGTTTGGGGATGGCCCTGGCCATGCACCGAGCCTTCCGCGGTCAAGGCCTGCTGCGTACTGTCGTGCTCGTGCCGTGGGCGGTGCTCACCGTCGTGACCGCCGTGATGTGGCGCACGATGTTCGTGTCGCCCTACGGCTTCGTCAACACGATCCTGGGCACCCACACGGTGTGGCTCGGGCAGGAGCCGTACGCACTGATCATCATCATCATCGCCGACGTCTGGAAGACCTCCCCGTTCATGGCGCTTCTGCTGCTGGCGGGCCTGCAGGTGATCCCGGAGGACATCTATGAGGCCGCCCGCGTTGACGGGGCGACCGCGTGGCAGCGGTTCGTGCGCATCACGCTCCCGCTGCTCAAGCCGGCCCTGCTGGTGGCGCTCATCTTCCGCACGCTCGACGCGTTGCGCATCTTCGACCTTCCCTACGTGCTCACCGGGGGCACGGTGGGCACATCGACGCTGTCGACGATCGCCCAGCAGACCTTCGCCACCAACCGGCTCTACGGCGAGGGATCGGCGATGGCGATCCTCGCCTTCATCATCGTGATGCTGGTGTCGTTTGCCTATATCCGGTTCGTCGGCGGAAATATCCGCGGGATGACGGCGGAATAGAGGAGGAGATAAATGGAAGCATCAGCCGTTAGCTCCGCCGAAGCCGTACCGCGCGCTCGCGCCCGGACGGCCAGGAAGCCGAAAAGGACCGCACCCCGTGGTACATGTGGATCGCCGTGGCGGCGATCCTGGTGTTCTGCCTGTTTCCGTTCTACTGGCTGATCAACATGTCGCTCAAGACGGGCAGCGACCTCAACGGCTCCGCCGTCTTTCCACACCACCCGTCGCTGACTAACTACAGCTCGATCTTCAAGAACCCCGACTTCGTCGCCTCGCTGCGCAACAGCGCCATCGTGGCGCTCATCACCACGGCGCTGGCGCTCGTCGTCGGCTCGTTCTGCGCCTACGCTCTCGCCCGCCTCAAGCTCCGCGGCAAGGCCGTCATCCTGGGCATCGTGCTCTCGATCACGACCTTCCCGCAGATCGCGATCGCGGCGCCGCTGTTCAAGCTGTGGTCGGACACCGGGCTCTTCGACACCTACATCGGCCTGATCATCCCCTACCTCACCTTTGCGCTCCCGCTGGCCATCTTCATCCTGGTGTCGTTCTTCCGTGAGATCCCCAAGGATCTCGAGGAGGCGGCGCTCGTGGACGGGGCCACGCGCTTCCAGGCGTTCCGCAAGGTCGTGGTGCCGCTTGCGGCCCCCGGCCTGGCTACCGCGGCGATCCTGACGTTCATCGCGGCTTGGAACGAGTTCCTGCTCGCCGTCACGCTGACCGCGACCACCGCGGCCCGGACCGTGCCGGCCGAGATCTCGTTCTTCACCGGGGCAACCGAGCATCAGGTCCCGTACGGGAGCATCGCGGCCGCTTCGGTGGTCATCTCGGTCCCGCTCATTCTGCTGGTGCTGCTATTCCAGAAGCGCATCGTGGCCGGTCTCACCGCGGGCGCGGTCAAGGGATAGGTCTGCAGCACCTGCGCGGCGCCTCGTCGTGACCGCGCCGATTAGTTCCCCCGAGGGGGACGCGAGCTCGCGCTCACGGCCGGTGAACTCGATAGGAGGGTCGTTGTGCGAGTGCTTTCGCTGACGTGGGTGGGGACGCGGACGACCGAGTACGCGGCCACCGTTGCCTTCTTCAAGGACGTGCTGGGGCTCGCCGTGCGCTCGTCGGAGACCGACTTCGCCGTGCTCGAGGTTCCCGGCGGCGCGACGGTCGAGGTGTTCGGACCGAAAAGCCAGTACAACGCGCATCTCACCCACCCCGTGGCCGGATTCTGGGTGGACGATCTCGAGCAGGCGGTGGCTGACCTGCTCGCGGCCGGCGCGGAGATCGTGCTGCCGGTTCAGGGCGGCGGTACGCGATCGTGGCTGCGACTCTCCGCGCTCCTGACGGGTTCGTCTACGAGCTCGTCCAGGACTCTGCCGCCATGAACCGGGGCCCAGGTGGGTAGGACGCCTGCAACGACCGACAGGAGATGTGGAATGGAGTATCGGACGCTGGGACAGAGTGGCTGCGTGGTCTCGAGCATGGCGCTGGGCACGATGACCTTCGGGGCCGAGAGCGACGAGCGCGTGTCGCACGAGCAGCTCGACGTGTTCGTCGAGACGGGCGGGACCCTGATCGACACCGCCGATGTCTACAGCGGTGGCGCCTCGGAGGAGATCATCGGGCGCTGGTTGGCCAAGCAGCCGCCGGAGGTTCGCAGTCAGGTCGTGCTGGCGACCAAGGGCCGCTTTCCGACGGGGCCGGGCACGAACGACGTGGGGCTGTCGCGTCGGCACCTGCGCGAGGCCCTGGACGCGTCGCTCATGCGCCTGGGAGTAGACCACATCGACCTCTACCAGGTGCACGCGTTCGATCCCCACACGCCGCTCATCGAGACGCTGCAGTTCCTCGACGACGCCGTGCGCTCGGGCAGGGTCGGCTACGTCGGGCTGTCGAACTACACCGGCTGGCAGATCCAGAAGATCGTCGACCTCGCCGAGTTCCGCGGGCTCGCGCGCCCGGTCACGCTGCAGCCGCAGTACAACCTGCTCGTCCGTGAGATCGAGTGGGAGATCGTGCCGGCGTGCGAGTCGACCGGTCTGGGACTGCTGCCTTGGTCGCCGCTCGGCGGCGGCTGGCTCACCGGCAAATACACGAAGTCCGAGCGCCCGAGCGGGCCCACGCGTCTGGGTGAGAACCCCGAGCGCGGGGTCGAGGCCTATGACCGGCGCAGCACGCAGCAGCGCACGTGGGACGTGATCGACGCAGTGCAGTCGGTCGCCGAGGGACGCGGCGTTTCGATGGCGCAGGTCGCTCTGGCCTGGCTCACGGACCGGCCGATGATGACGTCGGTCATCCTCGGCGCGCGGACCGTGGAGCAGCTCAGGGACAACCTCGGGGCGGCCAGCCTGCACCTCAGCCAAGAGGAGACCGAGCGGCTCGACGCGGCCAGCGATCCGGCGCCGCCCGACTATCCCTACGGGGGTCCGGGCGTCGATCAGCGCAGCCGTTCCCTGACCGGACGCGACAGCTGAGCCTCACCGGCGAAAAACGACGGCCGGAGCTGCTCGCGGAGGATCTCGCTCGCTCGCGCAAGGGTCTTCTATGGCGGCGGGATACGGTTCGGCGGTTCGGACATGCACACCGGTCGCATCACCCCAGGGCTACTACGACGCAGGCCAGTCCAGGTCATGCTGGTGCTATGCGGGCTGGCGCTGGCTGCGGCGACGGCGGTAGTTGTCGTAGGCCAGGGTCGGGCCCGCGACGGCGGGTATCACTACGCACGGCTCGAAGTAGGTGGCGACTCGTATCAGTACCTGGTGTTCGTGCCGGCCAGCTATCGCCGGGCTGCGAAGGTGCCCTTGGTGGTAGTGCTCCATGGATGCAGCACGACCGCGAGTCAGCAGGCTGTTGCGAGCGGCTATGCCCAGGTCGCCGAGCAGCGTCGATTTATCGTGTTGTATCCGGACGTAGACCCTGCTGACCTCGCGCACGGGGGGTGTTGGAAAGGAATCTGGGATCCCCGTGTGGAGCGGCGGGGTCGAGGCGACGCCGGGGCGATTGCCGCGATGACGAGGGCGGTGGTCGGGACATGGGGGATCGATCCCAGGCGCGTCTACGTCATCGGTATCTCCGCCGGCGGATTCGAGAGCTCGATCCTCGGCGCGAGCTACCCCGACGTTTACGCGGCGATCGGCATCCACTCCGGCGCCGCGTACACGAGAGCCGATCTGGGGTGCCTGGCGGAACGCGAGTCGCCGAGCACGACGGCGACGCTGGCGCGCGCCGCCCTGGGCGCGATGGGGGCGCACGCTCGCGTGATGCCGGTCATCGTGTTCCATGGCGATCAAGACGAGGTGGTTCCCTACCACTGTGGCGAGCAAGCGGTCCATCAGTGGCTCGACACGGACAACCTTGTTCTCGAGCGAGAACACCGCGCCCCCGTATTGGGGAGGGGAGCCGTGGCGAGGACGGGCGTCGTGCCTCACGGACGAACGTATACGCGTGTGTCCTATCCGGATGGGCACGGATGCGCCGTGGTGCAGTTTTGGACGATCCACGGTATGGGCCACGCTTGGTCCGGCGGATCGAGCAATCCGTCTATCTCCCAGTACGTGGACTCGCGCGGGCCGAGCGCCGCCGCGGCCTCTTCGAGCTTCTTCTTGCGTTGGAGGCTGTCCGGGGCGGTCGGCTCGTGCGCTCGTCAGACACGCTGACCCGCCGCGATTCGGCCGTGATCCTCTTGCCCCGGTTAGGCCCCGGTGGCGCATCCCCGCGCCGTCGCGCTCAGGCTTCGGGGCCGGTGACCCAGGCGTCTATGTCGCGATGGCGGAGCGTGCGCGCGACCGATACGCGGTGGCGCCCGTCGACGATGTAGTAGCCGTCTGGTTGACGGCGCAGGATGACTGGCGGCAAGGAATCCCCTTGTCGGTGCGCGAGCGCGATCCGCTCCCAGCGCCACCGCACGATCTCCGATGCGGGACGAAACTGCGCGTCGAAGCTTTCGGTCGGTTCGAGCGTACCGACGATGCTGCGGAGGGGCACGGCCTCGAGCCTGCGGGGCCCAGCGGCCAAGGTGGCTGGCGCCGGAAGCGTTTGGGGGCGCCGGCAGGACCCGCGCCGACGTACCCAGCTGCCCAGCCGGCCCACGAGGTAGGCGCGGCGGGCGTGGCGGAAGTCCCACTGCGCGTCGATCCGTGGCATTCCACTGCTGTGTGATTGCGGGGAGCTGAACATGGCCTCTGCGATGAGCTTGACGTAAGAAGGCCCGTCGGCAATCAGCAATCCGCCTGCTCTTAGGCCTTATCCGTGACGTCAGTTTGGCTTTCCGTCGTCATAATCGCAAATCATATTTTGTTCATACCGATAAGCTGGGATTATGGACCCGCGGCGGATGCTCACGTTTCGCGCGGTCGCCCACCGGCGTTCGTTCTCGCACGCCGCCCGTGACCTCGCGCTGTCGCAGCCGGCGGTCTCCAACCAGGTCGCCCAGCTTGAGCGCGAGCTCGGTGTTCCGCTGTTGTCGCGGGGTCCGGGCCGTCTCGAGCTCACCGCCGAGGGCAGGATCGTGCTCGAGCACGCCGACGTGATCGAGGGGCGACTCGAGCTCGCGCGGATGCAGATTGCCGCTGCCGCCCAGGGCCGCCGCGCGCGGCTGCGGATCGGAGCCTTTCCTACCGCGCTGGCGAGTCTCGTGCCCAGAGCGGTCCATCGCCTGCGCCAAGCCCATCCCGACCTTCGCGTCACCTTCGACGAGGGGACCTCCGTGGAGCTGACCGCCAAATTGAGCACCGGTGCGCTCGACATCGCCATCATCTTCGAAGAGATGGGCGTCGTCCCCGACGCTCCCGGTGCCCAGCTCCTGATGCGCGAACGGTTCTTGGTCGCGCTTGCCCCTGACCATCGGCTCGCGCGACGGCGCGCGGTCCGCTTGGCCGACCTGAGCCAGGATGACTGGAGCGTCGCGCTGACCGATGGCATGATCGTCCGGGCCTGTCGCAACGCGGGCTTCGAGCCCAATGTCGTCTCGATCACGCACGATCAGCTCGCGATCAGCGCGCTGGTTCTGCGAGGGCTCGCCGTCACGCTCGTCCCCGAACTGCTCGCGGACCCGTTTCGCGACCTCGCGCTGAGACCGATCGCCGACTCAGACCTCGAGCGAGACGTCTACGCGCTGCTCCCACCGGGCGGGCGGCACGTCCTCATCCCGGACGTCCTCGACGCGCTCGCGGCGATCTCGGCGAGCTTCCCTCAGGCGCCGCCTAGTCCGCCAGCGTTGCCACCCAGCCGCCATGGGCAGGGATGACTGACAGGTTGTCGCCATCGCCGGCTCGGGCCGAGAGCTTGAGCCGATCGACCCGTGGGGCGGACTGCTCGGTGTCGCTCAGGTTGATCGCCGTCACATGGTCGCCGCGACGCAGAACAATCGTCCCCTCCGGGGAGTCCCACAACTCGGCGGGCGCTGTGCCGAGCGTCGTGTGCAGGGCGATCGCGGCTCTCATCAACGACTGGAAGGATCGCGGGTCCTGTGCCTGCGCCTGAACACTCGGGGGGAGACCGCCAGCCGCAGACAGCCACGGTTTCCCCGTCGTAAATCCACCGTTGTCGGTGTCATCCCAGCGCATCGGCACGCGGAACGGGTCGCGCCCGCTGCGGTCCTGGGTGGGCCCGTCGACCACGGCGTTGGCGTAGCCCAGCTCATCACCCTGGAAGAGGAACACGGGCCCTGGCAAGCTGAGCAACAGCAGGGCGCTCGCCCGCGCGTTGTCAGAGCCCGTCCGCGTGACCAGGCGACTGAAGTCGTGGTTCGACAGCACCCAGCCCTGCCCCCCGGTCTCCAGGCCGGCCGCGATGGCCGTCCGAAGCTTGGCGGGGTCCCCCACAGCGAACAGAGCCTCGAAGCTGAACACGATGTCGAGGGCATCCAGGTAGCGCGTTGACTCACCGGTCGGGAGGTAGACCTCGCCGATCAGTAGCGCGGACCCTGCCGCCTGCCGGATCGCTTCGAGGGCAAGGCCAATGTCAGGCGCGTTGCGGGAGTGGAGGTGATCAAGCTCGGCGTCCTTGGGGTCGAGCCGGCAGCGCGGGCGGCTGCCGCGCGGGCGGGTCGTCGCGCAGCTCGGAATCCTTGAGCAGTCGGTCCAGCGCGTCGAGGCGAAAGCCGTCAACTCCGCGGTCGAGCCAGAAGCGCAGCGCGCGGCCCATCTGCGCACGGACCTCGGGATTGCGCCAGTCGAGATCGGCCTGCTCGGGAAAGAAGGAGTGCAGGAAGTAGCGCCCGGTCTGCTCGTCAAGCCCCCACGAGGGGCCGCCGAACGCGGCTCGCCAGTTGTTGGGCGGGGTATCCGCCCACACGTAGTACTCCGGGTGCTCCCGAAACCACGGGTGCTGGGTCGAGGTGTGACAGGGCACGAAGTCGAGCAGCACCTTGAGGCCGAGGCTCGTGGGCCCTTGCGATCAGCTCGTCGAGGTCCTCGAGTGTTCCGAGGGTCGGATCGACGGCCTTGAAGTCGCTGACGTCGTAGCCGAAGTCGGCATTGGGCGACGGATAGACGGGGGACAGCCACACCGCCTCGCGCCCAGGTCGGCGATGTGCGTCAGGCGCTCGATCGCCCCGCGCAGGTCACCGACGCCGTCACCATCGGAGTCCTGAAAGGAGCGCACGTAGACCTGGTAGATGGCTGCGTCCTCCCACCACATGAGCCGGTGAGCCTACTGGCCGATTGCCGGCACCGTCGCGCGGCGGTTACCGGGTGGTTCGAGGGCGCAGCGCCGCCCAGTCGAACGGGCGTGGTCAGCGCGACTCAGATGCCGGTCGTTGTCGGCCCAGTCGCGATGCACATGGCGGCCGATGACGAGGACGGCCACGGTTCCGGCTCCCGCGCGTTTGAGCGAGGCGGCCGCACAGCGGGCGCTGGCTCCGGTGGTCCAGGTGTCGTCGATCGAGCAGGACAGCCTCGCCCGTCGGACGTCGCGGATTGCGCTGAACTTCGTCGGCGCTGAACTCGCGGGGTGAAACGCTGGCTGTCTGCCCGAGTGAGCAGTGCTCGTAGCGCTCGCGGGTGGGGGCGACGAGCTCTGCGACGATGCCGGGAGGGGATGGTGGCGTCACGCTGGCGGCAGCCCGACGGGCACCGTGGTGACCACGTCAAACTGGTCGACGCCCGCGGCCTCGGCCAGGCAGCGTTCGTGGCCGTTCGAGATACCGCCACAGGACAGCCGCGAGCTCGAGCTGGAACCGACGGCCACCTGGGCGGGCGGGCGCTTGTAGGCCGGCCAGGGCATGGTGAAGCTGCTCGTGGGCGACGCTGTAGGAGATCGGCACTGACGGCGTCCAGCCAGCCGCCGTTGCGAGCGCAGCGATGACACCGAGTCGGCCAGCCGATCAGGTCAAAGCACGAGTCGCACACTCCGGGCCCAGGGCGTGGGCGCGAGCATGAAGTTGCCGTACAGCGCGGTCAGCTCGGAGACCGTCGGCATTGCGGGACCGCTCAGGCGGTGAGCGCGCCGGGGTCGCTGAGCGCTCGAGCTTCTCGGCCACCTCTTCGGCGGTCGCAATAGACGTGCACCCCGGGTTGGGCGGCCAGGTCCTGGGCCCAGCGTCTGGTCGAGCAGCTCCCGGGCCAGGAACACCGGCCGGCCGTGGGCCAGGGCTCGTCGGGCCTGAATCCGGGCCCCGCTGCGCCCGTGGCCTCGACGATCACCGTCCCGGCGGCGAGTCCGGACATCACCGCGTTGCGCTGCGGGAAGCTCTCCCGGCTGGCTCGGCAGTCGGGCCAGAACTGCGAGACGACCGCGCCTGTGGCGGCGATCTGACGCTGTAGCTCCCGGTTCTCAGGCGGAAACACGTGGCCGTGTCCAGTGCCGATGACGGCGATGGTTCTCCCGCCGGTGGCCAGGGTCGCAGTGTGCGCTGCGGTGTCGATCCCCGCGGCCAGCCCCGAAACGATCGTGTAGCCCCGGCCTGAAAGCTCGGCCGCGCATCGCTCGGCACGGTCAAGGCCCTCCGTAGTGGCGCGCCGCGACCCGATGATCGCCACCGAGCGGACATCTCCCGGGTCAAGAGTCCCGGCGAGAAAGATCAACGCCGGCCGGTCGTGCACGGCACGCAGGTTGTCGGGGTAGTCGGGGTCGAGAACCGTCAGGAGTCTGAGGCCCTCGTGCTGCCAGCGCTCGACCTCGTTTGCGGCGATTTGGGTGAGCTCGGTCCGGTCGCCGCTGGTCTCGAACAGATTCCCCTGGTCGCGCTCGGGCGTGGTCAGCTCTGCCTCGAGCAGCTCAAGCGGTGGCTGGCCCGCTTCGAGCAGCTCGGCGTAGACATGGCTTGGGCGTCGGCCGTGCCGCAGCAGGGCGACAACGGCCGCGGTCTCGCTCAGGCGGGTGTGGTCCCCGATGGGTCGTGAGCCGGAGCGGCCGAGTGCTCTGGCGCCGGCTGCTCCTGAGTGGGTGGGGCCGCTGACTCCGCGGGGTGGACTGCTGGCGCCGGGTGCTCTGTAGGCGCCGGGTGCTCTGTAGGCGCCGGGTGCTCTGCCGGGGCGGTGGGGCTTGCCGGGGCCGGATACTGCCGGACCTCGGCTGGCGCCTCGCGCTGTTGCGCCGCGGCGGGCGCTGCGGGCTGCCGGACCTCGGTGGGCACCGCGGGTTGCGGAGCGACGGGCGCCACCGCGTGCTGCTCGGTTACCGGCGCTTCTGCCAAGGCGGCGGGAGCCGCCTGTCCCGCACTCGCTACCGCATCCCCGCTGTCGTCCTCGGGCAGCGCGTAGTGTCCGGGCCGGCCCGGACGCTCGTCGTCTTGTTCGCCGCTGATGGCCGAGCGGAAGTCCCGCAGTCCATTGCCCAGCGCGCGCGCCACCTCGGGCAGCCGCTTGGGGCCGAGCACAAGCAGGGCCACCACCAGGATGAACAGCAGGTGGGTCGGCTGGAGGATGTCGGTGAACACTCCTAGGGGAGGGTACCTGTACTGGCCCTCGGCGTACCACTTCTTGGTGCTGCTGCTTCCCGGTCACGGCCTGGGCGCGCGGCGCGCGGTGCGCGGATGGCCCCCGACGAGCACCGCCATCCGCCGACTGCTGGACGGTGTGTAGGGATAGTCGCCCATCGGCAGCGAGGCGATCTGAAACCAGTACGACCTGCGTACGCGGGGGTCGCCGATGCCGAACATGTAGGTGGTGGTGAAGCGCCCAGATCCGGCCACGTGTTCGTGCACTCCGTAGGTGATGAAGTGCTTGCCGAGCCCGATCCTCAGCCGGACGAGCGCGCCACCGGGAGGCAGATACCCGCCCTCGAGCTGGCCGGTGAGCCTGACCGTCCCGCCCCATGCCACGTGCCGAGGCGTGACCCGCAGCAGGTCGACCTTGGCCGGAACGACCATGTTCACCGGAGCGGCATACGAGCCCTCGGTGGTTGGACCGCCGGCGTAGACCGCGGTTATGAAGCGGGACGGCCCGGGGGCCAGGCGGGCGCTCCAGCCGCCATTGGCTCCGGTGCGGACGACGGCCGTCAGCGTATAGCTGCCGCGCCCGTCATCTGGGGCGGAGAGGACATCGACCGTCTGACCGCCTAGCGCCACTCCGCCGGTGGTGCCGAGCCAGCCACTCACCGTCGCGGCGTGGCCGTGCGGCACGAACTTGCGGCCGCTGCTCACCGTGCGGGGACGGAGGACGACGCGAACCAGCTTGTGCTCCTTCACCCGGACCCGGCGTCCGTTGCGCTGGCGGGTGACCCAGATGGTCACCCGCTTGCGCCGCGTGCGGACCTGGCAGCGCCGGATGTGGACCGTCTTGGCGTGAGGAGCTCGGCGCACCCGGACCCACCGCCCGTTTCGGCGCTCGCGAACCCAGCGAGCTGGGACGGTAATCCGCTCGGTGCTGTGCCGGCAGCGCAGGCCGTCGACCAGGTTCGTGAACGCCACCGCGGTCACGGTCGGCTGCCCGATCTTGACCGAGAAGGCGGCCGGCGCCGAGCTGGCGCGCTGGCCGGACACGTCGACGGCGTTGCTCTGCGCCTGGCACTGGACCGTGTGCTCGCCAACGCCCGAGACTGGTACCACCGCGGTCCGAGCCGGATACCACGATCCGAGGAGGCCATTCACGTGGCACTCGATGCCCGCCACACCCGAGGGCCCGGCATGAGCGGTCGCCGTGACGTACTGAGTGCCGGCGCTTGAGGCGGCCTCGCTCGGACCCGTCAGCGAGACCGTCGGCGTCTGGTTGTCCACAAAGACCGTTTTCGTCTGGCTCACCGTCTCCCCGGCCGCGTCCCAAGCGGCGGTGTACAGCTGGTTCGCGCCCTGCGGATAGTCGTTGGTGACGACACGGTCATTGACGGGCCCCGCCGCGCACTGGTGCCACTGCGACGGATCTTGAGACGACGTCGTGCCTGGTAACTGCACGTGCCCGAAATAGGCGTTCAGGGCGCACAGCCCCGACGGCGAATCACCCCAGAAGGCCATCGGCCAAGTGCCCCGGACCCACCCGGTCGCGCCGCCGATCCCGCTTGGCGTGGTCAGGTGCGGTGGGGTTGTCTCGCGGGCGACCAGGGTGATTTGGTTCACGGCGATGCTCGATCCCGGAAGGCCGTCGCAAGATGAGCTGTCGCAAACGAGAAGAAACCCAAAATCGCGTGAGCTGAAGGGTCCTAAAGACGCGCCGTATTCAGTCGGCCTGATGTTCGAGGTTCCTCCCGACCAATAGAAGTCTGCCGCCGTATTGCCCACCGCTGTTCACGTACTGTCGACTGGAGGTAGTTGTTCGGGATTCTGCGCGCTGACGATCGTCATCCCCGCTGGAGCACTGGCCTGCCAGATGACTCCCTGGCCTCGTGTGAAGTGAAAGCCGTTCGCCGTGTAGCTCGAGCGACCCCCCCGGACACGTGTTCGTCGCGGTCATCCCGTACGCCGACGACGAGATGAAGACGTGATTCGCGTACGGACCACATGTCGTGACCCACTCGTCCGCTTGAGCTGGCCTGGCAAGGAACGCGAGCGCTGCGCAGCAGCCAATGCCGCAGCCACTACAACGCGAGTGCAGATGATACGTCGGGCCAACCAGCATCTCACGACTGGGGACATACGACAGCGATGTTCACGGTCGTCTGCCCGTTAGAGAGCTCGACGTAGGCCCTGCCCGGCTTGGTCGATCCGCGACTGCTTATCTCGGCGCTCGCATAGGAGAGCGCAGGGATCACCCCGGTCGTTGCTAGGGCAAAGCAATTCGCCGGGATGGGTTTAGCCCACTGGATCAGGCCGCCGGGAGACGGACCCCGATGTCCGCCAGCCGAGCACGTGCGCGTGGGGCCGCGAAGCCACGATCCGACCAAGCGAATCGATCTTGGCCCAGTCGCGCACGTAGCCCGCGATAGAGCTGCGATCGAGCTTCACGGCGCTGACCGAGTGGTTCTTCAGCGCGCGGTTGCCAACGCTGCCCGCGGGGAGACGGAAGGCGGCGTAGCTCGTGCCGCCCAGGGCGACGAAGAGCGCGAGGTAGGCAACGACGTTGCTCTTGAAGTGGTGGAGGACTCGGGTCATCTCGGCTCTCTTTCGGTCATCCATCGGGCGAGCTGCCGGGGGCGAGGCTGCCGTTGGCTCCCAACGCCGGCTGCGAGCCGGAGCTGTGTGCCTGGCTGCCGGCCGTGCTGGCCGCAGTGGTCGAGGTGGTTGCGTTGGACGTCGGGGCGCTTTGCGCCGGCGTGGAGGTAGCCGCTGTCGGTTTCGTGTAGGCGACCGGCTGCCCAGTCGCAGCCGACGACGCGGCGCGACCGTGGTGACGCACTCGGTGAACACCGGAACGCTTCACCGCCGACCCACTCCGGCTCGCCCGGTGAGCGACGGGGCGCGCGGCCCGAAGGTGGTGGACCTGAGCGCCGAACGACGCGGTACCGGTCCGAGGCGTCGCCGCCGACTGCCCGGCCGTGCCGAGGTCGGCGAGCCTCCCCCTCGTGTGAGCACCGGACCCGAGGCCCGCCGCGAACACGGCGGCGAGCGCTGCGGTGGCCAGGACGCTGATCGCAGCCAGGGGCCAGCTGTGCCGATCGGTGGTCCGCGGGAGCCGCGATCCGGCCAGCCGCGCACGTCGCCGACCCCACATCGCCGCGGCACTCGCACGGGCCAGGTGAGCGCGGGCCGGCGCGTGTTGCGGCGCGGTCAACGGGTCCTGCACGGCTGCGGAGGTCTCGCTCCAGAAGTCCTCGGCGGTCGGGACCGATGCGGCTCCCGCCTGGTCGGCGGCATCGGCGCGAGACCCGAAGGGGACGAACTCTTCCCGTGGCCCGAGCCAGTCCGTCAGGCGTACGACGTTGTCGTCCTTCGACACCCCTGAGCCCTGATCGCTTTGCCAATCCTCACCGTTCATCCGGTTTTGCAGACCTTTTTCTCCCGCGACTGTTGGAGGCGTCCTCCTGTGGCGCTATTGTACCTCTGGATTAGTTCCAGTTTGTCTCAATTAGCAAACAATGGCGCCTACTGAGCAGAATCCAGATGAGTTCCTCACCGTCGCTGAGGTCGCCTCTACGCTCAAGCTGAACCAGCAGACGGTGCGCAATTGGATCGACCAGGGGTCCTTGCCCGCGTTCCGGGTAGGCCGGCGCGTGCGGATCCGGCGGTCGGATTTCCAGCGGATCCTCGACGAGAGCTACAGCGGGCCCGTCAGTCCTGGCTCGGCAGGTGCCGGGCCCAGTGCAGACGATTTCTGGGGCGGGGAGCCGGTTGGCGTCGCCGAGCCCGAGCGCGCCCCGGGCGTTGCCTCAACGGACCGCGCGGCGGTCGTCACCGATCGCGGGCGCGAGTGAGCTTCAGCGACGAGCTAGATCGAGATCGGGCCCACATCATGCGGGCGGTCCGCCACGCCAGCGATGGCTGGGCGGCGGCGATGCGCGCCCACAAGCTCGCCCCGCCCGACCCCGGCTTTGCTCAGCGCTTGCGGGATCTCGCCGAGGCGGCAGGCGCAGAGCAGGTCGCCTGGGAGCATGCGCATGCCGCGGGGCTTCTCTGGCGACCCGTGCCAGGAGCCGAAAGCGCCGCGCCCCCGTATGAGCTGCGCCCCGACACGGGACGCCGGGGGCCGCGGGAGCTCTGGACGCGCTTCGACGCTGCCGTGAGCGGGCTGAACCAGGCCATTACCGGATCGAGTGCGGCCCGGGTGGCTGACGCATTCGGGGCGATGTCCGATGCCGCCGGCCAGCTCGCCGACGCCGTCGAGCGTGAGGACCAGGCCTCCCGCACCCGCGGTGCTGCATGAGCCCCGGCATCCGCGCGGATACGCTCCTTTGCTCCCGTGCCGCCCCTACCGCGCCCCTCCATTCACCTGCCCGCACCCGGGACCCGGCGCGCGACGGTTATCGGTGCCGGTTCGTTCGGCACGGCGGTCGCGGTTCTCCTGGCGCGGGGCGGCCTGCGGACAACGCTCCAGGCCCGGACGGCAGAGCAGGCCCGCCTACTTTAACGAAGACCGGGAGAACAAGGTCTACCTGCGCGGGGTCGAGTTGCCTCGCGAGCTCCGGATCGAGGACGTCAGTGCCGGACTGGGGCGCGCCGACTACGTCTTCCTTGGCGTTCCCTCATCAGGCCTTGACCAGGTGATCGCCCACCTCGAGCACTCCGGCCTGCCCGAGAAGGCAGCCGTCGTTTCTCTGGCCAAGGGCCTCGTGCCGCCCGACGGAGATCCGCCGACCACCCTCCTGAGTCGCCGCTTCGGCGACCACCGCACCGCCTGCCTGGGCGGTCCCGCGCACGCGCACGAGATGGTCAGTGCCGGCGCGGGCTTGGTCGCCGCGTCCACCGACCAGGCGCTGGCCAGCACGTTGGCCAGCGTGTTCATCCGTGCGGGAGTGGTCTGCGAAGAGTCCAACGACCCGATCGGAGTGGAGCTGGCCGGTGCAGCCAAGAACGCCGCCGCCCTGGCCTCCGGCGCCACCGAGGCCCAGGGTCTGAACGCCGCCGGTGCCGCCGCCGGACACATCTTCGCCGAGGTGTGGCGCTGGGCCGAGGCCGAGGGCGCGCGACCCGAATCGATGATCGGCCTGGCCGGCACAGGCGATCTTGTCGCCACTGCGCTGGCGCCCCAGAGCCGCAATCGCCGCGCCGGGGAGCTGCTTGCCGAGGGAGTTCCCGCCTCCGAGATCAGCGCCCGCGTTGGCCAGGCCGTGGAGGCACTGGAAACGGTGCCGCTGCTGTCCCGGGCACTGGCCCGATCCGGCATCGACGCTCCCGTGACCAGTGCTCTCGGACGGCTCATCTCCGGCGAGCTGCCCCTGGATGAATGGGTGGAGGTGGTCAGGGCCACCGTCCCGCCGCCGGCGCGCTGGCGTCCGGCCGTCCGCGCCGGGTTCTGGCGGCGGGTGCGCGAGCGTATTCGCGCCTTCTTTCATCAGGCGGAAGCGACTTAGACATTTAGACACGAGATGTTTACGGAAGGTTGAAGGCGAACCTGTAACCCTTGGTGTTCGAATACATAGCGAGGAGAGGAGACAGGGGAATGCCTCAGATCATCGTGATGGCTGACGCGCATGACCGTTCTGTCATGTTCACCGAGCGAGTGACCGTCAGCGACTTCGAGTCGCGCCATTTCCAGACCCAGCTGGTCGAGCGGCTTGGCTGGGCCGTGGAAGATGCATATGCGGTCGAGCGCGACCACCGGGAGGGGAGCGCTCTCGAGGCGGCGAGCATCGAGCCGGAACCGGAGAGCAGGACGGAGCGCGAACCGGTCAGCGACGCTCAGCCAGTGTCGTGACCACAGCTTCATAGACGCCCGCCCCGTAGGCCCCGTCGGCAAGTCTCACGCCGGCGCGGCCCGCGGTGTCGCCCGCAAGTGTCAGGTCGCGCTCCAGGGCGTTTGACACCAACCAGAACGCGCCCACCACCGAGGCCGCGTCCATGTCCTCGCGGGAATCGCCGACGGCGATCACGTCCTCGGGCGCGTACCCACGCGCCTGCATGTGGCGCGCGACGCCCCGGGCCTTGGAGGCGCCGGCCGGGATCAGGTGATAGGCATGGACCGCGGGCAGGCCCGCCATCTGCTCGGCCGCTGCGCGGACCACGCCGTTGTCGACCAGACGCAACCCGGTCAGGCCGGCCTCGGCCAGCGCCGAGTGCGCGGTCTCCAGGTCGACCAATCCCCGGAACAGATGCGAGACCTCGCGTCCGCGCGACCACGGCGTGTGGTATTCGAGCTGACCAGCGAACCGGTCGAGCAGCAGGGCGGGGGCACCCGAGGCCTCGATCTGCTCGTAGATCGTGCCCAGCTCCTCTGAGGGTTCGCAGCCATCGGTGAGCCATTCGAGCTCCCCGTCGAGGACCAGACCACAGCCGATCTCGAAGATGAAGGCCTGGGATCCGATCAGCCGGGAGGCCTCAAACACGCTCGACTGACGGCGACCGGAATAGATCACCACCTCGACATCGGCGCGCGCACAGGCCTCCAACGCCCGGACGCCGAGCAGGCTGAACTGGCCGTCGGCGCCGGTCAGCAGCGAAGCTCCCGGGCCGAGCAGGGTGCCGTCGAGGTCCACGTAGAGGCAGCGCATGGCGCGCGCGACCGTAGCATCGCTCGCCCCGCGGGCTGCGCGCGGCGGCTCGCCATACTGAGGTGCGGTGGCCGCCGTCCGTGAAACCGAGCCGTGGGAGGCCCTGCTGCAGGTCGGCCGGGAGGACGAGCGGCTTGTGCATGACGACCTCGTCCCCGCCCGATCGGGTCACTCGGTGGCGATCCCGTCCGAGCTCAGCTGGCGGGTCACTGAGGCCCTGGCCACCGCTGGTGTCGAGCGCCTGTATGAGCATCAGGTCCAGGCGCTGCACGCCGCCTTTGACGGCCCGACGGTCATCACCACCGGCACCGCTTCGGGTAAGTCGCTCTGCTTTCAGCTTCCCACCCTCGAGGTCCTGACCTCCGACCCAACCGCCCGCGCGCTCTACCTCTATCCGACCAAGGCGCTGGCCCAGGACCAGGCTCGTTCGTTGCAACGCTTCGGACTGACCCAGGCGATCCGTCCGGCCATCTACGACGGTGACACCCCGCGTGCTCAGCGGGCCGGCATCCGTAAGCGCAGCAACCTCATCCTCACCAATCCGGACATGCTGCACGTGGGCATCCTTCCCCACCACGCCGCTTGGGGGGACCTGTTCGCCAACCTGGCCTTCGTCGTCATCGACGAAGCGCATGTCTACCGCGGCGTCTTCGGCTCTCACGTCGGGAACGTTCTGCGACGTTTGCGGCGGGCGGCAGCCATCCATGGGACCGCGCCACGGTTCCTGCTGGCCAGCGCGACGATCGCCAACCCGGTCGAGCTGGCCGAGCGACTCACCGGCCTGGAGGACTTCAACCTCGTTGACCGCGACACCGCGCCGAAGCCCACCCGCCGGGTGGCGATGTGGAACCCGCCGCTGCTCGACGAGGCGCTCGGCGTGCGCGCTTCCGCGCTCTACGAGGCGGCCGAGGTGTTCGCCGAGCTGGTTTCGAGCGGCGCGCGCACGATCTGCTTCATGAAGTCCCGAAAGGGGATCGAGCTCATCCTCCGTCACGCCGCTGACCGCCTCGAGCCCGAACTGGCGGCACGTATCGCGCCCTACCGCGCGGGGTACACATCGGCCCAGCGCCATGACATTGAACGGCGCCTGGCTGAGGGTGAGCTGCTCGGGGTGGTGACCACCGACGCCCTCGAGCTCGGCATCGACATCGGAGAACTTGATGCGGCGATCTGCGTGACCTTCCCGGGTACGGTGGCCAGCCTGCGCCAGATGTGGGGCCGGGCCGGACGCCGCGGGCGAGGACTGGCGGTCTACATCGCCGGGGAAGACGCCCTGGATCAATTCTTCTGTCGCCACCCCGATGATTTCCTCGGGCGCCCCGTGGAAGCAGCCATTCTTGACCCGGGCAGCAGCCAGATCTACGCCGAGCACCTACTCTGTGCTGCCCACGAGGCGCCGCTCAGCGACGCCGACGCGCCGATCCTCGGCCCCCAGTGGCATGAGCACGCCACCGCATTGGCCGAGGCTGGTTTTCTCCGGGAGCGGGCCACGGGATTCGTGCCTCGGCGAGCCGATGACTACCCGGCCGCTCGCGTCGCACTCCGGTCCGCGTCGGCTGACAGCTTCGTGCTCATCGACGGCGCCTCGGGCGAGGTGTTGGGAACGATCGAGGCCGGTCGCGCATATTCGACCGTGCACCCGGGGGCTGTCTACCTGCACATGGGGCGGTCCTATCTCGTGCTCGATCTCGATCTGGCCGACCGCCGGGTGGTGCTTGAGCCCTTCGACGGCAATTACTTCACGCAGACCAAGCGCGAGAGCATGACCTACATCGAGCGCCTGATCGATCGGCGCACCGTCCACGGGGTGACGCTGTCCTTCGGCTCGGTGGTCTACTCCGAGGAGGTGCTGGGCTATCAGCGCAAGAGCTTGCAAGACCACGAGGTGATCGACTTCCACGCCCTCGATCTGCCCACCACCGAGTTCCCGACCCAGGCGCTCTGGTACGAGCTCGACGGGCTGATCGCCGGCGAGCCGTTCCCGCCCGCGCAGCTCCTCGGATCACTCCACGCGCTTGAACATGCGCAGATCGCCGTCCTGCCGCTGATCGCCATGTGCGACCGATGGGACATCGGGGGCCTCTCCACTAACGCCCATCCGCAGACCGGCGGTCCGACGATCTTCATCCACGAGGGGCATCCCGGCGGCGTGGGGATCACGCGGCGTGGCTATGAGCAGTTCAGCCGCCTGGTCGGCGACGCCCAGCGACTGATCGGAGAATGCCCGTGCCGGGACGGGTGCCCGTCCTGTGTGCAGTCGCCCAAATGCGGCAATCTCAACGAGCCGCTGTCCAAGCGCGGCGCCCTTGAATTGCTCCGTCGCCTGAGCGGCGGCTAGCTCCGCACCGGACGCTCGCGTCAGACGCGGGACCCCGAAGGCCTCAGCCTCCGTTCATGCTCCGGAAGAATCGCCGCCCGGCCGCGCGTCCATGATTGAAGGTACGGCTCGTGAGGCCGACTTCAAGCACTCGTCCGTGGCGGACCTTGAATACCCCCAGCGCTCTCTTGCCGGGGACGAGGTACCAGAAGTTCAGGCCGACATGGAATCCTGGACGTCGCACCTTCAGCCGCCGCGCGACGGCCGACAACTTGGCGCCGGGGCGCACGCCGTCCAATGCGTAATAGCGATTCGCTGTCAGCGCGATTACGATGCGCCCGCTGGTTCGTCCCCGCAGCCGGCGGGGAAGCGATTTCAGGAGCCGCGGCGACGGATAGCCGGCGCGGATGCCCCAGCCTCTGCGCAGGCAGTAGTTGTCAAAGCCGTTCCGGGTCCGAGCGAAGTGGGGCATGAGGTGCCGTGCATGGGCCCGACTCATGCCCAGGGCCAACGGCCCGAGTCTCGTCCCGGAGAGATGGCCACTCGGACGTGGGCAATGGGCCCCGCCCCCCGAGCCACGAGTCGGACCACGGCCGCCAGAGCCGGTGCTTCCGCCAGCGGTCGTGAAGCAGCCGCTGGTCTGGCGGGTCACGTAGTTGAACGTATTGCTCCCCGTGTTGTTCCCCGGCGAGCCCGTGGGATTGCCGGCGAACGTGTAAAGGACGCAACCGTGGCTATCGACCGCGGCTGAGGTGAAGTCCAGCAGCGAGCGATCGCTGGGGCCGTTCGGGGTCGCACCGCAGAGGATTCCCGCGTTGCAGATCTCGCCCTTGTGGTAGATCGTCCCGGGGCTCACGTCGGAGTAGGCGAACGTCGGTGAGCTCGTGTTCGCGTTGGTCGACTGCGCCGTGCCGTACGTCCATTTGCCCGCCGTGCTGTTCGGGTCGGTGATGCCGTTGACCGTCCGGAAGTAGCCGATCGACAGCTGCCCGGCCCGCGGACCGCCCGCCGCCGCAGGCAGCATGTGGGCCGAGGACGTGCTCCCGACCTGCTGGAAGGGGGACCAATGCTGGCCGTGGTCCGAGGAGCGGAACGTATAGATGTTGGTCGTCTTGGCGAACGGCGTATGGCCGATGTAGCCCGCGCCGACCACGTACAGGTTGTCCGCCCCGTCGATGGCCAGATCGTTGAAGATGTCGCCGAACTGGACCGTGTTCTCGCCGTAGCGCTTCTCGCCGTCGAAGACCGTGAAGTCGGTGAACGTCTTGCACTTGTCATGTGAGACGGCGAGGTACAGCTGGCTGAAGGTGCCGCTGGGCTGGCCCTGGGCCTGGGCCAGCAGATTCTCGCGTTGCGTCGTGGTCGAGAAGAGCACATAGAGGTTGCCCTTCGAATCGGTGACCGGCTTGGCCACCAACGTGCCGCCGGTGATGTCCGTGGGGACGTTTGCCTCGATGGTGGGGTCGGTGACGATCGAGCCACACGTATTCGCGAAGTTGTCCTTGCCGGCGTTATCGCTGCGGAAGGCAACCGGCTGGGCACTCACGAACTCGTGGTAGGTCAGATAGAGGGTGCCATCGGGCGCCGCAGTCAGCCATTCCCGGTCATCGGACGGGCCCGCCTGGCCTCCGTTGGTGGTCGTGCAGTGGTTGGGATCGGGGGTGGGGCCGATGCCCGAGAAGGTTGCTCCGCGATCGGTGCTCTTGCAGATCTGGGCGGTGCTGGCTTCCAGGTCGGCCACGTAAAGAGCTCCCTTGGAGAACAGCAGGTCGCTGTCGCCACCTCCGGTATCTGAGCCGATGAGCTTGGCCGGACCGAAGCTGGTTCCGTCATTGTGTGAGGCCCAGAAGCCGACGCCCGCGGTCCCGTTGGCGCCGCTGGGAATCCCCTGAGGCCCTGAGACGAACGCGTCGCCCAATGGATCGGTGACGATGCTGGGCTCGCCTCCCGTCGCCCCGGTGAGCTTCACGGGGTTGGTGAACGATGCGGCGCTTGCCGCCGGGGCCAGCACGACGAACATCGCCAGCACGCCGATCATCATCTTTAGCCGCACGAGGCCTCCCACGGTCCGGTCGCGTCGATTTACCTGAATTCCACATTTTCGCCCGCATGCCGGTGGTCCGCAACCGCGAACCATCGGTCGCTCCCGGAAGCCGACCGAATCGGCCCTAACCTCCGATCTCGGGGGCCTTCGGGAGTTTCCCGCCGCGTAGGCGGGTTTCGTCCAATGGCCCGGCCCAGAGATGCTGGGGCGAGCGTGTCCGGTTGGAAGCGAACTCGTCCAGCGCGCAGAACTCAGCTGTCGCCAGTCGCTAGCATCGCCCGGCCAGGGCGAGATAGCTCAGCTGGTAGAGCACACGACTGAAAATCGTGGTGTCCCCGGTTCGAGTCCGGGTCTCGCCATCAGTACCGCGTTGGCGTCCGTGCCGTGGCCGGGGACGTCGTCCGGACGGTTCGAGTCCGGGTCTCGCCATCAGTACCGCGTTGGCGTCCGTGCCGTGACCGGCGACGTTACCGGTGCCTCCTGTGGCCCTTGAACTTCACCTTGCCGACCGGAATGAGCCGACTACCCAGCTTGAGCCGAACCTGCGCCCCGAGCGAGGACTTCCGGGAGAGCAGCCTGCGTCCAGTTTTGTTCAGTGAAACCTTGACCGACGAGCTCTGGCCGCTGGAGACGGAGAACCGCGCCGAGCCGACTACGACCTTCCTGGTGGCCGCCCTGTGACGGCGGGCTATCCACGCACTGCCCTTACGGTGCTCGGTAACCACGATCTGGGCCGACCCCTGGCAACCAGCGGGGTCGGGGCAGATGATCGAAAAGCTGATGCTCTGGCCTGAGACCAGGGGCGGGGTCGTGATCGGGGCTCCGGCGGCGCCCGAGAGGAGCTGCCCCGGCTTGAGCGCCTCTTCGAGCCCCCAATAGGCCGACCCGCCTGGCTTGATCGGAGATGCGAAGAAGGCGACGGTGCCTATGCGGTGGTTCGAGCTCATGTACATGAACGTGTTGTTCGGCCCCTCGTAACCGGTCGACCCGAAGCCCTGCGGACCTGGACAGCTCGATGGCGTCACCGCCGGAGCGGATGGCCAGGCACCCGGGTTGCAGAGCCCATCCTGATCGAACGCGAAGATGCCCACGCTGGGCGACGCCAGGTTGATGCTGCTGACCACCGTTGCAGAGTTGTTCTGAAATCCGACCAGCGTGTCCTCGACCCCGTCATATCCGCTTGGCGGGGCTGCCGGATCGACCTTGACCCGGATGCTGAAGTCGTGCTCTAGGACGATCAGCTCGCTACAACCCTGGTTGTTGCCGACTGGTGGGCACTGCGGGAACAGCGCTGCCGAGGCACTCGGCGCAGCTGATGCGCAGATGCCAGCCACCGCGACCGTGAGGAGTGCGGTGCGAGCACTCAAACGGCGGCACGACGTGCGCGTCATCGAAGATTCATTCATGTGATCCCCTCCGTGACCGATGCCGGCCACACAGTGAGCTGCGCCAGGCTCTGCCGCCAGCTCCTGCCCCTTAGATTTGCGGTCCGTTGGCGCTCCGCCGGCTGCTGCCCTTCCCGACGGTGCTGGCCAAACCTACCACGTATGGCAACGTCGAAAAAGCGGGCCTAGCCGGCTGCTCCACGATCAGTACCGACGCCCCCGTCTCAGCCAGGCTGCGCACCGGCTCCTGAAGCACTTCCGAGGCGATCTTCGGCGCCGGGTGGCGGTCGGCTACTTAGCTTGCTTGTGCGTCCAATTAGGACTAGTCTTATTAGGACATGGTGGAGGGGCTGTCTCCCACGGCGTACGCAGTCCTCGGGCTCATGTCGCTGCAGCCGAGGACCGGGCACGACCTCGCCACTTTCGCCGAGCGCTCGATCGGCCAGTTCTTTCCGCTCACCCGCAGCCACGTGTACTCGGAGCTCGACAGGCTGTGCCGGCTCGGCCTGCTCGACGTGACCGAGGTGCCGCAGCAGCGGTTCCCGACCAGGCGGGTGTACCGCATCACCCCGCAGGGACTGGAGCAGCTCGACGGCTGGCTGGCCGGTTCGGCGTTAGCGCCCGAGCGGTATCGCAGCCTGTTCCTCGTCCACGTCTTCTTCGGTGATCACATGTCCCCGGAGCGGATGGCCTCGCTGCTAGACGCCTACGAGGCCGAGGCAATCGCCTACCGGGACCACCTGACCGAGCTGGTGGACCGGCTGGCCGAGCGGCCCCAGTCGCGCTTCCGGCGCGCGACGGCAATGTTCGGGGTCGCGCAGGCCGAGGCGAAGCTCCACTGGCTCAACGAGGTTCGCCCGATCCTGCTGGCCGACCCCGGCCCGGAGAGCACTCCGTGCTGACCCGCCGCCCGCAGAGCACCCCGCTGACCCGGCTGGCCGACCTGGCGCTGCGCCACCCGCGGCGAATGGCGCTCGGGGCGCTCGTTCTGTTCGTCGTCGTCGCGGTGATCGGCGGACCGGCGGCGGGCGCGTTCAAAGCGTCCAACCCGTTCGCCGACCCCCAGTCCGACAGCGCCCGGGCCGAGACAACACTGAAGCGGATCACCGGGGCCGAGATCGCTCCCGGGGTGTTCGCCCTGGTCAACGCGCCCCCTGGGAGTCCGGCCGTATCGTCGGTGGCCCGGACCATCGCCGCCCAGCCCGACGTCGCCGGCCTGGCCGCCGTCCCGCGGGCGGGGGTTCCCTCGCCGGTCGTCTCGCGTGACGGGCGCAGCACGCTGGTAGCAGCGACGCTGCGCGCGGGGCCGAGCACGGACACGGGGGTGGCCCAGATCACCGCTGCCCTGCAGGGTCGGCACGACGTGTTGCTCGGCGGCGGCGACGTCGCGGGCAAGCAGGTCGGCGACCAGGCACTCCAGGATCTGGGCTTGGCCGAGGCGCTCGCGTTCCCGCTGGTGGCGATCATCGCCGTGCTCATTTTCCGCGGGCTCGCGGCGCTGCTGCCGCTGGCCGCGGGCGCGCTGAGCGTGCTCGGCGCGTTTACCGTGCTGCGGATCATCAACACGTTCCTGGCGCTGTCGGTGTTCGCGCTCAACGTGGTGATCGCGGTCGGGCTAGGGCTCGCAGTGGACTACAGCCTGTTCCTCGTCTGGCGCTTCCGCGAGGAGCTAGGCCGTGGCGCCGAGGTGCCCGAGGCGCTGTCGATCACCCTGCGTTCGACCGGCCGCACCGTGATCTTCAGCGCGCTCGGCGTCGCCGCCGCCATGGCATCGCTAACCGTCTTTCCCCAAAGGTTCCTGGTGTCGATGGGACTCGGCGGCGCGATCGTGGCGCTCATCGCGGCGGCCAGTGCCCTGCTGATGACCCCCGCGCTGCTCGTGCTGTTGGCTCCGCGGCTGCGGAAGGCCACGGCTCCCCCGGCCGGGACGGGCCGGTGGTTTGCCCTGGCGCAATTCGTGATGCGACGGCGCTGGATCGTGGCGATCGGGACCGCCGGGCTGCTGCTGGCAGTCGCCTCGCCGACGCTGGGCGTGCATTGGAGCGGGATCGACGCGACCGTCCTTCCGACCAGCCAGAGCGCTCGGGTCGTGCAGGACCGGCTCGCTCGGGAGTTCCCCGCCCTCGGTGGCGGACAGGCCATCGCGGTGCTCGCCACCGCCCCGCCGGGCGCCGGCCCGGAACTTGCCCGCTACGCGCAGCGTCTGCGGGTGATCCCGGGGGTCAGGAGCGTCGCGCCGCCCCGGCAGGTGGGCGCCGACCACTGGTATTTGAGGCTCACCGGAACCGCCGACGCGATCTCGGTGGCCGGTCAGCGCACCATCGCCGCGGTGCGGGCAGCGAAGGCCCCGGTGCCTGTCTTGGTCGGTGGGCCGGCCGCTGACTTCGCCGATCAGCGCAGCGCGATCGGCGCCACTGTGCCAGTCGCGCTGGCGATCCTGGTGGTCGTCACGCTCTTGGTGCTGTGGCTGATGACCGGTTCGGTCATCCTGCCGGTGAAGACGCTCCTGATGAACATGCTGACCACAGCTGCCGCCACCGGCCTGCTCGTGCTCGTGTTCCAGGACGGCCGACTCACGGGCCCGCTCGGGTACACGAGCCAGCATGGGATCGAGGAGACCGACTTCCTGATCCTGGCTGCCGTCGTATTCGCGCTCTCCACCGACTATGGCGTGTTCCTGCTCTCGCGCATCAAGGAGATCCGCCAGAGCGGAGTCGACGAGACCCAGGCAGTGGCGCTTGGACTCGAGCGCACCGGACGCCTCATCACCGCGGCATCGCTGATGCTGGCCGTGGCGATCGGCGCCTTCGCCACCTCCCAGGTTGTGTTCCTCAAGGAGGTCGGAGTCGGGACGGCGGCGGCGGTGCTGATCGACGCCTTCATCGTCAGGGCGCTGCTCGTCCCCTCGCTCATGGCGCTGCTCGGCCACTGGAACTGGTGGTCGCCAGCCCCGCTGGCCAAACTACACGCACGCATCGGCCACCTCGAGAGGTGAGCCCCTCATCAAACGCGAAACGGGCGTGACCCCGGTCGGTCAGCGCGCAGTTTGTGTGGGCACACGAGCGGCTCCGCCGCTGCGAACACCTTGCGCCAGGTAATAGACCGTATAGGCCAGCAGCAGTAGCACCAGCGGACCGAGGACCAGCAGTTCAAACCCTGCCCGGAAGGGCGTCAGGCGCTCATGGGTGCGTAACGCGCTACGAGGCGGTCGTAGTTGAGCCGCAGCAGCTCGATGACATCGCGCACGTCGGTTTCGTTTTCGATGCGCCGAGCCGCTGGGCCCGGCTTGCCCGGGAACACCGGGTGGTCGACCACCCGACCCTGCTGCCGGAGCCGCTCACCGGTCTGCTTTCCGAACGAGAAGTGGGCCGCGTGGTCCCCGTGCAGGTGACCAATCTCGTGGCCATTGACGCGGAAGGCAAATTCCCCCCGTCGGCCGGGGCCTGCGGTCACGCCGGGCCAGGAGGTGACCTCCTCGGTGATCTGCTCGCTCGGGGTCTGAACGCTCGTCATGTCGGCCTCCTCGAAGAAATCGAATTGCGCGGCGCCGACCTTACAAGTTCAAGTTAAACTTGAAGTCAAGGGCATAAGGTGGTTTGGTGTCGCTCATGCCTGAGGTGCTCACCATCGGCGAGGTTTCCCGCCGCAGCGGCGTCGCGAGCTCAGCCCTGCGTTTCTATGAGCAGCGTGGCCTGATCAGCTCCGAGCGCGTGGGCTCCGGCCACCGTCGCTACCCCCGGCCGGTGCTGCGCAGGATCGCCTTCATCGTGTTCGCCCAGCACGTTGGTCTGACGTTGGATCAGATCGGGACCGAGCTGGCCAAGCTCCCGCCGCAGCGGGTCCCCACCCGCCGGGACTGGGCGCGCCTGTCCAGCAAGTGGCGCGGCCAGATTGATGAGCGGATCGAAGAGCTCGAACGGCTCAAGCTCGGCCTCACCGAGTGCATTGGCTGCGGCTGTCTGTCCCTCGACCGCTGCCAGCTGTCAAACCCAGGCGACCGAGCGGCCAACCTTGGCCCTGGACCGCGCTACTGGATCGGCGACCGCCCAGCTGCCGAGTGAGCCGATCGTCAGCTCGGCGTGCTGGTCGACTGCTCGGCGAGTACCCGTGAGAGCCAGGCCACCGAGGCCGGGAGGTCCTCGGGATCTATGTAGTGGCCGGCGTCGGACTCGTGACAGCTCACCGGGAGGCCGCCGGCCTCCAAGAGTGCGCGGGCGCGCCGGGCGAACTCGACATCAATGACCGGGTCCCGTCGGCCGTGGGCGATGAAGACCGGCAGGTCAGATCGCGAGCCGAGATCCGGCTGCCAGCCCTCCACGGTCGGAATGAAACCCGAGAAGGCGAGGATGCCGGCCGGGACGGGCCGCTCTCCGGAGAGGCCAAGCGCGTAGCTCATGACCGTGCCCATCGAGAAGCCGCCGAACACAGTCCGCCCCGGCTCGATTCCGGTCGCCCCCCAGATCTCGTCATGGAATGCGGCCAGCTGGTTGTAGGCGTTGCGGAAACTGTCCGGGTCCGGATAGCCGACCCGAGGAACCACGTACCAATGGTGCCCTGGCCAGCCCTCCATGGTCAGGGGCGCACGCGGGGTGACGGCGTGCAGCCGACGCTGTGGATCCAGCGCATCGGCGAAGCCGAGCAGGTCGTGTTCGTCGGCGCCGCGTCCGTGGTGGAGAACGAGCAGGCCGGCGGGGTCTCCCTCCGCCGGTCGTTCGCGGTAGACCAGGCTGCTCATCGTGCGGCCTCCTCGCGGGCGGCACGCGGGTTGTTCACAGGCGTGAGGATCCGCTCGAGCTGCGCGCGCAGGTGCTCGTGCTGGGCCGGCAGTCGCAGCTCCTCTCCGAGGTGCGCGGGGTCCTCGTCAACGGCGAAGCCGGGCAAGGTGGTGGCGATCTCAAACAGAATGCCCTGTGGCTGACGGAAGTAGATCGCTTTGAAGTAGTCGCGGTCGATAACCGGGGTGACGTGCATCCCGGCCTCAGCGACCCGCCGCTGCCACGCAGTGTGCTCCTCGTCGGTCGAGTGCCAGGCGATGTGATGAACGGTCCCGGCGCCCTGGACTCCACGCTCGGCGGACTCGTCGTAGCCCCAATGGAAGTGGCGCTCGTCTCCGCTGCACCGATACTCGCCGTCTCCGAGATCGGTGAAGCCGAGCGTTTCGGTGAGCAACTCGCGGTCGGCATCGGGCCCGCGAGCGGTGTACGCGCGGGCACCCTCGACGCCGAGGATCGCGTGTTCAGCCGGAACCTCCGGATGCTGCGCGCGTAGGGGCGGGTTCCCGTCGTCAGCCACAACCAGCTCGAACCTCAGTCCGTCGTAGTCCTCGAAACGCAGCGAGCCGGCCTGGCGCTGGCTTGGGTAGCCCCGGGCGGCCAGCCGCTGGGCCCAGAAGTCGAGCGAGGCCTCGGAGGCCACGCCGAGCTGGATCATGTGGATCATCCCGGCGCCGGCCTGACCGCGGCGCGCCCCGGCGAACTCGAACCAGGTCAGGATTGAGCCCGGCGAGCCCCGCTCATCGCCGAAATACAGGTGGTAGGCCTCGGGCGCGTCGAAGTTGACGGTCTTCTTGACCAGGCGAAGGCCGAGAACGTCTGCGTAGAACTCGACGTTCCGCTGCGCGTCGCCGGTGATCATCGTGATGTGGTGCATCCCGTCCAGCTTCATGGCCTCTCCTACACGGGTTTAAGGGAATAGGTCGTTGCCCGAGCAATCATACCATGTAATTGTGGATGCAACTACTTTGGCGGTAGAGAATGGTTTCAACCGCCACGGGCGCTGGAAACGCAAGACGATCATTGTGCGCACAATTATCGGATGGTATGGTTGTTTCTACAATTACTCCCTGCGCTCCGGAAGCTCTGTTGGTCGCGTGGCCCCCGACGCCGACTGACCGGGTGGACGCGGCCGTCCAGATCTACCATGCCTCCTATCGCTCCGCCAATCGAATCACCCCCCTGGACCGACCACGAACTCACGGCGTGGCGTGGGTTCTTGCGGGTCCATGCCGCCATCACCCGGGTGCTTGACGCTCAGATGCGGGCCGAGCACGGCCTCTCGGTATCCGCCTACGAGGTTCTGATGTTCCTGGCCGACGCCGAAGACCACAGGCTGCGGATGTCAGAGATCGCCGGACGGGTCCTGCTCAGCCGCAGCGGGCTGACCCGCATGGTCGACCGCCTCGTCCAGCTCGGTTACGTCACGCGCTGCGCGGCGGAGAGCGACGGCCGAGGGCTGTTTGCCGAGCTCACCGAGGCCGGACTGGAAAAGGTGACGGCTGCCCGTCTGACTCATCGCGAGGGAGTCAGGCGGTTCTTCTTCGATCGCCTGAACACGACCGACCAGCTCGCTCTGGGCGACATCTGGGCCCGCTTCCTGGCCGCTGATCGGCCCTGAGTACTGCCGGCGGGCGCGACACTTGCCCGGTGGCCGCGATCCGCTCGGCGACCCAAGGATGCGCGAGCCCGCCCGGCGCCTGGGCGCCGCCTTTGGATGAAAATCGCCTATCTGGCGGGAAACGTCCGATGGCCCCCCGGGACGCGGTTGGGGGGCAGGGCTGATTGTGGATCACGGCGGCGTCCAGGACGTTGGAAGGCGGGGCTTGATTGTGGATCACGGCGGCATCCAGGCCAGCTCGGCCAGCAGCGGAGAGTGATCGGAGAGCCCCTCGAGCCGCCACCGGTGGCAGTACTCGAAGGAGCTCACCGCGACCTCCTCGGAGGCAATCAGGTGGTCCAGGCGATAGCCGCCGGGCCAGCGCACCCACTCCCAGCTCAGCTCCTGGGCTTCGGGCCCGTAGAGATCACGAAAGGCATCCCGGTAGCCGGCGTCGGCGAGTCCCCGGATGACCGACAGCTCGGCCTGGTCCCAGCGTTCCCCCCGGTCGGACCGCAGCTTCCCGGACCGGTCACGCGCGAAGGTCCAGACGCGACCATCGGGGTGCTCCTTACGGGGCGTGTTCAGGTCCCCGCAGCACACGGCAGGGCCTGGCCGAGCCCGGAGGAAGGTACTCACCGCCTCATGGGTGCGAACCTTGGCCAGGTCCGGCTTGGGGCTGATGGGCGAGTGGACGTTGACCACCAGCAGTCCGTTGACGGTGACCGCCAAGACTCGCTCGGGCCAGGGAACCGCCGGTACCGCCTCCGGCCTCAGCCGGTCGCGGCCGGCGGTCAGCGTGATCAACGGCCGCCGGTCGCTGGCCCACTGGGGATCAGCCGTCGCTACGCAGACCAGCCCGGTTTGCGCCAGCGCTACGGTCCAGGCCTCTGCGGTGCTCGGCCGCACTTCCTGCAGGCAGACAAGATCGGCGCCCGCCTCGGCCACTCGGTGAGCCTGCTCGGGCAGCCGCCTCACCTTGCCGGCAAGGTTCCAGCACAGCAGCTTGGCGCTCTCCACGGCCGGAGCTTAGGTCTTGCGCGCACGGTCCATCCCCGGTTTACCCGCCCTCGGGAGCGGCGAGCCTACGAAGCGCACCCGAGACGGAAGGGATGTCCATGACTGAGAGCGAGCCGGGCCAACGGGCCATCGTCACCGGTGGCGACTCCGGCATCGGACGGGCCTGCGCGGTCGGCCTGGCCCAGGCCGGCTATGACGTCGCGATCACCTGGCGCGACCGGGATGGGGCACGGGCCACCGCCGAGGAGATACGGGCCTGCGGCCAAGAGGCACGAACCACCGGCCTCGAGCTCACCGACACCGGCGCCATCCGTCCAGCCATCCAGGGACTGATCGGCGAACTCGGGGGCCTCGATGTATTCGTCAACAACGCGGGTACCGGACACGCCACGCCGTTTCTGGAACTGGAGCTGAAAACCTGGCGCCAGGTGCTCGAGACCGACCTGACCGCTGCCTTCCTGGCCACCCAGACGGCGGCCCGCCGCATGGTCGACCAGGGGCGGGGAGGGCGGATCATCAACGTGACCTCGGTTCACGAGCACGTACCCCTGTCCGGCGCCGCCGCGTACTGCGCGGCCAAGGGGGGTCTCGGAATGCTGACCAAGGTGATGGCCCTCGAGTTGGCTGAGTATGGGATCACGGTCAACGCGGTGGCGCCGGGGGAGATCGCCACTCCCATGACCGATGCCGCCGACGAGGATCCGCATCACATCCGCCGCCCCGGTGTTCCGGCCGGCCGTCCCGGTGACGCCAGAGAGGTCGCGGCGGCCGTGGTCTTCCTGGCCAGTGGAGCAGCCTCGTATGTGACCGGGAGCTCGCTGGTCGTCGACGGGGGGATGCTGCTGATGGCCGCAGAGGCGAACCGCCGCGCCGCGACCTAGACCGGAGCGCGACCCCGGGACTCAGTCGCCTGCGGGGACGCCCGCCCGAAGCTCGGCCAGCCAGGCCGCGGCCTCACTGTCGCTGGGTGCCCGCCAGTCTGAGCGGGGTGACAGAGAGCCGCCGGAGCCGACCTTGGGACCGTTGGGAAGGGCGGAGCGCTTGAATTGGCTGGTCTGGAAGAAACGGACCAGGAACACCTCGAGCCAGTGGCGAACCTCGTCCAGCGAGTACTGGTTGCGGCGCTCGCGGGGGATCAGGTCGGGCCACTCGCCGCGAGCGCGATCGCCCCAGGCGTGCTGGGCCAGGTAGGCCACCTTGCTCGGGCGGTAGCCGAAGCGCAGCACGTAGTAGAGGAAGAAGTCCTGGAGCTCGTAGGGGCCGACGACGCTCTCACTGGTCTGCTCGGGGCCGTCGCCGCTGGCCTCCGCGCTGCGCGGCACCAGCTCGGGCGAAATGTCGGTCTCCAGCACTGACTGAAGTACCTCGCTGGCCTCCTCGCCGAACTCGTGTCCATCGATGGCCCAGCGCAGCAAGAACTGGATCAGCGTCTTGGGGACCGAGGCGTTGACGTTGTAGTGCGACATCTGGTCCCCCACGCCGTAGGTCGACCACCCCAGGGCCAGCTCGGACAGGTCGCCGGTACCGAGTACGAGACCGCCGTGGAAATTGGCCAGCCGGAACAGGTGCGAGGTCCGCTCCCCCGCCTGCACGTTCTCATAGGTGATGTCGTACTGGGGCACATCGTCGGCCGCGGGATGACCGATGTCCTTGAGCATCTGCCGGGCCGACGGCCGGATGTCGATCTCGTTGTCGCTGACCCCCAGGGCCTTCATCAGGGCGTGGGAGTTGCGCAGCGTGAGCTCGCTGGTGGCGAAGCCGGGGAGGGTGTAGCCGAGGACGTTTTCGCGGGGCAGTCCGAGTCGGTCCATGGCCCGAGCGGCCACGATCAGGGCATGAGTGCTGTCCAATCCTCCCGATACTCCGATGACGATCTTCTTGATTCCCGTGGCCCGCAGGCGGGTCTCGAGGCCCTGGACCTGGATGTTGTAGACCTCCTCACAGCGATCGCTGCGAGTCGCCGGATCGGCGGGGACGTAGGGGAAGCGCTCCACGCGGCGGCGCAGCGGCGTTGCCTGCGCCGGCATATCCAGCTCGAACTCGACGCGACGCATTCGCGCCAGCACCTCGCGGCGGTCGTGGATCAGGTCTCCATAGCTGCTGGTCCGGCGCCGGTCAGAGACGATCCGGTCGAGGTCGACGTCGCTGACCAACAGCTGCTCGTTCTCGGCGAACCGCTGGGACTCGGCCAGGAGCTGCCCGTTCTCGTAGATCATCGCCTGACCGTCCCAGGCCAGGTCAGTGGTCGACTCGCCCATTCCCGCTGCGGTGTAGATGTAGGCGGAGATTGTCCGCGCCGACTGTGACTCGCACAGCGTGTGCCGGTAGCTCGCCTTGGCCACGGTGATGTTGCTGGCCGACAGGTTGGCCAGCACGGTTGCCCCGGCCAGCGCACCATCGGTGCTGGGTGGGATGGCCGCCCACAGGTCCTCGCAGATCTCCACGTGCACGACGAAGTCGGGTAGGTCGCGGCAGGCGAAGATCAGGTCGGGCCCGAAGGGCAGCGTCTCCCCGAGCAGCGAAATTTCATTGCGGACCACGTCACGGGCGGCGCGGAACTGACGCTTCTCGTAGAACTCGCGGTACTCCGGGATGAAGCTCTTGGGCACCGCGCCGAGGATGCGGCCGGAATGGATCACGATGGCGGCGTTGAACAGGCCACCCTCGACGCGCAGTGGAGCGCCCACGACGATCACCGGACGAAGGCCCTGACTGGCCTGCACGATCTGTTGCAGCCCCGCGCTGACCTCGTCAAGCAGGGCGGCCTGGTGGAAGAGATCCTCGCTGCTGTATCCGGCCAGCCCCAGCTCGGGAAAGATGACCAGGGCAACCTGAGCCCGGTCGGCATCGGCCGCCAGCGACAGCGTCCGTGCAGCGTTGAACGCTGGGTTGCCGATGCGCACGTGCGGGACCGCGCTGGCCACACGGACGAAGCCGTGGGCGTAGGGGGAATCGAAGGGGCCGCTCATCGGCTCTCAGTATCGCGACCGCGCGGCCACACCCCGCAATCTCGCCGTCGCGCTCTGCAGGCCCGGCCCGTCGCGCTCCAGCGGCCAGGGGCTACTCCTCGGCGCCCTGACCTTCGCCCTGGGTGCCCGACGCCCGGTCCAGCTCGTCGTCGGCCGTCGGCTGGCGGTACGGGTCTGAGTCCGCCGTGGGGTCCGGCTCGCCGACTCGGGTGTTCAGCGCGTGATGAGGATCCTGAGCGTCCTGATGGCTTCCCGGGCTCGGCGCGTCGGTCTCGGAGAGCTCGTGTGGCGATGACTTCGGCTCCAGGGGGCGGTCGGCTGCCTCGGCGGGATCCGCAGCACGCTCGTAATGGCGTTCGTGCTCATGTCGAGGGCCGGGGTTGGGTGTGTCGGGTGGGGGCATGGCTGCTCCTTGGGAGGCTTGCCTCATCTGCGTACCCCCCCGGCACAGCCGGCAAAACGCTCAGCGCAGGTGGAGGGCGCGCCCGATCGCTTCCTGTGCGCGAATCGCCGCGGCCAGACTGTCGCTCTCCAGGCGTCGGGTACGTAGGCGGCCGATGAACGCCCGCGCCGCCTCCCCGGGGTCCGGGGGCGCTCCCACCCAGCGTTCGGGGGCTCCGTCTGAGCCGGTCAGCTCGAGCGTGCCGCCGCGCACGACGGCGCTCCCCGCCGATCCGGTCACGGCCACCTTGAGCTCCGCCGGAAGCGTGACCCAGCTGGTGCGCAGGAGCAGGGGCACGTCGGCCCAGCGACCCACGGCCGCACCGCCCAGATCGCTCGCGCCCGGGCGCCCTCGGTCAAACGCGACCGCCTCCAGAGCCGGCAGCTGACCGAGGACCGCGAACGCGTCGAGGAGGTGCAGAGCGAGATCGCCGAACCCACCCACTCCGGCGCGACGTGGATCCTGCATCCAGGCCGCCGCTCCGCTCATCGCCCCATCGAGGGCTCCGCCGTGGACATAGTCGGCGCTAGCGCCCGAAAGCCGTCCGAGCAGGCCCGAGCGCAAAACGGCGCGCAGGCGGTGAAGGGCCGGGAGCTCACGCAGGAACAGCGCGGCGCTGGCCGGGGTGCGGCTGCGCTGAATCTCTCTGGCCGCGGCACGTGCCTCGGCGGCGGTCCGGGCGATCGGCCTCTCGACCAGGATCGGTCGTCCCGCTCGTGCCGCCCGCACGCAGATCTCCGGGCGGCGGTCGGTGGGAGCGCACACGATGACCGCATCGGCGCGGGTGATCGCCGTGTCCAGAGATTGCACGGCGTGACTGGCCACCGCGCCGGGCACCGCCCACGGGTCCCAAGCCGCGGCCAGCCGGACATCGGGTTCGGCGGCGATCACCCCGAGGACGTCGGGAACGTGGGGATGACCGCAGCCCAGCAGGGAGATGGCTAGGGGCAGGGAAGCACCCTCGACCGCCGCCCGTCAGTGATTCTGGTCGGGAGCCACACGTGCTCCAGCCGCTAGATCTGGATGCCCCGCTCGGCCAGCCAGACGGAGACGGCGTCCGGCGGGTCGCCCTTCCACTCGGCCCGCGCGGCCAGGCGGATCAGCTCTTCGGGATCGGCATTGATCGCGTCGCGGCGGTAGCGCAGATAGGTGGTGATCGCTCCGGCCACGGCCAGCGTCCCACTCTCCACGGCGGGGTCCAGGTCGGCTAGCACGGTGCCCACCCGCTCCTCGACATCGTCGACCCCGCGCACCGGCTCGTCGGCATCCTCGAACGCCCGCTCATACTCGCCGGCTTGTGGATCATCGTCGTCGGGATCGACGACCTCGACGGCGCGCCTGACGGCCTGAGCCAGGGTCATGGGTGATGGGTCTGTGGGCATAGAACGAGTATGGCTCGTGCGCCAGCGCAGCAAACCTCAGAGTAACTTTGGACCCATGGCCAGTTGGGAAGACGTACGCCGGATTGCCCAGGCGCTACCGGAGACCGAGGAGACACCGTCGGCCCGCGGACGGGCGTTCTGGCAGGTCAAGGGAAAGAGCTTCGCCTGGGAGCGACCGTTGCGCGGGACCGAGCTGCGCGCGCTCGGCGAGGCGGCACCGGAAGGCCCGATCCTCGGAGTCCGGGTGGAGCATCTGGGGGTCAAGGAGGCTCTGCTCGGCGACGACCCGGAGATCTATTTCACCACGCCTCACTTCGACGGCCACCCGTCGGTGCTGGTTCGCCTGGAGCGCATCGATGCCGACGAGCTTCGGGAGCTGCTGATCGAAGGCTGGCTGATCAGGGCGCCCAAGCGGCTGGCTCAGGAGTACATCGACACGATCCTCAAGCCGCCCGGAGCCCAGGCCGAATAGCCCGGGCTAATCCCCGGGGGCGACCACGGTCAACCGCCGGATCTCGGGCGCCGCGTCGTGGTAGGCCGCTGCGGCCTGCGCCCCTGACTCGAAGGGACGATCGGGAAGGCGCCGGAGAGGGATCTCAATTGCCACCTCGGTGGCGTCCAGTGGATACGGGTTGAGCTCCACACACCCCGGACTGCGCAGGAGCAGGGTGAGCGTGACCACGCCGCCGCCCGCCGCCCGGGGCACGCTGGCGACCGTCCGCGGCCCCGGTTCCTGATCCAGGGTTCTCAATGTGGCGGCGATCGGAACAGTTTCACCGCCGTCGGCCGGCGCATCGGTATCGATCAGACCGAGACCCAAGGAGATCAGGTCGACCGCCTGGAGCACCTCATAGGCATGCCAGGTGTGGGCGTCGAATTCACTGCGCCGGCCCCGGTTTCCCCAGGCCTGGCGCAGCGGTGCCATCCACCGGGCCTCCTGGGAGGCGACCACCTCGAGAGCCAGAGGGTCCTGAGCAGCGCTGGCGCCGCCGGCCCCCCAGCGGGAGGTCGAGAACCCGCTCCAATGCATGCTGCACAGGACCCCGGCCAGGGGGTCCCGGGCATACACCGATTCGACCCCGCGACCGTATGGACCGACGCTGTCGGTGAGGGGGATCTCGGTGAAATGCGCCGGTCGCCGAGCGGCGGGGTTGTAGGCCGGTCGCGTGTCGAGCTCGAGCCATCCGTCGTCGTGGTGAATCGCTGCGCAGAGCAGGGCCTGCGCAGCCGCCGGGGTCGAGAACTTGGCGTTGCCCCAGTGTTCAGCCAGCGCACCGGCCACTGCGGCATGATCGGTCTGCGTGATCAGCTCGAGCTGGCCACCACGCCGGGTCACCAGCATTGATCTACCTTCGGTTGATGATCCATGGGCGGGGGCATGCTCGACCTAATCATCCTGACAGCGACTACCCCGGAGCTCTGACCTTGTCCCGCCGTCTTCATCGCCGTCTCCAGCGGACCACCGTCCGATGAGCGGCCTCGAGAGCAGGCCCGACGGCGGACACCGGGTCGTGGTCATCGGGGGCGGCTTCGGTGGTCTCCAGGTGGTCAAGCATCTGCGCCGCGCCCCGGTCAGCGTGACCCTGATCGACTACCGCAACTTCCATCTCTTCCAACCGCTCACCTACCAGGTGGCCACCGGATCGCTTTCGCCCAGCGACATCACCTACCCGCTGCGGTCCATGTTCGGCTCGGCCGACAACGTGCAGGTTCTGATGGCTGCGGTGACGGATTTCGACCTCGAGCGTCGCCGGGTCCTGCTCGACGCCGATCTCGTGCATGGCATGCCCGATCACATCGACTACGACTCGCTGATCGTGGCCGCTGGCTCGAGCTACGCCTACTTCGGCCACGAGGAGTGGCGCGAGGTGGCGGGGGAGGTCAAGTCCCTGGAGAGCGCCCTCTGGGTCCGCTCGCGCATCCTCGATGCCTTCGAGCGAGCGGAGCTGACCGAAAGCGACGAGGAGCGCCGGGCCGAGATGACCTTCGTGGTCGTGGGCGGCGGCCCCACCGGGGTGGAGATCGCCGGCCAGATCGGGGAGCTCACCCGGGACACGCTCCAGACTCGTTCAAGCGCATCGACCCCGATCAGGCCCGGATCCTGTTGGTGGAAACCGCAGACCGGCTCCTGACCGCGTTTCCCGAGTCGCTGTCGGCCAAGGCCACGCGCTCGCTTCAGAAGCTCGGCGTCGAGCCCGCGGTTCAGAAGACGGTGGTCGGTATCGACACCGAGGGCGTTTCTCTGCGGTCGATCGCGGGCTCCACGGAGCGTGTGCCCGCGCGAACCGTGATCTGGGCGGCCGGCGTCATGGCCTCTGGTCTGGCGGCGAAGCTCGGTCGAGCAGAGCGGCGCGGAGGTGGACCGAGCGGGCCGGGTTACCGTGGCACCCGACCTCACCCTGCCTGGCCATCCCGAGGTCATCGCTCTGGGGGACATGGCCAGCGTGAGCGACGGGGCCGGCGGCACCCTCGGCCTGCCCGGTCTGGCCCCGGTGGCCATTCAGCAGGGTGCCTACGCTGCCCGGCTGGTGCAACGACGCATGGAGGGCAAGCCGGTGCCGCCCTTCCGCTACATCGACAAGGGAAACCTGGCCACGATCGGACGCGGTCGGGCGGTGGCCGACATCGGCCCGCTTCATCTGAGCGGCCTCCCGGCGTGGGTAATTTGGCTGGTGGTGCACATCTGGTACCTGATCGGGTTTCAGAACCGACTCGTGGTCATGGTGCGCTGGGTGATCAGCTTCGTGACCAAGGGCCGAACCCAGGGGTCGCGCATCATCACCGACCCCGAGCAGCTGGGGTAGAGCGCGCGGCCGGGCCCCGGGGCCGCCCGGACGCTGGGCCTCCGGCCCGCCGGGCCGCCGGGGCGCCGAGGCCGGGGGCGCTCAGTCGGCCCGTCAGGCCGGAGCGCCGACGTCGTGCTCAGCCGGCTCGCGGACCAGCTCGCGAGCCGGTCGAGTGAGCAGCCCGGCCAGGTCGGCATGCTGCTCCGGCGCCCAGCCGTACACCGGCGTGACGACGGTCTGGGCAAGCAGGTAGGCGGTGACCACCCAGGAGATGTGGGTGAGACCGCCGAGGTCGCCGACGATCGTGGGGGCGCGGTGGAGGACGATCGTCTGATCGAGCGCCGCCATCAGCAGCACCAGCATCAGCCCGGTGAAGACCACCTTGACGCTGCTCCCCCCGCGCGGCTCGGCGGGAGGCGCGGCCACCGCACTCACGACCTCGAGAGCCCGAAACCGGAGGCGAGCACTCTCACCAAACCGATCATAGGACCGCGCCCGAGGAGGTGAACCGCGTCAGTCGGCCTCGGCAACGCTCAGCTCACCGCGTCGGGCAGCGCCGGCGCGAAGGGCGAAGAAGCTGACCACCCAGGAAATCAGCGCAATGGCTGCGGTGAGCGCGCCCAGGATGCACACGCCGCTCCAGCCCGCGCTGGCGTAGAGGCTCGTGCTCAGGGCCGAGAGGATCGCGCCGCCCACGAAGCAGCTGACCATGTAGGCGGTGGTCAGGCGGCTGCGGGCCTCGGCGCTGAGCGCATAGATGGCGCTCTGATTGGAGATGTGCAGTCCCTGGACCCCGAGATCGAGGGCCACGATGCCGATGATCAGGAGCACCACCGAGGTGCGGCCGGCAGCCAGGACCGCCCAGCTGGCGAGCATGACGAACACTGACGCCGTGCTGGCCGCCGAACCGTGTCCGCGATCAGCCATGCGTCCGACCACCGACGCGGCGAGCGCTCCGGCCAGTCCGGCCAGGCCGAACAACCCGATGACCGCGTTGCCGTAGCCATACGGCGGGGCCCCGAGGAGAAACGCGAGTGAGGTCCAGAGAATGCTGAAGCACCCAAATGACAGGGCGCCCAGGACCATCCGCTGGCGCAGTACGGGTTCTGATCCGATGAGCTGTAAAACCGACCGCAGCAGGGCTCCGTAGGAGAGCGAGGTGCTCGGCGGAACGCGGGGAGGAGCCGGCGCAATGTCGCCGCCAGGACGATCATGCCCACTGCGGCCAGCGCGAACACCGCGCGCCAGCCCAGCGCGGCCGCGACCAGCCCGCTCACCGTCCGCGCCACGAGAATGCCGATCAACAGGCCACTCATCACCGTGCCCACGACTCGCCCGCGCTCGTGGTCAGCCGACAGCGACGAACTCATGGGAACGATGATCTGGGCCACCACCGAGGTCAGGCCGACCACGGCCAGCGCGGCGCCGAAGACGACAAAGCTCGGAGCGGCGGCGGCCACGCCGAGGGCAGCCGCGGTGAGGATCAGAGTTCCGCTGATGAGACCACGGCGCTCCCGTAGGTCCCCGACTGGGACCAGCAGAGCGAGGCCGATCACGTAACCGATCTGGGTGACCGTGACGAGCAGCCCAGCGGTCCCGTCGGAGACGCCCAGGGCATGGCCCAGAGTGCCCAGGAGAGGCTGGACGTAGTACAGATTGGCCACTGCCGCGCCGCAGGCCACCGCGAGGAGCAGGACAAGCCCGCGGCTGATCCCGTCGGCGCCCGCGGACGGCTTGGACGGACCGGGCATGCCGTCGGCGCCCGCGGACGGCTTGGACCTACCGGGTTCCATGCTCGGAACATAGCCCGCGCCGGGCCGGCATCGGGCAGGCCCGCTTTGGGCCCGGACGCGGTTTGCGCGTGCGCACGTCCCGCGCGAGGCGGGAGTCGCAATCAGCGAACTGCGCGCCCAGCCTCAACTAAATCGGCCTGAAGCCGAGATATGGAGGGTGAGGCCTATGGGGCACCTCCCTGACGAGGTATTGCGTGCGCGAAGAACCGCGTCGGTCGCTCGCGCGACCCTAGCCCTGGTCGCGGTCGTACTTTTGACGGCGATCGTGAGCTGACGACGTTGCCGGTGGTCTGCGCCAGTGGGTTCGCGATCATCGCCGCCACCGCCGGGGTGCAGCTGGCCATGCCCCACACCGACTGGTTGAAGCTCGAGGAGTCCCTGGCCCCGCTGTCGGCCGTCCTGATCATCGGCCTCGGTCCCGAGCGGGTGACGTCTCTCGCTCCTGTGGCTGGCCGCCGTGGCCAGCGGCGTGATCGCCCGCGGTGGCCGCGTCGGCGGCGTCGGCCGGGCGCTGCTGCTCCTTTCCCTGTTGCTCCCCTGCCTGCGCGACGGCACGATCACCCTGGCCTACGTCGGCCTGGTCATGGCGGCGGTCGCTCTGCTGCTGACCTGCGGCCGGATGACCCGCGAGCTGCGCGGCGATGCTCGATCGGGCCCGCTACGCCGCCGACCACGATGGCCTCACCGGCGCTCTGTCCCGGGCCGCCTTCCGCGACCGGCTCGACCGGTCGCCGGCCGAGCCGACGAGCACCGGAACCTGGCCGTGCTGCTGCGTCGACCTGGACAACTTCGGGGCCATCAACAAGGCCAGCGGCCATGCGGCCGGCGATGCCGTGCTGGTCTCGGTCGTACAGCGCGTGGCAGCACGGCCGGGGGAATGCGGCCGTGTCGGCCGCCTCGGCGGTGATGAGTTCGGACTCGTCGGTCAGTGACCCCGATCCGGTCGCCCTCGGCCCGGCGCCTGCTCGACGGTCTCGGCGCCGGCGCCGAGACCCCCCGGCGCCTCGGCCTGCATCGATGGATCGCCCTCATTCCCCGCGATGGCCAAGACGCCGAGAGCGCTGCTGCGCGCCGTCGACGTCGCCCTGCGGGTGGCCAAGCGCACCGGCCGCGCGACATGTGTCGCTCTACGCCGGGAGCGCTCGTCGCCCGGGAGGCACGGCGGCGCCCAGGAGGCCCTCGAGCGACTGATCGCCGGCGACGGCCTGACCATGGCCGTGCAGCCCATCGTCACCACAGGCCGGCCGCACCCACGCCTACGAGGCCCTGGCCCGTTTCCAGACCCGCGGGCACCTCCAATCCGCTGCACTGGTTCGCGCTCGCCGACGAGTTCGGGCTCCGCGACGAGCTCGAGCTGGCCTGCCTGGCGAAGCCGCTGAAGCTGCTTCTCTCCCCGCCCCGAGGGAACCCTGCTGAGCGTCAACCTCTCGGGCCCGCTCCTGCTGACAACCGCACCGCAGGCGATCCTCGGCGCTGGCCGGACTCCTCGAGGGGCTGATCCTCGAGCTGACTGAGAACAGCCTGCTCGAGGACACCCCCGGGCTGCACGCGAGATCTCCGAGCTTCAGGCGGCAGGGGGTTCGCTTCGCCGTCGACGACATGGGCGCGGGTTACTCCGGCCTGCGCCAGATGACCACCGTGCGGCCGAGCTACATGAAGCTCGACCGCTCCCTGATCCGCGATATCGACGCCGATCCAGACCGCGGCGCGCTGATCTCGGCTCTGCTCGGATACGCCCGGCAGACCGGAGGCCACCTCGTCGCCGAAGGGGTCGAAACGCAAGCCGAGCTGGAGGCCCTGACCCAGCTCGGGGTCGAGCTCGTCCAGGGCTTCCAGGTCGCCCGTCCGCGGTCAGCGTGGTCGCAGTCTCGGGAGCGCGCCGAGCGCGACCCGCTCGCCATTGCGCCGTCGGTCGGCGCGTCCGTCGCGCCGGCGGTCGCGCCGCGGCCCGCGCTGGCCCGGTAATCAGGCTTCTCCCGTCGGTGTTCCCGGCCCAACCGGTCCGGGGAGGAGAGAGGAGAGCTCATGGGCGCCATCGGAGCGCACTTCAGACCTGCGCGGCCGCCGAGCTGCGCTGCTTGCGATCTCGGCACTGTTTGTCTTGGCCTCCGCGGCAATGCCCGCGACCGCCTCGCGGCGACGCGCCCCGGCGCGGATTGCCAGCCCTATTCAGGCCACCTCTGCCTGTTCCCGTTCCCGGATAACCGCTTCACTCGCGTTGACCGCAGCAGCGCCACCGGTCGCCGCGTTCATCTTCCCGCCGGTGCGATGCCGGTCAACCTCAAGGGTCAGCGGATCGGCCGTTGGCCCGTTCGATCGCAACGACGGCTTCAGTCCCGGCAGCGCGATCATTCTTCACATCCCTGGCCTCGATAGCCAGGCAGGCCATGAACCGGCACCGGCGCAGTCCCGCTCGTCAACATGGCCCGCGCCGTATGCCAAACGCCAGCCGGTCCTGCTGATCGACGAGGCCACCGGACGCCGCCAGCTGATCTGGTCAGAGCTCGACGCCAACGCTCCAGCGCCGGCCATCACCGACTTCGCAGATCCATCCCGCCAAGGCCCTGCTCGAGAGCCATACCTACGTCGTCGCCCTGCGGTTTTTGCGCACTGCCTCAGGCCGGCCGATCCCCGCACCGCGCTGGTTCGCCCAGCTGCGCCGCGGGCGAAAGCTCCCGTTGCCGAGCGCTCCCAGCGCGGCCGTTACGCGCGCATCTTCCGCGTGCTGGGCCGAGCCGGAGTTTGCCCGCCGCAGCCTCTATGAGGCCTGGGACTTCACCGTCGCCTCAACGCGGGATGAGACCGGGCGGCTGCTGGCCATCCGCAACAACGCCTTCGGCCAACTTGGCGATGACAACCTGGCCGACAACATGCCACAGGGCCGCGCGCCGGCGTACCAGATCGCCTCGATCTCGACGCTGCCCCCGTCAACCGGACTTCGCCGGGACGATCACGCGGTCCAGGGCACGTTCTCGGTTCCCTGTTACCTGATGGTTTGCGGGGCCGACGCGACGGCGGGTTTCCACTACAGCTCGCATCGTCGCGACGCTACGCCGACTCAGATCCCCGGGCAACACGACCACGGCGCACTTCGAGTGCATCGTGCCCAGCTCGGCCAGCCCCGACCAACCAGGCCCGCGTCTCCCTCTACGGGCATGGGCTGCTGGGCTCGCACACCGAGGTGACGGCCAGCAACGTCCAGGCGATGGCCACCGAGCACAACATGGTCTTCTGCGCCACCGACTGGTGGGGGCTGGCCAGGGCGATTCGAGCAACGACGCCAGCGCGGTGGTCAACCTGAACCTGTTCGCGCCCGTAATCGATCGCCTTCAGCAGGGCGTGCTGAACACGCTCTATCCTGGGCCGCCTGCTGCGCAATGCGCAGGGCTTCGCCGGCAACCCGGTCTTCCAGTCCGGCGGACGACCGGTCATCGACGCCTCTCATCTGTACTACGACGGCAACAGCCAGGGTGGGATCGAGGGCGGCCTGACCACCGCGGTGGCCCCCGATTTCCGGCGGGCCACCCTGGGGGTCACGGGCATGGATTACGCCAACGTGCTGGTCCAGCGCAGCACGGACTTCGCTCCCTTCGGGGCGCTGCTGTACGCCTCCTATCCCGACCCGTCGCATCCATCCGTGGCTGCTCGATCTGATCCAGCAGCTGTGGGATCGTGGCGATCCTGAGGGCTACGCACAGCAGATGACCTCGCATCCGCTGCCCGACACCCCGTCGCACACGGTGCTGATGCAAATCGCCTACGGCGACCACCAGGTCAGCAACTATGCCGCGGCGCTGGAGGCGCGCACGATTGGCGCCTCGGTTTATCAGCCCGCGCTCGATCTGAGCACCAACCGCCGGCAGGATCGCAATCTGTTCTACGGGCTCCCGGCGATCAAGCACTTCCCCTTCGGGGGCTCGGCGGTGGAGATCTGGGACAGCGGCCCCGGACGTGTTCAGCCGCCACCCCTGGCCAATCTTGCGCCGATGGACAACCCGCCGAACAACATCGATCCCCACCCGGATGTGCGCAACACGCCGTTGGCCCGCCTGCAGAAGTCCGAGTTCCTAGAGCCGGCCGGAGCAGTGTTCAACGTCTGCCAGCAGCAGCCGTGCCGGACCTCGGTGTACAAGCCCTAGGAAAATTCAATCGCGCAGCGCCGGGAGCCCGTCGATGCTCTCGGCGTTGCGCTGGGTCATGTACTCCTCCAGCGCATGCGGGCCCTGCTTGGCCAGCTTGCCCTCTGCCCAGGCGCGGGAATTGCGCCGCTCGCCTTCGTAGCTCATCAGCGGGACGCCGTAGCCGCAGGAGTCGGCGATTCGCTTCACGTCGACCGTAGCAGCTACCTTGAACGTCGTCGAAGGTAGACGTACATAAACATC